>JAXLRJ010000014.1:0-76423 GCA_046331115.1 Acidimicrobiales bacterium
GACGAAGCGCACTCCTCGCAGACCGGTGAGGCCGCCAAGGACCTCAAGGGCGTCCTCGGTGCTGCGACCGAAGAGGAGCGCCTGGCGATGGCCGAGAAGGCCGAAGCGGGTGAGCCCATCACCGGCGAGGACCTGATCGCAGAAGCGGTCGCCGCCCGGGCCACGCAGCCGAACCTGTCGTTCTTCGCGTTCACCGCCACGCCGAAGCCCCGCACCGTCGAACTGTTCGGCACCATGAACCCTGCGACGGGACGCAAGCAGGCGTTCCACGTGTACTCGATGCGCCAAGCCATCGAGGAGGGGTTCATCCTCGATGTGCTCCGCCAGTACACGACCTTCGACATCTACTGGAAGGTCCGCCAACACGTCGCCGGGGGTGACCCCGAGGTGCCGAAGGCCAAGGCCGCAGCCCAGATCGCCACCGCCGTGTCGCTTCATGAGCACAACCTGGCCCAGCGGGCCAAGGTGATCGTCGACCACTTCCGAGCCAACGTCCGCCCGGCGCTCGACGGCACCGCCAAGGCCATGGTGGTCACCGCCAGCCGCCTCCACGCCGTCCGCTACAAGCAGGCCATCGACCGCTACCTCGCCGACCACCACCTCACCGACACGCGGGCCGTCGTTGCGTTCTCGGGCAAGGTCACCGACCCCGACGACCCTCACGGCGACGCGTGGACCGAGACCTCGATGAACGGGTTCCCCGAGTCTGAGACCGCCAAGCGGTTCAAGGGTGAGGACGGGTTCCCGGTCGACGGCTACCAGGTGCTCGTGGTGGCCGAGAAGTTCCAGACCGGCTTCGACGCCCCCCGCCTGCTCGCCATGTACGTGGACAAGAAGCTCGAAGGTGTCAACGCGGTGCAGACCCTCGCCCGGCTCAACCGCAGCTTCCCCGGCAAGCCCCAGCCGTTCGTCCTGGACTTCCGTAACGACGCCGAGGCCATCACCGACGCCTTCCGCCCCTGGTTCGACACGACCGTGGTCGAACCGGTCGATCCCAACCTGCTCTACACGCTCCAAGGCACGCTCCACGCCGCCGGGGTATTCGACCACACCGACGTAGACCACTACTGGGAGGTCTTCGCTCCGGTTGCGAGCAACGACCGCAAGGGCAACGGCGCTCTCTACGCCGCTCTCGCCGGACCCCGCCAACGCTTCATCAGCGACCTCGACGACGACGAGAAGGCCACCTTCCGCAGCGACCTCGACAGCTACGCACGCGCATATGCGTTCCTCGCCCAGATCGTCGAATGGACCGACGCAGACCTCGAGAAGCTCTACATCTTCGCCCGCTCCCTCCTCGCCGACCTCCCCGCACCACCCGGAGGCGGCGGCCTCGACCTCGGTGCCGATGTGGAGCTCACCCACCTGCGCATCGAAGCCCGCGGCACCCTCGACGCGTCGATCGGCGACAACGATGTCGACCCCCTCAACCCGTTCCCCGGCGGAGGCGGACCCGCGGGCGACCCCGAGGTTGAGCGGCTGTCGGCCATCGTCGACCGGCTCAACGAGAAGCACGGCTACCAGCTCACGATCACCGACGCCCTGCTCTTCGAGCAGTTCCGAGGCGACTGGGCCGCCGACGACGACCTCGCTGCTGCGGCGAAGGCCAACACCTTCGAGAACTTCATGATCCCGTTCGCCAAGAAGTTCATGGAGGTCGTGCTGGGCCGCATGGACGCCAACGCCGAAATCTTCCAAGCCATCCTCGACGACCCCGGCTTCGCCGACGACCTCAAGTCCAGCTACGGCCGAGACCTCTACAGTCAGCTGAACGACGATTGAGAGCATGATGCGCCGCTCGTCGTGGGTCGCGAGTCGGTCTGAGGCGTGAGACGGCTCGCCTCTCTTGACCCCGGTGCCGGGCTCCCTAGCGGCCCTCTACCTCCTACCGCCTAACCGTCTGGTGCGGCACTCCGCCCGATGCGTTCTGCGGCCTGCGGCGAGCTCAAGCCTCCGAGGAGCGCAATCTCCCGCCACGTGAGCCCGGCATCTCGCGCCTGGCCAACCAGAGCATCCCGTTCTGACCGAAGAGCCACAATCCGATGCTCAGCACGACGCAGACGGCGCGCCGCAAGCCGGAGGTCCTCGGCGACCTCTCCATCGGCCTCCCTGCCGATGCCACGGTGCGTCGGGTCGTCGTGCAACTGCGGCTCAACACCCGCATGGCGGACGCGGGCAACTGCGATCGGCAGGTAGAGGCCATCGTCATCCCGGTCGATACCGACGCATCGAGTTGCCGCCTCGACAGCCGCGACAGCCGTCGTGCCTGAACCGACGAACGGATCCAGCACCGTGCCTCCCGGCGGGGTCACAAGTTCGATCAGGTAGCGCATCAGCGCCACAGGCTTCACAGAAGGGTGCTCATTCGTCACGGCATGGGCCAGCCCTGCGTTGCGTTCAGAGGCCGAAGGACGAGCGCAGTAGAAGAAGCGACTGGCCCCACCCTCGTCTCCCCGGCCGTGGTCTCCGACCACCGCCTTTGCTGGGCCCGAGGCACCACTACCTCCGCCAGACCGAGTCGGGTTGGCGTTGCCCCGCGCTTTCAGGCGTCCCGACTGGGCGTCGAGCATCTCTACCGGACAGCCAGCGACGCACGTCTCGTCGCTGCAGGCCGGTTCGTGCGAGAGAACGACGTTGGCCGGATGCCGATGACCGACCCTTGTGGTGGTGAGGCGAAGCAGACCTGTCCCGTGCTGAGTCCATGTGTCGGACAGCGATCCCATGATCGGAGAGCGGGCAAGAAGGACCGGCGTAGCGGCCGGCTTGAGAGACGCAGCGACATCATCGTCCGCGGCGAGCGACAGAGGATGCGGACGAGGCCACCCCTGGCCATGCAACCAGACGAGTTGATCAACAATCTCCAGACCACCGAGACGCATGGAGATAGCGAGCAGGTCGAGCGTCGACGAGTAGCCGAAGACGGCGAGGTGCGCGCCGGGTCGCAGAACGCGGCGGACGGCCCGCCATGCCGACGGGTTGGGTACCTCCGCGTCCCACCCCCTCCCTGCGAACCCACCTGCGCGGGATCGAACTGACCCGCGTCCCCTCACCCACTCACGCACGGTCTCCTCGGGCTTCCGACCTCTCGTGAGACCGTAGGGAGGGTCGGTGACCAGCGCATCAACGGATGCTGGCTTGAAGCTGGCGAGCACCCTTTCGGCGTCACCTCGGTACAGATCGACTTTCACGGTCACACCCATACAAGGCCGAAGACTTCATCATTGTGATGAAGAAGTTGGACCTCTGCCGACCGACCAGGAGAGTGGCGCTCGTCCTGGCGGCGGTGCGATAGGGCGAAGCGGGTTCCGGCCGTGCCACCTGTGATGGGGTCGGCCAAGCACCACCACCTCTTGGTCGCTGCCGACAGGAGCAGTGTCACCTGACCTCAGCGGACGCCTCACTCAGTCAGGAGCTGCGTCGTCGCCCAAGAGGGTGTCCCATGCGAGGGCGGTCCGATCGCGATGCGCTTCGACGGCGTGCGCATAGAAGTTGAGCGTCGTACTCGGGATCGAGTGACCCAGACGCGCAGACACCTCGGTTACCGGGAGGCCGGCTGCGAGTAGGAGCGAAGCGTGCGTATGCCGGAGTAGGTGTGGCTGTGGCCTGCGCGGGAGCCCGATGTCGGTGGCCCAGGGGAGGTTCCTCGAGACGAAGTCGTTGACCTTGTCGGGGTTGCGGAGCCTGCCGCCGGGGTGGGAGAAGACCAGTTCATCACCGGCACGGCCGACCCGTTCCTGGTGGAGGCGAAGCTGATCCAGCAGCAGCGGGGACACGGAGATCGTCCGTTCTGACTCATCGGTCTTGAGCGGGCGAAGCTCAAGACGGCGCGGCGGGGGCTCCGTGATCCAGAGCACCTGCTCGACGTAGGTCAGCGTTCCAGCCTCGTAGTCGACTCCAGTCCAGCGAAGCCCCAGGGTCTCGCCGCGGCGCGCACCGGTCTCGAGACTGCAGAGGAGCACCAGAGCGTTCTCAGATCGCCTATGCCAGTTGGCCACGAGCCACCGGCGTAGGCGGATGGCCTCCTGCTCGTTGAACGGCACGATTAGCGGCCGGCCCTGTCGGCGGCCCGACTTCGGCCGGCGGCCTCGAGATCGCCGTTCGATCACGATGTTGCGGTCGAGCACCTCCTTCTCGATGGCTGCCGTGGCCGCCATCGAGAGGGTGCCCCGGATGTTCCTCACGTACTTGGGCGACAGCGAGTGGTCCCGAAGATCGCGCCACAGGCGATCGAGGTCCCTGCTAGTGGTCTCCCTCGCCACCATCGACCCGATTCGCGGTCGAAGGTGGAGCCGGATGTGGCGGTCGACGATCGCGAGGTAGGACTCCTGACGCGACTCGACAAACTCCACGGAGAGCTCGTCTAGAAGTTCGTCGAAGATCGCTCCCCACGTCCAGGGTGCCGATCCAGCCGTTTCCTTAGCGCCGTCGCGGGCACGCTCAGCGGCCTCCCTCGTGGGGTATGGGCGGCCGAGCGGCCGAGAGCGCTTTCCGTTGGGAAGCGTGACTGAGTGCCGCACGTACCACTTCCCACCTCGCTCGACGACGGTGCCAGTGCCTCTGGACCCTCGAGCCCGGCTCATCAGGCGGCCGCCGTTCGGCACAGCAGGTCGATCACCGCAACCGAGGGCACCTTGTACCTGGCGCCGAACCTCACGGCCGGGATCGTCCCCTCATCGGCCGACCGGCGGAGCCGGCGAACATCGACTCCGAGAATCGCGGCAGCCCTTGGCAGATCGAGTAGCGGCGGAAGCTCAGACCAGTCGTCGATCCCCACGATGCGACGAGCGACTTCATCGAGGTTCAGAGCCGCCGACGCGGAGGACGGTGTCGCGGCCGCTGTCACATCGGAGCGCTGCGCCTCCACCTCGGCTTCGACCCAAGTGCGGGGCACCCGGTACGCGCCCCCAGGGCGGACGACGTGCGGGATCTCATCGCGTTCCATGCGGCGGCGGAGCGTGGACGCCGACAGGTTGACCGCTGCTGCGGCCGCATCGGTTGACATCCACTCATCGGGGTCGAACCCCGTCGGATCGGTAGCCAGGTCTGCATCCGTGGGTGACGGAGACGCAGCGGTCGCAGGAGTGGCTGAATCTGTTCTGATCGGTCGAACGTTGCTCATGTCCGTACCGTGGGTGGTGTTCCCCGTTGTCCCCATCTGATCTCATCTTCGGTGTCCTAAGGTGTCCTAGCGACGGGATTGAGACCTCACGGCACCACCTTGACCCAAACCGACCTAATCGGTTGTTTTCGCAGGTCAGGAGCGATTTCTTGGTGCTTCAGTCGGCCCGTCGGGACAGCTTGCGAGGGTTCGAATCCCTCCCGCTCCGCTCGACGCCCGCACCGACATCCGCCATGGCAGCCCCGGCCTGCCGTCGGCGACGGCGGGCGGACGGGGGGCTCCGGTAGCGTCGCCGGCCGTGGGAACCCGCAGGGCCCTCGTGGCCGCCCTCGCCATCGCCACCCTGGCCGGCTGCACGTCTGGCTCTGGTGATGGCGGTGCCTCGCCCTCGACGAGCACCGACGCTGCCCAGGTGGCCGTGTCGGCCAAGGGGCTGCGCTCCCTCTACGACGATGTGGACCCGTTCATCGGCACGGACGAGGCCGGCGTGGTCGGTGCCGTGCCGAAGGGCGCCGCGGGGGACGTCTTCCCCGGCGCGGTGGTGCCGTTCGGCGCCGTCCAGTGGAGCCCGGACACGCCCAACGCCGAGGTGCCCTACGGCTACGGGTGGAAGGACACCGAGACCTCGGGCTTCTCGCTCACCCACTTCAGCGGCGCCGGGTGCCCGAACGGCGGGCTGTTCCGCTTCCTGCCCACCACCGGCGACGACGCCAAGACCGTCGCCTACTCGCACGACGACGAGGACGCCCACCCCGGCACCTACCGGGTGCGCCTCGCCAACGGCGTCAGCGTCCGCCTCGCCGCCACCACCCGGGGCGGCATCGGCACCTTCACCTTCCCGGCCGGCAGCCAGCCGACGCTCACCCTCGACAGCACCACCTTCGTCCACACCGTGACCGACCCGCCGATCCGGGCCGACGGTGCCAAGGCGATCGAGGGGACCGAGACGGCCGGCAACTTCTGCTGGACCGGCGGCCACTTCCCCATGCACCTGCGCGCCGAGCTCGACCAGCCCTTCGAGCTCGAGCGGACTGCGAAGCCGACGGTGAGCCGGCTGCGCTTCACCGGCCGGCCCCGGCAGGTGCGGGTCCGCCTGGCGATCTCTCCCGTGAGCACCGAGGGCGCCGCCGGCAACCTGGCCCAGGAGGTGCCGACCTTCGACGCGCAGGCGATCGAGCGCAAGGCCGCCCGGCGCTGGCGGGAGCTGCTGGACCGGGTGCGGGTGGCTGACGGGAGCGCCGAGCAGCGCACCCTGCTGGCGACCGCCCTCTACCACTCGCTCATCCACCCGAGCACCTGGAGCGACGTCGACGGCCGCTACCCCGGCTTCGACGGCAAGGTGCACACGGTCCCGAAGGGCCAGGTCCAGCTCCACACGTTCTCGGGCTGGGACATCTACCGGTCCCAGGTCCAGCTCCTCGCCCTGCTGGCACCCGAGGTCGCCAAGGACATCCCCACGACGCTGCTGCGCAACGCGCAGGCGTGCGGTGGCGGGTTCGACGAGTGGAGCCTCGGCAACGTCGAGTCCCACGTGATGCTCGGCGACCCGGGTGCGCTGATGATGGCGAACCTCGACGCGTTCGGCGCCTCGACCGCGCCCCCGAAGGACGTGCTGGCGGTGATGGCCCGCTCCACCGATGACCCCACCACCGCCTGCCAGGGCAAGCCGCTGCGCCCCCAGTGGGACCAGGAGCTCGAGCTCGGCTACACGCCGCGGGACACGTCGCGGACCCTCGAGTACGCGTCGGCCGACGCCGCCATCGCCGCCTACGCCGCCCGCCACGGCGACGACGCCCTCGCCGCCCGGGCGGCCAAGCGAGCCGACAACTGGCACCACAACTTCGACCCGAGCGTCGGCTACGTGCGCGGCCGCATCCAGCAGGGCGACTGGATGGCGTTCTCCGGCCCGACCGAGCGCAACGCCTTCGCCGAGGGCAACGCCGCCCAGTACACGTGGATGGTCCCCCAGGACGTGGCCGGCGTGGTGCGGGCGGTCGGCGGGCGCAAGGCGGCCGTCGCTCGCCTCGACGACCTGTTCGCCGACGTGAACGCGGGCCTGGACCAGCCGCACTTCTACATGGGCAACGAACCGCAGTTCACCGTCCCGTGGGCCTACGCCTGGGCCGGCAAGCCCGCCGGCACGCAGGCCGCCGTGCGCAAGATCATCGACGAGGCGTTCGGCACGGACCCCGGCGGCCTGCCCGGCAACGACGACCTGGGCGCCACCTCCTCGTGGCTGGTCTGGGCGCTGCTCGGCATGTACCCGGCGGTCCCGGGCCAGGACGTGCTGGCCCTGCACACGCCGTCCTTCCCGAAGGTGACGTTGGCCGTGCCGGGTCGCGCCCCGCTATCGATCACCGCGACCGGTGCGCCGACGCAGGCCTTCGTGGCATCGGCGGCGCTCGACGGCAAGGCGGTCGACCGGGCGTGGCTGCGCTTCCGGGACCTGGCCGACGGCGGCACCCTCGCCTTCGAGACCTCGAAGGCCCCGACGAGCTGGGGCTCAGCAGCTGCCGACGCCCCGCCGTCGCTCAGCGACTGACCCCTCCGGCGGATCGCCACCGGCAGCGACGCCAGGGGGCGACATGCAGCGTCCGCCGGCCGAGGTGGGTTGGTGGAGGGGCACCCCGGCCGGCAGACGCGATCGCTAGGAGGCGCGTCGGGCCTCCGAGATGACGGTCACGGTGCCGGCACCACCCGGATCGCTGTGCCCCGGGCCCGACCGGCGAGCGCCGCCGCGCCGTCTGCGTGCGCCTCGAGGGTGGGGACGACGTCGCCGGCGGTGGTGACCGCGTCCAGCCGAAGGCGGATCGCCACCTCGACGGTCGTGGATCCGACCCGACCCAACCGGCAGCTCAGCTGGGATGCGCGGCTGCCGGGGACGAGCTCGCACGGCGCCGGCGCCGTCCCATCGACCAAGGCGACGACCGTCCCGAGCGGGTGGTCCACCACGACCGTGGCGACGACCCCGTCGGTGCTGGCCCCGATGCTCCGCACCTGGAACCGCCACGTCAGCACCTCACCAACCCCGGCGGACGCTCGATCAGCGGCGCCGCCCTCGACCACCAGCTGCCGCTGCGGCACGAAGGTGGCATCGGCCCGGGCGACCCGGCCCGCCACGACCTCCACCTCCCCGACGGTGACCGGCCGCCGAGCGCTCGGCGGCGCTGCCGGTGATCCGCCAGCAGCCCCTCCGACCAGGCCGACGGGGAGGTCCGCCACCACCGTGTAGCGACCGGGTGCGAGCGGGCCGGCGGGGAAGCCGCCGGAGGTGTCGGTCCGTCGCGCCGCGACGACCTGACCCTCCCCGTCCACGATCCGGATCGGCGTCCCGGCCGAAGCTCGGGCAGCCCCGGGCCCAGCTCCGTCCACGTCGATGGCGAGCACCCCGCGCACGTCCCCGGTGGTCGGCGATCCAGGGGCGGTGGACGTGGGGGCGGCCATCGTCGACGCGACGGCCGAAGGGGTGGTCGACGTGGTGGGTGAGGCCCCCGATGCCGTCGTGCTGGTGGTGGCCGCGGCGGGCCGGGGGCCCGATGCCTGGGTCGAGGGCGCCGGACGCTCGGCCTCCGACATCGGAGCAAGGAGCGGCAGCAGGCCGGGGCCGCGGTGCGACGACGCCGGACCACCGTGGACGGGCCACAGGGCGACGACCGCCAGCAGCAGGGCGGCGGCACCGGCGGCCGACCCGACGACCAGGCGACGCCGTCGGAGCCCGACGGTTCGGCCAGCAGGGGCCGAGGCGCTGCCGGCGACCGGGGCCCAGGTCCCGGCGCTCAGCGCGGCGAGCGGTGCGGCAACCGCCAGCGCCGATGCGCTGCGGGCTGCGCCGCGGGCGACCTCCCGGCAGCGCGCACAGCCCTCGAGGTGGGCGCGCACCGCATCGTGGCCCTCGTCGGGCTGCCCGGCCTCGATGAACGAGGCGAGCTCCGAGGTGAACGGCTTGCACGTCGGCGACGCGAGGGTGGCCGCGTAGACGTCCACGTAGGCCGCCCGCAGGGCCCGCCGGGCCCGGTAGCACAGGGCCGCGGCGGCGTTGGCGGTGATGCCGAGCAGCGGCCCGAGCTCTGCGGGCGTGCGCCCCTCGACCTCGCTCAACCAGAGGGCGTGGCGGAACCGGTCGCTGAGGCCCCGGTAGACCTCGCCGAGCAGCGACTCCGGGTCCAGGGCATCGGCGTTGGGCCCGCTCGACGCCAGGGCACGGACCGCGGGGTCGGCGTAGGGCGAAGCGGGCGGGTCCGACGCGGCGGGGAGGACCGACGCGTCGACGACCGCCTCCCGGTCCCGGCGGCGTTGCTGGCGCACCGCCTCCCGGCGGACGGCGACCACCAGGTACCCGCGCAGCTCGGTGGTCGGGCCGCGGCCGCGGCGCAGCGCGTCGTACACGGCCGACAGGGCGACCTCGGCGACGTCCTCGGCCTGGGCCCGGTTGTGCGGCGCGAGCGCCCGACGGGCGGCGGCGACGGCGGTCGGCCGATGTCGCCGGTAGAGGATGGCGAACGCGCCGGCGGAACCGCCGCGCACCGCGTCGAGGAGCACAGCATCGGTGGCACCATCGCCGTCGTCGTGCGGGTCGACCAGGGCGGTCGACGCTGCCTCGCTCACGAGCGTCCCCGAGCGCGTTCGACCGCACGACCGCGCACGCCAACCGTTCGACCAGCCGCGGCACCAGATGGGCTCACGTCGCCTCCTCCAACGGATCGGATGCGGCCCACCCGGGGGATGGGGCCCTCGGGTGGGACCGCATCCCCAGGAGGAGGAGCCATCGACGGCCATGACGGTCGATGGCATGACGTCGGTCACATGGGCGCGGGGCCCGGGTCGGCGTCGCCCTCTGCCCCGATGCTCGGGCGAGGGTCCTCGACGGCAGCGAGCGCATCGTCGAGGACCTTGCGGACCTGGTCCAGGGTGCGGCGCAGCGCCTCCTGGTCCGCTCGGTGGCGCGCATCGGCCTGCGTCCGAGCGGCGTCGAGCTCCGCCCTGATGGCCCCGGCCTGGGCTTCGGCCTCGGCCACGATCGCCGCGGCGCGCTCCTGCGCCGCCCGGACGATGGCATCGGCCTCCTCCCTGGAGCGCAGCGCCTCGCCCTGGAGCTCCCGCCGCACGGACGCCGCCACCGCTTCGGCCGCCTCGACGAGCGCGGCAGCTTCCGCCTCCGCGGTCCGCAACACGCTGGCGGCGGCCTCGCCGGTGCTGGCCCACCGATCGAGGCCGCCCCGATCGCTGGCTCCGCCATCCCCGAGGGACCGGAGGTGCTCCATGACCTGTTCGGGGTCGTAGCCCCGATCAACGATCCGGAACGCCACCTGATCCGTCGAGGGGCCGCCGGTCACGACGGCACCTGGGCGGACGAGGCGGCTGGCACCTGGAAGGTGGTGCGCAGCCGGTCGACGAAGTCGCGGTCGTCCAACTCGATCCAGGCCATCACCGTCGCCGGGTCCAACGCAGCGGTCATCGGCACCGGGTGGTCGACCAGGGCAAGGCGGCGCGCCGGCCGTCGGCCAGGCAGGTCCGCGGGCTCCGCCGACCGGGCGCCGGCCAGCCGTTCGTCGAGGAAGTCGACCAGGGGGTCGGCGCGATCTTCGCCGTGGGTGCGCAAGGCCTGTTCGAGGAGGTCGCTGATCTCGGGGCCGTCATCAGGGTCGGGCTCCCCCGCCGCGATCGCGGCGCGGACCACCTGCATGTCGATCACCGGGGCGAACGCTTGCTCCGGATCTTCCTGGTCGAGCGCGGGGAAGCGGGCCACCAGGTCGTCGAGGGTCGTCGCCTCGCTCCACCAGAACCCCTGCCCGTAGTTGCACTCGGCGAGGCAGAGCAGCAGCAGGTCCTCGCCCTGCTCGATGCCCTCGGCCAACGTCTCCAGGCCCAGCGCGCCTGCGAGCGCCACCGTGGCCATGATGACCTGGGCGTCCTGCACCGTTGGGCCCGCGACGAGGCTGCGATCGAGCTTCAAGATGCTGAGCGGCATCGACCGGAGCTGGGCGAGGCTGGACCAGCCGGAGCCGAAGTCGTCGATGGCCAGGCGCACGCCGAGCCGGGACAGGTGGCAGAGGGCTCGCTCGACGCCGGGCTCAGGGATGGCCCGCTCGCTGACCTCGAGCACGAGGCGATCCGGGTCGAGCCCGCTGGCGGCCAGCACCTGCGCAACCCGTGCCGGCAGGGTGGGGTCCGTGCAGTCCTCGGTCGAGAGGTTGACCGACACCCACCATCCTCGATCGGCGGCCGGGCTGGCGGTCAGCTCCCGGGCCACCTGGTCCAGGATCAGGTCGAGCACCGCCGGGCCGAGCCCGAGACCTTCCACCAGCTCCAAGAAGGCCCCCGGGGACTCGAAGCCCACTGGCGCGCCACGCCAGCGGGCGAGCGCTTCGACGCCGACGACCTCCATGCTGCGGAGGTCGACGACCGGTTGGTAGTCCGCCACGATGGCGCCCCGCTGGACCGCGGTGGCGAGCGCGGCGGCCACACCGGCCCGCTCCGGGTCCGCGACCTCCTGGGCGAGGCCGAGCTCGATCAGCTCGTAGCCGGCGCGCACCTGGCGCAGCCTCGGGCGGGCCGACCGCTCCGCCTCATCGAGGAGGACCGCGGCGTCGTGGTGGAAGCCGTCGGTCCGCACGACCACGCAGGCAGTGCTGACGTGGAGGGTGGCGCCACCGACGACGATGGCGGGCTCGGCAACAGCGCCGAGGGCTGCTGCCAGGACCTCGGCGTCCTGGGAACGGAGGCGGACCACGACGAAGGTGGACGCTCCGATCCGAGCGAGCAGATCGCCGGGCGCCGCGACGTGGAGGCGCTCGGCCAGGGTGCGCAGCACGCCGTCGGCGATGGTGCGGCCGAGCCGTCCGTTGATCGCCTCGAGCCCGTCGAGCCGGAGGAAGCAGATCGCGATGCCGTTGCGGTCCCGGCCAGCTTCGTGGCCGCGCAGCGCGCCGACCAGCCCGATGCGGCCCATCAGCCCGGTGACGGGGTCGTTGGCGCCCGCGTCGAACGACCGAAGCCGCGGCACCGGGACCGTGCGTCGGCGCCGACGTGCCCGAACGATCCACGCGATCGAGGCCCCCGCCACGACGACGACGGCCACGGCAGCAACGGCGGCCACCGCGGCCGCCGGGGCACCGAGGGCTCGGGCGGCGGCCACCGCGGTGACGATGATCAGCACGGCGCCAGCCACGACCAGGGCGCGACCGAGCCGACGACGCCGGCCCCGGACGGCTTCGGGCGCGGGGGCCGGCACCGCCGTGGAGGCATCGATGCCAGCCACGACGGGCGCCAGCGCACCCGGCAGCGCGACCAGCGCATCGGCTCGCGGTCGCGAGGGACGGGCCCGGCGGCGGCGGTGGACCGTGGCAGCGTCGGGCAGTGCGGCGGCAGGTGCATCGGTCATGCGGGGCACTCCTCCTCGGGATCGGCCGAGCGGGCACGGGGTGCTGGACCACGGCCGCACGAGCGGGCCCCTCGATGGGCGTCCGCAGAGGTGCGGCCGGAGACCGATGGCCCCGTCCAGGTAGGTGGGGGAGGGATCTCGATGCCCGAACATGACGCGGCTCGGGCGCGAATCGGACACGAGCGGGGGGAGGGCTGGGAGCGCGACGAGGTGGCTGGGGAGCTTGCGCCCTCCCCAGCCACCTCGTTCACCTGGCCGCCGCCTGGATCAGCGCACGGCCCGGCGACGGCGCCCGGTCCCTCCGACGAGGAGGAAGCCGAGCCCGACCATCGCGGCGCCAGCGAGGGTCACGACCACGAACGGGAAGCCGGTGCGGGCGAGGCTGCCGGTGGACGTGGTGCTCGTGGACACGACCTTCGGCGGGCGGACCCATCCGCAGGCGGAGCTGTCGGCGGTGGCGCCGTTGGCATCGACGGTCGCCGTGTTGAGCAGGCCGGTGCCCTGCTCACCGCTGGACACGGTGCAGTCGCCGCTGGCCGTGGTGAGGGAGGTGGTGATGGTGCCGGTGACCCGCACCTTCCACACGTGCGTGGCCTCGCCCGGGATCGCCACGTCGGCGGCGATCAACGTGTCGCTTCGGCCATCCCAGCTGGGCCGGGCCGACTCCCCGGCAGGCGTGGCGACGACGCTGGCGCCGGTGACGTCCAGGCCCTTGCCCCAGCGCAGCCGGTCCCGCAGGTCGTAGGTCCCGCTGCCCGAGCCTGTGTTGGTCACGGTCAGGGCGTAGGTGACCGACAGTCGGCCGTCCTTGGAGAGGGTGGGCGAGCCGTCCAGCTTCTTGACGATGCGGATGCTCGGGATGGGTGCGCAGGCATCGTCCTTGCTGGTGTGCGTGCCATCGTCGAGGGTGGCGGTGTTGAGGAAGCCGGTGCCGTGCTCGGTGGTGGACACCGTGCAGTCGGTGGCGGTGGTGGTGATGTCAGGCGCCACCGACGCCTGGACCTCGACCCGGTAGCGGTGGACGCCGCCGACGGCGATGGGCTCGCCGGTGACGATGACCTGGTCGTTGGTGCCGTCCCAATCGGGGTTGGTGGTGATGGTGCCGGGCACCGCGTTGGACACGGAGGCGGCGATCACCGAGGTGCCGGCCCCGTAGGTGACCTGGTCCGCCAGGTCGTAGGTGCCGGGTGCGGGACCGACGTTGGTGGCGACCACGTCGTAGTCGATGGTCCACGTGCCGTCGCCGTTGGCCGTGGGGGCGCCGACGACGGACTTCTCGACGGTGACCTCGGTCCCGACGGTGCCGCAGGCCTGGTCGGTGGTGTGGTGCTGGCCGACGGTGAGGGTGGCATGGTTCAGGAACCCGGTGCCGTCCTCGCCCTGGTCCAGGGTGCAGTCGGCCTGGGTGACGGTGGTGGTCGTGCCCATGGTGGCGTTGACCTTCACCACGTAGGTGTGGGTGGTCGGGCTGGACCCGGCCCCCGCGATGTCCACGCCGCTGGCGACGGTGGTGTGGCTGGTGCCGTCCCAGGCTGGATCGGTGGTGATCGTGCCCGGGGTGGTGTTGGCCACCGAGGCGCCGTTGACGGTGATGCCGCCGCCGAAGCGCAGGTCGTCGGCCAGGTCGTAGGTGCCCGAGCCAGCACCGCTGTTGGTGACGGTGATGGCGTAGGTCAGGTCCACGCTCTTGTCGGCCTGCACCACCGGGTCACCCAGCAGCACCTTGGTCATCGACAGGTTCGGGGCCTTGGCACACGCCTGGTCGTCGAGGGTCTGCGCGTCGGTCGTGAGGTGGGCGCCGTTCAAGAAGCCCGAACCGGTCTCGCCGGTGCCGACCGTGCAGTCCGTGGCCGTCGTCGTGGCCGTGGTGGCCACGGTGGCATCGACCACGACCCGGTAGGTGTGGGTCGCACCGGCGCCGATCGCCTGGCCGGACACGATCCCCTGGTGGGCCTGGCCGTCCCAGCTCGCGCTGGTCGTGATGGTCCCGGGATCGGTGTTGCTCACCGACGCGTCCACCACGACGATCCCGGCACCGAACCGGAGACCGTCGGACAGGTCGTAGGTGTTGGGGGCCACCGTGTTGGACACGTCGATGTCGTAGGTGACCTTCCAGGAGCCATCGGCGTTCGGGGCGGGCGAGCCGACCAGCGACTTGTGGAGCTCGATCACCGGATCGACGGTGCCGCACGCCTGGTCGGTCGTGTGGTGCTGGCCGACGGTGAGGGTGGCGTGGTTCAGGAAGCCGGTGCCGTCCTCGCCCTGGTCCACGGTGCAGTCGGCCTGGGTCACGGTGGTGGTCGTGCCGATGGTGGCGTTGACCTTCACCACGTACACGTGGGTCGCTCCGGCCGCGATGGGCTCGTCGGCCACGATCGCCGTGTGGCTGCTGCCGTCCCAGGCCGGGTCCGTGGTGATCGTGCCCGGGCTGGTGTTGGCCACCGAGGCGCTGTTGACGGCGATGCCGCCACCGAAGCGCAGGTCATCGGCCAGGTCGTAGGTGTCGTCGCCGGCACCGCTGTTGGTGACCGTGATGGCGTAGGTCAGGTCCACGCTCTTGTCGTCTCGCACGACTGGATCGCCCAGCAGCACCTTGGTCATCGACGTGTTGGGGGCCTTGGCGCACGCCTGGTCGTCGAGGGTCTGCGCGTCGGTCGTGAGGTGGGCGCCGTTGAGGAAGCCCGAACCGTTCTCGCCGGTGCCGACGGTGCAGTCCGTGGCCGTCGTCGTGGCCGTGGTGGCCACGGTGGCATCGACGACCACCCGGTAGGTGTGGGTCGCCCCGGCGCCGATCGCCTGGCCGCTGACGATCGTGGTGTGGGAGGTGCCGTCCCAGGCGGCGTCGGGGGTGATCGAGCCCGGCGCCGTGTTGGTCACCGAGGCGTCGTCGACGGTGATGCCGGCACCGAACTGGAGGGTGTCGGACAGGTCGTAGGTGTTGGGGGCCACGGTGTTGGACACATCGATGTCGTAGGTGACCTTCCACGAGCCGTCCGCGTTCTGGGTGGGCGAACCGACGAGCGACTTGTGGAGCTCGATCACCGGATCGACGGTCCCGCAGGCGTCGTCCTGCGACTGTTGGCCGTTGACGGTGAGCGTGGCGTGGTTCAGGAACCCAGTGCCGTGCTCGCCGGAGTCGATCGTGCAGTCGGCCTGGGTGACGGTGGTGGTCGTGCCGATGGTGGCGTTGACCTTCACCACGTACACGTGGTTCGCCCCGGCGGCGATGGGCTCGTCGGCCACGATCGCCGTGTGGCTGCTGCCGTCCCAGGCAGGATCGGTGGTGATCGTGCCCGGGGTGGTGTTGGCCACCGAGGCGCTGTTGACGGTGATGCCGTCACCGAGGCGCAGGTCGTCGGCCAGGTCGTAGGTGTCATCGCCGGCACCGCTGTTGGTGACAGTGATGGCGTAGGTGGAGGTGACCGAGCCGTCGGCTTCGACCACCGGGTCGCCCAGGAGCGCCTTGGTCATCGACGTGTTGGGGGCTGGGGCGCAGGCCTGGTCCTCGCTGTCGATGCCGTTGACGGTGAGCGTGGCGCCGTTGAGGAAGCCGGTGCCGTCCTCGCCCTGGTCGAGGTTGCAGTCCGACTGGCCGACGGTCACGGCGCCATCGACCTTGGCGGTGACGGTGACCCGGTAGGTGTGGCTGGCACCGGCCCCGATCGCCTGGTCGCTGACGACCGTGGTGTGGGAGGTGCCGTTCCAGGTGGCGTCCGGGGTGATGGAGCCCGGCGCGGTGTTGGCGACCGTGGCCGTCTGGACGGCGATGTTGCCGCCGAAGTGCAGGGCGTCCACCAGGTCGTAGTGGTCGAGCGCGGCGCCGTCGTTGGTGACCACCAGGTCGTAGGTGATGGTGGTGGTGCCGTCGCCGTTCGGCTTGGGGCTGCCGACCAGGTCCTTGTGGAACGTGGTCCGGGGGAAGGGGGCGCAGGCGTCCACGTCGGTGGTGGTGCCACCGAAGGTGAGCGTGGCGCCGTTCAGGAAGCCGGTCCCGTCCTCCCCCTGGTCCTGGGTGCAGTCCGAGGTGGCGGTCGAGCCGGCGGTCGGATCGACCTTGGCGGTGGCCTCCACCCGGTAGGTGTGCACGCCGCCGAGCGGGATGTCCACGCCGGTGGCGATCCGGGTGTGAGTGGCGCCGTCCCACGTCGGGTCGAGGGTCACGCCGGCAGGGCCGGAGGTGACCGACGCACCGGTGACGGTGGCCCCAGCACCGAAGTGGAGCTGGTCGTCGAGGTCGTAGGTGGCGGCCTGGGTGCCCTCGTTGGTGACCTTCACGTCGTAGCTGACGGTGTAGGTGCCGTCGCCGTTCGGGACGGGGTCGCCGACCAGGTCCTTGGTGATGGTCACCTTGCGGACGATGCCGTAGGCGTTGGCCGGGTCATCGTCGGTGACGTCCTCGAGCTGCGTGCCGTCGGGCAGCGGCACCGGGGTGCCGGTGACCGTGGCCGTGTTGGTGTGCTGGGTGCCGGCGGCCGGGCCCGGGTAGGTGGCCGTGCAGGTCATGGTCTCGTCCGGTGCCAGCGCCGTCTTGGGGCAGCTGATGTCGGCAGTGGCGATCTTGTCGTCGGTGAGCTTCACCGGGTCGAGCGTCATGTTGCCGGTGTTGTGCACGTCGAAGGTGACGATCATGTCGGCGCCCGGCTCCACCAGGACACCGGGTGCGGCGTTGGCGTCGTCACCGTTGATGTACTTGGTGACCGCGATCTTCGGTGCGGCCGTGAACACGCCCTGGTCGATGGACAGGTTGGTGACGTTGGCGCCGAGGGTCACGTGCACGACGCCGGTGGTCGGGTCCCCGTCGGAGTCGACGAGGTCGTTCCCGCCGACGTCTTGCAGGGTGAAGTGCTGGCCGGCGGTCAGCGAGCCGGGGTCGAAGGTGACGGTGTAGCTGCCGGACTGCAGGCCGGTGAACGAGTAGTGGCCGCTCGCGTCGGTGGTGGTGGTGAGGGGGCCGACGGCGTTTCCGTCGGAGTCCTTGCCGACGAGCGTCACCTCGAACCCGGCGATGCCAGGTTCGCCCGGGTCCTGGATCCCGTCGAGGTCCTGGTCGTCCCAGACGAAGTCGCCGATGGTGGAGGCCACCACCGTCTCGGGTGCGGTGGCCGGGCCCACGAGCAGGGCGAGGCCCGTGGCGCGGCCCGCCGCCTCGTTGACGTAGGTGTCGCCCTTGGCGTTGCCGGTGGGGACCATGCCGATCTCGACGCTGATCTGGTCGCTGGGGCCGAACACGCCGGGTCGGCGGATGCGCAGCCCGGTGACCTCGGCCAGCGATGCGGGGCAGGAGCTGGACGTGCCGCCGCCGAGCACCCGCGTGAAGGTGCTGCCCGAGAGCGAGCACCAGATGGTGGAGCCGGTGGTGGCGTCGTTGGTGGTGTTGCCGGCGTCGGTGTCGACGGTGGCGCGCTTGGTGTAGAGCACCTCGACGGCTTGGCCGGGCTCGTTGCCGGCGAGCACCGTGGCGTGGTCGAAGGCGAGGGATCCGCTGAACGAGGTGCCACCGCTGCCCTGCTTGGGGAGGGCGTCGATGATGTCGACGTCGCTGGGGCCGGGGTTGGTGTTCACGTTGGTGAAGTCGACCTGCCAGAGCAGCGGATCGAGCGTGGTCTCGCCGGGGCGGTTGACCTCCACGAGGGGCGTGAGCGCGTACTTGTCGATCACGACCCCGGCCGGCTGCTGGACCTGGATCGATGCCTGGGCGCTGCGCTGCGACACGAGCGAGGTGTCGCCCTCCGCCGAGATGAGGACGTTGTTGACCTTCACGCCAGCGGCGGCGCCGCGCGCGACCCGGACGCTGTAGGTGATGGGGGTGATCGGTTGGTTGATGGCGGTGGGCCCGAGGTCCCACATGACGTAGGTCTGCCCGGCCGTGCAGGTGAGCCCGGCACCCGCTGGTGTGGTGGGCGAGACCACCGAAGCGGCGGGCGACGAGGTGGCGGCCAGGAAGATCTCGCCGGCCGGCAGGCAGTCCTCGACCTTCACCGGGCGGGTGACGCCGGTCTGGATCGGCGAGGTGAGCGTCGGCAGCAGCTTGAACTCGGCGGTCTGCCCCCCGGTGAAGGCCGGCGTGGTGGTGCCATAGGTCCCGGTGGAGGGATCCTTGACCTGCTTGGCGATGCGGGCGAGGGCGGTGGTCGTGGTGAGCCGATCCCCTGGGGCACCCGCGTTGGTCTCCGGGACGTAGTTGTTGGTCAACCAGGTCGCCGACGACGCCAGGATCGACGCCATGTCCACGTCGCCCGCCACGCGCTTCACGTTGCCGTAGTTCTCCAAGATCACGCCGCTGGGCAGCGTCGGCACGGCGCGCAGCCCGATCGAGACCGCAGCCCACGACGCGCCGTTGATCCCCGAAGGGACGGCCACGCGGACGCGCACCCGGCTCACCGCCGAGTAGATCCCTTGGGCGAGGAGGCCCGGGTCGTTGCCCGGCACCGCCGCCGGATCATCGAACCAGCCCGCCGGGCTCGAGGCGTCGTCGCAGGTCGCCGCGGCCCCAGGCCCACCGACCCCGGTCCCGTACTGCACCTGGAACCCAGCAGCGGCTGGCGTCGTCTTGGCGTAGACGCCGTCCAACCGCCAGCCGTTCAGCCAGACGGCAGCGCCGTTGGACGGGATCCTCTGGAGGGAGACCCCGCTCTCCAGCGTGGGGTAGTCGTCGGCCATGAGCTGGAGCTCGGCGTTGTTCCACGCGTCGCACCCGACCGACGAGAGCGTCGCGGTCGAGCTCGACGAGTTGGAGAACGCCAGGGTGCTCAGGGTCTGCTGGCCCGGCAGGATCTTCCCTTCACCGGACTGGGCGCCCGTCGAGGCGGCTGGCCCCTCCCAGGCGGAGAACGAGTTGAAGTCAGCCGGCGCCGTGTTCCCGACGGTGCCGGGGACGCCGGAGAACCACTTGTCGAAGCCGCCTTGGGTCTGGACCACCGTGGTGGTCCCCCGGTGGTCGTTGAACGCCTGGTTGGCCCCGGGGAGGTTCGTGGCACCGTCGATGCCGACCGGGTTGAAGTCGGTGTACTTGTTGTCCCACTTCAGCGACCAGTTGGTGGGGTTGGTCGGGCTGTTGGGGGTACCGAGGTCGGTCACCGCGTCGACGGGGATGTCGATGTAGACGCTGGTGGCGATGACGTAGGCGCGATCGGCCGGCGTGGCGCTGCCGACCGGGTACCACACCTGCGACGGATAGGTGTAGGCGGTGTAGTCGCCGTTGGCGAGGGTGATCGTCCCCTGGGTGCCGGGGCCGCCTGCTTGCGTGCAGGACGACGTGCCCGAGTTCCGCACCGCGTTGGTGGTGGTGAGCGTGCCGCCGGCCGGGTTCGTGGTACCGACCTTGTACCCGGGTTGGTACCGCGTGTTCGAGGGACAGCTGACGAGCACCGCGCCGTACTTGGCGGCGGCGTTCGCCCCCGCCGCGACCCAGTCAGGGTCGCTCAAGACCGATGCTCCGTAGAGGCTGGTCGGCGTGAGGTCGTCGTGGAAGGTGAGGGTGGAGGCGAGCGGCGAGATGCCCTTTCCGCCGGCGGGAGCGGAGACGAGCACGGAGGCCTGGTAGCGGAAGCAGCGGCGAGTTGCGCCCGGCGCGCCCAGCGGGTCGGCGCAGTTGACCACGTTTGCTGCGTTGTCGAGGTAGCCCTGGTTCTCGATGTCGGAGATGGAGTTCTTGGAGAGGTCGAACTGGGCCCGAGCCGACACGGTGGCGGTGAGGGGGTTGGACTCGACCGGGGTGGTGACGTCCGTGGACGTGGCCTTCACCGTCTCCAGGGTGAGGGGCGTGCCGTTGGGGACCTCCGGCCGGACCTTGGTGACGATGGGGTAGGTGAACGTGGAGTTGGCGGTGCGGGCGCCCACGTTGCAGGTGAGGGTCTGCTGCGGGAGGGAGGTCCAGGAGGTGGCGGTGACCGGCACCACGGGGGCGGCGAGCGACGCCGGCGAGAGCCCCGAGCCGGCGCCGGTGCAGAAGGCCGGCACGGCGGAGAGCTCGACGCCCTTCGGCAGGGTCATCGTGAACGTCACGCCGGTGGCTGCGGCGTCGGCCACGCGCAGCTCGACGTCGTAGGTGAGGGTGTCGTTGGTGCGCACGATGCCGTTCGTGGCGCTGGAGTCGTGGCCGGCAGCGTCGTCCGCATCGAACGTGGCGGTGGCGTCCACCTGGGTGGCTACCACCGTGAGGGTCTCCCCCGCCGCCCGAGCCGGCGACGAGGCCAGCACCACCAGCGACGTCACCAGCAGCCCCAACGTGGCCACGATGCGCACGGCGGCCGCCGACCGCGAGCGGGCGAGCGGGCCCGACCCGGCCCGCGGCGAACGGCGACCACGGGGTGGGCGCGGCGCCGGGGATGCGTTCACGTTGGCACTGGACATCGAGACCCTCCGGGATCGTGGGATGCGCCGCGCCTCCGCGCAGAGGACGCGCGGAGGTGCGGCAGGAGGGAGGGAGGGGGCGCAGGGGCCCGTGATGACGGCCGGTGACGATCGTCACCGATTTTCAGGATTTCGGCACGTTCCGTAGCGGTGCGAACACCGATCGGAAGCACGCGGCGGGAGATGTTGCGGTCGCCGTCACGATCGGGCCCGGCATCGCCTCTGACCCGTTCCATGCCCCGACGCGCCGCCTTGCGACGGCCGAGGAGGCAGCCAAGCGCGACGCCGAACCGCAGCCGGCCTGGCGAGGTCGCCCAGATGGCTAGGGTGCCCGGCCATGAGCACCGAGTGGGGTCCCCTGGCAGGTCTGATCGGCGAGTGGGAGGGCGAGGGCGGCCTCGACCGCGCGTTCTCCCACGCGAAGGGCGAGGTGCTCGACACCCCGTACCTGGAGAAGGTCACGATGAAGCCGTTCGGCCCGGTCGACAACGGCCGCCAGCGCCTCTACGGCCTGGACTACAAGACGGCGATGTGGCGCGACGACGAGGAGAACCCGTTCCACACCGAGGTCGGCTACTGGCTCTGGGACGAGGCCGCCGGCGAGGTGCTGCGGGGCTTCGTCGTGCCGCGCGGCATCACCGTCCTGGCCGGCGCCACCGGCATCGCCGCCGACGCCACGTCCTTCCACCTCTCGGCCAAGCTCGGCGACCCGCGCTACGGCATCTCGGAGAACACCTACCTGGGCGCCAACGCCAGCTCGGTGTCCTACGACGTCGACATCACGGTGAACGCCGACGGGACCTGGTCCTACGCCGAGGTCACCATGCTCCAGATGACCGAGTTCCCGGAGCCGTTCTCGCACTCGGACTCGAACACGGTCCACAAGGTCGGCTGAGCCGACCCGCAAACGCGACTGGGGGCGCGGCGGCGCCTCGGGCCCGTCGCGCCCTCGCCAGGCCACGCCCCACCGTGAGGCCGCGCCGCGCTGGGCGGGCCGGCCAGCTCAGCGACCTGGCCCCGATCGGTGGCGCGTGCGTGACGACGTCGTCGCGGATCGGGTGACGAGGCGCACCGCCTCGGCCCGGCCGCCCACGTCCAGCTTCCGGTACACCCGCCGGAGGTGGGTCTTCAACGTGTTCGTCGAGATGTAGAGCGACGCCGCCGTGTCGGTGAGCGGCTCGCCGGCGGCGAGGGCGACCAGGATCTCCGCCTCCCGATCGGTGAGGTCGTGGGCTGCGGCGATGCTGGCCGCACGCTCGGCCAGGTAGGCCGCGGCCCGGTCGCTGCCCGTCGAGGCGTCCACCCCGAGGCAGACCTCGATCGCCGTCTGCTTGGCCTGGCGCGCGCTCGGCCAGGGAAGTGGCTCCCACGAGCGGAGGTCCTCGATCGTCAGCGGCGACGCTCCGGCCACGATCGCCCGAGCGTGCGCCTCCAGGGTGTGCTGGCTGGGCGGACGGCGATCCAGCAGCGCACGAGCACCCGCACGGTCGCCGGCATCGAGCAGCAGCACCGCCCGCAGCGCGACCGCCCGCTCCTCGACGAACCCGGTGGCCGCCGGGCCGACGGGCGCGAGCGTGGCTCGGGCGCCACCGAGGTCGCCCTGCTGGACCTGGGCGGCGGCGAGTGCGACCCGCGCGCAGGCAACGTGGTGGGCCGACCGGCCGTCGAGGGCGCCCGCGAGCGCCTTGGCAGCACTGGCCTCTGCGTCGGCCCAGCGGCCGGCAAGCAGCGCGCTCTCGGCGAGGGCGAGGCGGGGCTCGACCGCGAGGTGGTCCAGCTCCGGCCAGAAGGCGGTGGCTTCCATCGCCGACGCCGCTGACCGCTGCGCCTCGGCGGCGTCGCCTCGCAGCGCGTGGCCCCAGGCCCGGAAGGCGTCCAGCGCATGGTCGAGGAGCGGGTGGCCCGAGGTGCCTGCCCGGGCGAGGACGTCGAGCGCCTCGTCCCATCGGCCGAGCAGGATGAGGTTGCGGCCCAAGTGGCCGAGCGCCGTCACCCGGTACAACCGCGCGTCGACCACACCGAGCAGGCAGGGCATCTGGGCGTCGTCGGGGATGTCCTCCAGCAGCCGGAGCGCCCGCCTCGCGGCAGCCTCGCTGGCGTCGGGCGGGTGCCCGAGCTGGCCGAGGTACGCGACGGCGACGTCGCGGGCCGCGCCCTGCTCCACCGTCGTGCGGTCCGACGCAAGCGAGGCGAGCCCAAGCACGAACGCGGCCTCCGACCGATCACCCGCAGCGATGCAGCCCGACGCGTAGAGCAGGTGGTCGTCGGGCCCCCAGGCGCCGCGGGGCAGCTGCTGCATCAGGTCCCGGACGGTGGTGGGCCCGGCGTCGTACAGCAGCTCGATCTGGCGCTCCCGGATGAGGTCGAGCGCCTCGCCGAAGCGATCAGCACCGAGCAGGACCTCGACGGCAGCACCGAACCGGTCGTGCTCGAGGAGCCAGCTGAGCGCCCGCGCCCGGAACTGCTCCGCTGCGGCTCGGCCGAGCGGCTCGGTGAGGTGGCCGATGATGCGACGCAGCACCGGGTGGAGCGGCTGGACGCCCTGCAGCAACCCAGGGCCCCATGGGGCCAGGCGGGCCAGCGCCCCGACGATGGCGTCGGCCTCGGCGTCGCCGAGCAGGTCCCGGAGGAGCTCCTCGCCCACGACCGGAAGCAGGGCGAGCTCCGGAGGGAAGCGGTCCAGCTCGGGGACCACGGTGCCGAGCACGGCCGCCGCCCGCTCGGTGGCGTCGTGGACGAGCCGAAGGCCGCCGATCCGATCGAGCACGGGGGCGTCGACCTCGGCGGCCCGCACGATCAGGCCGGCCCAACCGCCGACCTCGACGTGGAGCCGCCGCGCCTCCGCTGCCCCGACCCCCACCGCACCGAGGTAGTCCGACCAGCGGTGCTCGTCGATGGCGAGGTCGCTGGTGCTGACCCACCGCGTCGGGTGCGCGCGGGCCCATGCCTCGAACGGCCATTCGGGCACGACGAGCGAGGTCACCCGCACTGCGGCACCGGCGTCCAGCGCACGACCGACGGCGCGGCCCAGGTCTGCCTGCGCCGGTCCGGTCAGCAGGTGGACGTCATCGATCGTGACCGTCGAGCCCGCCAGCGCCCCCTCCGACGCGACGGCGAGGCCCTCCGCCGTGAGCGCCTCGGGCGCCACCCCCGGGCTCGATCGCCGGTGCAGCGCGATCGCCGCACCGCCGGGAACCGGACGGAGGCGCCTCCGCCGAGCCTCACCGCCGAGCGGTTCCCACAGCCACCTCGTGCGACCGCTCTGGGGGAGGGCGATGGCCACCTCCAGCTGCGCCACGACCTCCGTCGATGGCATCGACCGCCAGGGGCTGGGCGCCCGATCGAGTCCGCCTCCGATCGTCATGCCGTTGATCTCCTTCCGAGGTGTCCTTCCAGCCGCTGCCCCTCCGGCGATCTGGCGGATCATACGAGCGGCCGCGCGGGCCTCGGTCCGGCCCCCGCCGAACGCCGAGCAGCCGAGGCTCCGACCGCGCCGCCGTCCGCCCGCCGGGCGACGACCGCGCGTGCTGGCCCCGCCGACGCGCCGGGACGCGCCCCTCGTTCGCCGCTCGCGGCGGCGGTCGGGGGACTCCAGAAGCCAGGAGGGGTGAAGCGATGACCTGACCACGGGTGATCTCCATCGGTCTAGGGGTGAAAGCGGGTGACGGGGCCGCGCGCCCGTCGTTCAATCCGCCCGAGCACGGCCGACGGCACCCCCCGCCCGAGGCGCCGAGCGGGAGGGAGCACGTCGATGAGGTCCAGCCGTGAGCCGGTGGAGGCGGCCCGATTCTCGGTGGGCCTCTCGGTCGCCCGCCGCCTGCGGAGCGACCCCCGGCACACGCTCGCCCCGGCCGATCGACGCCGCCTCGCCACTGCCGACGATGCGACCCTGGTGGCCCTGGCTCGCGCCGGCAGCGTGCACGCCTGCGAGGCGCTCGCCCTCCGCTACTGGCCGCTGGTGGCCCACGTGGCGCGGCGCCACGCCCGAGCGCTCGACGCCGACGACGTGGTCGGCGACGTCATGGCGTCCCTCTGGTCGGCGCTGTCTCGCGGGAAGGGGCCCTCGGAGAACGTGGCCGGCTACCTGGCCGTGAGCGCGCGGCGCGCCGCCCACGCCCGGCTGCAGCTGCGCCTCGACGAGTGGCTCGTCGGCGAGGCAGAGCTCTTGGAGGACCTTGCCCGCGACCACCGCACCGGGCTCGACGATGACGACACCGACCACCAGGACCTGATCGCCGGCCTCGCCCAGCTCACGGCGCGCCAGCGCCAGGTGCTGTGGTTGACGATCGTGGAGGGCCGGCCCCCGCAGGAGCTGGCCGCCCGGCTGGGCATCTCGGCCAACGCGTCGGCCGCCCTCGCGATGCGGGCCCGTCGGAGCCTCGCCCGGGCGATGGCGCCCACGGCCACGAGCCGAGCCAGCTAGCGCGGGCTGGAAGCCGTTGGCGGCGCAGGTGCCGGGGCTCAGGCGTCGGCGATGCGGGCGCGGATGTCGGCGAGCCAGGTCTCGGCCTCGCGGGCGGCGTCGTCCGCCGCCTCCCGCACCGCAGCGCCGTGCTCGCCCGCGGCGGGGTAGCTGCCGAGGAACTTGACCTCGTGGCCCTTGGCCCGCAGCACCTTCAGGCAATCGGCCACGACGTCGTCCGCCACGTGGCCCTCGAGGTCGATCAGGAAGCAGTAGTCGCCCAGCCCCTTCTTGGTGGGCCGCGACTGCAGGTTGGTCAGGTTGATGGACCGAGCTGCGAACTGCTGGAGGATGGCGAGCAGCGAGCCAGGGGCATCCTCACGCTGGAACACGACGAGCGACGTCTTGTCGTGGCCGGTGGGCGCCGGCACGACGGCAGGGGCGACGGCCACGAAGCGGGTCTCGTTCTCCGGGTGGTCCTCGATGTCTCGGGCGAGGATCTCCAGGCCGTAGATCTCGGCAGCCAGCTCGTTGCCGATGGCCGCCACCTTCGGGTCGCCGAGCTTGGCGACGCGCTCGGCCGCCTCCGCAGTGGAGTTGGCCGCCTGGGTGGCGACCTCCGGGAGCTCCCGGTGCAGGAAGCGACGGCACTGCGCCGTGGCGTGGGGGATCGACGCCACGACCTCGATGCCGGCGAGGGTGGCACCCGGCGCCGCCATCAAGTGCTGCTGGATCGGGATCACCACCTCCCGCTGGATCAGCACGTCCACATCGAAGGCGAGGGTGTCCGAGGTGACGTTGACCGTGCCCTCGATGGAGTTCTCGATGGCCACGAAGCCCATCGACACCTCACCGGTCTCGGTGGCCCGCAGCACGTCGGCCATCGTCGGGTACGGGACCAGGTGAGCCGCCGCCAGGTCCGGCTGGGTCCGCAGCGCCTGCTCGGTGAAGGTGCCCGGAGGGCCGAGGTAGCCGACGGTGGCGACGCCGCTCGCGGTGGCGGACGGGTCGGACGTGGTGGTCGGCTGCGCCTCGGGGCTCACGACCGGCCAGGATAGGGGCGTGGACGAGGCCGCCCTTCGACGGTTGCTGCTCGAGGTGCAGTCCGGGGACCGCTCGCCCGACGACGCGCTGGCCGAGCTCCGGCACCTGCCCTACGCGGACCTCGGGTTCGCGCGGGTCGACCACCACCGCCACCTGCGCCAGGGCATGGCCGAGGCCGTCTACGGCCAGGGCAAGGAGCCGGCCCAGGCGGCGCGCATCGTCGCCGAGCTCCTGGCCCGGTCCGAGGCCGCGCCCGTGGTCCTGACCCGCGCCGACCCTGCCATGGTCCGGGCCGCGCTCGACGAGAGCCCCGGCGGCTCGGTGGTCGGCACCACCGTCGTGTGGCGGCCCGCACCCGCCCGCGACGAGCGCATCCTGCTCCTCACCGCGGGCACGGCCGACCTCCCGGTGGCGGACGAATGCGCCGCCACCCTCACCGCCCACGGCCTCGTCCCCGAGCGGATCACCGACGTGGGGGTCGCCGGCGTCCACCGCCTGCTCGCCCACGCCGACGACCTCCTCGACGCCGATGCGGTCGTGGTGGTCGCCGGGATGGAGGGCGCGCTGGCGAGCGTGGTCGGTGGGCTCACCGCAGCACCGGTCGTGGCCGTGCCCACGAGCGTCGGGTACGGCGCCGGGCTCGAGGGCGTCACCGCGCTGCTCGGGATGCTTGCCTCGTGCGCTGCGGGCATCACGGTGGTCGGCATCGACAACGGCTACGGGGCCGCCTGCGCGGTGGCCCGGATGTTCCTCTCCCCCATCGCCGATCGGGAGGGCGCCCGGTGACCATCGCCTGGTTCCACTGCTTCTCCGGCATCGCCGGCGACATGGCACTCGGCTCGCTGATCGACGCCGGGGCGGACCTGGACGCGGTGTGGGAGATGCTCCAGCAGCTCCCGGTGAGCGACTGGGAGCTCGAAGCAGAGCCGGTGCTGCGCGGCGGGATCGCCGGCACCAAGGTCCACGTGCACGCGCACGACTCGACGGTGGTGCGGACCGCCGCGCACATCCAGGGCCTGGTGGCCGAGGCTCGGCTGCCCGAGCGGGTGCAGGAGCGCGCCGCCGCGGTGTTCGCCGCGCTCGCGGTGGCCGAGGGGCGGCTGCACCATCGACCGCCGGACCAGGTGCACTTCCACGAGGTCGGCGGCATCGATGCCATCGTCGACGTCGTCGGCACCTGCGCCGCGCTCGAGCTCCTCGAGGTGGACGAGCTCACGTGCTCGCCCATCGCCGTCGGCCTCGGGATGGTGCGTGCCGCGCACGGCCTGATCCCCAACCCCGCGCCCGCGGTGATCGAGCTGCTGGCCGGGGCACCGACCACCGGCGTCGACCTCTCCGTCGAGCTGACCACGCCGACCGGCGCCGCCATCGCCTCAGCCCTCGCCAGCAGCTTCGGCCCGCTGCCAGCCATGAAGGTGGTGGCCGCGGGCTTCGGCGCCGGGACGCGGGAGCTGCCGGACCGGCCGAACCTCACCCAGGTGGTCCTCGGCGAGCGGGTCGACCAGCCCGAGCGGCCCGGCCAGCCGGTCGTGCTGCTCGAGGCCAACCTCGATGACGCCACCGGCGAGGTCCTCGCCCACACGGTGGCCGCCCTGCTGGCCGCCGGCGCGCTCGACGCCTGGATCACCCCGATCGTCATGAAGAAGGGCCGACCGGCCCACACCGTCGCGGCGCTGGCCGACGTCGCCCTCGTGGCCCAGGTGGCTGAGGTGCTCGGCGCCGAGACCGGCACCCTCGGCGTGCGCGCCCACCGGCTCGAGCGCTGGCCGGCGCCCCGGCGCCACGAGCGCGTCCTGGTGGACGACCGGTCGGTGCGGGTGAAGGTCAGCCCGGGACGGGTGAAGGCCGAGTTCGACGACGCCGCCAAGGTGGCCGAGCAGACCGGGCGGCCCGTGCGCGACGTGCTCGCCGACGCCGAGCGCCGCTGGCGCGAGCAGGAGGAGGCCACCGCCACCCCGCTCCACGTGGCCGACCCCTCGGTCGACGGTCCGGCGGAGCCCCACGGCCACCACCACCACGATCACGATCACGGCGGCCACGACCACGGCGGGCACGACCACCACGACCACACGAGCCACGACCACCCGCACCTGGTCCTCGAGCCGGCACCCGAGGGCGACGAGCCCGCGTGAGCCCGCCATGAGGGAGATGGAGCGAACCGAGATCGTGGCCCGCGAGGCGATCCGGGACCTGCTGGCTCGGTACACCTGGGCGGGCGATCGGGGGCGCAGCGCCGAGCTGGCGAGCTGCTTCCTGGCCGACGGCGTGCTCGACGTGGGCGACCACGGCGGACGGTGGGAGGGCCGGGCCCGCATCGAGCAGGAGCTGGCAGCGGTGGCCGAGCGGGTCGCCGCCAGCGGGGCGACCCCGACGCCGGTGAGCCACCACGTGTCGAGCGTCCTGATCGAGATGACCGGGCCCACCTCGGCGATCGTCCGCTCCTACTTCGCCGTCCACACCGACGCCGGCCTCGACCACTGGGGCACCTACCGGGACGAGGTCGCCCAAGATCCGATCGACGGGCACTGGCGCTTCGCCGAGCGCCGGGTCCGCGTCACCGGATCGTCGCCCGAGAGCCGCTTCGGCGCGGCGCGCTGACGCGGTGATCCTGGTCGACCAGCCGATCTGGCCGGCCCACGGCCGTCGCTTCGCCCCCCTCGTCAGCGACACCTCGCTCGAGGAGCTCCACGAGTTCGCGGCGCGCCTCGGCCTGCCCGAGCGGGCCTTCCACCGCGACCACTACGACCTGCCCGACGCCTGGTGGGACCGGGCGGTCGCCGCTGGCGCCCAGCCGGTGACGTCCCGGGAGGTCGTGCGCCGCCTCCGCGCTGCCGGCCTGCGCCGACCGCGCCGCCGCGACCAGCCCTGAACCACCCCTCCACTGGCGAACTTGGTGCCGCAAGTGACCCCACAGGTCAGTTTCGGCACCAAGTTCGTGCCACGGGTGGGGGTTCGTGCGACGGGCGGGGGTTGGGGCGGGCTACCGGGGGTGGGGGTGGGGCGGGCTACCAGGAGCCGTGGCTGCCGCCGCCACCGCCACCGCCGACGCTGCCGCTGAAGCCACCGCCCGACGAGAAGCCGCCCGAGCTGCTCGAGCTGGTGGTGGTCGGGTCCACGCGTGAGCTGGCGAAGCTGTGGGCCATCGTGTGGACCAGCAGCGGCGAGGTGGCGTCGATCTCCTGGCGGGGCACGCCGGCGCGCTCCATGGCGGCCTCCCAGGCATCGGCCGCGTCGAGCGCCACCGCCCATGCCGAGTACTGGCGGAGCAGCCCGTTCTTCCACGCCCACTCCACGTACTGGCCTTCGCTCTCCACGAGGAAGCGGCGGAACGACTCGGTCTGGAGCGCGTAGGCGGAGCCGTTCGCGGTGCGGCCGGGCAGCAGCGGCGCGTAGGCGACCCGGGCGACCAGCCAGGGCAAGCCGATCGCCACCACCACCAGGGAGACGACCCCGCCGATGACGCCGAGGGCGCCCAGGATCAGCCCCGCGAGGACCACCGCGGCGACGACCCCGAGGATCAGCACGGCGACCGACGCGCACCCACCCGGCTTCCCCCGGCCCGTCTGGGGCGGGCGGGTGCGCCACCAGCCCGAGGCGTTGACCCAGTCCTGCTGGAGCTCCTTGACCTTGGTCCAGGCCTTGGCGAAGGCTGGGTCGTACGAGTCGAGGTCGACGACCTGGCGGTTGGCGAACATGGTGTGGAGGACCCCGGCGGTGACGGCATCGGCCTGGTCGGCCTTCGGCCCGTAGGTGAGCCGGGGGGCATCGCCGTGGCGCTCGATGGCCAGGACGTCGTCGGCAACCGCGCCCGAGAACCAGGCGGTGACGGTGTCGTCGTCGAGCACCTCGGTCACCGCGACCGCGCCCTGCCACGGCGTGATGCCCTTGGGCGGCGCGAACTCGATGGTGCTCATCTCACCGAGCTCGGCGTCGCTGACCCGGCGGACCTCGGTGGGGCCGAGGGCGCTGCCGGCTCCGTGGGCCGCCTCGGCTGCGCCGACGCCGACCACCTCGTTGCCGCCCGTGCGGCGGGCCCAGAGGAACGTGGCGGCCGCCGTGGCGGTGGCGAGGACCAGGGCGGCGATCACCGCGGGCGTCGGGTCGTCGTTGCGACGCGAGGGCAGCGGCCGCGGCTCGACCCCCTGGCCGGCGCGCCAGGCGGTCACCTCGCCCGAGACGGTGATGCCCTCGCGCTTGCCCAGCCGGTCGACCGCCAGCCGCAGCGGGGCGCCCTTCTCGAACGCGCAGCCACCATCGGTGCCGGTCGCGCCCTTGGAGCACTGCGGGGAGGCGAGCTCGATGCCGTCGAACTGCACGGTGACGTCCTCGATCGGGATGTCCGACTCCGCGCCGACCGCATCCCAGTCGAAGTCGGGCCCGGCGTAGCGGGCGGCGGGCAGCACGTAGGAGATGCGGTAGCGGTGCTGGCCGGTCACCGTGACGTCAGGGTCGCCGACGCGGATGCAGGTGGCACCCGAGATGGACGTGCCGCAGTCGTTGTCGGGGAGGACGTGCACATCGTCGGGGGCGTCGTCGGACGAGGCGGTCACCTCGACCGGTGCCCCGAAGTCGTTGGGGATCACCAGCTGGGGCCCGTGGCGATCTGCGCTGCCGAAGTCCTGGTCGATCACCTCGGTGACCCGCAGGCCGCTGTCGCCTGCGCCACTGGCGACGACCTGGAGGCGCTCGATCTTCTCCGGCCGGTTCGGTTGGCCGATGACGCCGGCGAGCGCCAGCACCACGACGGCCACGATCGACAGCGCCACCGCCAGGTGCGCCCACACCTTCACCCCTCGAAGCACCCGACCAGTGTGGCCGCTGGGCGAGCGAGATGTGGGACCGGACGGGGGTCGGCCCGCTGAGGGTCGGGCCGAACGTGCGTGGGTCGCATGTTAGCGCAATACTTGCCATATGCAAGCAGATCGCGACGACCTGGTGGAGGCGATGGTCCAGGCCTCCCGCGCCCTCGTCGGGATCGCCGCGCGCTCCCTGGCCGACGTCCGCGCCGACGTGACGCTGGTGCAGTTCCGCACGCTGGTCGTGCTCGCCACCCGGGGCCCGCAGCCGCCGTCCGCACTGGCCGAGGAGCTGGCGATCGCCCCCTCGTCGGTGACGCGCATGTGCGATCGCCTGGTGGCGAAGGGCCTGATCGAGCGGCGCCCGTCCGCCCAGGACGGCCGGCAGCGGTCGATCGCGCTCACGTCCGCCGGCAACGAGCTCGTCCGCCACGTCACCGACGCCCGCCGCGCCGCGATCGAGCCGTTGGTCGCGGCGATCCCCGCCGAGCACCGCACGGTGCTGACCCAGGCCCTCCTCGCGCTGGCCGCCGCCGGGGGCGAGGCCCCGGCCCTCTCCTGGTCCGACGGCTGGACCCCATGACCGCGCTCGGCGATCGGGTGCGCACCGCCGAGGTCGGCGAGCGCCTCCGCCACGTGGACTTCGGCCAGCGAGTCCTGGCCGCCGCCGTGGTGCTCGGCGCAGCGACCGGGCTCGCCGTCGCCGCCTTCGAGCGCATCGTGGCCGGCGGCTTCCTGGAACCGCTCCTGCGCGCCCCGCTGGGCGTGCAGCTGGTGGCGCCGACCGTCGGGCTCCTGCTCACGGCCCTCGTGATGGTCCGCGGCGCGCCGGGGGCCAGCCGTGCCCTGTCCGACGAGTACCTGAAGGCGTTCCACGCCCGGGACGGCCGGCTGCGGATGCGCGACCTGCCCGTCCGTCTCGGCGCCGGCGCCATCACGTTGGCGTCGGGGTGCGCCATGGGCTTCGAGGCCGTGGCCACCCACATCGGGGCCACCTTCGGGTCGTCGCTGCAAGCCCGCACCTCCCGCTGGTTCGGCCGCGAGCAGACCAAGGTCCTGCTGGTCGCCGGCGCCGCGGCAGGGGTGGCGGCCATCTTCAAGGCCCCCGCCACCGGTGCGCTCTTCGCCATGGAGGTCCCCTTCCAGGCGGACCTGGCCCGCCGCACCCTGCTGCCCTCGCTGCTCAGCGCGGCCACCGGGTACCTCGCGTTCGTCGCGGTGAACGGCACCGCGCCGCTGTTCCCGGTGGGCATCACGCCGCCGCTCGACGCCAGCGACCTGATCGCGGCCGTCGCCATCGGGGTCTTGGCCGGCGTCGGTGCCCGCGGCTTCGCCTGGATGGTGCGCCAGGCCAAGGTGCGCGCCGACGACATCCACCCCGCGGTGCGGGCGCTGGTGGGCGGGGCCTCGATCGCGCTGCTGATCGGCGCCAGCAGAGCCCTCACCGGCGAGACCCTGGCGCTCGGCCCGGGCTACCGCACCATCGAGTGGGCGTTCGAGCCCGACCACGCGCTGTGGGTCATCGTCGGGCTGCTCGTCGTGCGGGGCCTCGCCACGATCGGCGCGGTGGGCGGCGGCGCAGTCGGCGGGCTCTTCATCCCGCTCGTCATCGAAGGTGCGCTGCTCGGCGCCGCCATCGGCCACGTGACCGGGCACGAGGGGTCGTCGCTGTTCCCCGTGCTGGGCATCGCCGCCTTCCTGGGGGCCGGGTACCGCGTGCCGCTGGCCGCGGTGGTCTTCGTCGCCGAGTCGACGGGCCGGCCCGGGTTCGTGGTGCCCGGCCTCATCGCTGCGGCCGCTTCGCAGCTCCCGATGGGCGCCAAGTCGGTGACCACCTACCAGCGGGCCCGGCGCGCCGGCCACCTCGAGGGGCGGTTGGACCTCCCGATCGGCACCGCGCTGCGCACCGACGCCGCGACCGTGCCGAGCGACGCACGCCTGCAGGAGGTCCTGGACCACCACATGCTGGGCGTGCGGCTCCTGAGCATCCCCGTGGTCGACGGCGCCACCTACCGCGGGTTCGTCTCGCTCGCGGACGTGACCGCCGTGGCCGCCGACCGGTGGACGACCACCACGATCGGCGAGGTGATGCAGACCGACCTGCCGGTGGCGGACCTGAGCTGGACGCTCGGCCAGGCGCTCGCCGCGCTCGACGAGGCCGACGTGGACCGCCTCGCCGTCCTCGACGGCGACGCCTACGTCGGCCTGCTGACCCTGGGCGAGATCCTGAAGCTCGAGGAGGTCCTCGATGCGGTGGCGGGAGGCACCTCGCCACGACACGACGGCACGGCGGGCACGGCCTAGGCCACCGGCGACGCCCCGACGCTCGCACCACCGGGCGCTGCGGCCTCGTCACCCGATCGGCACGAGCGCCAGAAGGCGAGGTAGCTCGGGTGGACGTAGGCGTCGGTCACCCAGCCTGCGTCGACGAGCTCCTGGTGCAGCGCCGGGAGGTTCCGCCAGGGGATCCCCATGTCGACGTGGTGGGCGAGGTGCCAGCCGGTCTTGTAGGGCACGATCCAGAACCGTGCCGGCCAGCTCTGCTGCACGTGGTGGGTGGTGCGGCGACGGTCCTTGGAGGCCTCCATGCCGCCGTGCTCCGCGACCGAGCGGAGGCGGTTCAGCACGCGCCAGACCGTCATCCAGGGCCCGAGCCAGCAGACCAGGTAGAGCCACCAGTGGCCGGTGGCCCCCCAGATGAGCCCCCACAGCACCAGCTGGGCGACGAGGATCCGCGCCGCGAACGGCCGGCTCACCTTGCCCCGCAGCGCCTTGAACAGCGGGACCAGGTTCTTCCACCCCGAGATGCCGACGGCGTCGCGCCAGAGCTTGCGCCGCCACGATGCCTTCGTGAGCGGGTACCCGGCGTAGTAGGCGAGGTCCGGCTCGTTGGCGCCGAACTCCTCCTTGTGGTGGGCGAAGTGCTGGCGGCGGTACACGTCGAAGGGGACGAACGCCGGGTAGTCGAGGAGCCACCGGCCGACGAGGTCGTTGGCCGTGCGGTTCCGGAACAGGAGCCGGTGCGCAGCTTCGTGGCCGAGGATGGCGAGGCGGGCGAACATCGGGCCCATGAAGAGGAAGAGCAGCGCGTAGCCCACGACGTGGTCCCACCAGGTGGCGGCGGCGAACATCGCCGCGATCGCGAGCCAGAGCCAGGCCACGGTCCACGCGTTGCGCCACGAGCGGACGCGGCGCAACTCGTCTCGCAGCGGCGGCAGCGGCTTGCCGACCTCGTTCAGCCGGTCGGTGGGCAGCACGTCCGGGAGGGCGTCATCGGGCGGCACCATCCCACCCATGGCGAAGGTTCGAGTCGCGGCCGTCATCGACCGCATGTTACATTCCGCACGCAGATGACGTCCACACGTAACACGTTGCCGGTCGATCGACGCCGGATGACCGCCCGCTCGGTCATCGCCTCGACCCTCCTGGGGCTGCGCCCGCCCGAGCTGCAGACCGGTGCGCTGGTGGCTGGAGCCGAGCTGCTCGGCGTTCCGCCTGGCACGGCTCGCGTGGCCATCTCCCGCATGGTGGCTGCCGGCGAGCTGGAACCGACTGGTGACGGCTACCGCCTGGTCGGCCGCCTGCTGGAGCGCCAGGCGCGCCAGGAGGTCTCGGTGCAGGGCGCGCTGCCGACGTGGGACGGCACCTGGTGGACGGCGATCGTCCCCGGCGAGGCGCGCGCCGCGAGCGACCGAGTCGAGCTGCGGCGGGCGATGGCCGCGCTGCGGTTCGGCGAGCTCCGGGAGGGCGCCTGGCTGCGCCCCGCCAACCTCGCCTCCGGCGCGCTGCCGTGGGCCGAGGAGGCCGTGGCGGCGTCCACCGTGCTGGTGACCGGCCTGGTCGACGACGGCATCGGTCTGGCGGCGCGGCTCTGGCCGCTCGAAGGCTGGGCGACGGGCGCGACCAGCCTCCTCGCCGAGCTCGCACCGCTGCAGGCACGGCTCGACGAGGACGACGCCGACGCCCTCGCCGAGGCGTTCGTGGTGGCCGCCGCGGTGCTGCGCCACCTGCAGGCCGACCCGCTCCTGCCCGCCGCCCTGCTCCCAGCCCGCTGGCCCGGGACGGAGCTGCGCTCGGCCCAGGAGCGCTTCGACCGCAGCTTTCGACGGGTGCTGCGCGCCTGGCACCTCGCCCGCCGCTGACGCCCCAGCGGGCCCGGGGCAGCAGGCAGGAGCGAGCCGCGGTGACAGGAGTCCGTACGATGCCGGCCATGGCCGACGATTCCCGCCTCTACTTCCGCCAGGTCCTCGCCGGGCTCGACACCGCGGAGGACGATCCGATCGCCCAGCAGATGGTCAACTTCCAGTACCTGATCGGCGACCGGGAGACCGGCGAGGCCGTGGTCGTCGACCCGGCCTACGACCCGCAGGGGCTGATCGACATCGCCGCCGCTGACGGGATGCACCTCGTCGGCGCGCTCGGCACCCACTTCCACGCCGACCACGTGGGTGGCGATCTGTGGGGCCACAAGATCGTGGGCATCGCCGACCTGCTCGAGCTGGCCGACGTCCCCGTCCACCTCCAGGCCGACGAGCTCGAGTGGGTCACCAAGACCACCGGGGTGTCGGCCGACCACCTCGTCACCCACGACTCCGGCGACGTGCTCATGGTCGGCGAGGTGCCGATCACCCTCATCCACACGCCCGGGCACACCCCGGGCAGCCAGTGCTTCCTGGTCGATGGGCGGGCCCTTGTGGCCGGCGACACCCTGTTCCTCGACGGCTGCGGGCGCACCGACCTGCCCGGCAGCGACCCCGAGGAGATGTACTACAGCCTCACCCAGCGCCTGGCGCAGGTGCCCGACGAGGCGGTGCTGTTCCCCGGCCACCTCTACAGCGAGAAGCCGTCGGCCACCATGGCCGAGACCCGCAGCCGCAACGTCGTGTTCCGGCCCCAGAGCCTCGAGCAGTGGTTGATGATGTTCGGCCGCTGACCGCGGCGGCCGACGGCGCTGCGCCTACTCGGGCTCCGCGTTGAGCGAAGCCTGGCTCGCGTAGGTGTCGTCCTCGCCGATGTGGAACGGCACCGAGGTGACCACCGTGTTGGGTCGGCTGCGCAGCCGGGTCCGCAGCACCAGGGCGCTCTGGTTGTGCAGGAGCTGCTGCCACCAGTGCTCGAGCGCGAACTCGGGGAGGACCACCGTGAGGAAGTCGTCCTCGTGGTCGGCATCGAGCTCGTCGACGTAGTCCATGATCGGCCGGGACAGCTCGCGGTAGGGCGAGTAGAGCGTGCGGAGCTCCACGGAGATGTCGTGGTCCTCCCATTGCTGGGTGATGACCTCTTGGTCCTCCGGGCTCGACACGACCGAGACCGCGACGAGGCGATCCGGGTTGAGCGATCGGGCGTAGGCGATGGCGAGCAGGGAGCCCTTCGTGACCTTGCCCACGAGCACGACCACCGTGTTGGTGCGACGGCGGACCTTCTCCCCGGGCGCAGCTGCCATCTGGCGGTCGACCCGGGCGTAGTGCCGGTGGACCCGGCGGAAGGCGAGCACGATCAGCGGGATGAGCACGACGGGGATCCAGGCGCCGATCGTGAACTTCGAGACCACCACCACGAGGAGCACGACCGTGGTGGCGATGCAGCCCACCGTGTTGATCACGAGGCTGCGCTGCCAGTGGTCCTCGCGCAGCTTCAGGTGGTGGCGGATCATGCCGAACTGGCTGAGGGAGAAGCCGGTGAACACGCCGACCGCGTAGAGCGGGATCAGCGCGGACACCTCGGCCCGGAACACCACGATCAGCAGGCCGGCCACCGCCGACAGCGACAGGATGCCGTTGGAGAACACGAGCCGGTCGCCCCGGTTGGCGAGCTGGCGGGGCAGGTAGCCGTCCCGGGCGATGATCGAGCTCAGGCGGGGGAAGTCGGCGAACGCCGTGTTGGCGGCCAAGATCAGGATCGCGAACGTGCCGAACTGCAAGGCGTAGAAGAACAGGTTCGTCCCGCCGAACACCTGCTGGGCCATCTGGGCCAGGACGGTCTGTCCGTTCTCCTGCACCACCGGCTGGATGTGGTGGGCGAGGATCGAGATCCCGAGGAACCCGACCGCCAAGATCGTGGCCATCATCGCAAGGGTCTGGCTGGCGTTGCGGCTCTCCGGCTTGCGGAAGGCAGGCACGCCATTGGAGATGGCCTCCACGCCCGACAGGACCACGGCACCGGAGCTGAACGCCCGCAGCAGCACGAAGATCGAGGCCGAGGTCGCCAGCTTGTGGGCGTCGGCGAACTCCTTGACCGCCGCCGGATCGTCGATGGCGTGCAGGCTGCCGGAGGCCAGCTTCACGAAGCCCACGATCAGGAACACGGCCAGGGACACGGCGTAGAAGTACGTCGGGACGGCGAAGACCTTGCCGGACTCCTTCAGGCCCCGCAGGTTGCCGAGGCACATGATCACGAGGAAGAACAGGGCCAGGCCGATGCGCAGCTCGGCGTTGTCGTTGAAGTCGAACGCGGAGCCGATGGCGAGCACGCCCGAGGAGATCGACACCGCCACGGTCAGCGTGTAGTCGACCAGCAGCGAGGCACCAGCCACGAGCGCCGCGGTCTGGCTGATGTTCTCCCGGCTCACCACGTACGCACCGCCGCCGTCGGGGTAGGCGTGGATGGTCTGCGTGTAGCTGATGCCCACGATCGCCAGCAGGATCACCGCCGCGATGGCGATGGGCACCAGGTAGCTGTAGGCCTGCGGCACGGTCACGGCCATCAGCAGCACGAGGAGCATCTCCTCGGTGGCGTAGGCCGTGGACGAGATGGCGTCGGAGGCGAAGACGGCCAGCGCGGTCGGCTTGCCGAGCCTCTGGTGCTGCTCCTCGCTCGAGGCGATCGGCTTGCCGACGATGAACCGCTTGAACGGCGAGGTCATGCGTTCCTCAAGGATCTGTGTGGGACCAAGGGATCGTAGGTCCCCCACCTCGCCTGTCGTCCAACTCCCGGAGGCCGTCCGCGCACCTCGCGCGGACCTCGCGGGGACCTGACAGGACCCTGGCGCGGCCTGTGACGCGACAGGTTGGCGACAGGATGCGGCCGGTCCGGCGGCAGGTATAGCGTCGGCCGACGTGCTCTCCCCCGAGCACCAGAGGTGAGGTGAACGAAGTGCACGTCGTCGTCGTCGGATGCGGGCGGGTCGGTTCCGGCCTGGCTCGCACCTTGGAGGAGAGCGGCCACACGGTCGCCGTGGTGGATCGCCGCTCGAAGGCGTTCGAACGGCTGCCGGAGGGCTTCGCCGGCAAGACCGTGCTGGGCGTCGGGTTCGACCGCGACCGGCTGAAGGCCGCCGGGATCGAGGAGGCGGGCGCCCTCGCGGCGGTCACCAACGGTGACAACTCGAACATCCTCGTGGCCCGCGTCGCTCGCGAGACCTTCGGGGTCAAGAACGTGGTGGCCCGCATCTACGACCCCCGCCGAGCCAAGATCTACGAACGCCTCGGCGTGCCCACCATCGCCACCGTCGAGTGGGCGACCGAGCGGGTGCTGCAGCGGATCATGCCGGAGCGCCCGACCACCGAGTGGATCGACGCCAGCGCCAAGGTGTGCCTGATCGAGCGCCCGGTGCCCGCCCAGTGGGCCGGCCACAAGGTGGGCGAGCTCGACGTCGCCGGCCACGCCCGCATCGCGGTGGTGACCCGGCTCGGCGAGGGCGCCGTCGCGGGGCCCGACACCGTGCTGCAGGAGGGCGACCTCGTCCACGTGAGCGTGGACGGCGGCTCCATCGAGTTCTTCGACCGGCACCTGAGCGGTGCCCCCACGGGAGGTCACCACTGATGCGCGTCGTGATCGCAGGCGGCGGCAACGTCGGCACCTTCATCGCGGAAGACCTGGCCAAGGCTGGCCACGAGGTCGTCATCGTCGAGGTCGACGCGGATCGCGTCGCCGAGGCCGTCGCCCAGGGCGAGCCCGCCGGCGTCCAGTGGATCGCCGGCGACGGCTGCGAGGTCACCGAGTTCGCACGGGCGGGCGTCGACAAGGCCGACGTCGTCGCGGCCGTCACCGGCGACGACGAGGACAACCTGGTCATCTCGCTGCTGGCCAAGCAGGAGTTCGCCGTGCCTCGCGTGGTGGCCCGCGTCAACAACCCCAAGAACGAGTGGATGTTCAACGAGATGTGGGGCGTGGACGTGTCCGTGTCCACCCCGCACCTGCTGACCGCCCTCGTCGAGGAGGCGGTGTCGGTCGGAAGCCTCGTGCGGCTCCTGTCGTTCGAGGGCGGCCGCGCCCGCCTGTCGGAGGCCACCCTCGCCCCCGAGTCGCCATCGGCCGGCAAGGACATCGCCGAGCTCGGCCTGCCCCGGGACTCCACGGTGGTGGCCATCATCCGCGACAGCCACGTGATCGTCCCCCGTGGCGACACCGTGCTGCGCAGCGGCGACGAGGTCCTGGTCCTCACCACCCCCGAGGCTGAGGACGACGTCGTCAAGACCCTGCTGGGCTGAGCCCCTCGCCGGCGGCGCTCCGCCGGCTCGGCCGCCCGGCGCTGCCGCCCGGCACCTCGGTACCGTGGAGCCATGGCTCCCCGCTCCCGTGCGCTCGTGGCGTTCGCCATCGTCGCCGCGCTCGGCGTCGGGGCCATCGCCGCGCTCGCCCTCGGACGCGACGACGCGGTGGCGGTGACCGCCAGCGCCGCGCCAGCCACCTCGGCGCCGCCAAAGCTCTCGGGCGCCTGGCCGACGACCACCACGCTGCTCCCGAACCTCGACCCGACCACGGGGCTGGGCGTCTCGGGGCCGATCGGCCCGCCCTGGCCCGACCACTTCGTGGCCGCCGACGCCATCGTCCCGGAGGTGCCGGTCTACTCCGCCCCCGGCAAGCGGGTGCCGACGAACCTCACCCTGCCGAACCCGACGGTGGAGGGCTTCAAGCTGGTGTTCCTGGTCCGCAAGGTCCAGGGCAGCTGGCTGCAGGTGCAGCTCAACACCCGGCCCAACGGCGCGACCGCCTGGATCCGGAGCTCCGACGCCGCCGTGCGCACCGACGTGCCCAACCACATCCTCATCGACCTCAGCGACCGCAAGCTCACGGTCTTCCACGGCGACGAGGCCATCTTCGAGGCGCCCGTCGCCCCCGGCAAGGCGGCGTCGCCCACACCGACCGGGGCGTTCTACGTCGACATCCTCACCCGGCCGACCAACCCGAACGGCCCGTACGGCGCCTTCCAGGTGAGCGTCACCGGCTTCTCCACGGTGTACGAGAGCTTCGGCGGCGGCAACGGCCAGATCGCCATCCACGGCACCAACCGGCCCGAGCTCATCGGCACGCCGGCCAGCCACGGCTGCGTGCGCATGTCGAACGAGGACATCACCGCCCTCGTGCCGCTCGCCCGCCAAGGCACCCCCGTCGTCATCCAGGACTAGGGCGCAGCCTGCGACGGGGCGCCGATGCCCGTCGGGCGTTGCTGTCGACCGGCGGGGCATGGGAAGGTGGGGGTCGTGCTGAAGAAGATGCGCCAGAAGCACCAGGAAGGCCTCAAGGCGATGGAGGGCGAGCGCCTCCAGACCCGCCTCGCGGACCTCGGCGTGCAGCCGATCGCCGACGCCCCCACCAGGGTCCCGGTGCTGCTCGCCGGCGAGGTCCAGGGCCTCCAGGTCGTGCCGCGCCTCGGCTCCCCGTCGCTCGAGGTCACGCTGAGCGACGGTTCGGGCCGGGCCGTCGCCGTCTTCACCGGCCGCCGCAAGCTGGGCGGCGTGGACCCCGGCCGCCGGATCCTCATCGAAGGGGTCGGGCGCACCGAGCGCGGCCGCATGGTGGTGCTCAACCCGGCGTACACGATCGTCGAGTAGCCCACGGGCCGTTGGCCCCTGGTCGGGCCGGGCCTCGCGGGGCACCCTTGGGGTGGCGGGGGCCACCGATCGACCCGAGGAGGCCGTCGTGGAGCCCGTGAACGATGCTGCGCCCGCTGTGGGCACCGCCGGCGCTGCTGCCCCATCCCCTCGGCGACGTCGATGGCCGTGGGTGCTCGCCGGGATCGTGGCGCTCGCCGTCGTCGTGCTGGCCGGCGCGGTGGTGGCGCTCATCGGCTCCGAGTCCCGGCCCGTGCCGACCTGGCCGAAGCTGACCGACGATCCGGACCCGTCCCTGCACGGCACGGTCGCCTACACCGCGCCGGACGGTTGCGTCCGGGTGGTCGCGGCCAGCGGGGCTCGCTCGAAGCAGGTCCTCTGCGTGCCCGAGCAGGACATGGCCAAGGCCCCGAAGGAGGGCAAGCAGGCGGGCCCGCAGCTGCGCTGGCGCGACGACGGCCGCCTCGAGGTGACCATGTTCAGGTGGCTCCCGCCGGCGAACGAGGCGGAGGCGAAGCAGGGGCCGCCGGACTACGAAGCGCTCTGGCAGAAGCTCGTCGACGTCCGCACCGACACGGTGACCGAGGTGGCCGCCTCGGACCTCCCGGCGAAGCCCAGCGCGGTGGACGGGCCGTCGAAGGCCCCCGACGGCCGGATCGTCCGCTGGAGCTCCGACCCATCCACCGGCAAGGTGCGCGTGTGGCTGGAGGCCGGCGACGGCGAGCGGACGCTGATGGCAGCCCACGGCCCCGGCAAGTACGGCTACGACCTCCAGACCGCCTCGTGGTCGCCGACCTGGGACTGGGTGGTCGCCGATGATGGCCGGATCCTGGTGATCACGACCGGGGCCTCGCCCACCACCCGCATCCTGGTGGAGGGCCGGGGCATGGGCAGCGGTGGCACCGCGGGCCCGACGTTCGCGGTGACCGAGCAGGACCTCCTGCCCGGCACCTAGCCGGGCCGTCGGGACCAGGCCGCGATCGGTCACCCGTCGTCGGCTCCCCCGTCGCCCGTCGCTCCCCCTGGCCCGACGCTCTCGCTGAGCTGGGCGGTCGAGCCATCGCTGGTCGATCTCAGCGGAATCTGGTCGATTCTCAACCCTGACGGGCGAAGATCGACCAGAGATGGTGGGGCCCGGCGCAATGTGGTCGATCCTCGACCCCCACGGGCGAAGATCGACCAGAAATGGTGGGTGCTCTGGCGATGGGCGGCGGTCAGTCGTCGCCGACGGCGGCGCGGCGGACCTGGGCGGCCAGCAGGTCGACCAGCGCCGGGTCCGCCCCGGACGGGCCGAGCAGCTCGATGGCGGTGCCCGGGCGGCGGGCCCGTGCCTCGTCGACGAGCGCCGGGATGTCCTGGCCGACGTGGCGGCCGGGGTACAGGAAGTGGGGCAGGACGAGGACCCGGTCGGCGCCGCCATCGGCCGCGGCCACGATGCCCTCGGGTATCGAGGGCTCGGCCAGCTCCAGGAACGCGGCCACCACCGGGACGTCGATCGCCCGCTGGAGGTCGGCGGCCATGGCGAGGTGGGCGTCGTTGGCCTCCGCGGCTCGGCTGCCGTGGGCGACGAGCACGACCGCCAGGACGGACTCGGGGTACGGGGTGGTCACGCCCCGAAGGTACCGGGATCGAAGGTCCAGGGCGCCTGCACGAGGCGGGCTGGCTCGAACGTGGCGACCAGGTCGGCCGGGGTCGCGGGCGCGGGGCGGTCCAGCAGGCCGATCGACCAGGCGAGCACGCCGCAGACCTGCTCGACCGGGTGTCCCAGCGCGAGCTGGTCCGACAGGGTCACCGCGCCGTCGCGCTTGGCCAGGCGCTGGCCATCGGCTCCGAGCACGAGCGGGACGTGCGCGTACGTGACCGGTGGGAGGCCGAGCAGGTCGGCGAGGTGGCGCTGGCGGGGTGCCGAGGACGCCAGGTCGTCGGCCCGCACGACCTGCTCGACGCCCTGGGCGGCGTCGTCGACCACGACGGCGAGGTTGTAGGCGGGCACGCCGTCGTTGCGGCGCAGCACCACGTCATCCACGAGCGCGCGCACCGGGCCCAGCAGGTCGTCGTCCACCTCGACGACGGTGCCCGGCCCGCGCAGCCGCAGCGCGGCTGGCCGGCCATCGGCCTCCTTGGAGGCCCGCTGCGCCGCGGTCAGGTCGCGGCACGTGCCGGGGTAGGCGCCCTCGGGCGATGGGTCGCCGTGGGGGGCGGCAGCGGCCTCTCGGATCTCCCGCCGGGTGCAGTAGCAGGGGTAGGTGAGGCCGGCCTCGGTCAGCTGGGCGATGGCTGACTCGTAGCGATCGAACCGCTCGCTCTGGCGGACGACTTCGCCGTCCCAGTCGAGGCCGAGCATCGCAAGGTCCCGTTCCTGGGCTGCCTCGTGGTCCCGGGAGGCCTGCACGCGGTCGAGGTCCTCCATCCGCAGCAGGAACGACGATCCTGTCGCCCGGGCGAACAGCCAGGCGACGAGCGCGGTGCGCAGGTTCCCCAGGTGCAGCTCACCCGTCGGCGAAGGAGCGAACCGCCCAACAGCCATCCCCCCAGCCTGCCTCACCGCTGCAACGGCGGCGTCACCCGGCGACGACGGGAACGAGCCCGAGGACGGGGACGAGGGCCCATCCAGCGCGTGGGCACGTCCGACGAGGCCGGGGGCCCGGGGGCAGCGCCCCCGGCTGGGAGCCTGAGGGCGCCGCCCTCAGGAGAGGCGCCGCAGGGGGCTCAGCCCCCGAGGACGCATGAGCGCGGCCGCAGGCCGCACGCTCAAGCTCCGAGGCGAACCTCCGGTTCGCCGAGGACTGCCGTCACGCTCAAGCCCCGAGGCGAACCTCCGGTTCGCCGAGGACTGCCGTCACGCTCAAGCTCCGAGGCGAACCTCCGGTTCGCCGAGGATCACGCCGGCTGGTCGAGGACCTGTTCGGCGATGATCTCGGAGAGGGCGGGCTCGTCGAGCCAGGAGATCTGGAGGGCCTTGGCGCGGCGGAAGTAGAGCTGGATGTCGTACTCGAGGGTGAAGCCGACGCCGCCGAAGACCTGCTCGCCCATGGCGGTCGTGTCGCGGAAGACCTGGCAGGCCCACAGCTTGGCCATGGGGGCGAGCTGGGCGATGTCGCGGCCTTCGGCGAGGGTCCAGGCCGCCTCGTAGACGAGCACGGTGCCGCCCTCGACGTTGGTGGACGCGTCGGCCAGGTAGTGGGCGATGGCCTGGAAGGCGCCGAGCGGCTTGTCGAACTGCTCGCGGTCCTTGGCGTACTGGTTGGTGATCTCGAGGGCGTGGCGGGCGCCGCCGATGGCCTGGGCGGCGAGGAAGACGAGGCCCTCGCGCAGCACGGCGTCCCACGTGGCCCAGCCGGTGCCGGCCGCGCCGATGCGGGCGGACTCGGGGACCTCGACGTCGTCGAAGGCCACCTGGTACTGGCAGTCGGACTGGATCGAGAACATCTGGGTGAGGGTGACGCCGTCGGCGTCGCGGGGCACCAGGAACAGGTCGATGTCGGTCGGGCCGTCGCCGGTGCGGGCGAGCACGACGAGGTGGGTGGCGGCGGCGGCGAAGGCCACGTGCCACTTGGTGCCGTCGAGCACGTACCCGTCGCCGAGGCGCCCGGCGCGGACCTGCACGCCCTTGGGCCCGAAGCCGTTCTTGGGCTCGAGCCAGGCGGGGGTGAGGATGGCTTCGCCCTTGGCGATCTGGCGGACGAGCGCCTTCTGGTCATCCGAGCCGGCCCGCAGCAGCAGCCCGGCGCCGAGCACGCCGGACACGAACAGCGGCGATGGGGCGAGGGCTCGACCGAGCTCCTCGAACACGATGGCGCCCTCGACCGCGGTCATGCCGGAGCCGCCGTGCTCCTCGGGGATCATCAGCCCGATGAGGTCGAGCTCGGCGAGCTGGCCCCAGAACTCGGGCGAGTAGCCCATCGGGTCGTCTTCGAGGGCGCGCACCGACTCCAGGGAGGCGGCAGTGCTGCACAGGCCGCGCACCATCTCGCGCAGCATCTCCTGCTCTTCGCTGAAGTCCAGGTCCATCGTCAGTCCTCTTCGTTGCTCGGGTGGCTCGGTGAGCTCGGGTTGGCGGTCAGGGCTCCCACTGGTCGCCCTTGCGGGCCCAGGGGTTGTCGTCGGCGGAGGTGGGCAGGGCCACCCGCACCGAGCAGTCGGTCTTGGTCTGGCCGTCGACGGCGAGGGTGACGAGCAGCGTCACCCAGCCGCAGCCGGCCTCGTCGATGGCCACGTCTTCCACGGTGGCGGAGAAGACCATGTGGTCCTTGGGGTAGACGGACCCCTTCATCCTGAACTTCATCCGGCCGAGTCGGCCCTTGGGGCCGGTCCAGTCGGTGACGTAGCGCTCGAACCAGGCGGCCTGGTTGGGCGTGTTCAGGAAGATGTCCTGGGTGCCGTTGCGGTTGACGGCGAAGTCGTAGTCGTGGTGCATGGGCCGCCAGTCCCGCGAGGCGAGGGCGCCGAGGACGACCGTGGTGGCGGTGACGTCGTAGCCGAGCTCGGGGAGGGCGTCGCCGACGGACACGTCGGCGAGCAGGCGGGAGGTGGTGCCGGTCATGCCGCGTCCCTCCGGTAGCCGAAGCCGGTGTAGGTCTCGACGGCGGCGAGCTCGCCGTCCTGGTTCTGGTACACGACGTCGATCACCCAGAAGCGGCCGGTGCCGAGCTTCGTGGTCTTGGGCCCGCTGACCGAGCGCAGGACCTGGTGGGTGGTGAGCACGTCGCCGAGGCGCACCGGCTCGTAGAAGGTGATGGTGTTGTCGGTCATCACCGCCTCAGGCAGGTCGAACGCGGCCTTGAGGTCGAAGTGCACCTGCAGGGGCAGGGCCTGCTCGGTGCGGCCGGGCGCCCAGTGGTGGGGCCGGAACCACACCGAGATCATCGTGGGCGGGGCGATGGGCCCGTCGGTGATGGCCTCGGCCACCTCCGGGTCCCAGAACAGCGGGTTGCCGTTCTCGACCGACGAGCAGCTCGTCCAGATGTAGCCCTGCTCGACGGGGAACTCGCCCTGCGTCTGGTACTGCTCGACGCCGATGGTGGCGGCCACCTCGGGGGGCAGGTCGGGCGTGGGCTCGGCGGCATCGGTCATGCCACGGCTCCTTCGGCTCGGAGGTCGGCGATCTGCTCGGGGGTGAAGCCGGCTGCGACGAGGAGTGCGTCAGTGTCGGTGACGGTGGCGTCACGGACCACCGGCGCCGCCTGGCCGTGGTCCATGCCGGCGAGGACGAAGCCGACCTGCTCGAACGCGTCGGCGTCGGGCCGGTGGGCGGTGATGATCACGTCGCGGGACCGGAAGTGCTCGTCCTCCACCAGCTCGGGCACGGTGGCCACCGCGGACACGCACGTGTCCGCAGGTCCGAGCTCGGCCACCCACTCGTCTCGGGTGCGGGTGGCGAAGGCGGCGGCGAAGTCCGCTCGGACCTGGTCCTGCACGTCGTCGTCGAGCTGGCTCGACGCCCACTGCTCGCAGCCGAGCAGGGTGCACAGGTTCCGGTAGAAGTGGGGCTCGATGGCGCCGACCGCGACCCAGCCGTCGTCTGCGCAGCGGTAGACGTCGTAGCAGGCGTACCGGCCGGTGAGGATGTTGTGGCCCGGGCCGGGGACGGTGCCGGTGGCGAGGTACTCGTCGACGTAGAGCGACATGAGGGCGACCACCCCGTCGGCCACGGCCACGTCCAGGTGGCAGCCCTCGCCGGTGGCGTCCCGACCGACCAGCGCGGCGAGGATCGACATGACGGCGTGCATGCCTCCGGCGGCCGAGTCGGCGACGGTGGCGCCGGGCAGGGCCGGGCCACCCTCCGCACCGCGACCGGAGCAGTCGAGGTAGCCGCCGGCGGCGAGGTAGTTGATGTCGTGGCCGGCCCACTGGCTCTTCGGCCCGGTCTGGCCGTAGCCGGAGGTGGAGCAGTAGACGATGCGCGGGTTGGCGATGCGCACGTCCTCGAAGCCGATGCCGAGGCGGGCGACCACCCCCGGGCGGAAGCTCTCGATGACCACGTCGGCCGTGGCGGCGAGCCGGAGGAAGGCCTCGCGGCCGCTGTCGCTCTTGAGGTCGAGCAGGATCCGCTCCATGCCGCGGTGGCCGCCGTAGGCGTAGAAGGGCGGGACGATCTGGACGCCGCCGTGCTTGGGCGTCGGGCCGACCTTGATGACCCGCGCGCCGAAGTCGGCCAGCCACCGCGAGGTGCGGGCGGCCGGGCCGACGCTGGCGAGGTCCAGCACGGTGATCCCCTCGAGGGGCGAGTCGGTCACGGTCGGCTCGGGGTCAGAAGTTCTTGGGGAGGCCCAGGCCGCGGCGGGCGATGATGTTCTTCTGGATCTCCGAGGCGCCACCGCCGATCGTGTCGATCACGGTGTAGCGGTAGGTGCTCTCGGCACGGCCCTCCATCGGAGCCTCGGCCGTCTTCACCCGCAGCTGGGTGCCAGGAGCCCCGAGGTCCATGGAGGCGTCGGCGAGGCGCTTGGAGAACTCGGTGGCGAACAGCTTGTACTGCGAGGACTCGATGGTGGGCGGGGGCGTGCCCGGCACCTCCTCGGCCTTCACCGACGCGGCCACGACCCGCAGGCCCATGACCTTGGCGACCTCGGCCTCGGTGGCCAGCTGGGCGATCCGCTGGCGGGTGAGCGGGTCGTCCTTGATCGGCTCGCCGTCTCGGGTCTCGGTGCGCACGTAGTCGACCAGCAGGTCCAGGCGCTGCTTGATCGGCGAGAACGTGAACATGGTGAAGCGCTCGAGGTCCAGCGCCTGCGAGATGTACTGGAAGCCCTTGCCGACCTCGCCGACCACGAACTCGTCGGGCACGAACACGTCGTCGACGAACACCTCGTTGGTGCGCTCGTCGCCCATCGGGACGCCGCCCATGGTGTCGATCTTGTTGATGGTGATGCCGGGCTGGTCCAGCGGCACGAGCATCAGGGTGATGCCACCGTGCTTGTTGTTGGGGTCCGTGCGGACGCCCAGCCAGTACCACTCGGCGAAGTGGGCCGAGGTGGTCCAGGTCTTCTGGCCGTTGAGGATCCAGCCCTCCTTGCCGTCGCGCTCGCCCCGCACGCCCTTCAGGCGCATGGAGGCGGCGTCCGAGCCGGCGTTGGGCTCCGAGTAGCCGACGGCGAACTCGACCTCGTTCTTCAGGATCTTCGGGAGGAAGTAGTCCTTCAGGAAGTCCGACCCGTGGGCGATCAGCGTCTTGCCGATGATGCCGACGCCCTTGCCGATCTGCGGGCCGCCGCGCCCGGCGAGGCGCTCGTTCAGCAGGTACTCGTAGACGCCCTCGCCCTCCGAGCCGCCGTACTCCTTCGGCCAGGTGATGCCGAGCCAGCCCTTGGCCCCGAGCTCGGCCATGAAGGCGCGGCGCTTGGGGGTGTCGACGATCTGCGCCATGTTCTCCCGCGTGACATCGAAGATGTCCGGGTCGTCATGGGCGTCGAGGAACGCCTCGACCTCCTTGATGAAGTCCTGCTGCTCCGGCGAGAACTCGAAGTCCATGGGTGCTCCTGGCGACACGTCGGTGGCGTCCCGACGAGATCTGACGGGTCGTCAGATCCTACGGGCCGCCGGAAAGCCCGACAAACGCCCCGCCCACGGGCGCCGGGCGAGGCGGACGGGTTGGTCAGCCGCGGTCGGTCGAGGCGCCGCGAGCCGCCCGTTCGATGCCACGGATGTCGACCACGAGGGTGCGGGCCACCCGGTCGTGCAGGCCGCGCCGCATCGGGTCCCACAGGATCGGCGCGAAGCAGATGATCGACCAGCCGCTGCTGATGCGGGCCACCCACCCCGGTTCGCCGAGGCCCGTGAACCACAGCAGCTGGCCGAGCAGCCCGGGCCACACCGCGACGAGGTAGCGGACCGTGGCCACGGACCAGCCGGGGGCGATGGGCAGGACCGGGACCTCCCAGGCCCGGCCCACGGCGACCACCCGCAGGCCGTAGAGCAGCATCCCGACCGTGCCGCCCATGACGGCCACGAGGACCAGGCCGCTGACGACCGACACCCCCAGGCCCACGAAGCGGCCCAGGCCCTGGTTGACGGTCTGCAGGCCGATGATGGCGATGCCGAAGAGGACGCCCTCGAGCAGGTAGGCCAGGAACCGGCCGCCACGGGACGCGATCGGCAGGCCGTAGGGGTCGCCGTCGGCGAGCCCGCTGCCGTCGTCGGCCACGACGATGTCGGCGAAGAGTGCCCGGTCGTGCTCGTCGTCGCCGGTGGCGCGGGCCGCCCGCTCGACCAGCAGCTCGACCAGCTCGCTGTGGGCGCCGGGCGCCTGCAGCTCGGGGCCGAGGAAGTCGTGGTGGATGCCGGCCTCGTCCAGCACCCGGGACAGCACCATGCGCTGGTCCGGGGTCAGGCCGCCGACGTCGAAGCCGCCGTAGCCGGCGGGGCCCAAGTCGTCGGCACGATCCTCGCCCTCGCCTCGCTCCCGGTCGACCACCGGGCCATCCTGCCAGGCCGGGCACCGGACGACGCCGACCGGCGCGAGCCGCTGGCGGCCCGGCCAGCCGGGTCAGCCGATCACGCCGGCGGCGCGCAGCTCGGCCAGGCGCTCCGGCGACAGGCCGAGCTCGGCGGCCAGGACCTCGTCGGTGTGCTCGCCCAGCCAAGGCACCCGGGTCTCGGGGCCCTCGGCGACCTTCGACATCTTGATCGGGTTGCCGGGCACCAGCACCGGCTCGTCGACGCCGTCGGGGCGGGGCATCTCCACCACCATGTGGTGCAGCGCCACGTGCGGGTCCTCGATGACCTCGGACGAGGTCTGGCTCGGCCCGGCGGCGATGCCAGCGGCGGCCAGCTCGGCGGCGGCCTCGGCCCGGGTGCGCTGCGAGGACCACGCCTCCACCGCCGGGCGGATGACCTCGTCGAGGTTGGGCTCCCAGCCGTAGCGGTCTGCGAACCGGGGGTCGTCGTGCCACTCGGGCTTGCCGATCAGGTCGGCCAGCTTCGTGAACTGGTGCTCGCGCACGACCTGCATCACCACGTAGCCGTCCGAGCAGCGGAAGCCCTCGCAGATCACCCCGAGGGGGGTGCCCGCGTCCGGGCGGGCGCCGAGCGACCACAGGTTCATGACCAGGTCCGTCATCGCCACCATGGCGTCGAGCATGGCGATGTCGACGTGCTGGCCCTCGCCGGTGCGCTCCCGGTGGCGCAGGGCGGCGAGGATGCCGATGGTGGCGAACAGGGCGCTCGAGATGTCGCCGAGCGCGCCGACCGGGATCGTGCGGGGCGGCCCGTCGGGGTCCTTGTAGGCGTAGATCCCCGACATGGCCTCCACAATGGCGGCGTAGGCCGGGTAGTCCTTGTAGGGGCTGTCGTTGCTGAAGCCCGACAGGCTCACGTGGATGGCACGCGGGTTGGCGGCGGCGATGGCCTCGTAGCCCAAGCCGAGGCGCTCGAGCGTGCCGGCCTTGAAGTTCTCGGCCACCACGTCGAAGTGGGGGACGAGCGACAGGAACAGCTCCCGGCCCTCGGGCGCCTTCAGGTCGATGCCCACGCTGCGCTTGTTGAAGTTGTTCCGCAGGTAGGTGGCCCCGACCTTGCGGCCCTGCGGGTCCACCAGGAACGGGCTCGACCCCCGGCCGGAGTCGCCCATGGTGGGGTGCTCGACCTTCACCACCTCGGCGCCGAGCCGGGCCAGGAGCTGGGTGGCGAACGGCAGGGCCTGCATCTGCTCTGCCGCCAGGATGCGGATGCCGTCGAGCGGCTTGCCGAAGCCGGCGGCGTCCCCGTTGGCGATGTCTCCCAGCTGCATGCGGTGGAGGCTAGGCGCACGCCCGCGGATCTGACGATCCGTCAGATCAGGGCGTAGCGTTGGGCCCCTATGCGTGGAGTGATCAGCTACGGGACCTACCTCCCCCACCGCCGCCTCGACCGGTCGACCATCGCCGCGGTGGCCGGCACCGGCGGCGGCAAGGGCACCCGCACGGTGGCGTCCTACGACGAGGACACCACCACCCTCGGCGTGGAGGCCGCCCGGCGGGCCCTGCACTCGACCCAGGCCCGGCCTGCCGCCCTGTGGTTCTCCACGGTGGCACCCGCGTACGTGGACAAGACCAACGCCACCGCCATCCACGCCGCCCTCCGCCTGCCCGCCGACGTGATCGCCGCGGACTTCGGCGGGGCCGTGCGCTCCGGCGTCGCCGCCCTGCGCGCCTCGCTCGCCGGGGGGCCCGCCGCCCTGGTGGTCACCTCGGACGTCCGCACCGGTCTCCCGGGCTCGGCCGACGAGGCCGCGGGTGGCGACGCGGCCGCTGCGCTGCTCGTGGGCGACGACGCCGACGGACCTGTCATCGCCGAGCTGATCGGCGCCGGGACCGCCACCGACGAGTTCCTCGACCGCTGGCGCACCCCGGGCGACGACCGCTCCAAGCAGTGGGAGGAGAAGTTCGGCGAGACCCGCTACGTGCCGCTCGCCACCGCGGCCTTCCGCGCCGCGCTGGCCGACGCGGGGATCGACGCCGACCGCGTCGACGCCCTCATCGTGGCCGGCACCCACGGCCGGGCCTGCAAGGCCGCCGCCAAGAAGACCGGGGTCGACGCGGCCAAGGTGGTCGACGACCTCGCCGCCACCGTCGGCAACCCTGGCGCCGCCCAGCCGGCGCTCCTGCTGGCCTCCGCCCTCGACGGCGCCGCGCCCGGCCAGGTGATCGTGCTGCTCGTGCTCGCCGACGGCGCCGACGCCCTCGTCCTTCGCACCACCGACGCCATCAGCAACTTCGAGCCGGCCGCCACCGTCGCCGACCAGGCCGCCGGCGGCGCCCCGCTCCCCTACGGCAAGTTCCTCGCCTGGCGGGGCCACCTCACCCCCGAGCCGCCCCGCCGCCCCGAGCCGGCCCGCCCATCGGCCAGCGCCGCCGGCCGCAGCGAGGACTGGAAGTTCGGGTTCGTCGGCTCCAAGGACCGCACCACCGGTGCCATCCACCTGCCGCCGTCGAGGGTCTCGATGGAAGGCGGCGCCGTCGACGACATGGAGCCGGTGCCGATGGCCGACGTGCAGGGCACGGTGGCCACCTACACCATCGACAAGCTCGTCTACTCGCCGAGCCCGCCCGTCGTGTTCGCCGTCGTGGACTTCGACGGCGGTGGCCGAGCACCGATCGAGCTCACCGATGTGGACCCCGCAGCGGTGCGCATCGGCGACCGGGTCGAGATGACCTTCCGCCGGCTGTTCACCAGCGACGGCATCCACAACTACTTCTGGAAGGGCCGCCCGGTGCCGGGCGCCGCCACCGCCGACGCCGCAGCGAAGGAGGCCTGACATGGCCAGCCACGGGATCAAGGACCGCGTCGCCATCGTCGGGATGGGCTGCACCGCCTTCAAGGAGCACTGGGACAAGGGGCTCGAGGACATGGCCCTGGAGGCGTCGAACGACGCCTTCGCCGCTGCGGGCGTCACCAAGGACGACGTCGACGCCTACTGGTTCGGCACCGCCCAGTCCGGCATGTCGGGCATCCCGCTCGCCCGGTCGCTCCAGCTCGAGGGCAAGCCCGTCACCCGGGTCGAGAACTTCTGCGCCACCGGCTCCGAGGCGCTGCGCCAGGCGTCCTACGCCGTGGCGTCAGGCGCCTACGACGTGGCCATGGCGGTCGGTGTCGAGAAGGTGAAGGACTCGGGCTACCAGGGCCTCAACGCCTTCCCGATCCCCAACGACGGCACCACGCGCACGCTCACCGCCGCCGGCTCGTTCTCGATGGTGGCCCCCGCGTACGCCCAGAAGTACGGGGTGCCGATGGAGCAGCTCAAGCGCACCCTCGCCCGCATCGCCTCCAAGAACCACTACAACGGCGCCCGCAACCCCCGTGCTCAGTTCCGCCGGGAGATGAGCGTCGAGCAGATCTGCGCGATGCCCAACGTCGCGGGCGACCTGAGCGTGTTCGACTGCGCCGGCGTGGCCGACGGCGCTGCCGCGGCGATCGTGGTGCGCGCCGAGGACGCCCACAAGTACACGGACAAGCCGATCTACGTGAAGGCCCTGTCGTTCGTCGCCGGCAACGGGTCGGGCCTGGTGGACCCCGCCTACGACTACACGTGGTTCCCGGAGATCGCCGCGTGCGCCAAGGACGCCTACGCCCAAGCCGGCATCGACGACCCCAACGCCCGGATCGCCATGGCTGAGGTGCACGACTGCTTCACGCCCACCGAGCTGGTGCTCATGGAGGACCTCCAGTTCTCCGAGCGGGGCCACGCGTGGGAGGACATCGAGGCGGGCCGCTACGACCTGGGCGGCGAGCTGCCCGTCAACCCCGACGGTGGCCTGAAGTCGTTCGGCCACCCCGTCGGTGCCAGCGGCCTGCGGATGATGTTCGAGGCGTGGCTGCAGCTGCGCGGCGAAGCCCCCGAGGAGCGGACCATCTCGTCGATCTCGGGCGACCGCAACCTGGCGCTCACCCACAACCTCGGCGGCTACCCGGGCGAGATGGTGAGCTTCATCTCGATCCTCGGCCCCGAGCTCGGCTGAGCCCCACAGCGCTCCGAGTGGCCTACGGCTGGAGCACGACCTTCCCGCCATCGGCGCCTGCGAGCAGGTCGTCGAAGCGCGCCGGCAGGTCCTCCAGGGACACGGTCCCCCCGACGTAGCCGGCGAGGTCCAGCGCCCGGCGATCCAGCGCGGCGATGGTGTCGAGCCAGTCCTGGCGCTCGTAGTAGATCGAGTACCGCACGTCGAGCTCCTTGCGCAGCCCCGTGTACGGGAAGAACGTGTCGTGGGCCACGCACACACCGACCACCACGACCCGACCGTCGACCGACGCCACGTCCATCGCCTGGTCGATCATGCCGGTCCGCCCGACGCACTCGAACACGACCGACGCGCTCGCCAGCACCAGCTGCAGCATCCCGAGCTCGTCGCCCACCGGGTCGATGGCCGCCGACGCACCCATCTGAACGGCGAGCTCACGACGGCTGGGCGTCGGATCGGTCACGGTGACCTGCTCGACGCCGAGGTGGCGCAGCCAGACGAGGATCGCCTGGCCGATGGGCCCGCCGCCGAGGATGGCGACCGAGTCGCCAGGACCGACCCCGGCGCGCGTCACGGCCCGTCGGGCGATGGCGAGCGGCTCGACCAGCGCTTGCTCCACCCCGGTGATCGCCGCGGGCAGGCGGTAGAGCTCTCGGGCCTGGGCCACCACCCGCTCGGCGAAGCCCCCAGGGCGGGCCATGCCCATCAGGGCGAACCCGTCGCAGTGGTCGGCCCGCCCCCGCCGGCACGACGCGCAGGTGCCGCAGCCGAAGAACGGCCGCACCGCCACGGTCTCGCCCACCTTCCACGCGGGACCGTCGATCCCGGTGCCGATCGCCTCGACCGTCCCGGCGATCTCGTGGCCGAGGATCGTGCCGGGCGCCGCGAGCTCCGACGCCACGTGGAGGTCGCTCCCGCAGATCCCGCAACCGGTGACCCGCACGAGCACCTCGCCCTCGCCCGGCTCGGGGTCGGGGACGTCGGCGAGCTGGAGGTGGGGACGGTCCTCGCTCAGCACCACGGCGCGCATGGCCGGACGGTACCCGCCCACGAGGTGGCGTGGGCGGGCAGAGTGGAGCCATGTTCGACCTCGCCAACGTCGCCGCCGAAGAGGTGGCCGTCCTCGCGGCCCCGCCGGACGCGGTCTGGGATGCCGCCACCGACCTCACCAAGACCCCCGAGCGCAGCATCGAGGCGCGCGAGACGGCCTGGGTGCCGCCGCACACCGGTCCACAGGTGGGGGCCGTGTTCCGGGGCGTCAACCAGCGCGGCGACTGGGCGTGGACGGTCGAGTGCCACGTGACCGCGGCCGAGCGACCGTCGAGCTTCGAGTGGAACGTCCTCTACGCCGGCGAGCTGTCGAGCACCTGGTGGTACCGGATCCAGGCAGCCCCCGACGGCGCCGAGGTGCGCCACGGCTTCCAGCACGGCCCGGGGCCGTCCGGCCTGCGGGCAGCCATGGAGCGGCGACCCGACGCGGCCCAGCGGATCGCCGACGCTCGGGTGGAGGAGCTGCGCACGGCGATGCGCCGCACGCTCGCCGCCCTCGAGGTCGAGGCCCGAGCGCGGGCGGCGCTGCGAGGCGACGAGCCTGGGTCCCGCTAGTTGCCCGCCGCCGGCGATTCGGGCCAGGCGGGGTAGCTCGGCGTGCGGTCCTTGGCGGGGACCTGGTCGAAGATCTGCACCGCACCGGACGGGTCGAAGAGGAGGTCGTCGCCGACCGTCGGCACCTGGCCGAGGACCAGCCGGCGGCCGCCCGCGGCGTACGACCACATCCCCTGGCCATCGGTGTTCTGCTCGTCGGGCCCGGATGCCTTGGCGTCCCACCACACGTTGGTGAAGTCGTCGATGCCCACCCAGTCGGGCTTGTCGAACAGGCCGTGGAACCCGTAGCTCACCCGTGGCGTGGTGGGCCCGCCGCCTGACGGCGGGTACCGGAACATCGCGCCGGCGAAGGTCTGGGCGGTGAGGTGGGGCCCGGCGCCCTGCAGGCCGTTGAAGAACTGCTGCACGACCGGGCCGAGCAGCGGCAGGGTCTTCTCCGCCTTGGGGTCCTTGCCGTACCACCAGCGGTAGAGGCGCCACTGCTCGGTCTTGGCCGGCACGGTGCGCGCCGGCAGGCTCGAGGCGCCGAACGCGTGCTGCCACTGGTCGGGGTCGTAGAGCCGGGCCGCGGCGGTGGTGTCGGTGAACACCGTGCCGGTGATGATCCACTCCGGGTGGTAGTCCTGCTTGGTGGCCTGCTCGGTCAGGTACTTCGGCATCAGCGGGTCGCCGAGGAACACGACCGAGGTCACCCCGTCGGCCTTGAGGCGGCCCACGATGGCCTGGGCCTGCTTGGGCAGGGAGTTGAGGTCCAGCAGGTAGGTGAGGATGTCCTTGGCCTTGTAGCCCTGGGCCTCGTACTTGCGCACGGCCTGGCGCTCGAGGTCGCCGAACACCGGCGGATCCTGCTCGTAGTGGACGATCCCGAAGACCCGCTTGGTGGTGCGCATCTTCGGGTCGCCGGCGAAGCGGGCGGGCTTGCCGAACAGGTTCTTGGTGCCGAAGTCGAACACGCCGAAGAGGAGCTGGTCCGGGGAGGCGAACATGCCCCACGCGTAGGGGGCGTCCTTCTGGAAGGCGGCGTCCGGGGTGGCGTAGCCGCAGGCGAAGCACAGGACGTGGTGGCGGGCCAGCTCGTCTTGGTAGGCGCCCGTCTGGGTCGGGCCCCCGATGCTGGCGAACGCGTGCATGTCGAGCGCCACCTTGCGGGCGTCGGCGCGCGCCGTGGCCGGGCTCTTGCCGTCGCCCGACGCCTGGAACGGCTTGAGCACCACCTTGCGCCCGTAGAGCTCGTACTGGCCGTTGGCCGCGGCGATCAGCTCTTCCATCCCCTGCTTGGCGATGGCGGGCTCGTCGAGCACGCCGAACGCCTGCAGGGTGGCGCTGATGTCCTGGGGCGAGGACTGGTAGAGCGCCACGGTGATCGTGTCGTCGGTGACGCCGGGGGCCGTCTCGCCGCCGTTGGACGTGAACGTCGTGCCGCCCTGGCTCACCCACGGCTTGGCGCCCTTCCAGCGCGGCACGCACGGCGCCGCGTACACCGACGGGATCGCGATGCGACCGGTGCTCGGGTCGCAATGGGGGCCCCAGTCGTAGCGGTCCACCGTGCCCTTGGCCTTCGCCTGGGCATAGGTGACCGGCAGCTCCGGTGCCTTGGCGTAGCGACGCGCCGCGGAGGGGGTCGGCCCACGGTCCGCAACCGTCGACGTGCCCGAGCCCTTCGCGGTGGCCACCACCGCCGCGCCCACCACCAGCGCGACCACGAGCACGGCCGGGCCGAAGCGGCGCAGCGGGGACAGCGCCGGCCACGGGCGGGTGGGTTCCACGGTCATGGGGTGCCTCCGTCGTGGCGGGAGCGGTTGCGGGCGGCGTCGCCGACGCCCAGGTAGGCGGCGACCACCTGGGGGTGGTCGAGGACCTCGGCGGCAGGCCCCTCGGCCACCAGCCTGCCCTGGTCGAGCGCCACAAGGCGGTCGGCCACCGCGGAGACCAGCGCGATGTCGTGCTCGATGACGAGCAGCGAGGCGCCGAGCCGCTCCCGCAAGCCGAGCAGCACCGGTCCCAGCGCCTCCGCCTCGCGCTGGGCGATGCCGCTCGTCGGCTCGTCGAGGAGGATCACCGCGGGCTGGTGGGCGACCACGCAGGCCAGGTCCACCATCCGCCGCGAGCCCGTGGACAGCTCGGCGAGGCGCTTCTCCCGGAAGGCCCCGAGCCCGAACACGTCGACCAGCTCGTCCACCCGCTCGGCCACTGCGGCCTCGGTGAGCTGCATCGCCGGGAGCCGGCAGGCGGCGCTGACCGGGTCGCCCACCTGGATCCAGCGCTCGAGCGCCACCGAGATGGTCTCGGCCACGGTGAGGCCACCGAAGAGCCGAGCGTCCTGGAACGACCGACCCAGCCCGGCGCGCGCCCGGGTGGATGGGGCGGCGCTCGTCAGGTCGACGCCGTGGAGGCGCACCCGGCCGGCATCCGCGGAGGTGAACCCGCAGATCAGGTCGAACACCGTGGTCTTGCCGGCGCCGTTGGGACCGATCAGCCCGACGATCTCGCCGGGCGCGACCGAGAAGGTCACCTGGTCGACGGCCGCGATGCCGCCGAAGGTCACGGAGAGGCCGTCCACCGCCAGCGCGGCCGACCCGGCGCTCGGCCCATCGGCGCGGGCGGCCGAGCCTCCTGGCACCTCGTCGGCGGCGGGCACGGGGGCAGCGGGCCTGGCGGGGGTCGCGGGAGCGGCCGTCGGGGCCAGGGCCTCGCGGGCGCCGTGGAGGTAGACCGCCCGGATCAGGTCCGGCTGGTCCAGCAGCTCGGCCGCGGGGCCCGAGAACCGGACCTCGCCCTTCTCCATGAACGTGGCGCGGTCGGCGACGGTCAGCGCCACCTCGACCGACTGCTCGACCACCACGATCGTGGTCCCCTGGTCCCGCAGGGCGCGCAGCTCGTGGAGCAGCTGGTCCACCAGGACCGGCGCCAGCCCGAGGGACAGCTCGTCGACCAGCAGGAGCTGTGGGCGCCCCAGCAGGGCCATGGCCAGCGCCAGCTGCTGCTGCTGGCCACCCGAGTGGTCGCCGGCCACGTCGTGGTGGCGGACGTCGAGCACGGGGAACCGGACCTTCACCTCAGCGACCCTGGTTGCCACCTCGGCGTGGTCGTGGCGCAGGAGCCAGGCCGCGGCGCGCAGGTTCTCGTCGACGGTCAGCGACGGGAACACGCCCTGGCCACCGGGCATCTGGGCGATGCCGTGCGCGGCCACCTCGTGCGGCTCGAGGGCGGCCAGGTCGAGCTCGCCCAGGCGGATCGAGCCGCCGACCACCGGCGCGACGCCGCCCAGCGCTCGCAGCACGGTCGACTTGCCCGCACCGTTCGTCCCCAGCAGCGCGGTGATCTGGCCGCGCGGGACGTCGAGGTCCACGCCGAAGAGCACCTGGACCTTGTCGTAGGCCACGTCGAGGTCCCGGATCGACAGCCACCCCCGCTCCACGGGGGCCTCGGCCACCGGCGAGGGCGCCACCGCCTCCGCGCCCCCGTCGATGGCGTGGCCTGCGTCGGCGGGCGCGCCGGGCACGGTAGTGGCCTCGGCCCGGTCCGCGGTGAGGGTGGGGACCTCGATGCCACGGCGCGCCGCGACGGACCGCAAGAAGGCGTCGCGCACCCGGTAGGCGAGCTCCGCCAGGCCGCCGGGCAGCACCAGGAGGACGACGAGCACGCCGACCGCGGAGGGCAGCAGCGCCCAGTTGCCCGACAGGAAGGTGCGGCTGCCATCGAGCAGCCCCGCGCCGAGCAGCGCGCCCACCGCGCTGCCGACCCCACCGACCACCGCGGTGATGAACACGTTGACGCCCTGCTCGGCGCCGTAGGTGGCGACGTCGTAGCCCTCGCTGACGTACACGAGCAGCGCTCCGGCGATGCCAGCGAGGAACCCCGAGAGCGCGAAGCCGCCGAGGCGCGCCAGGGCGAGGCGCACGCCGAACGCCTGGGCGCCGGGCGCGTTGTCCCGCACCGCTCGCAGCGTGCGGCCCACCCGGCTCCGACGGATGCCGGCGACGGCCAGGAGCGCGAGGACCAGGACGACGAGCACGACCTCGTACATGGCGGTGTCGCCGGAGAGGTCCCACACGCCGAGGAGCGGTCGCCGCAGGACGGCGTCGGTCGGGATCCAGGTCGAGGTCGTCGGGTTGAACAGGTAGCTGGCCGCGGCCTGGGCGAACGCGAGCGTGGTGACGGCGAGGTAGATCCCCTGCCACCGCAGCGAGGGGAGCCCGACGACCACGGCGAGCACGGCGCCGACCGTGCCAGCGACCACGAGGGCGAGGGTCAGGTCCCAGCGCCAGGTCGCGGTCCCGTAGGCCGCCACCGACGCGCCGGCCGCGGCGAAGGCCATCTGCCCCAGCGTCACCTCACCGGCCCACCCGGTGAGGACCACCACTGACAGGGCGAGCACGGCGAGCGCCGCCACGGTGGCGGCCCGATAGGTCTGGCTGTTGGAGAGGACCGTCGGCAGCGCCACGGCCGCGGCCAGGACGAGGGCACCGCCGCCCCAGCGGGCCACGAGCACCGGGCGCAGGCGCGCCAGCGCGCGGGGCACGGCGCGTGGCTCCACCGTGGCCCGCCAGCTCGACACCTCCCCTCGGTCGGCCCGTCGGCGCGGCGCGTGGCGCACCAGCAGCCCGAGCAGCACCACGACGGCGAGCACCGTGTCGGTGCGGGTGATGGAGCCGCCGCCTTGCGGCCCGGTGGCCTGGGCGAGGACGCCGATCGCCACCGCCGAGCCCACCGCCACCGGCATGGACTCGAAGCCGGCCAGCGCCAGGGCGGCCAGCGCCGCCACCATGACCCGCAGCCCGACGCCGGCGGTGAGCTCGAGCCCCAGGATCGCGGCCTGGAGGTAGGTCCCGAGGAAGGCGAGCACCGACGCCACGACCCAGACGCCAGCCTCGAGCCGGGGCACCGGGATGCCGAGCATCAGCGCCCGGTCGGACCGCTCGGCCGAGGCTCGCACCGCGATGCCGACGTCCGATCGGCGCAGCGCGACGCTGACCGCGACGAGGCAGGCCACCGACACCACCGCCGCCACCAGCTCGTCGGCGCCGAGGACCGTGGTGCCGACGCCCACGTGCCACTGCCACGGGACCCCGATGCTGGGCACGTCGCGGCCGGCCAGCTGGACCTTGCCCCACAGCCGGGGCACGAGCAGGGCGCCGACGGCGAAGAACTGGGCCAGCCCGATGGTGGCCACCGTGAGCACCAGGCGGGGCGAGCGGCGGAAGCGGGCCACCACCAGCGCGTCCACGGCGAGGCCGATGCCCGCGGCGGTGACCAGGCCGGTGCCCAGCGAGCCCCAGTAGCCGAGGGCGGCGCTGGCGTAGAGGCCCAACACCGAGCCCACGGCGCAGAGGGTGGCCACCACCCCGGCGCGCCGCCAGCCCCAGCCGAGGAGGGCGGCGCCGCTGATCCCCATGGTGATCCCGGCCACGACCCCCATGCCGAGGGTGACGCCGACGGCGGGCGCCCCGAAGATCAGCAGCCCGATGGCTAGCGCGGAGGGGTACGTGCCGATCGATGCCTGGGCGAAGTTGATGACCCGGTTCGCCCGGTAGACGAGCATCATCCCGAGCACCACGAGCGCGCCGAGCAGGCCCGACACGAGCCCCTGGAGCCACACCCCGAGCGGCACCGGGCACAGCAGGAGCTGGGCCACCAGCACGGCGGCCACGGGGGCGGCGGCGAACGACCGGCGCCTCAGCTCCGAGGCGTCCACCGCGTCCCGCCCGGTCCCGCCACTACGAGTACAGCGCCTCGATCTCGGCGGCGTAGCGCTGGTTGACGCCGCGCCGCTTCAGCTTGGAGGTCGGGGTGAGCAGCTCGGAGTCCGGCAGCCACTCCTCGCCGAGCACCTTGACCTTCTTGACCCGCTCGGCGTTGTTGAACGGCGCCATCACCTCGTCGAGGTGGCGCTCCACCTCGGCGATCACCGCCGGGTGCTCGGCCAGCTCGTCGAGCGACAGGTCGCCGAGGCCGTGCTGGGCAGCCCACGCGGGCGCGGTGTCGGGGTCCAGCACCACGAGGGCGGACACGAACGGGCGCTTGTCGCCGATGGCGGCGGCCTGGCCGACCAGCGGGATCATCTTCAGGGCGGCCTCGAGGTTGGCGGGGCTGATGTTCTTGCCGCCGGCGGTGATGATCAGCTCCTTCTTGCGGTCGACGATGCGGAGGTAGCCGTCCTCGTCGATCTCGCCGATGTCGCCGGTGTGGAGCCAGCCATCGGCGGACAGGGCCTCGTCGGTCTTCTCCGGGTCGTTCAGGTAGCCCTGGAACACGTGGGGGCCGCGGCAGATCACCTCGCCGTCCTCCGCGAGGGTGACCTCGGTGCCGGGGGCGGCCGGGCCCACCGTGCCGGGCTTGATCCGCTCGGGCGTCCACGTCATCAGGCCGGTGTTCTCGGACATGCCGTACACCTCCGACAGCGGCACGCCGATCGCCCGGAACCAGGCGAGGAGCTCGGCGGGGATCGGGGCGGCGCCGGTGACCCCGACCTCCAGCCGGTCCAGGCCGAGCAGCTCGCGGACGGGCGCGAACACGAAGCCGTCGAGGAACTCCCAGGTGGCCTCGTCCTCCTCCGTGGCGGTGCCCCACGAGCGCCGCAGCGAGATGGGCTTGGCCGCCTCGATCGCCTCGTCGAACTTGGCCGCCTTCTCCGGGTCCGACGACAGGAACGCCTGCACCCCGCCGTAGATCTTCTCCCAGACGCGCGGCACCCCGAAGAGCACCTCGGGGCGGACCTCGGTGCAGTAGGCGGCGATCTTGCCCGGCTCGGGGCAGCAGCTGACCTGGTAGCCGAGGACGATCTGCGAGTAGTGGCTGACCGTCCGCTCCGCGATGTGGGCCATCGGCAGGTAGGAGATCACCCGCTTGCCCTCCGCAGACTCGAACGGCATGAGCTTGCGGGTGGCCTCCGCGATGAACAGCACGTTGCTGTTGGAGATCATCACGCCCTTCGGCGGCCCGGTGGTGCCCGACGTGTAGATGACGGTGACCAGGTCGCTCGGGTCGCCCTCGGCGGCTGCGACGGCCAGGTCGAGCGGCTCGGAGGTGACCAGGTCGTCGTAGGTGAAGTCGGCGGCGAGGTCGCCGGGTCGCACCACGCCGAGCGCCCGCAGCGTGGGCAGCTGGTCGCGGACCGGGGCGAAGCGGGCGAGGAAGCCGTCGTCCTCCACGATCCCGAGCACGGCCCCGCTGTGCTCGACCAGGTACTGGACCTGGTCGGGCGCGGACGAGTTGTAGATGGAGATCGGCGTCGCACCGACCATCAGGGCAGCCACGTCGAGGACGTGGAACTCCGGGCAGTTCCGCATCATCAAGACGATGCGGTCGCCCCGGCCGACGCCTCGGTCGCGCAGCCCGGTGGCGGCCCGGGCGACGAGGTCGGCGTACTGGGCGAACGTCCACTCCTGCCATTCGTCGCCCACCTTGCCGCGGATCGCGACGTCGTCGGGTCGGGCCGCGACCGTGGCCACGAAGGCGCCGGCGACCGTGTCGACGGCGAGCGGGGAAGACGTGTCGTTCATCGGGGTTGACCTTCCGGGTCGGCGCGTGGGATCGCCAGCGACGGGCGTGACCGAGGGCATAGGACTAGCAGAACGGTGTGACCGATGACGGCCCCGGGACCGGCGCCGAGGTTGCGCCGCAACGACCGGCCCCGCTTGACTGGCACTTGACCGACCGGTCTAGAACGCCACTCGGACCCGTGCGGAGCGCGGGCCGCAAGGGGAAGGGGCCACCAATGGCTACCGCTGTCATCGTCGACGCTGTCCGCACCGCGGGCGGCAAGCGCTACGGGAAGCTCTCGGGTTGGCACGCCGCCGACCTCGCCGCGGAGACGCTCAAGGCGCTCGCCGAGCGCAACAACCTCGATCCCGCCCTCGTCGAGGACGTGATCATGGGCTGCGTCATGCAGGTGGGCGACCAGTCCGTCAACGTGGGCCGCTCGGCCGTGCTCGCCGCCGGCTGGCCCGAGGAGGTGCCCGCCACCACCATCGATCGCCAGTGCGGCTCGTCGCAGCAGTCCGCCCACTTCGCCGCCCAGGGCGTGATCGCCGGCGCCTACGACATCGTCGTGGCCGCAGGCGTCGAGGTCATGTCGAAGACCCCCATGGGCGCCTCGGTCACCCCCGGCTCGTTCCCGATGGGCCCGTCGGTCATGGAGCGCTACGCGCCCCGCGGCGGCATCGTGATGCAGGGCACCTCGGCCGAGATCATCGCCCGGAAGTGGGGCCTCACCCGCGAGGACCTCGACACGTTCTCGGTGCAGTCGCACCAGCGGGCCGCCGCCGCCACCGCCGAGGGCCGCTTCGACAACGAGATCATCCCCGTCCTCGAGAAGCGCCTGGACCGCGAGACCGGCCAGATCATCGAGACCGGCGAGCTGGTCACCGCGGACGAGGGCATCCGCCCCGACTCGTCGCTCGAGACGCTGGCCAAGCTCAAGCCGGCCTTCGACCCGGAGAACGGTGTGGTCACCGCGGGCAACTCGTCGCAGATCACCGACGGCGCCTCGGCCATCCTCATCATGAGCGAGGAGAAGGCCAAGGAGCTCGGCCTCAAGCCCCGCGCCCGCTTCCACTCGTTCGCCCTCGCCGGCGTGGACCCGATCGAGATGCTGACCGGCCCGATCCCGGCCACCCACAAGATCCTCGAGAAGTCCGGCCTCTCGCTGTCGGACATCGACCTGGTCGAGATCAACGAGGCGTTCGCCTCCGTCGTGCTGGCCTGGGGCAAGGAGTTCAACCCGGACTGGAGCAAGGTGAACGTGAACGGCGGCGCCATCGCCCTCGGCCACCCGCTCGGCTGCTCCGGCGCCAAGCTCATGGCCACCCTGCTCAACGAGCTCGAGCGCACCGGTGGCCGCTACGGCCTCCAGACCATGTGCGAGGGCGCGGGCATGGCCAACGCCACCATCATCGAGCGGCTCGACTGATCACCCGTCGCCACCGCTGAGCGTTCGACGGTGCCCCGGCCCGCCTGGGTCGGGGCACCGTCGCGTCCGTAGGCTGGCCGGGTGCTGCTCGCGCTGACGTCGTCCGGGGTGTGGCGGGTCATCGTCGCCCTCGTCGCGGCGGCGATCCTGCTGAAGATCGGCATGGCGCTGCTCGGCAGCTTCGCCCGCCCGGTCCCGGCGCCACCCGACCCTGGCGAGCTGCGCAAGGTGCGCCTGACCTACCGCTGCCCGATCTGCGCCACCGAGGTCCGCATGACCATGGCCAACGACGAGGTGCCCGAACCACCCCGGCACTGCATGGAGGACATGGAGCTCGTCACCCCGGTCGACGACCTCTGACGCCCCACCTGACCTGGGGCTGACACCCTGTCCACCGATGTCCCCAGCCTGTGGACAAGTTTGGGGAGGGTCACATCCCTGTAACTTCCCCGCAACCGGGGGTTCGGCTGCGCTACCGGTACTGGGTGGCGGTGATGATGCCGCCGAGGATGAGCGCGAGGCCGATGACCAGGCGGATGTTGGACGCGCCAGGCAGGGCGTAGTTGGCCATGATGACCAGGCCGCCGGCCACGAGCAGGACCCACATGAGCGTGGGCACCCACCACGGGCTCGGGCCCTTGGTGAGCTCGACCGTGGGCGGGGTCGGCGACGTCTTGCGGATGCTCTCGGTCTTCTTGGCGTCACGGGCCTTGGAGGTGGCGGCGGCCGGGGCCTTCGGGTCCGGCTTGGCGGCGGCGCCGCCCTTGGGGGTGACCCGACGGCTGGTGACCGTGCGGCGAGGCGCCTCGGCGGCCTTGTCGTCGGCCTTGGTGGCCTTGCCCTTGGCGTCCTTCGCCGGCTTGGCAGCCTTGCCCTTGGTGCCCGCCTCGGCCTCGGGGTCCTTGCCCGCGGCGCGCGCCGCCTGGGCGCGGCGCTCCGCGATCACCGCATCGGCCTTGGCCTTGCGCTCGGCCCGCGCCTCGAGCTCGGCGCGCTCCTCGTCGGTGAGCTCTTCGTCCTCGCCGTCGTCCTCGCCGTCGCCTTCCCCACCATCGTCGGCCTCATCGTCGGCGGCGTCCTCGGCCGCCTCCTCGGTGGCCTCGTCGGTCGTGGGCGCCTCGTCGGAAGCGGCCTCCTCGGTCGCCTCGTCCGTGGCCTCGACGGCGTCGTCGTTGGTGGGCTCGGTCGTCTCGTCGGACATGGCGGAGCAGCCTACTGAACCGTGGTCACCGGGCCGAGAGCGGCCTCAGGCCCGTCGTCTGGCAGGGGCGCTGCCGGGGGATTCCGAGGCGGGGCCAGCGCGGCCCCCGCAGTACCGTGGTCGGCCATGGGCCGCCGGGTGCTGGTGATCGACAACTACGACTCGTTCGTCTACAACCTCGTCCAGTACCTGGGCGAGCTTGGCGCCGAGCCCCTCGTGTACCGCCACGATGCCCTCACCCTCGAGCAGGCCATCGAGCTGGACCCGGACGGCGTGCTCATCTCCCCCGGCCCGGGATCGCCCGACGACGCCGGGCTGTCGAACGAGGCGATCCTCCACTTCACCGGGCGCAAGCCCGTGTTCGGGGTCTGCCTCGGCCACCAGTGCTTGGGCCAGGTGTTCGGCGGCACGGTGGTGCGGGCGCCGGAGATCATGCACGGCAAGACCTCGCTGATCCGCCACAAGGGGATCGGGCTGTTCACCGGCCTGCCCCAACCGTTGGAGGCCACCCGCTACCACTCGCTGATCGTCGACCGGGGCTCGGTGCCGGACGTGCTGGAGATCACCGCGGAGACCGACGATGGCATCGTGATGGGCCTCCGCCACCGCGACGCCCCCACCGAAGGCGTGCAGTTCCACCCCGAGTCCATCCTCACGGTGGGCGGCCACGACCTGGTGGGCAACTTCCTCGCCCAGGTGGACGCCTTCAGCAGCTGAGCCCTGCCGGCAAGCGCCTCCCGCCAGCCTCGGTCAGGGGGCGGTGGTGGTCGTGACGGGCGGCGCGGTCGTGGTGGTGACCGGTGGTGCCGTGGTGGTGGTGACGGGCGGCGCGGTCGTGGTGGTGACCGGTGGTGCCGTGGTGGTGACGGGCGGTGCGGTGGTGACCGGCGGCGTGGTCGTGGTGGAGGCGGGCGAGGCAGCGATGATGAGCACGATCGGCTCGTCCTTGGGATAGGTGCCCGGGCCCGGCTCCGTGCGGATCACGGTGCCCGGGTCCTGGTCCGTCGTCTCCTCGGTGCGGCTCGTGACGTTGGTGAACCCGGCCGCGGTGAGCTGGGCGCGCGCGTCGGCCTCGGTCTTCTTGGCCATGTCCGGCAGCTGGGCCTCGCCGATGCCGGTGCTCACGGTCAGGACCACGGTGGAGCCCTCGTCGACCTCGTCGGCGGCCTTCGGGCTCTGGCTGATGACCTGGTCCTTGGGCTTGTCGCTCTCCTGGTCCGAGCGGGTCACCTCGAACCCGCGGTCCTCCAGGATCGATGCGGCGTCGTCGTAGGGCCGACCGACGACGTCGGGGACCTCGACCTTCTTCTTCTGCTGCTCGAAGATGCCGAGCTGCTTGCCGAAGGCGAACAGCAGCCCGCCCAGGATCACGAGCAGCAGCAGGATGATCACGAAGAACCAGCCGGTGCGCTTCTGGGGCACGTCGACGGGCACCGGCGGCGGGCCGACGTCGACGGGCACCGGGGTGGGCACCGGCACCGGCGCCGGGGTCGGCGGACGGGCGGGGCCGGTGGGCGCGCCGGCGATCGGTCGCCCGTCGCAGAAGCGCAGCAGGTCCGCTCGCATCTCGGCGGCGTCGGGGTAGCGGTCGTCGGGGTCCTTCGCCAGGGCCTTCTCGGTGATGGCCACGTAGTCCCGCGGCACGCCGTCGACCTTGTCGGCGAGCGGCGGGATCGGCTCCTGCACGTGCTTGTAGGCGATGGCGACCGGGCTGTCGGCGTGGAACGGTGGCTTGCCCGACACCATCTCGTAGAGCACGACGCCGAGCGAGTAGAGGTCGCTGCGGGCGTCGACCGGCTTGCCCTGGGCCTGCTCGGGCGAGAAGTAGGTGGCGGTGCCCATGACCGAGCCGGTCTGGGTGAGGTTCTCCTCGGACGTGGCGGTCATCGCCCGGGCGATGCCGAAGTCCGCCACCTTGACCTCGCCGGACTTGGTGATCAGGACGTTGCCGGGCTTCACGTCGCGGTGCACGACGCCCTTGCGGTGGGCGAAGCCGAGCGCGGCGGCCACGTCCGCGGCGATGGCGGCGGCCCGCTTGGCCTCCAGTGGGCCGTCGTTGCGGATGATGTCCGAGACGGACCGGCCGTCGACGAACTCCATGACGATGTAGTAGGTGCCGCGCTCCTTGCCCCAGTCGTAGACGCCCACGATGTTGGGGTGGTTGAGGTTGGCAGCGGCCTGGGCCTCCCGGCGGAAGCGGGCCACGAACGACGGGTCGGTGGCGAACTCGGGGAACAGGATCTTGATGGCCACCATCCGCTCGAGGAGGCGGTCCCGCGCCAGGTAGACCTCGGCCATGCCGCCGCGCCCGACCCGGCGGTGCAGTTCGTAGCGTCCGTTCAGGACGACCTGTTCGCGGTTCGACATGGTGGATCCCAGCCTACGAGGTGGCCTCTGGCGCCCCGGGGCACCGGTGCGCGGTGGTCATCAGTTCCCACCGCCAGACGCGGCGGTCGTGGTCGTGGTGGTCGAGGTGGTGTCGGCGGGCGGGGCGGGCATCGGCTGCATGGCGGCCTCGATGACCTGCTTGGCGATCGGCGCTGCCACCCGGCCGCCGGTCTGCTCGCTCAGGCCCTGCTGGCCGAGCACGATGACGGCCACGGCGATGGTGGGCTTCTGGCCGGGCGGGCCGGCCCCGGCGATCACCCAGGCGTGGGAGTGGAGCGGGACGGCCGGGCCGAACTGGGCGGTGCCGGTCTTGGCGCCGACGTCGAGGCCGGGGATCTGCAGGCGGGTGGCGGTGCCGGAGGTGACGACCTGGCGCATGGCCTGGCGCATCACGTCGGCGGACTGGGCGCTGAGCGCCCGCTTCCAGACGGTGGGATCGGTGCGGCGGATCAGGTCGCCTTCGCCGTCGCGGATCTCGTCGACCAGGCGGGGCTCCATGACCTCGCCGTCGTTGGCGACCCCGGCGGCCACCAGGGCCATCTGCATCGGCGTGGCGGCCACGTCGTTCTGGCCGATCGACGACTGGGCCAGCTTCGGCTGGTCCCGGGTGAAGTCCGTGGGGAAGCGGGAGGCGGCGGTCGGCAGGTCGAACGGGATCTTCGAGTTGAACCCGAACGCCTGGGCCCCCTTGGTCATCTTGTCGCCGCCGAGGTCCATGCCCATCTGGGCGAAGGAGGTGTTGCAGGACTTGGCGAGGATGGTGAACAGGGTGCCGCCGCACAGCTCGCCCCCGAAGTTGGGCAGGGGGCGGGTGGTGCCGGGCGGGGTGATGGCCCGCACGGTCGGGTAGACGGGCTCGGTCGGGGTGACCGACCCGTCCTGGACGCCGGTGGAGCCGGTCACCACCTTGAAGGTGGAGCCAGGCGGGTAGATCTCCTGGTACGAGTGGGGCAGCAGCGGGTTGCCGTCGGCCGCGTCGAGCAGCTTGTAGGCGGCCTCGCTCTTGTCGAAGTCGTGGTCGGCGATCAGGTTCGGGTCGTAGCTCGGGTTGCTCCAGAGCCCGAGCACGGCGCCGGTGCGCGGATCGAGCGCGACGACCGAGCCCTTCTGGTTGCCGAGGGCGTCCTTGGCGGCCTGCTGCACGTCGCTGCGCAGGAACAGCTTCAGGTTGCCGGCGCGGTCCTTCTCGGAGAACAGGTCCCCGATGGACTTGACCTGCTGGCGGGCGGTGCGGCCCGACAGCTCCTCGTTGTAGGCCCGCTCGAGGCCGGTGGCGCCGCGGGCGTAGTTGAAGAACCCGGTGACCCCCGCGTACGTGTCGCCCTTCGGGTAGGTGCGCTGGTACTGGAAGCGGTCGTCGCTCGGCACCGACGTGGCGATGAGGACGCCGTCGGCCGTGGAGATGTTGCCGCGCTGGCGGGCGAAGTTGATCTCGACCGGTCGGTCGTTGCCCACCTTGGTGTTCAGCGAGTTGGCGTGGAACACCTGGATGTAGTTGAGCTGCACGAACAGCGCGCAGAACAGGAGCATCAGGAAGACGCCGAGGCGGCGGATCGAGCGGTCCATCAGGCCGCCGCCGCCAGGGCCGCCGCCCGCTTGGGGGCCGCCGCGTTCGTGCTGTCGGAGATCCGCAGGAGGAGCGCGATCAGCACGTAGTTGGCCACCAGGGCGGAGCCGCCGTAGGACACGAACGGGAGGACCACGCCGGTGAGGGGCAGGACCCGGATCACGCCGGCGAGGATGACGAACGCCTGCATGCCGACCAGGGCGGTGAGCCCGGCGGCGAGCAGCTTGTCGAAGGGGTGCTCGGCGTTCTGGGCCACCCGCAGCCCGGCCCCCACGATCAGCAGGTACGCCACGAGGATCGCGGTGCCGCCGAGCAGGCCGAGCTCCTCGCCGATGGCGGCGAAGATGAAGTCGCTCTCGACCACCGGCACCTTGTCGGGTCGGCCGAGGCCGATGCCGGTGCCTGCGACGCCGCCCCACGCCAGGGCGTACCAGGTCTGGACGAGCTGGCCCTTGTCGTCGGCCCACGGGTTGAGCCACTGGCTGACGCGCACCTTCACGTGCGAGAACTGGGTCCAGGCGCCGTAGGCGGCGATGCCGAACATCACGGTGCCGCCGACCGGGTAGGCGGCGCGCCCGGTGGCCACCCACAGCATCGAGATGAACAGGAAGAAGAACAGCAGCGACGAGCCGAGGTCCTTCTGGGCGGTCATCACCAGGATCGCCATGCCCCACGCCAGCGCCACCGGGCCGAGGTGCTTCGGGTCTGGCAGCACGGGCCGGAACTTCGGCCAGGTCGCCATGGAGAGCAGCTCGCGCTTCTCCACCAGGTAGCTGGCGAAGAACAGGGCGAAGGCGATCTTGGCGAACTCGCCGGGCTGGAAGCTGATGGGCCCGAGCGCCACCCAGATCCGGGCGCCGCGGATGCTCACCCCGATCCCGGGGACCAGCGGCAGGACGAGCAGGACCAGGCCGGCCACCAGGAACGTGTAGCGGTAGCGCTCGAGGTCCCGGGACCGCTTCACGAGCAGGAGCGTGGCGACGAAGGCGGCGATGCCGACGAAGGTCCACGTGGCCTGGTTGTCGGCGAGCTTCGGGTCCAACCGGGCGATGAACACGTAGCCGATGCCGTTGAGCAGGGCGCACAGGGGGAAGATCAGGCCGTCCGCGTTGGGGGCGAGCTTGCGGATCGCCAGGTGGGCCCCGATGAACAGGGCGGCGATGATCCCGAGGAACGGGCCGATGTTGGCCGGCACCGACGAGGTCTGGCCGAGCGACGCCAGCGTGTAGGCACCGCCGGTGACCGCGATGGCGAGCAGCAGCAGCCCCAGCTCCGCCCGGCGACGGGCCTGCCCGGTGACGCTCATGGGCGGGTGGTGGTGGGCGCCGCCGTGGTGGTGGCGGCGGGCGCCGTCGTGGTGGTGGTCGGCGCCGTGGTGGTGGTCGACGTCGTCGTGGTCGTGGTGGTCGTCGTGGTGGCGGTGGCGCTGGTCTGGAGCTTGAGGATGTAGGTGAGGGCGTCGGCCTTCGAGCCGAACGCCTTGTTGTCGGCGATGGCCTTGCGGTCCGACTCGGAGAGCTGGTCCCGGGTGAGCGGGGTGTCCTGGTCGTAGGAGGGCTTGATCCAGAGCACGCCACCGGGCTTGCCCTGGTAGAGGACGACGCGGTCGCCCTTGAACGCGACGTAGTAGCTGCTGGTGCCGGACCAGACGATGGCGCCGAGGATCACGGCGATCACGGCCACGATGGCGATGGCGAACACGACGACCCGCCAGGTGAACCGCTTCGAGTCGAGGCCTTCGAGGTCCTCGTAGAGGTCCTCCTTCTCGGAGCGCAGGTCCTCGGGGGCGTCGGGCAGCGAGCTGCGGCGGTCGGCCATGGCCGGGACGTAGGGCTCGGGCTCCTCGTCGGCGCCCGCCGCCGCCCGAGCCGCGGCCATCAGGGCCTCGTCCTCCTCCTGGCGGGCCTTGAGCCGGGACTCCTGGGCAGCGAGCGCCTCTGCGGCGAGCAGGGAGCGCCCGCCATCGTCGACGACCTCGACGACCACCACGGTGATGTTGTCCCGGCCGCCGGCCTCGTTGGCCAGGCGGACGAGCTCGTCGGCCGCCTCGGTCGGGTCCGACAGGCGGCGCAGGACCGAGGTGATCTGGTCGTCGGAGACCTCGCCGAAGAGGCCATCGCTGCAGAGCAGGTAGCGGTCGCCGTTGAACGGGATGACGGTGGAGGCGTCGACGTCGACGTCCACGTCGATGCCGAGCGCCCGGGTGATGATGTTGCGCTTGGGGTGGACCTTGGCCTCGTCCTCGGTGAGCTGGCCGTCCCGGAGCAGGTCCTCGACCAGGCTGTGGTCCCGGCTGAGCTGCAGCAGGCGGTCGTCTCGGAAGAGGTAGATGCGGGAGTCGCCGACGTTGATCCAGCCGATCTCGTCGCCCTCAGGGCCTTCGACCACCCGCACCGCACACAGCGTGGTGCCCATGCCGTGCAGGCCGGACTCGGCCCCGGCCTTCTCGAAGATGGCCCGGTTGCCCTTGCGGGCCGCCTCTCGCAGGTCCTCCAGCGACGCGGTGGTGGCGTGCTCCTTGAGGGTGTCGATGGCGATGGCCGACGCGACCTCGCCGCCCTTGTGGCCACCCATGCCGTCGGCCACGCCGTAGAGGGTGGCGCCATCGTCGATGACGTAGGCGTCCTGGTTGGACGAGCGGACCTGGCCGACGTGGGTGGCGCCACCGGCGCGCAGCTCGGTCACACCAGCTCCAGGACCGTGTTGCCCACCTGGAGCTTGTCGCCGCGGCGCATGACCTGGGGGCCGAGCACCTTCTGGCGGTTCAGGTACGTGCCGTTGGTGGAGCCGAGGTCCTCGACGAACAGCTGCCCGTCCCGGGCGAACACCCGGGCGTGGATCTGAGAGGCGTAGGTGTCGTCGAGCGTGACCTGGCAGCCGGCGGCGCGGCCGACGGTGACCTCGTCGCCCAACGGGTAGGTCCGGCCCCGCAGGCTGGCGGGCTCCACCACGGCCAGCTGCACCGGCGCCGCCTTGCGCTCAGCCTTGCGGACCTCACGGGCGGACGGCTGCGCTGCGGCCTGGCGCGGGGCGGCGACGGCCAGGCTCGGGCCGCGCACCTCGGCCCACACGGCCCGCAGCACCCGGAAGAAGAACAGGTAGAGCAGGGCCAGCAGGCAGAGCTTGAGGATCGTGAGCAGCTGCTCGTCCATGTCCGGGCGAGCCTACCGGCCACCCCGACCACGGACCGGCGCGCCCACCCGGGGCCCGGCGCAGCCGGCGGTTAGGACGCTTCGAAGCGGATGACCGTGTTGCCGAACACCAGCTCGTCGCCCTCGACGAGCTCGTGGGACGACACCCGCACCCCGTTGACCCGGCTGCCGTTGGTGGAGCCGAGGTCCACGAGCACCCAGCCGTTGCCGTGGGGGCGGATCTCCGCGTGGGCCCGGCTCACGTTGGGGTCGCCGAGCTGGATGGTGGACTCGGGCTTGCGGCCGATGGTGACCACGGACTCGCCGAGCTGCAGGCGCTCGCCGGTGGGGAGCAGCAGTGAGCCGGCGCCCTGGCCGCCCTTGCCCTCCCGCATCCGCCCCACGATCTGGAAGGCGCCGGCGTGCTGGTGGTCGGACTGCTCGATGTGGACCGACACCGGCCCCATGAACACGTAGCCCTCGTCTCGGGCGTGCTCCCGGGCGGCCTCGGCCAGCTCCCGCTGGAGGCCCTCGGCCACCTCGGCGAACTGCTCGTAGTCCGTCTCGGACAGCTCCACCGTGAAGTGGTTCGGGACGAGGGTGCGGCCCCGGACGTCTACCGAGCGGCCGTCATCCATCTCCCGGACCAGGCGGCGGCCGAGCTCCACGGGCCGGATCGAGGACCGGAAGATGCGCGCGAACGTGCCCTCGACCATCCGTTCCAGCCGTCGCTCGAAGCCCTTCAACGCCACGGGCTGGGAGGTTACCGGTGTGGGCCGTGGCCGCGGGGTGCGCTACGGTTTCCCCGCTGCTCGGGCGAGTGGCGGAATTGGCAGACGCGCTGGATTCAGGTTCCAGTGTCCGAAAGGACGTGGGGGTTCAAGTCCCCCCTCGCCCACCAGAACGTGAGGAACCCCCTGCTCAGCAGGGGGTTCCTCCGCGTCTGGGGGCTGCCGAGGCCAGCAGCCCGCTGATCCTGCCGCCGATCTGCTGACGCCTGAGCCGGAAGGGTTGCTCGAACCGATCTGGTTGACGACTATCAGTCCTATGCCTATGGTCTCAGCCAGCTGCCGCATCGAGGGGACGCCGGCACTCGGAAGTCCGCACCCACGACGGAGAAGGCCCAATGTCCCGACGACCCCTCAACCTCGCACTCGCGACCTCCGCGCTCGCGACGGCGACCGCTCTGCTTCCAACAGGGCCCCCGGCGTCCGCAGCGGATCCCGACCCGGTTGATGCGGCGCTCGCCCAGGCCCTGGCGGCCCACCCCGCTCCGGTCGGCGCGTCGGACGGCGTCAAGGTCGATCCTGAGACCGGCCAAGCATCCGTGGAGCTCAGCGGTGGGGCAACGGCGTCGATCGGCCTTCCCTTCTCCGACGCCACCCCAACGGCTGCCCTCGAAGCGCACAGCGCAAGCTTCCGCGAGGAGGTGAGCGACACCACCGCAGTCGTCCAGCCCCTCGTGACCAACGGCGTCCGGATGATCCTGACGATGGGCAGCGCCAGCTCGCCGACCCGGTACCCGTTCGACCTGGGGGATTCCTCGGAGAAGGTCCGCCTCACCGTTGCTCCGAACGGCGGCGTGCAGGTGTCGGATCCCGCAGGTGGCGACCTGGGCTTCATCGCTCCGCCATGGGCGATGGACGCCGATGGCGAGCCGGTGCCCACCCACTTCGAGGTCGATGGGCATCGGGTCGTGCAGGTCGTCGACCATGTCGGCGCCGCCTACCCGGTCGTCGCCGATCCTTCCTTCCAGGGCGACTGCGGATACGTGACCTGCACACTCCGGCTCAACCGCGCCCGCACCCGGGATGCCCGGGATGCAGGCTGGATCATCGCTGCCGCTGGAGGGGCTTGCGCCGTCATGTCAGCCGGGGCTCTGGCGGTCGTCTGCGGCGCGGCGGTGGCGCCAGCGGCCGTGGTCCTCGCGGTTGCTGCAGGCCGCTACTACGAGGACGGGGATTGCCTCAAGATCAAGTTCTCGGTCACGCCTGGGAGCTCGGCCTGGCCGGAGCGCCTGGAGCACGGCGACTACAACTGCACAGACAAGTGACCGCCATGGGAGTTAGCCCCTTGGCACCCGCAGGGATCATCTTGGCCATCGCCCTCAGAGCGATCCTTCCGCGGTGGCACTCAGGTGCGGCGCTGCTGCTGATCGGCGCCTGTGCGGTGGGAGCCGTGAGCGCAGACCAGCGATGGGCACAGCTCGCGTGGGGCGCGGTGACCCTGGCCTCCCTTCTGACATTGCTCATCAGGTCCAACCGGGAGCGGCGTGCCGGGCAGGTTGAGACCACCGCGCACCCACCCTCGGCATGACCCGAGGACTGTCGGGAGGGTGGCGCGGATCTAGTGGCCCACGCCACGCCACGGCATCCGCCGCAGCTCTGGCAACCGGCCTCGGCATCCAACGGGAGAGCAAGCCACACGACGCCGCTGCCCCGCGGTCCGCGATGAGCGGGATCAGGGACTCGGGGGCGGAGGAGGCGCACGAGCTCGATTCGCTCAGTGAGCTGTGCGAACAGCTGGTCGGTCCGCATGCCCTTGCCACCTCCTTGGTCATGGCGACACACGTCCACGACACCGAGACTGACCTCGCCTTTGGTGCAAACGTGGGGCGGGAGGTCGAGCCGACTGACCTCTGCGAGCTCCATTGCCTGGCCAAGCCAATCGTGGCTTGGAGCCTGCTGGAGTCGGCGAGCGCCCACGGCTTCGATCCGAGCGCGCCAGCGTCCTCGCTGCTTCCGGATGCAGACCATCTGGACGAGTCGGTCACCGTGGTGGGGATCTGCAACCACCTCACCCGGCTGGCGCAGCCTGCTGCGCTCGACTGGGTGAGCCGCCCTACCCACGCCAGGCCAGGCATCCGATCCCTCCGCCAGGAACCGGACGGGGCGTGGTACTCCGAGGTTGGCTCATGGATCGTTGCCACGGCTCTGATCAACGCCCTGACCGGACAGCCCACACTCGATGTGGTCAGCGGTCTGATCGAACGTTGTGATGCCGACGCCTACATCGGCACGGACCCCCCACCTGGCCGGCGCGTGCTCGTACCGATCGCCGGTCTGCCAACCCGGGCAATTCCGATGCTCCACGTCGACCACCCGAGCTACCGATCGGCCGCCTTCGACCCGAGTTCGGTGGCTTTGGGTCGATGACCGGCCACGTCCGATTCCTCAGGGTCGGTCGAGCAATCCGACGGAGCCCTCGGCGATCACAGTCTCTGACGACGTCCTGGAGGCAGCGCTGACGCAAAGTCCATCCATGCCCCAGAACGAGACCTGGCATCGCCGCGCCCGCTTCCTCGGCGGATTCCTCGATGCGGAGACACCGCACGAACCGGGCCAGCCAGGCATGCTCCTGATGGCGGCTGGGGTTGGAAGTGCGGCCTGCATCTTGGACCCGATTGGCGACCGTCAGGCCGCGTTCTGGTCGGATGCTGCGTCTTTCGACGCCGCGGACCACCAGTTCCTCCGCCGCCAGATCCTTGGAACCTTCATCGCTGCAACGGGTCCGGCGGCGTGACCACGAATCACACCCTCGACGTCGATCTCAGGGTCGACGGCATCCGCGTCGGGCTGCTCTCCGACGACGCACTGCCCACCCAACTGGGGGCGGCGACCGCGCCTCCGCTTGCGGGGCGAATCGTCCTGGATCAGGACCGAGCGGCCCACGAGGACGATACCCATGGGGCGGGAGACGCTCAGCAAGCCTGTCAGGGCACGACCGTGCTGCTGCACGAGGCCCAGCGCTTGACTTGCTGGGGACTCCCGGCGAACACACCGGTCCACGTTCCCCTGGGCCAACCGGTGACGCTCCGCCTCGATCTGACGAACAGCCCGTTCGCGTATCGACCCGTCAGCGTCGAGCTCCAGGTGGCGGACGGGCAGTTGTCCACGAGAACCTCGCAAGGTCCAGCCGACCTCGTCGTCTCGGCCGACTGGGCGGCCGCGCTGGCCTGGATGTCCCAACCGAGCACGCTCTTCGCCGACGCCTTCCCCGGCACCGTGAGGCTGCGGGGAGAGATCGCCGTCCTGAGCCTGTTCGAGGGCGCGCTGTGGCGAGCAACCCGCGACTGGGACCCGGCATTCTCCGGTGTCCTGCTGCGCTGGACGCAGTTCTGGCCGACCGGCGGCGTGCGCCAAGCGCTCCGCCAGGTGCAGCACCCGGGCTCCTCGACCTGAGCCCGATGGGTCGGGCTCAGGACGCCACGAGGTCGTCGAGGCGGTCGTAGCCCTGGACGACGCCCTCCTCCATGCCGCTGGCGACGAACGCGTCACGGTCGGCGAAGGAGTCAACGAGCGACGTGGCCACCAGGCGGG
>JAXLRJ010000015.1:0-76283 GCA_046331115.1 Acidimicrobiales bacterium
CTTCATGATGAGGGCCGCGCCGCCGTCGGCGAGGTCCGTGACCACCATCGCCTCCCAGAGCGGACGGGCCCGGTCGAAGCCCTGCATGGCCATGGGCTCGGCGAGGTCCAGCACGGCCCGCAGGTCCCGGTCGCCCGCCGCCCGCACCCAGCGGAGGTGGTAGTCGAGGTCGAAGTGCGGGTCGGTCTCCCAGCGCGGCGGGGCGATCGAGTACGGGTTGCCCCGCACCCGCTGGCGCATCCGGGGCACCAGCCGGGTCCCCCGGTCGAGGAGGTGCCGCAGCCGCTTCTCGTCGGGCGCCGAGTCGAGCAGGAGCACGGCCGTGATCGTGGACCGCAGCAGCGGGTCCTTCTCGATGGTCCACATGAGGGCATCGGCGTCCGTCATCCGATGCTCGAAGCGCAGCTGTGCCATGGGCCACAGTCTGCCAGTGGGCGGAGCGACCCAGCGTCCGGAGCGTCAGCAGGTGGTGTGGCCGGGGTCCCGGTAGCGGGCGTGGAAGGTGTCGGTGCCCGTCCGCCCATCGACGTAGTGGATCGTCCGGGTGGTGTTGACCGTGGTGCAGGCCCCGCTGCGGCCGGTGGTCTGGCCGGTCTGCTCGCCGTAGGCGTACTGGGTCGAGTACAGCGTCACGGTCACCGAGGTGTCCGTGTAGGAGGTCCAGACCAGGATCCCGTAGGGGGTGTTGTTGGTCCAGGCCATGTCCGGGTGCGGGTAGCCCATGGTGGCCTCGCGGCCGAAGGGGTACCGGTCGAAGTGCTCGGAGTGGGCCTGGTACTCGTTGATCGGGAGGCCGGCGAAGAACGCGGCGTTGAACATCGTGGTGGCGAACTGCGACACGCCGCCGCCGACCTGGTCGACGTGCTCGCCGTTGGCGATGGCGCCGGCCACCACGAAGCCCTTGTCCAGCGTGCGCTCGCCCACGACGTCGTTCACCGAGAAGCGCTCGCCCGGCTTCACCAGCGTGCCGCGGATCAGGTCCGCGATGCGGTGGATGTTGGTGACCCGGGGTGCCCCGGCGTCGTAGTAGGTGGTGAAGCTCTTCACCTGCTGGATGCCCTTCCACTCCGTGGTGGTGCCCACGGGCTCCTTGATCCCGAGCTTCTGGGCGTCCTCGGTGGTGAACTTGGCCTTCTGCACGTCCATCGCCACCTCGACCTGCCCGGTCCCGCCCTGGATGGCGGCCAGGAGGCGGGCAGGGGTGTCGGCGGCGCAGCAGGCCGAGCCGTCGGTGCTGGGCACGAGCTTCACGGCCCCGCCCTCGACCGTGAAGGACGCGTCCTTGGCCTTGGTGGTCTGGGGCAGGGCCGCCGTCAGGTCCTTGGTGGCCTGCTTGGCGTCGAGCTTGGCCACGAGCTTGCCGTCGGCGACCTCCGAGCCCACCCACGCTCGGACGGTGGCGGCTGGGATCTGGGCGGTGGCCGTGCCGGAGCGGACCGCGAGGCCCTTGGCGGTGCCCGTGGTGAGGGCGTTGGCCAGCTCCTGGGCCTGGGCGTCGGACACCTTCGGCGCCGCCTCGACGGCGTCGGCGTCGACGATCAGGGGCAGCTGGCCCTGCTCGGCCCGCTTGCGGAGCTGGGTGCCGACGCCGGCGGCGTCGATCCGGGTGCCGGGCTGGCCGCTCACGATGGCGAACCCGTCGCCGGTGGCCACGACCTTGGGCTCGGCGGCCTTGGCGTTGCCGCCGAGCGCGGCGAGCCCCGCCTCCAGCCGCTGCTCGTCGAGCATGAACACCAGCGGTGCGGTGCGCTGGTCGAGGAACGACGACAGCCATGCCACCGGCCGGCTGGGGAGCGACTTGCCCCGGTCCAGGTCCAGCGCCGCCTGCACGGTGGCCTCCTGGTCCAGGCGCAGGCCGAGCTCCGAGGCCGGGACCTTGTAGGTCTTGTCGGCGGTGCGGACCTGCACCTCGGTGGTGGCGTACTGCTGGGCCACGTCGGCCACCGTGGCGGCGAGGTCGTCCTCGGTGAGCTTGCTGACGTCCCGGTCCGCCAGGGTGACGTTGCGGGGCACCCGCCCGTCGGCGCCCGATGAGTCGATGGCCCAGGCCGCCAGCAGGACGACCACGATCAGCAGCGGGATGGTGATGGCCAGGACGAGCCGGAGCCGGGGGCGACGCATCCGACCACCTTGGCAGATGGGGACGGCTCAGCGGTGGCGGTCCGCCTGCGCCCGACGGGCCGCGTCCGCCCTTCCCGCGTCCTCCCTCCCCGCCGGTTTGCCAAGATGGGCGCACGAGGCCCGCCCGCCGGGCGGCCGAGGTCACCCGCCATCGCGCGGGAGCAAGGGGACCATCCGTGGGGATCTGCGAGGGACGCGTGTGCATCGTGACCGGTGCCGGTCGCGGCATCGGGCGGGAGCACGCGCTGATGCTGGCCGAGCAGGGCGCCAAGGTCGTCGTGAACGACATCGGCGGCGAGGTGGACGGCAGCGGCCGCTCCACCGGCCCGGCCCAGGACGTGGTCGACGAGATCGTCGCGGCCGGCGGCGAGGCCGTGGTCAACGGCGACGACATCTCCACCTGGGACGGCTCCGAGCGGCTCGTCCAGCAGGCCGTCGAGGCGTTCGGCCGCCTGGACGTGGTCATCAACAACGCCGGCATCCTGCGGGACCGGATGCTGGCCAACATGACCGAGGCCGAGTGGGACGCCGTGATCCAGGTGCACTTGAAGGGCACGTTCGGCCCGTCGCGCCACGCGGCGGCCTACTGGCGGGAGCAGGCCAAGGCAGGCGAGGCCGTCGACGGGCGCATCATCAACACCTCGTCGCCCTCGGGCATCTACGGCAACGTCGGCCAGACCAACTACGGCGCGGCCAAGGCCGGCATCGCCGCCTTCACCGTCATCGCCGCCAAGGAGCTGGCCCGCTACGGCGTCACGGTCAACGCGATCGCCCCCGCCGCCCTGACCCGGATGACCGAGAACCTGGGCATGGGCCAGGCCGACGACATGACCAAGGCGATGCTGTCGCCCCGATGGATCGCACCGATCGTCACCTGGCTGGCGTCGTCGGAGTCCAAGGACGTCACCGGTCGGGTCTTCGACGTCACCGGCCAGGCCCTGTCGGTGGCCGAGGGCTGGCACCGCGGCCCGACCCAGGAGCACCCCACCGACGACCCCGCGCAGCTGGGCGAGGTGGTGCGGCGCCTCGTCGCGGAGGCCCGCCCCAACGCCAACATGTACGGCTACGACGAGAGCTAGGAGCCACCATGCCGATCAACCCTGACGCCGTCGGTTCGACCGGCGCCCCGGTCCGCCACTCGTGGGACAGCAAGGACGTCATCCTCTACGCGCTCGGCGTCGGCGCCGGCGCGGTGGACCCGCTCCAGGAGCTGCAGTTCACCACGGAGAACAGCCAGGACGTGGAGCTCGCCACACTGCCCACCATGGCGGTGGTGCTGGCCGTCGGCGGGGCCGGCGCGTTCGGCAGCATCGGCTCGTTCAACCCGGCGATGCTGGTCCACGGGGAGCAGGCCATCACCGTCCACGAGCCGATCCCGACCCAGGGCGAGGTCGAGACGGTCGGGACCATCACCGGCATCTACGACAAGGGCAAGGGCGCGGTCATCGAGGTCACCTCGACCTCCACCGACACCGCGACGGGCCGCCCGCTGTTCACCACGGTGATGTCGGCCTTCATCCGCGGCGAGGGCGGCTGGGGCGGCGACCGCGGCCCGTCGGGACCGAAGAACGTTGCCCCCGACCGTGCCCCGGACCACACCGTCACCTACGCCACCCGTCCCGACCAGGCGCTCCTCTACCGCCTCTCTGGCGACCGCAACCCGCTCCACTCGGACCCGGCGTTCGCCGCGTTCGGCGGCTTCGACCGCCCGATCCTCCACGGCCTGTGCACCTACGGGTTCACCGGGCGGGGGCTCTTGCACCTGCTCTGCGGCTCGGACCCGGCTCGGTTCGGCGCCATGGAGGGCCGCTTCTCCTCGCCGGTCTTCCCCGGCGAGTCGCTCACCATCAACGCCTGGTCCACGGGCGAGGGCGAGGCGGTGTTCCAGACCCTGGGCCAGGACGGCCGGGTGGTCCTCGACGCCGGCAGGCTCACCTTCACGGAGGCCTAGGTGCCCGAGCGCCCGCAGGCCCCCGAGCTCACCGCCCCGCTCGTCGACGAGGCGTTCTACGCCGGGGACCCGTTCCTGCTCTACGAGCGCCTGCGGCGGGAGGCGCCGGTGGCCTGGCACCAGCCGCCGGAGGGGCGGCTGGTGGGTGGTCTCGACCCACCCGGAGGTGCTGGAGGTCTCCCGGGACTCGGCGCGCTTCTGCTCCGGCCACGGGATCCTGACCATGGAGATCGGCATCGAGTACCCCTCGCCGCCGACGATGATGCACACCGACCCGCCCGAGCACACCCGCTACCGCAAGCTGGTGCAGCCGGGCTTCTCGCCGGCGCGGACCCGTGCGCTCGAGGCGCCGGTGCGAGACCTGGCCCGCCGCCTGCTCGACGACCTGCCGACCGGCGAGGCGTTCGACCTGGTCCCGGCGCTGGCCGAGCCCTACCCGGTCCACGTGATCGCGGACCTGTTGGGCATCGCCGAAGAGGACCGGGATCGGTTCGTCCTCTGGTCCGACGCCACGATCCCCGGCGCCTCGGAGCTCTCGCTCGAGGAGTGCATGGCGCTCATGGGCGAGATGCAGGCCTTCCTCATGGAGGCCGGGCGGTCGCGGCGGGGGAGCGACGGCACGGACCTGATCTCCGTGCTCGCCAACGTGGAGGTCGACGGCGAGCGGCTCACCGACGACGAGCTGCTCATGTTCTTCAACCAGCTCCTGGTGGCCGGCAACGAGACCACCCGCAACATGATCTCCGGGGGCCTGTGGGCGCTGGCCACCAACCCGGCGCAGTGGCAGGCGCTGGTCGATGACCCCTCGCTCGTCCCGTCGTGCGTCGAGGAGTGGCTGCGCTGGACCACCCCCGTCGTGGCGTTCATGCGCACCGCCACCGTCGACACGGAGCTGCGGGGCGTGCCCATCGCCGCCGGGGACCCGGTCCTCATGCTCTACGCCTCGGCCAACCGCGACGAGGCCGTCTTCGGCGACGATGCCGGCTCGTTCCGCGTCGACCGGGACCCGAACCCGCAGCTCGCCTTCGGCTTCGGCGCCCACTTCTGCATCGGCGCAGCCCTCGCCCGCCTGGAGGGCCGGGTGCTGCTCGAGGAGCTCCTGGCCCGGTGGCAGCACCTGGATGCGGCCGGCGAGGTCGTCCGCACCGGCTCGGCCATCATCGCCGGCCTCAAGCACGCCCCCATCCGCCTGGCCTGACCCGCCCGGCCGCCCGATCAGCCCGGCCACCCCTGGCCGTCTCGAGGATTCACATCAGATCGGTCGCCATCCGACCAGCCTGATGTGAATCGTGCGATGGCAGCCACGCGGGAGCGCCGATTCACATCGGATCGGTCGTCATGCGACCAGATCGATGTGAATCCTCCGGGGTGGTTGGGGGCGGTCAGCTCCAGTCGAAGAGCCAGTGGCGGCCGTAGAGCGTGGCCGCGAGGGCGCCGAGGGCCGGGGCGAGGTTGTCCATCAGCGCCGGGCAGTAGGCGTAGTGCTGGACCGCGAGCTCGAAGACGTCACGGGCCTCCGCCGGCGGCCGCTCGACCAGGCACTCCATCCGCTCGAGGCCGAGCGAGACCAGGTCGGCCCCGTACACCTCGTGCCAGTAGTGGAGGACCGCGAGGTGGGCGGGCCCGTCGATCTCGTAGCGCTCGGCGCCGCTCCAGGCCAGCAGCGCCGGGACCTCCCAGCCGCCCTCGGCGGGCACCAGCGCCACGGTGCACGTGGGCCCAGCCACCGCCCGGACCGCCGCCTCGTCGGGGCGCTCGGTCAGCCGCTGGCGGATCGCCTCGCCGTCCTGCTCGAGCTTGGCCAGGTGCCGGGGGACGTCGGAGAGGTACCCGTCCTCGGCCACGGCGCCGATCCACCGGTCGAACAGGCCGCTGATGTCGGGGGCGTCGGCCACGTCGGGGATGCCGGGCGCGGAGCGGGCGAGCATCTCGAGGCGCCAGGTGAGCTGGTCGACCACCATCGGGTCGTCGCCCAGCAGGATCGGCCAGAGCCCGGTGCGGGCGTGGCGGTCCCGGAGGGCACGCCAGTAGAGGAGGGCGTCGGCGCCGCCGGGCACCTCGTGGCGCCAGGCCTGCTCGCCGCGCAGGGTGGTGCACCACGGCTCGAAGCCGGGGGGCGGCTGGGCGCCGCCGGGCAGGAGGCCGGGACCGCTCACCTCAGAACAGCCTGAGCTCGGTCGACTCGATGCCTCGGAGCTCGTCGTAGTCGACCTCCACCACGGCGATGTCGCGGTCCTTGGCCAGCACCTTGGCCTGGGGCTTGACCACCTGGGCGACGAACATGCCGCGCACGGGACGCAGCATCGGGTCGCGGTTGAGGAACTCGAGGTAGCGGGTGAGCTGCTCCACGCCGTCGATCTCGCCGCGCCGCTTGATCTCGACGGCAACCGCGGCGCCGTCGGCGTCTCGGCAGAGCAGGTCGACGGGGCCGATGTCGGTGGGGTACTCGCGCCGCACCAGCCGCATCCCCTCCCCGAGGCGCTCGCAGTTGGCGGCGAGCAGCTCCTGGAGGTGGGCCTCCACGCCGTCCTTCTGCAGGCCCGGGTCCACACCAAGCTCCCAGGCCGAATCGTGGAGCACCTCGTCGAGCGTGATCCGCAGCGTCTCGCCCTTGGGGTTGGTGACGGTCCACAGGCCGTCGCCCTCCTCGAGGCGGTTGGGCGCGTTCATCCAGTTCAGGGGCTTGTAGGCCCCGCCGTCGGCGTGGATCGCGACGCAGCCATCGGCCTTCACCATGAGCAGGCGCGTGGCCAGGGGGAGGTGGGCGCTCAGCCGACCCTGGTAGTCGACGGAGCACCTGGCGATCACGACGCGCATCGGCCGGGCACCCTAGTCCGCACCGGTTTTCACCGGAACCGGCGGCGCAGGACGCGCAGCGAGCCCTTGGGGCGGGCCTCGATCCGGTCCCGGATGACCTTGCGGCGCTCCTGGAGCTCGCGGTGGGTCAGCCCGCCGCCCTCGGTCGGGTCGATGCCCACGCTCGCCTGGAGGCCCGACAGGTCGAGGTCCCACGGTTGCGCGCCCAGGCCGGCCTCTTCGGCGATGCGGGCACCGTGGCGGACGTTGAAGTACACGGCGATGGAGGCGATCTCCGCGAACAGGTCGAGGTCCGGGGCCAAGGTGGCGATGGCGCCGTCGAGGAACACGAGGTTCTTGACGAACAGCATCAGCGGCTTGGGCAGGCGCGCCCCGGTGCCGAGCAGGGCCTTGATGACCCGCTGGATCTCCGAGGTGAGCTGCTCGGGGCTGAGCGACGTGGGGTCGACCGGCGGCTGGTCCAGGCCGAGCTCGACGACGAGCGCCTCCAGGTCGGCGTCGGGCGGCAGCGCGCCGAGATCCCGCAGCGCCTGCAGCTGGGTGGGCACGTCGTTCATGGTCCCGGCGACCAGCAGGCGCAGGAAGCCCTGGCGGGAGCGGTCGTCGAGGCGGCCGGTGATGCCGAAGTCCAGGAGGCCGGTGCGGCCATCGGCCAAGACGAGCAGGTTGCCGGGGTGCAGGTCGCCGTGGAAGATCCCGTTGATCATCGCCCCCTCGAGGAACCCGATCATCCCCGTGCGCACGACCGCCTCCGTGTCGATGCCTGCGCCCTGCATGCCGGCAACGTCGTCGAAGGCGAACCCGTCGAGGCGCTCCATCACGAGCACCCGCCGGGTCACCAGCGTGGGGTGGGGGCGCGGCACCACGTACCCCCGCTGGCCCAGGGCCACGAAGCTGCGGGCCACGTCCAGCATGTTCTCGGCCTCGAGCCGGAAGTCCAGCTCCTCGGTGATGGTCTCGGCGAACAGCTCGACCAGGGCCGGCGGGTTCGCCAGGGCCGCCACGGGGATCCGGCCGACGAGGAACGGTGCGATCCACGACATCACCCGCAGGTCGGCCCGCACCCGGGCTGCCACCGTCGGGCGCTGGACCTTCACCACCACCTCCTCGCCGGTGTGGAGGGTGGCGGCGTGGGCTTGGGCGATCGAGGCGGCGGCGATCGGGGTGCGGTCGAAGCGGGCGAACAGCTCGTGCAGCGGCGCCCCCAGGTCCTCCTCGACCACCTGGCGGATGGCGGCGAAGGGCTCGGGGCGCACCCGGTCCCGGAGGGTGGAGAACTCGTCGACGAGCTCGTCGGGGAACAGGCCCCGCCCCGAGGAGATGATCTGGCCGAGCTTGATGTAGCTCGGGCCGAGCCGCTCGGCGGCCACCCGGAGGCGGTGGGCCAGGTCGGGACGTGGCCCCGCCCTGGCGCCGAGCACCCAGCCACCAGCGGGCGAGCGGGAGGCCCAACCGGTGGACCGTGGTGCCCATCCGGCGAGCCGGGGGGAGGGCGCTGCGCCGGGTCAGCTCGGGGACCGACGCGGCCAGCTCGGCGCGCTCGGCGCCGAGGCCCGGTCGCCAGGCCAACTCGTCGAGCTCCACGACCCACGGCGCGTCGTCGCCGAAGGCGCCGAGCTCCAGGTCAGGGGGGAGGGCCATGGCCCCAGTCTCGCAGGGTCGTGGCCTGGGCACCCCCATCGGCTCGGTAGCCTGGTCAGGCGGAGGCGCTCCGCGCTGCACGTCCCGAACGCGAGGCCCATGACCGTCGAGCGGAGCCCAGGTGAGTGGAACCTTGCCGTCCGCCAGCAGGCCGCGGTCGCGCACCTGGGCCAGATCGGGCTGCAGACCGCAGACCTCGAGGAGCTCCTGCGGGAGACCATGGTCACCGCGGCCGACACCCTCGGGATCACCGACGTCGGCCTGTTCGAGATGCGCCCGGACGGCGGCGAGCTGCGGGGCTGGGCGGCGCTCGAGGACGGACGGTTCCTGAGCCGCCGGCGGATGGCGAAGCTGCGGGTCGCCGCCGGCACCGGCTCGCTGCCGGGCTACGCCGCCGACGGCGCGGTCCCCGTGGTCGCCGAGGACCTCGTCAACGACCCGCGGTTCCGCGCCATGGCGCCCCAGCGGGGCCTGCCCCTGCGCTCGGCGATCGCCGCCCCGATCGGGTGGGGCCAGCGGGCCGTCGGCGTGCTCGCCGTCTACGACCGGGTGCTGCGCCGCTGGACCGATGACGAGGTCCACTTCGTGCAATCGGTTGCCAACACGGTCGGCCTCGCCATCCAACGGGCCCACATCGAAGACGAGCTGCGCGACAGCACGGCCCGCCTCGACCTGTCGCTCAGCGCTGGCGGCCTCGGCGCCTGGTCCTGGGACCTCGACGGCGACCGCCTGGTGCTCAGCCCGGCGGCGCTGTCCATGTACGGCCTCGGGGCCGACGGCTTCGAGGGCACCAGCGCGGCGCTGCTCGCCCTGATCCACCCCGAGGACCGTGACGGCCACCGCATCCCCCGGGAGGGCGCACCGACGCCCGACGAGGTGCACCAGCTGTTCCGGATCATCCGCCCGGACACCGGCGAGGTCCGGTGGCTGGAGAGCTGGGGCCGGCGCCTCGTCGTGCCGGCCGGCGGGGTGCACCTGGTCGGTGTGGTCTCCGACGTCACCGACCGGCGGCGGGCCGAGCAGCTCCAGGAGGCGCTGCTCGAGCGGGAGCACGCGGCGCGGGTCGAGGCCGAGCGCGCCCGGGAGCGGCTGGCGTTCCTCTCGGAGGCGTCGGCGGTGCTGGGCGCCAGCCTCGACCCTGAGGTCACGCTGCACCAGTTCGCCGAGCTGTGCGTGCCCGCCATCGCCGACGTGGCGTTCGTGGACCTGGTCGACGACGACGGCCTGCTCCAGGAGCACGCCGGGCTGGCCACGGACGGCGACCTGTTGGCCGCGGCCCGGGAGCTGCGGGCGGTGCGCAAGGCGCTGGGCGGCGCCGCGCCCACCGACACCGGCCACCGGGTTGCCCTCGCGGGCACCCCGGTCATCACCGAGGAGATCACCGAGGAGCTGCTCGACGCGGCGGCGGCCGACGCCCACCACCGCGAGCTGCTCCACCGGGTCGCGGCTCGCAGCACGATCATGGCCCCGATGTCGTCGCGGGGTCGGCCGATCGGCGTGCTGACGCTGGTGCGCACGGGCGACGCCGAGCCCTTCGACCAGCGCGACGACCTGCCCTTCGTCGAGGAGCTGGCCGGTCGGGCGGCGCTCGCCATCGACAACGGCCAGCTCTACCGCTCCCGCGCCCGGGTGGCGCGGTCGCTGCAGGAGGCCCTGCTGCCCCCGGCGCTCCCGGTGATCGACGGGGTGGCCCTGGCCGCGCGGTACGACGTGGCGGAGGCCGACGTGGAGATCGGGGGCGACTTCTACGACGTGATCTCGATGGGGCCACGCTCGTGGGGGGTCGTGGTCGGCGACGTGTGCGGTCGTGGCCCCGATGCCGCCGCGCTCACCGGCCTGGTCCGCCACAGCCTGCGGACCGCGGTGGTGGACGAGCAGGTGCCGAGCCGGGTGCTCGGCCGCACCAACCAGGCCGTGCTGGCACAGATCGACGATGCCCGCTTCTGCACCGCCGCCTTCTTGCGCATGGACCTCGCCGAGCGCCCGGGTGGCCAGGTCCGGGTGGTTGCCTCGAGCGCTGGGCACCCGAGGCCCGTGCTGGTGCGCGCCGAGGGCGAGGTGTCCGTGCTGCCGTGCCCTGGCACCCTGCTCGGCGTGGTGGAGGACCCCGACCTGGTCGACGCGGAGGTCGTGCTCGGGCCCGGCGATGCGATCGTCCTCTACACCGACGGCGTCACCGAGGCGCGGCGCGAGCACGAGCTGTTCGGCGAGGGCCGCCTGGTCGAGGCGCTGGTCGGTCTGGCCGGGTTGCCAGCGGACCGCATCGCGGGTGGGCTCGATGAGGCGGTGGCCGCGTTCCGCCGCAGCGCCCGGGACGACACCGCCATCGTCGTCGTGCAGGCCGCGCCTCCGCCATGATGGGCCGGTGACCACCCCCATCGCCGAGCTGCCCGCCGACCCCGACGACCACGAGGTGGCTCGTGCCCTCGCCGAGGAAGCAGGCCAGGCCCTGCTCGAGGTGCGCGCTCGGCTGGAGGCCGCGGGCGCCCCCTCGTCCGAGCTGAAGGCCACCGGCGACCGGGTCGCCCACGAGCTGCTGATGGCTCGGCTCGGAGAGCTGCGGCCCGCCGACGCGATCCTGTCCGAGGAGGGGAGCGGGGCCACCGGCCGCTACTCCAGCGACCGGGTGGACGCCGAGCGGGTGTGGATCGTCGATCCGCTCGACGGCACCCGGGAGTTCTCCGAGCCGCCTCGGACGGATTGGGCGGTCCACGTGGCCCTCGTGGTGGGCGGGCGACCCGTGGCCGGCAGCGTGGCCCTCCCGGCGCAGGGTCGGGTCCTGTCCGCGTCGCCGGCCGAGCCGCTGCCTCCGGCGCCCCCGGCGCGGCCGAGGGTGATCGTCAGCCGCTCCCGCCCGCCCGCCGTGGCCCTCCACCTGGCGCGCGAGCTCGGTGCCGAGCTCGTCGAGATGGGCTCCGCGGGCGCCAAGGTGGCGGCGGTGGTCCAGGGCGTGGCCGATGTCTACCCGCACGCGGGTGGCCAGTACGAGTGGGACTCCTGCGCGCCGGTGGCGGTGGCCCTGGCCGCCGGGCTGGTGGCCACCCGCCTCGACGGCAGCGAGCTGGCCTACAACAACCTCGACCCGTACCTGCCGGACCTCCTGGTGTGCCACCCCGCCCTCGCCGACCAGGTGCGGTCGATCTTGGACGCCGCCTGGTAGCGGTCGGCGCCCGGCCCCACCAGCGGCCGTGGACCCCCAATTGTCGACTCGAATGGTCAACAATGGCGGCGCGGCCGTAGCCTGGCGACCCGGCCGCATCGCTTGCGTCTCGCCCGCTGCTGCCGATCTGACATCGAAGGCCCATCCGACGACCCCGACGCGCACATGACCACCACCTACGAGCTCTCCCACCTGCGGGTCCTCGAAGCCGAGGCCATCCACATCATCCGGGAGGTCGCGGCCGAGTTCGAGCGGCCCGTCCTGCTGTTCAGCGGCGGCAAGGACTCGATCGTGATGCTGCGCCTGGCCGAGAAGGCGTTCTGGCCGGCCCGCATCCCGTTCCCGGTCATGCACGTCGACACCGGCCACAACTTCCCCGAGGTCATCGAGTTCCGTGACCAGCGGGTCGCCGAGCTCGGCGTGAAGCTCGTGGTCGCCTCGGTCCCCGACGCCATCGCCGCCGGGCGCATCGTCGACGAGACCGGCCCCCGCGCCAGCCGCAACCGCCTCCAGACGCCAGTCCTGCTCGACGCGATCGAAGAGCACCGCTTCGACGCCGCCTTCGGTGGCGCCCGCCGGGACGAGGAGAAGGCCCGGGCCAAGGAGCGGGTGTACAGCTTCCGCGACGAGTTCGGCCAGTGGGACCCGAAGAACCAGCGGCCCGAGCTGTGGAGCCTCTACAACGGCCGCCACAAGCAGGGCGAGCACATCCGGGTGTTCCCCCTCAGCAACTGGACCGAGCTCGACATCTGGCAGTACATCGGCGAGGAGCAGATCGCGCTGCCGAGCATCTACTTCGCCCACCAGCGCGAGGTGTTCCGGCGCGACGGCATGCTCATGGCCGTGACCGAGCACCTCCAGCCCGGCGAGGGCGACGAGGTCTTCACGGCCACCGTCCGGTACCGCACGGTCGGCGACGCCACCATCACCGGTGCCGTCGAGTCCTCGGCGGACACCGTCGAGGCGGTCATCGTCGAGGTCGCCGCCACCCGCCTCACCGAGCGTGGCGCCACCCGCGGCGACGACCGCGTCACCGAGGCCGCCATGGAAGACCGCAAGAAGGAGGGCTACTTCTGATGGTGATCGTCGGCGAACCAGAGGTTCGCCTCCGAGCTTGCGGTCGCCTTCGGCGCCCTCCTTGCTCCTCGGACCGGCGGAGCCGGATCCTCGGAGGGCGAGGGGGCGCCGCCCCCTCCCGCACCCCGGGCCTCGTCGGTCGTGGCCTCGTTGGGCGAGGGGGCTCCGCCCCCTCCCGCACCCCTGGCCTCGGTGGTCGTGGCCTCGTCATCGGGGGGATCCATGTCTGAGCTGCTGCGGTTCGCCACGGCCGGGTCGGTCGACGACGGGAAGTCGACGCTGATCGGACGCCTCCTCTACGACTCCAAGGCCATCTTCGAGGACCAGCTCGAGGCGGTCGAGCGCTCATCGGAGGCGATGGGCGCGGAGTACACCAACCTGGCGCTGCTCACCGACGGCCTGCGCGCCGAGCGCGAGCAGGGCATCACCATCGACGTGGCCTACCGCTACTTCGCCACGCCCCAGCGCAAGTTCATCATCGCCGACACCCCCGGCCACCTGCAGTACACGCGCAACATGGTCACCGGCTGCTCCACCGCCGACCTGGCCCTGGTGCTGGTCGACGCCCGTCACGGGGTCGTCGAGCAGTCGCGCCGGCACGCCTTCCTCGCGTCGCTGCTGCGGGTGCCCCACCTGGTCCTGTGCGTCAACAAGATGGACCTCGTCGACCACGACCAGGCCGTGTTCGAGGAGATCGTCGAGGAGTTCACCGGCTTCGCCACCAAGCTCGACGTCACCGACCTCACCTTCATCCCGATCTCGGCCCTCAACGGCGACAACGTCGTGCACCGCTCCGAGAACATGCCCTGGTACGAGGGGTCGTCGCTGCTGCACCACCTCGAGTCGGTGTTCATCGCGTCCGACCGCAACCTCATCGATGCCCGCTTCCCGGTGCAGTACGTGCTGCGGCCGATGAGCGAGGCCCACCACGACTACCGGGGCTACGCCGGCACCGTCGCCGGCGGCGTGCTCAAGCCGGGCGACGAGGTCGTGGTGCTGCCCGTCGGGGTTCACGTCCACCATCCGGTCCATCGACACCGCCGACGGCCCGGTCGAGGAGGCCTTCGCCCCCATGGCGGTGTCGGTCACCTCGACGACGAGATCGACATCAGCCGCGGCGACATGATCTGCCGGCCCCACAACCAGCCGACCGTGGGCCAGGACATCGACGCCATGATCTGCTGGATGAGCGAGCAGGCCACCCTGACGCCGCGGGGCAAGTACACGCTCAAGCACACCACCCGCTCCGTCCGGGCCCTGGTGAAGGACCTCCACTACCGCCTCGACGTGAACACGCTGCACCGCGACCACGACGCCGGCCAGCTGGGCCTCAACGAGATCGGCCGGGTCAGCCTGCGCACCACCGCCCCGCTGTTCTTCGACGACTACCGGCGCAACCGCGAGACGGGCAGCTTCATCCTCATCGACGAGGCCACCAACACCACGGTGGCCGCCGGCATGATCCTCGGCCCCTCCGCCTGATCGGGACCTGGCGAGCACCAACGTCACCTGGCACCACGGCGAGGTCCGTCCCGAGGATCGCCGTGGACGGGTGCCACGGTCTGGCTCACGGGCCTGTCGGGGTCGGGCAAGTCGACGGCCGTGGCCCTCGGCGGCTCCTCGTGGCGGCCGGGCGCCCGGCGTTCCGCCTCGACGGCGACAACCTGCGCCACGGGCTCAACGCGGACCTGGGCTTCAGCGCCGAGGACCGCGACGAGAACGTGCGTCGGGCCGGTGAGGTCGCTCGGCTCATGGCCGAGGCGGGCATCGTCGCCATCGTGCCGCTCATCTCGCCGTACAGGGCCGGCCGGGACCGCGCCCGGGCCGTGCACGACGAGGCCGGCCTTGGCTTCGTCGAGGTCTTCGTCGACACGCCGATCGAGCTGTGCGAGCTGCGCGACCCCAAGGGCCTCTACGCCAAGGCGCGGGCGGGCGAGATCACCGGCTTCACCGGGATCGACGACCCCTATGAGGCCCCGGTCGCGCCGGAGCTGCGGTTGACGCCCGACGACGGCGACCCGACGGCGCAGGCCGCTGCCATCGTCGCCCTGCTGGGCTGAGCTGCGGCCCGGTCAGTCGGCCGGGCTGAGGTCCGGTGCGCCGGGCACCAGGTTCTCGGTGGGCGTGATCTCGTCGCGCTCCTTGTTGCCCAGCTTCTCCGGCGGGATCATCCCCTTGGACACCCAGCCGTGCTCCTCGGCCCAGACCAGCAGCGGCGGCAGGACCACCAGGGCGGAGAGCAGGGCCACCACCACGTTCATGGCCACGATGATGCCGAAGTCCCGCAGGAGCGGCAGCGACGACGTGGCGATGACGGCCACGCCGGTGAACGCGGTCATGCCCGAGACGATGAAGGCCCGGCCGGTCCGCATGGCGGTGATCTCCACCGCAGCACGGGGACTGAAGCCGCGCTCTCGTTCCTCCAGGAACCGCAGGATGATCAGGGACGTGAACTCGGTGCACACCGCGATCACGAGCGGTCCGCCGACGGCCGTCATCGGGCTGAGCTTCAGGCTGAAGGCGAAGGCCACCAGCGACGCGGCGCCCACAGCGATCATCACCGGCACCAGCGAGAGCAGCGACCGCACGACGCTGCGGAGCCGGACGGCCAGGAACAGGAACACGAACAGGATCGACAGGTAGGTCAGCTGCACCCGGTTGGACTCCAGGTTGCGCAGCAGGCCCACGCCCACGACCGCGAGGCCCGACGGGGTGGCCTTGATGCCCGCAGGCGGCTGGGCGCCGTCCGGTGGGGCCGAGGAGTTGAGCCGCTCGCGCATGTCGTCGACCATCACGGCCCGCTCGGCGAGCGAGCCGGGCTTGGTGATGAACAGCAGGTTCAGCGCCGGCGCCTTGTCCGACACGGTGAACTGCTGCACCGAGCGGGGCGCCGCCTCGTAGGAGGCCTCGACGAGCTTGCCCGGCGGCGGGACGTTGGAGGCGCCGTCGAGGGCCGTCAGGTCGGCGAGCGGCGTGATCACCGAGGAGCCGATCAGCAGCTTGTCCTTGTACCGGGTGAGCGCGTCGTCGGTGAAGCCGTCCAGCCAGTTCACCGTCTTGTCCTGGAACAGCTCGTCCTTGTCCTTGGCGACGATGTAGATGCCGAGCTCCGACGATGCGCCGGTCTCCTTCTCCAGCGTGGCCACGTTCTTGCGGTTGGCGCTGCTCTGGTTGACCCACTGGATCGGGTCGGTCTGCAGGGTGAGCTTCCCCTCGACCGCGGCGCCGCCGAAGAAGATCAGCAGGCTGGCGAACACGAGCGGCACTGCGAGCTTGGCGGGCAGGTCGCCGAGCTTCAGCGTGAGCCGGCCGAGGAAGCCTTCGCGGAAGTCCCGGCCCTTGTTGGGGGAGCGGTACTCGCGGGCGCCGAGGATGGCCAGCGGCTGGACGATCGAGTTGAGGCAGATCACGGCGATGCCGATGATGAGCAGCAGGCCGAAGTCCCGGATCATCGGCACCTTCGCCCAGTGCAGGGCGGCGAAGGCGAAGATGGCGTCGAAGGTGACGACGAGCAGGGCCGGGCCGAGCTGGCGGGCCGTCTCCTGGATGGGGTGCGACGCCCGGTCGATGATCACCTCCTCCTCCACGCGCGCGTGCATCTGGATCGCGTAGTCGATGCCGACGCCGAGCATCACCGGCAGGCCGGCCACGGTGACGATGGTGAGCGGGATGCCGAGGTAGCCGGCCAAGCCGAACGCCCAGATCACGCCGATCAGCACCACCAGCAGCGGCAGCAGGCGCCAGCGGACCTGGAAGAACAGCAGGAGGATCAGCATCATGATCGCGATGGCGATCGCGCCGAGCGAGAGGATGCCGCCGCGCAGGTAGTCGTTGATGTCCTTGAGCAGCAGCGGGGCGCCGGTGACGAGCGTGGAGCCGCCCTGGATCTGGCCGAGCTTGCAGCCGCCGTCGGTCTCGCAGGTGCTGCCGTCGGGCAGCTCGTCGCCCTTGGCGACGGTGTGGGGCGTCCACGCCTCCTGCACGGCGGTGGCGCCCGCGCCCTCGCCCTCGATGTCGGCGTTGCCCTTCAGCCGCACGATCATCTGGGCGTGCGTCTTGTCCAGGAAGGACGAGAGCAGGGGCTTGCGGATCTCGCCCTCGTTGTCGAGGAGCAGCACGTCGACCCAGTCGGGGTTCGACAGCACGCGATCCTCGGCCTTCGACGCCGCCCACGGCGCCAGGCGCTTCACGGTCTCCTGATAGTCCGCCTGGCGGACCTCCGCCTCCTTGGACCCGGCCTTCTCGCTCTCGAGCGCATCGTTCGTGGTCTGGGCGGCGATCGAGTTTAGCGGGTCCCACGCCTTGGCGTTGGTGGGGTCGTCGGGCGTGCGCGACAGGAGGTTGGCGCTGAAGTCCAGGGTGTCGAGCGGCGTGAGCACGGCCTCGACGTGGGGGCTCTTCTCGATCTCGGCCTTGGCCTGCTCGATCGCCTGCATGTTCTCGGGCGTGGTGAGCTCCGACACGGGCACCTGCTTGATGGTGCCCTGGTCGTCCTCCATCGTGAACAGGACGATCATGATCTGGCCGCCGAAGAGCTTCTGGTAGGCCACGTTGTCCTTGGCCACCTGGTCGCCCTTGTTCAGGTAGCTGTCCTGGCCGGTGGCGAAGTTGAGCTTGGTGATGCCGAAGCCCAAGATGCCGGTGATGAGCAGGCCGATGACGGCCACCAGGCCTGCCCGCTTGCCCAGCTGCACCGCCAGGTTGGACCAGAACTTCTTCACGTGCGGGAGCCTCCGTGCGCGACCGTGGGGAGCGGACGGGTGACCCTACCACGGGATGAACGGCAGGTGACGGGTTCGGGCGGCCTCGGTGGTCGCTAGCGTGCCGGCCGTGCCGGGCCCTGCGCCATCGTCTCCGCGGGTGGTCCACGTCGTGGCCAAGACCCACCTGGACCTGGGGTTCACGGCGCTGGCTGCCGAGGTGGAGGCGCGGTACCTGGAGGACTTCTTCCCCCGGGCGCTGGCCGTCGCCGCCGAGCTGGCGGCGGGCGACGGGCCCGAGCGGCTGGTGTGGACGACCGGTTCGTGGATCGTGCACCGGGCCCTCGGCGATCGGGTCGCCGCTCGCGCCGACGCCGTCGCCGAGGGGATCCGAGCCGGGCACCTGGCGTGGCATGCGCTGCCGGTCACCACCCACACGGAGCTCGCAGACGCCGGGCTGGTCCGGGCCGGGCTGGCGATCAGCGCGGAGCTCGACGCCCGGTTCGGCCGCCGGACCACCGCCGCCAAGATGACCGACGTCCCCGGCCACACCCGGGGCCTGGTCCCGCTCCTGGCCGAGGCCGGCGTCACCTTCCTCCACCTTGGCGTCAACCCGGCGTGGCCGGTCCCCGACGTGCCGCCCACCTTCCGCTGGCGCTCGTCGTCGGGCGCCGAGGTCGTGGTGGCGTACCAGGCTGGCGGCTATGGCGGCGAGGTCGTCGTCTCGGGCTGCGACCAGGCGCTGGCCTTCCTCCACGCCGGCGACAACCTCGGTCCGCCGACCACGGCGGAGGTGCGGGCTGCGTGGGCCGAGCTGGCGGCCCGCCACCCCGGCGCCGAGGTCCGGGCCTCCACGCTCGATGCCTTCGCCCGGGCCCTGGCGGCGAGCGGGGCGGTCGACGGCCTGCCCGTGGTGACCGCCGAGATCGGCGATCCCTGGCTGTTCGGCGTCGGGAGCGACCCGGTGAAGGTGGCCGGCCTGCGGCGCGCCCTCTCGGCCCGCCTCGGACCGACGGCGCCGGCTGCGAGCGGCCCGCTCGCCGATGGCGACGACGTGGGACGCGTCGCCAGCGTCGAGCGCCGGTTGCTCCTGGCGGTCGAGCACACCTGGGGCCTCGACCAGAAGGTGGTGCTGCCCGACGAGCTGCCGTGGGACGACGCGGCGCTCGCAGCGCTGCGGGCCTCGCCCGCAGGACGACGGTTCGAGGCGTCATGGTCCGAGCAGCGCGCCTACGTCGACGACGCCCTGCTGCTCCTCGGCGCCGCGCTCGACCCACCGCCCGAGCTGCCCGACGACGATGCCGCGCTGGCCGACCTCGGCTTCGAGCCGCTCGCCGTGGGCCAGCGGGTGGCCCCCGGTGGCTGGGTCGTCGAGGTGGGTGGCGACGGCGCGCTGCACCACCTGGCGCTGCGCAGCCCGGCGCGGGTGCTGGCCGACGCCGACCACCCGCTCGGGCTCGTGCACCACCAGTCCTTCGACGAAGCCGACTACGAGCGCTTCTACGCCGGGCTCCGCCCGGAGCCCCACGACGAGTGGTGGGCCCGACGCGACAACACCAAGCCCGGGATCGGCGCGGCGGGAGCCACGTCCGGGTGGGTCGAACCGACCGTGCGACGGGTGGCGGTTCGCCCGGTCCCCGCCGTCGGTGCGGCAGAGCTGCTCGTCGACGTCGCATTGCTCGACCACCAGGGCGCTGCGGCCGGCCAGGGTGCGCCGCCGCTGGTGCGGCTGCTGTGGGGCCTCGACGGGGCCGGTCGCCGGGCGTCGCTCTCCGTGTGGTGGGAGGCCAAGCCGGCCACCCGGCTCCCGGAGGCCACCTGGTGCTCGTTCGTCCCGATCGTCGCCGCCCCTGAGCGCTGGACGATGGACAAGCTGGGCGAGCCGGTGTCGCCCCTCGACGTGGTGCGTCGGGGTGGGCGGGCCCTGCACGCGGTCGGCGCGGGCCTCGCCTACGACGGGCCGGACGGCCACCTCTCGCTGCGCACCCCCGACGCACCGCTCGTCGCTCCCGGTGCCCCCCGCCTCCTCGACGCGGACCCCCCGGTCCCGGACCTGGCCGGCGGCTTCCACGTCCTGCTCCACGACAACTGCTGGGGCACGAACTTCCCGATGTGGTTCGAGGGCCCCGCCTGCTTCCGCTTCCACCTCGACCTCGCCCCCCGCCACGAACTTGGTGCCGAAACTGACCTGTGAGGTCACTTTCGGCACCAAGTTCGAGCGGTCAGGGGTGGTGCGGGTCGGGGGCGGGGCCGAACCAGGTGGCGAGGGCGGCCTCGAGGTCGGGGGTGAGGCCGTCGCCGGTGCCGGCCAGGGGGCTGGTGCCCACCCAGGCGACGTGGCCGTCCGGGCGGATCAGCAGCGCACCGGGTGCCGGGACCTCGCCGATGACGGGGAGCTCCCACGGCCCATCGCAGCGGGCCCGCACGGTGCGCACCCGCCCCGTCCATGGGCCGGAGTCGATCCGGGGGTCGGCCGGCTCGACGCCGCGGAGGTCCAGCAGGATCGGCCGGGCCTCGTGGAGCAGGGCGAAGACGGTGGTGGGACCGTCGGAGCTGACGAGGTCCAGGTCCGGCACCCGCCGGCCGAGGAGCGGGTGCCCGGCGTCGCCATCGGCGCCCGTGCCCGTGCCCTGCTCCGGGGCCGTGCTCGCGCTCGCGTCGGCGCCCGTGCTCGCATCGCGGTCGGTGCCGGGGCTCGCACCCCGGCCGTTGGCTGCGCCCTCTCCGGTGATCGGGCCGGCGCCCTCGGCGGCCTCGCCACCCGCCGTCGCCGCCATGTCGTAGCGGAGGTCCAGGGCGGCGAGCATGGCCGCGACCTTCCGGCGTGGCTCGTCGAGGGTCAGCAGGTCCGCCATGACCTCCTTGAGCGCCCGGCTGCGCTCGTCGCCCCGGCTGAGGGCCACCTGGGCCTGGGTGTTGTGGAGCACGCGGGCGGCGACGGGGTGGCGCTCGGCCTCGTAGGTGTCGAGGAGGTCGGGCGACGAGGTGCCGTGCACCACCTGGGCGAGCTTCCACCCGAGGTTGACGGCGTCCTGCACGCCCGTGTTCAGGCCCTGGCCGCCGTGCGGGGAGTGGATGTGGGCGGCGTCGCCGGCGAGCAGCACCCGACCGGCCCGGTAGGTCGCCGCCTGGCGGACGGCGTCGGTGAACCGCGAGGTCCAGCGGGGGCTGTGGGCCCCGAAGTCCGTGCCGTAGACCCGGCGGAGGGCGGCGCGGACCTCGTCGAGGCTCGGGTCCAGCTCGGTCGACAGCACCGGCTCGGTGACCACCAGGCGGACCGGGCCGTCGGGCCCCATCCGGTTCATGCCGTGGGCGCCGTCGCGGTCGTAGCGCATGCCGGCCTCGGGCTCCTCGGCCATCTCGACCTCGGCGATGAGCCAGCTGGTCGAGGCGTCGAGGCCCACGAAGTCGATCGCGGCCGCCTTGCGCACCGTGCTGCGCCCGCCGTCGCAGCCGACGAGGTAGCCGGCGCGGATCGTGGTGCCGTCGGACAGCTCGACGTCGACGCCGTCGTCGTCCTGGGCGAAGCCGACGACGCGGCGCTCCCGCAGGGTCGGGACGCCGAGCTCCGCGACCCAGTCGGCCAGGATCGGCTCGACGTCCTTCTGCCACAGCCCGAGCACGTGGTTGTGCCGGCTCGGGAGGTCCGTCACGTCGAGCATGATCCCGGCGAAGGCCTCGACGGGGTGGAGGGTCCCGGCGTCCACGAAGCGCTGGCCGACGCCGCGCTGGTCCAACACCTCCAGGGTGCGGGCGTAGAGCCCGCCGGCGCGGGAGCCGGAGACCTCCTGATCGGGCCGAGGCTCGACCACCACGACGTCGACGCCGGCGATGGCCAGCTCGGCCGCCAGCACCATGCCCGTCGGCCCACCTCCGGCCACCACCACCTGGTGCTGCGCGCCCTCGGCCATGGCGTCCTCCCTGCCCTCGTCCGCGGGCCCGGATGGCACGGCGGACCGCCATCGTCAGCACATCGCGGCGCTTGCAGCAAGCCCCCCACCTGGGGGTACGTTGGTCCTGGCGGGGGAGCGGCGTGGCGGCGGCTCAGGCGGGGTTGACCTGGAAGGTCCCCTTCATGCCCTTGGCCTCGTGGCCCTCGATGCCGCACACGTAGTCGATGGTGCCGGACTGGTCGAAGGTCAGGGTCACGGTGCCGGTCTTGCCGGGCTTGGTGGGGCCGATCTCGCCGATCACCTTGCCGTCGGGGCCCTTGACCTCGAACTCGTGGTCCACGTCCTCGGCGGTGTTCGTCATCGTGAACTTGACGGTCTCGCCCTCGGCCACGGTGAGGTTGGCGAGGCCGTCGTAGCCGTAGTCGTGGGCGGTGAACGTCACGGTGCGGTCGGCCTTCGGCTTGGCGAGGGCGGCGCCGGTCACGGTGATGTCGGTGCGGATGCCGTCGCCCTTCTGGCCCGGCTTGCAGGCCACCTCGTAGGTGCCCTTGCCAAGCTTGACGGTGAGGTCGGCGCTGGTGCCCGGGGCGATGTTCTCGCGCTCGCCCATGATCTGGTCGTCCTCGCCGTACACGTAGACCTCGGTGACCTTGCTGCCCTCGTTGCGGATGGCGAAGGTGAGGTCGCCGGCCTCGAGGGAGGTATCGGCCACCTTGCAGGCGTCGTCGGTGGCGGTCACCGCGATGGCGTCGGCGCTGTCCTTCTTGCTGCACCCGGCCGTTGCGCTGATGAGCGCGAGCGCCACGGCGGCGAGGGCGATGGGGCGGGCGACGGTGGCCATGGGCGGGAGCTCCTCGGGCGGTACTGTTAGGACGCCCTAACGCTAGCCAAGCAGCATCCCAACCATCCAGCCGGGCGTCGGCTCAGGGGTGGGCGGCGTCGGTGGGGTAGGGGAAGTAGCGCCGCAGGAGGCGGTCGTAGGTGCCGTCGGCGCGGATGGCCTCGAGGCCGGTGTCGATCTCCTTGCGCACGGCGTCGTCGTCGGGGGCGACGGCGAAGGCGAAGTGCTCGCCGGTGTGGAGCAGCTCGACCAGCTCGACCTTGCGGTCCGCCTTGGCCCGGGCGGTGTTCACGGCCAGGTCAGCGATGGCGGCGTCGATCGTCCCGTCGTCGAGCGCGGCGTGGAGGGAGCGGGCGTCGGGGAACCGGCGGATCGATGCCCCATCGGGCAGGCGTCGACGGGCCCACCACGAGGCGATGGTGCCGGACTCGACGCCGATGGTGGCGCCCTCGAGGTCCTCGAGCCGGCGCCCCTGGGCGCCGCGCCGGACCAGGAGGGACTGGTCGGCGTCGAAGTAGGAGCTCGAGAAGTCGACCTGCTGGCGGCGCTCCTGGTTGGCGGCCACCGCGGCGGCGACGACGTCGCAGCGGCCGAACGCCACGTCCCGCAGGATGGTGTCGAAGTCCGAGGGCCGGATCCGCAGCCGAGCGTTGCGGGCCTTCGCCACGGCGTCGAGCACCTCGATGTCGAACCCGGTGTAGCGCAGGCCCCGGGGGCCGTCGCCGGGCACCTCGAAGGGGGCGTATGGGACGTCGGTGCACACGGTCCACGTCGTCGGCCGCCCGGCCTTCGCCGGTGGCGCGGCGTCGCTGGAGCTGCACGCCCCGAGGCCGAGGGCGAGCAGCCCGGCCACGCAGGCGAGCGCGACGGCACCGGCCGCGAGCGGGCGGGTTCGGCGTCGGCGCACGGTGAGGTTCTAGTGCTCCAGGACCTTGTCGAGGAACTGCTGCAGCCGCGGGGTCTGCGGGGCGCCGAGGACCTGGTCCGGCGGGCCCTGCTCGCAGATGACGCCCGCATCCATGAACACCACCTGGTCCGACACCCGCCGGGCGAAGCCCATCTCGTGGGTGACCACGAGCATGGTCATGCCCTCCGAGGCGAGCTGGCGCATCACGTCCAGCACGTCGCCGACGAGCTCGGGGTCCAGTGCCGAGGTGGCCTCGTCGAACAGCATCATCTTGGGGCTCATGGCCAGCGCACGGGCGATGGCCACGCGCTGCTGCTGGCCACCGGAGAGCTGCGAGGGGTAGGCGTCGGCCTTCTCCGACAGCCCGACCCGCTCGAGCATCGCCCGACCGACCTCCCGGGCCTCGTCCTCGCTCCGCCCGAGCACCTTGCGCTGGGCGACGGTCACGTTGCCCATGGCGGTGAGGTGGGGGAACAGGTTGAAGTGCTGGAACACCATCCCGATGTCTCGCCGCACCAGGTCGACGTCGCAGTCGGGGTGGGTGATGTCGATGCCGTCGATCAGCACCTGGCCGCCGGTGGGCTCCTCGAGCCGGTTGACGCAGCGCAGCAGCGTGGACTTGCCGGAGCCGGAGGCGCCGATGATGCACACGACGTGCTGGCGGGCGACGCAGAGGTCGATCCCCTTGAGCACCTCGTTGGCCCCGAAGCTCTTGCGGAGCTGGCGCAGCTCGATGGCGGGGGCGCCGATCTCGGGCAGGGCGGGCGGCAGGTCGGTCATCGGCGGGTGGCGTTGCGCCGCTCGAGGTGAGCGACGAGCTGGGTCATGGGGATGGTGATGACGAGGTAGAGGATGCCGGCGAGGATCATCGCCGAGCCGTTGAAGCTGTCGACGAACTGGTTCCTGGCGAACTGGGTCAGCTCGACGGTGGTGGTGGTCGAGCCGACGAACGCCAGGAGCGACGTGTCCTTCAGGAGCAGGACCAGCTCGTTGGTGAGCGGGGGGATGACCAGCCGGAACGCCTGGGGCATCACGATGACCCGCAGGGTGGTGGCGTGGCTCATCCCGAGGGAGCGGGCCGCCTCGACCTGGCCCTTGGGCACCCCTTCGATGCCGGCGCGGAGCGTCTCGGCCAGGTAGGCGCCCGCCACCAGGGCGAGGGCGAGCATGCCGCCCACGTCGATCCCGAACCACTCCGGGAACTGCCAGCCGAAGGCGAGCGGGGTGAGGAACACCACGATGAGGATCGTGAGCAGGGCGGGCAGGCCGCGGAACACCTCGATGTAGGTGACCCCGAGCCAGCGGTACGGGCGGATCTCGCTGCGCTTGAGCAGCATCATGATCACGCCGATGATCACGCCGCCGACGAACGCCCCGGCGGTGTAGATGAGCGTGTTCCTCACGCCGACCGTGACGATCTTCGGGAAGGCCTTCTGCATCTCCGCCAGGTCGAAGTACTTCTCGTGGAGCGTGGACCAGTCGGCGGTGGCGACGAAGGCGCCGGCGACCACGACGCCGATGCCGTAGCTGATCCATCGGCGGCGCTTGGCTCGAGCGCGCTTGGCGCGCCCGCTGCGGTACAGGTCGGGGAGGTCCCCGTCCTGCACCGCAGCCGGCATCGTCACGTCATCCATCGGTGGTGGCCGTCGCAGCCCGACGCTGGATCAGGACCCCGCGTTCGGGAAGTACTGCTTGTACAGGTCGTCGTAGGTGCCGTCTTCCTTGGCAGCGGCGAGGCCCTCGTTGAGCTGCTTCTGGACGGCAGTGTTCTCCTTGGCGACCACGAAGCCGTACTGCTCGCCGGTCGGGATCTTGTCGACCACCTTCACGCTGTCGTCCTTGTCGGCGCGGGCGCTGTTGACCGGCAGGTCCTGGAGGATGGCGTCGATCTGGCCACCGCTGATGGCGGCGAACAGGGCCGCGGCATCGGGGAACGACTTCACCGTGGCGCCATCGGGCGTGTTCTCCTTGGCGTAGCTCTCGCCGGTGGTGCCGGTCTGGACGCCGATGGTCTTGCCGGCCAGGTCGTCGAGGGTCTTCACCGAGCTGTCGGCGGGCACGAGCAGCGACTGGTCCGCATCGAAGTACGGGTCGGAGAAGAGGCTGTTCTTCTCCCGCTCGGGCGTGATGGTCACCGCCGAGGCGATGATGTCGCACTTGCCGGCGTTGACGGCGGCGAAGATCGTGTCGAAGTCCGAGTCGGTGATGTCCAGGGTGGCGTCCTGGCTCTTGGCGATGCTGTCGAGCAGCTCGATGTCGAAGCCGGTGTACTGCAGGCCGCGCGGGCCCTTGCCCTCCATCTCGAAGGGCTCGTAGGGGATGTCCGAGCAGACCTTCCAGGTCGCGGCCTTCGGGGTGGTGTCCCCCGAGCCGCTGCTGGCGGTGTCGCTGCCACCCGACGAGCCGCACGCGGCGACGCCGAGGGCGAGCGACGCGGCCAGCGCGAGCGACGCGAGGTGCTTGGGACGGATGGTGGCCATGAGGGGCTCCTCGTGGGGTAAGGGTCCAGGTGACGCGGTCGCGTGCAACGGCGGGCAGGCTAGGTGCCCGCAGATGTCCGGCGCGTGAACAAACTTCCTATCGCAAAGATGGGCGTGCGTCGCTCGAACCTGGTGGCTGGTCGTCGGACCACCGGTCGTCTCTGCAGGCGACCGGTGGGGGTCTGGCAGGCTGTCCCGATGGAGGTCGAGCTCGTCGAGGAGTGGGACGCGGCGCTGCGCAGCGGCGATCCGCTGGGCTTCCCCGGCTACGCCGAGCGGGTGGCGACCATGGACGGCGAGTCCGTCCGCACCGGTCTGGCCGACGGCTTCGTGCTCGTGACCTGCGACTTCGACGTGATCGGCGGCTCGATGGGGCTGGTCCACGGCGAGAAGGTGGTGCGGGCGTTCGACCGGGCCACCGAGCGCCGGCTCCCCGTCGTCGTGGTGACGCGCTCGGGTGGGGCCCGGATGCAGGAGGGGATGCTCTCGCTCATCCAGCTGAGCCGGACGGCGGCCGCGGTCAACCGCCACCAGGCGGCGGGGCTCCTGTCGATCGCCGTGCACCGGTCGCCCACCACGGGCGGCGTGTTCGCCTCCTACGGCTCCCTGACGGACCTGCGGATCGCCGAGCCGGCGGCCCTCGTCGGCTTCGCCGGGCCGCGGGTGGTGGAGCAGACCACGGGGCGGGCGGTCGAAGGCTCGTCGCACTCGGCGGAGACGGCGCTCGACGCCCACATCGTGGACGCCGTGGTCGCGCCGGAGGACGTGCTCGGCTGGGTGCGGGGGGCGCTCGGGCTCGAGGACCGGCCCCTGCACGCCCACCGCCCGCCGGTGCCGACCCGCCAGGCGCCGCCGCTGCCGGATGGCACCAGCCCGGCCTGGGCGGCCGTCCGCTCGGCGCGGCGCCTCGGACGGCCGAGCGGCATCCACCTCGCCGCAGCGGCCACCACGAGCTGGACCGAGCTCGGCGCCGGCACGGACCCGGCCATGCGGACGGCCCTCGCCACCATCGGCGGCCGACGAGCCGTGGTCGTCGCCATGGACCGCTACGCCCCCGGTGGCGGCCAGCCTGGCCCGGAGGGCTACGAGCTTGCCTGCCGGGGCGTCGCCCTCGCCGGTCGGCTGGGCATCCCGATCGTCACCTTCGTGGACACGCCCGGCGCCCAGGTGTCGCCGGAGGCGGAGAACGCGGGGATCGCCCGGGCCATCGCCCACACCCACGCCGCCATGGCAGCGGCGCCGGTGCCCACGGTCTCGGTGACCGTGGGGGAAGGGGGCAGCGGCGGGGCCCAGGCGCTGTCGGCCGCCGACGTGCTGCTCATCCAGGAGGGGGCGATCTTCTCGGTGATCGGCCCCGAGGGCGCGGCGGCGATCCTCGAGCGAGATGCGGCCAGGGCGCCGGAGGTGGCGCCGCTGCTCCACCTGACCGCCGAGGACCTGGTCGGGTTCGGGATCGCGGATGCCCTCGTGCCCGACGCGGTCGAGGCCACGGTGGCCGCGGTGGAGGCGGCGCTCGCCGACGCGGTGGTGGGCCGCCGGGCCGAGCGGCTCGATGCCGCCACCCGGGCGTGGCTGCGGTGACCGACGACCACCCGCCAGCAACCTGACCGACCGGTCAAGTGTGGCACGATGACCGCCGTGCCGACCGCAGCCTCCAACGGGATCCAGCTCGAGTTCGAGACCTTCGGCGATCCCGCCAACCCGACCCTCCTGCTGGTGATGGGCCTCGGCGCCCAGATGGTGATGTGGGACGAGGGCATCTGCGCCCTGCTCGTCGCCCGCGGCTACCACGTGGTGCGCTTCGACAACCGCGACATCGGGCGCTCGACGTGGATCGACGCCCCGGGCCTCGACATCGGCGCCACCGCCCTCGCCGCCCTCATGGGCGACACCTCGCAGGTGCCCTACACCCTGTCGGACATGGCCGCGGACGCCGCCGGCCTGCTCGACCACCTGGACGTGGAGTCCGCCCACGTGGTCGGGGCGTCGATGGGCGGGATGATCGCCCAGACGATGGCCATCGAGCACCCGGGCCGGGTCCGCAGCCTCACGTCGATCATGTCCACCACCGGCGAGCAGACCGTCGGCCAGCCGGACCCCGCGCTCCTCGAGCAGCTCGTGGCACCACGCCCGACGGACCGCGAGGGCGCCATCGAGGCGGGCGTGGCCATCGCCCGGGCCATCAGCTGTGCCGAGCACTTCGACGAGGAGCGGGCCCGTGCCATGGCCGCCCTCCAGTTCGATCGGGGCGACAACCCCGACGGCGTGGGCCGCCAGCTCCTGGCGGTGATCGCCTCGGGCTCCCGGGCCGACGGCCTGTCGCGCCTGGACCTGCCGGCGCTGGTCATCCACGGTCGCCAGGACCGCCTGGTCGACTTCAGCGGCGGGCAGCGCACCGCCGAGCTGATCGCCGGCGCGGACTTCCTCGCCATCGACGACATGGCCCACGACATGCCGCAGGTCCACTGGACCCGCGCCGTGGACGCCATCTTCGCCATCACCTCCCGCGCCTGAAGGAGCTGCACATGGGACCGCTCGCCGGCTTCCGCATCATCGAGATCGCCGGCATCGGCCCCGGCCCCTACGCCGCGATGCTGCTCGCCGACCTCGGCGCGGACGTGATCCGCATCGACCGGTCGGCCAGCGTCAACGCCCTCGGCATCGCCGACGACGCCCAGCCGCCGTCGGACGTGCTGGCCCGCGGCCGCCGCTCGGTGGCCGTCGACCTCAAGAACCCCGAGGGCGTGGCCACGGTGCTGGACCTGGTGGCCTCGGCCGACGCCCTGATCGAGGGCTTCCGCCCCGGGGTCATGGAGCGCCTGGGCCTCGGGCCCGACGTGTGCCTGGAGCGCAACCCGAAGCTCGTCTACGGGCGCATGACCGGCTGGGGCCAAGAGGGCCCGTACGCCCTCGCCGCTGGCCACGACATCAACTACATCGCCCTCGCCGGCGTGCTCGAGCCCCTCGGCCGGGCCGGCGACAAGCCCACGCCGCCCATCAACCTGATCGGCGACTTCGGCGGCGGCGGCATGCTGCTGGCGTTCGGCGTGTGCGCTGCGCTGCTGGAGGCGTCGCGGTCCGGTGAGGGCCAGGTGATCGACGCGGCCATGGTCGACGGCGCCGCGAGCCTGATGACCATGACCTGGTCGTTCAAGCACATGGGCCTGCTCCACGCCGAGCGCGGCACCAACATGCTCGACACGGGCGCCCACTTCTACGACACCTACGAGACCGCCGACGGCAAGTACATCTCGATCGGGTCGATCGAGCCGCAGTTCTACGCCGAGCTGCTGCGCCTGACGGGCCTGGACCAGGAGGAGCTGCCCCGCCAGATGGACCGGGACCAGTGGCCGGCCCTGAAGGAGCGGGTCGCCGAGGTGTTCCGCTCCAAGACCCGGGACGAGTGGTGCGAGCTCATGGAGCACACCGACGTGTGCTTCGCGCCCGTGCTCACCATGGACGAGGCGCCCGAGCACCCCCACATCGCCGAGCGGGAGACCTACACCACCTACGCCGGGCTGGTGCAGCCGGCACCGGCGCCGCGCTTCAGCCGCACGCCCGGGGCCATCGAGCGCCCGCCGGCCCACGCCGGCCAGCACACCGACGAGGTCCTGGCCGAGCTGGGCTACGACGACGAGCGCATCGCCGCGCTGCGCGGCGGCGCCGCCATCGCCTGACCCGCGTCCGCCGTTGCGCTCGGTAGCGTGCGGCGGATGGGCACCCTGGTCAGCTTCCACGCACACCCCGACGACGAGTCGATCGGCACCGGCGGCACCATCGCCAAGGCGGCCGATGCCGGCCACCGCGTCGTGCTGGTCTTCGCCACCCGCGGCGAGCTGGGCGAGCCGGTGCCGGGCGTGCTGGCCGAGGGCGAGCAGCTGACCCTGCGCCGCACCGCGGAGGTGTACCGCTCGGCGGACGTGCTCGGCGCCCACCGCGTCGAGTTCCTCGGCTTCACGGACTCCGGGATGATGGGCGAGGACACCAACGACGCCCCCTGGTGCTTCTGGCAGGCCGACGTGGAGCATGCGGCCCGCCGGCTGGCCACCATCCTCCAGGAGGAGCAGCCCGACGTCCTCACCATCTACGACGAGAACGGCGGCTACGGCCACCCGGACCACATCCAGGTGCACCGCGTCGGCCAGCGGGCCGCGGAGATCGTCGGCGTGCCGGTCGTGGCCCAGGGCACGATGAACCGGGACCTGATCGGACGGGCGATGGCGATGGCCAAGGAGGCCGGGCTGGACGTGCCGGACCCGACCCAGGTGCCCGACGAGCCGCCGGAGGGGATGACCGCAGCGGAAGGCGCCACCGCGGCGGTGGTGTTCGGCAAGGCCGAGGCCGAGCTCACCCACGTGGTCGACACCTCGGCGGTCACCGAGCGCAAGCGGGCCAGCATGTTGTCCCACGCCAGCCAGATCGGCCCGGACCACTTCATGGCCACCATGCCCCCGGACATCTTCGAGTTCGTGTTCGGCCCGGAGTGGTTCGTGGTCGACGAGCTGCCGGCGGACCCGCCGAGCCTGTTCACCGAGCTGTTCTCGCCGAAGCCCGCCTAGGCGCCGTGGCCCGGCTCCACCTGGTCCGCCACGGGAAGGCCGCGTCCGCCTGGGGCGAGCGGCCCGATCCGGGGCTCGACGAGCTCGGCCGCGCCCAGGCGGCGGCGACCGCTCGGGACCTCGCCGGCCTCGGTCCGTTGCCGATCGTGAGCTCGCCGCGCCGTCGCGCCCAGGAGACGGCGGCGCCGCTCGCCGATCGCTGGGGCGTGGAGGTGCGCGTCGACGAGCGGTGGGACGAGGTGCCCTCGCCGTCCGACGAGCCGGCGGTCCGCCGGGAATGGCTGGCCTCGGCGCTGGCGTCTCGCTGGGAGGACCTGGGCGACGAGGTGGCGGCATGGCGCACCGGGCTGGTGGAGGCGTGTCGGTCCACCGCCGCGGATGCGGTGGTGGTGACCCACTTCGTGGCGATCAACGCGGTGGTGGCGGAGGCCGAGGCGGACCACGCGGTCACCGTCTTCCTGCCGGCGAACGCCTCGGTCACCGTCATCGACGTGGACGATGACGGGTGCCTGCGGGTGGTGGCCAGGGGCTCGGAGGCCCCGCCGGAGGTCGGCTGACCCGCCACTCGGTTCGCCGGGCGCGACGTGGGGCAGCAGGGGAGCGACGGCTACCGTCGGAGCCGTTCACCTTCTGTTGGGGGCAGGTCCACCGATGCGCCATCGCACGTCCATCGCTGCGCTCGCCGCAGCCGTCACCTTGGCGGCCGGCGTCGCCATCGCCGCACCGGCCTCGTCCCGGTCGGGCTCGCCGTCCACCGCGGCGCGCCAGGCCACCGTGGACGACGACGTCCGCCTCAACCAGATCCAGGTGGTCGGCAGCCACAACTCCTACAAGCGGATGGTGTCCGACAAGGAGGAGGCGCTGCGCCGCTCGTTCATCAAGGGCGCTGCGGACCAGATGCAGTACCAGCACGAGGCGCTGCCCGTGCAGTTCCAGAGCCGCAAGGTCCGCCAGATCGAGATCGACGTGTTCCTGGACACCAAGGGCGGGCTCTACGCCAACCCGCTGCTGCGCAAGGCCGCCGGCGTGGGCGCCTGGGACCCGAAGATGGCCAAGCCCGGCATCAAGGTCCTCCACATCCAGGACATCGACTACAACACCACCTGTCTCACGTTGGTCGACTGCCTGAAGGCGGTGAAGGGCTGGAGCGACGCCAACCCGTCCCACGTCCCGATCGCCATCTTGTTGGAGCTGAAGGACGACGAGATCGACTTCCCTGGCATCTCGTTCACCAAGCCCGAGAAGTGGGACGCCTCCAACATCGGCTCGATCGACGACGAGATCCGCTCCGTCATGGACCCGAGCGACATGATCACCCCCGACGACGTCCGGGGCAGCCACGCCACGCTGAACGAGGCGATCACCACCGACGGCTGGCCGACCCTCGGCGCCAGCCGGGGCAAGGTCATGTTCCTGATGGACAACGGCGGCAGCTACCGCAGCGACTACCTGCAGGGGCACCCGAACCTCGAGGGCCGGGCCATCTTCACCAACGCCGACCCGGGGGACCCCGACGCCGCGTTCGTCAAGCGCAACGACCCCTTCGATGCCTCGATCCCGGACCTGGTGAAGGCCGGCTACGTGGTCCGCACCCGCTCGGACTCGGACACCCGCGAAGCCCGGAAGAACGATGTGGGCCCGCGCGATGCCGCGCTCGCCAGCGGCGCCCAGTGGGTGAGCACGGACTACGAGGGCGCCGGCCTCGCGGTCGGCTTCACCACGAGCTACAAGGTGGAGATCCCCGGCGGGACCGTGGCCCGGTGCAACCCGGTGCTGGTGGTGCCGGGCTGCGACTCGGCGCTGCTTGACACGATCTACACGCCGCTCGCCCCGCCGACGTCCACCACCACGACCGTGCAGCCGTCGACCACCACCACGGTGGTGTCCGACGAGCCGAAGGGCGCGTCGCCGGCCCAACCCGTGTCGGGCAACGCCGGCTACACCGGCTGACGCCGGTCGCCGTCGCCCAGATGGGTGCGCCGGCGGTCAGGCGTGCGACACTGCGCCGGTGACCGCCGTGCTCCCCGTCGTCGCCGCCCGCACCCTGGGCGCGTCGCAGGCGGTGCTAGACCTCCACGCCGCCTGGGCGTGGGTGGTGATCGTCACCAACGGCCTGGTGGGGGCGTGGGCGCTCGCCGCCCACCGGTGGCCGCAGCTGCGCCACCGGGCGCTCTGGTGGTGCACGATTGCGGCCGAGGTGGCGATCTTCGTGCAGGTGATCCTCGGGGTCATCTTGATCCAGGGCAAGGACAAGGACGCCTACGGCATGCACCTGCTGTACGGGTTCAGCGCCGCCTTCGCGGTCGGCATCCTCTACAGCTACCGCAACCAGCTGAAGGGCAAGGAGTACCTGCTCTACGGCTGTGGGGGCCTGTTCGTGATGGGCCTCGGCCTGCGCGCCATCAACGTCTTGCCCTGAAGCCCGGGCGGTCGGCCTAGAGGTTGACGACGGGCATGGTGGTGGTCTTGGTGATGCCGCCCAGCATCTGGACCCGGCTGACCACCAGGCGGCCGAGCTCGTCCATCGACGGGGCCTCGACGCGCACGACGACGTCGTAGGGGCCGGTCACGTCGTCGGCCGCGATCACCCCGGGGATCTGGCGGACCTCGGTGGCCACGGAGGCGGCCTTGCCGACCTCGGTCTGGATCAGGATGTACGCCGACACGGGCATCGGGGGCCTCCTCGCAGCTGCGTGCCGGGAACGGTACCGCCCCGGCGGGCCTGCGGCTGCCCGGCGCGCCCGCGATCGCCGTGACGCCCCGATCGGCCCGTGGGATCGGTTCGGCGCGCCCGGCCGCTGCAGCGCCACTTGCAGCCACTGGGACGATGTTGCTAGGAATGCAAGGACCATAGATCTAGCTAGGAGGGGCTGGCGACGAGCACAAGGGATTGCAGATGCGGCGGACGCACGTGGCCTCGACGGGCCTGCGCACGGTGGCGATGGCGGTGGTGGCCGCGGTGATCGCGGGTGGCCTGGCGGTGTCGACCGTGGGGGCCGCCGGCGCGACCGGCCCGACGGTGGGGGCGGCGCAGCAGGGCCTCGGGCCCTCCCTGCGGCTGGACCTCGGCTCGGGGGTGCACGACTCGTCGGGCGCCGGCTTCGCATGGAAGCTGTCGGGGTGCCCGACCGACACGACCGACGGGGTCGAGGGCGGGGCCTGCCAGGGCCACGTGTCGTGGGCTGACGACGACCCGGCCCATCCCACGCCGGCGTCGCAGACCCTGCTGCTGTGGGTGAAGCGGGCCGCCGGGCAGTCCCAGATCATCTCGGGCGGCGCCTGGGAGCTGGACTTCGCCTCGGATGGCCGGGTCGTGCTCGGGGTCAAGCACCCCTCGTTGCCGCTCACGCCGAACTGGTTCGCGCCCGGGAACGTCAACTACATCGACCACCAGGCGTACGCCGCGTCAGGCGGGTCGATCGCGCTGGGGGCGTGGGTCTCGGTGGTCGTGCGGGTGCGGGAGGACCCCGGGTCGGTCTCGGCCACGGTGGGCGGGATGAGCGTCGGGCTGATCTCGGGCCTGCCAGCCGATCCGGATCACGGGCTGGTCGCCTCGGCTGCGCACCTCGGCCTCAGCTCGAACGACACCTTCGATGCGTTCGCCCTGTACGACCGGGTGCTGACCGACGACGAGGTCGACCAGACGCGCACGGCAGGCGGGGAAGACCCGGCCAACGACGTCCACCAGGCGCCTCCGCTGTCTCGGTCGGAGCTGTGGGGGATGAACCCGGCGCTGCGCAACCTCGGGATCTGCATCAAGTGCGCCGGCGATCCGATCAACACGTTCAACGGCAACCTGTTCGAGGCGCTGCCCACCCTCGAGGTCCCCGGCCGCGGGCCGGGCCTGCGGATCGACGCCACCTACAACTCGGCCGCCTCCGGGTTCGAAGGTGCGCTGGGGCACGGCTGGTCCAGCACGCTGGACGTGCGGCTGGCGGGCAGCCCGAGCGACGGGGTGCGGACCCTGGTCCAAGAGGACGGCTCGACGGTGGACTTCAGCCGGCAGGCATCAGGCGCGTGGACCGCCCCTGGCTGGGACGTCGCGGCGCTCACCCAGCACGCGGACGGGACCTTCACCGTCATGCGCAACCATCGAGACCTCTTCCGGTTCTCGGGGGCCGACGGCCGGCTCCTGTCGATGGGAGATCGGTTCGGCAACGTGACCACGGTGCACTACCCCTCGCCGACGAGCCGGCCCGACCACCTCGAGGACGCCGGCGGGCGCCGGTTCCTGCTGGGGTGGTCCGGTGGGCACCTGGCCACGGTGACGGACCAGCTGCCCTCGGCCGACGGCGGGCCCCGGGTCGCGCACTTCGCGTACGACGAGGAGGACGACCTGGTCGAGGCCACCGGCTTCGACGGCGGGACGTGGGCGTTCACCTACGCAGACCACCGGTTGGCGACGGTCCGCAAGCCGGGCCACGTCGGCACGGCCAACGTCGTGCGGACCCACTACGACGCGCAGGGACGGGTGGACTGGCAGGAGGACGAGCTCGGCCGTCGGACCTCGTTCTCCTACGACGACCCCGCCGCCAACCAGACGGTGGTCACCCATCCGGATGGGACCAAGCGGCTCGACGCCTACGACGACCACGGTCGCTCGACCGCCCAGGTGGAGGGGTACGGCTCGTCGGCGGCGATCGCCACCGCCCAGTCCTTCGACCCCTTCACCAACGCCCTCGTGTCGACGACCGACGGGGCAGGGAAGGTCACCTGGTATGGGCGCGATGCGCGTGGGAACACGACGTCGATCACCGATCCGACGGGTCGGATCACCCGGATGGCCTATGACGGTGAGGATCGGGTGACGTCGGTGTCGACGGGGGAGACGACGACCTCGACGGCGGGGTTGGTGTCGACGGTGAACGAGTGGGACGCGGCGACGGGTCGGTTGGAGAAGGTCACGGTGGCGGCGGGGACGGCTGATGCGGCGGTGACCGACTACGTGTACGGCGATGGGGCGCATCCGGAGGATGTGACGGCGGTGGTGGATGCGCGGGGCAAGAGGTGGCGCTACGGGTACGAGGCGGCGACGGGGTACCGGGTGGAGGTGACCGATCCGTTGGATCACACGACGCGGACGGTGTCCGATGCGATCGGGCGGCCGAGGTCGGTGACGTCCCCGCGTGGGGTGGCGACGGCGGCGGTGGCGCACGACTTCGAGACGACCTACGGCTACGACCTGGCGGGGCGGTCGGTGACGGTGACCGATGCGTCGGGGGTGGTGTCGAGGACGGTGTGGAACGCGGACGGGACGGTGGCGTCGGAGGCGTCGGGGATCACGGCGGCGAAGCCCGCGGGTGATGTGACGTCGTACGGCTATGACGATGCGGGGGAGCTGGTGCGCACGACGTTGCCGGGTGGTGCGCACCGGGATGTGACGTATTGGCCCGGTGGCCAGCAGCGCACGTGGTCCGACGAGCTGGGTGCGGTGTGGTCCTACGGGTCCGACGCGGCGGGTCGGTTGGCGTCGGAGCAGGATCCGGCGGGTCGGGTGACGGGGTACCGCTACGACGGGGCGGGCCGGTTGGGGTGGGTGACCCAGCCCGGTGCCGGGTCGACGTGCACGGCGCCCACGAAGGTGGGGTGCGTGTCCTATGGGTATGACGATGCCGGCCGGTTGGTGGGCATCGACTACTCGGATCCGTCGACGCCTGATGTGACGGGGATCGCCTATGACGGGCTGGGTCGGCGGGTGTCGGCGTCGGCTGGGGGGTTGGTCGAGTCGTGGGGGTGGAACGCTCGGTCGCAGTTGGTGTCGCACACCGATGCGAACGGTCGCACGACGGGGTTCGGTTGGGACGGCGTGGGGAACGTGACGTCGATCTCCTATCCGGGGTTGGCGTCGCCGGTGGTGCGCCACGTCGACGATGCTGGCCGCCTCGACGAGGTGACCGATCCGGCGGGGCGCAAGGTGAGCTTCGGCTACGACGACGATGCGAACTGGACCTCGACCGTGTTCCCGGGCGGGTCTGGTGCGGCGAACACCGATGAGCGGGGCTACGACGCGGCGGGCCGGGTGACGTCGGTGACCTGGCGGCAGGGCGGCGCGTCGGGCCCGGTGCTGGGGGCCGAGTCCTATGGTCGGCCGGTGTCGGCGAAGGCGATGGTGGCGTCGATCACCCCGTCGGGCGCTGCAGGGTCGTCCGCGAAGGCGAACACCTACGACGTGCGGGACCGGTTGAGCGGATCGGGGACCGAGAGCTTCGGGCTCGACGTGGCGTCGAACGTGACCCGCACCGGCAGTGGCCGCCTGCAGGTGTTCGATCCGGCGCACCAGCTGTGCTGGAGCTCGCCGACGGCGACATCTGGCACGTGCGCGTCCCCGGCCGCCGATGCCACCACCTACAGCTGGGATGCCCGGGGGAACCGGGCCACGATGACCACGGCGGACAACACGGTGCGCACCCACACCTACGACCAGGCCAACCGGTTGACCGGGGTGTCTGATGTGTCGGGGGCGGCGCCGGCGCCGATCGGGTCGATGGACGGCACCCCGATCCCTGGGGACTTCGACGGCGACCACAAGACCGACGTGTTCTGGTACCGGCCCGGCGCGGGCACCGATTGGACCTGGTGGGGCGCGGCGCGGGGCAGCTTCGGCTACTCGGCGAGCGAGTTCTCGGTGTCGGGCACGTTCACCCCCGTTGCCGGGGACTTCAACGGGGATGGCTTCGATGACATCTTCTGGTACGCGGCGGGCCCGAACAACGGCGACACCATCTACTTCTGGTTCGGGCGCTCGAACGGCTCGTACGCGTCGAAGGCCTACAGCGTGTCGGGCACCTACCGGCCCGTCGTCGGCGACTTCGACGGCGACGGCCGCTCAGACGTGTACTGGTACTACCCGGGGTCGAACGGCTCGGGCTACCAGGGCGGCGGCGACTCGATGTGGTGGGGGAACTCGACCGTCGACGACAACGGCGGCGCGTTCACCCAGTCCAACGGGCCCGTGAACAACGGCGACTCCTGGCCGACCGCAGGGGACTTCGACGGCGACGGCCACGACGACATCTTCTGGTACGGCACCGGCACCGACCCCGACGCCATCTGGTACTTCGACGGCACCCGAAACAACACCCCCTACACCGCGGCTGCGGTGAACGTCGACGCCGCCTACGACAAGGTCGTGGCCGGCGACCTCGACGGCGACAGCCACGACGACCTCGTCCTCTCCTCGGCCACCGGCACCGACAGCCTCTGGTGGGGGACCAGCCGCACCGGCTTCGACACCCTCACCGCCGCCCCCAACCTGGGGGCGGGGCTGGTCCCGTTCGTCGGGGACTTCGATGGCGACACCCAAGCCGACCTGTTCCTCTACGACCCCACCGGCCCCGGCGACACCATCTGGTGGGGCACCGACCGGGCTGGCTTCGGGACCGCAGCGGCCGACGTCGGCCTGGCCAACCCGACCTCGCTCACTGCCACCTACCGCTACGGCGTGGACGGGACCCGCAACGCCAAGACCGTGAACGGCACCGGCATCGAGTTCACCTGGACCGATGGCGGCGGCTTGGCGATGCTGCTCGGCCAGCACCAGGGCGCCGCCTCCACCTGGCTGATCTACGGGCCCGGCGACACCCCCATCGAGCAGATCGAGCCCGACGGCACCGCCGCTGGCTCCACACCGACCAGCTCGGCTCGGTCCGAGCCACCACCGCCACCGACGGCAGCGTCGTCTCACGCCGCAGCTTCAACGCCTACGGCACCACCAAGACCACCACCGGACCCCAACCACTCCTCGGCTACGCCGGCCAGTACACCGACCCCGAGACCGGCTACCAATACCTCCGAGCCCGCTACTACGACCCCACCACCACCCAATTCCTCACGACCGACCCGGCGTTGTCCACGACGCGCGACCCATTTGGGTATGCCCGATCCAACCCATTCACCTTCGTAGACCCAGCCGGTCGGTCGGGGTGGTACTCCACCGGCTCGTGCTCGCTCATGAACCCCATTGGATGCATTAAGACGGTCGGGAGTGGTGTTCAGGATGGGCTGCAGCTCCTGGTTGATAATCGAGACATCATCGCCTCAGTGGGTGCTGCTGGGTTCTGTCTGATTCCCGGGGTGGGATGGGGCGCCTGCGCGGTTGCCGGAGCGGCAGCACTCACGGTGAGGGCGCAGAAGCGTGCCCAGGACAGGGGTGGCTGGGATAAGGCCATGCACGATAACGTTGCTGACGCGCTATTGACCACTACTACTATTGGCCTCGGTGGTGCATTCTCGGTGCTAGGCGAGGAATTGGGGCCAACCTTCGATTATGTCGGTCGGCTCATCCCAATGGCGTGGGACTTCACAGCCGCAATCGCCGAATGGATGGCACCGCCATGCTGACATTGATACGAGCCACCCGAACTTGCCTGAGGCTACGGTAGAAGCGAGACACGATGTCAGATCCAACACTTGAACGCGAGTCCTTTTCCAATGAAACGGCAAGATACCTGACCGTTGGGTACATGTTGGGGTTCGCACTCCTAGGTTTCATCACTTCGACCTCATCGGAGAGCTCGACGCACTACTTCGGGTATGGGATGGTCTTCGCTGGAGTTCTCGGGGCCATCCGAGGTGCTCGTAGTGCTACCGCCATTGTGAGCGAGGACGAGGTTCTACTCCGTTCGTATCTGCACACTAGACGTGTCCAAATGGCTGCCATCGATGCTGCTTCCTTGGCTGTAGGGGCGATCGGGTTTGGTTCACCGCGTCGTGTATACCTGCGGCTCCATCTGCGAGATGGATCAACCGTCAACTTCCGGGAGCTGAATGCACCTTCGGCTGCGAGCCGAAGTGACGCTCGCGCCGCGGCTGCCTACATAACTAGGATGGCGGCACGATCGTCCGGAACGACCGCGGTGCATGAGGGGCGGCAGTAGCGGAGTGCCACAGAGTGGCTGAGGACCGTCAGGGAGTGGATCGCAGGAGTGATTCGGCGCCAGGAGTCTGTCGCAGAATTAGGGCGATTTGTCGATCCCGATCGCGATGCGAGTTGTCGAGGAATGTTGTGAGTTTGCCTTGCATTGATCGCCGATGAGACGGCACTTCTGGTAGAGCGGAGCAAGAAGAGTGACCTCGATGCTGATTGGAATGTGTGGAGTGGGTGCATTCCTCATGATCATTGGCTTAGTCGGGCGGGCGGTGATGGTGATCGGGCGGACGAGCGCCCTGCAGTGGCGCGACGTATGGCCCGACCGACCGTTGGTAGCCCCATGGTGGTTGATGGCTCGTCTTCTCGGCGTCGGAATGGTCGCTCTCGTCGTCGCACTGCCAGCCCTTGCCCTGACTCTGCTGGCATAGAATGGGTGTGATCGACAACGACCCTGTGGTTCGGGATCGGCACTTCGTTCGGCCGGGGGTGTACCGGGTGGATGGTCGTGACTACCGCTGGTCGGAACGGGGTCTTGGGCCTCGTTCCGAGTACTCGTCGGTGGTGTTGCTGGGCGAGCATCGCTGCGAGGTGGTGGCGAAGTGGCATCATCCGATGAACCGGTTCCTCCGGCTGGGGCTGTCGGCGGTGTGGGACGGCGAGCTGGTGCAGTTCAAGCGCAACGGTCCACGCCTGCGGCTCGTCGACCGGGCGATCGACGTGCGGGGGACCTCGGTCAGCTGGGTGGTGCGCGGGTCTGCAGACGAGGGCGTGCTAGTCGAGGTGGTCGCCGATGATGGGTGCAGGATCGCTCGTCTCAGCGGTCGCACCGTCACCGTCGCACCTGGGCTTGCGGACCGTGAGCTCTGCCTCGTCCTCTTCCTCGCCCTGAACCAGATCCCCGACACGTTGCTGGTCCGGAACCTGCGCATCTAGGTGCGTCGCAGTCAACCGGACGAACCGAAGGCGGGGGCCGAGCTCGGATGACCCGGTCATCGATCCTTGGACATGAAGAGAGGTGGTGCGTCATGGATGGACCCGTCTGGGCCTCCTCCTCCAACGTGTGGTGTGGGACCGTGGCGTCGATCGGATCGAGCGAGTGGGCCTTGCAAGCCGCCACCTACCGCTACGGCGTGGACGGGACCCGCAACGCCAAGACCGTGAACGGCACGGGCATCGAGCTCACCTGGACCGATGGCGGCGGCTTGCCGATGCTGCTCGGCCAGCACCAGGGCAGCGCCACCACCTGGCTGATCTACGGGCCCGGCGACATCCCGATCGAGCAGATCGACCCCGCATGAAAGTCTTCGTGGACGTGGTGTCCGGTCTCCAGCTTGTATTTGGTGGCGCTGCCACCTGCGCCCTATCACTCTTACCAATCTGCATACCTTCACGGCTCGTTAGTCGCCGCTACAAGGGCAGGTCTCTTCAAGAGGTCTCGCAGGTCGCCAAGCCCCAGGTCTACGCCATGGTGGTCTGGGGTCGCGCCGTCCCCACCCTGCTCGCAATTGCGTCCGTGGGTCTTCTTCTGTCGCTGAGCATTGGGCAACTGCGCTAGCCTTGCCTAGAGATGACCTTTCACGTAGACCGCGCTCGGCGCGCTAAGTGGGTATCGCATATCAATGTTTGTCCGGGGCGGAGTACAAGGTATCCGCAACCTCTAGATTGGGTGTGTTGTTGCCGGCCTCTACATCGCGTGGCGGATGCGGCGCCTCGAAGCCAAAGGACAAGATCACAGTGAATAGGGCCGTTCGGGTGCTCTTCTCCCCCTCCGGAACCATCTCTGCATGGTCTTCGCTCGATGCAGTGCGCAACTGCCGGAGGAGGCAATGAGATGGTATCGACGTCGTTCTACTGCGAACTTCGCCCTCGTGGCCGGCTGGCTTGGCACGTTCGTGATCGTGATGGGCGCGACAAATGGCGATGAAGGAATCACAACTCCGACGCAGCAGATTGAGCAAGTCTGTTGGACGCTTGTTGCAATCGCGATGGTCGCGTTCTCTGCGCGATTCTGGCGTGCAGGCGTGGCTACTCATCGAGAGGGCGTTGTCGTTCGGGGAGTGTTCTCAACCCGGGTGCTCCGTTGGGATGAGATCTGCAGTTTCGACCTGAGGCCGCACCGGCTTCTCGCCGGGGAGTTGCGGATAGGGCTCACGGATGGCACGGACATCTGGTGTGTCGGAGTCACCGGCGCGTTCAAGGGTCTTGACACCACGGATCGGCGAGCCCAACCGCTGATCGATGGGTTGCGTGCGGATCTCCTGCGTTACGGCCTCGGGCACGAACAGTGCCATGGGTGAGATGGAGTCCGCACGTACCCGGTCTCGTCGGCATCTCGGCTGGTTCATCCCTGCCGGCGATGACATGACGAGGATCTTCGGCTGGCTCGAGGAGCAGTGCTGATGGTGGCAGGTGGCCTTGTGAAGCAGCGCTTCGAGAATCGAGTGGCCCAGAGCGCCCTCGGCGCTTTCGGGGTCTTGCTTGGTCTGGTCGGTGTGGCTGGCCTTGCAGCCACGGCGAGCACCGCCGTCCTCTACCTCCTCCTGGGCGTGCTTACCGTCGCGCGTGCTACCCGTTCGTCGAGCGTCGAAGTCGGCCAGTCCGGGGTGACGACGCGTTCGATGTTGCGCACTCGCCGCTACCAGTGGACGGACTTGCGCAAGGTAGAGGTCCGCGCCGGTCGAACCGGTCTGGGCCGCGTCGATCGGGAGTACCTCGTCTTCTGCCTTGCAGATGGTCCGGAGGTTCCCTTCACCGAACTGAACGGTGCGTCGCCGGAGGGAGCCGAGGAGAACTCGGCCGTTCGGCGCGCTGCCGCGTGCATCAACGATCGGCTGCTTCACTGCAATCCCGCGGCACGAACGAGGACGATCTCGTGGTCCGGGATCGGCACTTCGTTCGGCCGGGGGTTTCCGGACCAGCAACGTGTCGGGGATCTGGTTCAGGGCGACGAAGAGGACGAGGGGACGATGGCGGCCACGGACCTAGGCGAGGGCCACGGCTGGGCTGAAGGCTCGCTCGGAACGACGAACGGCCCGCCGGGGCGGGCCGTTCGGTCGAGATGGGCAGGTTCGTGGCCCAGGGACTGGGCCGGCCGGGTCAGTTGGCCAGGCGCTTCTGCAGGTCGTTGAGCTCGTCGCGCAGCTCGGCGGGGAGGTGGTCGCCGATGAAGGCGAAGTGCTCCTCGATCAGCGGGATCTCGCCCCGCCACGCCTCGTTGTCGACCTTGAGCAGCTCGGCCAGGGTCTCCTCGGACACGCCCTCGAGGCCGGTGGTGTCGATGCCGTCGAGCGTGGGGACCCGGCCGATGGCGGTGTCCACGGCCTCGACCTTGCCGTCGATGCGGTCCAGCACCCACTTGAGCACCCGGCTGTTCTCGCCGAAGCCCGGCCACAGGAACTTGCCGTCATCGCTCTTGCGGAACCAGTTGACCCAGAACAGCTTCGGCAGCTTGTCGGCGTCGGTGGCCTTGCCGATGTCGAGCCAATGCTGCATGTAGTCACCGGCGTTGTAGCCCATGAACGGCAGCATGGCGAAGGGGTCGAAGCGGACCTCGCCGATGGTGCCGGCCGCGGCTGCGGTCTTCTCGGAGCTCATGATCGAGCCGAGGAAGGTGCCGTGCTGCCAGTCGAACGCCTCGGTCACCAGCGGCACGTTGGTGGCGCGGCGGCCGCCGAAGAGGATGGCCGAGATCGGCACGCCGGCGGGGTCCTCCCACTGCGGGTCGATCGACGGGCACTGGGCCGCCGGGGCGGTGAAGCGGGCGTTCGGGTGGGCGGCGGGGGCGCCGGACTCGGGGGTCCAGTCGTTGCCCTTCCAGTCGATCAGGTGGGCGGGGGTGTCCTCGGTGAGGCCCTCCCACCACACGTCGCCGTCGTCGGTCTTGGCGACGTTGGTGAAGATCGAGTTGGCCCGCACGGAGGCGACGGCGTTCGGGTTGGTGTCGTCACCGGTGCCGGGGGCGACGCCGAAGAAGCCGGCCTCGGGGTTGATGGCGTAGAGGCGGCCGTCCTCGCCGAACTTCATCCAGGCGATGTCGTCACCGATGGTCTCGCACGTCCAGCCCGGCAGGGTCGGGATGAGCATGGCCATGTTGGTCTTGCCGCACGCCGACGGGAACGCCCCGGCCACGTACTTCTTCTCGCCCTCGGGGTTGGTGATGCCCACGATCAGCATGTGCTCGGCCATCCAGCCCTGGTCCCGGGCCATGGTCGACGCGATGCGCAGCGCGAAGCACTTCTTGCCGAGCAGGGCGTTGCCGCCGTAGCCCGAGCCGTAGCTCCAGATCTCGTTGGTCTCCGGGAAGTGCGAGATGTACTTGTTCTCGGCATCGCACGGCCAGGGCACGTCGGCCTTGCCGTCGGCGAGCGGGTAGCCCACCGAGTGGAGGCACTTCACCCAGTCGCCGTCGCCGAGCACGTCCAGGGCGCCCTGGCCCATGCGGGTCATGATGCGCATCGACACCGCCACGTAGGGGGAGTCGGTGAGCTGCACGCCGATGTGGGCGATGGGGGAGCCGAGCGGGCCCATCGAGAACGGGACCACGTACATGGTGCGGCCCGCCATGGCGCCGCGGTAGTGGCCGAGGAGGGTCTCCTTCATCTCGGCCGGCGCCTTCCAGTTGTTGGTGGGGCCGGCGTCCGCCTCCTGCTCGGAGCAGATGAAGGTGCGGTCCTCCACGCGGGCGACGTCACCCGGGTCGGAGAGGGCGAGGTAGCTGTTGGGGCGCTTGGCGTCGGAGAGGCGCTCGAAGGTGCCCCCGTCGACGAGCAGCTGGCAGAGGGCGTCGTACTCCTCGGCCGACCCGTCGCACCAGTGGATGTCGGTGGGCTGGAAGACCTCCGCCCACTCGTCCACCCACGCGGTGAGCTTCTGGTTGCTGGTGGTGGCAGTCATGTTCTCTCCGATGAGACCAGGGATTCCCGGTGGGGCGGGGGCTTCAGACCTCCGGGGCGGGGCCGAAGCCCGGGGTCCCCATGTCGATCTCGGACCCGAGGCGCAGCGCCATGGCCCGACCGTTGTCATCCAGGTCGAAGATCACCCGCTGGCCCTGGCGGAGCATGCGGAACGGGGAGCCGTGCAGCGCGCCCGGTGCCAGGTCGTAGTCGGCCAGGTCGGTGTCGCACATGATGATGCCGTCACCGGTTCCGGGGTCGTACGCCTTGATCACACCTTGCACGTGCTGTGGTCCTTCACCTTGGGATGCGGTGGCGCGACCCTAGTGGCGGCGCCGCGCGCGATGCACACGGAGCGGCGGCCGCGGCCATGCAGGTTCGGGATGCACCGGATCGCCGCTCGCGATGGGCGAAGCGGAATTCATCAACGCCAGCGATGGCATGGCGCGTCGGTGCGAAGGGGTCCGAGCCGAACGGCTCGGGCGGCGAGGCGTCAGGCCGAGGCGCGGGTGGCCTTGGTGACCTTGCCGGCCTTGAGGCACCCGGTGCACACGTTGACGCGGCGGATGGTGCCGGGGGCGACCACGGCGCGCACGCGCTGGATGTTCGGGCTCCACCGGCGGTTGGTCCGACGGTGCGAGTGGCTCACGCTCTTGCCGAACGACGGCTTCTTGCCGCACACGTCACAGGTCGAGGCCATCGGGTACTCCAGGGTCGATCATCGGTGGCCCGCCTCCGGGCCGGTTCGCAAGGCTAGGGGGTCCGCGCCGCTCGCCACAAGCCGGGGCGCAGGTCCGCCGGGCCGTGCCGGGTGACGTTCTCGTCGTCCGACCGCCTCGGCGCCAGTGGTAGGGTACGCCCCCATGGCCGACACGCTCGACCCTCGGAGCCGACGACCTCCGCTTGGTCGTCACCGGCTTCCGTGACGCGCTCCGGGCCCACAAGGACGGCATCAACCGGCTGAACGTGTACCCCGTCCCCGACGGCGACACCGGCTCCAACATGGCCCTCACGCTCGAGTCGGTGGCGGCGGAGCTCGACGACGCCGGCGCCGACCTGGCGTCGGTCTGCAAGGCCGTCGGCCATGGGGCCCTCATGGGCGCCCGGGGCAACAGCGGCGTGATCCTCTCGCAGATCCTCCGGGGCATCACCCAGACCTTCGCCGCCGCGCCCGACGGCCAGGTCGACGGCCCCCGGGTGGCCGAGGCCCTGCGCGTCGCCACCGCCGGCGCCTACGAGGCGGTCGGCAACCCGGTGGAGGGCACCATCCTCACCGTGGTCCGCGAGGCATCGGAGGGGGCCACCGCCGCCGCCGAGGAGGGCGGTGCCCTGGTCGACGTGCTCGACGCGGCCCGCACCTCGGGCCACGCGGCGCTCCAGCGCACCCCCGAGCTGCTGCCCGTGCTCGCCGCTGCCGGGGTCGTGGACGCCGGTGGCACCGGCCTGCTGCTCCTGGTGGACAGCTTCCTCAACGTGGTGGATGGTCGCCCGGTGCCGGAGGCCTCGGTCACCGAGGCGGTGGCTGACGCCGGCCACATCGATGAGCTGCAGCTGATCGCCCACGGCGCCGAGGGCCACGGCGACGGCAACATCGCCGACCTGCGCTACGAGGTCATGTACCTGCTCGAGGCGCCCGACGCCGCCATCCCCGCCTTCAAGGACGTGTGGGCCGGCATCGGGGACTCCATCGTGGTCGTCGGCGGCGATGGCCTGTGGAACTGCCACATCCACACCGACGACATCGGCCCCGCCATCGAGGCCGCCATCGAGATCGGCAAGCCCTCCAAGATCCGGGTCACGGACCTGCTCGAAGAGGTGGAGGAGGAGCGCTGGGTCCGCGAGGCGGAGGAGCACCCGGCGGCGGAGCCCGACGCCACCCCCGTCGCCACCGCGGTGGTCGCCATCGCCACCGGCGAGGGCATCCGCCGGATCTTCCACTCGCTCGGCGCCCGGGTCCTCACCGGCGGCCAGTCCATGAACCCGTCGACCGCCCAGATCCTGGAGGCGGTGGAGGCGGCGCCGTCGGACAACGTCGTCATCCTGCCGAACAACAAGAACATCATCGCCGTGGCCGAGCAGGTCGACGCCACCACCTCCAAGCACGTCACCGTGGTGCCCACCAAGGGCATCCCGGAGGGCTTCGCCGCCCTCGTCGCGTACGACCCCGACGCCGGCCTGGACGCCAACGCCGCCGACATGGCCTCGGCCGCCGCCAACGTGGCCGCCGGCGAGGTCACCCGGGCGGTGCGGGACTCCACCTGCGACGTCGGTCCCATCGCCGAGGGCGACTTCCTCGGCATCGGCCGCTCGGGCATCTGCGCCGTCGAGCAGAGCGCCGGCGAGGCCGCCATCGGCCTGCTCGCGCAGATCCTGGACGACGAGCACGAGATCGTCACCATCATCGAGGGCGAGGGCGCGTCCGACGCGGAGACCCGCAAGATCCTCCTGTGGCTCGAGGAGCACCACGAGGACGTGGAAGCCGAGACGCACCACGGCGGCCAGCCGCTGTACCCGTACTTCATCGGCATCGAGTAGGGCCGCCCGGGCGACGATGGTCGACGGCCCGCTCACCTACCCGGACCTCGCCGGCTTCGCGCTGTCGCGGATCTCGAGCCTGGAGTCCAAGCCGAAGAAGCGGGCGGCGTTCGAGGGCTTCGGCGTCACCGACGTGCTGGAGCTGATCACGCTCTACCCGCGCCGCCACATCGACCGATCCCGCCAGGTGGCCATCCGGGACCTGCTGCCCGGCGACGAGGCCATGGTCGTGGCGCGCGTGGTCCGGGCGTCGAGCCGGCGGACCCGCGGCCGGCCCTCCCGGGTGCTCACCACGATCGACGTCACCGACGGGCCCGGCGGGCACCTGCGCATCAGCTTCTTCAACCAGGGGTGGAGGGAGCGCCAGTTGTCGCCGGGGACCGAGGCGGTGTTCTTCGGCAAGGTCGACACCTTCCAGGGGCGACGGCAGATGACCTCGCCGCTCGTCGACCTGGTGGGCGACCAGACCGGTCGGATCGTGGCGCTGTACCCCCAGAGCGAGAAGTGGGACATCGCGTCCAAGGACGTGGCCGACGCCGTGCACGCGGCCCTGGCCAAGACCCGTCCCCGTGGCATCGCGGACCCCGTGCCGGCCGACCTGCTCGGTCGCTGGGACCTGCCCGCCCGGGAGCAGGCGCTGTGGGGCTACCACCGGCCCGAGCAGTGGTCCGACATCGACCAGGCCCGCCGCCGGCTCGTCTTCGACGAGCTGCTGCGGGTCCAGCTCGCCCTGGTGATGCGCAAGCGGGCCCTCGAGCGGGTCGCCAAGGGGATCGTGCACGACACCTCCGGCGAGCTGGTTCGGCGCTTCCACGGCGCGCTGGCCTTCCCGCTCACCGGTGCCCAGCAGCGCACCATCGCCGAGATCGAGCACGACCTCGCCGGCCCCCACCCGATGCACCGCCTCCTGCAGGGCGACGTCGGCGCGGGCAAGACCGTGGTCGCCGTCTCCGCGCTGCTGACCGCCGTGCAGGGCGGTCACCAGGGCGCGCTGATGGCGCCCACCGAGGTGCTCGCCGAGCAGCACTTCCTCGGCATCCGGGAGCTGCTCGACGGCTTCACCGTGCCCGGCGACCCCGACGAGGACTCCCTGTTCGCCGGGATGGCCGACGAGCGGCCGCTGCGGGTCGAGCTGCTCACCAACCGGACCACCGCCGCCAACCGCCGCAAGCTCGCCGCCGCCCTGGAGGCCGGCGAGGTCGACGTCCTGATCGGCACCCACGCCCTGATCGAGGACGCGGTGGCGTTCCGATCGCTCGGCGTCGTGGTGATCGACGAGCAGCACCGCTTCGGCGTGGAGCAGCGCGCCGCCCTGCGGGACAAGGGCGCCGAGGGGGCCACGCCAGACGTGCTGGTCATGACGGCCACGCCCATCCCGCGCACCGCAGCGATGACCGTCTACGGCGACCTCGACGTGTCGGTGCTCGACGAGATGCCACCGGGGCGCACGCCGATCGACACGCGCTGGGTGCGCACCGAGGCCGGCCAGGACGACCCCATCGCCGAGGCCCCCGTGTGGGAGCACGTGCGGGCCGAGGTGGCGGCGGGGCGCCAGGCGTACGTGGTGTGCCCGCTGGTCGAGGGGTCCGACAAGCTCGACGCCCGCTCCGCCGAGGAGACCTTCGAGCGGCTGGCCGGCGGTGAGCTCCACGACCTCCGCCTCGGGCTCCTCCACGGGCGGGTGCCGGCCGCGGACAAGGAGTCCGTGATGGCCGCCTTCCGCGCCGGCGACCTCGACGTGCTGGTGGCCACGACGGTGATCGAGGTCGGCGTCGACGTGCCGAACGCGACGTCCATGGTCATCCTCGACGCCGACCGCTTCGGCATCGCGCAGCTCCACCAGCTGCGCGGCCGGGTCGGGCGCGGCGCCCACCGCTCCACCTGCTGGCTCGTCGGCGCCGGTGCGACGCCCGACGGCGAGGCCCGGCTGGAGGCGATGGTCCGGACCACCGACGGCTTCGAGCTCGCCGAGGTCGACCTCGAGCTGCGCGGCGAGGGGACGTTGATGGGGGAGCGCCAGAAGGGCCGCAGCGACCTGAAGCTGGCGTCGCTGCGGCGCGACCGCCAGTGGGTCGAACGAGCGCGGGAGGCCGCCTTCGAGCTGGTCGGCGCCGACGGCGAGCTCGCCGACCACCCCGCACTGGCCCAGGAGGTGTCGCTCTTCCTGGGCGACGACGAAGCCGACTTCCTGCTGAAGTCCTAGGCCCCTGCCGAGCCCGCACCATCGCACGACGCAGTCGGTCGGCATCGGCCCTCGGACTCGGTAGGTTCGACCCCATGACCCTCGACGCCGCCCTCAAGGACCTTGCCGCCAACGGCAAGAACTTCGCCGCCATGACCACGCTCATGCCCGACGGCACCCCGCAGACCCAGATGATGTGGGTGCACGCGGACGACGAGCACCTGCTCATCAACACCGAGGTCCACCGGCAGAAGTACAAGAACGTCCAGCGCGACCCCCGCGTCACCATCGCGGTCATCAACACCGAGAACCCCTACCAGTACGTCGAGGCGCGCGGCCGCGTGGTCGGCGAGGTCGGTGGCGACGCCGCTCGGGCGGACATCGACGCCCTCGCCAAGAAGTACATGGGCGTCGACAGCTACCCGAACCCGATCCAGAGCGAGCGGGTCATCCTGCAGATCGCCGTGGACAAGGTCCACCGCAACAACATCTGACCGGCCTAGGCGTCCGGGCCGCCCTCCTCGGGCACGATCAGGTCCCAGCGGTCCAGGCAGTCCTCGCACCGGTAGGTGACCAGGTCGCCGGGCCAGAACCGGCCGGTGTCGTCGGGGCGCGAGATCAGGTGGGCGGTGCTGCCGCAGTCGATGCAGTCGATCGTGGTGGGCACGAGCGGCGCGCCCGACTCGTCGACGGGCTGCTCCCAGTCGCTCATCGCTCGCCCCTCGCCCGCCGCTTGGCCTGGTTGGCCTGGAACTGGGCGACCCCATCCGCGAAGCCGGGGTCGAAGATCACTGCCCGACCGTGGCGGTCCTCGTTGGCGAGCGCCTCCTCGATGGTGAGGCCGTAGCTCTCGTAGGCCGACAGCCGGTCGTGGACCACCGCCGGCCACGGCGAGGTGGCGATCACCTCGGCCATCTCGATGGCGGCCTCCAGCGCCGTCCCGGCCGGCACGAGGCGCTGCACGAACCCGATGCGCTCCGCCTCGGCGGCGTCGAAGCCCCGGCCCGTGAGCATGAGGTCCATGGCCCGGCCCAGGCCCACGATGCGGGGCAGGCGGATCGTGCCACCGTCGATGAGCGGCACGCCCCAGCGGCGCTCCAGGCAGCCGAAGCGGGCGCCGTCGCCAGCCACGCGCACGTCGCACCACGCCGCCAGCTCCACGCCGCCGGCCACGCACCACCCCTCGATCGCCGCGATGACCGGCTTGGAGAGGAACAGCCGTGTCGGGCCCATCGGGCCGCTGTCTCGCTGGCGGGGGAGGTCCGTGAGGTCGGCGCCGGCGCAGAACGCCGGCGTCGCCGGTGAGGATGGCCACCTTGGCCTCCGGGTCCTGGTCGAACGCGGTGAACTCCCGGAAGAGCCGCTCGGCCGCCTCCGAGTTCACGGCGTTGCGCCGCTCCGGCCGACCGATGCGCACCACCCGCACGCCCTCGGGCATCTCGCCCGTCGCCGATGCTTCGGCCGTGGCCTGGTCCGCGCCCTCGCTCACCGCCCCGACGGTACCCGGGGCGCCGCGGCACGCGGTCGACGCCGAGTTCGGGGTCGGCCGCGGCGGTTGGCATGCTGGACCGCCATGGGCAAGGGCAAGGGCAGCAACCGAGCGCTGGCGGAGCACGCCGCGGACCTGACCGGCGAGGTCGCCATCGTCACCGGCGCCAACTCCGGCATCGGCTACGAGACCGCCGTGGCCTTGGCCGCCATGGGCGCCACCGTGGTCATGGGGTGCGCAGCCCCGGGAAGGGCGAGGCCGCCCGAGCGGCGCTGCTGGAGCGCACTGGTGCGGACCCCGACCGTGTGGTCCTCGGCCGCCTGGACCTGGGCGTCGTTCGCCAGCATCCGGGAGTTCGCGGCCTGGTTCCTCGGCGCCTACGACCGTCTCGACGTGCTCGTCTGCAACGCCGGGCTCATCCTGAGCGAGCGGACCGAGACGGCCGACGGCTACGAGATGATGTTCGGCGTCAACCACCTCGGGCACTTCCTGCTCACCGACCTGCTCACCGAGCGGCTCGTGGCCAGCGCGCCGAGCCGGGTGGTCGTCGTCTCCTCCCTTGCGCACCGCTGGGCGATCAAGGGGCTGGACCGGGGCGACCTGCAGAGCACCAAGCGCTACCGGTCGATGCAGGTGTACGGGAGGTCCAAGCTGGCCAACGCCCAGTTCGCCCTCGAGCTGGCCCGGCGCCTCGACGGCACTGGCGTGGTGGCCAACGCCGTGCACCCCGGCAGCATCAACAGCCACTTCGGCGGCGACGGCGACACCGGGGTGATGTCGTGGTGGATGTCGCGGTTCGGCCGCTACGTCCTGCGCACGCCGGAGGCCGGGGCCCGCACGCAGATCATGCTGGCCACCTCTCGGCACCCGCGGGTCGTCGGCCAGACCGGCGGGTACTGGTCGCACATGCGCCGGTGGAAGCCGTCGCGCCACGCCCGCAGCACCGAGGAGGCGTCGTGGCTGTGGGAGGCGAGCCGCCGCATGGTGGACGAGGCACCGTGAGCGCCCGGCGCCGCCCGGCGCCGAGGCCGCGCCGGGCCGCGCGACCCGGCCCACCGGCCCGAACCGCGGCGCCCTGCGCGTCGTCTCCGGGGACCTGGGCGGCCGACGCTTCGACGCCCCGCCGGCGACGCCACCCGCCCCACCTCGGACCGCGCCCGGGGAGGCCGTGTTCAACGCCCTGGAGAGCCAGGGGCGGTCGAGGCGCGTCGGTGCTCGACGCCTCGCCGGCAGCGGCGCCCTCGGCATCGAGGCGCTGAGCAGCGCGCGGCGGCGCCACCTCTCGCCGAGGTCGACGCCGCGGCCCGATCGGTGGTCGAGGGCAACGTGCGGGCGCTGGCGTCGCCGACCGGGCCACGGTCGTCGCGGGGAGCGCCGCGCGGGGCCCTGGCGGTCGGCGGCCCGTTCGACCTGGTGCTGCTGGACCCGCCCTACGCGCTCGACGGGTGGGACGAGCTGCTGGCCGCCGTGGTCGAGGCGCTGGCGCCCGACGGCGTCGTCGTCATCGAGTCCGACCGGGAGGTGCCGCTGCCGCCCACGCTGGTGGCCACGAGGGTGCGCACCTACGGCGGTACGGTGGTCCTGTTCGCCGCGCCCCCGGAGCCAGCACGTGACCCGAGTCCTCTACCCGGGGTCCTTCGACCCCATCCACAACGGACACCTCGAGCTCATCGAGGTGGCGTCGCGGCTGTTCGACTCCGTGGTGGTCGCCACCATCGGGAACCCGCAGAAGATCACCGGCCTGTTCTCGCTGGACGAGCGGCGGGAGATGATCGAGGCGTCGGTGCAGCACCTGGACAACGTCGAGGTCACCCAGCACTCCAGCCTGGTCGTCACCCTGGCCCGAGACGTCGGGGCCGACTTCCTGGTCAAGGGCCTGCGCGCCGTCTCGGACTTCGAGTCCGAGCTCCAGCAGTCCCAGATGAACCTGGCGATCTCCGGCGTGCACACCCTGTTCATCCCCTCGGCCACCGAGCACTCGTTCGTGGCCTCCAAGTGGATCCGGGAGATCGCCCGGTTCCAAGGCGACGTGAGCTCCATGGTCCCGCCCCCCGTGGCCGCTCGCCTCGCCGACAAGTTCGACCGATGACCGTGGCGCCGGAGGTGCCGATCCCATGAGCTACGACGACGATCCCTACCAGGACCAGCCCTACCGAGACCGCCCCTTCGACGCCGACGCGGACCTCGATGAGGACGGCGGCGACCAGCGGCGCGTGGTGGTGCGCAGCCGCGGCCAGGTCGACGCAGAGGAGCTGCTGCGCCGGGTGAGCGACCTGATCGGTGCGGCCAAGCCCGTCCCGTTCTCCGCCTCCGCCATGATCAACCGCGAGGAGGTGCTCGAGCTGCTCGACGAGGCCATCGCCCGCCTCCCCGACGAGCTGCGCGACGCCCGCTGGCTGCGCAAGGAGCGCGAGGACTACCTGGCCAAGATGCGCGCCGATGGCGACGAGATCATCGAGGCCGCCCGCACCCGGGTCGAGCAGATGGTCCAGCGCACCGAGGTCGTGAAGGCGGCCGAGCAGCGCGCCCGACGCATCGTCGAGGCTGCCGAGGCCGAGGCCCGGCGCCTCCGCCTGGAGTGCGAGGACTTCTGCGACCAGAAGCTCGCCAGCTTCGAGATCGTCCTCGAGCGCACCCTCAAGCTGGTGTCGTCGGGCCGCGAGAAGCTCCAGGCCACCAACCTCGCGCAGCCCGACGAGGTGGAGCCCGAAGAGGCCGAGGCCGACGAGGTCTTCTTCGACCAGGACCGGCCGTGACCCATCGCCTCGACGCCGAGGGCGGCCCCCCGGAGCTGCTCGTCTCGGTGGTGGAGATCCGGCGGCGGCCGGGCAGCCGCCTGCCGGTGCACCAAGAGCTCGAGGCGCACGGGCTCGGCCTGCCGGACGTCCGGGTGCCCGACGGCGCCACCGTGGCCTTCGAGGGTGAGCTGGAGTCCATCCACGAGGGCGTGGTGCTCACCGGCTCCGCCGAGGTGCCCTGGGAGGGGGAGTGCCGCCGCTGCCTGAAGGACGTGGCCGGGCTCGCCCAGATCGACATCCGCGAGGTCTACGAGACCAAGCCCACCGACGGGGAGACCTGGCCGCTCGTCAACGACCACGTGGACCTGGGCCCGCTCCTCCACGACGTGGCGCTGCTCGCCCTGCCCCTCGCGCCCCTCTGCGACGACGGCTGCCTTGGGCCGGCGCCCGACGAGTTCCCCGCCACGGTCGAAGCCGAAGGCGACGCCGACGAGGGCGAACGGCCCCGAGACCCGCGCTGGGCCGCCCTCGACGACCTGGACCTCTGAGCGCACCTCCGGCCCTCGCCCCGGCCCGGTCCCGGGGCGTCGACTTCGACCAGCAGGGGTCCGGTCGCTAGCATCTTCCCCTCGCGTGCGGCGCACCGATGCGCCCTTCATCACCAGGACTCGACGATGGCTGTCCCCAAGAAGAAGACCTCCAAGTCCAAGAGCCGGAGCCGCCGCTCCGCCGCCTGGCGCCTCGATGCGCCGGCGCGCAGCGTCTGCCCCCGCTGCGGCTCGGCCAAGCTCCCCCACGTGGTGTGCGGGAACTGCGGCTGGTACCACGGCCGCCAGGCCATCGAGGTCGACTGACCCTCCGGTCGTCCACCCACATGACCACTGCTGAGCGCCTGCCCGTCGCCATCGACGCGATGGGGGGCGACAAGGCCCCTGTCGAGATCGTCGCCGGCGCCATCCGGGCGCGCGACGAGCTCGGCGTGCCCGTCGTGCTGGTCGGTCGCCCCGAGGAGCTGCCCGACACCGACGGCATCGAGGTCATCCCCGCGTCCGAGGTCATCGCCATGGACGCTGACCCCGGCAAGAGCGTCCGCACCATGAAGGACTCGTCGCTGGTGCGTGCCGCGGAGGCCGTCCGGGACGGCAAGGCGTGCGCCATGGTCTCGGCCGGCAACACCGGCGCCACCATGGCGTCGGCCCTGCTGCGGATGAAGCGCCTGCCCGGCGTGGCCCGCCCCGCCATCGCCACGCCCATCCCGAACCCGGGCACCGACAAGACCACCGTTTTGCTCGATGCCGGTGCCAACGCCGAGTGCTCGCCCGAGTGGCTCGTGCAGTTCGCCCAGATGGGCGCCACCTACGCCCGCCACCGCTACGGCATCGAGTCCCCCAACGTCGGCCTCCTGTCGATCGGGGAGGAGCCCACGAAGGGCTCGCCGCTGGTCAAGGAGACCCACGCCCTGCTGGCCGAGGGGTCCTGGACGGCGAGCTGCGGCGGCACCTTCGTCGGCAACGTCGAGGGCCGCGACATCATGTCGCCCGACGTCGACGTGGTGGTCACCGATGGCTTCACCGGCAACGTGGTCCTGAAGACGCTCGAAGGGTCCATGCGCTCGCTGGTGGGCGCCATCCTCGGGGCGTTCGGCACCACCCCGGAGACCCAGGCGGCGGGCGAGGTGCTGTTTCCGGCGCTGCTGCCGCTCTACGCCCAGCTGGACCCGAACAACACGGGCGGCGCGATGCTCCTCGGCCTCAACGGCGTGTGCATCATCAGCCACGGGTCCTCGAACGACACGGCCATCGTCAACGCGGTGAAGGTCGCGACCGAGATGGTCGACGCCAACCTCGTCGGCGCCCTCGCCACCACCATCCGCCCCGACTGACCTCCCTCGGAGGCACACGTGCGGCGCGGCCGCCCCATTGGTGTCCGTCGGTGTCGCACCTTCCCGGCGTTCTGGGGCACGTCGACTCCGTTTGGCGTCCTCATGACCGACCGGTCTGTACCGATGGGTGTCCTATGGCGGACACCCCTGTGAAGCGTTGGCGTGTCTGGGTCGTGACGGGGTTGGTGGGGTTGCTGTCGGTAGGTGTCATTTCTGGAGCGAACCAGTTCCGGACCTCAGCGGAGCGAGCCGAGAAGCGGGCAGACCCGAACCGTTGGGCGTGCATCGTCGTGGTCCGCGGCTACGGCTACGCCGACGAGCGGGGCGAGTTCGACGCGATCGCATCGACAGCAGCGAGCCTTGCTACCGACCCGCGGGTCAAGCGCGCCGTACTGGCCTACCCCGCAGCGGCTGACCGTGGCGGCAAGGGTGACCCCAGGGCGCTTGAGACGTTCAAGGGCGGGTGCAACGAATACTGCGTGATCCGTGACAGGTTGGGTGTGGGGTCAGGCTGCCTGATCGGCGGCGGGTGTGATGATGGTTTCGTACTCGATCAGGGTCAACCGGCCGAGAGCGATCTGGCAACGTCGGCGGTGGTAGGTGCGCTCGATCCAGGTGACGATGGCGAGCCGGAGCTCGTCGCGGGTGGCCCAGCGTTGGCGGTCAAGACGTTCTTCTGGAGCAACGAAGAACGATTCCATGGCGGCGTTGTCGCCGGCGGAACCGACTTGGCCCATCAGGCCGACCATGGCGTGGGCGGTGAGGGCTCGTTGCAGCTTCCGGAAGCGGAACTGGCTCGCCCCGGTCGCTGTGCAGGATGCACCCGGCGACATCGCCTCGGCGGGCGACCGCGTTCGCCGAGGGCGTTCACGGCGAGGCGGAGCTTCCATGCGGGCGTCGATGGAGTAGCCGACGATCGGTTCGACCCACAGGTCCTTGATGGCGCAGAGGTAGAGCTTGCCCTCGTCGGTTCGGTGCTCGGTGATGTCGGTGAGCCACACCTGGTTCGCCCGCTCCGCCGTGAAGACCCGGCGGACGAGGTCGTCGTGCGCAGGCGCGCCAGGCTTGGAACCCTTGCCTGCCTTCTTCTTGCGAACCTCGACCACCAGCCGTTCTCCGCGCAGCTCTTGAACCGTGCCGGTCACAGACCCTCGTGGCCGCCGTCGCGAACCTCATCAGCCAAGAACCGGTAGCCGAACTCAGGATCGTCGCGATGGGCGTCGAAGATCCGCGTTGGCCAGGTAGGCCTCGGCGAGATGTCCCGGTCCGACACCGGGTTCTTGAGCCAGCGGTAGTAGTGCTGGCGGCACAGCCGAGGACCCGGCACGTCACCGTGACAGGGATCCCGCCATCAGCAAGCTCACGGACGAGCGGGAACATCATTTGGGGGCTTGAGTTCGCACCGACAGATGCCGCAGCAGCCTTGCGCAAGACCTCGTTCTCCTGCTCGAGCAGGCGGATCCGACGCCCGGCCTTCTTCAGCTCCTCGTTCTCCGCTGCGGTCGTGCCGGGCTTGATCCCGTCCTCGACATCAGCGGCCTTGAGCCAGTTCGTCAGACACGACTCCGAGATCCCGAAATCGGGCCGCGATGGTCTTGAGCATCACGTCGGGCTCACGGTTACGGGCGACCCGGATCACGTCCTCACGGAACTCGCAGGGGATAGGGCTTGGGCATGGTGAACATCCTTCCAGCGGCACCTCTCGGCACCGAGATCAGATGTCACCGACTCACGCAGCGGTCGGAATCGTGGTCAGCGCCGCTGGCGTTGGGGTCCGGCGGATGTGGCGGACGGCAGAGCCGATCGTGCCTTGGCCTGCGGTTGACCACTTGAGGGTGCGACCTGCAAACCAAGGCCGGTGCCTGACTATCGCCGTGGTGGGCACTGATGGACGCTCCCGCTGGACACGAGCGCTGATCTTCGGCCCGGCGAAGGACGCAGCAGCGGCGCTTCAGGCCGAGTTGGAGGCAAGACATCCTGGCGGCGTGACGTAGCAAGCGGGTGATCCGGCCCGGTAGCCACCCTTCCGGCGATAGGGGGCGGGCATCCGGCATCATTGGGGCGTGGGCGAGGTCGGTCAGCACCGAGGTGCTCCTTTGTCCCTGGTGTCGGCGATCCATGCGCTGTCGGAGAGCGTTTCCGGGTTTCGAGGGCGACGACGTGCGAGCATCCGCGGTGGAGGGGAACGTTGACCGGGGACTTGAGGACCGGTTGCCGGCTCGCGTGCTCGAGCTGTTCACCCACGGGATGGGCGGCCTTCTGGACGGAAACCGCTCTGCGGTCCACCTGTTGCCCCTCGGCGAAGGCGACGAAGATCGGACCGGGCGGCGACTGACGAGCAGGACCAGCTAGCCGACCAACTGTTCGAAGAGGCTCGACGCCAGTTGTAGAACCCTTCAGCCGTAGCGAGCAGGAGGCGCTGCTGGCGCTGGTCCCCAGCGTGCCGATCGGTGTCACACCTACCCGCCGGTAGGAGGCAGGAGGCGGGCATTCCCGTTGAGCGGCAACCTGGGAATGGCTAGGCCGCCTAGCTCACCCAACGCGCTGCCCATAGCGGCGCCGCGCCGAGCCAGATCCACAAGCCAGCTCGATCACGAAGCCGGCGAGCCCAAGGCTGCGGTCAAGACCAGGATCGCTTCCGGTCGATCGCGACCGATCCGCTCAACGCCATCGGTGCTGCTCAGCACGACGCTTAGCAGGAAGCCAAGGTCAGCGGACAGCGTGGCAGCCAGCTCGTCATCCAGCCGATCTGCGTACCCACAGCGACCACCACGCCGATGCGGAGTAACGCGAACAATCCGGTCGCCAACCCAGCTACTGCCCGGCGTGACACCCCTGCCCGTCCATGCGCCGCATCAGAAGCGCATCCGCCACCTCCACCGACATGGGACGACCATCGGCCAAGCGCCGCTGTTGTTGACCCGTCATGCGAGAGACCGCCCGCTGCTCTGCTGCACTCGCAACTGACCTGGGGTCCTTCAAGTGCTGGTGGGTGTCCCCACTACCCGGCGGTAGGCGGCATGCACGGAGGCCACTGGTGGAAGACTCGGCCCGGTGACTTCGGGTGATGCAGGGGCAAAGCCGGTGCTGGTGGTCATAGGCTTCCTCTTCTGGGCGGTGGCCTACGCCAACTACCGCTGGGCGGGCATCTTCGTGGCTGATCCGACGAAGGCCAGATGGGGGCGCTGGCCCGGTGCGATTGTCGCAGGCGCCGTGGGAGCGTTCTTCGTAGTCGCCGGCGATGTCCACGTTCTTCTGAGCCGGTGGGCGGGCTGCAGCCGCCAAGACAGCGGCCGAGGTAGGGGTGCCCTGCAAGTGCCGTTTGTGGGCAGTCCCCGCGTCCGCGGGCGCGCGATCGCGCATCGCTGAGCAAGGGCCAGGGGGAGGCTTCGCTGTCAGACCCGGTGGGTAGGATCGAACGTACGTTCGATCCCCTGAAGGCGGCGGCCATGACCATCAAGAAGCACCTCACCCCACCATCGACCCAGCTCGCTGCGGCGCCGTGGAGCGGCTCGAGGCCGAGATCGTGTCGAGGGCGGGCACGTTGGCCAGGCGGACCTCGAGCTGCTGGTGCTGATCGGCGAGCTCGACGCGCGGCGCGTGGGCGCTGTGGGGCGCCGCTGTCCTGTGCCGCCTGGCTCGCCGATGCGGCCGACATCGACCTGGCCACCGCCCACACCCAGGTCCGCGTGGCGCCACTGCATGCGCACCCACCCCGGGCTCGCCGCAGCGCTCGAGGCACGGCAGATCTCCTACGCCAAGGCTCAGGTCCTCACCCCGCAGCTCACCACCGACAACCTCGGCGCTGCTGGACCTCGCTCGGCGCGTGCCCGCCGCGGAGCTCGGCCGCGGCGCTCGGCGTGGTCGCGACGACACGAAGACCCCGAGGCCATCGACGCCCGCCAGCGCCGCCCGCTCCGTCCGTTGGCGCACCGATCCCGACGGCATGGTCACCATCACCACCCGGCTCCAACCCCACGTCGCCGGCCGGGTCACCGCCGCCATCGACAGGGCGGCGATGGCCGATCGCGCCCGCGGAAGCGACGCTCGCCCAACGGCGCGCCGACGCCCTCCGCCGGCTCGTCACCGACGGCGGCGCCACGGTCACCACCGAAGTCGTCATCCACGTCGACGAGACCGGCAGCCACCTCCCCGACGGCACCCCGCTCAGTGCCCACGCCGTCGCAGGCGTGCTCGACCAGGCCTTCATCTCGCTGCTCATCCACGACAACGAGCGATGGCCCATCGACGCCAGCCCCCGCCGGCGCCTCCCCACCCGCCGCCAACGCCGAGTCACCGACGCCCGCCACCCCACCTGCACCGAGACCGGCTGCACCTGCCGCACCCTGCTCCAGGCCGACCACCTAGAGCCCTACGCCGCCGGCGGCAGCACCACCCTCGACAACCTCACCAACCGCTGCGGCCCCCACAACCGCCAGAAGAGCGCCGCCTCGTGAGCGCGGCCCAGGGGTCAGTCGGGCAGCTCGTCCACCTCGCCGAAGGCGTTCACCGGGTCTCCCTCGGCCACCTCCTCCGCCTCGGCGGGCAGGCCGGGGGCGCCGGCGTCGAGCCACGCGACGAGCGTCGGCGGCAGGGGAGCGCCGATCTCGCGGCGACGGCGGGTGGCAGTGCGCAGCTGCTCCACAAGCACGTCGGGCTCCGCCACCTCCAGCTCGTCGTGGCCCGTCACGTCACCACCGAAGAGCGTGGGCATCGCGCCGTCGCGTCGGCGGAGGCGCACCCGCAGGTCCACGATCTCGCGGGTCAGCTCCCGGGCCTCGGCGCCGAGCTCCAGCAGCACGTCGGCGGCACGCAGCCAGCCATGGTCGATCGACACCGCGATGAGCGCCGGGTCGATGGTCATCGAGTCGTGGGCATCCACCTCGGGCACCACGACCCGGACGGTCTCGGCCCACCCGCCCGGCGGGTTCAGCTCCTTGCGCAGCGTCTCGTCCGGGCCGATCTCGGCGCTGACCCGGCGCAAGATGTCGATGAGGTTCCGCTCGGCGAACGACGGGGCGCGGCCGACGCCCACCGAGCTGGCCGAGATGGCGATGACCCGCTCCACCTCCAGGGCGTGGACCAGGATCTCGATCGGGAGGATCTCCCGGGCGCCGCCGTCGACGTAGTGCTCGTCGCCGAGGCGGACCGGAGGGAAGGCGACCGGGATGGACGCGGACGCCAGGACGCCGTCGGCCAGCGGGACGGCGGGCAGGCCGGTGGGGCGGTCGAACCGGTCGTGGAGATCGCCGGTCTCGGTCACGTAGCGCAGGTCACCGGACTCGAGGCTCACGGCGCCCACCCGCAAGGCGATCCCCGACGAGGCCACCAGCTCCGGGTCCAGCTCCCGGCGCAGCAGGTCGGCGACCGGCCGCACCGACAGGAGCGACTGCGCGGTGAACGCCTCACGGAAGGCGTCGATGGCGCCGTCGGTCTCCGGCGGTCGGCGCACCAGGCTGCCCACCACCCGCACCGCCACTCGCACGGCGTTGGTGCCGCTGGTGCCATCGGCCAGGTGGCTGCGGACGGCCGAAGCCCACGAGGCCGAGGCCTGGAGCCGCTGGAGCCAGGGCTCGGGCTCCCAGAAGTCCGCGTTCACCCGGAGCGATCGCCACACTCGCTCCACCTCGTCGATGGCGCGCGGGCCGCCGGGCCGGTCGCCCTCGGCCAGCTTGGCGGCGTTCAGCCCGCCCGCCGAGTTGCCGGCGATGGCGACGGGCGCGATGGCGGCGTGGTCGTAGAGGAACCGCAGCACCCCGCACTCGAAGCTGCCGAGCGAGCCGCCGCCGCTGATGGCCAAGCCCATCCGCCGTCCGCCGAGGTCGGCGCGCAGGCGCTCCATCGCGTCGAGCGCGTCGTCGGACCACTCGGGCTCGAGCTCGGCGGGCGACGGGAGCTGGGAGGGGAGGGTCAGCGCAGGGCCGCGCAGGTGGGCCTCCGCGGCCCGGACCTCCTCGGCGCGCACGGACCGCCGGACGTCGTCCTCGGCAACCTCGGCATCCAGGCCGGAGTCGTCCACTTCCGATGGTTCCAGGTGTTCGTCAGCCAATGCAGGTCCCCGTCGATCTGCCCCGCTTGATGGGGTCGGGCTGCCCCCATCATGCGTCACCAGGAGCTTCGGCGGCGCCGGGATCGTTCACGAGCGCACAAAGTTCGCCACCCGCTACAGTCCCCTCCGGCCCGAACCGTCGACCAGGAGTTGCACCGTGCCCGCCGAGACCCACGTGGGACAGGACCCGATCAGCCGCCAGGAGGTGTTCGAGCTCGTGCGCGACCGCCTGGCCGACATCTTGGAGACCGATCCGTCGGGCAGAGTCAAGGAGGGCGACTCCTTCGCCGACGACCTGGGCGCTGACTCGCTCGCGCTGATCGAGCTGGTCGAGGAGCTCGAGGAGGAGCTCGGCGAGCGCTCGGTGGGCTTCCGCATCGAGGACGAGGACCTCGAGGACCTGAAGACGGTCCGCGACGCGGTCGACTACGTCTACGAGAAGCTGGGCGGAACCTCGGCGTGATCGAATCGCCGGGCGTCGAGCACGCCGGCGAAGCCGAGCGCGACCAGGCGCCGGTGGCGCCGGGCGCGCCCACCCTCGAGTTCCATCCCATCGCGCCGGCCGCCCTGTCGGCCCTGTGCGATCGGCTCGGCTACCGCTTTCGGTCGGCCCAGCTGCTGGGGCAGGCCCTGACGCACCGGTCCTGGTGCGCCGAGCACGCCGGCTACGCATCGAACGAGCGCCTGGAGTTCCTGGGCGACGCGGTGCTCGGCCTGGTGGTGACCGACGACATCTACGCGGCCCTGCCCGATGCGGGTGAGGGCCAGCTGTCGCGGGTCCGTGCCGCGGTGGTGTGCGCCCCGGCGCTGGCGGAGATGGCCGCCGAGGTCGAGCTGGGCGCGGCGCTGCTGCTCGGCAAGGGGGAGGCCGCGTCGGGCGGTCGGGAGCGGCCATCGATCCTGGCCGATGCCATGGAGGCGGTCTTCGGTGCCGTCTACCTCGATGGCGGCATGGTGGCGGCGAGCGAGGTGATCGGCCGGCTGGTCGGTCCGCGCCTTGCTACCGCCGGTGCCGCCGACCACAAGAGCCGCCTGCACGAGCTGGTGGCGCGGGAGCCGGAGCGCTGGGTGGCCTTCGACATCACCGAGGAGGGTCCTGAGCACGACAAGGTGTTCCGGGCCGTGGTGGTGCTCGATGGTCGCCAGATGGGCACCGGCACCGGACGTTCGAAGAAGCAGGCCGAGCAGGCCGCCGCCCGGGCCACCTGGCAGCAGCTCGACGGCGAGCGCGGGACCGTTCCCGCAGGAGAGGAAGCAGACAATGGCTGAGCAGCCCGAGGTGGAGACCGTCCGTCGGGACCTCGACCGAGACATCGGCGGCAAGCGCATCAAGACGGTGGAGGTGCCGGGCTCCGGCGTCATCCCCCGGCACACCAACAAGAAGCAGTTCATCGGCCTGCTGGAGGGGGCGAAGGTGTCCTCGGTGGTGCGCCGGGACCTGCTGATCGTGGCCAAGCTCGACACGGGCGACGCGCTCGTCGTGGACATGCAGAACGGTGGCGGCCTGCGCCGCTCCGCCGCCAAGGACGCGGTCGACAAGAAGGTGAAGGTGATCATCACCTTCACCCAGGGCGGCCAGCTGCGGGCCGTGGACGACTCGGGGTCCCTCGAGCTCTTCGTCGTGCCCTTCGACGGCCTCACCGAGGCGGTGCCCGCGCTTGGCGAGCTCGGCTTCGACATCCTGGACGAGCCGGTGTCGTGGACGGCGTTCGGCGAGCGGATGCTGCGCCACCGGGACGTGAAGCTGCGGAACCTGCTGCTCGACCGGACGGTCATCGCCGGCATCGGCCCGGTGTACGCGGACGAGATCCTGCACGCCTCGGGCCTCCGCCCCGAGCGGGAGGTCTCCTCGCTGTCCACCCAGGAGATCCGCCGCTTCTACCGGGCGGTGGTGGAGACCCTCCACGAGGCGGCCAAGCACCGTGGCGTCACCACCAACGACGGCCAGTACGCCGACCTCGCCGGCAAGCCCGGCGGGTGGACCGACGAGCTCCAGGTGTTCGAGCGGGACGGCAAGGCGTGCCGTCGGTGCCGCGGCGTGGTCTCCAAGGTCCGTCTGAGCGGCAAGCCCGTCTACCTGTGCGAGGCCTGCCAGGTCTGAACTGTGGCGGTGCCACCGGCCTGGGGTCCTCCCCAGGCCGGCTTCGGCGCGCCCCCACCACCCGCGTCGGGGGTGGCTGACGTCACTTCGGGCGACCACGCTGTGCGCGAATCCCGCCATGCAGCGCGCTCCGTAGTCGTCCATCGCCCCGAGAACCACGCTCCGAGTCGAAACCTGTGCTACGGTCACTCACCGTGGCAGGTGGAAGCAGGCAGGGGGCCGGGGACGCTTCGGAGCCGACCGGAGCGACCGAGCCCATCACGCTGACCGATCCCGACGGGGCGGTCACCCGGGTCGCGCCCTGGTCCTCCTGGACGCGCGAGCAGGTCCGTGCGCCCGGCGGCGAGCCGGCCCTCGTCACCCGACTCGACCAGGGCCAGCTCTGGTTCAGCGCGGGCCGCAAGCGCAGCCCCTGGCGCCACGAGGTCCACGTCGGACCGGCCATCGTGTCGACGCCGCGCGGCCGGTTCCAGGCGACGGCGGAGAGCGACGGCGGCGCGACCATCGCCTGCCTGGCGGGCCGGACCCGGGTCGTGGCCGGCCTCCGTGAGCCCGTGCTGCTCGGCCCGGACCAGAGCGCCGCCGTGTCGAGCGACGGCCGCACGCTCGTGGTGATGGACCGGGCGTCGGGCGCGCCGGTCGCCGAGCCCGACGTGATCGACCTCACCGACGAGGCCCTCGCCGCCGAGGAGCTGGTCGAGGTGCCCGAGCTCGCCTACGCAGGCGTCGCCGTCGAGGCGGGGTCGACCCGGCCGGCGGCTGGTGGCGGAGGCGGCGGGGAAGGGGAGCACGTGCCCCCGCCCTCGGAGCCCGTCGACGATCCGGTGTACCGCCAGGACGACGCCGTCCCGCCGGCGCGCCTCGGGTGGCTGCCCGAGCTGGTGGCGGTCCTCGCCATCGTGGCCCTGGTGGCCGCTGCGGTGTGGGTGTTCTTCGGCCAGGACGACGAGGCCCAGACCGCTGCCCGCCCCACGCCGACCGCTGACGTCGCCGGCGCCCCCACCACGACGGCGGCGCCGACCACGACCGCGGCGCCCACCACGACGGCGGCGCCGACCACCACAGCTGCCCCCACCACGACCGCCGCGCCGACCACCACGGCGCCGCCTCGGGGCGCCTCGGGCGCCACCGCCAAGGGCGAGCTGGTCAGCTGCCAGCGCTCGCCCGGGGGCGTCACCGCCACGGTGCGGGTGACCCACTCCTCCGGCCCGGCGTCGGCGTTCACGGTCACCGCGGCGCTGGTGGACTCGTCGGGCGCCGCCTTCGCCAAGGGGTCGGCCACGTCGCCCACCATCGATCCGGGGGCCTCGGCCCAGGTCGAGGTGCCGGTGCAGGTGGCGGGCCAGGTGAGCGGCTCGTGCGAGCTCGGCTCGGTGGTGCCCGCCTAGCGCAGGCCGCCCACGATCAGCAGTGCTGGTCGTTGATGCGCTGGTCTGGCATGACGGTCTTGCAGAAGCGCGCCCCGGCGAACTTGGTGCCACCGATTCGGGCGCCGGTGAGGTTGGCGCGGCGGAGGTTGGCACCGGAGAGGTCGGCGTTGGTGAGGTTGGCCCGCTGGAGGTCTGCCCCGCTCAGGTTGGCTCCCTCGAGGTTGGCGTTGGAGAGGTCGGCCCCGGCCAGGCGGGACTCCGCGATGTGGGCGCCGGCGAGGTGCGCCTCGCGCAGCGAGGCCCCACGGAAGTCGATGGAGTAGAGGTTGGCGGCGTTGAGCCGCGCGTGGTCGAGTTGGGCGCCGGCGCACTGTGCGAAGGGCTCCAGGCGGTAGCCCTTGATGACCTTTGGTCCCGCCACGGGGCTCCCTCCTCTGCGTCTGCGCAACGCTAGTGGGCCATCGGCGAGGGCCGGTGCACGGTGCCGGACGACCGCTCCCGCGCCCTCCGGTAGGGTTCCCGGTCGGCCTGAGTCCTGGAGTTGCCGGTGTTCCTGAAGTCGCTGACCATCAAGGGGTTCAAGTCCTTCGCTGACGCGACCACGCTGGTGATGGAGCCCGGGGTCACCGTCGTCGTCGGACCGAACGGCAGCGGCAAGTCCAACGTGGTGGACGCCATCGGCTGGGTCCTCGGTGCCCAGGCGCCCAGTGCGGTGCGGTCCCAGAAGATGGACGACGTCATCTTCGCCGGGACCCAGAAGCGCCAGGCCCTCGGCCGCGCCGAGGTGGGCCTCACCATCGACAACTCGGCGGGCCTCCTGCCCATCGAGTTCTCCGAGGTCACCATCACCCGCATCCTGTTCCGCAACGGCGACAGCGAGTACGCCATCAACGGCGTGCCGTGCCGCCTGCTGGACATCCAGGAGCTGCTGTCGGACTCCGGCGTGGGCCGTCAGCAGCACGTGATCATCAGCCAGGGCCAGATCGATGCCGTGCTCAACGCCCGTCCCGAGGACCGACGGCTCATCATCGAGGAGGCTGCCGGCGTCCTGAAGTACCGCCGGCGCAAGGAGAAGGCCGAACGCCGCTTGGCGTCGACGGAGAACAACCTGCTGCGCCTCCAGGACCTGCTGCGCGAGGTGCGCCGCCAGCTGCGCCCGCTGGAGAAGCAGGCCGATGCCGCCCGTCGCCACGGCGCCGTCGTCGCCGAGCTCACCGCGCTGCGGATCTACCTCGCCGGCCAGGAGATCGCCCGGCTGCGGTCCCGCCTGGAGCAGGGTCACCGGTCGAAGGCCGAGCTCGACGCCAACGAGCGGGAGCTGCGGGCCGAGCTGCGCCGCCTGGACGCCGAGGTGATCGCGACGGAAGCCGCCCTGTCCGCCATGGGCGGCCAGGACCTGGGCGATGCCCTGACCCGGTTCGAGTCGCTGCGGGAGCGGGCGCGGGGCCTGGTGGCGGTGCTGGCCGAGCGTGAGCGCGGCATCGAGCGCGACCGCGGCGCCTTCGTGGACCAGGCCGTCGTGGCGAGCCTGGAGGCAGACCGCGCCCGCCTGGAGCGCGAGCTCGCCGACGTGGAGGAGATGGCCGCCGAGCTGGCGCCGCAGGTGGCCGAGCTGGAGCGGGCCGAGGCGGATCTGGAGCTGGCCCAGCGCGAGTTCGCCGAGGAGTGGTCCGAGGGCGTGTCGGCCCCGACGGGCGCGGCGGCCGAGGTGCGTGGCGAGCTGGCTGCGGTCCGCGCGGCGGTCGAACGCAGCGGCACGGAGTCGCGTCGCGCCGTGGAGCGGCGCCAGCGCCTCGACGACCGCATCGCCCGCCTGGCCGGCGAGGTCGAGCGGTTGCGGGCCGAGGTCGAGGCGGCGGAGGCGGCGGTGCCGGAGCTGACGGCGGCGGGAGGCCGCCGAGGCGGCTCGGTCCGACGCCGCCGCGGCAGTCGAGCGGGCCGAGGAGCAGCGCCGCCAGGCCGAGGCGCAGCGGCACTCGTGGAAGGCCCGCGCCGAGGCGTTGGCCCTGGCCCTCGACGAGGCGCGGGCGCGCGCTGGGGCCGAGCGGCTGGCCGAGGTGGCCGGCGTGGTCGGCACCTTGCTGGACGTGGTCGAGGTCGACGAGGGCTGGGAGGCGGCGTTCGAGGCGGCGGTGAGCGATGCCATCGCCGCCGTCGTGGTCGAATCCGTCGATGCGGGGCGGGCGGCGCTGGCCGAGCTGCGGGCCGGCGATGCCTCCGGTGCCGTGCTGGCGCTCGGGGTCGGTAGCCGTGGCCCGTCGCTGACCGGTGGCCTGCGCCCACGTGCGCGGGATCCGTCCCGGCGTCGACGAGCTGCTCGACGTGCTGGTGGGGTCGACGGAGGTCGCCGTCGACTGGTCCGAGGGCGTCGACCGGGCGCTCGCGGACCCGGGCCTGGTGGTGGTCACCCGTGGCGGTGACCGCTTCGGCCCGTCGGGCTGGCGGGTTGGCGCCTCGGGGCCGGTGCCACCGGGGCGGCCCTGGCCGAGGCGGAGGCCAAGGCCGAGGCGGCGGCTGCCGAGGCCGAGGAGGCCGTCCGGGTCGCCAAGGAGGCCCGGGCCGCGCTGGACGAGGCCCGCACCGCGGACGTCGAGTCGTCGCGGCAGCTCGATCGCAACGCGGCGGCGCTGCGAGCGGCCACCGACGGGCTGGCCCGCACCGAACGCGAGCACGGCGAGGCCGTGGCCGAGGCCGAGGCGCTCGCCGCCCAGGTCACCGAGCTCGAAGACCGCGCCCGCCGAGACGTGGACCGCCAGGCCGAGCTGGAGGCCCGCCTCCCCGCGCTGGAGGCCGAGGAGGCCCTGCTGGCCGAGAAGGGCCGAGCGATGGCCGAGGCCCGCACGCGCCTGGAGGAACGGGCTGCGGCGGTGGCCGCCACCCGCAGCGACGTCGAGGTCCGCACCGCCGGGATCGACGAGCGCCGCCAGTTCCTCGCCGCCCGGGCCGGTGAGCTCGACGAGCGCCTCGGTCGCCACGCACACGAGCGCAGCGCGGCCGAGGAGCGCCGGGTGGAGCTCGACCGCCGCGCCATCGCCACCACCCGGTTGAAGGCGTACGTCGCCGCCCGCCTGGAGGTGGTCGAGGGCGAGCTGGGCGGGCTGCGGGAGCGCCGCCGCCAGCAGTCCGAGGCCACCCGTGCCGTGTCGGCCAAGCTCGACGGGCTCCGAAAGGACCGTCAGGCCGCCGAGCGGACGCTCACCGAGCTGCGCGAGCGGGTCCAGCGGGCCGAGCTCGACGAGGCCGAGGTCCGGCTGCGCCTCGAGACCGCGGTGGAGGCCCTCCGTCGGGACCTGGACGTCGAGCCGGAGGCGGCGATGGCGGCGACGGCGCCCGAGCTGGCCGAGAACGTGTCGCCCTCGGCCCGGGTCCGCGAGCTGGAGCGGGACCTGCGGATCATGGGCCCGATCAACCCTCTGGCACTGGAGGAGTTCCAAGCGCTGCAGGAGCGCCACGAGTTCCTGCAGGGCCAGCTCGAGGACGTGAAGAGCAGCCGCCGGGACCTGTCCAAGGTCATCAAGGCCATCGACGCCGAGATCGTGTCGGTGTTCGCAGCGGCGTACGCCGATGTGTCCCAGAACTTCCAGGACCTGTTCGAGACCCTGTTCCCGGGCGGCCGGGGTCGGCTGAAGCTGACCGACCCCGAGGACCTGCTGTCGACGGGCATCGAGGTCGAGGCTCGCCCATCGGGCAAGAACGTGCGGAAGCTCTCGCTGCTCTCGGGCGGCGAGCGCTCGCTCACCGCGCTGGCGTACCTGTTCGCCGTGTTCCGGGCCCGCCCCAGCCCCTTCTACGTGATGGACGAGGTCGAGGCCGCCCTCGACGACGTGAACCTCCACCGGTTCCTGGACCTGGTCCAGGAGTTCCGGGAGGAGGCGCAGCTCATCATCGTCAGCCACCAGAAGCGCACGATGGAAGCCGCCGACTGCCTCTACGGCGTCACCATGCAGCCTGGCGGCTCGTCGAGGGTGGTCAGCGAGAAGGTCAAGGACTGAAGCCTCCCGGCGCGGTGCCGACCGGACAGCGTTAGCATCGCCCCGTCCTTGCAGTGGGATGCGGGACGGGGGAGGGCAGGCGATGAGGCAGCGCACCATGTGGCGCACGGTCGGGGCGTTCGCGGCGAGCGCAGGGTTGTTGCTCGTCGGCCAGGTGGCATCGGCGCAGACGGTGCCACCGACCCAGACCACCACGACGTCGACGACGCACCACACCACCGCGACGTCCGAGGTCCTGCCGCCCGAGGAGCCGTGCACCGGGGCCTCGCACGAGGTGCAGGTCGGGGTGGAGGAGAGCACGCAGGAGACCGTCACCACGACGCTGTCGACAGGTCCGTCCACGGTCCTGGTCGGTGAGGACCAGTCGGAGGAGTTCTTCGTCGCGGCAGGGACGACGAACCTCAACACGAACACCCACACCGAGACGTTCGTGCACACGACCTACCAGACCGTGTGCGACGACGTGACCACGACGACGGCGGTGTCGGCAGACACGACGGTTCCGGTCGAGGAGACGGCCGCGGCGCCTGCGGAGGCCGTCCCGGCATCTGCCGACTACACCGGCTGACGCCCCGGGAACCGTTCCAGGAAGCGCGCCATGGAAGGCGCCGGCTGCCTCTTCGGCGTGGCCATCCAACCTGGCGGTTCGTCGAGGGTGGTGAGCGACAAGGTCAAGGACTGACCGAAGCCCCGCACGCAACCAGAGGGTGGCGAGCAGGATGCGTGGTGATGGTGGGTCTCGTCTCCTGTGGCAGCTCCGATGACGGCGCGGACGGCGGGTCATCGAAGGCGACGACCACGACCGTCGCCGACGCGGGTGGCGACCCCACGACGACGGCGGCGGACGGCGGTGGTGCCTCGGGCTCCACCATCGAGGCGGCAGTCTCGAGCGGGGCGACGCTCTCCGGGAAGGTCGACGTCTGCACCATCGACGGAACCTCGGGCACGGTGATCGCCGACGATAGGAACTTCGAGCTCACGTTCGCGGACGGTCAGGGGGACCTCACCTGGACGTACGACGGCGGAGCGCTGCGCGAGTCTCCGGCGGTGGCGGTCGCCGGCTCCACCATCACGCTGTCAGGCACGACCGATGACGGCCTCGGCTACAACGCCGAGATCACCTGCGCCTGAGCCCCACCCTGCAACCTGGCGGTTCCAGCCGAGTGGCCAGCGGGAAGGTCAGCGGCTGAAGCCTCCCGGCGCGGTGCCGACCGGACAGCGTTAGCATCGCCCCGTCCTCGCACTGGGATGCGGGACGGGGAGGGCAGGCGATGAGGCAGCGCACCATGTGGCGCACGGTCGGGGCGTTCGCGGCGAGCGCGGGGTTGTTGCTCGTCGGCCAGGTGGCATCGGCGCAGACGGTGCCACCGACCGAGACCACCACGACGTCGACGACGCACCACACCACCGCGACCTCCGAGGTCCTGCCGCCCGAGGAGCCGTGCAACGGGGCCTCGCACGAGGTGCAGGTCGGGGTGGAGGAGAGCACGCAGGAGTCGGTCACCACCGACAAGTCGATCGGGCCGGCGACGATCCTGATCGGCGAGGATCAGTCGGTCACCTACTTCGTGCCGGCAGGGACGACGAACCTCAACACGAACACCCATACCGAGACGTTCGTGCACACGACCTACCAGACCGTGTGCGACGACGTGACGACGACGACGGCGGTGTCGGCAGACACGACGGTTCCGGTCGAGGAGCCCGTCGCAGCCCCAGCCGAGGCGATCCCCGCGTCTGCCGCCTTCACCGGCTGACGGCCCACGTCCCCGCGGGGACGTGGGAGCATCGTTGCGAGGGCAGCCAGGAGGGTGGGTCGATGGGTGGGTTCCCGAAGCAGCAGGACGGCGTCCTGTACCTGACCGAGGGGGGACAGGAGACCGAGGTCATGTACCGGCACGGCTTCGAGCTGCCGGAGTTCTGCATGTTGCCCCTGCTCGACGACCCCGACGCCGTCGCCGTCCTCGAAGCGATGTACGAGAGCTACCTGGCCGTCGCCGCTCGGCATGGGATGGCGGCGCTCATCGGCGGCCTCGACTACCGGGCCAGCCCTGGCTGGGCGTCTCGCCTCGGGTACTCGGCGTCCGACCTGATCGACCGCCAGTGCCAGGCGATCGAGTTCCTGCGCCGCGTGGCGGCCCCCTACGAGGCCGACCTGCCCCAGGTCCTGATCGCCGGGGCGGTCGGGCCGTGGGGCGATGCCTACGATGCTGGCGACGGCTCTGTCTCGCCCGATGAGGCGGAGGACTACCACGGCCACCAGATCACGACCCTGGCCGACCTGGAGGTCGACCTCGTCGAGGCCATGACCCTGAGCAGCGTGCCCGAGGCGGTGGGGATCGCCCGGGCCGCCGCGAGCCACGGCCTCCCGGCCTCGGTGTCGTTCACGCTGGACGCGACGAGCCGCCTCATGTCGGGGCCGACCTTGCGCGAGGCGATCGAGGCGGTCGACGCGCAGGCCGGTCCCGCCCGCCCCGCCTTCTACGGGGTCAACTGCTCGCACCCGCACGAGTTCCTCCCAGCGCTCGAGCCGGGGGAGTGGTTCGAGCGGGTCCGATGCTTGCGGCCCAACGCGTCCACCAAGGACAAGGTCGAGCTGTGCACCCTCGGCCACCTGGAGGAGGGCGACCCCACCGCGCTTGGTTCGTTGATGGGCCAGCTCGCCGCCAGGTACCCGCACATCGACATCTGGGGTGGATGCTGCGGGACGTGGGACGTCCACCTCGACCAGATCGCGTCGCAGGTGCTCGCCGTCCGGGATGCCTGACGGCCATCGGGATCACCCCAACGGTTGACGTAGGGCAACGATGGGTCGACGATGCGGGGAGGCGACCGGCATCGGAGGACGCTACGTGGATCCCGACGAGGTGCGCGCAGGGCAGCGAGCGACGTGGGCGGGGTTGGCCGTCGGGTGGGAGCGGTGGGATGACGTCATCGTCGACCAGCTCGCCCCGGTAGCGACCGCCATGATCGACGCGCTCGACGTCGGCCCGGAGAGCCACCACCTCGACGTCGCCTCGGGGACCGGCGAGCCCGGGCTCACCATCGCTCGGCTCGCGCCCGCGGGCCGAGTGGTCCTCACGGACCTCGCCGAGGAGATGCTGGCGGTCGCGCTGCGGCGGGCCGACGCGATGGGGACCGGCAACGTCGAGGTGCAGGTGTGCAGCGCGGACGACCTGCCGTTCGACGACGGCAGCTTCGACAGCACCTCGGTGCGGTTCGGCCTGATGTTCTTCCCCGACATCGGTGCGGCGCTCGCCGAGCTCGTCCGGGTGCTCAAGCCGGGGGGCAGGTTCGCCGCATCCGTGTGGATCGACCCGACGGCCAACCCGTGGACCACCATCGCCATGGAGGCCATCGCCTCGGAGGTCGAGCTCCCGGCGCCCGCTCCCGACGGTCCGGGCATGTACCGCTGCGCGGCGCCAGGCCAGGTGGCGGACCTGTGCCGGGCGGCGGGGCTGGTGGACATCGACGAGCGCGACGTCGCCGTGGACCTCGTGACCGCGACGCCCGAGGAGTACTGGCAGATGATCAGCGAGCACGTGTCGCTCGCCGTCGCCGCGCTCGATCGGGCCACGCCTGACCAGCGGGCTCGGATCGCCGCGCGGGCGATCGAGGCGGTGGCGCCCTACGTGCGCGACGACGGGGTGCACGTGCCCGGCATGGCCCGGTGCACGTCCGGGGCGAAGCCCGCGGTGCCCGCCTGACCCCGGCGGGCGCTGCTGAGGTTCAGCCCTCGGCCTGAGCTCGGCTCGCCGTGGCCGGGGTGCAGCCGCAGTCCTCGAAGGTCACCTCGGTCACCTTCTTCGTGGCGCTGTCGTAGTGCACAGTGATGACGTTGCCCGGGTCGTCGATCCAACGGCAGCGGATCCCGCCGGTGACGTTGGTGCAGCTGGTCGGGAGCCAGTGCGCCGACGCCTTGTAGGCGATGCTGAACAGCTTGAAGGTGGCGGCGGCGGTGGCGTCCTTCTGGGCCGTCGCCGAGTCGCCCTTGCGCCACGCGTGCACGAAGCGCCCAGCGACGCCGCTCGACACGGGCGTGAAGGTCACCTCCGTCACCTGCTTGGCCAGGTTGTTGACCTTCATGGTGAGGTTGGTCTCGACCCGGTTCACCCAGGTGCAGTAGGTGGCACCAGCGGTGCCGTTGCAGGTGATGAAGGTCCAGTCGCTGCTGCTCGACCACGCGGTCGTGAACAGCTGGTCGACCGCCGCGTCGGACGCGAACGCATGCGCGCCGTCGGCGTCGTTGCCCTTCCACGAGTCGAACAGGCCACCGGCCGGCTTGGCCGGGACCTCGCAGGCGGTCAGCGCAGTCGCGAAGAGGGTGGCGAAGGCGAGGGCGGCGATCGCCCACGCCCCCCGTCGCCTGGTGGAAGCATCGGCAGCGCGCATCGTCCTGGCTCCTTCGCTGGTGCGGCCCTGGGGTGCGCCAGCAGCGTAGGACGGTTCGCGGCCGCTACTCGGCGATGATGTCGGCCTCGGCGCCCGCGTCGGTCAGCTGCTTCTTGAAGTCCTCGGCCGTCGCCTTGTCGAGCCCGGTCTTGACCACGGCTGGGGCCAGGTCCACCAGGTCCTTGGCCTCCTTGAGCCCGAGGCCGGTGAGGTCCTTGACGACCTTGACGACCGCGAGCTTGTTGCCCCCGCCGTTGAGCAGCATGACCGTGTAGAGCTGCGGTGCCGGGACCGTGGTCGTGGTCGTGGTCGCCTCGGTCGTGGTCGTCGTGGCCTCGGTCGTGGTGGTGGTCGTGGCCGGGGGACCTTCAGGCCCCTGGGGCCCGATCAAGCTCACGCCCGATGCCGGCCACGTGCCGCCGGCCTTGGGGCCCCAGAGGGCGTACGCGTCGGTGTCGAGGTAGAAGTCGCCATCGACGCCGATCGCGTCGCTCGGTGCCCCCGAGCCGTGGAGGATCGTGTTGCCGTCGGTGCCGTTGGCGCCATCCTTGCCGTCGGTCCCATCACGGCCGTCGGTCCCGTTGGCACCGTCCTTGCCGTTGGCGCCGTCCTTGCCCGCGGCTCCGTCCCTGCCGGCGGGACCGGCAGGCCCAGTCGGACCGGCAGGACCCGCAGGGCCGGCGGGGCCCGTGCCGCTCGAGCTGCTCCAGGACACGACCGTGTCGCTGCGCAGCGGGCACCCGCTGGGCGCCGAGCCCTTGCGGATGGTGAGGGGCCAGATCAGCCCACCCTTGCTCATGCACGCGTAGAACGTGTCCGACGGCTGGCTCGAGGACCCGGGCAGGGCGCTCGGAGACGCTTGCTCCGCGATCACGCCGGTCGGCGATGGCGGCGGTGGCGAGCAGCCGCCGACGCTTGGTGAGTCGTGCAGTCATGGTTCCCTCCCCGATGGCACCGGCATGGCTCGCCGGGCCGCGCGCGGCTGCGTGCCGCGCCACTGGGTACTCGTCGGCCGCGGTGGGCCCGATGCAGGGGCGCGATCCACGCTGCTGGTCGGTGGACCAGGGGGTGGCGCGGTGGAACGGCGAGCATCAAGTCGGAACGAGGAAGGTTGGTCTCGGCGGTGGCCGTGGCTGCGCCTGTGCTGGCGGCAGCGCCTGGGGCATCGGCTCGGCGTCCGCCTGACCGGCCGAGGCCAGCCTGGCCGTGATCTGCAAGGACAACACCACGTCGGCCAACAGCAACTTCCGGACGACGTGCGCCGGCGCCGGCGGCATCAAGCTGTGGCTCGCCCGGTACGTGCGCTGCGACGACGGCACCGTCTACCGCCTGACCCGCCGAGCCCTCCTGCCGTGGGCACGGCGGCCTGGCCGAGATGCTGCCCGTCGACTACGTGGCCTGGGAAGCCGCGGACCGGTGATCGTCGCCCTGTGCACCGACGGCACCTACACCCCGGCCAAGGTGCCGTGCACCACCTGCGGACCTGCGGCGGGGTCCGGCGCTGGCTCTCCTCCTACGGTCGCTGCGCCGACGACTGGCCGATCCGGGCATGACCCGCCACGCATCTTGCAAGGGCCACGGTGGCTTCCGTGGCCTCGCCTCGCAGAAGGTCCTCGCGGAGTTCCGCGGCAAGGTGGCCCTCTGCAACACCAACTGACCAACACGGACTTCAAGGCCACGTGCAGCGGAGGCGAAGGCATCGACACGTGGCTTGCGAAGTTCGGTCGCTGTGCGAACGGGCGGATCGTCCTCATGAGCTCGCGGGCCCAGTGCCCCGACGACGAGTTCGATCGGCTGCTCGACGGCGACTTCGTCCCGAAGGCGACCGCCGCCGACGTGGCCCTGTGCCGCAACGGCACCTACTCGGACAACACCGACTTCTTCGCCACCTGCAGCAGCAACCACGGCGTCGAGCGCTGGCTCGCGCCCTACGGGCTGTGCCGTGACGGCTCGACGATCGAGATGGCCGCGGACGCCACCTGCGACGATGCCGGAGGCTTCCAACGGTTGGTGGACCCGACCCGGTCGAGGGCCGACCTCAAGCTGGCTGTCGGGCACTGGGCCGGCGCCGGCCAGCTCGCCCTGGCCCAGGTCGGCAACTCCCTGCTCGCCTTCGCGGACCGGGCCCAGGCCACCGACCTGCTCGGTGCTCGAGCGGCGTGCGTCGACCTGCAGGACGAGGTGGCCGCGGTTCGCGGCCTCGGCCCCATCCCGTACCCGCCGGCCGACGACCACCTGCAGCGAGCCCTGCTGGCCCTCGACCAGGCGGCCGCGCAGTGCATCGACGGGCTCGATCGCCGGGATCCCGCCGCCATCGAGGCGGCAGGCCACCTGATCGAGCAGGGTGGCACCGAGATCCGGGCGGTGAGCGACGCCCTGGAGCCCCTCACGACCTAGGTCCGCTGACGGCACGCTCAGCGAACCGGCACGGGGTGGCGGGCGGGCGGTAGCGTCACGGCCGGTCGGCGACCGGGGATGGCGCCGCCGGGGGGAGCGATCGTGGGTGCAACGAAGGGTGCTGGTCGACGCCGCGGCAGGACCGTGCGGATGGGCGCGGTCGCCGTCGCCATGTCGGTGGCCGCGCTGTGGGTGGCCCGGCCGGCCGACGCAGCGGGCATCAACTTCAAGCTGCAGATGGGCCAGCGGTTCCTGAACAGCCCGTCGCCCGCCCGGTCCATCCCGATCCCGCTCAAGATCCAGGTGGGCCCGATCCGGCCGTTCGCCCTCGCCGGCATCAACGCCACCTCGTTCTCGCCGATCAAGGACCCGCTGCTCGGCGTCACGATCTTCTCGTCGAGCGAGGTCAAGCAGATCGTGCTCGACACGATCGGAGGGCTCGGTGACGACGCCCTGATCGGCTTCAAGGTCAACTCGTTCTCCCACCCGGACCCGACCGACTTCATCATCGGTGGCAACTGCATCGGCGCCGATGGGGCGAGCACCCCGGCGTGCGTCGCCACCGTGACGTTCACCCCCAAGTCGCCCGGCGCCAAGACCGACCCGATCAAGGCCAACGTCGACCTCACGCTCGGGATGGACGCGGTCGAGACCTCGCTCCGGGCGGCCCTGGCGAACCAGGGCATCAAGGGGCAGCTGATCAACCTCATCTACCCGCTGATCCAGGACTACGTCCGCTCCGCGCTCACTGGTGGGCTCGGCGGCGCCCTGCTCGATCCGATCGCCACCGCCAGCGGCGTGGGCATCGCCGGGCCCTTCACGAGCCCGTCGGTGTTCGTGAAGCGCCAGTACCAGGACTTCGGTGCGGGCTCCCCGTCGTCGGCGCAGGTGTCGACCTGGGTGAAGAACTTCGAGGGGGGCACCTCGCCCATCGCGCTGATCGACCAGCTTCGGCGCGCCGATGCCTGGCACGGCCGGGTGGGACCGGTCACGCGCCTGTACTCCGCCTACTTCCTGCGGACGCCAGACACGAGCGGCCTCACCTACTGGACCAACAAGAGCCGTGCGGGCACGCGGCTATATGCGATCTCGTCCACGTTTGCCGCGTCGAGCGAGTTCCAGCGCCGCTATGGCCGCCTGACCAACCAGCAGTTCGTGCAGCTCGTGTACCAGAACGTGCTCGGACGTTCGCCTGATCCGTCGGGCTTGGCGTACTGGAAGAAGCAGCTCGACAAGGGCCAGACCCGT
>JAXLRJ010000016.1:0-70266 GCA_046331115.1 Acidimicrobiales bacterium
CGAGGCGCTGGTCGCCCTGCACCCGGTGCACGGGACCGACCGCCGCGGCACCGGCCTTCCGTAGGCTCGACGGGTGCGCACTCGACTCCACCTGGCGCTGCTGCGCACCTACCGGCGCCTGCCCCGCTGGGCCCGTCGCCGGGCCGTGCGGATCCTGGCGCCATCGTTCACGGTCGGCGCCATGTGCTTCATCGAGCGCGACGACGGCCGGCTGCTGCTCGTGCGCCACGTGTACCGCAACCGCTGGGGCGTCCCCGGTGGGCTGCTCGATCGTGGCGAGGATGCTGCTGACGGCGCCCGCCGCGAGGTGCGCGAGGAGGTCGGCCTGGTGATCGATCTGGTGGGCGAGCCCAAGGTCGTGGTCGAGCCCGACCCCCAGCGCGTCGACATCATCTACCGGGCCCGTCCGGCGGTGGGCGCCGACCCGGACGCGGTTGCCCCGGGCTCCCCCGAGATCGTCGAGTGCCGCTGGTTCGCCCGCGACGCCCTGCCCGAGCTCCAGCACGAGACCGTGGCCGGCCTCATGGCGCTCGGCCGGGCGGAGGCCGAGGCGGGCCGCCTCGTCACCGACGAGGGCGGCATCGGCGGCATCGCCGGCTGAAGGGCTACAGCCGGCGCAGGTGGGTGAGGTCGCCGGGGGTGCACGGGTGGCGGAGCTTGGCGACGGCCCGCTCCTCGCGCTCGTGCTCCTCGTCCGTGTCGATGCCCAGGACCAGCGCTGTGTCCTGGTCGGACAGGGGCGGGCCGCCGTGGAGGCCGAGGCGCAGCTCGATGACCCGGGTGTCCTCGCGGTGGAGGTGGCCGAGCGCGGTGAGCAGGGTCGGGTCCGCGGGGCTGACGGTGGCGGGCTCGGCCCGTGACGGGTGGCGGTCGATCTCCCGCATCGCCCGCTCCACCCACCAGCGGGCGAACGAGCTGAACGGCAGGCCACCGGTGGGGTCGTAGCGGTCGGCGGCCCGGCCGATGGCATCGTCGCCAGCGGCGAGCATGGCGAGCGTGGTCTCGGCGTCGGCCTGGTGGCGACGGGCGAGGGACACGACGAGGCGGCGGGTCGAGGCGATGAGGCTCTCCCGGGCGTCCTCGCCGGCACGGACCAACGCCATCAGCTCGGCAGCCTCGGCGAGGTTCACCGAAGGGCGCCCGCCCATCGCGGCCAGCTCGTTCTCCGCGGTGCGCCCGGCGGCCATGGTGGCGGCGGCCGCCAGCTCCTCGCCGTCGGACAGGAGGGGCAGGTCCATGAGGCTCCGGAGGTGGGCACGCAGGACCGCTTCGCGCTCGTCGATCGAGTTGACGGCCATGTCCCTCCTTCCGGATCTCCGGGCCCCAGGGGGCGGGCGTCGGGCGCTGGCACCAGCGCCGGGATCGCTCACCGTACTGCCGCGGTCGCCGTGGGTGGCGGACCTCCAGGTCACGGTGGGCGTGGGGATCGCCACCGCACGTGCCCGGCCTCGGATCGCCTGCTGGCGCCCTGCGGAGCGGGCGGGCGGGGGTCAGGCGACGGGGTCGGGGAGCGGTGCGTCGCGCTCGAGCAGCGGTAGGTCGACCTTGCGGGCGAGCCACCCGATCGCCGCCCCGGCGGCGAGCCCGGCGGCCACGTCCGAGGCGTGGTGGACGCCGACGTAGATGCGGCTCACGGCGATGGTGCCGGCCAGGCCCCACCACAGCGGCGCCATGCCGTCCTCGGACAGCAGCATGGCCATGGTGGCGGCCGACGCGGCGTGGCCGCTCGGGAAGCTCGAGTTGCTCGGCCGGCGCAGCGGGTGGCGGTGGCGGGCCACGGTGGTCGGCCGAGGGCGGCGGACCACGCCCTTGGCGGGCCCGTTGACCACGGCCGACTCGATGCCCAGCCAGGCCATCTGGCGCAGGAAGTGCTTGAGCGGCTGCGGTGCGGTGCGCGACTGGACGGCCGATGCGGCGATCCACACCTTGCCGTCGTCGCCGAGGAAGCTCGCCAGGTACATGGCCGCGTCCGTGGCCCGGTTGCCGCGGAGGCGCCCCACGGCGTCGTCCACCACGCGATCGACCAGTTGCACGGGATCCACGGTAACGACCGGGCGGGCTGGCGGGCGGCCGAGGTGGCGATGGTCACCACCTCGGCCCGCCGGGCTCACGACGCGGTGATCTCCACCGTCTCCTTGGTGCTCTCCGCGCACTCGTTGGCGGCGTTGCAGCCCTGGAGCTGCACGGTGCCGGTGCCGGCGCCTCCGCAGGGGAGCGACACGACCACGTCGGTCTCGTTCGGCCCGTAGCCGGCGGTGCCGGCGAACTCGCCGCCATCGACGCTCACGGCCATCTGCTGGACGTTCTCGGTGGTGAAGGCCATGTGCACGGTGGCGTTGCCGTCCTGGCACGGCACGGGCGACTTCACCTCGAACGACGTGAACTCCGGCGTGCCCGTGGCCGCCGTGGTCGCCTCGGTCGTGGTGGTCGTCGCCTCGGTGGTGGTCGCCTTCGCGGTCGTGGTGGTGTCCGACGAGCTGTCGTCGCTCTTGCTGCAGCCGGTGAGCACGACGAGCAGGGCGACGGCGCCCACGGCGACGGCCCGAGCGGTGCGGCCCCGTCGGGCGCGGCTGCTGGTGCGGGGTGCGGATCGATCCACGGGAACTGCCCTCCACGGGGACCGGCCGTTCACCAGTGGGCCCGCGTCCCCTCCCAGGCCCGCCACGACGCTACGGCCGGCCCGCCGGCGGGGGAGGGATGGTTCGCACGTGTGCCCGTGCGACCGCCCCCACTAGCGTCTCGGACCTCTGGGGCGCATAGCTCAGTTGGCTAGAGCGCTGCCCTTACAAGGCAGATGTCGGGGGTTCGAGTCCCTCTGCGCCCACCCGTTGTCGAAAGCACAACGTCGATCCAGGCGAGAAGGCACTTCGCGTGTCCGATCGCTGTGGGGGTTCGTCGCTGCTTCCCCCGGTCCTCAGCGTGGTGCTGGGATCCCTCGCGTTAGCGTCGAGCGATGGGTCATACCATGCCGTTGCCAGCTGACCCGACGTTGGCCGCGGTGGCGGCCGAGTACGAGGCCGCCGGCGCCTGTTCGATCCTGCGGGACGCCGAGTGGTTCTTCGTGTTCGCGACCAGCGAGTTCACGAGGTGGGACGGCGGCCGGTTCGTGCCCACCGATCCTCCGCAGCACTGGTTCGGGCCGGAGATCACGGAGTCCATGCGACTGGCGTTCGGCAGCGACCACACCCGACGCCACGAGTTCCTCCTGGTGGCCCCGTACGTCCTGCACGCGACTCCTGGTGGGCGTGACGTCCTGCGTTCGAGGGTCGATCCCAGCCTGGTCGATCTGGTGGATGACATCGAACCGACCCCGCCGCCGATGATCTGGGGTGGGAACCACGCCGAGGCGACGGGTACCGGCATGCGAACCTACGGCGAGCGGTCCGAGATCAGCATCCTCATGACGCGCCTGGACGATGTGACTGGGCGGTGCGTCGGGTGGCTCCTCGACTACCGGCCGACAGCCGGCATGTCGCAGGTCTTCTCGTCCCTGCAGCTCGCCGACCTGCGCCACATCGACCGCATGCGCGCCGTGGCCCGCCCGGATCGCCGTCCCGGCGCCATCCTGTTCGCGGATCTTGAGGCGTCCACGCCGCTGTCCAAGCGGGTGTCGACCGCGCAGTACTTCGCATTCGGGAAGCGCCTGGTCCGCGGGATCGACCAGTGCCTCATCGACCACGGCGGCATCGTCGGCCGCCACGCCGGCGACGGTGTCACCGGGTTCTTCCTGGCCGAGACCGCCGGGTCGGACTCGTCCGCGGCCCGTTCGTGCATCGAGGCGGCGCGGGCGTTGCCCGGCGTGGTCGCGGCGGCGGTCGAGCGCACCGACCTGGTCGACGAGTCGGTGACGTTCCGGTTCGGGCTCCACTGGGGCGCCCGCCTCTACGTCGGGCAGATCCAGACAGCCGGTCGCAGCGAGGTCACCGCCCTCGGCGACGAGGTGAACGACGCTGCCCGCATCGAAGCCTGCGCGACCGGTGGTCGCAGCCTCGCATCCAAGGATCTGCTCGAGTGCCTGACCGCCGGGGACGCTGTGGCGCTCGGCATCGACCTCCACCAGACGAAGTACACGGTGCTTGCCGAGCTGCCGACGGCAACCGAGAAAGCCAGACGCGACGCGCCGACCATCGCCGTATGCGAGGTCTAGTGCCGTCGGCCATCCTCGCTCGGCGCGATCCAGCCGTGGGAGGATGATCCCATGGACCTCGGGCATGGGATCGAGATCAGTGATGAGACGGTCGCTTCGTTCTGCGCCACGCACGGCGTAAAGCGCCTCGCGCTCTTCGGATCGGTTCTCGGCGAGCGGTTCACGGACCAGAGCGATCTCGATGTGCTGGTCGAGTTTGAGCCAGATCGCACTCCGGGCCTCCTCGGGCTGGCAGCGATGGAACTCGAACTGGAGGCGCTCGTCGGTCGCCGGGTCGATCTCCGCACCTACGGCGACCTGAGCCGGTACTTCCGAGATCGGGTCGCCGCAGAGGCGAGGCCCATCTATGCAGCCTGACGATGAGGTACGCATCCGGCACCTGGTCGACGCGGCGACCACTGCCCAGGAGTTCGTGGTGGGTCGGGACCGCAGTGACCTCGACTCGGATGAGATGCTCCGCCTCGCCCTGACGAAGTTGGTTGAGATCGTCGGCGAGGCGGCCAAACAGGTCAGCCCTGAGGTGCGATCACAGATGCCCGGAGTTCCGTGGTCGGCGGCAGCCCGAACGCGCGACCGACTCGTCCATCACTACTTCGACATCGACCTCGACGTGCTCTGGCAGACGGTCACCGAGGACCTCCCTGCTCTTCTGGCCTCCCTGCCAGAACTTGACGCCTGACGACCGCTGCCAGGTGTCCGTGCCCTCCGCGTGCCACTCCGAATGGGGAACAGAGCGGACCAAGGGGGAGCAGAGGGGAACACGGCACCGATCCTGAGCAGGGCGAGCGACGTTTCCGCAGGTCACAGCCTTGGCTCCCTTGGCCCTTCCAAGGCAGATGTCGGGGGTTCGAGTCCCTCTGTGCCCACGGTCGCCGCCTTCGCATCGATCCGCGCGGCCTCGCGGTCCGGGTCAGGAGAGGCGGGAGGGCCGGTTGCGGGGGCCGGACAGGGGCTCGATCGGCTCCTGCTCGATCTCGGCGGCGCGTGCCAGCACCTTGGACAGGAGCTTCAGAAGCTGGGCCCGCTCGCGCTCGGTGAGGCCGTCGAGCGCTCGACGCTCGAGGGTGCGGATGCCGGGGAGGAGCTGATCGGCGGTCGCCCGGCCCTCGTCGGTGATCTCGATGAGGAGGCTCCGCCGATCGTCGGGGTTGGGGACCCGCCGGACCCAGCCTCGACGCTCGAGGTTGTCGAGCGTCGAGGTGATCGAGGCAGATGGGAGCAGGATGCGCTCGCCGATCTCCGACGGGGTGAGCGGTCGCTCGGCGCCATCGATGACGGCCAGCGCCGTGGCGGTCATCTGCTTGACCCCGAAGGTGGCTTCGACGCGCTGCTCGAGCTCGGTCAGCAGCACGTCGCCGACGCGGCACAGCGTGGCGTAGGCAGCGGTGGAGGTGGGGTCGCCTTCGGGGTACTCGGTGGTGAAGTCGGGGCCGACCTCGACGACCCCGCGCGCGGCGAGGCCGGGGCGGTCACGACCACCCCGGCCAGCGCGGACAGATCGACTGGTCGGCTCAGGCACTCTCGAAGATCTCGATGCGGGGCGGGCTCGTCACCCCGCCGCGGCCCATCGCCTCCTTGAGGCCGGGGTCCTCGGTGAAGCCCCGGGCCTGGTCCACGGTGGGGAACTCGTGGAGGGCGATGATGGCGTGGGGGGCGTCCGGCAGCTGCAGCACGCGCTGGGCCGTGCAGCCGTGGTTGACCCGCAGGGCGTCGACCTCGTCGTAGACGGCGCGCCAGGTGGCGTAGTCCGCGACGTTGTGCCGGACGAGAAGTGTTGCGCTCACGACAGCCTCCTTGGGCGGGAGGCTACCTGCCTCGCGGCCCGATGGGCATCCTAGGAGTAGTTTACCTCCGAGGCAAGTAGTTCGACCCCGAGATATATCTGGATCTCGACGATCCTTCGACGGGGCTCCGGCCCCACGGCGCTGCATCGGCGTCCGTCACCGGCAAGGATGGTGCAAGGCGCAGGTCGGAGCCGGTGGGCGAGGAGGTAGGCGGATGGGGCTGTTCGGGCGATCGAAGAAGGCATCGGCGCCTCCCCGGTGGGGGTCCGACGCAAGCGTGGCCCTGGCCTGGCCGATCTCGGGCCTCGACGCTGAGCGCGATCAGCGGTCCTGGGGCGAAGGCATGGAGCTGTACTCGTCGTCGGGCTATTGGTCGATGATCAAGTGCGCGACGCTCCTGGCGCCCTCGCTGGCGCACTCGTTCCACGGGCAAGCGATCCTGTCCGATGGCGACGTGGTCAACACCGCGCACCATGCCCTCTACGCGGCGATGCAGCCAAACCCGACGTCCTGGGGCCTCTCCGATGATGCAGAGCGCTGTGCGCAACTCGTGCTGGCACTGGTCCGCCGCAACGGCTGGATCCCGCGCGACCTTGGTGGCGCTGGCTCGCCCATCGGCGATGAGCTGTTCGGGCCGATCCTCCTCGACCCCGAGGTCGCGGACCTGATCGGTGCCAGCGCGTCGATCCCCGGCCTCGATCCTCGCGATCGGTTCGCCGCGATCAGGGCGATCCTGGCCGACGAGGGGGCCTGATCAGGACGCCTCGATGATGTCGGGGCCGGGGACGCCACCGGTGGCGCGGGTGGCGAGGCGGTCGAGGTAGTGGTGCCAGCCGCCGGTGTGGTCGTCGACGGCATCGGCGGGCAGCCCGCGGTGGGTGAGGCGCACCCGGGTCTTGCCGTCCTCGAGGTGCAGCGAGATCTCACGGTCTCGGACGAGCGGGCCGTTCGCCCCTGCCGCCGACTGGTGGCCGGCGCGACGCTGGTGGTGGATCGAGGAAGGGAGCCCGCCATGGCCATCGCCGACGTCTCCGATCGTCCCATCGCCGAGCTCGTCTCGCTCGCCGGCCGGGGGGCCGTGGTCACCGGCGGCGCGCGGGGCATCGGCGAGGCCATCTGCCGCCGCTTCGCCGAAGCCGGTGCCGACGTCGTGGTCGCTGACGTGGATGGGCCGCTCGCCGAGCAGGTGGCCGCGTCGGTCGCCGCCGACCACGGCCACCGCGCCCTCGGGCTGGCGCTCGACGTCACCGACGAGGCCGCGGTCGATGCCGTGGCGGCGCGCGCCGTGGCCGACCTCGGCCGCCTCGACGTGTGGGTGAACAACGCGGGGATCTACCCGAGCACCCCGTTCCTCGACATGACCTCCGCAGGTTGGGACCACGTGCTCGACGTCAACCTGCGTGGCACGTTCCTCGGCGCGCACGCCGCGGCGGCGCAGATGGTGGCCGGCGGCCGACCCGGGGTGATCATCAACCTGAGCTCCACCGCGGGGTTCCAGGCGTCGGGGCCGGGCGTGGCCCACTACGTCACGTCGAAGCATGCGGTCGGCGGGCTGACCAAGGCCCTGGCCGTCGAGCTCGGGCCGATGGGGATCCGGGCGCTCGCCATCGCCCCCACGCTCATCGAGACGCCGGGGATCGAGGCGGGCCGGGCCGCGTTCGAGGCGGCGGGGCTCGGCGACCTGCTCGCCCAGATGGCGGACCGGGCGCCGCTGCGCCGCAACGGCGTGGCGGACGACGTGGCCCGCGTGGCCCTGTTCTGCGCGTCGGACCTGTCCATCCTGATGACGGGGAGCACGCTGGCGGTCGACGCCGGCGACCTGGCCACCTAGCCGGCTCAGGCGCGGAGGGTGGCGGCCCAGCGGTCGACGAGCTCGGTCGGTGCGCCGTCGTCGGGGTGGAAGCCCCGGCGGGTGTAGGCCATCAGCTTCCCGCCCAGGCCGAGGCCTGCGAACGGTGAGGTGCGCATCGCCTGCAAGCTCTCGCGCACCTTGCGAGCGCTGCGCCCGTCGGGGTCGCAGAGCAGCGAGGTCACCAGGGCGGACCCCATGTCCAGCCCGCTCGTCACCATCACGACGCGGAGCGTCCAGGTGCGCAGCCACTCCTTGCCGCACACCTCCTGGTACACGTCGAAGGCGACCGACCGGTGCTCGGCCTCCTCCACGGCGTGCCAGACCACGAGGTCCCGCACCTCGTCGTCGAGGAACAGGGCCCGCACCTCATCGGAGCCCAAGATGGCGTCCGCGAGGGTGGCGGTGACGTGCTCGAGCGCGGCGGTAGCGGCTAGCAGCACCGAGGGCGGCAGGGCGGCCTCGACGATGCGCAGCCCCCAGTGCGCTCGCCGGTCGAGGTGGCGGACGGGGTAGCCGAGGCGGGCGAGGTGCTCGTCGAGGCGCCGGTGCTCGCGGGCGTGGACCATCTCCTGGCCGATGAACCCGGTGACCCGCTCGGCGAGCTCAGGGTCGACGATGGTCGAGCGGTAGTGGCGGACGGACCGCACGAAGAACGCCTCGCCCTCGGGGAACACCGAGGAGAAGACGGCGGCCAGGTGGCTGAGGAGCAGGTCGCCGCCCACGAAGTGGCGGGGCAGGTCCCGGCCATCCCACTCGTGGCGGACCTGGCGCACCACGATCGGTCGCCCCCTGCGCACCCGTCCCACGGCCGCGTTCCTAGCAGCCCGGTCGCCGAGGCGGTCAGGCGATCAGTAGTCGCCCTTGATCACGAAGTAGGAGCCCCGGATGGTGCCGGCGAGCTTGGACTTCTGGCGGGCGAACTTGAACTTCTCGGCCAGCTCGTCGGGGACCTCCATCCCGTCGGACAGCTTGAAGCCCACCGCCCGCTTCTTGGGGTCCTCGAGGTTCCAGAGGATGTTGATCGACAGGCCGCTCTCGTAGAACACGTAGGTCCAGCGGATGCCGGGCACCTCGAAGGTGGCCACCTCGAGCGGGGTCGAGGCGATCTCGATGTCTCGCTCCTGGAGGATGCGGGCGACCAGGTCCACCGCCTCGGGCGCCTCGGCGGCGGGCACCGTGGTGAACGTGTGGTCGTACTTGTTCTTGAAGTACCGGGCCTCGTTGGCTCGCAGCCCCGCCAGAGCGTCCGCCACCGGCGAGGACTCCAGCCCCACCGTGGACACATCCTTGAAGTCCACCTCGTACGCCATGGTCCCTGCCCTTCGCTTCGTGGTCGTCTGCGCCCACCTGCAAGGCACGGTAGCCCCACCCGGGCGCGCCGACGCCGACCGCCGTGGACGGGCCACGATCGATCGGCGTCGACGGTCAGGCGTGGGATGCCCGGTGGGTGCCCGGCCGGCACGGGGGGCCGCCGGCCGGGCCAGGGGTCATTCGACGACGTGCTCGCCGGCCTTCGAGAAGGCGTGGACGAAGCCGGCGATGGCGGCGATGAAGAGCACGGCAGCGGCGAGGAAGCACACGAGGGCTGCCTGGGCCGCCCGCTCGCCGAACACGCTGAAGCCGTAGGAGGTCAGCAGCAGGCCGCGGAGCGACTCGCCTCGGAACAGGGCGTCGGTCTTGCCCTCCGCTGCCTTCGCCTGCCCGTCGAGGGCCTGCGCCTTCGGGTCGTCCGGGTTGGCCTTGAGGGCGGCTTCGGCCTTGGCTGCGAGCTCACGAGCCTCACCGCTCGACTGGCTGTAGGTCTTGCCGTCGTTGATGCCCTGGACGTGCAGCCCGATGTACTCGTTGGCGTAGCACTCGGCCTGCTTGCCGGTGGTGAGCGGCTTGCCGGCGTTGGCCACGAGGCAGTCGGCCTTCTTCTCCTCCGGGGCCAGGCCGGCCACCGGCGTGAAGGTGATCTTCTGGGCGGCCAACTGGTCGTGGACGTAGTCCTTGGCGAAGTTGGCCTGGTTCTGGAGCACGAGCCCCAGGACCAGCAGCAGCACGGCGAGCAGGAGCCCCCCGACGCTGAAGATGAGATCGAGCGTCTTGCGATGCATGGTGTCCCTCCCTGGGCGACCGACCGCCGGCCTGCCCGACGTCGACGGTACGGAGGGTGAGACGTCTGCCACAGGGCCCAACGGCCCGGTCCGGGGGGTGCATCTGTCCCATTCCTGACGGGACCTGCGGCTGGGTCGGGAGGGAGGGGCGGCGCCCCGGCTCAGGCCTCCGACTGGGCCCGGCAGTAGGCGACCACGGCGTTGGCGTGGCCGTGGCCCATGCCGTGCTCGGTCTTCAGCAGCTCGACGATCTCCATGTGCTTGGCCGGCTGGGCGGCCTCGACGATGGCGAACCAGTGCGACATGGGTTGGCCGTAGGTCTTCTCGATCGACGGGAAGTACGACGCCGGGCCCTTCACCTTCTCGGTCACGGACGGCCTCCTTCGGGCTCGGGTCGGGTGGCCGCGAGCACGGCCCACACCATCACCGCCTGCATCGGCAGGCGGGCGAACAGGGCCCACCGGGGCTGGGGCGGCAGGCCGGGCACCTGCGTGCCGGTGAGGGCCTGGTGCACGTTGGCCGGGAACACCAGCGCCAGCAGGCCGACCAGCAGCCAGCCGACCCGGCGGGTCGGGCGGGCCACGAGCGCGGCCGCGCCCGCCACCTCCATGACCCCCGTGGCGTAGACCCAGCCGCGCTTGGCCGGGACCTGGTCCGGGACGATGGCCTCGAACCCCTCGGGCGAGGTGAAGTGCAGCACGCCGATGCCACCGAAGACGGCGGCCATCGCGAACCTGGCCACCTCGTTGCGCGGCCGGGCCGCCGGGACGTCGCTCATGGTCAGCACCCTTGCACGTCGGCCCCGCCCGTGTCGGATCATCCGTCCGACCCCCGTAGCCTGCCCACATCCGATGCCGAGCTGGGCATCGGAGGGCCGAGGGGAGCGCAGGTGGGTGCACGCACGCGGGTGGTGGTCGCCGGGATGGGGGACACCGGCCTGCTCGTCGCCATCCACCTCGCTCGCCACGTGGACGTGGTGGGCGTGTCCACCAAGCCGGCGCTGGTGTCGGGCCAGGAGCTCGGCAACCGGCTCGCCCGGCCCGAGGAGTGGAGGCGCAACTTCCTGGTGCCCTTCGACCGGTTCCGGAGCCTCGACCACGTCCGCACCATCCACGGTCGCATCGCCGCCGTGGACCTCGAGCGCCGGACCGTCCGGGTCGATCGGGCCGATGGCGGCGTGCAGCTCGTCCCCTACGACGCGCTCGTCGTGGCCACCGGCACGAGCAACGGCTTCTGGCGCGACGACGCCGTGCGGGACCTGGCCGAGGTGGACGCCGCACTCGCCGAGGTGGCCGGGCAGGTGGCCGAGGCGTCCACGATCGCCGTCGTCGGTGGTGGTCCCACCGGGGTGAGCGCCGCGGCCAACCTGGCGCGCCGCCACCCCGACAAGGCCGTCCACCTGTTCCACGGTGGCGACCAGCCCCTGCCGGGCTACCACCCCCGCACCCGAGCGCGCATCGTGCGCGAGCTCGACGCGGCCGGCGTGCATCGCCACGGCGGCCACCGCGCCGTCCTGCCCGGGGCGGACGGCCCCGGGGGCGGCGACGTGCCGACGCGGCCGACGTCGGGGCCGGTCGCCTGGTCCACCGGCCAGCCGCCGTTCGACGCGGACCTGGTGATCTGGGCCGTCGGCCAGGTCCGACCCCACACCGGCTTCCTGCCGCCGGAGCTGCTCGACCAGGACGGCTTCGTCCGCGTCGACGAGCACCTGCGCTCGCCGGTCGCGCCGGACGTGTGGGCTGTCGGCGACGTGGCCGCCACCGACCCGGCCCGCAGCTCAGCGCGCAACTGGGGCTTCCTGCTGCTGGTCCGGAACCTGCGCGCCGCCCTGGCCGGTCGGCCCGGCGCGATGCGCCCGTTCCGGGCCCCCGAGCACCGGTGGGGGTCGATCCTCGGCGCGCAGGACGACGGGATGCTGGTGTTCCAGCCCAACGGCGCGTCCTTCCGGGTGCCTCGGTGGGCCGTCCAACCGCTGCTGTTCGACCTGTACCTGCGGCTCGCCCTCTACCGGGGCATCCGCCGCTCGGGCAGGATGGATCCGTGACCACGCTCGAGGATCGACCCAACGCCGCCCTGCTCGTGATCGACGTCCAGGAGGGCGTGGTGGCTGAGGCCCACGAGCGCGACGCCGTCGTCGCCACGATCGCCGAGCTCGTCGAGCGGGCCCGAGCGGAGGACGTGGCGGTGGTCTGGGTCCAGCACCAGGGCGAGGGCCTCGAAGAGGGCAGCGACGGCTGGCAGATCGTCGCCGAGCTCGCCCCGGCCGCCGGGGAGCCGCTCGTCGCCAAGCAGTACCCGGACTCGTTCGAGGCCACCGACCTCGAGCAGGTGCTGGCCGATCGTGGCGTCGGGCTGCTGGTGGTGGCGGGGGCGCAGACCGATGAGTGCGTCCGCTCGACGCTGCACGGCGCCATCGCCCGCGGCTACGACGTGACGCTGGTGGCCGACGCCCACACGACCGAGGACCTCAGCCCCTATGGGGCGCCGACCCCGGACAAGGTCATCGCCCACACCAACCTGTACTGGGGCTCGCACCGGGCGCCCGGCCGCACTGCCGCCGCGGTCGCGGCCGCCCAGGTCGGGTTCTCCTCGCCGACCTAGCCGCCGAGGGCCTCCTGGGCCCGGCGGGCCATCTCGTCGTCGTCGACGTCCTCGACGTGGGTGGCGAGGCTCCACCGGTGCCCCCACGGGTCCAAGACGGCGGCGGTGCGGTCACCGTAGAACTGGTCCTCGGGCTCGCGCTGGGACACGGCGCCGGACTGCACCGCGGCGGCGTAGACGGCGTCGACGTCCTCCACGTACAGGTGCAGCTGCACCGGCGAGCCGCCGATGGTGGTCGGGCCGACGGCCTCCACCTCGGGCCACTCGTCGGCGACCATCAGCACGGAGCCGTCGTGCACCAGCTCGGCATGGCCGATGCGGCCATCGGGTGCGGTCATCACGTCGCCGCGCTGCTCGAAGCCGAACACGTCGCAGTAGAAGGCGATCGCGTCGGCCGCGCCGTCGACGGCGAGGTAGGGGGAGAGGCGGGGGTACTCGGGACGGAGGGGAGCTGCCATGGGGCCATGGCACCACATCGCCGCCGAGCGCGCCACCGCCGCCTGCGGGCCTCGCCCCGACCGTGCTCAGCCGGCCGGTCGGGGCGAGGCACGATCAGGCGATCACCTGGTCGAACGTGGCACTCACCGGGCTGGCGAGGAACGTGGCCGAGCCCAGGTACTGGGCGGTGATGTGGTGGGTGCCCTGCGCCAGGAGCGAGGTGGTCAGCTTCGCCCGGCCCTGGCTGGTGGCGTAGGTCCCCAGGTAGGTGGCGCCGTCGTAGAAGCTCACGAACCCGCTGGGGGTGCCGGTGCCCGGGGCGGCCACCGTGACCGTGGCGGTCAGGGTGATCGTGCGCCCGAGCGTCGCCGTCGGGCTGCTCGAGGTGACGGTCACCTTGGTGCCGGCGGCGTTCACCGCCTGGGCCAGGTTGCTGCTGGACGAGGCGCCGTAGCCGGAGCCGCCGGTGAAGGTGGCGGTGTACGTGTGGCCCTCGGCGAGGCGGAGGTTCCACGTGGCCACCGAGCTCGCCAGCGGCTTGGAGCCGATCAGGGCCCCGTCCTGGTACAGCTCGACCGTGCCGACGGGGGCGCCGGCCCCGGGCGGGATGGCCTTCACCCGTGCCGTGAGGGTGAGGTACTGGCCGGTGACGGCCGGGTTGGCGCTGGAGGTCAGCGTGGTGGCCGTGGCCGCCTGGTTGACCACCTGGACGAGGTCCGGCGACGTGGAGCCGAGGTAGGACGTGGCCCCCTCGTAGGTCGCCGTGTACGTGTGGCCCGCGGTCGGCTTCACGGCGATGGCCGCCGAGCCCGTGTTGAGGGCCTTGGTCGCCACCACGTTGCCGTCCTCGGCGAAGGTCACCGTCCCGGTCGGGATGCCGCCACCGGGCGCCACCGGCTTCACGGTGGCCCGGATCGTGACCGACTGGCCGGTCACGGACGGGTTGGCGCTGGAGGTGAGCGAGGTGGTGGTGCCGGCCGCGTCGACCACCTGGTCGTATGGCGCACTGGTCGACGGGTCGGCGGTGGCCGAGCCCGTGTAGGTGGCGGTGTAGGTGCGGCTGGTGTCCGGGCGGACCGTGAGGCTCGCCTTGCCGGCCGTCAGCGCCTTGGTGCCGACGAGGGTGGCGCCGTCGTAGAATCGACCGTGCCGGTCGGGGTGGCCCCGCCACCGGTGGCGCTCACCTCGGCCACCAGGTTCGTGGCCTGGCCGGCCACCGTCGGGCTCACGGTGGAGCCGAGCGAGGTGGTGGTGGCCTGGAGCGACACCACGTCGATCAGTGACGCGGCGGCGGCGGACTGGCCGCTGGTGTCGCTGCCGGTGACCGAGATGATCTTGGCGCCGGGCTCGGCGTAGGTGTGGGTGCCCGAGCAGGTGGTGCCGGCCAGGTCGCCGGGCTCGACGGTGCCGTCGCCCCAGGAGATGTCGCAGGAGATCCCGTCATCGACGCCGGGGTCCACCACGGTCGCGCTCACCGTCACCGGATCGCCGACCGATGCCTGGTCGCCGATGGTGGGCGAGTCGATCGTCACCGCCGGCGGGGCGTTGTGCACGAAGAAGTCGACGTCCTTGTCGAAGGCGCTCTTGCCCTCGACGTCGAGGCCATCGACCCGCGCCACGTACTCGCCGTCCACCGGGCAGGTCGCCGAGACCACGGCGATGGCGCCGCCGGGCCCGACGGGCTGCGGCGTGGCCGGATCGATGGTGCAGTCGCCGACCGTCCCGTTGATGCCGTGGACCGTCCAGGTCGTCGAGATGGCGTCGGGCGTGGCCGTCCAGCCGAAGACCGACGCGTCGAGCTTGATCGGCGTGCCCTCGTTGCCGGTGAAGGCCGGGGCGCTGCCACCCGAGCCGACGCCGCTGCCACCCGAGCCCGCCGGCGGCGGGGTGGTGCTGGCCTGGCAGGACGGGTCCTCCATGTCGACGAACGTGTCATCGTCGTTGTCGACGTTGTCGTTGCAGGACTCCGGCGGGACCGTGCTCAGGCTGTGGGCCTTGATCATGACGACCGAGTCGAGGATCTGGTCGCTCGTGTCGGCGATGGCCAGCTTCATGTGGTTGGTCTGGCCGGGGTTCACCGGGGCGGAGCAGATCATCTCCACGCTGAGGCCGTCGGACTCGATGTTGATCGGGTTCGCCGGCGGGTTGGAGAACGAGTTGTCACGGAACAGCGACGGGTTCACCGCGTCGTTGATCGTGTCGATGCTCACGGTGTCGCCGCCGGGCGTCACCGCGCAGTTCTGGCCGTTGACGTAGAAGGCGAACACGTCGTTGAACAGGTTCACCCACTCGAGGTACTCGTCGGAGCTGAACGTGTACGTGAAGTACACCTGGCTCGCGGTGGGGACGAAGTCGAACTCCAGCGACGCGGCGTCGAAGGTGACGGGGTTGACCGTCTTGGTGCCAGCGATGAGCGCGTTCAGGTCGGCGTCGGCGCTGCCGGCCATGTCGCCGGTGGTGCTGTCGGACTTGTTGGGCCCGACGATGTCGGCGAAGTTGCCCGACGACATGATCACGCCGTCGTTGAAGGAGACGACCGCAGGGTCCACCACGTGGAGCAGGCCGGCCTGGGCGGGGGCACCGGTGTAGGTCACGTTGGACACCGTCACGCCGGGCCCGACGAGCGAGGAGGCCAGGCCCGACGGGCTGGCCCCGACGGCGGCGAGGTCCGTGGTGGCGATGCCGTTGGCCACCGTGGCAGCGGCACCGCCGCCACCGGCCGCGGGAGCGGCGGCGGCTGTCCCGGCCGTGGTGGACGTGATCGCCAGCGTGCCGACCGTGCCGAGGAGGCCGGTGAGCGCGACGAGCGACGCGGCGAGGCCCCGGCGGGGCCGGCGTCGGGTTCGGGAGCGGCGGGGGTGCGCCGGGGGGTGGTCGGGTGCGTTCACAGGGTTCCCTCCTTGGTTCGTGGGGAACCTACGGAGGCCCAGGTCAGTGCCAGGTGGGTGTGGGTTAGCCCCCGGTAAGCGGCGGGTTCGGGAGTTGCCAACCGGCAACCGTCGTGCTTATCTACAACCATATGGTTGTAGATAAGGTGAGCGACGAGGCGGTCGACCGGCTGTTCCACGCCCTGGCGGACGCGACCCGCCGCGACATCCTCCGCCACGCCATGGCGGGCGAGCACTCGGTGTCCGCGCTCGCCCGTCGCTACCCCATGAGCCTCCCCGCCGTGCAGAAGCACGTCCGGGTGCTGGCCGATGCCGGACTGGTCGCCAAGGTGCGCCGTGGCCGCGAGCAGCGCGTCCACACCGATGTGGAGGCGATCCGGTCCGTGGCGCGGCTCCTCGACGAGTACGAGGCGCTGTGGCGCGGCCGCATCGACCGCATCGGCGACCTGCTCGCCGACGGAGGCCAGCCCCCCGAAGAGATCGACCAACCAGAAGGGATGACCCCATGACCGTCACCGCCACCACCAAGGACGTCGAGCAGCTCACGCTCACCATCGACGCCGAGTTCGACGCACCCGTCGCACGCACCTGGGAGGTGTGGGCCGACCCTCGGAAGCTCGAGCGCTGGTGGGGGCCGCCGTCGCACCCGGCGACCGTGGTGGACCACGACCTCTCGCCTGGCGGTGCGGTCCGCTACTACATGACCTCCCCGGAGGGGGACCGGTACCACGGTTGGTGGGAGGTGACCTCCGTCGAAGCGCCGACCGCCCTCACGTTCCGCGACGGGTTCGCCGATGGCGACGGCAATCCCAACCCCGACATGCCGGTGAGCCTCGTGCGGGTGACGCTCTCGCCCCGCGACGGTGGCGGCACCTCGATGCGGATCCACACCACGTTCCCCTCCGCCGACGCCATGGCGCAGCTCATCCAGATGGGCATGGAGGAAGGCATGGCCCTCGCCCTGGGGCAGATCGACGTCCTGCTCGGCTGAGCACCCGCCCGCCCGCTCGCAGCTCGGTGGGTCAGCCCGCCACCAGCACCAGCAGCGCCACGAGCACGACCACCGCGGCGGCGCCGGCCGCAGCGAAGGCGGTCCGCCGCCGTCGGGCCCGGAACGCCGAGCGCCCTTCGCCGGGGTGGTCCATGCGGCTCCCGCACGAGCTGCACTGGTACGCCTTCGTCGGGATCTCGGCCCCGCAGTTGGGGCACCGGCGTGTCGGCCCTCGCATGTTCCCCTCCGGCCATGGCTCGCTCGATCGGACCCCCGCGGTGCCGAGCGTAGGCCCCTTGCGCACGCAAGCGGTAGCAGGGCCCGGCGGGTGTCGGACCGACGTCCGAGGACGGCCATGGCGACCGTGGCCGGCACCGTGGCCGGCACCGTGGCCGGAAGGTCAGCCCCCGAGGCCCCCAGGGCCGTTCAGGCGGGAGAACATCGCCTTCTGGGCCTTGGCCAGCTGCACGAACTCGGCGTGGAGCAGGTCGTGGGTGCGGCGCGCGGCGGGGTCGGGCTCGAACGTGCGGTCCACGGGGGCCCGGCTCGCCAGGTCCGCCTCGTCGACCAGCCCGAGGACGAGCCCGGCGAAGAACGCGGCGCCCCGCACGTTGGTCAGCAGCGGCTGGGCGACCCGGTGCAGCGGGCGGCCAAGGACGTCGGCGTGGATCTGGCACCAGACGTCGGACTCGCTGCCGCCACCGATCGCCCGGATGCCCTCGAGCGGGTGCTTGAGGACGGACTCCGACGCCTCCAGCAGCCACCGGGCGTTGTGGGCCACGCCCTCGAGCACCGCCCGCAGCAGCTCGGCGCGGGTGGTGGCGAGCGAGAGGTTGTGGAAGCTGCCGCGCAGGTCGCTGTCCGCCACGGGCGAGCGCTCGCCGTTCAGCCACGGGGTGAACAAGACGCCGCCCGAGCCCGACGGAGCCGACGCAGCCACGCGATCGAAGTCCGCGAGCGACGTCTGCCGCGGCTCGGTGAGCCCATCGTCGGCCAGCACGAACAGCCCCCGCGCCCACTCGACGCACACGCCGGCGGTCTCGTGGTTGTTGGCCAGGATGTACTTGCCTGGGAGGGCCGAGGGCACCGTGGCCATCTGCTTGCCGATCGAGGTCTTCTTGCCCGGGGTGTGGCACCCGACCCAAGCCGAGGTGCTCACGCTCAGGTGGGCCTCGTAGAGGCCGATGCCGCCCGAGCCCAGCGCCGCGGTGTGCAGGTCCGGCAGGGCGGTGACGACCGGGAGGTCGGCGGGCAGGCCGACGTCGGCGGCGAGGTCCGCGAGCACCGTGCCCACCACCGAGCCGACCGGGCGCAGGGGCGGCAGCTTGGCCTCGTCGATGCCCGCCAGCGCAAGCAGCTGCGGGTCGTAGCGGGGCTCGTCGAGCTTGCGGTTGTCGCACAGCCACGACAGCAGCATCGACACGGGCGTCGCGGACACGACGCCCGTCAACTTGGCGTTGATGAAGTCGATCGGCTCGACGAACATCGCCGTGCGGGCGTAGACGTCGGGCTCGTGGTGCTGGATCCAGAGGCGGTGGCCGAACGGGTCGTTGCCCTCCAGGCTCGGCGCACCACCGGACCGCTGGACCCACGTCAGGACCTTGCGGGGCGCGAAGCCCTCGATGCTGACCTTGCCGCCGAGGCGCTCGCGGGCGAGGGCGCCGCCGCGGGTGTCCATCCACAGCAGGCAGTCGCCGACGGCGTTCCCCTGCGCATCGACCGGCACGGTCGAGCCCCACTGCCCGGTGACCGCCACCGCCACGAGGCGCGCCGCCTCCGCTGGGTGCGCGGCCACGAGCGCACCCATGCCGGCGAGGACCGCGCCCCACCACGTGTCGGGGTCCTGCACGCCCGTGCCGTCCGCGGCCACGCGGGGCTCGACCCGTTGGTGCTCGGAGGCGACGACCGTGCCGTCCAGCGACACCAGGGCGACCTTGGGCCCGCCGGTCCCCAGGTCGATGGCCAGGACGACGGGCACCTCGTCGGCCACGGCGCTCAGCCCAGCGCCATCGGGATCTCGTCCCGGCTGCCGTCCGGGCCGATGTGCTCGATGACGAGCGGGATGCCCTCGCCGTCACCGATGCTCATCCGCTTCACCACCTGGCCGGCCAGGTCCATCAGCGCACCGACCGGCACGATCGCCTCCGGGGCGTGCACCCCGGGCCCGCCCTCGAGGGCGCCGCGCTGGTGCAGGGCGGCACCCAGGGCGGCGGGGATGCCCGTGCCCTCGCCGGCGCCGGCGCCCTTCGAGCTCAGCGAGCACACGTAGCGGTGCTCCTCGCCGTCCTTGGTGCCGCCGACGACGACCCGCAAGCACCCGCCCGGCTCGGTGATGCCGGCCTCGGCCATGAGGCGGGGCCGCTCCCGCTGGAGGATCGCCACCGCCATGTCGACCGGCGCCACCTCGGCGTCGCCAACCCGCATGGGGTCGTAGCCGCCGAGGCCCACGCGCACGAGGTCCTGGGTGAGGGCGAAGTACGACAGCGGGTAGACCACCCCGAGGTTGGTCGCCTTGCGCAGCGACGGGAACGCCTTGGGCAGGGTGATGGTCTCGGGGTGCGGGTACGGGTACACGGGGTACGGGCCGAGGTCGGGGAAGTCTTCCTCGTGGATGTAGGGCGCCCCGCTCTCCTCGAGCTGGCGGACCGCGATGAACTGGCCGTCCACGTACAGCGGGACGTCGTTCACCATGGCGTGGATGCGGTGCTTCAGCACGGCTGCGCCCTCGGAGGGCTCGCCGCCGTGGATGTGCATGATCTCCGCGGAGGTGACCTCGTCGAGCAGGTCTTCGGCGCACAGCTTCACGAAGATGTTGGCCAGGCCGGGCGAGTTGCCCATGCCGATCAGGGCGGTGATCCCCGCGTCGCGGGCCTGGGCGTCGAGGTCGAGCAGGGCCCGGGTGGCATCGAGGTCGTCGCAGATGTCGACGTAGCCGACGCCGGCCTCGATCGCTGCCTCCAGGGTCGGGGCGGCGAACTTGTAGAAGGGGCCGACGCAGTTGAGGACCACGTCCGCGCCCCGGAGCAGCTCGACGAGGGCGGGGCGGTCCGTCACATCGATGCCGACCGCGCGGAGGCCGTGCCCGCCGAGCGCGTCGACGACCTCCTGGGCCACCTCCGCGCGGAAGTCCGCGACCACCACCTCGTCCACGCTGTCGATCAGCGTGAGGGCCTCCACCGCCACCCGGCCCACGCCACCTGCACCACCCAGCACCACGATCGAGCCCATCAGCCCTCCTCTCCGGGTGCAGCATGCCCCCAGGCCTGCCATCGGCGCCATCCCGTGCCAAGGTGGACGGGCCGCCGAGACGTTGGCGGGAACTCTCCGAGGCGTCCCAGGAGATTCCCAGGAAGCGCCGTCAGCGTGTCGGCCATGGCCACCACCATGGAACACCCAACCACCACCTCATCGGCCGACGCCGCACCGGTGCTCGACGCCCCGGTCGGCGCTGGCGCCTTCGACGGCTGGGAGGGGCCCGACGGCTCCCCGCCGTCCTCGCCGCCACCGGGCCGATCCCGGCTGCGACGGGTGTGGCGAGGCCCCGAGGCCGATCCCACCTGGGCCCGCCCGGCGCTGCTCGCCCTGCTCGGCGCCACCGCCGTGCTCTACCTCTGGGGCCTGGGCGCCTCCGGGTGGGCGAACAGCTTCTACTCGGCGGCGGTCCAGGCCGGGACGCACTCGTGGAAGGCGTTCTTCTTCGGCTCGTCTGACTCGGCCAACTCGATCACGGTCGACAAGCCCCCCATGTCGCTGTGGGTGATGGGCCTGTCCGCCCGGGTGTTCGGGGTCAACGCCTGGAGCATCCTCGTGCCCCAGGCGCTCGAGGGCGTGGCCGCCGTCGGCCTCCTCTACGCCGCCGTGAAGCGGTGGTACGGCGCCGCCGCCGGCCTCATCGCCGGGGCAGTCCTCGCCGTCACCCCGGTGGCGACGCTGATGTTCCGGTTCAACAACCCCGACGCCCTGCTCGTGCTGCTCCTGGTGGGCGCCGCCTACGCCATGGTGCGGGCCCTCGAGGGGGCGAGCACCCGGTGGCTCGTCCTGGCCTGGGTGCTGGTGGGCTCCGGGTTCCTGACCAAGATGCTCCAGGCCCTGCTGGTGGCCCCGGCGTTCGCGCTGGTCTACCTGGTCTGCGCACCCACGACCTTCCGCCGGCGGTTCGTGCAGTCGGTCTACGGCTTCATCGCCCTGGTCGTCTCGGCCGGCTGGTGGGTGGCGATCGTCGAGCTCTGGCCAGCGTCTTCCCGCCCCTACATCGGCGGCTCGCAGCACAACAGCGTCCTCGAGCTCATCGTGGGCTACAACGGCCTCGGACGCCTCACCGGCAACGAGACCGGCAGCGTCGGCGGCGGTGGTGGCGGCGTCGGGCCCGGCGGCGGCAACGGCACCAGCATGTGGGGGCCGACGGGCTGGTACCGGATGTTCAACTCGAGCTTCGGCGCCCAGGCGTCCTGGCTGCTGCCCACCGCCCTGCTGCTCCTGGTGATCGGACTGGCGATGCGGGGCCGGGCCGGGCGCACGGACCGCTCCCGGGCGGCCTACCTCATCTGGGGCGGCTGGCTGGTGGTCACCACCTTGGCCTTCAGCTTCGGCAAGGGGATCATCCACGAGTACTACACGGTGGCGCTGGCCCCGGCGATCGGCGCCCTGGTGGGCATGGGGGCGAGCGACCTGTGGCGCCGCCGGGACCGCCTGCCCGCACGCCTCGGCCTGGCCGCAGCGATGGGCGTCACCGCATGGTGGTCCTACGTGCTCCTGCACCGGGCCTCCGACTGGGCCCCGTGGCTCGCTCCCGTGGTGCTCTTCGGCGGCCTGGGCCTGGCAGCCCTCATGGCCTTCGCCCCGGACCTGCGGGGACGGGCCGGCACGGCCGTGGCCATCGCGGCCATCGTCATCGGGCTGGCCGCCCCGACCGCCTACAGCCTCCAGACGGCCTCCACCACCCACACCGGCTCGCTGCCCACCGCAGGCCCCGGCGGCCGCGGCTTCGGCCCCGGCGGCGGCGGCCCTGGCGGCGGTGGCGGGATGCCCGGTGGCATGGCGGGCGGCTTCCCCGGCCAGACGGGCCAGACGGGCCAGACGGGCCAGACCGGCCAGACGGGTGGGTTCCCTGGCGGGACGGGTGGGCCCGGTGGCGGCGGGGCGGGTGGCCTCCTCGACGCCAGCACCCCATCGGACCAGGTGACCGCCCTGCTCACCGAGGACGCCGACCAGTACACCTGGGTGGCGGCGGCCATCGGGTCGCAGTCCGCCTCGGGCTTCCAGCTCGCCGCCGACGAGCCGGTGATGGCCATCGGCGGGTTCAACGGCTCGGACGACAGCCCGACCCTCGCCCAGTTCCAGCAGTACGTGGAGGACGGCAAGGTGCACTGGTTCATCGCCAGCGGCATGGGTGGCGGCCCCGGCATGAACGGGTCGAGCGCCTCGAGCGAGATCTCCTCGTGGGTGCAGCAGAACTTCACCTCGACCACCGTCGACGGGGTGACGCTCTACGACCTGACCTCGCCGGCCAGCAGCTGACGGCAGGACGGGCACCTAGCGTGCGGGCGTGCACGACGGTGAGCTGATCCACATCGACGGCGGGCCCACGGGGCTGCTCCTCGCCACCGACGGCGAGGGGCGGCTCCGTCAGCTCGCGCTCGGTGGCCCGGAGGCGTGCGCCACCGAGCCGGCGTTCCCGACCTGGCTGTACCCGCTGGCCTACCCGACCCATGGGGAGGAGGCGCTGCGGGAGCCGGCGCTCGAGGTGGTGCACGCCGACGGCTCACCCTCGACCCGGCTGGTCGTCCGGTCGGTGGAGGAGCCCGGGGCGCACCCGCACGGGCGGCTCCACCGGATCGAGCTGGTCGACCGGGTCGCGCCCCTCGTCGTGACCCTCCACGTCCGGACCTGGCCCGAGCACGGCCTGGTCGAGCAGTGGGTCGAGGTTGCGAACGAGGCAGACGCGCCCGTGCGGCTGGTGCGTGCCGCGTCGGCGGCGCCGGCTCGGGCGGCGGCTGATGCCTGGCTGACCCACTGGGGTGGTGGCTGGGCCCACGAGTGGACCGAGGTCGCCGAGCCGCTGGCGCCCGGCGTGAAGACCGTGGCCGGCCACGGCGGCGTGCGCTCGTCGCTCTACCTGCCGCCGGTGGCCTGTGGTCGACCGGCGGCCGCCCTGCCGAGGAGGAGGGAGGTGCTGCTCGCCACGGTCCGCTGGGGTGGCGACGTCCGCTTCGACGCCGAGGTGGCGATGCACGGGCAGGCTCGGCTGCTCGCCGGCCACCAGCACCGCGGCGCGGCACGGGTGCTCGCTCCCGGTGGGTCGTTCACCACCCCGGCCACGGTGCTGGCGTGGTCCGATGCTGGCGTCGGGCCGATCACCCGCCGCCTGCACCGCTGGGTGCGCGAGCACGTCGTGCGGGACGGCGATCGGCCTCGGGCCATCGCCTTCAACAACTGGGAGGCCATGGGCTTCTCGATGGGCACCGCCTCGGTGTGCGAGGTCATCGACGGTGCCGCCGAGGTGGGGGCCGAGCTGTTCCTGCTCGACGACGGCTGGTTCGGCGTCGAGCACCCGCGCGACGACGACACCCAGGGCCTCGGCGATTGGGACGTGGACCCGGCCAAGTTCCCCGACGGGCTGGGCCCGGTCGTCGACCACGCGCTCGGCGCCGGGCTGCGGTTCGGGCTGTGGGTGGAGCCCGAGATGGTCAACCCGAGGTCCGCCCTCTACGAGCAGCACCCCGACTGGGTGGTGGCCGAGCCCGGCCGTGAGCGCAGGGAGGAGCGCCATCAGCTGGTGCTGGACCTCTGCCAGCCCGAGGTGGCGGCGTTCGTCGTCGACGTGGTCGACCGAGCCCTCGCCCTCCACCCTGGGATCAGCTACCTCAAGTGGGATGCCAACCGGGACCTGTTCGAGCAGGCCAGCCCGGCGCTGCCCGCAGACCGCCAGTCGCACCTCCCGATCGATCGGGTGCGGGCCACCGAGGCTGTGATGGCCGAGGTGGCGCGGCGCCACCCCGACGTGGAGCTGATGCTCTGCGCGTCCGGAGGTGGGCGCTCCAACCTCAGCGACCTGCGGTGGTTCCACGAGCTGTGGACCTCCGATGACACGGATCCGGTCGACCGGGCCCGCATCCAATGGGGTGCGTCGCACCTCCTGCCGGCGTCGGTCCTCGGCGCCCACGTCACCCGCTGGGGCCAGAAGCCCGTGCCGTTCTCGTGCGCGGTGGCCATGAGCGGGCGGTTCGGCTTCGACATCGACCCCCGCACCATGACCGACGAGGAGCGGGCGGTGGCGGCCCAGGCGGCCGCCGACTACCGCCGGATCCGTGGGCTGGTGCAGCAGGGCGACCTGCACCGCCTGGTGTCGCCGGTCGGCTCGGACCGAGGCGCCCTGGCCTTCCTCGCCCCCGATGCGCCCGAGGCGTCCGATCCCGGTGCCCCCTGCGCCGTCGTCTACGCGTTCCTCCTGGAAGGTGGCGATGGTGGGCTCGACGCGTCGAAGGCCGCCGCGCCGGTGGTGCTCGCCGGGCTCGACCCGGACCGCCGCTACCAGGTGGAGGACGTCACCCCAGGCGCACCGACCCGCGGCGAGGTGTGGCAGCGGCTCGGTCGGGAGCTCGGGAGCGCCGATGCCCAGGAACCGGTGGTGGCCTGGCCCGCCGGGCCGGCCCCGGCGGCGCGGGTGGTGGTGGTCAGCCCGGAGGGGTGAGGTCCCGCGGCGGCAGGGCGGAGCCGAGCAGCTCGTCGAGCCCGGCCGGCTTGCCGACCAGGAAGCCCTGGGCCCAGGTGGCGCCGAGCTCGCGCACCAGCGCCAGCTGCTCGGGCGTCTCTACGCCCTCGGCCACGACCTGCATGCCGAGCCGGTTGGCCATGGAGAGGAGCGCCTCCACGATGACCCGGGTCTCGGCGTCGTGGATCATCGCCTGCGTGTAGCTGATGTCGAGCTTCAGCAGGTCCAGCGGGTAGCGCCGCAGGTAGGTGAGCGACGAGTACCCGCTCCCGAAGTCGTCGAGGGCGAGGGTGAGGCCGGCGTCGCGCAGCTGGTGGAGGGTGGCGGCGACCTCCTCCCGCGGATCGATGAGCGCCGATTCGGTGAGCTCGAGGACGACGTGCTCGATCGGGACCGGCCCTTCTTCGATCATGGCCAGGGTCCGCGCCGCGAACTCGGGGTGGTCCAGCTCGCGCGGCGACACGTTGATGCCGATGCGCAGCGACGCGAGGTGCGGTGCCGAGGCCCGCAGGATCGCCGCGCCCTCCAGGGACTGCTGCAGCACCTGCCGGCCCAGGCCGACGATCAGCCCGGACTCCTCGGCGATCGGGATGAACTCGCCCGGCCCGGCGTGGCTCCACCGGCAGAGCGCCTCGAGCCCGGTGACCGCACCGTCCTCCAGCGAGACGATCGGTTGGAAGTGGACGTCGAGCGCATCGGTGTCGATCGACGAGCGCAGCAGCGCCTCGAGCGTGAACCGCTGGCTGACCCGGCGCCGCAGGGCGTCGTCGAAGATCGCGCAGCGCGAGCGACCGGCCCGCTTGGCGGCGTACATGGCGGCATCGGCGTCTCGGACGAGCGCCTCGGCGCTGGCCTCGTTGCGGGGGAGCGAGGCCACCCCGATGCTGGCTGACACCGAGCTTGCGATGCCGGTGACCTCGGCCCGCTCCACCGCGGTGAGGAACCGCTCGGCCCGCTCCACCGCCGCTTCGGGGGTGACCCCCTCGCTCACGACCACGAACTCGTCGCCGCCGAAGCGGGCCACCGTGTCGGTGCCGGCGCTGCGGCGGAGCTCGAGGGCGACGGCCTCGAGCAGGCGGTCGCCGGCGCTGTGGCCGAGGCCGTCGTTGACGATCTTGAGGTTGTCGAGGTCGATGAAGAACACCGCCACGTGCTCGTCGGGGTCGCCGGTGGCGCAGGCCGCTTCCAGCAGCTCCACCAGGGCGAAGCGGTTGGGCAGGCCGGTGAGCGTGTCGTGGCGGGCCTGGTGGGCGAGCTCGCGCTCGTGGGCACGACGGGAGGTGACGTCGCGCATGGTGATCCCGATGTAGATCTCGGCGCCCTCCGACACCGGGCTCACGTTCACCGACATCGTGTGGAGCGCGCCGTCCACGTCGACGATCTCGAGGTCGCCGGACCACGGCCTGCCCTCTTCCAGGGCGGGGATGATCGTGGCGTCCGACATGGCCAGCACCTCGGGCTCGAGCAGCTCCCGCAGGGGCCGGCCGACCGGGTCCTCCCCGAGGAACCGGCGGGCCGCCTTGTTGGTGTGGAGGACCTCGCCCCGCAGGCGGCTCACCACCACGACCTCCTCGGCCTCGTCGACCGCCGATGCCACGCGGTGGTGGGCCTGGCTCACCGAGACCTCGCGCGAGATGTCCTGCACGCTGACGATGAGGCTCAGGCCGTGGTCGTCGGCCACGGTGGCGACCCGGACGAGCAGGCTGACGGCGCGTCCGGCCGGGGTCACCAGGTCGACCTGCCGGGACCGGGGCTCCGCGCCGGGGGCGTCCGGGCGGAGCAGGTCTTCGACCGCGCTCACAACCCGGGGGTCGACCAGGTCCGACCAGCGGGTCGTGTACCCCGGGCCCGATGGCGTCGGCGTCTCGATGGCGGAGTCCGGCCCGCCGAGCTCGGTGGCGAGGAGGATGGTGACGAGCTGGTGGTTGGCGAAGTGGACGCGCCCGTCCTGGTCGAGCACCGCCACGCCCACCGGCAGGGACTCGGCCAGGGAGCGGAAGCTGAGCTCGCTGGCGTGCAGCGCCTGCTCGGCGAGCACGGCCTCGTGGATGTCGTGGAACTCGCAGAGCACGCCCGGGCTGTCAGGGTCGTCGAGGTCGTTCCAGACCGTGTCGGTGAACCAGCGCCAGGTCCCGTCGCCGTGGAGGAGGCGGAGGCGGATGGTCTGGGACACCTCGGGCTGCTCGAGGACGTCGGTCCAGATGCCGGTCGCCGGATCGAGGTCGTCGGGGTGCAGCAGCGGCACCACGGGCTGGCCCAGCACGTCGCCGAGCGGACGGCCCAGCAGCTGGTTGACGCTGGTGGTGCCGCCGATCACCGTGCCCTCGAGGTCCAGCCGCAGCCGGAAGCTCTCGGCGCCGCGGGGTGGCGCGGCCGGCGCCGTGGGCACGATGGCGTCCACGGCCAACGGGACGAGCGCCACGACGACCGCGTCGACCCCGTCGGTCCCGACCAGGTCGATGAGGGTCAGGTCGTAGGTGCCGACCGGGCCCGGGGGACCGTCGTCGGCGGGGTGCAGGGCCTGGACCGTGCGCACCTTGGCCCGGGCCACCCGGTCGTCGCCGTGGCAGGCCTCCATCCAGGCGCGGTGCACCGCCAGGTGGTCCGTCGGGTCGACGAACGCCAGCGGGTGCTGGTCCGTGGGGATCCAGCGGGCGCCGGGCAGGCGCTCCGCCAGCATCTGGGGCAGCTCGGTGGACTCCGCGCTGCCCTGGAGGCAGTGCAGGAAGGACTGCGGGTCCAGCCGGGTGAGGGCGTCGAAGGCGCGATCAAGCCGTCGACCGACCGCGTGGAGCGGCTGGTGCTCCAGGTCCTCCGGTGGCTGGGGTGCGCTGCTCACGACCGTCCGATCAGGTCCCGGCCAGCTGGGCGACCACCGGGGCCATGACGTCGAGGGCATCGGCTTGCACGACGATGTAGCTGGCGTCCCAGCGCTCCCGGCGCGCCTGGATGATCTCGCAGATCTCCTCGGTGGTGCCGATCAGCGCGTGCGGGAAGTCGAGCAGCTCGTCGGTGGTCAGCCCGAACAGCGGGGCGAACTGGTCGGCCAGGCCGCGCCGATCGTCGGTGACGAAGCAGCCAAGGTTGAGCAGGTTGATCTCGAGGTCGTCGTAGCGGGCGCCGGCCGCGTCCTTGACCCACTGCAGCTTCTCGTCGGTGAGCTCGGCCGTGCCCGTGCGCGCCGCGTCGGCGTCGGCGGCGCCGTTGGGCATGGTCGGGTTGATGCCGACGATGTCGGCCTGTTGCGCCGCGATCGTGAGCATCCGCTTCATGCCCGCCCCGACCAGGATCGGCACCGGGGACTGCACCGGCTTGGGGAGGCCGTCGAGGCCGGTGATCTGGTAGTGCTCGCCGGCGAAGGTGACCGGCTCCGGGCCGAGCAGGCCCTTCAGGATGGTGAGGCCCTCCTCGAAGCGGTCGACGCGGACCTTGCCGGGGTCGTAGGCGATGCCGGACTGCTCGTAGTCGCTCAACATCCAGCCGGCGCCGAGGCCGACCTCGAGCCGCCCGCCCGACAGTCGGTCGATCGTGGCCATCTCTTTGGCGAGGACCACCGGGTGCTTGTAGTCGTTGTCGAACACCAGGGTGCCCACCTTCAAGGTGGTGGTGGCCGCGGCGGCCGCCATCATCGCCGGCACCGGGGCGAGCTGGTCGCCGAAGTGGTCCGGCAGGAACAAGGTGTCGAACCCGAGGTCCTCCACCTTCCGCGCCGTGGCGGCCCACTCGTCGCCGGTGGCGGCGGTGTGGAGCTGCACGCCGAAGCGAAGGCGACGGGGGTGGGGCCTGGAGCCTCCTGAGGGATGGTGCCCGGGGGTGGCCGGGGAGGGGACCGACAGGTTACCCGAGGGGGTGCGCCCTGGCCGGGGGCACCCGCCCGGTACGCTGCCTGGCGCCGTGGTCTACCTCAAGCGCCTCCTTCGATTCGTCCTCCTCATGGCCGCGCTCGTGGCGGTGCTGACCACGTCCATCGCCTACGCGGCGCCGCAGCTGGGCAAGCTCGTGGCCGCCCACCGCTCGGACCACGAGCAGCTCAGCCTCAAGCCCCTCGCCGAGCGCTCGTACATCTTCGACGTCCAGGGCAACAAGCTCGGCACCCTCATCAACGGCGAGAACGAGAACCGCGTCCAGGTCCCGCTGAGCAAGGTGCCCAAGACGGTGGTCGGCTCGGTCCTCGCCGCCGAGGACCAGACCTTCTACCAGCACAAGGGCGTCAACATCCGCTCGATCGGTCGGGCGGTCGACGCCAACCTCGGCTCCGGCTCGGCCAGCCAGGGCGGCTCGACCATCACGCAGCAGGTGGTGAAGAACTCGCTGGTCGGCAACAAGCAGAACATCACCCGCAAGATCCGCGAGGCCTTCCTGGCGGTCGAGCTCGAGAAGCAGATGAAGCAGCGCTACTGCCCGAAGCCGGTCAAGGCCGACTGCCGCAAGGGCAAGGACAAGATCCTCGAGCGCTACCTCAACAGCGTCTACTTCGGCGGTGGCGCCTACGGCGTGCAGGCCGCCTCCGAGTACTACTTCGACAAGGACGTCAGCGAGCTCAACTGGGCCGAGGGCGCCCTGCTCGCTGCCCTGATCCGCAGCCCGAGCTACTACGACCCGTTCAAGAACCCGAAGGTGGCGCTCAAGCGCCGCCACATCGTGCTCAAGCGCCTGGTGGCCACCAAGCGCCTCACCCAGGACCAGGCCAACTTCCTGGAGCTGGTCGAGCTGCCCAAGACGCCCCACGTGCCGCCGCCGCCGAAGGACTACTTCGTCGAGGAGGTCAAGCAGCAGCTGCTCGACGATCCCCGCTTCGGGCTGGGCGCGACGCCGGCGGCCCGCAACCACGCCGTGTTCGAGGGCGGCATCCGGGTGTACACCACGTTCAACCCGGACTTCCAGGCCAAGGCCATCGCCGCCCGGGACGCCACCTTGCCCAACAACAAGGGCGACGGCACCTTCGACGTGACCGACCCCAAGACGGGCGGGCTCACCTTCGGCACCCAGGCGATCGTGTCGGTCGAGCCGGCCACCGGCGCGGTCCGGGCCCTCGTCGGCGGCCCCGGCTTCGACCGCTACCAGTACGACCTGGCCACCCACCTGCCGGGTCGCCAGCCGGGATCGTCGATGAAGACGTACGTGCTCGTCACCCTGTTCGAGAACGGCTACATCCCGAACGACACGGTCAGCGGCCGAGGCACGTGCACGTTCGAGAACCCCGGCTCGAAGCCGTACCACGTCACTGGCGGCGCGGGCGGCGGCAACATCACCTCGCTCGTGCAGAAGTCGGCCAACTGCGGCTTCGTGCGCCTCGGCCAGCTGGTCGGGCTGGACAAGGTGATCGACATGGCCAAGCGCCTCGGGGTGCGCTCGCAGCTGAGCGAGGTGCCGTCGCTGCCGCTCGGCACCTCCGACATCACGCCGCTGGACATGGCGTCGGCCTACGCCACGTTCGCCAACGATGGCATGCACAACGAGCCGTACTACGTGGATCGCATCGAGGACCGCCACGGCAAGGTGCTGTACCAGCACGAGGCCAAGCCGGTCCGCGTGGTCGACGCGCAGGTGGCCCGCCTCGTCAACCAGGTGCTGCAGGCCAACGTCACCGGCGGCACCGGCCGCAACGCCCGCATCGACAACGGCCAGCCCGCCGCCGGCAAGACCGGCACCACGCAGGAGTCGGCCGACGTGTGGTTCGTGGGCTACACCCCGCAGCTCGCCACGGCGATCTGGATGGGGGCGCCCAAGGCCCGCATCTCGCTGGCCAACGCCGGCCTCGGCGGTGCCACCGGCGGCCGTTACCCGGCCACCACCTGGGGGCGCTACTACTCGGCGCTGTTCGCCGGGCAGCCGATCGTGGACTTCCTCAAGCCCGACCCCACCCGCAAGGGGCACTCGGTCGGCAAGATCCCGAACGAGATCGGCAGCTCCGACGGCCCGCCCGCGGGCAGCGGCGGGGGCACCACCGGCGGGGGCACCACCGGTGGCGGCACCACCGGTGGCGGCACCACCGTGACGATCCCGCCGGGCACCGGCACGACCCTGCCAGGCTTCGGTGGCGGCGGCACGGGCAACGGGAACGGCAACGGGAACGGCAACGGCAACGGCAACGGCGGGACCGGCACCGGTGGACCGTGAGCGGTCACCTCGGCGCCGGTCCACGATGAGGATCCCAGGGAGACCATGAGCGACGACGCGTTCGAGGCACTGCTCGAGGTGCAGGCCCACGACACCCGGCTGGACCAGCTGCGCCACCGGCTCGAGACCCTGCCCGAGCGCGCCACCCGTGACGCGGCGCAGGCCGCCGTGGTCGAGGTGGCGGCGGCGATCGAGGCGGAGACCGCCGTCCGCGATGACCTGGCTCGCCAGCAGAAGCGGGTGGACGACGAGGTCGAGTCGCTGAAGGAGAAGCGGGCCGGCTTCGACGCCAAGCTCTACGGCGGCACCGTGTCCAACCCGCGGGAGCTGCAGGACCTGCAGGAGGAGATCGACTCGCTGTCGCGCCGGATCACCCAGCTCGAGGACGAGGAGCTGGAGATCATGGAGCAGGTCGAGCCGGTCGAGGCACGCCTGGCCGAGCTGGCGGCGGCCGCCGACGCGAAGCAGGCGGCGCTCGACGACGCGGAGCAGCGCCTGATCGCCGCCGAGGCCGAGATCCGGGCCGAGGAGGATGCCGAGCGGGCGGTGCGAGATGGTGCGGCGGCTCCGGTCCCCGCCGACCTGCTCGCCCAGTACGAGAAGCTGCGCGCCGGGCGTGGCGGCATCGGCGTGGCCCGGCTGGTGGGCTCGCAGTGCGGTGGCTGCCACCTGGCCCTGAGCGCCATGGAGGCGGCCCGCCTTCGCAAGCTGCCCGCCGGCGAGGTGGCGCACTGCGAGGAGTGCGGCCGCATCCTCGTGCCCTGAGCGGCGCCTGATCGTCGTGGTCATCTGGTTCGCCGTGCTGTCGGTCCTGGGCGTGGCCGTGGTGTTCCGCAGCCCGGGCGTCGACTACCGGACGGTGATGCTCGGTGCCGTGCTGCCGCTTGCCGAAGGGCTCACCGGCGGGCCGAAGGTGCTGCACTCGTTGCTCGGTGCCGTCGCCCTGCTCGGGATCATCATGCTGGCCACCCGGAACCGGCGGCTGCTGCGGCGCCGGCTGCTCGGCATCCCGATCGGGATGATGGCGCACCTCGTCCTGGACGGTGCCTTCGCGGTGACCGCCATCTTCGCCTGGCCGTTCACCGGCCTCGACTTCGCCGATGGCCAGGTCCCCGAGCTCGCCCACCTGGCCCGCTCGGTGCTGTTGGAGCTGCTCGGCATCGCCATCGGCGTGTGGGCGTGGCGCTGGTTCGGCCTGAACGACCCCGACAAGCGGCACCGCTTCCTCACCGATGGCCGCCTCGACCTGCCCGCCTGACCCATCGGCCTGATCCACCGGCGCGCTCGGGCGCGACGTGGCACCCTCCGATCAGGTGATCTCGGTGCCGTCGGGGCGGTGGATGTGGAGGTTGCCGGCTGGGTCGCGTTGGACGGTGTAGCCGTGGTTGCGCCATCGGTTGTGCTTCCCGCAGGCGGGTGCCCCGTTGCCGGGGGATGTTGGGCCGTCGTCTTGCCAGGGTTGGAGGTGGTCGGCTTGGCAGTGGTGGACGGGTTGGGTGCAGCCGGGCCAGAAGCAGGTGGTGGCGGTGAGCATGACGGCGAGTCGGGCGGGCCCGGTGAAGAGGCGGCTGCGGCGTCCGAGGTCGATGACGACGCTGTCGGCGCCGTAGACGACGCGTCGGATGTGCCCGACGAGCAGCGTGGCGGCGACCGCTTCGGTCGGGTCGACGGGTCGCCCGTCGAGGCCTTCGCACCGGTACGAGGCGGGTCCATCGGTCCGGTCGTTGCCGGTGTCGCCGTCGGTGTCGGGGTTGCGGGTGGGTTGGTTGGCGAGGTCGCTCCACCAGGTGGGCAGGCGGGGGTCGGGGCCGGGGTCGGTGCCCGTGAGGCGGGTGGCGGTGCGTTCGAAGGTGGTCTGGTCGATGCACAGGTTGGTGACGATGCGTTGGCCGGTGCGCGCGGCGAGGGTGTCGGCGGCGTTGGTGAAGATCGCTTCGACGGCGTCCATGCGTCGCTGCGCGTCGGTGCGCGCCAGATCTGTGATCGTCGCTGCGTCGCCGAGTCGTTGGCGGGCTTCGGCCCAGTCGGCTTCGAGCTCCGCACGCACGTAGGCGTCGAACACCTCGGCGGTGACGGTGCCCTGCAACGAGCCGCAGCCGCCCCACAGCCGGTAGGTGCCGTCGAGGTTCTGGCGGACCTGGAAGTCCCGACGCCGATGATCGCGTTCCGCCTTCGTGGCGGCGCCGTCCTCATCGGCGAGGTGCTCCCACCGCGCCAGGTACCGATCGAGCTCATCGAACCGCAACCGTTCCGCCACCACCGCGAGCTCCGCGTCCACCGCCTCCAACTGTTCGCGCACCCGCGGGTTCGCATGCACCCGGGCGATCCGATCCACCTGGCACACCCCGATCCGCCCCGCCCGGAACCCCGCCGCCACCACCGGCATCCCCACCAACATCCGTGCCGCCTTCGACCGACGCCCCGACGCAGCACCCGACGTGTTGGCAGCGAACCCGACCAGGCCACGCGCGGAGCGGTGCCCGTCCTCGGTGTGCAAGCCCCGAGCCTCGATGTCTCCCAACAGGTCCACCTGCAACGCCGCGACTCGCCGGCCGATCACCTCCAACCGCCGCACCACCCCATACGCATCACGACCATCGACCGCTCGGACCCCGACCGCGCACGCCGCGTCCAACGCCGCGTCGAGCCCTGCCAGCACCTCCTCGACCTGGGGATCCGCCGCCGTGTCCATGCCCCAACGCTACGCAGGGGGTCTGATAACGAAGACCCCAAGACCACCCCAAACACCCACAAACACCGAATCGGACACCCAACGGCCCCGATGGAACGGACATCCACCGAGAACCTCGAAACGGACACGGGGCGATGGGCGGCGCGCCCACGCCGCGTCGATCCTGCGGGCCGTCGTGGCTGGGTCAGAGGCGGCGCATGCCGGGGGTGCCGGCCTTCACCTCGACGGTGGCGTCGACCCGGGCCGAGGAGGTCTCGTCCTCGATCGTGTCGACCACCACGAAGTCGGTGCGCCAGGTGGTGGGGGTGATGGTGCAGCGGGCGTAGCCGTGGTCCCGGAAGTTGGCGTAGTGCAGCCCGAGGCTCGACAGGTCGATGTCGCCGACGATGGCACCGAACCCAGGCGAGGAGATGCTGGTGCCGACGATCTCGGTGGCGACGATGGTGCCCTCGAGGTCTGCGTTGGGGGAGCGGATGTCGGCGGCGCCGCCGGCGTGGATGTCGCCGGTGAGCACGACCACGTTGTCGATCTTGCCCGCCTCGATCGATTCGAGCAGCCGGGCACGCGCCTGCGGGTAGCCATCCCACTGGTCGACGTTGAGGACGATGTCGCCGATCTTCAGCGCGTGCATCACGGTCTGCTGGGCGAGCACCCGCCACGTGGCCTCCGAGCCGGCGAGGCCGTCGTCGAGCCACTGCTCCTGTACCTTGCCGAGCATCGTGTGGCTGGCGTCGTCGAGCTCGGTGCACTCGGTGGCGTTGGTGCCGACCTTGTCGCCGCAGACCTGGTCGGAGCGGTACTGGCGCCCGTCGAGGACGAACACGTCGGCGAGGTTGCCCCACCGGAACGACCGGTACACCTGGAGCGATCCGTCCTTCGCGGGCGGGTCCATCCGCACCGCATGGTGCTCCCAGAACGCTTGGTAGGCGGCCTTGCGGCGGGTGGCGAAGGTGGGCCGGTCCTCGTCGTGCTCGGGGATGGCGGCGGCGTAGTTGTTCTCGACCTCGTGGTCGTCCCAGGTGACCACCCAGGGGGCGACGGCGTGGGCGGCCTGGATGCGCTCGTCCTTCTTGTAGGCGGCGTAGAGGACCCGGTAGTCCGCCAGGTCCTGGGGCTCTGCATCGAGCGGGATCTTCAGGTCGCCTTCGCCGCCGGGGTACTCGTAGATGTAGTCGCCGAGGAACATGACCAGGTCGGGTGCGTCCTCGACGAGGTGCGGGTAGGCGGTCCAGTGGCCGGCCGTGCGCAGCTGGCAGGAGGCGAACGCCACCTTGAGCTGGTCGACGTCGGCGCCGTCGGCGGGCGCGGTGCGGGTGCGCCCGGTGGGCGACGTGTGGTCGCCGATGCGGAACCGGTACCAGTACCAGGTGTCGGGGTCGAGGTCGGTGGCCTCGGCGTGCACGCTGTGCCCGTAGCGCCCGGGGGCGTCGGCCAGGTCCGTGGCGACGACGTCGTCGAAGGCTTCGTCCTTGGCGACCTCCCACAGGACCTGGTGGTCTCGGGTGCCGAGCCCGCCGTTGCCCGACGGGTCTTCGAGGTCGGTGGCGAGGCGGGTCCAGAGGATGACCGACGCCGGCAGCGGATCACCGCTGGCGACGCCGAGCTGGAACGGGTCCGAGGCGATGCCGGTCGCGGCCGGGACCTTGGGCGGCGTCGTCGCCGTCGAGCGATCCGCGGTGGTCAATGGGCCAGGCTTGGCCGAGGTGCCCTCGGCATCGGAACCACCCGAGGACGTGCAGGCGGCCAGCGCGGTGGCCCCCGCCCCGGCGGCGATGGCGCCGAGGAACCCCCGGCGGTGCATGGTCGGCCCCTGGCGAGGTGCGTCGTCCACCGTTCGTTCCTCCTGGTCCCCTGCAGCCACGGCGGTCGACCCTACGGGATGGGGGCGCCCGATCGGCGGCGGTCGCGCCCTGGCGCGGGCCGAGTGGGCCGGGGCCGGGCTAGGCGGGGCGGGTGGCGACGAGGAGGGCGAACGCGTCGTCGGGTGCCCGCCACGCCTGCTCGACGGGGAGCCCGGCGGCGTGGAGCTCGTCGGCCATGGCGTCGACGGTGAACTTGGCGCTGATCTCGGTGCGGATCTCGTCGCCGGAGGCGAGCACGAGGGAGCGGGGCGCGCCGGGGATCGCGACGATCTGGTCGGACCGGGCGCGCAGGCGCATCTCGATCCACTGCTCGACGGCGTCCCATCGGGCCACGTGGTCGAAGGCGTCGACGTCGAAGTCGGATCCGATGGTCCGGTTGAGCACCCGCAGGGCGTTGCGGTTGAACTCGGCGGTGGTGCCCGCCGCGTCGTCGTACGCCGCCACGAGCACCTCCGGGTCCTTGACGAGGTCGATGCCGAGCAGCAGGCGATCGCCGGGGGCGAGGGCCGCAGCGAGCGACGCCAGGAAGCCGGCCCGCTCGTCGGGGCGCAGGTTCCCGATGGTGGACCCGAGGAACGCCACCATCCGGCTCGGACCTGCGGGGATCGTGCCCAGGTGGCGGTGGAAGTCGCCGACGATGCCGTGGACCGCCACGGTGGGGTAGCGCTGCGCGAGGGCGCACGCCGCGTCGCGCAGCGTCCGCTCGCTCACGTCGAAGGGCACGTACGCCTCGAGCGTGCCCGCCGAGCACAGGGCGTCCAGGATCGTGGTGGTCTTGTCCGACGTCCCTGAGCCCAGCTCGACGAGGGTGCGCACCCCTAGCCCGGCGAGGTCGTCGACGTGGGCCTGCAGCAGCGCCCGCTCGGTCCGGGTGGGGTAGTACTCGGGCAGCCGGGTGATCTGGTCGAACAGGGCGGAGCCGACGTCGTCGTAGAACCAGACCGGGGCCAGGTGCGGCGGGGTCGACGTGAGCGAGCACCGAGCCGCGTCGGCCTGGGCCTCCCGCCAGGCGGCGGCATCGAGGTGGACGTCGATGCGGGGCGACCCGGTCGGGCCGGGACGGGTGGGCGATGCCATCAGGCCTCCAGGTGTCGGGCGAGCCGTGCGCCGCTGAACGCCCACCTGGCGTGCGAGGGGAAGAAGTTGCGATAGGTGGCCCGGACGTGGCCGGGCGGGGTGGCGCAGCAGCCGCCGCGCAGGACGTGCTGGTTCACCATGAACTTGCCGTTGTACTCGCCGACTGCGCCGCTGGCGGCTCGGAAGCCGGGGTAGGGGAGGTAGGCGCTCGCGGTCCACTCCCACACGTCGCCGAACATCCGCCCCGACGCCAGCGGGTGCAGCACGTCCAGGTCCAGCACGTCGGCGTCCGCGGGATCGTCCTTGGCGGCGATCGCCTCCCACTCGGCTTCGGTGGGCAGCCGAGCGCCGGCCCACTGGGCGATGGCGTCGGCTTCGTAGTGGCTGAGGTGGCAGGCCGGCTCGGTCGGGTCCACGGGTCGCCGGCCGGCGAGGGTGAAGGTCGACCACTCGTCGCCGCCCTCGTGGCGCCAGTACAGCGGTGCGTCCCACCCTTGGGCCTGCACCGTGGCCCACCCGTCGGACAGCCACAGCTCGGGGCGGCGATACCCGCCATCCGCCATGAACTCGAGCACCTCGGCGTTGGTGACGGGCCGATCGGCGATCGCGAAGGGGGTCAGGTGGACGGTGTGGCGCGGCCCCTCGTTGTCGAAGGCGAACCCGTTGCCGTCCCAGCCGACCTCCACCAGCCCGCCCGGGTGCTCGATCCAGCCCAACGGCGCCGGGCCCGTCGGGTCGGTCTGCCCATCGCCATCGCTCGGCTCGGCGCCGCCGGGGCGGTCGGCGCGCGGGCGGTAGATCGGGTCGAGGGCGTTGCGCGAGAGGACGTGCTTGATGTCCATGAGCGCCAGCTCCTGGTGCTGCTGCTCGTGGTGGAGGCCGAGCTTGACGAGCGCGGCGAGCGCTGGGTCCCGGTCGAGGACGCCGTCGTCGATGAGCGCCCTCGGCCGCGTCGACGTGGTGGCGGTAGTCGGCCACCTCGGCGATGCCGGGGCGGGTGACCACGCCGCGCTCCATTGCGGGTGCCGGGCGCCCACCGCCTCGTAGTAGGAGTTGAACAGGTACCGGAACCCGGGGTGGAAGGGCTCGTAGCCCGCCGCGTTCGGGCCGAGGACGAACTCCTCGAAGAACCAGGTGGTGTGGGCGCGGTGCCACTTGGTCGGGCTCACGTCCGGCATGGACTGGGCCGTCTGGTCCTCGGCCGACAGCGGGGCCGCGATGGCCTCGGTCAGCCCTCGGATGGCGTCGTAGCGGTGGCGGTCCGTCCCCTCCACGGTGGTGCCACCCTGGTCCCCGTGGGTCATCTCGGGGAACCTATCGCCGTCGCCTCCCGATCGCTCCCGATCGCTCCTGGTCGGGGCGCGAGCGCCGACCTTCGCCCACGGTGGCCGTCGCACCGCGCGCCGGGGGCGGTGCGGTAGGTTCCTGGCGGCTCGTCGAGCCTTCGCTCCCCTGACAGGAACCAGGTGGTCATGGTCTACGTCCTCGGAACCCTCATCTTCGCCCTGCTGGCCATCGTGGTCGTGGTGGCGTTCTTCAAGCAGCGCAGCGAGCGCGGCCGCTTCGACGACTGAGGTTCCCCGGGCCGGCTACTGGTCGACGGGATCGCCGGCGGGCACCCGCTCGAGGCGGCGGTCGGGCACCAGCCACATGAGCGCGACCAGGGTGTAGAGCGCGAGCGCCACCCAGCGGTTCACGAACGAGATCGCGATCGCCGTCGCGTAGATGATCGGCGACGACTTGCCCTTCCAGTCCGGCCCGAGGGCCAGGGCCAAGGGCGAGCCCGGCCCTTCGTGGGCGAGGATCACCTGCTGCAGCACGTAGTACCCGATGGCCGCCAGCAGCAGGATGATCCCGTAGAAGGCCATGGGCGTGGCTGCGAAGTGGTGCTCGCCCATCCACGCGGTGGCGAAGGGGAACAGGGACAGCCAGAACAGCAGGTGCAGGTTGGCCCACAGGATCCCGCCGGTGACCTCGCTCGTGCGCTGGAGCAGGTGGTGGTGGTTGTTCCAGTAGATGCCCAGGTAGACGAAGCTCAGCACGTAGGTGAGGAAGGTCGGCACCAGCGGCCGGAGCGCGGACCACTCGGTGCTCTCGGGCACCTTCAGCTCGAGGACCATGAGCGTCAGCACGATGGCGATGACCGCATCGCTGAACGCCTCGAGCCGCCCGGTGGTCACCTGCCCCTGCCCTGGCTCACGTGCATCGGACCATGATGGTCGATCACCCGCCCGACGGTGGGCGGTGGACGTCCAGGACGGCCCACCCGTGCCCGACCTCGACCACCTCGTAGGACCGGGTGAGCACGTCGTAGAGCTGGGGGTCGGCCAGCAGCTTGGGCACGTCGGTCACCACCACGTAGTCCGCCCCCGAGCCGCGGACGAGCTCGGAGATGTCCGGCTCGGGCCGGCCCTGGAGCTTGAGCACGACGCGGTCCGCGATGCCGGGGATCTCGCCCCTCGAGTCCAGGCGGGCGTAGTAGGCGAGCTCCCGGCCGTCGGAGTGGGTGATGCCGATGACGGCCGCGTCGTGGTGCAGGTAGTGCCCGAGGGCCCGGTTGGCCTTGATGGGGTCTCGGCCCGGCACGGGCTGGTGGGTGCCGAAGAGGGCGAGCCAGACGCCGGTGAGCAGGGCGATCGCGAGCGCCGGGTACAGGACGACGCGAGCCACCCGGTACCGGTGCCGGTCCAGCCAGCCCGGGATCGCCCCCACGAGCAGCCCCCACCCCATCGCCAGGATCGGCAGCAGGGCGAGGTGGTAGTAGGTGTGCGTCGCCATCCGGTAGTCGAACGCCACCACGGTGACCAGGTAGCCGGCCCACAGCGACGCCAGGAGGCGCCGAGCGCTGGCGCTGCCGGCGAAGGCCCCCACGAGCCCGACAGCGATCACGATCGGCCCCACGTTGCGCGACAGCAGGTTCCCCAGGTTCACGTAGAACTGCCGCTCCCGCAGGATGTGCCCGATGAAGTAGTCGCCGGCCTCGCCTCGCATGCCGGGGACCACGCCGAGGACCCGCGACAGCCCGACGGGGGCCACGAGCAGGGCGACGTACGCCCAGGACTGGCGGTCGCGCAGCGCGCCCAGCCAACCCCGCCGGTGGATCGCCTGGCCGGCGAACGCCGCGACCACGATCACCAGCGCCATCGGCTTCACCAGCACGGCAGCGCCGCCGACGGCGCCCGCCGCGAGCACCCGGGCCCAGGTGGGCCGCTCGTCGTGGCGCAGCACGAGGAGGGTGGTGGCGAGCGCCAGGGTCACCATCAGGGGATCGGGCTGGACGCTGCGCCCGCCTTCGACGGCGAGGGGGAGGAGCAGGTCCACCGCCAGGCCCGCGATCCTGCCGAGCAAGGTGGTGAACCGCCCGAGGATCAGGAACAGGCAGACGCCGCCTGCCAGCCAGACCAGGGTCGACCACAGGCCGCCGATCCAGATGCTCTCGTGGCCGGCGACCTGGTCCAGGGTCGCGACGATGTTCTCCGTGATCGGCGCCTCGATCCGCTCCTCGCGCGCGGCGGCCCGGTCGGCCTGGCGTCGCTGCGGATCGTCGGCCGGTGCCGTGCGGTCCAGGTAGATGGAGCGGGCGATGATGGCCGAGTGCAGCTGCCGGGTGGGGTGGAAGAGCATCGGCGCGTCGTCCAGGCCGTGCAGGCGCACGCCGAGGCCGACCAGCAGGAGCACGGCGCACGAGGCCACCACGATCCAACGCCGAGGGCCCTGCGGCGCGCCGGGCCCACCCTCGGCCTCGCCTGCCGTCGGTGCCTCGTCGGGCCCGTCAACCTCGTCCATCCAGCCTCCGCCCCGCTGGGGCCGCCGCACCCTAGGCGCGGCCCCGTCCAGCCGCCGGCAGGGGTGCGTCCGGCCGGCGTCGGGCGCGTACGGTTCTCGGCGTGACCGAGGAGGTGGCACCGACCGAGGACGAGCCGACCGAGGCGGGGCTGGTCGACCGGCTGCGGGACCGGGCGGTGCGCACCGGGGAGCGGGCGGTCGACTGGTCCAAGCGGACTGCCCCCCGGCGGCGGACCTTCGACCTGGCCCAAGCCCTCTACGGGCGGGACCGTGACACGTTCGCCTCGGTGCTCGGCTCGGCCATCGCCTTGCGGCTGTTCCTGTTCTCGACGGCGCTGCTCGTGGCGTTCATGTCGCTCGTGAAGCTCCTCTTCGGGGCGAGCGGGCTGGAGAACCTGATGGTGAGCTCGGGCGTCAGCGGCCAGATGGCCGACGAGGTCCGCAAGGCCACCGAGACGTCGACCGGCTGGGAGCTCGGCCTGTTCGTCTCCAGCGCTGCCTTCACGATCTGGGCGGGGCGGGGCCTCACGCTGGTGCTGTCGGCGTGCAGCGCCGGCGCCTGGCAGCTCGACGCCCGCAACGCCAAGGCGACGGTCCGCGTGATCGGGCGGATCACCGCGGTGGGCTGCCTGATCGTCTTCTCGGCGGGGCTGCTCGGGCACCTGCGCCAGGGCGGCGGCGTGGCGCTCGCCACGGGCTCGGTCGCCATGAGCGCAGGGGTGCTCGGCGTCGGGTGGTTCGTCATGACCTGGGCCCTGCCGAAGGCCACCCGGGACCCTGGCGCGATGCTCCCGGGCGCCCTCGTGTTCGCCGGGCTGATGACCTGCATCCAGCTGTTCATGCACGTGTACCTGCCGATGGCGATCGACAACGCGTCCGAGACCATGGGGTCGATCGGGCTGACCGTGGCGTCGCTCGGCTACCTGTTCGCCGTTGGGCGGGTGATGGCGGGGTGCATCGTGCTCAACGCCGTCCTGTGGGAGAAGGTCGGCAGCATCAGCATCTTCGTGTTCTCGCTGCCGCTGGTGCGGCGCCTGCCGGCGCGGTTCCCCTGGATCGCCCGGTTCTTCGACCTCGACCGTGACGAGCTGGGCCGGTCCGACGATCAGGCTGCTGCGGCCGAGGACGCGCCCGTCAGCTGACGAGCTCCCAGAGCTCCTCGAGGTAGTCGGCACGGGGACCGACGTCGGCGAGCAGGTCGTGGCCGCGTTCGACGGGCTCGCCGCCGTCGAGCCAGGCCAGCCACCGACCGACGGTGGCCGCGGCCTCGTCCGTCATGACGTGGCCGCCGTCCGTCTCGGCGAAGGTGAGGTCGAGCCCGGCCTGCTGCAGGGCCACGGCCCCCGCCCGGCTCACCTCGATGGGGGCGAAGTGGTCCTGGTGGGCGCTCGTGAGCAGGCATGGCCGACCCGTCGCCGCCGCCCGGTCGACCCGGAAGCCGGAGATGTGCGGGGCGAAGCTGCAGACGCCGAACGCCCCGCGGGGGCGGTGGGCGACGTCGGCCCCCAGCAGCATGGCGATCCCGAGGCCGCCGCCCTGGCTGAAGCCGCCGACGATCGCCTCGGAGGCGGGCAGCCCGTGCTCGTCTTCGACCCGACCGAGCAGGTCGTCGATGGCCGCGAGGCTGGCGCGGAACTGTTGGTCGGCCTCGTCGCCGGCGTGCAGCGCCCGGTGCCAGATGGTCTGGCCCTTGTGCTCGAAGGGCCCCTCGGGGGCCACCACGAGGTGCCGCCGTTCGGGGTCGATCAGGGCGAGGCGGTCGGTGAGGGTGGCCACCGGTTCGCCGTAGCCGTGGACGAGCACGAGCAGGCGTGCCCGCGCCAGGTCGGTCGGCTGCTGGACGACCGTGGCGTCGAGGGTGGGTCGGTGCCGGGCCACGCCGCGATGCCAGCACACCAGGCATCCGTCGTCCCAGCCCGGCGCGGCGCGGCCGTTCGACGCCAGCGCATCCACCATCGCCTTCGGCTCAGCGGGCGTGGAGCGGCAGTTCGAAGACGAAGTCGGCGCCGCCAGATGGCGTGGCTCGCCGGTAGCGGAGGTCGCCTTGGTGGGCGCGGGCGATCGCGCGGGCCACGTAGAGGCCGAGGCCGGTGCCGGCCACGCGTCGATTGGCCCGGCCGAAGCGACGGAAGATCACCCCGAGCTTGTCGAGGGGCACCCCAGGGCCATCGTCGATCACGTGGAGCTCGATCACCCGGTCTCGCTCCACGGTGACGATCCGGACCACGGCCTCCCGGCCGACGTGCTTGGCCACGTTCGCCAGCACGTTGCCGAGCGCCGCGGTGAAGCGGCGGGCGTCGAGCGGCACGGCAACGTCGGCGACGTCAACCTCGATGGCGTGGGAGAACCGGTCGGCGCAGCCGGCCACCGCCTCCGCGATCGGCTCGCGCAACCAGGTGGCCCTGGCATCGATGGGGAGCCGATCCCCGTCAGCGGCTGCGGTATCGCGCACCAGGTCGAGCACGGTCGAGATCTGCCGGGCCGCACGGCACATGGCGTCGATCGCGGGCTCGCGCTCGTCGGGGTCGGTCGTCGTGGCGAGCAGCCCGGCCCAGCCCTCCAGCACGGAGAGGGGGGTGGCCAGCTCGTGGCTCAGGAGCGCGATGGCGGCACCGGCAGTCATCTCGTCCAGCGGTTCGAGCCTGGGCACCTCGACGGGTCGCCAGCCTGATGCCGGTGCTTGTCCGAGCGTGGCGCCCGAGGCGACCAACTCGATCGCTCGGTCGAGCTCCACCGGGGTGCCGAGCAGGTGCCCCTGGGCGTAGTGGCACCCGAGCGCACTGAGGGCGGCGCACTGCGGCCCGGTCTCCACCCCTTCGGCGACGATCTCCAAGCCGAGCCCGTCGCCGAGGGCCAGGATCGTCCCGACGATCAGCTCGTCCTCGGTCCGGTCGAGCATCCCGTCGACGAACGACCGATCGATCTTGACGTAGTCGATCGGGAAGTAGCGGAGGCGGTCGAGCGACGAGTACCCGGTGCCGAAGTCGTCGATCGCGAGCTCGACGCCGATGGACTTGAGGCGTCGCAGGGCGTCGGCCGCGGCGAGGTGGTCCAGGAGGGCAGACTCGGTGATCTCGACCGTGAGCCGACGCGCGGGCATCCTGGTCGCGGCCAGGGTGCCTTCCACGAGGTCCGGGAACCCTGGGTCGAGGAGTTGCTGGGGGGGCCACGTTGACCGCCACCTTCACCTCCTGTTCGGGGGCGATGTCGGCGAATCGGGTGAGGGCCATGCAGGCGGCCTCCAGCATCTGGTGGCCGAGCCGGTCGATCAGGCCGAGCTCTTCGGCGATCGGCACGAAGTCCGCTGGCCCGACGATCCCGTCGGTGGGGTGGGCCCATCGGGCCAGGGCTTCGAAGCCGACCAGGTGACCCTTCCGCAGGTCGTATTGGGGCTGGAACACTGCGAACAGCTGGCGCTCGAGCAGCGCCGCGTCGAGCTCTCGGGCGGTGACCTGGCGTCGGCGCAGGCGTTCGTCGAGCTCCGCATCGACCATCTGGATCGAGCCCCGGGACCGCTGCTTGGCGAGGTGCATGGCGCCATCGGCCTGGCGCACCACGGCGTCGGCGTCGTCCTCGCCGGTGGGGACGGCCACGCCGATGCAGGCCGACAGGGAGATCGCGCCGTCCTCGATGAGGATCGGCGCCTCGAGCACCTGCTTCAACCGTCCAGCGAGGTCGAACGCCTGGACTGGCCTGCCCAGGTTCTCGCAGCACAGGGCGAACTCGTCGCCGCCGACCCGGGCCAGGACCGCGCCCGGAGGGAGCGCGTCCCGGAGCCGTTCGGCGACCACGACCAGGATCAGGTCGGCTGCTTCGTGCCCGAAGCGCTCGTTGACCGACCGGAAGCCGTCGAGCCCGAGGTACAGCACCGCGAGGTCGGTCCCGCTGCGGGTGGCGCGTCGCAGCGCCCGTGCCAGGTTCTCGTGGAGCAGGCGCGTCGCAGCGAGGCCGGTGAGGGGGTCGAGCAGCGCTTGGAAAGCCAGGTCCCCCTCGAGGCGGCGTCGATCGGAGATGTCGAGCCATGCGGCGACGAAGCCGGTGAACCCGATGACCGGGTCTTCGATCCGATCGATGGTGGCCCGGACCGGGATCGGGTCGCCATCGCCGCCTCGGATGGTGTGCTCGCCCTCCCAGTGGCCCACGGTGGTGACGGCGTGGATCACCTCTGCCCGCAGGTCGTGCTCGACCGCCGCGAGCCCGATGTCTTGGGCCGTGCGGCCGAGCGCTTCCTCCGGCGCCAGGTCCAGCGCCTCGGCGGCCCGATCGTTCCACCACACCAGGACCCCGCGGTCGTCGGTCACGCACACCGGCATCGGGATCCCCCGCAAGAGGCGCTCCTCGAGCCGGCCGGCGACGACCTGCGACCATTCGGCGGTGGCGTCCCAGCCCTCCATCTCGATGGCTTCGACGTCTGGGTCGTCGAGGCGGTTGGTGAGGGTGAGGTCGAGGTGGCGCCACCGCCCCTTGCTGTCCTCGAAGCGCATCACGACGCGCTCGCGGGCCGACGCCCGTTTGTGGACCCTGGCGTAGGCGGCCATGACGCTCGGGGCCTCCACTCGGTCGAGTCGGGAGGCGAAGGCTTCACCGATCGCCGGTGGCGAGATCCCGTCGAGGAGCTCCGCGCTGGCAGCGCTCATGGCCTGGATCACCCCCGCTCGGTCGATGCGGGCGTAGAGCAGGTGCTCGGCGGCCCCTCGGGCATCGGCCGATGGGCCGGCATCGTGGGGGGCAGCGGTCGGAGGTCCGGTCGGCTGGGTGGTCATCGAGTCCCGTCCTTCCGCCGAAGGCCGACGACGCCCGTCGGGCCCAAGCGGGCAACTCGTCGCCCTTGGTCGGGCTGGTGGGGGGGGAGTGGGGGAGCTGGGTGCGACGAGCAGACGACGCTGCGGAGGTGGTTCGACGGTGCTGGCGGATCAGGGCACCGGTGCAGGCAGACCGGGGTGGCGCTGACGCGCCCACGGCGCGAGGTTGCGCACCCGCTGGATCTGGTCCGTGTGCGCCCGCTGTCCCGCCGCCATGGCCGAACGCTAGACCCATGTACCTCGTGTCGTCAAGGTAATGAACGTGCACCTTCATTGTGTCTGGTGAAACGTCCGTCCAAGGTGAGAGCGCGAGGCGGCTGCGCGGCGCGGTGGATCCACCGCGGTCAGTGGTGGTCGGCCTTGCGGCGATCGCTCGGCCCGTCGAAGGCCGCTCGAGCTACGTGGGGATGACCGCAGCGGAGGCGCTCGAGAGGGTGCTCGAGCCTCGGGCGTTCACGGCGACCACCTTGAAGGCGTACGAGGCACCCGGCGTGAGCCCGGTGATGACCCGGCTCGTGGTCGTGGCGTCGAACGTGAGGGTCGCTTGGGCCGTCGACCCCTTGAACGGCGTCACCTTGTACTGGGCGATGGGCGACCCGTTGCTGGCCGGTGCCGCCCACGAGACCGTGGCCTGGCCTGCTCCGGCCACGGCGGTGACCCCGGTCGGGGCGACCGGTGCGCCGACCACGATGGCGCCGGTGATGGCCGGCGGGCCCGAGCCGTAGCTGTTGAAGGCCGAGATCCGGAACGTGTACGTGGTGCCGTTGGCGAGGCCGGTGATCGTCTGCTTGTTGGCCGTGCTGTTGAACGTGATCGTGGGCTGGGCCGTGCTCCCGATGTAGGGGGTGATCGTGTAGCCGAGCACGGGAGCGGCGTTGGGGGCCGAGGCCCACCAGCTCACGAGGGCGGTGCCGTCGCCAGGGGTGGCGGCCGGGAAGGCGCCGGCGGTCGGCGTGCCCACGACCACCGACGGGGTGGTGGCCGCAGGGCCGGTGCCGTAGGCGTTGGTGGCGGCGACCTTGAAGGTGTAGGTGGTGCCGTTGGTGAGCCCGGTGATCGTCTGGCTGGTGGCCGTCGAGGCGAAGGTCGTGGCGGCCAGCGCCGTCGTGCCCACGTAGGGGGTGACCACGTAGCCGGTGACCGGGGCGCCGTTGGCGGTGGCCGCGCCCCACTTGACGAGGGCCGTGCCGTTGCCGGGCACCGGCTGGACGACCGCCGGCGCCAGCGGCTGGCCGACCGTGACGGCGGGGCTGGTGGCGGCGAGGCTGGTGCCGTAGGCGTTGAAGGCCGCGATCTTGAACGTGTAGGTGGTGCCGTTGGTGAGGCCGGGCACGTACTGGGAGGTCGCTGTCGAGTTGAAGGTGACCGGTGCCAGTGCGGTGGTGCCCACGTAGGGCGTCACGATGTAGCCCTGCACCGGGGCGCCGTTGCCGGCCGAGCCCCACCAGGCCACCTTGGCCTGGCCGTTGCCGGGCAGGGTCGAGGGCCACCCGGGGTTGGAGGGGACGCCCACCACGTGGCTCGTGCTCGTGCCCTGGGCACCGGTGCCGCGGCTGTTCGTGGCCGCCACCTTGAACGTGTAGGTGGCGCCGTTCGCGAGGCCGGTCACGGTCTGGGTGGTGGCGGTCGAGGCGAAGGTCGTCGAGGGCTGGGCCACCGAGCCGAGGTAGGGGGTGACCACGTAGCCGGTGATCGATGCCCCGTTGTTGGCGGGGGCGGACCAGGCGATCTTGGCGGAGGCGTTCCCGGCGGTGATCGTCCCCACCGTGGGCGCCGACGGCGTGCCGGCGATCACCACGTTCGACAAGGTGGCCAGGCCCTGCCCGTAGGCGGTCGTGGCTGCCACCGAGAACGTGTAGGCGGTGCCGTTGGCCAGGCCCGTGATGGTCTGGGTGGTGGCCGTCGAGCTGTACGTGATCGTGGCCAGTGGCGTGAGCCCGGCGTAGGGGGTCACGACGTAGCCGGTGATCGGGGAGCCGTTGGCGTCGGCCGGAGCCGACCAGGAGAGCTTCACGGAGGCGCTCAGCGGGAGGCCGGTCACCGCATCGGGCGCCGAGGCCGGGCCGAGCGGGGTCACCGAGGCGGTGGGGGCGGACTCGCCGCTGGTGCCGACCCCGTTCACCGCTGCCACCGTGAACGTGTAGGTGGTGCCGTTGGCGAGGCCTGTGATGGTCCGGGTGGTGGCGCTCGGGTCGAAGGTGGTCGACGGTTGGGCGGTGGCCCCGACGTAGGGGGTGACGACGTAGCCGGTGACCGAGGTGCCGCCATCAGATGCGGGTGCGGTCCAGGTGACGGTGGCCTGGCCGTTGCCGCTGGTGGCGGTCACGCCGCTGGGCGCGCCGGGGACGGTGGCAGGGGTGACGGCGTTGGTGGCGGTGGAGTCGGCGCCGGTGCCGATGGCGTTGGTGGCGGCGACCTTGAACGTGTAGGTGGTGCCGTTGGTGAGGCCGGTGATGGTCTGGGTGGTGGCGGTCGAGCTGAAGTTGGTGGGGGTCTGGGCGGTGGTGCCGACGTAGGGGGTGACGCGGTAGCCGGTGACGGGGGAGCCGCCGTCGGTGGCGGGGGCGGTCCAGGTGACGGTGGCCTGGCCGTTGCCGCGGGTCGCGGTCGCGCCGGTGGGCGCGCCGGGCGCGGCGCCGCACGCGGCCAGGTTGGCGATGGCGTTGCCGGCGTGGAGCAGGCCGGAGCCGGCGGCATCCACGCCGAAGGAGCCGATGGCCCGGCCCGATGCCCGCTGGGCGGCACCCACCTCGGCGGGCGTCCGGCACGGCCGGGCCTGGAGCTGGAGGGCGGCCACGGCGGCGGCGTGCGGGGCGGCGGCCGACGTGCCGTAGAAGCGCCACACCCCCGACACCGACGACCCGAAGAACGAGGTGGCGGCGCCGTCGGTGGCGGCCACGTCGACGTTCTTGGTGGTGCACGAGGGCAGGGCGGAGGCTGCCGTGGTGCCGTTCACCGCGTTCCAGCAGTAGGTGCTCGGGCCCCGTGACGAGTACGTCTCGATTGTGTTCGAGTTGCTGTAGGGCACCGCGGCGATCGAGTTGGTGAGGGTGCCGTTGTTGTGCCCGTAGGTGGTCGGTCCGACCACGTCGCCGCCGGTCGACGCGTTGTACTGGACGGCCGAGAGCGACGATCCGATGTGGATGATCTTGAAGCGTGGGGCCGGCCCGCTGCCGTACCGGGCCACGACGATGTCGTAGGACCGGGCCGCCCCGCTCGTGTTGCGGTAGCTGAAGTACTCGTACGCCTTCTTCGACGTGAGGTTGTTCGCCGCGCTCGACGCCACCATCGTGCCGGTGGTGTTGTCGATGAGGGCGATGTCGAGGTCCGTGGTGATGCCGTACTCGGGCTGGTTGTAGCCGAGCTTCAGCTTCACGTAGCCGTTGTTCGGCACCGTGATGGTGTCGCCGGCGTCGGTGCCCGCACCGGTGTCGAAGTCGTGGCAGTCGGCCACGCCGAGGCTCGAGACCGCTGACGGGCAGGTTGTCGGGCGGTAGGTCGGCGCCTCGTAGGACGCCACGTTGCTGCCGCCGACGATGAGGTTCGAGTTCGCGGCGGAGGAGAAGTAGGTGACGCCCTGGGCGGTCACGTCGTTGACCGCCTTGGCCACGATGCCGTCCTGGTAGACGGGCTCGTCGAAGTAGCTGATGTCGTCGACGATGACCTTGGACCCGTTGGTGGCCAGGTTGCGGATCTGGTTGGCGAAGTCGGACTCCGAGACGAACGCCGTGGCGAAGCTGATCGGGGAGCCCGGGGCGAGGTCGTGGACGATCTGGGCCATGGCCCGGCCCTCGTCGGCGCCGCCCGAGCCCAGGTCCGCCTGGACCGTGACCGGCGTGGTGTGGCCGCACGGGTTGCCCGCGCCGGGCAGGTCGCCGCCGGCCACGTCGGTGGCCGCGCCGCTCAGGTTGTTGTACGAGTCCGAGAGGATCCCGACGCGCACGCCGGTGCCGTCCACCCCGTAGGTGGTGCGAGCCGTGTTGGCCGCCAGCTGGGCGTCGCCCTCGTCGAGCGTCCCGGTGGGGCAGGTGGCGGTGACGGCGCTGGCGGCGGCGTGGCGTGCTGCTCGTGCCGCGGTGCGGGCCGAGGTGTCGGTGTGGACGATGGGCTGGAGCACCTCGGCGGCGTACTCGACGCCGGGCGCGGTCGAGAGGGTCGACAGGTCGACGGGGTCGATGGCCACCGTGTAGGTCCGGGTGGTGGCATCGCTCGACAGGACGCGGGCGCCGAGGCCGGCCAGGGTCGAGGCGGCAGCGTCGCCGAAGGTGGCGACCCGGACATCGACGTGGATCGACCCGTCGGCGTCGCGCAGCAGCGAGCCCGAGCCCTTGGACGGCAGGCCGACCGCGCTGGCCTGCGCGGTGGCGGACGAGGCCTCCACGGCGGGCGTGCCCAGCTCCTGGAGGGTGGGGGAGAGGCGGCCCGCCTTCTCCTGGGCAACCTGGGCCTGCTGCGCGGCCTGCACGGCACTGGCATCGGCTCGGGCCGTCAGCACCAGGGTGGTCGATGCCATCGCGCCGATGGCGACGAGCGCGACCCTGGCGCGCGAGCTGATCCTGTGCATCTCGGTTCCCTCCCGGCGGCGGACGCCCGGAGGATCCTGGCACGCCCTGGGGATCAACGGCCGGTCGCCCCTCCGCCTTGAGCCTGGTCAGGAGGTCGTGGGGCGGTGGTCGAGGCCGGACCACATCGCCAGCACCAGGGCGCAGGCCGCCACGAGCACGCCCGACACCACGAAGGGCACGTGGCCGGTGCCGTTCCAGGCCAGGCCGGCCCACACGCCCGCCACCAGGAGGCCCACGCCGGTCACCGCGGCGTGGAGGCCGAGCGCGGTCCCGCGCTGGGAGGCGGGCGCCAGATCGGCGATCCACGCCCGCGACACCCCGTCGGTCAGCGCGGTGTAGCCGCCGTAGAGCGGGAACAGCACCCAGAGCCACCCGGCCGACGCGGTGAGGCCGAAGCCCAGGTAGGCCAGCGAGAAGATGGCGAGGCCGACGGCGAACACCGGCCGGCGCGCCATCCGATCGGACATGGCACCCGCCGGGTACGAGAGCCCGGCGTAGCTGATGTTGTAGGTGACGTAGAGGGCGACCACGCCGGCGTAGCCGAACCCGAGGTCCTTGGCCCGCAGCAGCAGGAGCGTGTCGGGGAAGTTGACGGCGGCGAACACGCCGAGCACGGCGAGCACCCGCCAGAACGGGCGAGGCAGGCCGTCGAGCTGCCAGGGGTGGCGGGCCTTCAGCCCTGCGTGGGGCCGCTCCTTGATCAGGAACACCAGCCCGGCGCTCAGCACGGCGGGGATGACCGCGATCCACAGCAGGGGCCGGAACTGCTGGCCGACCAGCTCGTAGAGGCCGAGGCCGATCAGCGGGCCGACCACGGCGCCCGCGGTGTCCGCTGCCCGGTGGAACCCGAACGCGCGGCCCCGGTTCTCCGGGGTGGTGTCGTCGGCGATGATCGCGTCGCGGGGCGGGCCGCGCAGCCCCTTGCCGACCCGGTCGGTGAAGCGGGCGGCCAGGACCATCGGCCAGGCCCCGGCCATCGCGAGCAGGACCTTGCCGCCCGCCGAGATGCCGTAGCCGGTGGCCACCAGCGGACGGCGGTGGCGCAGGTCCGCCAGGCGGCCCGATGCGGCCTTCATGGCCGACGCCACCCCGTCGGCGAGGCCCTCGATGAGGCCGCGCACGGCCGGTGGCGCGCCGAGGACGCCGGTCACGAAGAACGGGAGGATCGGGTAGAGGATCTCCGACGCCGTGTCCTGCAGGAACGACACGGCCGACGCCACCTTGATGTTGCGGCTCAGCTGCGCAGGACCTCTGCCGTGCTCGGCCGGCTCCTCGTCGGTCGGGGGAGCGGTCACGGGTGCTGGTGCCGGTGGTGCTCGTCGCTGTCGTGCGGGTGGGCGTGGGTGACCGCCGCGTGCACGTGGGGGTGGCTGTGCCAGCCGACGACGGGCGGATCGTGCTGGTGGTCGTGGTGGAGGTCGTCGTGGCGGTGGCGGTGCTCGTGGGCGAGCGCAGCGTGGGCGTGCATGTGGTCGTGCTGGGCGCGCAGCAGGAGCACCACGCCCGCGCCCATCGCCAGGGAGGCCACGGCGATGGCGGCAGTGAGCGACTCGCCGAGCAGGGCGACCGCGGCGATGGCCGCGCCCGCGTAGAGCAGGCCGGCGAGGAGCTCCGGCGCCACCGACCCGAGCAGCGCCTTCGAGAGGGGTGCGCTGAGCCCGAAGAGGGCGGCGGCCACCAGGCCCTGGGCGCTCCCGCGCTGGCGGTCCGTCGTCACCGGGCCAGTCTCCCGCACCGGCAGGGTCGGGCGCTCGGCCGCCTAGGCCCCGAAGGCCAGGGGCCGGCGCCGGGCCGTCAGCGCCAGCGCGTGGGCCCGGCCGAGCAGGCGGCGCCGATCCACGGAGGCCCCGGCGGGGTCGGGCTGGGTCCGGGCCACGAGCACGGCGGCGGTCGCCACCACGACTGCGACCGCGAGCCCGAGGGACCAGCCGGCGATCACGTCGCTCGGCCAGTGGACGCCGAGGACCAGGCGGGACAGGCCGATCGCCCCGGCGAGCGCCCCAGCGGCGCCGACCACCGCGGCGCGGGCTCGGGGCGAGCGCAGCACGACCACGGCGATCACGAGCGCCAGAGCGAGGTAGACGGCCGTGGAGTCCGTGGCGTGGCCGGAGGGGAACGACGGCTCGGTCTCGGTCACCAGGTGGAGCCGCACCGGCGGGCGCTGGCGCCCCACGGCTGCCTTGGCCACGGTGGCCGTCAGCCCAGCGATGCCGAGGGCGAGGGCCGGTGCTGCTGCGACGATCAGGTGCTGGCCGCGGCGCCAGAGCCACGCGCCCGACAGCAGGGCGACGCCGACCAGGAACGCCGGGCTGCCCACGTGGGTGATGGCCCGGGCGAGGGCGTCGAGGGGCCCGGATCGGTGGGCGATGAACCAGTGGAGGCGCACGGCGTCATGGGCTTCCATCCCGTTGCGCCGGGTCACGTCCTCGGCGGCGGCGGACAGCACGGCGAGGGCGCCAGCGACCGTGGCGAGGGCGACGCCGAGCCAGGCGAGGCCTGCGGGGCCGAGGCGGGTCGCCTCCTGGAACCGGCGGACCTGCCGCCACGTGCGCTGCACCACGATCACTGCTCCCTCGGTCGAGGCCCCACCTCGGACCAGGCGACCGTAACGGGGCGGGGGCCCGCCACAGGGGGCGGGAACGTGCACCTTTGCCAAGTCCTTACCTTGGGGCGGTTGCTTAACCGAACGCCTACTCGCCTTCCGGGGACGGCTGTCCGAAGATCTCCGAGACAACCAAGAGGGCAGGACGGGGCCTGCCGAGCTCCCAGGAGGTAGCCGACGTGCACCGTTCCAAGAAGGCCGCTGCTGCTGCAGCTGCGGCGATCGCCCCGTTGACCATGATGGCCCTGCACCCAGCGCTGGCGTCCGCCAGCGGGTCCTGGCCTCGCTGCGCCGGGCACAACGTCACCCTCCTCGTGGGCCCGTCGAGCCCGCACGAGGTCAAGGGGTCCAGCAAGGCCGACGTCATCCTCATCACCGCCGCCGGCCACGTGGTCCGCGCTGGCGCCGGCAACGACCTGATCTGCGGGTCGAACGGCCACGACGCCGTCATCGGCGGGACGGGCGATGACACCATCTACGGCAACGGCGGCGCCGACACGGAGCTCGGCCAGGAAGGCCAGGACAAGCTCCGCGGCGACAGCGGCGACGACCTGCTTTCCGGCGGCGCCGGCAACGACACCGAGACCGGCGGGTCGGGCCACGACACCATCCACGGTGGCACTGGCGACGACTCCGTGGACGCCGGCACCGGCGACGACGACGTGACCGGTGACGAGGGTGACGACGCCATCAAGCGTGGCGACGGCGCCGACCACATCGACGGTGGCGACGGTGACGACGTCGAGCACGGCGATGCCGGCGATGACGTGATCAAGGGCGGCGCTGGTGCCGACGACCTCCACGGCGACGACGGCACCGACGACCTCGACGGCCAGGACGGCGCCGACCACGAGGACGGCGGCACTGGGGCCGACACGGTCCACCACGACGGCAGCGACGACGTCCACCACGACGGTTCCGACACCGAGGTGAGCGAGGGAGGGAGCGGCTCGCACTGAGCCGCCGGGGCCGGCCCCCAGGACGGCCCCTGACCCTGCGCACCGGCGAGGCGGGTGCGCCACCGATGCCGCGGAGGGAGACCTCGGCGCCGGTGGTGCGCCCGCTCCGCCGCATGCGGGCGCAGGCGCGCTCGTCTGGTAGTCCAAGGCCATGGCTCCCTCTCGTCGACCCGTGCTGCGCCAGCACGCCGAGCGGGGCGAGGTGGAGCGGCTCACGAGGCGGGGCATCCGGCTCGAGTGGGCCACGAACGGCTGGAACCTCATGGAGGTGGTGGTCACCATCTCGCTCGGGGTGGCGGCCCACTCGCTGGCGCTGGTGGCCTTCGGCCTGGATTCGCTGATCGAGGTGTTCGCCTCGACGGTGGTGATATGGCACCTCCAGCGCCCGAGCGGTGAGGTCGGCCGACGGGCATCCACCGCTCTGCGCCTGATCTCGTGGGCCTTCTACGGGCTGGCCGCCTTCCTCGTGGTCGCCAGCATCCGGAGCATCGTCCTGCAGGTGAAGCCCGATGGCTCGCCCTGGGGGATCGCCTACCTGCGCCTGCACGGGCACGGCCATGTTCACCCTGGCGATCCTGAAGCGCCGCACCGCCGAGCGGCTCGACAGCGAGCCGCTCCACGCCGAGGCGTCCATGACGTTCCTGGACGGCTGGCTGTGCGTGGCGATCCTCGTCGCCCTCGCCTTGAACCTGGCCCTCGGCTGGTGGTGGACCGACCCGCTGGCCACGCTCGTCATCGCAGCCCTGGCGGCGCGGGAGGGCCGGTCGTCGGCGCAGGAGTCCGCCGAGCTCGTCATCGAGGACGCGGCCGGCTGAGCCTGCCTCGCGCCCGTAGCCTCGGCCCATGGCCGATGCAGCGCACTGGGACGAGCGGTACCGCACGGTGGGCAGCACGCACGTGTCGTGGTTCGAGCCCCGGGCCGGCCTGTCGCTCGAGCTGCTCGACGCCGTGGGTGCGACGGCGGAGCGCTCGGTGATCGACGTGGGCGGCGGCGCCTCGGTCCTCGTGGACGACCTGCTGGCGCGCGGCTTCCACGACCTCGCCGTGCTCGACCTGTCCGCGGTGGCGCTCGCCGAGGCCCGGGCCCGGGTGGGCGAGGACGCCCCGGTGACCTGGATCGAGCACGAGCTGACCTCGTGGGTGCCACCCCGTCGCTGGGACGTGTGGCACGACCGGGCGGTGATCCACTTCCTGGCGAAAGACGAGGAGCGCGCCGCCTACCGGCAGGTGCTGCGCGCCGCGCTCGAACCGGGTGGGGCGTTCGTGATCGGCGCCTTCGCCCCCGAGGGTCCCACGCACTGCTCGGGGCTCGAGGTCCGCCGCCAGCGGTTCGAGGACCTCGAGGAGGTGGTGGGACCATCGGTGGTGGTCGAGCGCCGCCACCACGTCCACGTCACCCCGGGCGGCGCCCCGCAGCCCTTCAACTGGATCGCCGGCCACCTCATCGGTTGAGCGGCAGGCTGAGCGGGCTGGCTGGGCGGGCTGGCTGAGCGGGCCGACTGAAGCCGACGCTGGAGGATCAGCGTCCCGGGTACGGTCGCCGCATGGACGAGCGCACGCTGCTGGTGGTCGACCGTGGGGACATCTCGACTGCCGAGGTCCGCACCGAAGCGCTGGGCCCGCTGGCGGACGGGCACGTCCGGCTGCAGATCGACCGCCTGGCGCTCACCGCCAACACCGTCACCTACGCCCAGTTCGGCGACATGCTCGGCTACTGGGGCTTCTACCCAGTCGAGCTGCCATGGGGCGCGGTGCCGGCCATCGGGTGGGCGACGGTGGTGGCATCGCAGGTGCCGGGCGTGGAGGTCGGCCTCCACGTGTATGGCTGGTGGCCCATGGCGACCACCGTGGACATCGAGGCGGCCCCGGTCGCCGGTGGCTTCCGCGACGTCGGCGCGCACCGTGCCGACCACGCCCCCACGTACCGCACCTACCTCTCGGGGGCATCGGTCGGACGCGGGGGTGGCGCGGACCCGGAGGCCGAGGAGGACGCCGAGGATCGGCACGCGCTCCTGCGGGGCCTGGCCGCCACCGGCGCGCTGATCGCGTCGTACCTGGGCCAGCCCCGGTTCGCTGGCGTCGAGCAGGTCCTCGTCCTGTCGGCGAGCAGCAAGACGGCCATCGGGTATGCCTCGGCGGCCCGGCGGGCGCGTGTCGAGGGCGATGGGCCGCTGCTCGTCGGCATCACGAGCGAGGCGAACCGGCCGTTCGTCGAGGGGCTCGGCCTCTACGACGAGGTCCGCACCTACGGGTCGCTTGCCGATGGCGCCGATGCGGCCGAGGGCGTGGCCGAGCGGCCGACCGCCATCGTCGACATGGCCGGGGCGGCCGATGCCATCGTGGCGCTGCACGCCCAGCTGGGCGACCAGATCGTCCACTCGATGGTGGTGGGCAAGAGCCACCACGACGATCCGTTCGCCGAGGTGGTGGGCGGCCCGACGCCGGAGCTGTTCTTCGCCCCGGCCGAGATCGAGCGCCTGGCCGCCGAGCTGGGTGCGGACCGGCTCCAGGCCGAGCTCGCCGATGCCGCGGCGGCGATGGTCGAGGCTTCGCGTACCTGGCTGCGCATCGAGCACCGCCACGGTCCCGACCAGGCGCTCGCCGCCTGGGCCGATGCCCTCGCCGGCCGGGTCCCGCCGGATGTCGGCGTGATCTTCGCCCTCGCCTGAGCGGCCCGTCGCCTCGCCGTGAGGATTGGCGTGGACGATCCCACGGTCGCCCCCCATCCGTCCGCCCTCATGTCGTCCGAGGAAGCGCAACAGGACCTGGGGGATGATCTGGGCTCGTGCCGCAACCGCTGACCAGCGTTGCTAGGGTGCTGCCCCAATCAGCGCTCGGGGAGGGGCGCCGACTGGGTGGAGGGCGGCGCGATGGCGCAACTGGGTGGCGACCAGCCGAGCTACAAGGTGTTCATCTGCTACCGGCGCTCGTCCTCGCAGGCGGCCACGAGCATCTACCGCGAGCTTCGGCACCGGCTCGGCGAGGACACGGTCTTCATGGACCGCGCCGAGATGGTCAACGGGCTCAAGTGGCGCTCCCAGCTCGAAGATGTGCTGACCAGCCCACACCTGCGGTGCTTCGTGCTGGTGGTCTCCCCGGACCTCTGGACTGCTGGGACCGACCCAGAGCACCCCCGATGGGGCGAGGACGACGTCGTGCTGAAGGAGCTGCGCCACGCCGTGGCGCGCGCCCAGAAGGCCGACCCGCCGTTCTGGGTCTTCTGGGCGCTCGAGGAGGGCGCTTCGGTGGCGAGCGAGCGCACCCTCGACGACGCGCCGCCGGGGGCGCAGGACATCTTGTCCGAGCTCCTCGAGATCGACATCGACGAGCTCCGCACCGTGAACCCGGAGGACCTGGAAGCGCTGGCCGCACAGGTCGAGCGATCCATCCTGCAGGCTGACGGGCGTTCGCTCCGCACCGCCAAGACCATCGAGGCGGTGGTCGCGCTCGACGACGTGCAGCGGGTCCAGCTGCACGACTCGTGCGACTTCGGCTTCGCCCGCGGCCACGACAAGCTCCGCAACCGGGTCCTGCTCGCGCTGCTGCAACTGGTGGACGACGTGCGCGCGGGTGGGCTGCACGACCTGCTGCGCCCGGTGCTCTCCGCTGGTGTGCCCCAGGTGGGCCATGGCCACGACGCCGACGCGTACTGGTCGGCCCTGGGCCATCTGGTCTTCGGCATCGCCGAGCTCCGTGGCGAGCGCCCGCGACGCCTGGCGAACCTCCGCGAGGCGCGGGTCCTGGTCATGGAGCGCCTCCTGCCGGCGATGTCGACGTTTGCGGCGCTGGCGCAGCTCCCAGACGACCCCTCGGCCGACCTCGCCGCCCCGCAGCCTGCGGATGCCCGAGCCGGGCTTCGCGCTGCTGCGGCGGTCTTCGACTGGATACTCGAGGACTACTTCGACACCCGGGGGCTGGTCGTGCTGCCCTCGGTCCAGGCCGATGCGCAGCTGCGAGACGAGATCCGCTCGATGCGCGGCGCCCTCCAGGTCGACCAAGCCCGCCGCGAGCTGCAAGAGGCCGGGGTCTTGGCCGCAGCCTCGTCGACCGGTCTCGACCGCAGGTACTGACCATCAACAGGAGCTACCGATGACGGACCTTCCACCCCCGCCGCCACCTGCCCAGGCTTCGCCGCCGCCGGCAGCGCCGCACGACCCGGTGGCCGATCGCGAACGCTGGGAGAACTACTTCCGGGACGTCGACAAGCCGCAGCGGAAGCTCTGGCCCATCGTGGTGGGCGGGCTGGCCTTGCTCGTCGGCCTGCTCGCCAAGGTGTGGCTCCTCGCCCTGGTGGGCTTGGTCGTGGTCGGCATCGCCGTCTGGATCATGGTCAAGCAGAACCAGGGTGAGCTGACCGCCATCTCGCAGGCCGAGTTCGATGCCGAGTTCGAGCGGGCGACCGCCATGGTCCACCACCACGCTTTGCTCGAGCTGCGCCTCGATGCGGCCGACGATGTCATCCAGGAGCTCGGGCTGGTCGGTGGCGCGGTGCGACCGTTGATCGAGGGACGGAAGAAGACCGCGAAGGGCATCCAGCCCAACCCCTGGCACTGGTGGTACCCGTGGGCGGCGGGCAAGGACACCGATGGGGCCGTGCGGCGGGTGTTCTTCGGCCGCTACGAGGTGCACTGGCTGTTCGCGCTCGAGGATGCGATCGCCTACTACACGGTCCAGTGGGACATGATCGACCACGTCTACGCCACGCACTACGTGACGAACCGGATCTACTACCGCTTCATTGAGAACGTGCAGCTCACCGAGAACAGCTTCACGATCCGCACCGTGAGCGGCCAGGCCCACGAGTTCCGCCTCCAGGTCAACAGCGAGGCGTTCGGGCACGCGCCGAACGGCACTCGACCGACGGCAGCGCGCTCGGCCGGGGCCCACCTCGACCCGGTGGACCGCATGCGCTACGCGTCGGCCCAGGCGTTCGTCTCCACGGTGAACCAGCTCCGCGACGAGTGGGAGCGCCGTCAGCGGCACTCGGGCTGAAAGGGGGTCCACCGGCTGGCTGCCGGGACGTGACGATCTGTCGTGCGGCGGAGGGTGGCGGCGGTCAGGCCGCGGCCTGGAAGGGCGGCGGGCGGATGGGGAGGCCGTCTGGGGCCTTCCACTCGAGGCCGGTCGGTCCTCTCGCCACGGTGAAGCCCCGCTGGTGGATGAGCCGGTGGTGGCTCGGGCAGATCAGGACCAGGTTGTCGATGTCGGTCGATCTCGTCGTCTTCCCACCAGGTGATGTAGGCATGGTAGCGGTGGTGGCTGGCAGCGCAGCCGGGGAACTCGCAGGTGCCACCGCTGCGGGCGAGGAGGCGGCGAGCATGGGCGGTGGCTGCCGCGGCCAGGCGGCGTGCCCGGCCGACGTAGAGCGGTTCGCCGTCGTCGTCGGTGACGACGAGCTGCACGTTGGCCTGCTCCACCAGCCGGCGCAGTGCCGCCTTGCCGATGGGGCCGCCGCCGAGGATCTCGGCGCGCCACTGGTCTCGTTCGTGGTCGGGCACGTCGGCCCGGTCGAAGAGGGCGGTGAGCGTGGCGGTGACGATGAGCAGTGGTCGGAGCTGGCCGCGACGGCTCGACACCGAGCCGTCGGCGATCAGGTCGACCAGGGCGGCCCCGACGAGCTCTTGGTAGGTGCGGTCGTCCTCGGTGAGCTGGCCGGTTCGCCGCCAGGTCTCGATCCGGGCCTCGACCGCCTCGATCACGATGGCGAGGCTCGCCGGCGTGAGGTCGGCGCGCAGGATGCCGCGCCCTTGGAAGCCGCGCACGATGGTGGCCGTGTCGTCCTCCGAGTCCGTGTCGGGGTGGCGGTCGGGGTCGTTGCGCTCGAGCTCCGCGAGCGCTGCGTGGCGCCAGCGCTCCAGGTGCGCGGCCAGCTGGTCGGCCGACATGGTGCAGCCGCGTCGACGGGGGCTTCCTCGTCTCGGTCGAACACCTCGGCGACCTCATCGGTCCGGGCGCGGGTGAGCAGCCGCAGGTGCGACATGGCCAGGCGGCCGCCCGCCGCCGCGTTCGAGACGTGGGGCATCGAGGCGGCCAGCGCAGCGGTCCGGCGCACCATGCCGGCCTCGGCCCGTGGCGCGCCGGTGTGGCCGACCACCCACGCGATCGGGGTCGAGCAGCCGTCGAGCGCCCATGTGCACGACGCCTCGAACGCCGGCCACGTGCCGACCAGCAGGCCGTCGAGGATCCGGCGCAGCTCGCCGTGGCCCTCCATGGCGCGCGCCAGCACGGGGCCGGGCGCAACCGCAGGTTCGAGATCGAAGAGCGCATCGACGAGCTCATGGGCCCGAGCGCGGAGATCGTCCACCGTGACCAGTCCTCCTCCCCTAAGAGAGTCGAACAGGTGTTCGATGGTAGCCGGTGTGGCCCGGCGTCGCAACCATCAGCGCCGAAGAGCTCCGTGTCCGTGCCCAGGCCAGGTGGTTGCCCAGCCGGCGTCTTGGGGCCGGCTGGGCAACGATCCGTGAGGCCCATGACAGGAATCCGTCAGCGGCGTACGCTTCCATGGGGGCGAGGGGGTTGGCGATGGTGGGACGTGGTGGTGCGCGAGCCGTGCTGGCGGCGGCCATCGCGCTCCTGGGCGCGGGTGTGCCCTTGCTCGCCGCGAGCCCCCCGGCGGGGGCGACGTCGCTGCCGGCGTCGCTGTGGGTGGAGGACACCCGCGTCGATCTCGGGCCGGTGGACGTGGGCCGATCTGCCACGGTGGACGTCACCGTCCGCAACCCTGGGGACCTCGACCTGGCGGCCCTCTCGGTGGGCGCGCCATCCGGCTCGTTCTCGCGGAGCACCACCTGCCCGGCGAGCTTGGCCGCGGGCGCGACGTGCACCGTGTCCATCGCGTTCGTGCCGACGGCGACCGGTCCGGCCTCCAGCTCGCTCACGGTGGCCAGCGCCGCCGGATCCGCCTCGGTCGCCGTCGAGGGTCGCGGCGTCGACCCCACCTACCCGTTGCTCGTGGACCCGACCGGCCTCGACTTCGGCACCCTCGTCACCCCGAGCACCAGCACCGTCCAGCAGGTGGTGATCGCCAACACGAGCAGTGCCCCCCAGTCGTTCACCATCGCCGGCCTCGTGACCACCGGCGAGTTCACCACCGACCCGGCGAACTGCACGGCCAGCCCCAAGGTGCTGGCGGCGGGCGCGTCGTGCCACCTCGACGTGCGCATGGCGGCCACCACCGTCGCGGACCACACCGGCGCCTTGAGCTTCGACCTGCAGGTGGTGGGGGGCCTCACCCAGCACGCCAGCATCCCGCTCTCGGGGACCAGCGTCCGGGGCCTCACGGTGTACCCGTACAAGCTCGACTTCGGCTCGATCCCGGTGGGGAGCACCAGTGCCAGCCGGACCGTCACCCTGAAGAACACCGGCAGCCCGATCTCCTTCACGTCCCTCACGGCACCGACCACCTCGGGCTACACGCCCTCGGTGTCGTGCCCGGCGAACGGGGTGCTGCCCACCAACGGGACCTGCACGGTGACCTACACCTACACGCCCGCCACCGCGACCTCGAACAACATCATCGGCACCACGCTCACGCTCACCACCACGTCCGGCGCGACCTACACCAACACGGTCAACCTGAGCGGCCGGGGCGCCACCACGTTGCGCGTGATGCCCACCACGGTGAACTTCGGCGACGTGGTCACGGGCACGACGGCCGGCCCCCAGACGATCACCGTCACCAACACCAGCTCTGGCGGCGTGGCCTACGACCCGTCCTCGAGCGTGCCCTCGGGCCCGTACGCCATCACGGGCACGACCTGCGGCGGTGGGTGGCTCGATGCTGGCGAGAGCTGCACCTACAGCGTCACGTACCGGCCGACCGCCGTGGGCACGAACACCGCCACCGCCTCGCTCGTCTGGGACTTCACCGAGAGCGATGCCACCACGCAGACCAACTCGATCACCCTCACCGGCAAGGGCGTGGCATCGACCGCCACACAGACGCCCATCACGGTGACGGACCGGAACCTGCCGTTCGGCACCGTCTTCAACGGGTCGAGCGCCTCCTACGACGTGCTCGTCCGGAACGTGTCGGGCGTCGCTCAGCCGGTGACGCTGACCGGCGGCACGCCGAGCAACGCCGCGTACGCCCTCGACAACCAGTGCGGCGCCTCGTTCACCCTCCCCGTCGGTGGGTCCTGCACCTTGCGCTACACGTACACCGCCGGGTCCACTTCGCCGAACGCCACGTCGTCGCTGACGCTGGTGGCCGGCAGCTTCACGGTGAGCTCCTCGATCTCGCTCAGCGCGACGTCTGCGTCGCCCGTGGTCGCCACGGTCGCCGGGGCGGACTTCGGCTTCGCCTGGATCCAGACGGCCGCATGCCAGCTCGGCCAGATCTTCTGCGGGAGCCAGCCGACGGCAGACATCACCCTGGAGAACGTCACGGGTTCATCGGTCTCCTACACCTCGGGCAACACCGCACCCCCCACCGGGATGGCCGTGCTATCGAACGGCTGCACCGGGAGCCCGAAGGTGCTGGCCGCCGGAGCCTCCTGCACCATCCGCCTCCAGGCGTCGCCCCAGGCCGTGGGCCAGGCGATCTCGACGGGAGGCCAGCAGATCACGCCAGCCAACGGGGTGGTGTACTCGACCCAGATCCCCGGCACGGTGATCGGTGCCTTCCCGTTCCGGCTGGAGGGCCTGGGCCACGACTTCGGCGATGTCACGGTGGGCGCGACGGCCACCAAGTCCGTTGGCATCGTCAACGTGAGCCCCTTCAACCAGGCGAGCCCGAGCCGTTCCACCACGCAGCCGGCGGACGATGCCATGACCTCCAGCGTCGGCTGCTCGCCCTTCGGCATCCTCATCGGGAGCGGGTGCTCGCTGAACCTGGTGTACGCGCCCACGGCGGCGGGGGCCACCAGCGATTCGACCGACCTGACCGTGACCGTCGGGTCGGCCACCAAGGTCTGGAACTTCCGGGAGAGGGCCTACGCCCGGCCCGCGGAGCCCGACCTGGTGGTGGCGCACCGCGGCATCGACCTGGGCCCCGTCGGCCCGGGATCGACGACATCTCGCACCATCTCCCTGCGCAACGCCGGCCGCAGCGCGATCAACGGGCTGACCATCAACAACCCGAGCGGCAGCGGGATCACGCTGTCCGGTTCGTGCGGGACCCTGGCCGCCGGGGCGACGTGCGACCTCACGGCGTCGATGACCGGCAATGGCTCGGGTGCGCACGCCTCGCTGTCGCCGGTGCTGCGGTACGACACCATCGACCACCCCCTCACCATCGAGGGGACCCATGCGGTGACCGCACCGAACGAGGCACCGGTGGCCGATGCGCAGGTCGTGGACGCGGTGCGGCTCGCGGCCACCCCCATCACGCTGACGGCCACCGACGCCAACGACGACCCGATCACCTACACCGTGATCGACCAGCCCAGCAAGGGCCTGGTGTCGTGCACCCCAGGCGGAGCCTGCACCTACACGTCGGCAGCAGGCGAGACCGGTGATGACAGCTTCCGGTTCAGCGCCCAAGACGACCGGGGCAAGGCCGGGTCGGCCACGATCACGATCCACCTCGTGAACACGGCACCGGTCGCCGACGACCAGTCGGTGGCCGCGCAGCGCCGGGTCGCCACTCCGATCGCGCTGACCGCCAGCGACGCCAACGGCGACGTGGTGTCCTACGCCATCGCCACGGCACCGGTGAAGGGCGACGTGTCGTGCACGGGTCCCGCGTGCACGTACACCTCCGCTGCGGGCGCCACGGGCAGCGATTCGTTCACCTTCACCGCCGACGACGGGCACGGCGGCACCGACACCGGGGCCGTGTCGATCGACCTGACCAACTCGAGCCCGCAGGCGGTCTCGCAAGCGCTCAGCGCCAGGGTGCACGTGGTCACCCCCATCGTCGTCACCGCGACCGACGAGAACGAGGACGAGCTCGCCTTCGCCGTGGCCGTCGCCCCGACCAAGGGCGCCGCCACGTGCAGCGCGTCCGGCGCCTGCTCGTACCGCTCGGACGTCGGCGCCACCGGCACGGACCGCTTCACCTTCTCTGTGGACGACGGCCACGGCGGCTTCTCCCTCGGGACGGTGGACCTGTCGCTCTCCAACGACGCCCCCGTCGCGCAACCCCAGGCCGTGGCTGCACCCCGTCGCGTGCCGACCGCCATCGTGCTGGGGGCCAGCGACCCCAACGACGACCCCATGACCTTCACGGTGACCACGGAGCCAGCCAAGGGCTCGATCACCTGCGGGGGCAGCGGCGGGGCCTCCTGCACGTACACGTCCGCCCCGGGGGCGACGGGCACCGACCACGTGGGGTTCACCGTCAGCGACGGCACCACGACCGATGCCGCCGTGGTGACCATCACCCTCACCAACACGGCGCCCTCAGCCGCAGCGGCCTCGATCAGCGCGACCACCGGCGTCGGTCGACCCATCGGCCTGGCCGGTGGGGACCCGAACGAGGACGCGCTGACGTTCAGCCCGGTCACGCTGCCGACGAGGGGCACGCTCAGCTGCGGTGGTGCCGACGGTTCGAGCTGCACCTACACCGCATCGAGCCTCGGAGGCATCGACTCGTTCACCTACGTGGCGACCGATGCCTTCGGTGCAAGCTCGCCTCCGGCCACGGTGTCGATCGCGATCGCCCTGCCGGCCCTGGCTGCCGGGGACGGCTCGGTGCTCGAGCCGGAAGCATCGTCTGCTGGCATGTACGTCCCGCTCACCCTCGAGGCGCCGCTCCCCCAAGCGGTCACCGTCCGCTACCACACCATCGATGGCTCCGCCGCCGCCGTCGGCGGGGACTACCTCCGCAGCGGCAGCGCCGGCAGCCTGCAGTCCCTGAGGATCGCTGCGGGCCAGTCGTGGGCGGCGCTCGGCCTCCAGGTGAACGCCGACGCGACGGTCGAGCCCGACGAGTCGTTCTCTGTGCGCATCGTGGACGCGTCCCTCGCCGACGGCACGCCGCTCCCCGTGCGCGACGCCACGGCCACGGTCACGATCCTCGACAGCACCCACCCCGGAACCGAGCCGATGCTGGCCGTCCAGGACACGGCCGCCTACGAGGGCGATGCGGCCAGCGCCTCGCTCGTGCGCGGCCAGTACGTGGTGCGGTTCTCCAAGCACGTCACGTCGTCGTTCGTCCTCAACTACCGCACCGTGGGTGGTACGGCAACGCAAGGTGCGGTTCCCGCCTCGGGGGTCGACGTCCGTGGGCCGATCTCAGGATCGATCCTGGTCACGCCCACCTCGGCGCTGTCCACCGTGCTCGACGTCGCGATCTTCGGCGATGCTGCCGTCGAGGCGGACGAGACGCAGTTCCTCCAGGTGCTCCTGCCCGACGGGGTCCAGGTCATCCAGAAGGCGCCACAGGGGCAGCTGACCATCCTCGACGACGACACCTGACTGGGGATGGGACGAGGCGCGCCTGGACGTCGAACCAGACGTGATCCAGGAGTGCCTCGAGCACCTCACCACCGCAGGTCAGAGGGGGTGTGACGATGAGCCGGCCTGTAGGCGGGGTTCTGTTCCCCGGTCCCTTGCGGGGGTCCGGTTCGGTGACCATCCATCTGTGCGGCCCACCTGAGGGTCCCTCCTGGGAGGGGCGGACGGGCAGCCCTGCCCTCGATTCGGCCTTGCTCCGGGTGGGGGTTGCCGAGCCGCCGGGGTCGCCCCCGGCGCTGGTGCGCTCTTACCGCACCGTTTCACCCTTGCCTGTGCCGGCGAGCCGGCCATCGGCGGTCTGTTCTCTGTTGCCCGATCCGTGAGGTCGCCCCCACCTGGCTCTCGCCAGCACCGTGCCCTGTGGAGCCCCGACCTTCCTCGACGCCTCCCCGAGGGGCGACGCCGCGGCCACCCGGCCGGCTCATCGTCGCCACCCAGCATGACCGATCCGCCCTCGCCCCGTCGACCCGGCAGGCGGGCGCCCGAGGTCGGGAGGAAGCGGGGCGGCGGCGTGGCATCCTGCATCCCGTGCCAGGGGAGCAGGAGGTCGTCGACGAGTCGGGCGCGCCCGAGGCGCCCGATGGCGCGCCCGATGGCTCCTCCGCGGCCAACCCGTTCGTCGAGCAGCCAGCCGACCCGCCGGAGGACCACGAGGCGGTCGGCCACCGGGGGTGGCGGGCATCCCTGGCGCCCCTCCGGCACCGCAACTACGCGCTGGTGTGGTCCGCCGGGTTCGTGTCGAACATCGGCACCTGGATGGAGACGGTGGCGGTCGGGGACCTGGTCGCCAAGAACACCGGCGAGGCCGGGTGGACGGCGCTCGTGGCCGCCGCCGGGTTCCTGCCCATGGGCCTGCTCGGCCCAGTCGGCGGTGCGATGGCGGACCGGGTGGACCGCCGCAAGATGCTGATCCTCATGACGCTGGCCCAGATGGTGTTCGCCGGGACCCTGGCCGTCCTGTCGGCGACGGGCCACGCCACGCCGGGGGCGGTGGCGCTCACCGTGTTCGGCGCCGGGTGCGTCGCCGGGCTCGGCTTCCCGGCCTACTCGGCGATGCTGCCGGACCTGGTGCCGAAGAAGGACCTGCTGGCTGCCATGTCGCTCAGCCAGGCCCAGTGGAACCTCGGCCGGGTCATCGGCCCGGCGCTGGCCGGCATCGCCATCGGGCTCGGCAGCTACACGGCGGCGTTCACGGTGAACACCGCCTCGTTCGCCGTCATGCTCGTGGCCCTCCAGGCGCTGCGCCTGCCGCACCGCGAGCCGTCGACCGACACGGATGGCCTGTTCACCCGCATGAAGGTCGGGGCGAAGGCGGCGTGGGCGGAGCCGGGCGTGCGCTCCTCGATCATCCTCATCGCCTCGGTGGCGCTGACCGCCAGCCCGTTCATCGCGCTCATCCCGGCGATGGCGCGGGTCCGCTTCGACGGCGACCCGCACCTCACCGCCCGGTTCGTCACCGCCCAGGGCATCGGCGCGGTGGCCGGGGCGCTGGTGCTGCCGGCGCTCGCCGACCGGTTCGGCCGCTACCGCATGCTGCTCGTCAGCTTCGTGGCGCTGCCGGTGGCCCTCGTGCTCTACGGCCTGGCCCCCACGCCGAACGCCGCGACGCTGGCGCTGGTGGGCGTCGGCGCCACCTACATGTTCACGTTCTCGGGCATCGGCACGACGGTGCAGCTGCGAGCGCCCGCCGAGCTGCGGGCCCGGGTGCTCAGCTTCTACTTCCTGGCGCTCGGCACCCTGTACCCGATCGGCGCCACCATCCAGGGTCCGATCGCCGACAAGGTCGGGCTCGGCGAGGTCACCGCGCTGTCCGGCGCGGCGCTGCTGCTGGTGATCGGCACCATCCGGGTGGTGCGCCCGGAGCGGATCCGGGCCATGGCCGACCCGGTGGCTGCCTAGGCAGGGGCCAGGCTCAGGCGGCGTCGGGGTAGGGGACCCAGCGCCCTTCCTCGAAGTCGTAGAGCTTGCAGACCTTGGTGGACGCCACGTAGGTCGACACCTTGATCTTCTCCTCGTGGACGACGTCGGGCCACGCCTGCTGGATGGCGCGGGCCGCCTCGGGCAGCCGGTAGCAGGGGATCGCCATGTCCACGTGGTGGGGGATGTGGACCATGATCCAGTGGAAGCAGAAGTCCCAGCCCGGCGGGCCCCACAGGATCGTGGTGCCCTCGACCTGGCCGCGGAACCGGTTCCACTCCCGGCGGCCCCACCAGCGGATGTCGGGCTGGATGTGGTGGACGTGCACCACCCAGCCGATCGCCTGGCAGAACAGCAGGAACGGCACCACGATCACCTTGAACCAGGTCCACACGCCGATCGGGCCAGATGTGGCGACGAACGCCACCAGGGGCAGCAGGGCGAAGGCGGCGACGATGGCCTGGTCCCGGCGGATAGCCTTGGCCCAGCGCGGCGGCGGGTCGAAGCGGACCATCTTGTTCAGCCAGACCTCGCGGAAGTAGTAGGCGCCGGCGCCGGCCCAGCTCCACTCGAGCTTGTGGCGGAGCTGCTCGAAGCGGCTCAGCTCCTGGTACTGCTCGACGGTGAGCGGGTGCCACACGAAGTCGATGCCCTGGCGGAGCGTGTGGCCGTGGTGCACCCGGTTGTGGCCGTAGCGCCACAGCTCGGCAGCGTGCAGCGACGGCAGCAGGGCGACGGTGGCCACCACCTTGTTGAGGCCCTTCGAGTCGAACAGGGCGTTGTGGGCGGCATCGTGGCCGATCACGAAGAGGGCGGCCACGAAGGTGCCGGCCACGAGCCACAGCGGCACGAGCAGCAGCGGGTTGTTCGTGGCGGTCAGGCCCCAGATGGCGAGGCCGTAGATCACGACGTCCCGGCCGAAGAGGAACAGGCCCCGCGCCGTCGAGCGCTCGTAGCAGTGCTCGGGGATGACGGCCAGCACCGGCTTGAGGCCGGTGGGCAGCCCGTCGCCGGCGGCCTCGGCGGCCTCGGTGGCGTCGACGACCGCGTCGGTCGCGGGGTCGGTGACGACGTCGGTGACGGGGGCGTCAGCGTCGGAGGACGAGGGGGCAGGGGTGGTGGCGGTCAACGGAGACGTCCTGTCTTCGGGCCCATGCGAGGGATTGCCTACCTACCGGTCGGTAGGGACGCCCAAAGTGTGGCGCATCGGGGCACCCCGTTGCCAGGACCATCGGCCCATCCGCAGGTGACATGTGTCAAACCGCCGGCATCGCGCCGACGGCGAGGTCAGCGCTGCTTCTCGACGTTGGTGAGCATGTAGGCGTCGTTGGGGATCAGATCGGTGGTGGGGTACAGCGCCCCCTCCGGCATCTGGCCCTTGCCGCCGCCGCCCATCACGGTCTTGCGGCGAGCCGCCGAGTCCGCGTAGCGGGCGAAGTCCTGGCGGCCGGCGGCCTTGGTGTAGGCCCCGACGGCGGTCACGTAGGTGGCGGCCATGGTGCTCTCGAGCGATGCGAAGAACTCGAACAGGGCTCGGTCGTTGGTGAGCTCGTCGGCCACCGGGTCCACCGAGTTCTCCTGGATGTAGGCGTTCGGCTCGGTGATGCGGTTGCGCTTGGGCGTCTTGGCGTTGAACTCGTCTGCCGCGGCCTGGTGGTCGGCGGCGAAGCGGGCGGCCTGGGCCTGCCACTCCTTGTCGGAGAAGACCGGGCCGTACTTCGTGTACAGCTGCACGGCGAGCAGTTCGAGCGACGTGGCGGTGCGCAGGACCGTGATGTCGTACTCGAGCTGGACGGCGGTGGGGGCGTCGATCGGGGCGGTGGGGGTGGACGCCACCAGCGTGGGGGCGTCGCCCGAGGCGCCGATCGGCGCCTTGTTGGCCGTGCCGCCGCACGCGGCGAGGAAGCTGGCGGCTGCGGCGCCGATGCCGGCGGTGCGCAGGAGCTGGCGGCGGGTGGTGGCCTGGTCGTTCGAGGTCATCGAGGTCTCCTGGAGTCCGTCGCTCAGTCGGTGGTGGTGGTCGTGGTGGTGGTGGGCACGGCGTTGGCCGCCTTCTGCAGCGAGTACCCGCCCTCGGTCGGCGCCTTGGCCGGCGTGGCGTCCTCGATGCTCCCGCCGCCGGCCACGGTCAGGTAGGCGGCCTGCTGGCCCTCGACCGCGGCCACCTGGGACACCGTCTTGGCGGTGGAGGGGTCCTGGAGGATGCCGATGGCCGTGAGGTGCGTGGCCGAGAGCTGGTCCTCGATGTCGGCCAGGACCAGGAACAGGGCGTCGGCATCGGCCGCGCCCTTGACCTCGTCGGTGAAGGCCTTCAGCAGGTCTTCGTTGGCCACCGGGGCCAGGGCGTCGGAGGTGAGCATGGCGGTGAGGGCGTCGGCGACGGCCTGGTGGTGGCTCTGGAAGGTGCGGGCCACGTCGACCTTGGCGTCGTCGAGCAGCTCGGTGTCGATCGCCGCCTGGTACGCCTGCACGGCGGCCAGCTCCAGGGGAGCGGCCAGGGCGGCGAACACCTCCTGGGTGAGGGTGGCGTCCGAGGGGATGGTCTCGGCGCCGGCCGCACCGCTCGTGACCACGGCGTAGGTGCCGAAGGCACCCGCCGTCACCAGCGCGCCGCCCACCACGGAACGAGCCAGGAAGGCCCGGCGGGTGGTGGTGCTGTCCGGGTCCGTCGACTGGTCGATCGGCACGCGGGTTCCTCCTGTTTGGAGCGGATCGGGATGGCGAAGGTGCGCGAGGAGCGCAGCGGTCGTGGGCACGCAGGCGGTGCCTGCCCAGGAGTCTGCTCAGTCGGGTGGGGTCCCGTCCAAGCGGCGCCGGGGCGAGGGGATGCTAGAACGCGATGGCGGACAGATCGGGGAACCACCGCTCGGCGCGGCGCAGGGTGTCGGCCCAGCGCTCCCGGTCGAACGTCCCGACCGGTTCCACCCGCTGGGCCGGCTGCCAGGTGGCGGCGATGGCGTCGTCGTCGGCCCAGGCGCCGATAGCGAGCCCGGCGGCGAAGGCGGCGCCCAGCGTCGTGGCCTCCCGCTCCGGCGACACCTCCACGGGCCGGCCGGTGGCGTCGGCCAGTGCCTGGACGAACGTGGGGTTGGCGGCCATGCCGCCGTCGATGCGCAGCACCGGGATGGCCAGGCCGCTGTCGGTCTCGGCCGCCTGCACCAGGTCGGCGGCCCGCTGGGCGATGCCCTCGAGCACGGCCCGCACGATCTGGGGCCGGCCGCTGCCCCGGGTGAGCCCGAGGAGGGCGCCGCGGGCGCCGTAGTCCCAGGTCGGGGTGCCCAGGCCGAGCAGCGCGGGCACGTAGGCGACCCCGTCGCTGCTGGCGCACTGCGATGCCACGGTGTGGGAGTCCGCGGCGTCGGCGATGATCCCCAGGTCGTCGCGGAGCCACTCGATGTTGGTGCCGGCGGCGAGCATGATCGCCTCCAGCCCCCAGCGGTGGCCGCCGTCGACGCCCCTGGTCACGATCGGGAAGGTGCCGCCGGTGCCCTGGGTGGCGAACGTCGGGCGATCGTCCAGGCACATGTCGAGCATCCCGCCGGTGCCGAAGGTGATCTTGGCCTGGCCGGCCCGCACGCAGCCCTGGCCGAGCAGCGAGGCCTGCTGGTCGCCCAGGATCCCGGCGATCGGCGGGGCGCCCGGCAGGGCGGTGGCCCGGCCGACCTCGCCGATCGAGTCCACCACCGTGGGCAGCGAGCGCTCCGGGATGCGCATCACGTCCAGCGCGTGGGCGTGCCAGCCGGACTGGTCGGGGGTGCGCAGGCCGTAGAGGGCCACGTTGGTGGCGTCGGTGACGTGCACCGAGCCCTCCGACAGCGTCCAGGCGACCCAGGAGTCGACCGTGCCGACGCAGAGGTCCCGGGAGCGGTCCGGGTCCGCCGCGTCCAAGAGGTGCGCCGCCTTGGTGGCCGACAGGTTGGGCGCCAGGCGCAGCCCCTCGCCAGCCAGGGTGAGGCAGTCGAACACGGTCCGC
>JAXLRJ010000017.1:0-65601 GCA_046331115.1 Acidimicrobiales bacterium
CGCGCCGCCATCGGCGGGCGGGCCTCCGGCGGTCGGGGGGCCCGCCGCCTCGAGTCGTCCGGGATGGGAAGCCAACATCGCGTATCTCCTGCCACGGTGCCGGGAAGTGGGCGCCGTGGCGCAACCGCATCCCAAGGCGTTCGTACCCGCAGGGCGACGGTGGTCATACCTGGACACCCTGCGCACGGCCGGCGCGCTGGCGGTGCTCGTCGCGGGCGGGCTCGTGGCCTCGCATGGGGTGCCGTCGGTCGAGGCGTCGATCTTCGAGGCGATCAACCAGCTGCCCGACGCCTTCTATCCGGTGGTGTGGCCCGTGATGCAGCTCGGCAGCGTGCTCGTGGCGCTCGCCGTCGCCCTCGTGGCCGGTTGGCGGACGAGGCGGCTCAGCGTGGCGGTGTGCACGGTGGCGGCGGTCGGTGCCACCTGGTTCGTGGCCAAGTGGGTGAAGCACCTCGTGGGCCGGGACCGGCCCTTCGGCGTCGGCCTGGAGGTCCACCTGCGGGACCACGCCACCTACGGGCTCGGCTACGTGTCGGGCCACGCCGCCGTCGTGGCCGCGCTGTACACGATGATCACCCCGCACCTCCGCCGGCGGTACCGACCGATCGCCGCGGCCCTGGCCGTCGTGGTCTGCTTCGCCCGCATCTACAGCGGCGCGCACCTGCCGCTCGACGTCGTGGGCGGTGCTGCGCTCGGGATGCTGGTGGGCGAGGCGTTCCGGCTCCTGGAGGTCCGGTGGCGCTCGGGCCGGGCCCCTCGGGCAGAGGACCTGGTGGCGCCCGAGCCCGACGTCGTCCGACGCTGAACCGGCGCGCCGATCGACCCGGCGGGCACCGAGCTGGCGCCGGGCTGGCGCTGGGCCGGCGCTGGGCCGGCGCCGCCGGTCAGCCCGACGGCGCCTCGAGGGCGCCGTCCAGGCGCTGCAGCGAACGGGCGTTGGGGGCCGCCGCCAGCGGGGCGAGCAGCGGCGCTGCCAGGCGGGCCGCTCCGATCGGCACCTCGGAGAGGTGGACCACGGTCCCCCCTCGGCCCTGCGCCTCCAGCTCGAAGGTGACCCGAGCCCGCCTCGGCACCAGGTGCGACGAGCGCCCCTGCCCGATGGTCGCGTCGATGTCGTGCACGTGTGCCCTCATCGGGTCGTCCAGGTCGCTACCCCGGGCCGCCGCCACGAAACGCCCGGCCGGCGGCGGTCGGCCGGCGCCGATGTGACGAACGGGACGCGCGCTCGGGTCGTTCGACCCGGGATCGGGTAGCGGTTCGCGCCCACCATGCGGGCAGGAGCCGAGACGGAGGAGCGCGATCGTGATCGACAAGCAGAAGGGCAAGCGGTCGAAGGACGTGAAGGTGACGTTCTCGATCCCCGTGGAGTGGCTGCCCCGCAAGGTGTCGCTGGTGGGCGACTTCAACGGGTGGGACCTCGAAGCCAACCGGATGCGCAAGAAGGGCGGTGCTTGGGTGACCTCGGTGTCGCTCGCTCCCGGCGAGCGCTACCGGTTCCGGTACGTCGACGAGCTGGGCCGGTGGCACGACGACCCGGCGGCGGACGACGTCGTGGCCAACGACCACGGCGGCGTCGACGGCATCGTGGACCTGACCGATCCCGTCGCCTGACCTGCCCCACCGGCGCCCAGAGCCCAGGAGCCGGCACCGGTTTCTGACGACCCGTCAGGAGCGGGCAGACTCACGGCGGAGGTTCCGACGTGACGCACCACACCCCACCCGCCGACGCTGACGAGGCGACCCTGGCCGCGGCGCGCGAGCGCTACGCCGCCGAGCGGGCCAAGCGAGCCCGACCGGAGGGCAACGCCCAGTACGAGGAGCTGAGCGGCGACTACGAGGAGTACGACCGCGACCCCTGGGTCGAGCCGGGCTTCACCCGGGACCCGATCGTCGAGGAGATGGACGTCCTCATCGTCGGTGGCGGGTACTCGGGCCTGCTCGCCTCGGTGCACCTCAAGCGCCGGGGGGTCACGGACTTCCGGATCGTCGAGAAGGCCGGTGACTTCGGCGGCACCTGGTACTGGAACCGCTACCCGGGCTGCATGTGCGACGTGGAGTCGCTGATCTACCTCCCGTTCCTGGAGGAGACCGGCTACTGCCCCACGATGAAGTACGCGCCGGCCACCGAGATCTTCGAGCACTGCCAGCGGGTCGGCCGCCACTTCGACCTGTACCCGCACGCCCTGTTCCAGACCGAGATCGAGTCGGCCGAGTGGGACGATGCCGCGGCGCGCTGGCGGGTCACGACCTCGCGCGGCGACCAGCTGTCCTGCCGCTTCCTGATCGCGGCGGGCGGGATCATGCACAAGGCGAAGCTCCCTGGCATCGCCGGCATCACGGACTTCGAGGGCCGCGCCTTCCACACGGCACGTTGGGACTACGGCTACACCGGCGGCAGCCCCACCGAGCCCATGGACCAGCTGGCCGACAAGGTCGTCGGCATCATCGGGACCGGCGCCACCTCCATCCAGGTCGTGCCGCAGCTCGCCCGTGCCGCCAAGGAGGTGTACGTCTTCCAGCGGACGCCGTCTGCGGTGGGCGTGCGGGCCAACGCGCCGATCGACCCCGAGTGGTACGCCAACCTCGAGCCGGGCTGGCAGCGCGAGCGGATCCTCAACTTCACCTCGGCCGTCACCGGCGACCAGCCCGAGGTCGACATGGTGGCCGATGGGTGGACCGACGTCCTGTGGCGGGACACCCAGCGCCAGGCCGCCACCCCCGAAGAGGCCGACGAGCTCGAGCGGGTGGACTTCGCCGTGATGGAGGCGTTCCGCCACCGGGTCGACGAGGTGGTCGAGGACCCCGAGACCGCCGAGAAGCTCAAGCCCTGGTACGGCAAGCACTGCAAGCGCCTCTGCTTCCACGACGAGTACCTCCAGTCGTTCAACCTGCCGAACGTCCACCTGGTGGACACCGACGGCGTGGGCGTCCAGGAGATCGGCCCCAAGGGCCCGATCGTCGACGGCACCACCTACGAGCTGGACCTGCTCGTGTTCGCCTCGGGCTTCGAGGTCACCACCGGCCTGGTCAGCCGGCTCGGGTTCGACCCGGTGGGCCGCGCCGGCCAGCACCTGAGCGAGCGATGGGCCGACGGCGCGCACACCCTGCACGGCGTGATGTCGAACGGCTTCCCGAACCTGCTGATCTGCCACTTCGTGCAGGCCGGCTTCGGGCTCAACTTCCACCACTACCTCGGCGAGCTCACGAACCACCTCACGTGGATCGCGGCCACCTGCCTCGAGGAGGGCGTCGTCACCATCGAGCCCACGGTCGACGCCGAGGAGGCGTGGGTCAACCAGCTGTGGGCGGCCGGCAAGGGCTTCGGCCGGTACGCCGCCTCGTGCACGCCGAGCTACAACAACGCCGAGGGCGAGCGCTCCATGGCCACCGCCCGCAACATCGCCCACCCGGGCAACCTCATGACCTACGTCGGCTACCTGGAGCGCTGGCGCGACGCCGGCGACCGGCCCGGCACCATCGTCACCTACGCCGACGCCTGATCCCTGCCCGGCGAGCGGGCCAGCGTTGGACGCCGCGCCGCGGACGGTGTTCACTCTCCCGGACCGGTTCGGCACGGAGGGATCGCAGGTGCGGGGAGCAAGGGTGGTTCGGCGCGCGAGCGCGCTGGTGGCGGTGGTCCTGATGGGCACCATCGGGGTGGCGTGCTCGTCGAGCAGCAGCGACGGTGGATCGACCACCACGACCAAGGCGGTGCCGGTGCGCAACGCTGCGGCGGCACCGATCGGTGGGCTGCCAACGGTGGCGGCGGGCGGCGGGTTCAGCTGCGGGCGCACCGAAGCCGGTGCGGCGATGTGCTGGGGGCTGAACGCAGATGGCGCCGTCGGTGTGCCCGCCGGCACCAAGACCCGCCAGCCGGTCACCGTGACCGGGCTGTCCTCGGGCGTCGCGTCGGTGGCCGCCGGGGCCGCCCAGGCCTGCGCCGTGCTCGACGACGGCACGGTGTCGTGCTGGGGGCGCAACGCGTCGGGGGTCCTGGGCAACGGCTCGACCGCGTCCAGCGACACCCCGGTCAAGGTGACGGGGCTCACCGACGCGGTGCAGGTGGCGACGGCCACCACCCACTCGTGCGCCCGGACCAAGGCCGGCTCGATCACCTGCTGGGGAGCGAACGGCGGCGGGGCGCTGGGTGACGGCACCACGAACAGCTCGACGACCCCCGTGGCGACCAAGGGGGTGACCGGCGCGACCGACGTGTCGACCGGCCCGTTCCACACCTGCGCCGTCGCCTCGGATGCCACGGTCCTCTGCTGGGGCTCCAACTCGTTCGGCCAGCTGGGGACCGGATCGCAGGGCGGCTCGGCGACCAGCCCGACCAAGGTGCAGGGGATCAGCGACGCCGTGCAGGTGGCCGCGGGCAGCAACTTCACGTGCGCGCTCACCAGGTCCGGAGCGGTGAGCTGCTGGGGCACGAACACCAGCGGCCAGCTCGGTGACGGGACCACCAAGCGTTCGACGCTCCCGGTCGCGGTGCAGGGCCTCGACGGCGGCGTCGCCGGCATCTCGGCCGGCAACGAGGTGGCGTGTGCGCGCCTCGCCGACGGCACGGCCCGCTGCTGGGGCAGCAACCTGCACGGCCAGCTCGGCGACGGCGACGTCGCCAACGCCAGCGAGCCCCAGGAGGTGGCGGACTTGGAGGGCATCACCTCGATCTCGGCCGGCGCGGGCGTCGGCGGCCACGCCTGCGCGGTCACCGGCGACGGCGCGGCCCACTGCTGGGGCACGAACGCCGCCGGCCAGCTGGGCAACGGCGCCTCCACCGCCGTGCTGGAGCCTGCGGCCGTGCAAGGCGACGGGAAGGGCGCCACGGCTGCCTCTGCCGGGAGCAACGGAGGCTGCGGGGTCAGCAGTGGCGGCGCCGCGATCTGCTGGGGCACGAACGACGCCGGCCAGCTGGGCACCGGCACCCGAGGCAGCTCGGCCGTCCCGGTCGTCGTGAAGGGCGGCGAGCGGCGTCACGAAGGTCGACGCCGGCTCGCCGATCGGCAAGGAGCGCTGCGCGATCCAGGACGGCAAGGTGTGGTGCTGGGGCACCACCAGCGGCAGCCTCGGCGACGGGACCACCCGCAGCTCGGCGACGCCCGTCGCCGTGTCCGGGCTGACCGACGCCCGCTCGATCGCCGTGGGGACATCCCACGCCTGTGCCCTCGACGGCAGCCAGGCGGTCTGGTGCTGGGGCGCGAACGGCGCCGGCCAGGTGGGCGATGGGACCACGACGACACGCACCGAGCCGGTGGAGGTCACCGGCATCGACGGCCCGGTCACCACGATCGCCGCGGGCGCCACGTTCACCTGCGCCGTCACGCAGGCCGGTGGCGCTTGGTGCTGGGGCAACGTGCCCGGGTCCGCGGCCTCGACCGCCACCCCGACCCAGGTCGCCGGCCTGTCTCGGGTGGCGCGCATCGCGGGCGGCACCACCTCCGCCTGCGCCGTCGTGGACTCGGGCCAGGTCCTTTGCTGGGGCAACGGCGACGGCGGCCAGCTGGGCAACGGCTCGCGGGCGGCCTCGGCCACCCCGGTCGCGGTCTCGGGGATCGCCGACGCGATCGAGGTCGACATGGGCCAGGTCCACGCGTGCGCGGTGCTCGACGGCGGCGGCGTCTCCTGCTGGGGGCAGGGCACGCACGGGGAGCTCGGCGACGGGACGGCCAAGGCCTCGACGGTCCCGGTCGACGTGGCCAGCATCGATGGGGCGACATCGGTGTCCGCAGGCGGTGACCAGACCTGCGCCACGACCAAGGCCGGTGCCACCTGCTGGGGCGACGACACGGACGGCGAGGTCGGCGTCCCACCGCCGTCCTACGTCCCGAGCGACGTCGACGGCGGCCAGTCCTTCGCCTGACGCGCCGACGGTCGGGCCCACGGCCCACTGCGGCTGGGGGCGCCGTCGACCAGCACGTTCGCGCCACGACCCACCCGCGAATGGGCCGTACGGCCCATCTCTGGACCCGTGTCCGGTGCCGATCTGACGAGGATGGGTCCCGGGCCGATCGAAGGCGCTGCCGCGCACGCTGGTGGAACGGTCGCCGGCGCGCCTGGCACCGGCACCGACGCCGACGAGGGCCGCTGGGTCGACGACGCGTGGCTCCAGCTGGCCATCGTTGCCCTCGTGGTGGCCTACGGCCTGTCCCTGATCTGGGTGGCCCGCCCGGCATCGGGGTACACGACCCTCTGGGACGGCTGGGTGCAGAACCTCGCGCTGGCCCTGCCCCTGGCACCCGTGGCCCTCGCCATGGTCCGCCAGCCGGAGCGGCGGTTGGCGTGGCTCATGATCGGCGTCGGCATCTTCCTCAACACGGTCGGCAACCTCGTCTACCTGCTGCACGACCAGAACCAGGCGCCGGTCCCGTTCCCGGCGCCGAGCGACGGCCCCTACATCGCCTCGTACATCGGGTTCATCCTCGGCGTGGCGCTGCTCGCCCGCACCAACGACCGCGAGGACAGCACCGGCGCCAGCCTCGACGGGCTGATCGCCGGGCTGGCCATCGCCACCCTCGTCGCGATCGCCGTGCTCGGGCCGGTGCTGCAGTTCCAGGGGAACGCGCTCGAGTCGGCGGTCGGGCTCGCCTACCCGGTGCTCGACCTGGTGCTGGTCGCCGTCATCGTCACCAACCTGATCGTGCACCGCCACAACCTCGACTGGACCCTCATCGCCGTCGTGGTGGGCGTGGTGTGCTTCGTGATCGGCGACACCGTCTACCTGGAGCAGGTGGCGAACGGGACCTACGTCGCCGGCACGCTCCTCGACGAGACGTGGGTGCTCGGCATCTTCTTCATCGGCCTCGCCGCCTCGGTCCGCGGCCCGATCGAGCGCCGCGGCCACCCACGCCGCGAGACCACCAGCACGACCGACTCGTACGCGGTGCCGATGGTGTTCGGCACGATGGCCGTCGCCGCGCTGGTCCTGGCCCTGGCCGGCGATCCGGTCCCCATCCAGTCGGGGCTCGTGATCGCCCTGTTCCTGACCGTGCTCGTCCGCACCTGGATCACCGTCCGCGCCCTGCACCAGGCCGAGGCGGCCAGCAGCCGAGACGCCCACACCGACTTCCTCACCGGACTGTCCAACCGCCGGGACCTGCTCGACCGGATCGAGGACCTGCGCGCTGACACGACCGCCACGGCCGGCGAGATCGGCATGATCCTGATCGACCTCGATGGCTTCAAGGAGGTCAACGACTCGCTCGGGCACATGGCTGGCGACGAGCTGCTGCGCATCGTCGCCGCCCGCTGCCAGCGACTGGTGGGCAGCTCGGCCATCATCGCCCGCCTCGGCGGCGACGAGTACGCGTGCGCCGTGCGCATCGACGACGACGATGACCTGCGGGACCTGGCCGAGCGCCTCCAGGAGGTGGTGTCCGAGCCGATCTCCCTGGACGGCATGACGCTCCGCGTCGATGCCAGCATCGGCCTGGCCTCCACCCCGGCCGAGGACCTCGACGTGGTGGAGCTGCTCCGCCAGGCCGACGTAGCCATGTACGAGGCCAAGCACGAGCGGACCGGCATCCGCAGCTACCACGCAGACCGGGACCCGAACAGCCGTGAGCGCCTGGCGCTCGTCGAGGCGTTGCGCGGCGCCATCGAGCGGCGCGAGCTGATACTCCACAAACAGCCGGCGCTCGACATTCGCACCGGACGGGCCCGAGGGGTCGAGGCGCTGGTTCGTTGGGAGCGGCCGGGCCATGGCCTGGTCATGCCCGACGACTTCGTGCCGCTGGCCGAGAGGTTCGGCCTGATCCCCAAGCTCACCCGGGCGGTGATCGACCAGGCGGTTGCCGAGCTGGCACGGCTGATCGAACGAGACCAGCCGATCGGCATGAGCGTCAACATCTCCGGGTCCGACCTCGTCGACGAGGACCTGCCGAACTTCGTCGTCGACACCCTGCGCCTCCACCAGGTGCCGCCGCAGCTGCTCACGCTGGAGATCACCGAATCGGTGCTGGCCAACGACATCGACCGGGCCCAGCGGTCCATCGACCGCCTGCGCAGCGACGGGATCCAGATCTCGATCGACGACTACGGCGTCGGCTACTCGTCGATGTCGCAGCTGCTCAGCCTGCACGTCGACGAGCTCAAGATCGACAAGTCGTTCGTGCTGGCGCTGGACTCCGACGAGCGGGCCAGCGCCATCGTGCGCAGCGCGGTCGAGTTCGCTCGGGCCCTCGGCCTCACCGTGGTCGCCGAGGGCATCGAGACCGAAGGGGTCATGGACCGGCTGCACCACCTCGACGTCGACGTCGCCCAGGGGTTCTTCGTGGCCCACCCACTCCCGTCGGAGGCGCTCGAAGCGTTCCTCGCGACCTCGGGCGTGGTGATCGGCCGAGCCCCGTCGATCGCCCCCGGGCCCGAGGTCGCCCCGACGGCCTTCCCCAGCTCGACCCCCACCTGAGCACCGACCGGCCCCACCTCCATCCCCCGCGGCGACCGGGCCAACTACCGTCCTGCGGATGCGTGGGAACCAGCTCGACGGGCGCCGGCGGCGCACGATCCGCAACGCCATCTCGATCGCCGCGGCATCGCTGGTGGTGCTCGGCCTGCCCGGCCAGGTGGGTGCGACCCGCAACGCCCCGCCGCGTCGGCCCGCGGTGCGCGCCGGGTTCCCCTCGAGCGGGCCCGGTCTGCTGGGCCACGACGGGCGCTGGCTGACCGACGCCCAGGGCCGCGTCGTGCTGCTGCACGGCGTGAACCTGGTGGCGAAGGGCCAGGAGACGCCGGCCGAGCGCGGCTTCGGCGACGACGATGCGCAGTGGCTGCAGGACCACGGCTTCGACGTGGTGCGGCTCGGCCTCTCGCCCGACGCCTTCATGCAGACCCCCGGGGTCGTCTCCAGCGCGTACCTGACCTCGTTCGCCCAGACCGTGCAGACGCTCACCGACCACGGGCTGCTCGTCCTCGTGGACCTGCACCAGGACGGCTGGGGGCCGGTCACCTCCGGCAACGGGTTCCCGGCGTGGATGACCTTCACCCACGGCGCCGAGAACACCCACACCGGCTTCCCGCTGTACTACGTGACGAACCCGGCCATCCAGGCCGCGTTCGACAGCCTGTGGGCCAACGAGCAGGCCGACGGCGTGGGCCTGGAAGACCACATCGCCACCATGTTCTCCGCCTTGGCCGGTGCGGTCGGATCCAACCCCAACGTGATCGGCTACGACATCCTCAACGAGCCGTGGCCCGGCACCAACTGGAACCCCTGCTACCAGGGCGACGGGTGCCCCGCCCAGGACGCATCGGGCCTGGACCAGCTGCACGACAAGGTCACCACCGCCATCCGGGCCAAGGATGCGGACCACCTCGTGTTCGGCGAGCCCTACGTGCTGTTCAACTTCGGCACCGCCCCGACCCACATCAGCCTCCCCGGCGGCGACCCCAACTCCGGGATGAGCTGGCACATGTACACGACCGCTCCCAGCTACGAGCCGAACGTGATCGCCAACGCCATCGCCTGGTCCGAGCAGACGGGCGGCGCGCTGCTCAACTCCGAGTTCGACGAGGCGAAGACGCTGGGCGACGTCAACCGCATGGTCGGCGAGCTGGACAACGGCCTCATCCCGTGGATCTGGTGGGCCTACGACGGCTTCGTGCACAACATGACCGATCCGCTGACCGACGCCAACATCGACCAGCCGACGGCGGACGCCCTGGTGCGCCCCCACCCCGTCCAGGTGGCCGGCACGCCTGCCGCGCTCGACTACGACGAGGCGGCCAAGGTGCTGCGGTTCCGCTACTCGACCACGGCACCGAACGGGAAGGGCCTGCCCGACGGGACCGAGACGGTCATCAAGGTGCCGGCCTCGTCGCTCCCCGACGGGTACGAGTTGCAGGTGACCGGCGGAACCGTCACGTCGGCTCCCGACGCCGAGGTGCTGACGATCGTCGCCGACGGCTCGGCCGGCTCGGTGTTCGTGAAGCTCTGGGCCAAGGGCGACCCCGAGCCCGACGACGCCTTCCCGCCGAGCCCGCTCGACAAGGCCACCTCGACCACGACGACCACCGCGCCGACCGGCTCGACCACCGCGACCGCCCCGGGCGGCGCCACCGAGGCGCCGGGCGCCACCCCGGTGCCGGGCACCAGCACCTACACCGGCTGACGGCTGCGGGCCGGCGCCGTCCGCCACGCGAAGCTGGGGGCATGACCCCCTCGCTGCACCCCGACCTCGATCCGATCGCCGACCTCGTGGGCACCTGGTCGGGCACCGGGACCGGGGAGTACCCGACCATCGACGACTTCGCCTACGTGGAGGAGCTGACCTTCGGCCACGTCGGCAAGCCGTTCCTGTCCATGGTCCAGCGGACCCGCGACCCTGGCACTGCCGCGCCGATGCACGCCGAGAGCGGCTACCTGCGCCTCCCCGCGCCGGCCACGGTCGAGCTGGTGGTGGCCCAGCCGTCGGGCCTCGTCGAGGTCGGCACCGGCACGGTCGGCCCGGGCCACCTGGTGGTCCGCTCGGTGGTGCACGCCACACCGACCGCGAAGGAGGTCACCGCGGTGGAGCGCGAGCTGCGGTGGGGCGACGACGTCCTCACCTACGACCTGCGGATGGCGGCGGTCGGCCAGCCGATGCTCCACCACCTCTCCGCCGTGCTCGAGCGCACGGCCTGACCCGCACCCGGCCCGCCCGACCTGCCGCCCGCAGCGTGGGAGGTCGGTTGCCGCGATGAGGTCGGTCACGGCTAGAACCGTCGCAAGGCGGTCGGCTGGAGCGTGACCCTTGCAAGAGCGAAACCACCACCCCGCGGGCCCCGTCGGCGTCGCCATCGCGCTCGCCGCCGCTGCCGGGTTCGTGGACGCCCACATCTACGTCAACGTGACGCCGGTGTTCGTCGCCAACATGAGCGGCAACCTGATCCACCTCGGGATCTTCCTCGGCAGCGACGGCTGGAAGCCCGCGGTCGCCACCGGGGTCGCCCTCGCCGCGTTCGTCGCCGGGGTCGTGATCGCCACGGTCCACCACGATCGGCAGGTGGCGCGGGCCCGATCGCCCCACCCGTCGTTCCTGCTGTCGATCGAGGCGGGGCTGATCCTCGCCCTCAGCACCTGGCTCATCGTCGCCCCCATCCCGTTCGCCGCGAGCCAGCGCGCCCGGGACTTCCCCGTGCTCGCCCTGGGGGCGCTGGCGATGGGGCTCCAAGCCGGCGCCCTGCGCCGCGTCGGCGAGGTGGCGGTGGCCACCACCTACGGCACGGGAGCCATCGTGCGGATCGGCGAGAAGGCCGTGCTCGCCGCCCGCCACGCCGACCGACCGAGCCAGCACCGCCGTCGGGTCACCATCGCCCTCCTCGTCGCCATCATCGTGAGCTACGTCGCCGGGGCGATCGCTGCCACGCTCGCCGGCGCCAGCCCCCGGCTCCTCCTCGCACCGACCGTGGTGCTGATCGCCTGCGCCGCCATCACGGCCCGGCGCGACGCGACGGATCGTGACGGCCCCCAACCGCTCGTCGACCCCGCCACCCCTGCCGCCGACCGGCGGTAGGGTCCGGCCCGACCGAGGAGGCAGACGTGCTGCGCAACGACATGGGAGCCGATGGCCGAGCGTTCGTGGAGTCCGAGCCGCCGACGTTCGCCACCGTCGAAGAGGAGCGGCGCCACCGCCTCGAGCGGACCGCCGCGGTGTGCCGGGTGTTCGGGCGCCTCGGGTACAGCGAGGGGCTGCTCGGGCACGTGACCGTGCGAGACCCCGAGCACGAGGACCGGTTCTGGATCAACCCGGTGGGCACCTCGTTCCGCCAGATGAAGGTGTCGGACCTCGTCCAGGTGAGCCGGGACGGCCAGGTGACGCACGGCTCGGGGATCATCAACCCGGTCGGGTTCCGCCTCCACGCCGGCGTGCACGACGCCCGCCCCGAGGTCAACGCCGTGTGCCACGCCCACTCGCTCTACGGCAAGGCGTGGTCGTCGCTCGGCCGCCCGCTCGACCCGATCACCCAGGACAGCGCGGTGTTCTTCGAGCAGCAGGCGATCATCACCCATCCGCGCGTCGCGCTCGACGACGCCGGTGGGCGGGAGTTCGCCGACGCGTTCGGCGACAAGCGTGTGGGCATCCACGTCGGCCACGGCCTGTTCAGCACAGGCGAGACCGTGGAGGAGGCAGCGTGGTGGTTCATCACCATGGAGACCTCCTGCAAGGCCCAGCTGCTGGCCGAGGCGGCCGGCGACCCGATCCACTGGCGCGACGACGAGGCCCGGATGATGGTCGCCGCGCTCGGCACGCCGCTCTTCGGCTGGGCGTCGTTCCAGCCGTTCTGGAACGAGATCATCGCCACCGACCCCGACCTCCTGGACTGACCCAGGGCCGGTCGCCGGCCGACCAGGCGTCCGAGGGACCGTGTGTATGTTGGCCCGGTGGAGGAGTTCGACTACGTGGTGGTGGGCGGCGGGTCGGCCGGGTGCGTCGTGGCGAGCCGCCTCAGCGAGGACCCGTCGGTGTCCGTCTGCCTGCTGGAGGCCGGGGGCGAGGGCCGAGACGTGCTCATCCGTGCCCCGCTCGGGTTCGCCATCGCCATGCCGCAGGGGATCAACAGCTGGCACTACGAGACGGTCCCCCAGCCGGGCCTGAACGGCCGCCGCGGGTTCCAGCCCCGGGGCAAGGCCCTGGGCGGGTCGAGCGCCATCAACGCCATGATCTACGCCCGCGGGCCGCGCTCGGACTACGACCGCTGGGCCGAGCTCGGCAACCCGGGCTGGGGCTACGACGACGTGCTCCCCTACTTCCTGCGCTCCGAGTGCAACGCCATCTTCCGGGGCTCGCCGTACCACGGCGTCGATGGGCCGTTGCACGTGACGAACCTGCGCAGCCCGAGCCCGCTGAACGACGTGTTCCTCCAGGCGTGCCAGTCCCAGGGCATCCCGTTCAACCCCGACATGAACGGCGAGCAGCACCACGGCTGCTACCACGTCCAGGTCACCCAGAAGGACGGCGAGCGCCACAGCGCCGCTGCCGCGTTCATCCACCCCAACCTCGATCGCCCCAACCTGGTGGTGCGGACCCGGGCCCACACCACGGCGGTCACCTTCGACGGCCGGCGGGCCACCGGGGCCCGCTTCGAGCAGGGCGGCGTGGCGCACGCGGTGCGGGCGCGCCGTGAGGTGGTGATGTCCGCCGGGGCCTTCGGCACGCCCCAGATCCTGATGGCATCGGGCCTGGGGCCCGGCCAGCACCTCCAGGACCTGGGGATCACGCCCGTCCTCGACGTGCCCGGCATCGGTCAGAACCTCCAGGACCACATCTCTGCGCTGCTCATCTACCGGGCGCTCGTGCCCGACCACACCGTCGGCATCTCGCCTCGGGGCGTCGCCGACCTGGTGAAGGCGATGTGGACGTGGCGCCGGCACCGGACCGGCCGGATCACCAGCTGCGCCGCCGAGTCCGGCGTGTACTACCGGACCTCTCCGGACGTCGAGGTCTCGGACATGGAGATGGAGCTGATCGTGGGGATCGGCGACCCGTGCCGAAGCCGCCAGCCACGGCTACTCGGCGCACCTGCTGGCCCGGCCCAGGCGTGGGCGAGGTGCGCCTGGCCAGCCCGGACACGAAGGTACCGCCGCTGATCGACCCCAAGTACTTCGGCGACCCCTACGACATGGCGACCCTGGTGAAGGGCACCCAGATCGCCCTCGACATCATGGGCGACCCCGCCTTCGACCGATACCGGGGCGACATGCTGATCCGCTACGACCGACGACCCCGCCCAGATCGAGGCCACCCTGCGGGACCACGCCGACACGGAGTACCACGTGCGCGGCACCGCCAAGATGAGCCCCGACGACGACCCGATGGCGGTGGTCGACCCGCAGCTGCGGGTGCGCGGCGTCGATGGCCTGCGGATCGCCGACGCGTCGATGGTGCCGTCGATCCCGAGCAACAACATCAACGCGCCGGTGATCATGATCGGTGAGAAGGCCGCCGACCTGATCGAGGCGCCCGCCCGACGCTGACCTGCGGCGCCCGGACCGAGGCGCGGCGTGGATCGGCCACCACGGGACCTTCGGCACGTGACGGCTCGTCCCCGGATCCGTACGGTCGGAGACGATGCCGCACATCTACGCCTTCGATCACCACCACCGTCAGCCACCGCGGGAGCTGGCCGCGCTGCTCGGCGGCAAGGGCGCCAACCTCGCCGAGATGGCGTCGGTGCTGGAGCTCCCCGTGCCGCCAGGCTTGGCGATCACCACCGCAGCGTGCCGCGCTACATGCACAGCGGGTGGCCCCCCGGGCTCGACAAGGAGCTCGACCGGCACGTGCGCCGCCTCGAGCGACGGATGGGTCGGGCCTTCGGCGCACCCAGCGACCCGCTGCTCGTGTCGGTGCGGTCGGGCGCCAAGTTCTCCATGCCCGGGATGATGGACACGATCCTCAACCTGGAACGAACGACAAGACGGTGCGCACGGTGGCCGCGAGACCGGTGACGGCGCGTTCGCCTACCGCTCGGCCGCCCGCCTGCCTGCTGTCGATGTACGGGCGGATCGTGATGGGTGTCGACGGCGCCGCGTTCGACAGAGCCCTGGAGGCGGCGAAGGCCGCCGAGGGGCGCCCCGACGATGCGGCGCTGAGCGCAGCATCGTGGCGGGCACTGTGCAAGGACCCTGGAGGGCGGCGATCCACCCAGGAACGCCCCGGCGTCCGCGTTCCCCAGGATCCTGCCGCTCAGCTGGGCGGTGGAGGCGATCTTCCGGTCCTGGGGAGGGGCGCGCCATCCAGCCTGCACAGGCGCGAGCGCATCAGCCACGACCTCGGCACCGCGGTGAACGTGCAGGCCATGGTGTTCGGCAACCGCGACGGCGCGTCGGGCACCGGGGTGGCCTTCACCTGGCGCGGCCACGGGGGAGGACGTCCCCTACGGCGACTTCCTGCTGAACGCCCAGGGCGAGGACGTGGTGGCCGGGGTGCGCATCACCGAGCCGCTCGCTGCCCTGGGCCGACGCTTCCCGGACCTCTACGACGAGCTCGTCGGCTACATGGACCGGCTCGAGGCGCACTACCGGGACATGCTGGACCTGGAGTTCACCATCGAGCAGGGGCGCCTCTGGATGCTCCAGGTCCGGGTGGGCAAGCGCACCGGCGTCGCCGCGCTGCGCATGGCGGTGGAGATGACCAAGGACCGAGCCATCGCACTCACCAAGGCCGAGGCGGTCGGGCGCATCACGCCCGACCCCCTCGACCAGATCCTCCATCCCCAGCTGACGGGCGACGGCTTGGCCCCGATCGCCACGGGGCTCGCGGCCTCGCCCGGCGCAGCGGTCGGCGCAGCGGTGTTCACGGCTGATGACGCGGTCGCTCGGGCCCACGCCGGCGAGCGGGTGATCCTGGTGCGCAAGGAGACCAACCCCGAGGACGTGCACGGCATGCTCGCTGCGTCCGGGATCCTCACGACGCGTGGCGGGCTGGTGTCCCATGCGGCCGTCGTCGCCCGGGGTTGGGGCAAGCCCGCCGTGGTCGGTGCCGATGCCGTGGCAGTCGAGGGCCGGCGCTTCACGGTGGGAGACGTGGTCGTCGAGGAGGGCGACGTGATCTCGATCGACGGCTCGAGCGGCAAGGTCTACCTCGGAGCGGCCACCCTGTCGGCACCGGAGCCGACGCCCGAGTTCGACACGATCCTCGCGTGGGCCGACTCGCTGCGGCGCGGGCGCCTCGCCGTCCGCGCCAACGCCGACAACGGTCCCGACGCGGCGCTGGCCCGCCGCTACGGCGCCGAGGGCATCGGCCTGTGCCGCACCGAGCACATGTTCCTGCGCGCAGACCGGCTGCCCGTGGTGCGACGCATGATCCTGGCGGAGACCCCCGAAGAGGAGGAGGCTGCGCTCGACGAGCTCCGACAGGTCCAGCACGCCGACTTCCTCGAGATCCTCGAGGCCATGGACGGCCTCCCGGTCACGGTCCGCTTGCTGGACCCACCGCTGCACGAGTTCCTGCCCCACGTTGGAGACCTCGACCTGAAGGCGGCCACCGTCGGCCTCACCGCCGAGGAGGAGCGGCTCCGCCACGCGGCGGGGATCTGGGCCGAGGAGAACCCGATGATCGGGATCCGCGGCGTCCGGCTCGCCGTGATGAAGCCTGGCCTCTACGCGATGCAGGTCCGAGCGCTGCTCGACGCCGTCCGCGACCGGGTGGCCGCCGGCGGCAGGCCGATCGTGGAGGTGATGGTCCCGCTCACCGTGTCCCGCGAGGAGATGGCGTTGGCGCGGTCGTGGGTGATCGCCGCCGCCGAGGAGCTGGAGGTGACGTCGACCCTGCTGATCGGCACGATGATCGAGACGCCCCGCGCCGCGCTGGTGGCGGACGCCATGGCCAGGGTGTCGGACTTCTTCAGCTTCGGCACCAACGACCTCACGCAGATGACCTTCGGCTTCAGCCGTGACGACGTCGAGGCGAAGATGATGCCCAGGTACGTGGCGCAGGGCCTGCTGGAGGGCGACCCGTTCGAGTCCATCGACGTCGGTGGCGTCGGACGGCTGATCCGCGATGCCGTGGACCGGACCCGGGCGGTGAAGCGGCGGATCCCGATCGGCGTGTGCGGCGAGCACGGTGGCGATCCGGCATCCATCGCCTTCTTCGCATCGGCCGGGTTCGACTACGTGTCGTGCTCGCCGTACCGGGTGCCGGTCGCACGCCTCGCCGCCGCCCAGGCCGTCATCGGCACCAGCGGCGACACCCGCTGACGAGCGGCGCCACCAGCTCGCTCACCGGAAGCCAGGCACCCGACCGTGCCAGCCCTGGAGCAGGTGCGCGTAGTTGAGCCGCTCCCAGTCCTGGGGGTTCGGCAGGTTCTCCAGGGACGTGGCCCCACGCGCCTCGGCGAGATCTCGGTAGCCGTGCTCGTCGAGCCAGGCGCGCAGCTCAGCCTCGATCCGGCGGAGCGCGTCGGGTCCACCGGCGAGCAGTGCCGACACCACCTGCACGGCGTGGGCCCCGCACAGGATGGCCTTGGCGGCGTCGTGCCCCGAGTGGACACCGCCGCTCGATGCCAGCGCCAGGTCGACGCGGTGGTGGAGGGCGCCGAGCGCGTGCAGGCGGAGCGGGAGCTCGGCGGGGGTGGACAGGTGCAGCGTGCGGTCGGCCTCGAGGGTCTCGAGGTCCACGTCGGGCTGGTAGTAGCGGTTGAAGAGCACGACACCGGCCGCCCCGGCGTCCTGGAGGCGGGACACGAAGTTGGGCACCGACGCGTAGAAGGGCGACAGCTTCACGGAGACCGGCACCTCGACCGCGGCTGCCACCTGGCGCACCACCTCGAGCTGCCGCCGCTCGATCTGGGCGCCCGTCTCGGCGACGTCCGTGGCGATGTCGTACAGGTTGAGCTCCACCGCGCTGGCCCCAGCATCGGCCAGGTCCCGGGCGAAGCTGGTCCAGCCACCGGTGGTGACGCCGTTGAGCGAGCCGACCACCGGCACGTCGGCGCGTCGACGAGGGCGCGGCGCGCCGGAGCATCGGCGCTGCCGTCACCGCGAACACGTCGGTGTCGGCCAAGAAGGTCCGCGCCTCCGCGTCGGTGTCGGTGTGGCTGTCGAAGAAGTGGTGCGCAGCCAGCTGGTCGGCCACCAGCTGCTCTTCGTAGAGCGAGGCCATGACGAGGGCACCGGCGCCGGCCTCGACGAGCGCACGGGCGTGCTCCACGCTGTCGCAGAGCGGTGAGGCGCCCACCACCAGCGGGCTGCGCAGCTCGAGGCCGAGCCAGTCCACGGCGAGGTCAACCATCGGAGCCCTCCGGGTCGTTCGGCGCCTCGGGACCGGGCGCGTGGTCGTGGTTCGGCAGGCGGATCTGGGCGAGCTGCTCGTAGGTGGCGTGGCGGTCCGCCGCGTGGTCCTCGGCGTGGCGCACCAGGAGGTCGAACCGCTCCGGGTCCCGCAGCTCGACCATCCGGAACCGGGCTTCCTCGCGCATGTAGGTCCGCATGGGCAGCTTCATCGGGTCCGCATCGATGTGCAGCGGAGGCTCGCCGGCCGCCGCCCGGTGGGGGTCGTAGCGGTAGAGCGGCCAGGCTCCCGCGTCGATCGCGCGGCGCTGCTGCTGGGGCGAGTGGGCCAGGTCGTACCCGTGGGCGATGCACGGGCAGTGGGCGATGACCAGCGACAGGCGGATGGGCTTCGGCCTCTTGCAGCGCCTTGGCGGCCTGGTGCGGGTTGGCCACCGAAGCCGATGCTGGCCGTACACGTGGCCGTAGGTCATGGCGAGCAGCCCGAGGTCCTTCTTCCGGAGGCCTTGCCGCAGGCGAACTTGGCGACCGCCCCGATCGGCGTGGCCTTCGATGCCTGGCCTCCGTGTTCGAGTAGCCCTCAGTGTCGAGCACCAGGAGGTTGACGTCCGCGTGGGACGACAGGACGTGGTCCAGGCCACCGAAGCCGATGTCGTACGCCCAACCGTCGCCGCCCACGATCCACAGCGAGCGTGGCACCGGGCTGTCCGCCAGCTGGCCCGGCTCGACCGCATCGGGATGGTCGATCCCGGCGAGCTGCTCGCGCAGCGACGCCACCGCGTCGCGACGAGCCGCCACCGAAGAGCGCGTCGACTCGCAGGTCCGTCGAGCTCGGCGAGCAGCGCCAGCGACGAGGTCGCGAGGCGATGCAGGAGCAGGCGAGCTCGAGCCGCGAGCGCGTCGATCCCGAGCCGCATGCCGAAGCCGAACTCGGCGTTGTCCTCGAACAGCGAGTTGCTCCACGCCGGGCCTCGACCGTCGGCATCGACGGTCCACGGGGTGGTCGGCAGGTTGCCCCCGTAGATCGACGAGCAGCCCGTGGCGTTGGCCACCACCAGCCGGTCGCCGAACAGCTGGGTGAGCAACCGCAGGTAGGGCGTCTCGCCACAGCCCGAGCACGCGCCGGAGAACTCGAACAGCGGCGGCAGCAGCGGCACGGTCCGCGACAGGAGCGGTATCTGCTGGCGGGGCAGGTCGGGGATGCGCTCGAACGCAGCCCACTTGGCCCGCTCCCCGGTCCTGGCGCTCGCTGACCGGGGCCATGTTCAGGGCCTTGCGCTTGGGCTGGGATCGGTCCTTCGCCGGGCAGACCTCGACGCAGGCGTGCAGCCCGTGCAATCGTCGGGCGACACCTGGACCAGGAACGAGCGGCCCGCGAGGTCCGCGGTGTGCGCCTCGGGGATGGGGGTCAGGCCCGCCGGATCGCCTTCGATGGCTGCGGGCTCGAAGGCCTTGGTGCGGATGGCGGCGTGGGGGCAGATCATCGAGCACCGGTTGCACTGGATGCAGAGGTCCGGCTCCCAGATCGGGATGTCTGCGGCGATCGATCGCTTCTCGAACCGGCTGGTCCCCGTGGGCCAGGTGCCGTCGGGCGGGAAGGCGCTCACGGGCAGGAGGTCCCCACGCCCCTCCAGCATCAGCCGGGTGACCCGCTGGACGAAGTCCGGCGCTCCCTCCGGGACGGCGGGACACGCACGGGGAGGAACCGACCACCCCGACGGGCACCTCGTGCAACTCGTCGAGCGCGGCATCGATGGCCGCCACGTTGCGACGCACCACCTCCGGGCCCCGCTTGCCCCAGGTGGCCTCGGCGGTCGCCCTGGCGATCGCCTCCGCCCGGGCAGGACCCCGGCCAAGGCGAAGAAGCAGGTCGACATGATCGTGTTCACCCGTCGACCCAGCCCGTTGGCCTCGGCCACCCTGGCAGCGTCGATGGTCCACAGGCGACAGCCGCGGTCAACGATCACCTGCTGGGCGGCGGTCGCGGCAGGCGGATCCCACAGCTCGTCTGCGGGCACAGGGCTGTTGAGCAGGATCGTGGCGACGCCGTCGTCGAGGACGTCGCGCCGGTCCAGCGCCTCGGGGTCGTGGACGGCGACGAAGCCGGCCCGCTGGATCTCGTAGGTGGAACGGATGGGACGGGGCCCGAACCGCAGGTGGGACACCGTGGTGGAGCCGGACTTCTTCGAGTCGTAGACGAAGTGGCCCTGGCACCACAGGTCCGTGGTGTCACCGATGATGCGGATCGCGGCCTTGTTGGAGCTGACGGTGCCGTCGGCGCCCAGCCCGTAGAACACCGCCGTCGACACGTCGTCGGCCTCGACGTCCTGGAGGTCGTCGAGCGGGAGCGACAGCCCGGTGACATCGTCTTGGATGCCCACCGTGAACCGGCGGCGAGGCTCGCCGGCGGCCAGCTCGGCGAACACGGCCGAGCCATCGCGGTGAAGGCCTTGGACGACAACCCGTAGCGGCCACCGATGATCCGAGGCAGGGCGGCGGGCGGCCCGACGCCACCACCTCCCACGAGCGCTGCGGTCACGTCCACCAGGAGGGGCTCGCCAACGCTGCCCGGCTCCTTCGTGCGGTCGAGCACGGCCACGGAGGCGACGGTGGTCGGGAGGGCCTCGATCAGGTGCTGGACGGAGAACGGCCGGTACAGGCGGACCTTGACGACGCCGACCTTCTCGCCGGCAGCCTGGAGGCGCTCCACCGTCTCGTGGGCGCACTCTGCGCCCGAGCCCATCATCACCACCACCCGCTCGGCCAGGGGCACCACGTAGTCGAACAACCGGTAGCGCCGACCGAGGGTAGGCGCGCCGAACCGGTCCATCGCCCGTTCCACCACGCCCGGGCAGGCGTCGTGGAACGGGTTGGCGGCCTCTCGCGCCTGGAAGAAGGTGTCGGGGTTGGCCGCGGTTCCCCGCACGACCGGAGCCTCCGGCGAGAGCCGCCGGGCACGGTGGCGCGCCACGGCATCGACGGGGACCAGCTCCCGCAGGACCTCGTCGCCCACCACCTCGAGCTTCTGGATCTCGTGGCTGGTGCGGAACCCGTCGAAGAAGTGCAGGAAGGGCACCCGCGCATCGAGGGTGCGCGGCATGGGCGATGGCCGCCAGGTCCTGCGCCTCCTGCGGCGAGCCGGAGGCCGGGAGGGCGAAGCCCGTCTGGCGGACGGCCATCACGTCGAGGTGGTCACCGAAGATCGACAGCGCATGGGTGGCCACGGTGCGAGCCGCCACGTGGAGGCAGAACAGGGTCAGCTCGCCGGCGATCTTGTACAGGTTCGGGATCATCAGCGAGGGCCCCTGCGATGCCGTGAAGCTGGTCGCCAGACCGCCGGTCTGGAGCGCTCCGTGCAGGGCGCCCGCCGCACCGCCTTCAGACTGCATCTGGGCCACGACGGGCACCGTGCCCCACAGGTTGGCCCTGCCTGCCGAGGCCCACTCGTCAGCGTGCTCGCCACATCGGCGACGCCGGGGTGATCGGGTAGATGATCGTGTCGCTGGCGCAGTAGGCCGCCGACAGAGACCGCTTCGTTGGCGTCGAGCGTGGCCGTGGTCGCGGCGGACGAGCGATCGACGGCCATGGCCATCCTGCGATCATCCGGCGGACGGCCGTGATGGGGAAGGGACCTACGGCACAAGGTCCCCGCCCTGTCGCGGCAGGTCGCGGTCGAGCGTCGGCGCCGCCCGGCCCGCACGAGGTCGAGGGTGGTGTCGACGTCCATGCGGAAGCGTCCGCGTCCGGTCTTGACCAGCCGGATCGGCGCCCCTCGTTCGTCGAGCCGCCGCTTCAGCAGCAGGAGCCTGCTCTCGAGGTTGTCCTTGAAGCCTGGCAGGTCCAGGCTCGGGTCGAGGCGCAGCTCCTTGTTCGTGAACTCCGTGCGGCCGTCGCGCTGGTGGTGGCCGAGGAGCGCCCAGAGGATCCGGCCAGCCACGCCCCGGATCAGGTACTCGCCGTCCACGAACGTGCTGCCGTCCACGTCGTAGAACCGCACCGTGGTGGTGGCCGCGTCGCTGATGGGCGGGCGGGGCGCGACGGGGGTGGGCGCGAGGCCAGCCTCCTCGATCCCGTCCCCCGCATCGACCGCCCGAAGGTGCTCGACCGCCTGGGCGACCAGAGCCGCCACCACACCGAGCACCTGTTCGTCGCGTGGCCCGAAGGCCACCTGCACTGGGCTCTCGGCGACGACCACACCCACCAGCTCGCCGCGGGCCTGGGCGGGGACCGCCACCAGGCTTTCGGCATCGGGCCGGCCCGGCAGCGCCACCACCGGGCCTGCCACCTCCCCGCCGGCCTCCTCGTAGCTCGTCCGCACCGAACGGGAGTACTTCCCCACCTGGCGCAGGTTGCCGACCCGAACCGGCGCGCACCGGGCGGCGGCCGCACCCACCAGCCCTTGGCCAAGCTCGACCTCGGCGCCGATCGCTTCGCCGTCGAAGCCCCGGCTGGCGAACGTGGACAGCCGTTGGCCGTCGGCGTCGGCGAGCAGCAGGTAGGTGTGGCGGTAGCCGAGCAGGTCGTCGAGGCCCTCGAGCGCCGCATCGAGCAGGTCATCGAGCGTGACGCAGCGAGCCAGCCGAGCGGTCAGCGCGGCCAACCCCTCCAGGGTGGGTCGGGGCAGGGCGGCGGCCAGCGAGGGCGGGACAGCACCGTGGGGCCCGGCGGGCACCAGGTCGATGGCGGTGACCCGATAGATGTCCGCCGCCCGCAGCCGGAACACGTCCTGCATGCCCTCGAGCTCGGCAAGGGCGTCGATGTCCGCGCGGAGCCGCTCGAAGGTGGGCCCTCGTCGTTCGGTCCGCTCGTAGGTGAGCTGGAGCCGGTACTGGTCGTAGGTGAACGGATCGAGGAGCAGGAGCGAGGCCCGAGGGTTGACGGCCACGTTGCGAGCCGTCTTGGACAGGAACTGGTTGGACAGCGCCACCCGCTCCTCGTCCACCTGGTGGGCGCGGGACAGGTAGGTGACGTTTGGGGTGCCATCGGCGGCCGCGGTGCACAGCACCCCCGGCACTGCTCCCTCGAAGCAGGTCGCGATGTCGCGCACCGTGAGGTTGCCCTCGGGCCCCGAGCCGGCGCCAGCGCTGGCGCCGCGATCGGTCACTGGTCCACCGCCCGCGGGGCGCCGGCACCCGGCCCGGGCGTCTGGTCGAAGTGCTCCTCCACCTCCACCTCCACCGCCACCATCCTGAAGGGCACGAGGCGCATCACCATGGCCCGATCGGTGCCATCGGTCTCCTCGATGAGCCGCGCCATCTCCGAGGCATGGTGCATGGCACGGTCGAGGTCCTCCTCGGTGGTCGCCTCGGCCAGCGCCACCCGGCCCTTGAGCTGCACCGAGCGCAGCGTCACCACGTCGGCACCCGTGATCGCCACCTTGGCCCCCTCGCCCAGGTGCGCCACCGGCACGGGGTCGTCGGCCGCCACCACCACCCGGACGCGCGTCCAGTCGCCTCGCACGGGCACCACCGAGAACGCCCGGGTGGCGAACGGTTCGCCATCGTTCGCTGCCGCGCCGACGATGACGCTGACGCCCGGCCCGAACCTCGCCTGTGCCTGTGGATCGAGCACTGCCCTCGCTCCTGAAGGTTCCTTGAAGAAGCTCTGCGCACGACGTTAGGGCGGATTCAGGAACGGACGGGCCGCCGATCCCTCACGATCGACGGAGCGCCACCCACGAGGGGTGGCCGATCGAGGAGGACCCACCCATGACCAGTTCCATCGCTGCACCCCGCACCATCGACGACCTGATCGAGCTGCGCGACGTGGCCGCCATCGTGGCCGTCGGCGGACGGCCCGCTGCCCCCGTGTTCGCCCCGGACCTGTACCGCGACATCCACAAGGGGATCCGGGCCGAGCTGTTCGACCTCACCTCCGCCGCCGGCTCGTTGGACCCGTTCGACGACATCGGACGTGGGGCTCTCGCCGCCCACGTGGCTGCGGTGGCCGAGGTGCTGGCCACCCACGCCGCCCACGAGGACGCCTTCGTCGACCCCGCCCTCGTCCAGGTGGACGCCGAGCTGTCGGCCCGCGTCGAGGCCGAGCACCACGAGCTGGAGGCGGCGTTCGCCGTCGTCGCGTCTGGTGCGAACCTGCTGGTGGGCGCCGAGGTCCACCAGCGCCGTGGCCAGCTCCAGCTGCTCCACCTCCAGCTCTCAGGCTTCACCAGCGCCTACCTGCGCCACCAGCTCGTGGAGGAGCGGGTGATCATGCCGCTGCTCGCCGACGCCCTCGGCCCCGAGGGCGTGGCGGAGATCCACGCGGGCATCATCGCCTCCATCCCGCCCGAGGAGATGGCCCGCAGCCTGGCCTTCATGCTCCCGGCCATGAACGCGGATGACCGCGCCGAGCTGCTGGGCGCGATGCGCGCCGAGGCACCGCCTGAGGCGTTCGCCCAGGTGCTCGACCTGGCCCGGTCGGTGCTGGCGCCAGCCGAGCTGGCCGCCACCCGCGCACGCCTCGGGCTCTGAGCCACCTGGGCGCGGGCACGACCCGGCCGCGACGTCGGGCGCGAGCGAGGGGGCGACCTCCGGGGCCGCCCCCTCGCTCCATTGCAGGTGGCACCGACGTGCCTCGTCGAGTGACGAGGATCAGGCCGTGAGGTGGTCCTCCGCGTTGGCGAAGTACTCGTCGGAGGACACCAGGTTCCGGATCAAGGTGACCTTCGACGTGGTCCTCGAGAGCGCGGCGACCCCAGCGTTCAGCTCGGCGGTGCTCGGTGCACGGTCGAGGAGCTGGTCGTAGATCGCCCTGGTGCGGAGCCGGGCCGACTCGGTGCTCCTGATGAGGGAGCTGGCGAGCCCGGTACGGGTCGTGCCCGATTCGAGGCGAGCGACCCAGTAGTCCAGGCCCGACGGGTCGGGTGCCCGGTCGAGCACCTTGTCGAAGGCGTAGGCCACGTACCCCTCAGGGGTGGAGCCGGCCCGACGGTACGCCTCGTTGGAGCCGAGGAGCGATGCTTCCACGGTCTCGATCGGCGTGCCCGATGCCAGCTTGCTGGTCCAGTAGGCGAGCCCGTTGGGGTCGGCGTCTCGACCGAGGTACGTCGCATAGGCGCCACGAACGATCAGGCGCCGGTACTCGCTCGAGCTGGTGAGGGACCGTGCGACCGCCGAGCGATCGCCGGTCGACCAGAGCTTCTCGACCCAGTGCACGAGGCCGGGGGTGTCGGCCTCACGAGCGAGGAGGTCGACGTACGCCGCCTTGACGAACCATCCCTCGTCGCCCATCCGGAGGCGGGTGAAGATGCCGGTCTCGGTGCTCACCACCGGTTCGGCGGCGGCCTCCGCTTCGGCGACCGGCCGGTCACCGGTGAGGTTCCCGTTCGAGCCGAACGCCACGTAGTGGCCCTTGCCGTCGATCGATGGATCCGCACCATTGGTCTGGGCCACCGTCTCGCCGGTGTTGCCATCGACCCGGGTGCCCGTCGCATCGGTGCCACCTGGGTTGGCGACGCTGACCCGTTCGAACGTGTCGGCCGCGAAGTCACGGGCGTACACGTCCTTCACCAGGTTGTCCGCTGTGCCGTTCACGTCGTCGGGCGTGAGCGGAGCCTCGGACTGGAAGGCCACGACGGTGCCGTCGCCGCTGATCACCGCAGCGCCACCGACCATCGGGTCGGGCACCGAGGTGTCGCCGGTCGCGGCCGTGGTGGTCGTTGTGCCGGGGTCGACGACCGGGTTGGGAAGGTCGACCTGGTTGCCCTCGCTGTCGACGCTGACCCGGGTGGTCGTCGCTGCGCCCATGTCCCGGACGAACGCGTCCACGTCGAGGTTGGTGTCGCCGGCCACCAGGTTGGCGGCCAACGATTCGAAGGCGACCTTCGAGCCGTCGTCGCTCACCGTGGGACCGAACACCGGCGCGCTGATGGCGTCGCCGGGGAGCCCGTCGGTGCCGATGGAGACCAGCGTCGTCGTCTTGGCGCTGCGGTCCCGGAGGTACACCTGCTGGGCAGCCGTGGTCTCTTCCTCGGCCGAGGTGCCCGCTGCGGCCGGCGCGGGCGGCAGCAGGTTCGCCGCCTCCGCCGCGAACGCCACGAAGCGCCCGTCGGGCGAGATGTCCGGCTTGATGGCGCTGCCCTGGCTCGCCTCACCACCGTTGGTGACGCCGACCATCTCGGTCTCGCCGAGCAGCGTGTCCCGGACGTAGGCCCGGTTCGGGCCACCGCCGGCAGCCGGCTGGGTGACGTCGTCGTCCAGTTCCTTGTCCGTCGACTGGAACGCCACGTAGCGGCCGTCCGCACTGATCGACGGGAAGTCGCTCAGCCCGCTGGCCGACGTGCCCGCGTCGCTCAGCGACACGGTCTTGGTGGCACCGGTGGCCACCTCGATCAGCTTGACCGACCGGTTCGACCCGTACACCACGTAGGCGACGAACCGACCGTCGTCGGACACCGCCGGGTTGAAGTCCATGCCGTTCGTCAGCTGCTTCACGGTGTTCGCCTGTCGATCCGCCAGCCAGACGCCCTGGCCCTCGCCCCGACCGACGAACGCCTCCCAACGGCCGTCAGCGCTCACCGACGGCAGCTCTCGTCCACCGCTCTCCCCCGCCCCCTTGCTCGTCCACTCGGTGACGCCCTCAGCCGGATCGACCGGATCGGCCGCGCCCGCCGGCACGCCCGCGAACGACGTCGCCACCAACCCCGCCGACGCCACCAACACCATTCGTGCCGTCCGCCGCGGCAACTTCCTCGTTCGAACCTTCATCGCACCACTCCTTCATCAGGGGGAGAAGCCGAGCGAGGCGAGGGCTCGAGGCGGCCATCGACACGACGACGGCACTCAGGCGAACACGACGCTCGTGGCTTCGTTCCACGGGTCGTTGCTTTCCACTGCAGTGTGCGCCGGCTTCGGAACCGTTCCATGGCCGAAGGTCCCGAAGGAGGAAGGCTTCGGTCCCACGGGCAGGTCATGGGACCGAAGCGCCGCGACGTCAGGCGACGTTGCGAAGCAGCCGGCGTCGAGCCGCAAGGACGACGACGCCGCCGACGACCAGCACGAGGCCGATCAGGGCGAGCGGGGCAGGGCTCGAGCCGGTCCGGACGATCGTCCCGGACGTCGTGCCCTCGTCCACGCCCGTCCCCTCGACGTCGCTCCCCGGTGCGTCGGAGGTGGTCGTCGCCGCGGTCGTGGTCGACGCCACCGTGGTCGTCGTGGTCGGCAACGGGTTCCGACGGTCGATCACGATGTGGGCACATGGGGGCCGGGGCTCCGAGGCCTCGATCGCGTTCGCCTCGTGCTCGTCGTCCCCTCTGGGGCACACCGCCCGAGGCGCGAACGTGCCGACCCCGGAGATGATCGACCAGCCGTCCGGCAGCGTCGACTCCGCCACCGTGTAGGTGTGCTTCTCGCCGCCTGGGACGTAGAGGCCCTCGGTCGCACCCTCGTGCGAGCCCTTGTTGTCGTAGTCGCAGACCAACTCGTCGCTGCCGGCAGGGTAGGTGCAGGTCGCCGTGCCGAGCTTGCTCGATGCGGTGAGGGACCAGTCCTCCGGAAGGTTCGCCGGCGGGCCCGCCAGCGGGGTGCCATCGACGTCTTGCCACTGCTTGTCGAGCACCACGACGAACGGGTTGCCATCCTGGGCCGCCCCGCACGCGAGCCAGAACGGCCTCGAGTCGAGGGTGGCTCCGTCGTCGATGGCCAACGAGATGCTCACCCGATAGCCGTTCGGCTTCTGCTCGAGCTCGCCGACCAGGTCGTCGAGCGGCCAGGCGTGAGACCACGTGCCGCCGTCGAACGCATCATCGAACTCGACGAGCGTGACCTTGCCCTCCTCACCAGCCCGGATGGCGCCGGCGATGCTGTGGCTGCCCTCTGCCAGGCCTGCCACGGCGAGCTGGATGGTGCACCCCTCGAGCTTGGGGTCCCCCTGGCCCTCGAAGGGTTGTCCGTTGACGGTGATGGTCGGGCCGTCTCCGTGCGCCGCCACCATCGCACCCTCGTCGATGGGCCGGTCGGTTGCAGGCCCCGGATCGACGACGGTGCCCTGCGGGCGGGAGCCCGCACCGGGCTCGTCGGCAGCGGGCGCTGGGTCGGCCGCAGGGACCTCGGCGGGAGGCGGCGCCACCGATGGGACCTCGGTGGGGACGGCCTCATCCGGGGCCGCTGGTTCAGGTGCCGTCGGATCGACGGCCGGCGATGCCTCAGGCGCCGGTTCGACCGCTGCTGGGTCGTCGACGGACACGACCGTGGTGGGCACCTGGCCATCAGCAGCAGGGGGCTCGGATGCGGCGGCCGATGCTGCTGCGCCGGTGCTCAGGAGCAGCGTGGCGGCGATCACCAGGACCGGCCGCCATCGCGGGGTGTGCGAGCGCTTCATTGGATCCTCGGTTCATCGAGCGTGGTCAAGGTCGGCGAAGGCGGGGGAGGCGAGCCCCACTGGGCTCGAGCCGGGCACGCGACGCGCCTTCACCCAACCGATACGCCCGCCGAGCGACCGCACCTAGGGCCGAACGTCCTCGCTCGTGCCCGAGCCGCTGATTGGTGGGTGGGCCTGCCGACGCCGCCGCCACGTCGGGACCATCGCCCCTTCCGCGAGCCCAGGTCTTGGGGAAGGCTGGATGGGCGCACGACCGGCGTGGTCGCTCCGACGCCACCACCCGACGACGAGGAGCCGACGATGGTACGCCCACGACCTCGAGCCCGATGGTTCGCCGCAACGACCGTCCTCCTGGCTGCCCTCGTCACCGCGGGTTGCGGCACCGATGGCAGCCCCTCTGCCAGCTCGGCACCGGGAGGCGCAGCGGACCAGGTCACCACGAGCCGTGCCACCGCGCCGAGCTCGGGGCCGACCACCACCGGTGCGTCGAACGGCGATGCTGGCGACGCGGTCGACGATGCGATCATCGAGGCCGTCGAATCCGAGCGCCGGGCGCAGGCGCAGTACACGACCGTGATCGAAGCGCTGGGCCCGATCGCACCGTTCTCGAACATCCTCGACGCAGAGCGGCAGCACGTGGCCGCCGTCGAATCGCTCGCTGCCGCCCGACAGGTCGACCTGCCACCCGAGGAGCCTGCGCCGACGGGCGCACCCGCCAGCCGTGCAGCGGCGTGCCGGGATGCGGTGACCAGCGAGCAAGAGGTGATCGAGCTGTACGCACGGCTGCTGCCCGTCGTCGTCGGAGACGCCGAGGCGACCCGGGTCTTCACGAACCTCCGAGACGTGTCGCGAGACCGCCACCTCCCGGCGTTCCAGCGGTGCTCGTGACCGATGGGGCGACCCGGGCCTGACCCGGCCGCCGAGGGCGAGGTGCTGTGAACGCGCTCGACCTCGCCATCATCGTCTTCGCCATCTCGGCAGCGTTCGGGGGCTACGAGCTCGGCCTCGCCGCGCGGATCTCCTCTTGGGCGGGGCTCGTGGTGGGGATGGTCCTCGGGACGCTCGCGGTCGCCCACGTCGCGGACCTCGTCAGCGAACGCCTCGACCAGCAGCAGTTGGTCGTCGTCAGCGTCGGCACGGTCGCGATCGCGTCGATGGTCGGCTTGTTCGCCGGCCTTGCGGTCGGGCAGCGACTGCGCCTCGAGGTGCCCACCAAGATGCGGCGTGCCGACCAGGTCGCAGGTGCGCTGGCTGGGATCCTGGCCGTGGTGCTGCTGGCGTGGATCCTGACGCCAGCCACGGCGGACGCCACGGGGTGGCCCGCCCGAGCGGCGCGTGGGTCGACGATCGCTCGCTGGTTGGACGGCCACCTGCCCGAAGCTCCAGACGCCTCGGACGCGCTGCGGCGGATCCTGGGAGAGGACTACCCCGAGGTGCTGCGCTCCTTCGATCCCGCGCCGCCGGTCGATCCCCCTCCCCCGTCGACAGGGCTCGACACGGCGACGGCCGCCCTGGTCGCACGCTCGACCTTCGAGGTCGTCGTCGAAGGTTGCGGTCAGATCTCGATGGGCTCGGGCTTCGTGACGACGGGCGACCTGGTAGCCACCAACGCTCACGTGGTCGCCGGCGGCAGCTCCGTGCGGCTCCAAGGGAGCGACGGCGCGGAGCGCTCGGCTCGGGTCGTGGCGTTCGACCCGGCGAGGGACGTCGCGATCCTCGACCCATCAGGGTCGATCGCCCGTGCGCTTCCGTTCGCAGAGCCAGACGAGGGCACGGTCGGGGCGATCTTCGGCCACCCGCTCGGCGGACCCCTCCGCCTTGCACCGTTCGAAGTGGCGGACGAGATCACCGCGACCGGCACCGACATCTACGACGGGGACCGGGTCCGTCGGCGAGTCCTCGTGGTTGGGGCGTCGCTGGCCAAGGGCGACTCGGGGTCGCCGCTCGTCGATCCGTCTGGCCACGTCGTTGGCATGACGTTCGCCCTCGCGCCCGACCGGCCGGGCGTCGCCTACGCACTGCACCCGGCCGAGGTTCGGGCCGTCCTCGACGGGGTGCCCGCCGACCCACCGACGGCCTCGACGGGTCCCTGCCTGCCAAGGTGAGCCGGCATCGCAGCGCACGGCGCCCGTCTAGGTCGTGGGGACGGCCCTTGCCGTGGGCCCCGGCCGTCGCGGACCTGGAGGACCGCGGCGGCGACGCTGGGCCTCGTGCCGGGCAAGGGACGGGTCGCGGAGATCGCTCGCGTCCTCCCACCGGTCAGGCGGTGGTCAGCGGCCGCCACCTGCGCTATGCCTTGAGCGCGCGGGGACGACGGTCGGAAGCCAGGGCACGGAGCAGAACCATGGGTGGTGGAGTCGAAGCGCACTACGTCGGGTCGGGGTCGCTGGTCGAGGCGATCGCCGCGTCGCTCCGCGCGGCGGGGATCGAGCCCGAGCAGGTGTCGACTGCCGACCTCGCGCCGGTGGACGAGTTCCACATCCGCGGCCGCGCCGCCACGCTGGAGCTGGCCGAGGCGCTCGGACTCGATGCCACCACCTCGGTGCTCGACATCGGCAGCGGGCTCGGTGGCGCGGCTCGGACGCTGGCGGAGGCCACTGGCTGCTCGGTGACGGGCATCGACCTCACGCCGTCGTTCTGCGAGGCAGCGACCGAGATGTCCCGTTGGACGGGCCTCGACGGGCGGACCACGTTCCGCGTCGGTGACGCCTGCGCCCTCCCCCTCGAGGACGCCTCGTTCGATGCCGCGCTCACGATCCACGCCGTGATGAACATCCCGGACAAGGCGTCGGTCTACCGCGAGGCGCGGCGCGTGCTGCGCCCGGGCGGCACCTTCGCCGCCTACGATGTGCTCCAGGGCGAGGGCGGCGAGGTGCGCTATCCCGTGCCGTGGGCGCGCGAGCCGTCGCTCAGCCATCTGGCGACGCCGGCCGAGATGCGCGACCTGTTGACCGGGGCCGGCTTCGAGCTGCTCGACGAGGTCGACTCGACGGAGGAGGGCCTGGCCTGGTTCCAGCAGGTCGCCGCCCGGATCGCCGAGCAGGGCCCGCCGCCCGTGAGCTTCGGCGTGTTCCTCGGGAGCGACTTCGGGGAGATGGCGGCGAACCAGGTGGCCAACCTCGCCGAGCGCCGCATCCGGACCGTCACCTACCTCTGCCGGGCCTGAGCTCGGCCCGGCGACGATCGCCCGTCAGCCGTCAGCCGTCGGACGACGCGTCGACCGAGGCCGCGTCGCCGACCCCGACGAACCGGACCTTGGCGGTGTCGAAGCAGGCGTTCAGCTCGGCCGCCTCCGTGAGGTCGTGGAAGAGCTGGCGCGCCTCGACCTCGTCCCAGGTCACGCCCTGAGGCGAGGTGGGGGCCCGCAGCACCACCGCATCGGCGCCGACGGCGTCGGTGACCGACGGCGGGACCGTCCCGTCGCCCACCACCACGAGCAGGCCTCGGGCGTCGTCGGCGCTCGATGGAGGGACCTCCAACGTGTACCGCCAGCCGTGACCGCTCGAGTAGAGGCGACCATCGGTGGCGGCGGCCGGATGCGGCTCGCCGGCACGGCAGGCCGCGCTCGGCCGTGCCTCGGTGGGAGCGCCCGCAGCGGGTCCTGCCGTCGTCGGCGGTGCGGACGACGCACCGGCGCTGCTGCACGAGGCGAGGGCTGCCGAGGCGACGAGCGCCACCGCCAGGCCCCGGGCCCGAGGGCCGCGCCGGGCCAGGAAGGCTGGGGTGGGTGGGGTTGGTCCGCTGTGGCGCATGGGTGCTCCTCCGTGGTGGGTGGGGTGAGCGTCCTGCACCGACCCCGTCGGGACATCCCCCCGCTGGGGGATGTCCCCCTGCCCGGTCCCCCGCCACCATCGCCCTCGTGGAAGACGGGGACGCAGGTGCTGCCGAGGCGATCGAGTCCCATGACCAGCCGACCGACCCCGGCGTGCTCTGCGAAGATCGGCCGGTGCGCGCTTCAGGCGGGGTGCTCCCGCGGGGCATCGTGACCTTCCTGTTCACCGATGTGGCGTCGAGCACCGCCGCGTGGGAGGCAGATCCGGGGTCGATGGCGGCCGAGATGCGGCGCCACGACGAGGTGATCGAGCGCGCGGTGCGGGACCACGGCGGCGCCTGGGCCATCGAGCAGGGGGCCGGCGACAGCACGGTCCTCGCGTTCGAGCGGGCCACCGATGCGGTGGCCGCGGCGTTGGCCATCCAAGCCGGCCTCGCCGACCGGGCCGACGAGGGCGCGCCCATCGAGGTCCGGCTCGCGATCCACACCGGCGAGGTCGAGGTCGGCCCGGACGGGCGCTACGCGGGCCAGACCATGAACCGGTGCGGGCGCCTGCTCGCGGCCGCGCACGGCGGGCAGGCGGTCGTGTCGGGCGCCACCGCGGACCTCGTGGCCGACGCGCTGCCCGACGACGTCGAGCTCCACGACCTCGGCTCCCACCGGTTCCGCGACGTGCGCCGGCCGGTGCAGGTCTTCCAGCTCGACCGGCGGGGCGCCCACCGACGCTTCCCCCCGTTGCGCGCGGTGGAGGACCATCCGCACAACCTGCCTGCGGCGCTGACCAGCTTCATCGGTCGAGCCGAGCAGCGCCGGGCCCTCGCCGAGCTGACCGAGCAGCAGCGCCTCGTCACCCTCACGGGGTCCGGCGGGTGCGGGAAGACCCGCCTCGCCATCACGGTCGCCGGCGACGCCCTCGATCGCTTCCCGGGCGGCGCGTGGTTCGTCGACCTCGCGCCCGTGGGGCGCGACGAGGAGGTCGTCGAGGCGCTCGTGGGCGCGCTCGGCCTGCGCGCCAGGCCAGGGCGGGCGGCGCTCGACGTGGCCGTCGAGCAGCTGGGCGCGGCGGAGGCGCTGGTGGTGCTGGACAACTGCGAGCACGTCCTCGACGCGGCCGCCGAGCTGGCCGCCACCCTGCTCGAGCAGGTGCCGACCCTCCACCTGCTGGCCACGAGCCGCGAGCCGCTCGGCCTCCATGGCGAATCCACCTGGCGCATCCCATCGCTCGCCCTGCCCGATCCGCAGGTTCCCGGGGCCGAGAGCGAGGCGACGACGCTGTTCGTCGAGCGCGCCCGCCACGCCCGGCCCGCGTTCACGCCGACGGGCGCCGACCTGGCGGCGATCGTCCGGATCTGCGAGCGGCTCGACGGCATCCCCCTGGCGATCGAGCTTGCCGCCGCCCGCATGCGAGTGCTGTCCGCGCCCGACATCGAGGCGGAGCTCGACGACCGGTTCCGCCTCCTCACTGGCGGCGGGCGCAACCTGCTCCCCCGGCAGCGGACGCTCGAGGCATCGGTGGCCTGGAGCTACGACCTCCTCGCGCCGGCGGAGCAGGAGGCGCTGCGACGCCTCGCGGTGTTCGCAGGCGGCTTCGACCGGTTGGCCGCCACCCAGGTGCTCGCCGACAGCAAGCGCACCGACGACGAGGCCGCCGACCTGGTGGTCCGGCTGGTCGACAAGTCGCTCATCGCCACCACGGACCACCGCGGTGGCGTCCGCTGCTCGATGTTGGAGACGGTCCGCCACTTCGCCGGCTCCCGGCTCGTCGACGTCGACGAGATCCGCGACGCCCGGGACCGCCACCTGGCCTGGGCTGCGTCGCTCGCGGAGCGGCTGGCGCCTCGGCTCGAGGGCCCCGGCGTGGTCGAGGCGCTGCTCGCGCTGGACGTGGAGGCCGAGAACCTCGACGCCGCCCTGTCCTGGGCGGACGCGTCTGGGGACCACCACCGGTTCGTCACCACCATGTGGTCGTTGCAGCGCTGGTTCACGTGGCGAGGCCACGGGCGGCGCTTCGCCGCGTGGGCCGAGCGGACCCGGGCCATCCTCGACGACCTGGACGAACGCGACCGGGCCTTCGCCCTCGGCTACCTCGCCCACGAGCGCGAGGTGGCCGATGACATCGCCGGCCTCGACGCCGCCCAGGCGGCCTGGCTCGAGGCCGCGACCCAGCTCGGCGACCCGTGGCTGGTCGGGCGGGCCATGGCCGCCGACGCCAGCCTCAGCTGGTGGGGCTACCGCCCGCTGTCGGGGTGGGACGAGCTCCAGGGCGCGGCCGCGCAGTGCCGAGCGGCGGGCGACACGTTCACCGAGCTGTGGGTCGGCATGGGGCTCGCCGTCGCCGCCACCTTCGCCGGCTACGACCGCCGAGCGCTCGACGTGGTGGCCGAGATCGAGCGCCCGATCCGGGAGCTGGCGAGCCCGGCGCTGCTGGCCGACGTGCTCGGCGTCGCCGCCCACGCCTCCGCGAACCTCGGTCGCCTCGACGAGGCCAGGCGCATGGCCGACGAGGCCCTCGCCCACTTCGAGCCGGTGTCCGACCTCACCAGCACCTTCCTCCCCGTCGCGGTGCACACGGCGATCGGCCTGTGCACGGGCAACGCCAGCGCGTGGCGGAGCACGGTGAAGTCCCTCGGCCGCGCCTACGAGCGCGACGGCGAGCTCCGCTTCCTGCCGTTCGTCCTGCTCACCCTGGCGCGCCTCGACCTCGATGCAGGCGAGTGGGCGAAGGCAGAGCGCAAGGCGGACGCCATGCTCGCCCACCCGAGCGTCACCGAGATGTCCTTCTACCGCCTCCAGTTCCTGGAGGTCCGGGCGATCGCCACCTGGCAGGCCGGCGATCCGGCGGCCGGCCGGGCCCAGCTGGAGTCGCTCGTCGCCGAGGCCCACGACGTCGGGCACCCCCGCCAGGAGGCGCTGGCGCACCTGGCCCTCGCCGCCATCGACCGGGAGCTGGGGAGCCACGCCGCCGCCCGCGACCGGTGCCACGACGCGCTGACCACGTTCGCCGAGCTCGGTTGCTCGCTCGACGTTGCTGCCGCCCTTCGGGAGCTCGCCGGGATCCACCTCGACGAGGGGAGCCCCGAGCGCGCCGCCACGCTCCACGGCGCCGCCGATGCCATCACCACCCCCGTCGGCGCGGTCCATCGCACGGTCCGCCAGACCGCCTACGACGCCGACCTCGCCGCGACGAGGGACCTGCTCGGCGCCGACGCGTTCGATGCGGCCCGAGCCGCTGGCGCGGCGATGGGCATCGACGAGGCGGTGGCGTACGCGCACCGCGCCCGAGGCGAGCGCCGCCGTCCGACGTTCGGCCCCGAGAGCCTGACGCCCACCGAGCAGCGCGTCGCCGACCTGGCGAGCGAGGGCCTCTCCAACCCGGCCATCGCCCAAGAGCTGCTCATGGGCCGGGAGACGGTCAAGACCCACCTGGCGAGCATCTACCGGAAGCTCGGCATCACCAACCGCACCGAGCTCGCCCGCGGCTGGCCAGCGGCCACTCCCTCCGATCGGTCCTGATCGGGCGCCCGACCCAGCTCGGGGTCAGCCGAGGAGGGCCTCGGCGGATCGACGGCCGAAGAAGGTGCCTCGCCGAGCGAGATGCCCGAGCAGTAGCGATCGAGGGCCAGGCGCCGCGGACCGCCCGGCTGCATGCAGGCCGGGGACCGGGGAGCCGTCGGCGCGCAGCACCCGGCCAGCGGCGTCGGTGGTGGCCCGCCCAGGGGGAAGCCGGCGTAGAGGATGCGGTCCACCCGCAGGTCGATCGCGCCGAACGGGGGCTCGTCCAGGGGCACCAGCCACTCCGGCGCCTTGCCGAAGGCCGGGTCTTCGCCCCTCGCCGCCGCCTCGTCGTACGCGGCCATGGTCGCCGCCAGGCGGTCGGGTGGCAGCCCGATCTCGGCCGCGAGCTCCTCCCAGGTCTCGCACACGTGCTCGGCGCGCATGCCCACCCGGTTCACCACGTAGCGGGGCTCGTCGACCAGCAGCCAGGCCACGCCGTCCTGCTGGGCGAGGATCGCCTGGCCGAGGTGGCCGAAGTAGGTGTCCTCGTTGATGAACCGCTCGCCGTCGCCGTTGACCACGACCCCACGCACGACCTCCCTGGGCGGGGTGATGGGCACGGCGACCTCCATCGTGCCCATGCCCTCGGTCGCCGCCCCGAGGCCGAGGCAGGACCGCAGCGACCACCCGTCGTCCGCGTCCGTGCCGAGCCGCCACATCACGCGCAGCAGGTCGGGCGCGTGCTGGGCGACCAGGTCGTCGTTGAAGGCCCAGCCACCGGCGGCGAGCAGGATGCCGTTGCGGGCGTGCACGGCGCGCACCTCGCCGTCGGCGCGCAGGGTGACGCCGACGACCCGATCGCCGTCGACCACGAGCCGCTCGACCCGATGGTCCACCGCGACCCGAGCACTCGAGGCGTCCAGGGCCGCTCGCAGCCGCTCGACCAGGAACCACCCGGCTGCGTTCGGCGTGGCCGGGACGTGGCCTCGTGGCACGGGGCGGTGCTGGAGCCGGTACGGCGCGGCGTCCTCGCCGCCGCTGAAGATGAGGCCTTCGGTGCCGGGCGGCTCCATGCCGGGCTCGTCCCAGAACACCGGCTCGAAGGGGACCCCGTGGGCGACGAGCCAGTCGTGGTGCTCGACGCTGCCCGCGCAGTACGCCACCAGGCGCTCGTCGGTGGCCGGTCGGCCGAGGGCGTCGGCGAGGAACGCCAGCATCTCTTCAGGCGTGTCGGTCAGCCCGGCTGCGACCTGGGTCCCCGTGCCGCCGCCCAGGTACAGGATCCCGCCGGCGCTCGCCGAGGTCCCACCGCCGCCGCTGCGGTCGAGCGCCAGCACGTCGGCCCCGCCCTCGGCGGCCGCGATGGCGCCCGCCAGGCCAGCAGCACCGAGGCCGACCACGACCACGTCGGCGGCATCGTCCCAGCCGTCGGGGAGGGCAGCGACCTCGAGCGGTGCGATGGGTGCCGTGCGATCGTCGTCCATCGGCCGAAGGGTAGGGCGTGGTCGGGCACGGGTCGGGCGGCCGACCGGGCGGCCCGTGCCGGGTCGGCGCCGCCGCTCAGGCCCGCATCGGGCGCACCCGCACGGCTGGCGGGAGATCGGTGAGGTCCGCGGCGGAGATGGACTCGTCGGCTGCGGCCAGGAGGCCGAGCAGCTGGCGACGATCGTCGACGTGCATGCTGGCGAAGAGGGCCTTCACCACCTGCAGGACCTCTGGCAGAGCGGTGTCGAGGATCTCGGCGCCGGCGGGGAGCAGCGAGACCTGGACCTTGCGCCGGTCCTCGGGGTGCGGGGAGCGGTCGACGAGCCCCAGCTTGACCAGGGTGTCGACGAGCGAGGTGATGCTCCCGCTGGTGATGTGCATGGCGGCGCCGATCTCGCCTGGCGTCATCGGCGCCCCCGTGCCCTCGATCACCGCCAGCGCGTTGCCGCCCGCGTGGCTGAGGCCGTGCTTGCGCCACACCCCGGCGATCGCCTGCTCGACCCGGGCCCCGATGCGCTCGAGGGCACGCGCGATCTGCGCGCTGCGAAGGTCCGACCCCGGGTACTCGGCCTGGAACGCCTCCTCCCCGGGAAGGCGACCGGTGAGCGACTCGGAGACGGCCCCGTCCGGGCGCGCCGACGCGCCGCCCCTGGTGGGAGCGGCGCGTCGGCGACCGGGCGTCGGTGGCGCGGCCAGGATCAGCTCGCAGCCTCGACGAAGGAGATCTGCGGCGGGCCGGTGACCCCGGCGCGGCCCATGGCCTCCTTGAGCGACGGGTCCGAGGCGAACGCCTGGGCGTCGGCCAGGGTCGGGAAGTCCATCACGACCGTGATGGCGTTGGCGTCCTCGGCACCCCGGTACACGGTGGCGCTGGTGCCGCCGTGGGCGGCCCGGTTGGCGCCGTGCTCGTCGAAGATCGGACGCCAGACGTCGTAGTCGGTCACCCCGTGCTGCACGATCACTGTGGTCATTGTGGTTCCCCCTTGGTTGCGTGATCCGCATCGTACGGCCATTTCTCTTGATGTCAAGATATTGGACCTCCAGATTCTTTGACTCGCTAGGTCCAACCAGCGACCGCCCTCCCCTTGCCCCCCTCCGCCGTCCCTGCGCAGGCACCACCGTGCTCCGGTACGGTCGGCTCGTGGACCAGGACCTCGCCCTCCGCCGCCCCCGACGCCTCGCCGCCACCAGCGGCGCCGCTGCGACCCTCGCCCTCGCCCTGGTGCTCGGTGCCTGCAGCAGTGGCGGCAGCGACAGCAGCACCACGACCACCACGGCCACGACGGCCGAGGCCTCGACCACGACGACGACCGCCGCGACGACATCGGCCCCGACCACCACGGCAGGGCCCACGACCACGGCGGCGACCACCTCCACCCCCACCTCGACGACCGCCGCGCCCGGCGCTCTGCCCACCACGGCGGACGCCTACGCGAAGGCGATGGTGGCGGCGTGGGTGGCCGGCGACAAGGCGACCGCTGACCGCCTGGGCACCGAGGCCGCGGTGAACGCCCTGTTCGGGCTCGAGGGCGACGGCGAGGAAGGTGCCCCCGCACCGACCTGGACCCTCGACCACTGCGAGGGCGCGGCCGGGTCCTCGTACTGCACGTTCACCGCCGGGAGCTCCGCGGGCATCACCCTGCGGCTGATCAACGAGACCGTGTCGCAGGGCGCCGAGCACGCCGTCACCGAGGTCCGCCCCGAAGGCTGGCCCCACAGCGGGCCCACCGCCGACCGCAGTGCCTCGTCGCGGCCCCTCGAGCACGGACCACCTGGCACCACCCGCTCCGACTCCCCCGGGCCCAGCGCGCCCGTGAAGATTCACATCAAACTGGTCGCCATCCAGCCATCTCGATGTGCATCCCCGCCCGAGCCGAGCGCCCCCCCGACAGCGGACGACAGAGGTGCCACCCAGCTTCTGGGCGAACCGGCGCAGGGCGTGGCGATCCTTCGCCGACGGGGCGGCCAGGCCGCCAGAGGCATCGCGGTCGGCCCCCCCCATGGAGGGGAACGGTTGGGCGGATCGACTGGCTGGGTAGTGGCAACGCATGGACGCGATCACGATGCTCAAGCAGGACCACGAGACCGTGGAGAAGCTCTTCAAGCGGTTCGAGAAGGCCGGCCCGAAGGCGTACAAGGAGCAGCGGGAGGTGGTCGACCGCATCATCGAGGAGCTGTCGGTCCACGCGGCGATCGAGGAGCAGGTCTTCTACCCGGTGACCCGGGCCACCATCGCCGAGGTGGAGGACGTGGCGCTCGAGAGCCTGGAGGAGCACCACATCGTCAAGCTGCTGCTCTCGGAGCTGGAGAAGATGGACCCGGCGAACGAGCGGTTCAAGGCGAAGGTCAAGGTGCTCATCGAGAACGTCCGCCACCACGTGTCCGAGGAGGAGCAGGACTACTTCCCGAAGGTGCGGGCGGCGTTGGGGCGCAACGACCTCCAGGAGATGGGCGAAGCCATGGCCGAGGCGAAGCGGTCGGCACCCACGCGGCCGCACCCCCACGCCCCTGACGAGCCCCCCGCCAACGTGCTGGTAGGCGCGGCCAGCGCCGTCGTCGACCGCGCCACCACGGCGGCAGGGGACCTCATCTCCCTGATCCGCCGCTGACCCAGACGGCTCGGCCGATCGGTCCACGACCCATGTGGCCGTCAGGCCACCGACGAGCTGGCGGGCTCCATGGGGCGGCGGGACCAGTCGGCGAGGCGGGCGGCGTTGCCAGCTTCGAGCTGATCGGCAAACTCGCAACGAGCCCGGGTGAAGACGGTGGAGACCAAGATGCGCGCCGGCGTCCCCGGCGGGCTGGTCGCGTAGGCGTCCTCGTCGGTGCCGCGGTGGGTCGTGCACAGGTCGAGGATCACCGCGTCGCCTCGGCGGACGGGGACCGAGACAACGTGGTCGGCGGGGCCGGGGATGGCGTGCTCGTCGTCGGACAGGTCGATGTCGCGGCGGTGCGAGCCCGGGATGACCTGCAACGAGTCCGAGTCCTGCAGGTACATGATCACCTTGAAGGCCTTGCCGTGGTTGGCGGCGCAGACGCCGTCGGAGGCGAGGAAGCCGCGGTAGGGGCCTCGGAGGAGGTCCTTGTGCCACTGCTGGGAGCGGTCGATCGTGATGTCGCTCAGCCCGATCGTGCGCAGCTCGCCGCCGAGGAGCTCCGACATGCACCGGAGGACCGTCGGGTTGGCGGTGAGGGCGAGGTGCAGCGGCTCGAGGGCGGGGAAGCGGTGGAACCCGGCCAGGTGGCGAGAGGAGGGCGTGGGGCGCGTCCGCTTCATGAGGCCGACGTGCGCCTGCACGAGGCGGCGGGCATCGTCGACGGTGGTGGCGTCGAAGGCGCCGGGGACGACCTGGAAGCCAGCCGAACGGACCTGGTCGAGGCGGAGGTCGGCAGGTGGGGGGATCTGCACCCCGGTAGCTTCGCGGACGTGCGTCGCTGGAGGAAGGTGAGGTCGGAACAATCCCCTGCGGCGCCCCACGGACCGGTCCCGATGGTGCCCGACGTGCACCAGGTCCTGTTCACGGATCCGGGGGTGCCGGCGCCGACTGGCTACGTGGCCGAGGCCATGCAGTCGGTGCGGGATGCCTTCCCGACCGGGACCTACACGTGCTGGGACATGGACCAGGCCGCGGCCTTCGTCGAGGAGCACTTCGAGCCCGACGTGCTGCGGGCGTTCGAGTGCCTCCAGCCGTACGCCTACAAGGGCGACCTCTTCAAGTACTGCCTGCTGTACGTGCGGGGCGGCTGGTACGCCGACGTGGGGACGCGCGTGCTGCAGCAGCCCATGGCCGCGCCCTTCGCCCAGTCAGCGGACCCGCCCCGCCTGGTGGTGTTCCGGGGCACCGGCCAGTGGGACGCCGCGTGGGGGTGCTCGATCTCGTTCCTCTACGCCGCGCCGGGCCACGAGATCTTCCCCACCGCCATCGCCGAGGTGGTGGACAACTGCAAGCACCAGCGCTACGGGGTCAACCCGCTGTCGCCCACGATGACGGCGTTCGGCCGGGCGATCGCCATCCACAACGTCCGGGAGCAGATCGAGGTCGGCCTCATCGTCGACGTGACCGGCCAGCCCTACGAACGGGCCCACCACCTCGAGCCGTTGGGCCACGTCGCGGCCAGGAAGCCCGGGAACCACGGCGGGGACATGACGGGCATCGGCATCGGCGGCACCAACAACTACGCCCAGATGTGGGAGGCCCGCCAGGTCTACGGGCCCTGGTAGGTCGGCGGCCGTGCCCCGTTGGGCCAGGTCCCGCGCCGCTCAGCGGCTCCGGACCGCCTGCAGGCTCACCAGCGAGATGGACGTCGGCGGCACCGCCACCGTCCGGGGCCCTCCACCAACCACAGGCGAACGCAACTTCGGCGGTCTAGCGTTCCGTCCAGGAAGCGGCGGGGCACGCGCGGTGCGACGCTCGCCGGGGAGGGGAACCATGACGGCCCACACGTCCAACCGCATGCGCGCTCGCGCATCGGTCCGCTCGATCGCCCTGGTGGCAGCAGGTGCTGCGACCATCGCCGCGGCCTTGACCGCCTGCCAGCCCAAGGTGGAGAAGGCCACCGTGCCAGGCACGCCGACGGGCGTGAGCGCCTCGGTGGGCGATGCCCAGTCGGACGTGAGCTTCGTGGTGCCCGGCAACGGCGGGTCGAACATCACCAAGTACCGGCTCACCAGCAACCGGGGCGCTGTGACCTCGGCGGGGACCGTCGCCGGGCATCGGCTGGTGACCGGGTTGACCAACGGCACCTCGTACACGTTCCAGCTCCAGGCCTGCAACGCCGTGGGCTGCAGCCCGTGGAGCGCCAGCTCCAACGCGGTGATCCCCTTCGGGCCCCAGGGCGCACCGGCGTTGAAGGCCTCCGCCGCTGGCCAGCAGATCGAGTGGACGTGGACCGCACCCACCCCGAACGGTCGCCCGATCGACGGCTACCGGATCTGGCTCGACGGGACCGTGATCGACTCGGACTACTCGGGCACGTCGCTCGCCCGCACGTTCGGGTACGCGGAGGAGCACACCCTGATGGTCGCCGCCATCAACAGCGAAGGGGCCCAGGGCGCCACGGCGTCGGCCACGGCCCGCACGATCGACGCGGACGGTGCCCCATCGATCACGATCTCCGAGACTGGCGAGGTGCAGCCCGGCCTCACCCCCACGCCCTGCGTGCCCACCGCCTGCTACGGGATCCAGATCCGCGGCACCCGGCTCGGGGTCGGCAACCACTCCGTGATCTACCACGCCATCCAGGGCGGCCAAGATCGGGTCATCTACGTCGGGACGCTCAACACCAGTGCGGAGATCGGGGTCCCGCCTAAGACGTGGCAGGGCTCGGGCGGCTACCACCAGCTGCCCGCCGGCACCGAGATCTACGCGGTGCTCGACGGGTACCTGCACTCGAACCACCTCATCTGGACCGCCTAGGCCCAGCTCCGGGGCGGACGCCACCGGCTCCGCCCCGGGCTACGGCCGGTTGAAGTACTCCGCCGAAGCGACGACGGCGTTGGCGACGTCGGCCTCGGTGCGGCCGGCCTTCATCTGGCCCACGTAGGGCGCAGACTCGGCCATCGGCGGGTAGCGGCGCACGAAGCGCAGGAAGATGTCGTCGATGACGCGTCGGCGCCCTTCGTCCTGGGTGAGCATCGCCTTCGCGACCGCCGAGCGGGTGAGGCCGCCGTTCAGCTTGCCCAGCCAGTAGGCCTGGCCGCCCGCGTCTGGGCTGCGCCGGAAGACGTCCCGGTAGACGTTGGTGACCCACAGGGCGTTCGTGGCACCAGCGCCCGCGTAGTACTCGGCCGACGCCAGGAGCTGGATGCGGATCGCCTCGGGGGTGATGGTCTTGGCCGCCAGCTTGTCGGCGTAGGACGTCAGCTCGGCCTTCGTCCCGCGACGGCCGAGGTAGAAGACGTAGGACCGGTCCACGAGCACTCGCAGGGACTCCGGCTGGGACAGGTAGGTCTTGACCATGGTCGAGCGGGGCACGCCCTTGTTGAGGCGACCCACCCAGTAGGTGAAGCCACCTGACTCGGCCTGCCGACCCAGCGCGTCCCAGTACAGGTGGCAGACGAACGACTGGACCTGCGTGGCATCGGTCGGGCACCCGGCGAGGGCGCCGTTCGCCTGGATCGTCCCCGTCGCCGTGCCGTCGCTGATGGTCGCGTGCACCGGTGAGGACAGGAGCAGCGTGAACGCCTTGTTCGGCTCGTCGCTCTGGTTGCCGACGATGGGCACCTCGATCTTGCCCGTGGTCTCGCCGGCCGGGATGGTGAGCGTCCCGGTGGTCTCCGTGTAGTCGATGACCGACGCGGCCGTCCCGTTCTGGGTCGCGTAGCTGACCTTCACGTCGCGGGTCTGGACGGCAGAGAGCGTCACCGGGAAGGTCATCACCGCCGTCCCAGACGTCGGCCGGGCCAGCTGCGCGTCGCCCACCGCGATCGTGGGCAGCGCGCAGACATTGGCGCCGGCCACCTTGGGCGAGCCGACGTCCACCTGCTGCTGCCAGAGGTCGTTGCCCCAGTACGGGTCGTCATGGGCGAACAGGTAGGTGGTCTCGATGCCCGGGAACCAGGAAGCCGAGCGCACCGGGGTCGCGCGCAGGCAGACCGAGGCGGCCTGCCCGGCGGCCAAGGTGCCGATCGTCCACGCGTCGGTGTTGGCGTCGATCGTCCCCTTCGAAGGGATGTCGGCCGAATAGGCGTCCGCGGCCCTCGTCGACCCGACGTCGGGCTGCACGTCGACCACCACGCCGGACAGCGGCGCGGGCCCCTTGTTGGTGACGGTCAGCAGGACCCCGACCTCTTCGCCGATCGGGATGGTCGTCGCGTTGGCCTGGCCCTTCACCTCGAGGTCCGACACGTTGCGGCAGTGCGAGTGCTGGCTGGTCCCCTTCCCGGCCACCGTGGCCGTCGCGGTGATGACGTCGTTGGCCGCGTTCGCCGGGAGCGGCAGGTTCCCAGAGAACGCGGTGGCGACGCCGCCGCCGGGGTGGTTGACGGTGATCGTGCCCAGCCACTCCTTGCTCTCGCCGGCGCCCTTGGGCCCGCACGCGTTCGACGCGTAGACATCGATGGGCACCGATCCGGCAACATCGCTCACGATCGTCCCGCTCACCGCCGTCTGCGCTCCCAGCGTGGCGGTCATGGTCGGCGGCACCTGGTCCTTGTTGCCGCCGCCTTGGATCTGCCCGTACTGGTACAGCTCGATCGCCTGGCGGGTGTTGGTGTGGATCCGGTTGCCACGGATGGACACGCCTGACGCGCCGGGCAGGACGAACACGCCCTCACGGCCGTTGAACGCGATCACGTTCGCCTCCCCGGCGCCCGTGCCGCCGATGGTGGCACTGGTCACCGACTGGACGAACACCCCGGCGAATCCGTTGCCGAGCGGGCCGGTCCCTGCGGCGTTGGTGCCGATGCGGTTGCCGCGGATCACCGACCCGGTGCCGCTCAGCGAGATCCCCCCTCGGGTGTTGCCCGAGATCAGGTTGCCAGCGCCCGCCGTGGTGCCACCGACGACCGAGGCACCGTTGCTGACGTCCATCCCGTAGTCCCCGTTGGGGAGGGCGGCGTTGCCGGTGGGATCGGTGCCGATCAGGTTGCCCTGGACCACCGTCGGGCCGTAGACGGCGAGGCCGTAGCCGGTGTTGCCCGAGAACTGGTTGCCAGCGCCAGCGGTGGTGCCACCGATCACGATCGGGGTCGACCCCAGGCCCGTGGACGGGACGGAGGAGAAGCCGAGCCCCGTGGCGTTGGGGATCGCCGCCGTCCCGGCCGCGTTGGTGCCCACCCGGTTCCCCTGGATCGTGCTGCCCTTGCGCGAGTCGCAGACCACGATCCCACGGTTCGCGTGGCCGCTGATGAGGTTGCCCGCGGCGGCCGTGGTCCCGCCGATGGCGACCTTGGCCCCGCAGCTGACGACGATCCCGGTGCTCGGCGTCCCCACGGCTGCGGTGCCGGCCGGGTTGGTGCCGATGCGGTTGCCCTGGATGGTGGCCTCGGCGGTCTGCGTGGCGACGACGGGGTCGACCCAGATGCCGCTCCCGATGCTGCTGGCGACGATCGTGTTGCCGGCGCCGGCGGCGGTCCCCCCGATGGTGGCGACCGTGGCGTCGTCCTCGACCTTGATCCCGGTGCGGGCGTTGGCGAGCCCAGCGGCCCCCGTCGAGTTCGTCCCGATCCAGTTGCCCTGGATCGTGGCCGTCGCACCCTGCTCCACCAGCACGCCGGTCCCGAACGTCCAGTAGTCGACGTTGACCGAGGACGTGGCGGCGACGACGTTGCCCTCGCCAGGTGCGGTCCCGCCCAGCTGGAGGTGCCCGCCCTGCTGCACGGCCACCGAGATCCCCGTGTTGGGCAGCGGCAAGGTGCCGGTGACGTCCGTGCCGATCAGGTTGCCCACCACGGTGGCGTTGCCGTTCTTGGTGATGCCGATGCCGTAGCTGGGGTTGCCGGAGATGAGGTTGCCGCGCACCGTCAGCGATGGCGAGTCGTTGTCGATGGCCAGGTTGATGGTCTTGGACCCGTCGATGGTGATCTGGGTCGTGCCCGAGGGGTGGGCGACCGCAGCCGTGCCCGCCGCGTTGGTGCCGATGCGGTTCCCTTCGATGAGGGCGTCGGTGGCGGAGCCGCCCACGTCGATGCCTCGACCGAGGTATCCGGAGATGAGGTTGCGCTGGGACGCAGCAGGCCCGCCGATGCGAGAGCTCGGGCTGTCCATGGAGATCCCCCGACCGATCTCGAGGCTCGCCTTGAACGTGGTGCCGTCGGTGCCCATCTGGTTGCCCTCGATGACGGCTCCCGACGCTGCGGGCTTCAGGTCGATCACCCGCTGCCACTTGCCGAACCGCAGGCCGCGCACGGTGGGGGCCGCCGCCGTGAAGGTGAGCGCCGTCGGGCCGAGGAGGATGCTCGTGGTCGTCCCGAGGACCGTCACCGACGGCGCGCCGACGGCGAAGCCCGGCGCGGTCGACCCGTCGATCACGAGGCCGGGATCGACGACGTCGTCGTAGCTCCCCGTGGTGCTGATCGTCCCCTGGACCCCGAAGTCGATGCGGTTGTCGTCCGCCGGTCGGGCGTTGGCCTCCTCGATGGCGGCGCGCAGGGTGCACACGGCACCTGCGGTGGCGCAGACGCCGTTGCCCGGCGAGGCGTCCGATGCGTCCCCGAGGTCGTTCACCACGTAGGTGACCGTCGCGGCGGCAGCCGGCGTCGGCGCCGCCAGGACCACCGCCGGGGCGACCAGCACCATCGTCACGGCCGCCGCCACCCAAAGCCTGCCCATCGCTGCCCCCACCGGCCGCTGCCTTTGGATCCAACGCTACCCGTGCGAAGGGCGCCCGTCACCGGCGCGGTCCCCGACACCTGGCCACGCTGGCCGTGGTTGACTCACGCCGTGGGGATGCGACGCGTGGTGCGGTGGCTGGTGGTGATGGTGCTCCTCGGTGGCGGGGTGGTCGCTTGCAGCGACGGGTCCGGTCCCACCGCGAGCGCCCGCTCGACCACGACCACCAGCAAGGCCACGACCACCACGGCCAAGGCCTCGTCGCCGGCGGGGATCGACCCGCGCGTCCCGGGCACCACCTGGCAGGTGGAGGCGCCTGCCGTCGACGGGATGGACGCCAAGAAGCTCGCCAAGGTGCAGGACTACGCGTTCCAGGATGACATGCACACCCAAGGCGTGGTGGTGGTCCGCCACGGGGCGATCGTCGGCGAGTGGTACGCCCCTGGCGCGGACCAGGACTCGTGGACCGCGAGCTGGTCGGTCGCCAAGAGCTTCTCGAGCGCCCTCGTGGGCCTGGCGATCGCGGACGGCAAGGTCCCGAGCGTCGACGAGCCGATGGCCACCTACCTCCCGTCGTGGAAGGGCACCGACCGGGAGGGCATCACCGTCGAGCAGATCCTCCACATGTCGTCGGGGCTGCAGTGGAACGAGGAGTACGACCCGTCCTCGGCGGAGTCGTCGGACGTGGTGCAGATGGGCCTCAGCGCCGACGAGCTTGCCTACGCGGAAGCCCGTCCCCTGGCCGTCGAGCCGGGCACGCGATGGCTGTACTCGAGCGGCGACGCCATGCTCGTGTCCGAGGTGATCGCCAAGGCCACCGGCACCTCGGCCGCCGAGTACGCCAAGCGCAAGCTGTTCGACCCGATCGAAATGGAGAAGGCCGACTGGTGGCAGGACGCCAAGGGCCACACCCTCGGCTACTGCTGCCTCGACGCCACAGCCCGGGCCTATGCCCGCTTCGGGCTGCTCTACCTGCACGACGGGCGGTGGGGCGAGAAGCAGGTCGTGCCGGCCTCGTGGGTGCACGACTCGATCCGGAACGCGCCGGGCGAGCACCCCGGCTATGGCTACATGTGGTGGCTGGGCGACCTGGAGGGGGTCCCGAACGACCTGTACTTCGCCGACGGCCACGACGGACAGTTCATCTGCGTCATCCCCAGCCTGGACCTGGTGGTCGTGCGCACCGGCACCTACGTGAAGGATCCGGGGCCCTCGGTCGCCGACCCCAACCTGTTCGCCAAGTACCCGCCGGACAACTTGGTCCCGGGCAAGGGCACGATCGACTCGGGCCCCTTCGACCTGGGGACGTTCCTCAGCCTCGTCGTCGCCTCCGTCGAGCGCTGATCGCCTCGTCCGGCCACCTCGACCCGGCAGTCTTCGGATCGATGGCTCGGCTGCCGGAGCAGCACGGCGGCGGGACCATGGCGACCGGCACCTCCCGCTCGCAGCCTGACCTTCCTCCGGAGCAGCGGCTCGAGCGGCTGCGACGCGCCCCGACGCATTCGAGCGGCCGGATCGGCCAGATCAGGCGCGAGCTCGGCTCTCGGCCTCCTCGATCGCAGGCCGTAGGATTGCCGACTCAGCCGGAGGCCTTCCGGTCCCGCCCTCGTGGGGCCGGTAGAAAACCCCGTTTGACCTGGTCAAACGGGTGGGGTTCCGTGGCTCGGAACGGATTTCGCCGATTTGGGAACGGATCTGGCGCGGTTCCGCTGGTCAGGGCGTTGTCCGCGTTTGTCCGTGGTTGTCCGCTACCGGGCTTCCTGGGCGAGGCCAGTTGTGTCGATGTAGTCCCGCCAGTGGTCGGCGAGGTGGTTACGGATGTTCACTCCCCAGCCACCGCCAAGGCCCCGCCGCCACCTGTTCGCTTCGAGCCATTCGTCGTGGCCTTCGACGCCTGCCGGGGTGCGCATGTTGCACACAGAGTCGAGGATCTCGATGGCGTGGTACCCGGGCTCCTCGTCACGGGGATGAGAGGCGATCTCTGCGGCGTAGTCCATGTAGGTGCGGGGGTCGGGCTGGGTTGCGCCGGTCTCTCGGGCCCAGCGCCGTTCAGCAGCCAGCGTTCGGAGGGTGGCCTGATCGTCGTCGAACTGGTCTAGGAAGTGCACGTAGAAGTCGACCCATCCAGCGGTGCCGCTCTGGATGGCGTGCTCGAGTTTTAGACGGCGCTGGAGCCCGTCTTCTGCTTGCTCGGCGCGTCGAGCGGCGATGGCGGGTGCGGCACGCCGGCGTAGGGCGGCTCCGTGGTCCTCGCCGAACAACACGAGGGCGATGTTGGCGTGGAACCAGCCCGTCTCGATGGGCGGGGAGAAGAAGGGGTGATCGTCGACCACGGGTGGTTCGGCGGCCAGCGCCACCAACTCGTCGTACGCGTCCTCGGGGTCGCCGCTGGAGGGGTCAGGCTCCAGGATGCGCTTGGCGGCGTCCCACGCACCGAGCCTCACGAGGTCAGTGCCGAGCCACGCTTGGTCGATGACGGCCTGGACGAGGGCAGCTTGGGCCTTTTCGAGATCGGCCCCGAGGTAGGTCACGAAGTCCTCGATGGTCGCCGTGCCCTCCTGGATGCGTCGAATCGCAGCTTCGGCACGGAAAGCCTCGAGGGCGACCTGGAGGCGTGGGCTCTGGAGAAGCTTCTCGAGCTGTTCGATGCGGCGGAGCGCTCCGGCCTGGTTCATGTCGTGCCGAACATGTCGATGATGGCTTGGACGGGTTCCTTGATGGCCTCGATCTCGCGGAGACGGTCGTCGATCTCCTTGTTGATCCGGTACTCCCGCAGGTGTCGCAGAGAGGCGCCGGCTGCGGTGAGCCGGCAGCCCATGGGCTGGTCCTCGTCCATGGCCTCGTCCAACACGGCGACGGCCTTCAAGCTGAGATCGGTGAGGCGCGCCGTGATGTCGGAGGCACGCTCGAGGCGACCGGCGGTCACCTGGGCGGCGAAGGTGGGGTCGGCCATCCGCCGCTGGACGGTCTTCGCGCTGACGCCCGCAAGCTTCCCGGCTTCTGGATAGCTGAGTCCCTGGATGAGCGCAGCAGTGATGATCTCGTCGGTGCCGGTGCTGGGATCGGGGATGGTCTTCCCGGCTTCAGACGTCATGTGGGTCCTCCTTGGGCCTGCCTCAAAATGGATCGAGGCATCTCTTGGTAGGACTCGCCGCCACTTCGACAGGATCGGACCTCACCTCGATCGCCGTAGCAGCACAGGGCAGAGGCCGTCCGGTGGCCACCGTGCCCGCAGCGAGGTGACGATGACCTCGCCCTTCTAGGCCATCACCCATTCGGCGGGTGGTAAGTCAGCTGTGCACGATGTCGCAGTCGGGGCACACGCTGCCGGCGGGTTGGCGCAGGGACGTGACCGGGCACAAGACGGTGGAGATCTCCGATGGCCGGGCACCCCCGCCGGTCCCGGCCTCGGCGCCCGGCAGCAGCCAGCCGATGTAGTCGCCGTCCTGCTTCTCGTAGGTGATGGGGCGCGCAAGCGGCGCGACGGGTCCGTTGCGTTTGAGGTGCACGCCCACGTTGGTGATCCACAGCAGGTTCGTGGGCGCGTCGTCCCAGTAGGCGCACACCTCGGGGGTTGCCGGGGGGAGGTACCAGACGAATCGCTGGGCGCTGTTCAGCATGAGGATCTCGCCCACGATCTCCTTGGCAGCTCGCTGCCGTGCCGGCGCCATGGCGAGGTTTGCGAAGCCCTCGGTCAATGACTCGATGCCGCTGCCGTGGACGTCGTAGGACAGGTACCGATCACCATTCCCAGCCATGAAGGGCACGGTATCCGGATCCGTGAGCCGCAATCGGCGAGCGCGTCCTAGGCGCGTTCTCGACGCGGTTCACCGGTCTCCTCGGTGTCACCCGGGGACGCGGGCTGCGTTACTCGCCCAGGCAACGAGTGCCGATCGTGCTGATCGTCCCGTCGTCGTACAAGCCAATCTTCGTGTCCACCACGCCGTACATCGGGTCTTGCCAGGTGAAGTGCTGCTCATGGAAGTCGTCGCCGCTGCCGTCCCCGTACTGCCCGTAGTACCGATCGAGCAGCTCAGCGGTCGGAGGGATGTGACAGAACTGCTGGGCTTCACGCCAGCTGACCTCGCGCTCCACCACGTACGAGTCGTCGGTATCCGAGCCCGACGAGGTCCGGGCCACATCCCAGATGGCAACGACGACGAGGGCAACAACCACAACGCCCGCCGCCACCCATGCCCAGATCGGCAAGCCGAACCAGACCGTCTTGCCGTCACTCTCGCTGTGCACCCCGCCCTCTCCCATCCATCCATTGTTGCCCAAACGCGGGTGACTCGAAAGCGGAATGCCCGGATCGTGACCGGATGGCCGACCGGGAGGCGATCACGCCGCGCCAACGACTCATGGGAGACCTGGTCCGCGAGCAGCGTCTCCGTACTGGACTCAGCCAAGAAGCGCTGGCGAACCTGGCCCACGTGAACCGCAGCTACTACGCGTCCCTCGAGGCCGGCCGTCGCAACGCCAGCCTCGAGACCCTCTGCCGCCTTGCCTCCGCTCTCGAGTGCGACACGGCCGACCTCGTGCGGGGCACCCAGGCGGTACCTGGCCGAGCGCTTCCTGAGGAGTAGTCGACATAGCCAGGCATGAGTGTCATGGGGGCTGCGTACAACTGGCCCATGGGTAGAGCGGCAGAAGCTGTCCCCGGGTGGGGTCCGGGGGCCGAACACGACCAAGCGGTCGCACGGGTCGGGTGCCGCGAAGTCCTCGTCGACCGTCCCCTCGTGGAACTCATCGAGCTTCTGAACCGTCACGGGGTTCACACGCGGTACTCGTGCGAGGACACGGCCTCCCCAAGCGGCGCATGGAAAGACAGCCCCGAGGAGAAGCGGTTCTACGTCGCACTCGATGATGTTGAGGATCTCCGTCGGCTGCTGCCGCTACTCGCAGAATCCGACACACTCGTCCGGTCAATCACGCCTTCGCTCGGCGCGCCGAGGTGGGAGTACCACCTGACGCCTCACGGGCTCGGAGCGCATTCGCTCGACTTCGCCGGCAGTGTGCGGCTCCAGGTGAGCGTGTTCATTCCGGAGCGACATATCGGGCCGCTCGTGAGCGCCTTGCGGGATGCCGCAGGTGATCGAACCCCGTGATCGCCAGACACAAGGACGCCCAACTCCGGCGCCACGCCCATTCCCGATAGCCAATTCTGCGGGCCCACGACGCCTGCCTGACCGTCGTGATCGTCGAGGGAGGTCAGTTCGTAGGTCTCGTCGTCTACCTGTCGCCACGAGGGACTGCCGCGCGTGGGGGTGACATCTGAGCTGTGGTGCCGGGAGGTACCGCTGAAAGGATGTCCGCCATGCCCAAGCCGTATCCGAAGGAGTTCCGCGATGACGTGGTCCGGGTCGCCAGGGGCCGTGAGCCCGGCGTGCGGATCAAGGACGTCGCGAAGGACTTCGGGATCACCGAGTCCTGTCTGACGAACTGGCTGGCCCGAGCTGATCGTGACGACGGCATCAAGCCGGGCCCGACCAGCGCCGAGCTCGCCGAGAACCGCGAATTGAAGAAGCGGCTGCGGCTGCTCGAGCAGGAGAACGAGGTGCTGCGCCGCGCTGCGGCGTATCTGTCCCAGGCGAACCTGCCGGGAAAATGATGTTCCCGCTCGTCCGCGAGTTGGCCGCTGACGGGGTTCCCGTCACGGTGACGTGCCGGGTCCTCAAGCTGTGTCGCCAGCAGTACTACCGGTGGCTGTCGGTCCCGGTCACCGAAGGCCAGTTGGCCGAGGCGTGGCTGGCCAACGCGATCTTCGACGCCCATCGAGATGATCCCGAGTTCGGGTACCGGTTCTTGGCCGATGAGGTCCGCCTCGCCGACCACGACGTGTCGGACCGGGTCGTGTGGCGGATCTGCCGGGACAACCAGTGGTGGTCGCGCTTCGGCAAACCCAAGCGTGGCAAGGGATCGCGGCCCGGTGCCCCGGCCCACGACGACCTGGTGAGGCGGGACTTCACCGCGAAGGCCCCCAACGTCGTGTGGGTCACGGACCTCACCGAGCACTGGACGGCCGAGGGCAAGCTCTACTGCTGCGCGATCAAGGACCTGTACTCGAACCGGATCGTCGGGTGGGCCATCGACAGCCGCATGAAGGCCCGGCTCGTGGTCGCTGCGATCGAGATGGCGGTCGCCCGCCGAGGCGGCGAGGTCGCCGGCTGCATCGTCCACTCGGACCGAGGATCGCAAGGCGGGCTCAACTGGTCGTCGCAACACCTCGATGATGGAGGTGTCGGTGATGACGACGATGAAGGACCGGCAGGAAGAGGTTCGGCAGTATCGAGGGCAGATGCCTTCGCCGGGCCGGCCGACGGTGGCGTGGCGGCGGGATCGGGTGGCGTTCTGGGCGGAGATCGCCAAGGGCGAGAAGACCGACGACGCGTCTGCTGCGGCCGGCGTGTCGTCACCGGTTGGCTATCGATGGTTCCGCCACGCTGGCGGCGTGAACCCATGCCTTCCACCAACCCTGTCGGGTCGCTACCTGTCGTTCTCGGAGCGAGAAGACATCGCGCTGTATCGAGCTCAGGGCCACGGCGTACGCGAGATCGCACGACGGACCGGCCGGGCGCCATCGACGATCAGCCGGGAGTTGCGCCGCAACGCGTCGACGAGGACGTTCCGGCTCGAGTACAAGGCGACGATCGCTCAGTGGCACGCGGAGCGGCGGGCCAGGCGCCCCAAGGCGGCGAAGCTCGCCACCAACGACCGTCTGCGGGACTACGTCCAGGAACGGCTGTCTGGTCGGGTCACCACCGCTGCGGGCCAGGTGCTGGGCCCAGAGGGACCGAAGTGGCAGGGCAAGAACAAGCCGCATCGGGGAGACCGGCGTTGGGTGCAGGCATGGAGCCCTGAGCAGATCGCCCGACGGTTGCCGCTCGAGTTCCCCGATGATGAGTCCATGCGGATCAGCCACGAGGCCATCTACCAGGCCCTCTACGTCGAGGGACGTGGAGCCCTCAAGCGCGAGTTGGTTGCGTGCCTGCGCACCGGCCGGGCGCTGCGGATCCCGCGAGCTCGGGTCGGGAGGCGGTCATGGGATCACGTCACTGACAACGTGTTGATCAGCGAACGCCCTGCCGAAGCCAACGACCGCGCCGTCCCCGGCCATTGGGAAGGCGACCTCGTCATCGGCCTAGAACGCTCGGCCATCGGCACTCTGGTCGAGCGCACGACCCGGTTCACGATGCTGATCCACCTGCCACGCGAACCCGGCTGGCGCCAAGAGCCCCGCAAGAAGAACGGCCCAGCCTTGGCGGGCTACGGCGCCGTCACCATGAAGCACGCGCTCGCCCGAACGATGACGACGCTGCCCGACCAGCTCTGCCGCTCACTCACCTGGGACCGCGGCAAGGAGCTCTCCGCCCACGCGGCGTTCACCGTCGAGACCAACATCCCGGTGTTCTTCGCCGATCCCAAGAGCCCCTGGCAGCGCGGCACCAACGAGAACACCAACGGTCTGCTGCGCCAGTACTTCCCCAAAGGCACCGACCTCTCGCGATGGTCCGCTGAAGAGCTCGAGGCCGTCGCTGCCACCATCAACAACCGGCCCGCAAGATCCTCAACTGGCGCACCCCCGCCGAAGCCTTCGATGAGCACCTACGCTCCCTCCAACAGGCCGGTGTTGCGACCACCGATTGAGCCCGCCCAATTTCGCGCTCGGAAGGTGCACCGGGCCCTGGCCCGCCACGGCCTCGTCGGTTCCATGGGCCAGGTCGGCTCCGCCGGCGACAACGCAGCGATGGAGTCGTTCTTCGCCCTGCTGCAGAAGAACGTCCTGGACCGCCACCCCCGCTGGACGACCCGCGACGAGCTCCGCATCGAGATCGTCACCTGGATCGAACGCACCTACCACCGCCGACGCCGCCAAGCCCGCCTCGGCCGATTGACCCCCATCGAATACGAGATGATCATGATCCCTCAGACGGCAACCGCCGCCTGACTACCCACTGTCCCCTCTACGCGCGGCAGTCCCGACCTAGCGCATTCTATTCGTCTTGGTTGCCCACCGCTCGACGTCGGACCACAACCAGATATGGACATTCGCCAGGCGCTTCACCGGTGCAGGGAAGTCGGGATGCCGGCGCCGCCAATCATGGACGACCTGAGGCCTCGCCACTCCCAGCCGTCGCGCGATCTCGGAAGCGTCAACAAGATCATCCAGGTCGACCTTCCGTCCCATGGCAAGACGGTAACCGGGCCCAGTGACACCCATGACCCATCAGGCCACGCGTGGTTCTGCGTAGTAGTTGACGCAAGGGAGGCCGTTGCGTAGACTATAACGCAGTGGCCCCGGCGCTGCGCCAACAGCCCGGGGCCTGGCCGGACCTGGTGAGAGGTGCCGACATGGGCCATGGTAGGAGCCGCACTGCGTCGATGTTTGAGGCTGCGCGTGAGTCGCTCGAGGCGGACCTGCGCAGGCGTTGGACGTCCGACTCCCAGGTGCGGCGGATCCTGCAGCTCGGCGAGCGGTTCGAGGTCTTCTGCCGCGAGGGGTTCGGCGTCTCGGACTTGGAGCAGGTGGACCCGGCGATGGTCCGAGCGTTCATCGGGGCAGCGGATCCAGATGGGCACCCGGCTGGGGCGAGCCTGCAGCGGGCGCGACGTTCCGCGGTCCGGTTGTTGTTCCGGAGTGCTCGTCGGATCGGTGCCGCGGCCACGGACCCCGCGGTCGATGTCAGCCTTCCGCCCCTGACATCGATGCGGGCACGGCCGCTCACGGACGATGAGGTACTCGAGTGTCGGGCGGCTTCGGCCTGGTCGTTGGCAAGTGCTCGGCGCTCGTTGACGTGGGCCCTTGCGGAGGCGACGTGTCGTTCGGGTGAGGTTCCGAACGTCCGCGTCGGCGACATCGACCTCGACCAGGGCCTCGTGACGATCAGAGGCGGTGGCCGTTGCGCGCCTCGCACAGCGCGCTTGACCGAGTGGGGGCGCAAACTGCTCGGCGAGCATCTTCCCCAAGCGGCTGACCCTGATGTCCCGCTCGTCTACTCCGGCGATACGGCTCGGCTCGGCGGCCTGGTGTCGGCGAATGCGGCGATCAGCCAAGTGCTCCAGCGCGCTGGGCTGGGCGATGAGCCCGACGTTCGGCCGTCGTCGGTCGTGGCGTGGGCTGGGGTGAAGGTGCTCGAGCGGACCGGCCGGATCGAATGCGTGGCGGAAGCGCTCGGGCTCAAGAGCCTCGACAGCGCGGCGTCGTTCATCGGCTGGAACTGGAAGACCGAGCCCGGTGGTGTCGGTGGCTGAGCTGCGCCGCCCGGGCACCAGCACCTTCGATCGCATCGACGCGCTGTTGGCGAACCCGGCGCTCTACGAGCTCGCCGACGCGGTGCCGATGCCGGATCCGAGTGCTGGGGGTCGGCCTCGCCACTATCCCACGTTCATGTCGGTGGTGTTCGACGCGCTGCTCTCCGTCTACGGCTCGGCTCGACGCGTCGAGGTCGAGCTGGCGCACCCGATCATCTGGAACCACATCCGCACCACTATCCACCAGCGGTTCCCCAACGACCCTGATCGGCACGTGCCGGTGAAGCCGATGAAGCGCCATCACTACATCTACGGGCGCACCGCCTGGCTCACCCGCCCCGAGGTCCTCGCCGAACTCCGCACCATCCACCGGCGCACCGCCGCCGCCCAGGCCCAGAGCATCGGACTCCTCGACCCCAAGGGTCCTGGGTCGTGGACCAAGCCCGACCTGACCCGGCTGATCCACGCGGATGGCAAGGTCGTCACCCCGCTCTTCAAGGCACATCCAGGCAACACGAAACTCGACAAGGAGACCGGCGAGCTCCGACCCCTGCGCGCCGAGGCCAACGCCGGACTGCACTTCGAGGGCACCGGGGAGACGGCCTGGGGCACCAAGTGGGTCATCGCAGCGTGCCGCAGCGATGACGTCCACGGCCGGATCATCCTCGACGTCGAGTGGGTCCCCAAGGCAGGTGGCGAAGCCAAGGTCGCCGTCGAGACCTTCGAAGCCCTCGCACCCCACTGCCCCGGCGCCCAGGGCGTCATCTACGACACCGCCCTGCGCGGCGTCCACCACCAGACCCTCCTGCGGGACCTCGGGTGGCTGTCGATCAACAAGGTGGCCGCCGCCAAGGCCGACACCAAGGGCAAGGCCCGACGCGGCGACGGTCAGCGCGTCGAGAAGTCCACCCACGTCGAAGACCGCACCATCACCACCCCCACCGGCGAACAGACCATCTCGCTGTTCGCCCAGGGCGGGGCCGTTGGGATCTCGGTGCTCACTGACACCGGCAAGCGCACCTTCGTCGCGCTCGAACGGGTCCGCACCCATCGCAACACCGACAAGGGCGGATACCGCTGGTACAACGACTACCGACTCCCCGACGGCCTACGGCGGCGGCACCATCACCGTCCGGCTCCACGGCAACGCTGAGGACGAGAAGCGGAAGTTCAACCGCACCGAGAACATCCGCCAGATCCCCCAGAGCGACCCCGACTTCAAGCGGCTCTACCGACGCCGCAACGACGCCGAGTCAATCAACCGCGCGCTCGACGACACGCTCTGGCTCCGCCGAGCCCACTCCGTCGGGCACGCCCGCCAGCACCTCAACCTGCTGACCTACGCACTCACCGTCAACAGCCTCGCCCTCTGGCGCCACCAGGCCCGCCACGGCGACCCGCCCCTCCCGCTCGCCGCCTGAACGGCCTCCCAACAGCGGCTCAAGCGGCTCCGGCGCGCCCCGACACCAATCCAACACCCGCCCAGGCCGCGGATCGGCTCTCAGCCGCCCCGATCGCAGGTCGTAGGATTCTCCACTCAGCCGGAGCTCGAGCAACAACGGGGTTTTCTCCCACGTTCTCTTCCGGCCCCGCCCTCGTGGGGCCGGTAGAAAACCCCTCCCGACCAGGTCAGGTGGGGTGAGCATGGCGGCGTCGGAACGGATTTCGACGATTTCGGAACGGATTTGGTTCGTGGCGTCCTGACCTGGGCTGGATATGTCCACCGATGTCTACCTACGTCCACTCCTGGAAGGGGCGCCCTCGCTGCTGCCACCACTCATTGGAGATCTCGGGGAACGACTCGTCGTCGCTGAGGACCGGGTAGTGGTGGGCGAGGCTCCACAGGGGCAGCACCAGGCTCAGTTCTCGGTCAGATGCAACAAGCTGGAGCGCTTCGGGCAACTCGCCAGAGGCGGCAACCTCCTCTAGTTCCTTCCGCGTCTCAAGACACTCGGGCGTGTCGATGGCTGCCTGGATGAGGCGAAGCTCGACCTCCTTCCGCCAGGAGATCTCCGCCATCCCGCGGGTCCTGAAGACCTTGACCCGCTCCTCGAGGTCCATGGTCAACCCCGGAGCCAATAGGCCGACCAAGTTGTCGGGCACGGGATCGCCCGACGGGTAGGCGCACACCTCAACGGCAACCTCGATGGGCCACACGGGCACCCAGCCAAGTTCGCCCCCGTTCTCGGCGAACCAGCCCCGCCACAAGGCACCGCGCATGATGTGGGCCCGCATGAAGGGGCGAAGGCGTCGGGCCAATCGGTCGATGTCGACATCGCTGAGGTCACACGCATGGAGGCCACGGATGAGCTGTCGGTCCAACTCCTCGTTCGGCTGGAGACTGGCGATCTGGGCCTCAAGGTCGTCGAGCATGCCGCCGAGCTCAGCGAAGTCATCACCGTCACGCTTCATCGTCCGACTCCTCCCCCAGCGCGGCCTCGAGCTGCGCCCGCAGTTCATCGATGCGCATCCGCAGCCCATCGATGACAACGCGCTGACGCACCGATGCCGCCACCTTGTCGTAGTGGCGCATCGCGAGATCAGCCGCGCGCAGCCTCACCTCGGACTGATCCGCCTCCAACTCCTCGCAGATGACCTTGGCCGCCTTCACCGTGGCGAGCCCAAGAGCGGCGACCACTTGGTCGAGGCGCTCGGCCTGGATCGTCCGTACCAGGGCCATCGCTTCGGGTCGGCGCAGGAGTCGCTGGACCGTCTTGGCGCTCCGGCCGACGGCTGCGCCTGCCACCTCGTGGGACTCGCCCGCAGCGACCAACTCCAAGATGATCAGTTCTTGCGTCGTGAAGCCTTCACGGCCTCCCGAATCGCTATCCACATGTTCCGTCACAACAACCTCCAGAAGGATCTGAGCGGCCCTTCGTCAGGAGACAGGTGCGGTAGGACAGGACTGGAAGGGAAAGAAGTTCGGAGGTCGCTGGCCCAGTACCACCCGGGGCCGTGATCCGGCGGGCAGAGATGGCGGCGGTGACCCCTGCCGTCGGTTGCGCCTTCGTGGGGGACACGGGAGGGGCGACAGGACCAGCGCTGGGATCGGTGGAGCTTCTTCGCGGGCCGGCGGATCGGCGTCGCAGCTACCACGACCTCGCGGCGAGCTGGGCGGGCCGGCCCATGGCCAAGTGGTCGGTGAAAGTGGTGATTTCCCACGAGGGTGTCCTCCGGAACAGTGGGGGGCGGCCCTTCGTCGGGAGAATCTGGAGGAAGAACAGGGCTCAAGACCCGGTCGAGCATGTCCTCGCCGAGGGGTCTCGGCCGGTTAACCGAGAGCCTGCGCTTGGTCACCAACCCAAGGGGTGCGATCAACGGGAAGGAGAGGTGTCGATCGCCTTCGGGCCGCGGGCCGATCGGTGTCCAGCTACCAGGTGGCGTCGGGGCCGTGCGGGCTCCAGCCCTTCAGGTACGGGCGGAGATCTTCGGCCCTGATCTTCACGGGTGGCTCAGGAGCCCCGGGACAGGTGGCAATCGGGTCGAGTTGATCGGCCCGCTCGAGCATCCAGACAACCCACTCCGCCGCACCGGCGTCGTCCGGGTGGGCTGCGGTGACCGCGGCGGCGTAGCTCCGGATGGTCTCGTCCTGGCCCCACCGCTTGAGCTGCCGATCGAGTTCCTCGCGGCGGAGGTACTCGAGGTACTTGTCCCGGGCCTTCGCCATGGCCTGTTCCCACTGGGCGCGTCGTTCGGCGGCTTGGCGTTCGGCTTCACGGCGGAGATGAGCGGCTTCGGCCGCCGCGACGGGCACCTCGGCGAGGATCTGGGGCAGGACGGCTTCGATGCGGGTGTTGCGGTGATCCGACCACTTCGTGACCCGACGCCGTTCCCCGGAGCCGCCGGTGTACTGGAACACGAGACGGCCTGATGCTTCCGACTCGTCGCGAACCTGGACCTGCTTGTAGTGGTAGAGCCCGTAGGGGTCGCCGGGCCGATCGCGGTCGGGGCGCTGAACCCACCGGTGACGGACCCCGATCTCCGACACCGCGAGGACCGACGTGTGGCCATCGGTGGTGAACCCGAGCCGGTGCTCGCCGTCCGGGGCGACCTCGTAGCCACGAGCTTCGGCCTCGACCACGAGCGCGTGCAGCAGCGTTGATGCTCGAGGCAGCGCCGCCTTCGACACATCCCACCCAGTCAGGTTCGCCCGCAGCTCACGCACGACCGGGTGGTACCGGCCGACCCGCTCCCGTACCGGCACCGGGGCGAGCACGGGCACCATGTCGTCGGGGAGTGCGGTGAGGGTGATCTCGTCGTGGTCACCGCCGGCCGGTGGAACCGCAGTTCCATTCCGTCGGGGACCTTCCCGTGTTCGATCGCCATGGCCACCCGACGCTCCCAATCGACCCCTCCGCGACCCCACGTCTTCTTCGGCACCGCCAGGGTCCCGCCAGATGCGGCGACATCGGCGAGCATCTGATCGGTCACGGTCAGGTTCGGGCGTCGAGGCACCGGCGGCCGAGGCCCATCGACCTCAGCGAGATACGCCACTCCCGCGTCGGTGATGTCCGCCCGCCACCCGTCACCGTGCCCGGAAGCGACGACCAGCCCCCGTCGGTGCAAGGCCGCCACCGAGATCCGATGGTGCACTCCTTGGTAGATGCCATCGGGGCAGTCATCGCCGACCCACCGCAGCAACTCCACCTGGGACTCGGTCAACGTCTTGCGCTGCGCCATCACCACCACCTCGATCCACCTGCAACTGCCACGACGTGCGTGCACGGGCGGCGCCGGTCTGTCACGCTTCAGCGCTACCAGTTCACAGCCGGCACTGTCGCGCCGGACGTGAAGAAGGGGGAGGCGAGCACGATGGGACCTTTGGAAGCCCGGTACTTGGCGGTGCACCCGGGAGCCACGACTGGCTTGGATCTGTGCCGGTTCTTCCAGGAACGGCCGAACGAGTGGTTCACCCACTCCGAGATCAAGGCACGGCTGGGCTGCAGCGACCGAATCATCCGCGAGCACGTCCCGAACGCCCTCAACGGCGCCCAGGTGACCATCGAGGTGGACAAGTCGCAGCGGGCTTGGCGCTACCGGTACCGCCACCCGTGACGAAAGCGGCTCTCCGCCTGCAGCGCCGTGCTCAGGTGGCAACATGCGTAGTCCAGCGAAGGCCTGAGGACCTTGCGCTCATGCTTCGAGGGCAGTGTGGACATGCTTGGACTATCTGAGGCGAACCTCGAGCCCCAGCTCGTCGGGAAGATCGCGGGAACGTTCTTCGTGCGGGCCTACCAGCGCGGATATCGCTGGACTCCCGTCGAGGTCGAGCGTCTCCTCGAGGACATCTGGGAGAACCGCGACCGGCCGTACTACCTGCAACCTGTCGTTCTGAAGCAGGCCGGCGAGGAATGGGAGTTGGTCGACGGTCAGCAGCGCATGACCACCTTGTTCTTGATCTTCCGGTACATGGAACTCGAGGGTCTGCAAAGCACGGGGGCGGGCTTCTCGCTCCGGTACGAGACTCGGCCGGGGAGCGCTGAGTTCTTGCGGAACCCCACGGAGGAGCGGTGCAGGGAGAACATCGACTTCTTCTACATCTTCGGGGCCTACCGGTGTATCGCCGAGTGGTTCGAGCGGGACCCGTCGATGCGCCAGTACCGAGCGAACAAGTTCTACGACGCGCTCTTCGAGAGCGTGAAGGTGATCTGGTATGAAGCCCCGCCGGAGCTCGACGCGATCGACCTCTTCACCCGACTCAACGTCGGTCGAATACCTCTGACCGACGCCGAGTTGGTCAAGGCGCTGCTCCTCACCCGAAGCCGCGACGGCAGCACCGATCGAGCGCACGAGGTCGCAGCCCAATGGGATGCGATCGAGCGCGACCTGCGCGACCGCGAGCTCTGGGCATTCCTGACCGGTCGGACAGACCGCGAGCCGACGCACATCAGCCTGCTCCTCGACACGCTGGCCGGTCGTCCGGAGGGCGCCGAACCACCTTTGTTCCATACGTTCGAGACGCTCAAGGCGCAGATCGATAGCGACCCTCAGGCGTTCTGGGACCGGGTGATCTCGCTCCACGGCACCCTTCTCGGCTGGCACGAGGACCGAGACGTCTTCCACAAGGCGGGGTTCCTGATCGCTGATGGGGCGGCGACGCTGGCCTCGCTCATCGAGTTGGCTCGGGGGCTGCGGCGGTCCGCGTTCGAAGCGGAACTCGATGGGTTGATCCGGGGTCGTCTGGACCTGAGCGAAGCCGGGCTCCGTGAGCTCGCCTACCCGAGCACCAAGGCAGAACGGGCGCTCTTCTTGATGAACGTGGAGACGGTTCGGCGACACGTGCACTCGACCGAGCGCTACTCGTTCCACGAGCACGCCGAGGGTCGCTGGTCGCTCGAGCACATCCACGCACAGAATGCTGAGCGCCTCAACAAGGCTGAGCAGTGGGCGGAGTGGCTCCGGATGCATCGTGACGTTGTCCAGGTTGGAGGCCATCTCGCCGGCGACGAAGCAGGCAACCCTCGACCGGATCGACCAGGTACTGGAGAAGCTGCCGGTCGCAGAAGCCGACTTCCGGAAGCTGGAACTGGAGATCCTCACCTCCTCTCCGATGCCGGCAGCGCAGCAGACGATGAGGTCGATTCCATCGCCAACCTGGCGCTACTGAGCGGACGAGACAACAGCGCTCTGAGCAACTCGGTCTTCGCCGTAAAGCGGTCGATGATCCTCGACCTCGATCGCAGGGGCGACTACATCCCGATCTGCACGCGCAACGTGTTCTTGAAGTACTACACGCCGACGGACAGCCAGCAACTCCACCTGTGGAGTGCATCGGACCGCGAGTGCTACCTCGCCGCCGTGGTGGACGCGCTAGAGCCCTACCTGCGAGACGAGGACGGCGCGAAGTGAAGGGCTACCTCACCTCCTACACGCAGCTGTTCCACCACGACGCACCAGGGATCGGACAGATCCGAGAGATCGAGATCCCGCTGATCCAGCGCGACTACGCACAAGGCCGTCCCGACGCACGCGCCACCGAAATCCGGACCGCGTTCCTCCAGTCGCTCCTCAACGCGGTGGCCGGTGGCCCGCCACTCAGCCTGGACTTCGTCTACGGCACCATCGACGAAGGCGTCCTGCGGCCGCTCGACGGACAACAGCGGCTCACCACCCTCCACCTGCTCCACTGGTACATCGCGTCCGCTGCCGACACGCTCGATCCGGACGCGCCATGGTTGGCCTTCTCCTACGCGACCAGGCCAGCCGCCAGGCACTTCTGCCGCCTTCTCGCCTCGAACCCCCTACCAGCGGAGAAAAGATCCCCTAGCGACTGGATCACCGACCAGAGCTGGTTCCTCCACCCCTGGGCCAACGATCCCACGATCCAAGCGATGCTGGTCGTTCTCGACGCCATCGGCGACACATGGCGGGCTCGCCACCCAGACCTCTCCGCCGAAACCGCCTGGACGCGGCTCTCCGCCACGGACGCGCCAGCGGTCTCCTTCTACCTCCTGCCGATCGCCGACATGGGCTCCGAGGAGGACCTGTACGTCAAGATGAACTCGCGAGGCCGACTACTCACACCGTTCGAGAACTTCAAGGCCCGCTTCGAGAAGGACATCGCCCACTCGGATCGCTCAAGCGAGTTCGCCGAGAAGATCGATGGCTCCTGGGCCGACCTGCTCTGGTCAGCAGACGGCAAGGACAACCTCGTGGATGACCGCTTCTTCCGCTACTTCGACTACCTGACCGAAGTGTGCGAGTGGAAGGAAGGACGTCTCGCGACCGGCCCGCTGGGCCCCCGAGCCAAGCGGGTCTTCGGGCCTGAGAACCCCCGGTCTGCCGAACACCTCGACTTCCTGTGCGAGGCCTTCGACCGTTGGGACGACCTCGCCCACGTCGAGCAGGTATTCGACGAGACGTTCCAGCTCGCGACACCAGGTGCGGCCGACTACGACCCCAGCAAGGTCACACTCTTCGGCCCCAAGAGCACCAACCTCCTCCTCGACTGCTGCGAGATCTTCGACAGCACAACCAGCGGCAACCGGTCGTTCACCCTCCAGCAGAGCTTGCTGCTCTACGCCGTCCTGCTCCACCAAGTTCAGGGAACACCCGACTTCCAGCGTCGGATCCGCGCCCTCCGCAACGCGATCGCCGCATCAGAGAACGAGGTCCGTCGCGAGAACATGCCACAGCTGCTCGAAGAGGTCACCACCATCATCGGGGACGGGACGCTCGAACACGTCAAGAGGTTCAACACCAACCAGCTCGAGGACGAGCGCCGCAAGCAGGACCTCTTGGACGCACACCCCGAGAGCAAGGACTTCGTGTGTCGCCTCGAGGACTCACCGCTACTGCGCGGCACCCTGTCCGCCTTCGACCTGGAGCCCGCAACCATCGGCCCACGTGCCACCGCGTTCGAGGCCGCCCTCCACCACCCGAGCACCTGGCCCCACGTCACCCGAGCCCTGCTGACAACCGGTGACTACCAGCGCCAGCGCTCCTCAACCGGGGCCTGGCTGTTCGGAACCGGCTCCTCGAAGCACGAATCCGTCTGGCGGGACCTCCTCACCGCTGCATCACGAAAGGAGCTGACACCGACCCGGAGCGTGCTCTCGACCTTCCTCGACGCTCTGGCCGGCAGCGACAGCGAATCGGTGGTGCAGCAGATGGATGCCATGGTCACCACCTGGCTCGAGAATCGCGAGTCGACCGCTCAGTTCGACTGGCGGTACTACCTGGTGAAGTACCCGGCGAAGCCAGAAGAGGGAGCGACCGGGCTCTTCTACGGGGTCGAAGGCAAACTTGGCTACTCGCTCTGCATGCTGCGGACGAAGCAACGAAACGGCCTCTATCGCGATCCGATCCTCCTCGCCGTCTGGCGAGCGAGTGGCATCGGTGACCTCGTAGATGACCCCTGGTTCACGGGGTACGAGGACGCACCCCGCTGGTTGCGGCTCGTACGAAGCCAAACAGGAGTGCGGTGCGTAGAAGAGGGCTTCGAATTGGAGCCCCCACGAGCCAGGACCTGAAGCCTGCCTTCACCGCGGTCTGCGAGTCGCACAGCGATGTACAGCTCGACGGCGACCGAATCCTGCTCCGGATCCCACAAACCGAGGTCGATGGGAACGCGGTCGATACCGTCGACCGCGTTCAGACCGGAGCGGGCCTGCTGAACGAGCTCGCAGAGGCCGGGCTCTAGGTCTGCGGGTACCGCTCCATCCACCGAGCGACACGCGCGTCGATGGGTTCATACTCATCGCCGACGCCCTCGCCGTGGAAGGCATCGACGAGATCGTCGGCGACGGTGGTGATTACGTCGCGCAACTCCAGGTCTTCCAGGAGTTGCAGGGGCAGGGCCGACTCGCCCAGGTAGGCGCCGAGGATGTTACCGGTGATGCTTCCGGTGGAATCGGAATCACCGGAGTGGTTGACCGCCAGCAGCAGGCCGTCGAGAAGGTCCCTGGCGGAGAGTGCGCAGCAGATCGAGATCGCTAGGGCCTCCTCTGCGACCCAACCGCCGCCAAGCCGTTCGAGGTCTTCGGGCGACGGTCGGCCTTGGGCGGCCATGTCTCGCCCGGCACGCACCGCGGCGAGTACCTCTTCGTGGCCGTCGACCCGCACCAGCGCTCGCGTTGCGTAGTCCACTGCGTCCTCGACGTCGTGGACGCCGCCGTAGTCGAGGAGCATTACGAAGCGGTAGGTCATCGTCGCCAGGAATCCTGCGGCGAGGTAGCCGGAGGGGTGCCCATGGGTGAGAGCTGCGCATTCGGCAGCGAGACCGAAGGGGTCGGTGGCTGAGGCGTATCCGATCGGCGCGGATCGCATGAGCGCCCCGCATCCCTTCGAGTGGTTGATCGGCTCCTCGATCGTCCCGGTCTTGCCGCTCTGGAGGGCCGAGATGCAGCTATTGCCGGGGGCGCGCCGCTGGTGAAGTCCTTCCACCGTGATCAGCCATCCATCCCGGCCGGGATCGGGGACGTGGTCGACCGGGGGCCACGGGAAGCCCTGGGTGGTCAGCCACCTCCAGTAGGACCGCTGCGCATGAGATGGCGGGTGGCAGATCCCGCGATGGCTCTCCCGGACCAGGGCGCGGATCATGGCCTCGGCGGTGAACAGCGTCATCTGCGTGTCATCGGTGATCGCTCCGGCCGCGCGTCCGTACGCCGGCAAGAACCCGCGCACACCTTGCGGGTCGACCCGAGCTCTGATCTCGTCGATGGAGAGGAACTCGACGGGCGCACCCAACGCGTCGCCGATCGCTCCACCGAGCAGGCATCCTCGAGCCTGCGCCCGGATCTCTTCGAGGTGAGGCGAGGGCCCGGTCAAGCCGCCCCCTCGATGACGCCGACGACGGGCTCTCC
>JAXLRJ010000018.1:0-63796 GCA_046331115.1 Acidimicrobiales bacterium
CACCACTTGACGTGGATGCCGTCGGGGAGGTTCGAGTGGTACAGCGTGTTCTCGCGGGCGAGCTTCTCGGCCCACGCCTGGGCCTTGCGCTGGGCATCGACCTGGGTGGGCAGGGCGCGCAGGCTGTTGGCGCGGCGGTCGGCGTTGAGCTCGGACTGGACCTGCGACTGCTGCGTGCGCAGGCAGCCGGTCAGGATGCTCATGGCGGCCAGGACGACCAGGAGCGCCAGGGTCCGCCGGCTCGGGGTTGCGGCGGTGGTTCGGGGGGACATGCCATCTCCTCGGCCGTTCCCACGTGCTCCTTGAGCAGGCAATCTCTCTGTCCGTGACGAATGTCCCCACGGTGGGTGGCTGACCTGCGGGTTCTGCAGATGCCCTGGTCGGAAATGATGCAGATGGCCCATCGCGCTCGGATCGGTTGGGTCCGACGAGGCAGGCCCGCGCTAGGGTGCGGTTCCCGTTTCGGGGGTGTAGCTCAGTTGGTAGAGCGCCTCGGTCGCATCGAGGAGGCCAGGGGTTCGATTCCCCTCACCTCCACAGGGAGAAGGCCTGGTCCCACCGGACCAGGCCTTCGTCGTTGGTGCCCGAGCGCTCGGTGGCTCGGTGGCTCGGTGCGGTCCGCGGCCCGCGACGGGTCGCTCGGTGGCCGTGGGGCTGGGCTCAGCCGCTGACGACCACGTTGCGGTCGATCCAACGGTCGAGGACCTCCTGGAGCGCCGTGGTCCGCAGCGGCTTGGTGAGGTAGTCGGTCATGCCGGCTTCGATCGCGATCTCCCGATCGCCCGCCATCGCCCGGGCGCTCACCCCGATGATCGGCAGGGGCGGGAGGCCGTGGCGCGCCTCGTGCTCGCGGATGTAGCCGGTGGCCTGGTAGCCGTCGACGCCCGGCATCATCACGTCCATCAGGACGGCGTCGTAGGGGTGCTCGGCGCAGGCGACGACGGCGGCGCCGCCGTCCTCGACGATGTCGACCTCGTAGCCGAGCTTCTTCAGGGCGCCGGCGGCGACCACCTGGTTCAACCTGTTGTCCTCCACGAGGAGCACGCGTGGCTGGTTCATGGTTCGGATCCTTCGCTGTGGGAGCGGATGGGTGGGTGGAGGTCGTCGGCTGCGGCGGCAGGCGTCGTCACGAGGGCGTCGACGATGCGCCGCAGCAGGTAGGAGGTGCGCACGGGGCGGATGAGGACGGACTCGATCCCGGCCTCCCGCGCGGCGCGCCGCGAGATGTCCATGGTGGAGCTGAGCAGGAGGGTGACGGTGCCCGAGGCGCCGTTCGCCGCGGCCTGGTCGTGGAGGTGGCGGGCCAGCTCGACGCCGTCCATCCCGTCGAGGTGCCGTTCGATCACCGCCACCGCGTAGGTCGGGTCGTCGCCCTCGTTCCGCCAGCCGTAGCGGTGCAGGGCCTCTTCGGCTGAGGCGGCCTGGTCGACCTCGAACCCCCAGCTGTGCATCGTGTGGGCGAGCACGCTGCGGTTGACGGCGTTGTCGTCGACCACCAGGGCGCGCAGCCCGACGAGGGCGCGCAGCCCCTGGTCGTCGGCGGGGGCGGCGGACTGGGGCAGCGGCAGGGTGATGCGGAACACCGTGCCGACGCCGACCTCGCTGGCCATCTCGACGGTCCCACCCATCAGGTCCACCAGCCCCCGCACGATCCCGAGCCCGAGCCCGGTGCCGCCGTAGGTGCGGGTGGTGCTCTCGTCGAGCTGCGAGAACGGCTCGAAGAGGCGCTGCTGTTCCTCCTCGGGGATCCCGATGCCCGTGTCGATCACCAGGAACGCCACCTCGTCGGTGCCGCGCGGCGCGGCCTGGATCGTGACCGAGCCCTCGTGCGTGAACTTCACGGCGTTGTTCGCCAGGTTGAGCAGCACCTGGCGGAGCCGCACCGGATCGCCCCGGCGGCCGGTCGCCATCCCCGGCTCGCAGTAGGCGACCAGCTCGATGCCCTTGCGGCGGGCAGGCTCGCCGACGATCATCGCCACCTCGTCGATGAGGTCGGTCAGGTCGAGGTCGATCTCCTCGAGGTCCAGCTTCTCCGCCTCGATCTTCGAGAAGTCGAGGAGGCTGTCGATCAGGCCGAGGAGCCCTTCGGCCGACGTGGCGACGCCCTCGGCGTAGTCCCGCTGGTCGGCGTCGAGCTCGCTGTCGAGCAGCAGCCCGGTCAGGCCGATCACCGCGTTCATCGGCGTGCGGATCTCGTGGGACACGTTGGCCAGGAAGTGGGACTTCAAGACGGACGCGTGGATCGCCTCGTCGCGGGCCAGCGCCAGTTCCCGACCGAGGAGGTGGTTCTCGACGGTGACCGACACGTGCAGGAGCACCGCGAAGGTCAGCACCGCGATGGTGATCCAGGTGAGCTCGACCGCCACCGGGCGTCCGGTGACCTGTCGGATCGTGGTGCCGACCACGATCAGCACGGAGAGGCCGGGGGCGATCAGCAGCAGCAGCTGCGCCCGCTCCGGCACGGGCGGTGCCTCCCCCTGCCGTGGTGCCCGCCAGGCGCGGCTCGCTGCCAGGGCGATGCCGGCGAAGGCCAGGACGGCCACCAGCCCCACCGTGTCGACCGGGAGGTCGATGCGCTGGAGCCGAGGGGTGGCCGAGGGCAGCAGGGCGATGGCGCCGGCCGCCGGCAGCAGCACGACGCTCCACCGGCCGAGGAGCGGGAGCTTGGCGCAGGCGAACACGACGACGCCGAGCAGGAGCACGTCGGAGATGGGGAAGGCGAGCACGAGGGCCTGCTGGCGCAGCGCGTGGCCCTCGGCCGCGGCGAAGGCGGCGGGCAGCACGGTGACCCAGCCGGCGAACAGCACGCTGGCGCAGACCATGAACAGCTCGGCCAGGAACCGCAGCCGGGCCGCGTCTCGGGTGGGCTTCTCGAGAAGGATCAGGATGCCGAGCGAGAAGCACGCCATCGCCCCGATGGCGGCGCCGTCGCCGATGGAGAGGGACAGCGCAGGGGGACGCGGGCCGAGCCCCCGGCCGAGGCCGCCGCACCAGAGCACCGCGCCAAGGGCGATCGCGGCCCAGCCGAGCTGCTGCTGGCGCGTCGGGCCCTGCCAGGCGACGGCCGCGCAGCACGCCGCGGCCAGCGCTGCGACCAGCGTCGCCTGTGGGTGCGTGTGGATCCCGGGCGAGGTGAGCACGGCGACGGCCGCGACGGCGACGGCGACGAGGAGGCCCCACAGGCCGATGCGGCGCCAGATGCCCTCGCCGATCCGGGCGGCGCCGTAGACGATGCGATCGAACCGATCGGGCGGCAGCAGCGGTCGGTCGACGTCGAGCGGCAGCAGCTCCTCCGCGCTGCGGGGCGCGTCGGGACCGGAGGTCAGCGCAGCGCGCGTGCGGGCGTCGAGCGTGGAGGCCACGCCATGGTTACGGCCGTGCCCGGCCGCGACTGAAGGGCCCATTCCAAGAAATGGGTCCGAGGCCGTGTGGGGCGGTTCGTGGGCGCCGGAGGGTGGCGCTGCCGATTGCTCCCATCGGCTCGCCCCCAGGTCCCCTTGAGGCATTTCTCTGACGGTGCCGTCAGCGCACGACGCCGCGCGGCCCCGCGCTAGGTTGCGGACGAGAACACGTTCCACCTGGGAGGCGTCATGCGAGTGGTGGTCGACTACGACCTGTGCGAGAGCAACGCGGTGTGCATGGGCATCGCGCCCGAGGTGTTCGAGGTGCGCGACGACGACTTCCTGTACGTGCTGCAGGACGAGCCCGACGAGAGCCTGCGCGCCAAGGTGCAGGAGGCGGCGACGCGCTGCCCCAAGCAGGCCATCACCATCGAGGGCTGATCTCCCAGTGCTCGAGCGGGTGGTGGTGGTCGGCGCGTCGCTCGCCGGCCTCCGGGCAGCCGAGGCGCTTCGAGCCGAGGGGTTCACGGGCACGCTGACCGTGGTCGGCGACGAGGCCGTCGCCCCCTACGATCGTCCCCCGTTGTCCAAGCAGGTGCTGGCGGGGGAGTGGGACGCCGATCGGATCGCCCTCGCCGCCGGGAGCAACGACGCGCTCGACATCACGTGGGAGCGCGGCATCGCCGCGGTCGGGCTGGACCTCGACGGTCGGACCGTCGCCCTCGCCGATGGTCGCTCCCTGCCGTTCGACGGCCTGGTGATCGCCACCGGGGCCCGGCCGCGCCCCATCCCCGGCACCGAGGGCCTGCCCGGCGTGCATGCGTTGCGGACCTTGGACGACGCCATGGCCGTGCGGGCCGCGCTCGAGCAGGGCGCCCGACGCGCCCTGGTGGTCGGCGCCGGCTTCATCGGTGCCGAGGTGGCGGCCACCTGCCGGGAGCGGGGGGTCGAGGTCACCATGGTCGAGCCGCTGCCGGCGCCGCTCGCCCGCGTGCTCGGGCCGGACATGGGGCAGGTGGTGGCGGACCTGCACCGGGACCACGGGGTCGACCTGCGCCTCGGCGTGGGCGTCGATGGCATCGAGCCGGGAGCTGCCGGGGGGCCGCTCACCGTGAGGCTCGGTGACGGTTCGACGGTCGAGGCCGACGTCGTCGTCGTGGGCATCGGCGTCATCCCGAACACCGACTGGCTCTTGGGCAGCGGCCTGGAGGTGGGCGACGGCGTCGTGTGCGACGAGACCTGCCTCGCCGCCCCCGGCGTCGTCGCGTGCGGGGACGTGGCGCGCTGGCCCAACCCGCTGTTCGGTGGCGAGCCGATGCGCGTCGAGCACTGGGAGCACGCCCTCGACATGGGTGCCCATGCGGCCCGCACCCTGCTCGCCGATGCCGCCGGAGGCCGGGGCGAGCCGTTCGCCCCCGTACCGTTCTTCTGGAGCGACCAGTACGACCGGAAGGTCCAGCTGGCCGGTCGGGTCCGGCCCGACGACGAGCAGGCTGTGGTGGCCGGCAGCATCGAAGCGCGGCGGTTCACCGTCCTGTACGGGCGAGACGGCCGGGTCGTGGGCGCGCTCACGATGAACATGCCGGCCAAGGTCATCCGCTACCGAGCCCAGATCGCCGAGGGGCTCGGGTGGGACGAGGCCCTCGCAGCTGCCGCCGAGGCCGCCGCGGCGGCGCCTCCCGGGCGCCCTTCGGCGCCGCCCGCGCCGTGAGCGACGAGGACCTGGCCGCCTCCGCCTCCGCCGAGCTGGTCGAGGTGGTCGACCTGGCAGGCGTGGTCGAACGGGTCGTGACCCGGGCCGAGATGCGCGCCGGGCGCCTGCGCCACCGCTGCACGTACATCGTGGTGGTCGACGGCCACGAGCGCCTCGTCGTGCACCAGCGGGCGGCCTGGAAGGACGTGTGGCCGAGCCGCTGGGACGTGGCGTTCGGCGGCGTCGTCGGCGTGGGCGAGGACTGGGGGGCGGCGGCCCAGCGCGAGCTGCTGGAGGAGGCCGGCGTCGCGGCGGGGCTCCAGGAGCTGGGCGGTGGCGCCTACGACGACCACGACGTCTCGGTGCTCGGCCGGGTCTACCTGGCCCGCCACGACGGCCCGTTCACGTTCCCCGACGGCGAGGTCCAGCAGGTCGACCGGGTGCCGATCGACGAGATCGAGCTCTGGATGCAGGGGCGCCAGCTCTGCCCGGACTCGCTCAGCCTGGCAGCCATCGCCCTCGCCGAGCTCGCCCACCCCGGCCCCACGGGCCCGACCGGGCCGTCGGGCGAGGCCGCCGGCCCCCACGGGTAGCCTCCGGCGGTGACCTCGACCTCTGGGGCGCTGCTCGCCCTCACGTTCGGCTTCGCCTTCGTCGACTGGTGGGCCACGTGGACCAAGCGCCAGCAGGTGCGGTACGTGGCCAAGCCCGCCACCCTGCTCGCCCTGATCGGCGTCGCCGCCACCCTCACGCCCGCCGACCCGACCATCCGGACCTGGATGGTGGTCGGCCTGGTCCTGTCGCTCGGTGGCGACGTGCTGCTCATGTTCGACGACGACGAGCGGTTCTTCATCGCCGGGCTCGTGTCGTTCCTGCTCGGCCACATCGCCTACGTGGTGGGCCTGCAGCTCGGCCGCGAGTCCTGGGCGTGGACCGCCGTCGGCGTGGCCGTGGTCGTCGTTGCCATCGCCACCGTCGGGCGGCGGGTGGTGCTCGGGGTCCGCTCGGGCGAGCACCCGGAGCTGCTCGGGCCGGTCATCGCCTACCTGCTCGTGATCTCCACCATGGTGGTGAGCGCGTTCGGCACGACCGGTGCCTGGGCCATCGCCGGCGCGATGCTCTTCTACGCCTCCGACGCGACGTTGGCCTGGAACCGCTTCCTCGAGCAGCGCCGCTTCGGCCAGCTCGCCGTGATGGTCACCTACCACCTCGGCCAGATCGGCCTGGTGGCCTGGTTGGTGTGAGCGGCCGAGGGTCGGCCCGGGCGCGGTGGGCGCCGCTGGTGGCCGCAGGTCCTCCGCTCGCCAGTCGTCGAGGGCCCGGCGACCTCGATGCGGCGGGCCTGGAGCTTCGGCCCGATGGCCGGCGACGCGGCCGGCGAGGTGGCGCCCATCGGATGACCGCAGCGAGCGTCGGCCTGCTCGCCGTGCTCGGCGTGGTCGTGGCCGTGGTCGGGGCGTGCACCTCGCCGTCCACCCTCGACCGCGCCGCCACGGAGTCGGTCGTGCGAGACGCGGCGGACCAGGCGATCGCCCCACGGGTGGTCCAGGCCTCTTGCCCGGGGCCGCTGCCCGCCGGCGAGGGCCGGTCGTTCCGCTGCACCGCCCGCGTCGCCGAGGTCGGCGACGTGCGCCTCGCGGTCACCCAGGTCGGGGGGAAGGGCCGGCTCCAGGTTCGACCGCTCGACGCCGTGCTCGCCGACGCGGCGGTGGCCCGCCAGCTCCGAGCGGAGCTGCGGCGGCGGTTCGGCCGGGCCTTCCAGGTGACCTGCGGCGACCATCCGTGGCGGATCTGGCAGCCCGGCGACACCTTCCCGTGCCGGGCCCGCGACCGCGATGGCCGCCGCTCCGTCGACGTGACCGTGGAGGACGCCGCCGGCACCCTCTCGTTCCGGGTCCTCCGCCCCGGCGCCTGACCCCCCCCAGGTCCGCGCCCCCTGCCCTCCGCCCTCCCGGGATTTCTGGTCGATGTTCGTCGTTGTGGGTCGAGGATCGACCAGCTTCCGCTGGGATCGACCAGCGTGGCGGGCGGCCACGGGCTTTCTGGTCGATGTTCGTCGTTGTGGGTCGAAGATCGACCAGATTCCGCTGGGATCGACCAGCGTGGCGTGGCGTGGCGTGGCGTGGCGTGGCGTGGCGTGGCGTGGCGTGGCGGGGCGGGGTGGGGTGGGGTGGTCAGGGCGGGGCGGTCAGGGCGGGGTGAGGCGGTCAGGGGGGGGGCGGGACCAGGGGAGGGCGAAGCACCGGGCGTCGAGGCGACCGGGCGCGGCGTGCTCCCACAGGCCGTAGGCCGCGATGCGGGTGTGGTCGGTCCAGGCGATGCACGAGGGCTCTTGGATGCGGCGCACGATCTGGCGGATGCCGCCCTCGTGCACGACGTAGCCGGCCCAGACGCCGGGGTAGTCCTTGGTCGCCCCGACCTGGGTGACCACGACCCCGGCCCGCCCCCAGCGACGGTGGCGGTGCGTGTGGCCGCTGGTGACCAGGGCGTGCGGGTGGGCGGCGCCGAGACGGTCGAGGAACGCCGCGGCCTCGGCGTGGGCGATGCCAGGTGGCCAGCCCTCGAGGCCCGCGGGCGGGTGCAGCTGGTGGTGCAGGACCACGAGCACGCCGCCGCCGCGGTCCGCGTCGGCGGCTGCGTCGACGATGTCGTCGGCCACCGGCGCGAGGGTGCCGCCGTGGCGGGCCTCCCGGGTGGTGTCGGCCAGCACGACCCGCAGGCCGGGCAGGTCCCGGACCAGCAGGGGCGTGGCGATCGACAGCCCGAACGCGGCGGCCGCCTCCCTGGGCAGCAGCGAGCCGACCGCGCCCTCGCGCCCGTGGTCGTGGTTGCCGGGCACGGCGTCGACGGGGATGCCGGCGCGGTGGACGAGGCCGGCGTAGGCCCGCCACTGGGCGGGCTCGCCCAGGTTGGTCAGGTCGCCCTTGGCCACCAGGCGCTCGGCGCCCCAGGCCAGCGCCTCGTCGACCGCGGCCTCGGCGCAGCGCAGCGGGTGCGGATCGGCGTGGCCCGGTTGCTCGCGGATCGTGCCCCGGTGGCCGAACGACCGGGTGCCGAGGTGCAGGTCGCTGATGGTGGCGATGCGGCACAGCTCCTCGCCCTCGAGCGCCGGCAGCGTCCGGGCGAGCAGGCGGATCGGCTCGTGGCCGAGCGCGGGCCCGTCGGCCACGATCGTGAGGAGCCGGCCGGCGGGCAGGCCCTCGAGCACGACCGCGCCCGGACCATCACCGACCTCGACCTCGACCTGCACGAGCACGTCGGCCTCGGCCACCTGGAGCCGCAGCACCCCGGGGCGGAGCCGCCGCCAGGTGAGCTGAGCTGCGTGCTGGTCCACCCCGAACACCCACAGGCCGGGGCGCCGGCGATGGACGATCACCGCAGGGCGTCGCCCAGCTCGCCCCGCACCCGCGCCGCGAGCGCCACCGACACCCACATCCGCTCACGGTGCTGGCGGATGACGGTGGCACCCTGCGCCACGGGGTGGGCATCCAGGAAGGCGGCGACCGCGGCGGCGAGGCCGGGGTCGCCGATGGTGCGGATCCCCTCGACGAGGCGGGGCACGGTGCTGGACGGGAACCGGGTGGTGATCTCGTCCCAGTGGCCCGTGACGAACGCCCACACCTGGGGTGCGGCGTGGCGGTTGGCCAGCGCCCGTCGCAGCAGGAAGAGGGCGTCCTGGCTGCGGACCTCGTCGGTGAGGCAGAGGGCGCAGAACGCCAGCACCCGCTCCGGGTCGGCGGCGTCGGCCAGCGCGCCCTGGTGGCGGAGGCGGTCCTGGGCGGTGCGAGCGCTCGCGGCGCGCCGGCGCAGCTCGTCCCACGTGGCCTGGTCCGCGGTGGCGGCCACCACCCGCACGACCGCGTCGGCCAGGTCCGCGTCCAGGGCGGCGGGGTCTTCGCCGAGGGCGGCGAAGTGGGCGGCGGCCTGGGCCTGGCGGGCCTTGTCGTCGCCGAGGCGGGCCAGGGCGTCGAACAGGGTGGCGCGCAGCGCCGAGGTGCGATCGTCCTCCCCGGGGCGAGCGGCGTCGCCGAGGCGCACCAGCGCAGGGCCGACGAGCGCCCGCACCCAGGCTTCCAGGGCCGGGCGGGCGTCATCGCCGGCGGCGCGGTGCAGGCCGCCCAGCGCGCCGACGACCCGCTGCCACACGGAGAGGTCCTCGTCGGCCCCGAGGCTGCGGACCAGGCCGAGCAAGCGCGCCACCGAGCCGCGACCGGCGAGCAGGAGGGCCCACTCGTCTTCGACCAGGCCGTAGCGCTCGAGCGGCGAGAGCGAGGTCGGGGCGGCGGCGGCCACCGTCGCCAGCTCCTGGTCCGAGAGCTCGACCCGGTAGAAGCCGTTGCCCTCGTGGTTGCCGACGATCCAGGTCGGGGCACGGTCGAGCGGCACCTCGGCCCGCTCGGCGTCGAGCAGCACCCGGTGCAGCTCGGTGCCCTGGTCGTTGCCGACGCGCAGGACCACCGGCACGGACCGCACCTCGGCCGGCGGCAGGGTGGCACCCGACGCCGGGTCCGGCGCGAACGAGAACCGGTCCTGGGCCAGCTCGAGCGTGCGGCCGTCGGCGGACCGGGCGATGCTGACCACCGGGTGGCCGGCCCGGTAGATCCAGGAGTCCATCATCTGGCGGACCGGCTCGCCGGTGGCCGCCTCGATGGCATCCCACAGGTCTGTGGTCTCGGTGTTGGCGTACTGGTGGGTGGCCAGGTACTGGCGGATCCCGGCCTGGAACCGGTCCTCGCCCAGGTACTGCTGGAGCATCCGGACCACCGAGGCGCCCTTCTCGTAGGTGAGGACGTCGAACATGCCCTCGGCCTCGGCGGCCGTGCGCACCTCGTACTCGATGGGGCGGGTGGTGGTGAGGCTGTCCGTGTCGAACGCGGCCGACCGCGCCAGCCCGAAGTCCACCCAGCGCTTCCACTCGGGGCGGAAGGCATCGGTGGTGAGCATCTCCATGAAGGTGGCGAACGCCTCGTTCAGCCAGATGCCGTTCCACCAGCCCATGGTGACGAGGTCGCCGAACCACATGTGGGCGATCTCGTGGGCGACGACGTCGGCCACCCGTTGGAGCTCGCCCTGGGTGGAGCGGGCCTCGTCGAGCAGCAGGGCGGTCTCCCGGAAGGTCACGCACCCGAGGTTCTCCATGGCCCCGAACGCGAAGTCCGGGATGGCGATGAGGTCGAGCTTGTCGCCGGGGTAGGGGATCGCGTACCAGTCGGCCAGGAACCGCAGGGAGAACGCACCGATCTCGAGGGCGAACGGCGTGAGGTCCGCCTTGCCGGGCGGGGCGATGACCCGCAGCGGCACCCCGTCGACGTCGACCACCTCGCTGGCCTCCAGCGGACCGATCACGAACGCCACCAGGTAGGTGGACATGTGCATGGTGGGGGCGAAGTGCACCCGCTTGCGGCCGTCCGGCAGAGGGTCGACGGCGGTCTCCATGGCGTTGGAGACGGCGAACAGCCCGTCGTCGACGACCAGGCGCACGGCGAAGGTCGCCTTGAAGGCCGGCTCGTCCCAGCACGGGAAGGCCCGGCGGGCGTGCGTGGACTCGAACTGGGTGCAGGCCAGGGTGCGGGTGGCGCCGTCGTCGTCGGTGAAGGTCGATCGGTAGAAGCCGACGAGCTTGTCGTTCAGCTCGCCGGTGAAGCTGGCGTGCAACGCCCACGGCCCTGGCTCGATCGTGCGCCCCAGGTCCAGGGTCACGGTCTCGGTCGCACGGTCGAACGTGGCGACGGCGTCCACTCGGTGGCCGTCGCGTTCCACCCATGCCTCGTGGATGTCCAGGTCGAGGGCGTGGAGGATCAGCTCGGCGACGGGCTCCGTGACGACGAGGGTCACGACCTCGGTGCCGGTGAAGGTGGCCGCCTCGAGGTCGGGGGCGAGCTCGAGCTCGTAGTGGGAGGGGACGACTTCGGTGGGGAGGCGCCCGTGGTCTCGCAGCCCCATCGCTAGGGCAGCCAGACGGCGTCGATGCTGGAGACCGTGGTGATCCCCCGCACGTTGCCCACGTTGATCTTGAACAGGTGCGGCTGCTTCCAGACCTCGCTCACGCTGGAGGGCACGTTGTCGGTGCTGCCGTCGGATGCCAACGTGGTGACCGAGGCGTCCGGCACGACGGCCAGGCGGCGGACCTTCTGGTTGTTGTTCCGGATGTAGTAGTCGTTCTCGACGTAGTCCTGGTCCGCGGGGATGGCGCCGTCCTCGTGGGCGGCCTGCACGGCGGCGTCGCCGGTGAGGAACTCGACCTCGTCCCAGATGATGACCTCGACGTCCTGGCCCTCGACCTTCCCCATCTCGTGGCCGGCCATGTAGCCGTAGTGGTCGCCGTCGGGGAGCGTGTCGAGCTCGCTGGTCTCGGTGTCGACGCCCTCGTCGCTGAGCGTGGTCGTGGTCTGCGCCGCCGTGGTGGTGGTCGCCTCCGCGGTGGTGCTGGTGGTGGCGGCCTCGGTGGTCGTGGTGGTGGAGGCGTCCTTGGTGGACGCCTTCTCGCCCCCGCTCGCGCCGCAGGCGGCGAGCGTGGTGGCGAGGGCGATGGCGGCGACCGCGCCGGAGGCGCGGGCCCGGGTGGTGGGGGTCATGGGGTCGACGCTACCTGCTGCCATCCGCGCTGGTCCCCTAGGGTTGCCCGCTTGTGAGCACCGCATCGGACCAGACCGCCACCTTCGACGTCCTCGGCATCGGCAACGCCCTCGTGGACGTGCTGAGCACGGAGGATGACGCCTTCATCGAGCGCATGTCGCTGGTGAAGGGCTCCATGACGCTGATCGAGACCGATCGGGCCGAGGAGCTCTACGCCGCCATGGGCGAGAAGACCGAGATGTCCGGTGGCTCGGCGGCCAACACGCTCGCCGGCGTCGCGTCGTTCGGCGGCCGGGCCGCCTACATCGGTCGGGTCAAGGGCGATGTGCTCGGCAAGACCTTCGAGCACGACCTCAACGCCCTCGGCGTGCACTTCGAGGGCTCGGAGATCACCGATGGCGACCCCACCGGCCGCTGCATGATCGTGGTGACCCCCGACGGCGAGCGGACCATGAACACCTACCTCGGGGCGTCCTCCACGCTCGGCCCCGCGGACCTGGACCTCGACCTCGTCGCGTCGGCGTCGGTGACGTTCCTCGAGGGGTACCTGTTCGACCGTGACGAGGCCAAGGCCGCCTTCCGCATCGCGGCGGATGCCGCCCACGCCGCTGGCCGCAAGGTCGCCCTCACCCTCTCGGACAGCTTCTGCGTGGAGCGCCACCGCGACGACTTCCTCGACCTGGTGCAGGGTGGGGTGGACCTCCTGTTCGCCAACGAGGACGAGATCACCAAGCTCTACGGCGTCGCCACCTTCGACGAGGGCGTCGCTGCGGTCCGGGGCAGCTGCGAGATCGCTGCGGTCACCCGCGGCGCCGCCGGCTCGGTCGTGGTCACCGCCGACGAGCTGGTCGAGGTCGAGCCGCAGCCGATCGAGAAGGTCGTCGACACCACCGGCGCCGGCGACCTCTACGCCGCCGGCTTCCTGTACGGCTTCACCTCCGGCCGCTCCCTCCACGAGAGCGGGCGCCTCGGGTCGATCGCCGCGTCGGCGGTGATCGGCCACATCGGTCCGCGCCCGGGCATGAGCCTGGCGCAGACCATCGCCCTCCTCGGTTGACGTTCGGCGCCCATGGGGCGGCGGCAGCCTGCGGCCGAGTGGTCTGGCAGGCTGGCAGGCGTGACCCACCCGGACCCGGTGCACTCGCCCTACGAGGCAGCTGAGGCGTCGGCCGCAGCGCTGGCCCGCCACAGCGGGGTCGCCGCCCACGACGTGGCGGTGGTCCTCGGCTCGGGCTGGCGGGGCGCCCTGCCCCACCTCGGCGAGGTGGTGGACGAGCTGCCGATGGCCGAGCTGGGCGGCCTGCCCGACACCCACGTCGCCGGCCACGGCAGCACGGTGCGGTCGATGCGCGCCGGCGATCGGCGGCTGCTCGTCTTCGACGGGCGCGTGCACCTCTACGAGGGGCACCACCCCAACGTGGTCGTCCACGCCGTGCGCACGGCCGTCGTGGCCGGGTGCGCCACGGTCGTGCTCACCAACGCGGCCGGCGGCGTCGCCCCTGGCCTGGTGCCGGGCCGGCCCGTCCTGGTCCGGGACCACCTGAACCTCACCGGCACCTCGCCGCTGCTCGGCCCCAACGACGACCGCCTCGGCCCCCGGTTCCCCGACCTCTCCCAGGCCTGGTCGCCTCGGCTCCGGGCCGTGGCGAGCGAGGTGGACCCCTCGTTGGCCGACGGCGTGTACGCCGGCTTCCTCGGGCCCGCGTACGAGACGCCCGCCGAGGTGGCCATGGCTCGGGGCCTCGGCGCTGACCTGGTGGGCATGTCCACCGTGCTCGAGGCGATCGCGGCGGCGCACGCCGGCGCGGACCTGTTGGGCCTGTCGCTCGTGACGAACCTGGCCGCCGGGCTCGGCGGCGATGCCCTCGCCCACGACGACGTGCTGGCGGTGGCCGCCGCCTCGGCCGACGACCTCGGCGCGCTGCTGGGCGCGATCGTCGCCCGGCTGTGAGCCCCATCGACCCGGCGCTGGCTGCCCGGGTCGCCGCCTGGATCGCCGGCGATCCTGACGCGGAGGACCGCAACGCGCTCGCCGACCGCCTCGACGCAGCCGAGGCGGGGAGCGCCGACGCAGCGGCGGACCTCGCCGATCGGTTCGCCGGCCTGCTGCACTTCGGGACGGCCGGCCTCCGGGGCCCGCTCGGCGCAGGTCCGGCCCGGATGAACCTGGCGGTCGTGACGTTGGCCGCCGCTGGCATCGTCGCCTGGCTGCGCGGGGGCGGCCCGGAGGCGGCGGCGCAGGGCGTGGTGATCGGTCGCGATGCTCGCCACGGCTCGGAGGCCTTCGCCGAGCGCACGGCGGCGATCCTGGCGGCCGCAGGGATCCGGGCGCTCGTCCTCCCGGGCCCGCAGCCGACCCCGCTGGTCCCCGCCACGGTCCTGCGGCTCGGCGCCGCGGCCGGGGTGGTGGTCACGGCGAGCCACAACCCGGCCACGGACAACGGGTACAAGGTGTACGACCGCTCGGGCCGCCAGATCGTGGCACCGGTCGATGCGACGATCGCCGAGGCGATGGCGTCGTCCGGGCGGGCCTGCGACGTGCCCTACGCCCGTCCCGAGGACCCCGACATCGTCCGGCTCGGTACGGACGTGGTCGATGCGTACGTGGCCGACGCGGTGGCGCTGCTGCGCGTGCCTGCGGCCCGGCGCGCCCGCCTCGCCTACACCCCGCTGCACGGCGTGGGTGGGGCGGTGGCCCGGCAGGCGTTCGCGGCCGCCGGCTTCGACGACGTGGTCGTGGTCGCCGAGCAGGCGGACCCAGACCCGGACTTCCCGACGGTCGCGTTCCCGAACCCTGAGGAGCCCGGCGCGCTCGATGCCGGCCTCGCCCTGGCACGCCGGTCCGGCGCCTCGGTGCTGCTCGCCAACGACCCGGATGCCGACCGGCTCGGCGTGGCCGTGCCGGACCCAGGTGCGGCCGGCGGGTGGCGAGCGCTGCGCGGCGACGAGATCGGCCCGATCCTGGCCGACCACCTCCTCCGCCACGGGGGGATCGAGCCGGGCGGCACGTTCGCCACCACGATCGTGTCGTCGTCGCTGCTCGACGCCATGGCCGCGGACGCCGGGGTGCCGTGCGCGCGCACGCTCACCGGGTTCAAGTGGATCGGCCGAGCGCCGGGGCCGCGCGAGCACCTGGCGTTCGGGTACGAAGAGGCGCTCGGCTTCTGCGTCGGCGGCCTGGCACCGGACAAGGACGGCATCACCGCCGCGCTGCTCCTGGCCGAGGCGGTGGCCGACCTCGCCGCCTCCGGGCAAACGGTCCTCGACGTGCTCGCCCGGCTCGCGCTGGCCCACGGCCTGCACCACACCGAGCAGCGCTCGGTGCGGGTGGCGGGGATCGACGGCCTGGCCCAGGTGGCGCGGGCCATGGCCCAGCTTCGGGCCGCACCGCCTGAGGTGCTGGCCGGACGGCAGGTCCGCCGGGTGGTGGACCTGCTCGACGCATCGGCCACCGACCACGAGGCGCTGGGCTCCGGCGCCCTGCCATCGGCCGACGTCGTGGTGCTCGTCCTCGACGGCGCACGCCTCACTGTCCGGCCGAGCGGCACGGAGCCGAAGCTCAAGTGCTACGTGGAGGTCGTGGCGCCAGTGGCCGACCTCTCGGCGCTCGACGGGGCGAGGGCGGCGGCGGCGGTCGCCACCGGGGAGCTGCTCGCCGGGGTGCTGGAAGCGCTGGACCTGGACGAAGGTCCGGGCCGCGACGGATGATGGCCCTTCGCACAGCAAGGACCGCCTAGGGTGAGCCCGGGTCCGTTGCTGCGCGGTGGGGCACGTCGTGCGTGGTGGTGCAGCGGGCCGTCTCCCACCATGCGCACCGCCGACACAGATCAAGAGGGCTGAGACACGTGTTGAAGCGAGGGCTGCGGTTGAAGACCCGCCGCCTCACCCCCGCCAACCTCCTCGCCGCGCTCGACGCGGCGCGCCACGACGACGTGCTGCTCGTCGACTGGGTGCACCGCGGCCCGGTCACCGCGAACTGGGGTGATGCGGTGGCCCCGGTGATCGCCCACCGCCTCTCGGGCAAGCGCGTGGTGAACCGGCGCGACGTCCTCAACCTGGCGGGCAAGCCCGTGTACACCACCATCGGCTCGATGCTCGGCACGATCGACACGCCCAAGGCGGTGGTGTGGGGCTCGGGCTTCGTCGAGACGGCGGCCTCGCTGCAGACCCGCCCTGCGCAGATCTGCGCCGTGCGCGGCCCGCTCAGCCGCCAGAAGCTGCTCGACGAGGGCGTCGACTGCCCGGAGCTGTTCGGCGATCCCGCCCTGCTCGCTCCGCTGTGGTGGGAGCCGGCCGCGACGAAGACCCACCGGCTCGGCATCATCCCGCACTTCCGGGACACGCACCTGCCCACCGCTCAGCGGTTCGCCCAGTTCGACGGCGTGCGCGTGATCGACATCCGCGCCGGCCTCGACGAGGTGGTCCAGCAGGTCACCGAGTGCGAGGCCATCGCGTCGGGGTCGCTGCACGGCCTCGTCCTGGCCGACGCCTACGACATCCCCACGACCTGGATCCAGTTCTCCGACGCCGCCTACGGCGGCGGGTTCAAGTTCCGGGACTACCTGGAGTCCGCCGGTGGCCGGTCGCTCGAGCCCCTCGAGGTCGGCCCGGCCACGACGGTCGAGCAGATCGAGGACCTCTTCCGCGAGCCGCGGATGGACGTCGACCGGCGGGCGTTCGTCGAGGCGTGCCCGTTCCTGGACCCGACCCTGCTGCCCGAGCTGCCGTGGTGATCGGGCGGGCGGAGCTCGCCCGCCGCATCGATCACACCCTCCTCGACCCGCTCGCCACGCCCGGCCAGGTGGCCATGTTCCTGGCCGATGCCGCCACCCTCGGCGTCGGGGCCGTGTGCGTGTCCCCGTCCCGCCTGCCGCTGCCGGCCGGATCGCTCCCACCCGCGGTGGCCGTGGCCGCCGTGGTGGGCTTCCCGTCCGGGGCCCACCGACCGGAGGTGAAGGCGCAGGAGGCGCGCCTCGCCGTGGAGGCAGGTGCCACCGAGCTGGACCTGGTGATCGACCTCGGCCTGGCCAAGGCGGGGTTGTGGCTGCAGGTGGAGGCCGAGGTGGCTGCCGTCCGCCACGCTGCCCCCGCGCCGGTGCTCCTCAAGGTCATCATCGAGGCCGCCGCGCTGCCGGGCGACGTGGCCGTGGTGGCCGCGTGCCACGCCGCCGTGGCGGCCGGTGCCGACATGGTGAAGACCTCGACCGGGATGCACCCCGCCGGCGGGGCCACCGTGCACCACGTCGCCCTCATGGCCGACGCCGTGGGCGGCAGGCTGGGGGTCAAGGCGGCCGGCGGCATCCGTGATGCCGCCACCGCGCTCGCGATGCTCGACGCGGGGGCCACGCGGCTCGGCTGCTCCGCCACGCGGGCGATCCTCGACGGCCTCTGAGGCCGCCCTTGCCGGGTCCCTGACCTGGGGGTCGCCCGTTTACATCGCAGCAACACCGTCTCCGCCAGGGTGTCCGCACGCCCCGCAGACCCCCCCCGGAGGACTCCCCATGCCCCTCGACCCCCGCACCGCCCGCCGTGCCTGGCGTGCCGCCCTGGCTGCCACGGCGGTCGTGGTCCTCGGCTCGGCCGCGCTCATCGCCTGCAAGCCGAAGGGCACGACCACCACCACGACGACCACGACCAAGCCGCCGACGACCACCACCAAGCCCCCGACGACGACCACCACGAAGCCACCGACGACGACCACCACCAAGCCGCCGACGACGACCACCACGACGACGCCGCCCCACACCGTCGACCCGACGCACCTCCCCGTCGGCGACGGCAAGTGGACCACCACCCCGAAGCAGGGCTACCTGTACACCTGCCAGACCACCTTCACCGGTGGGGGCGCCCAGGCGAAGGGCCCGTGGTTCAACAGCGACGGCACCACCTGGGACAGCACGAAGAAGGGCGAGGTCGACGGCTCGGTGAGCTGGACCTCCCAGCTGTCGACCACCGTCTCCGGTGGCTACCGCACCTTCACCGGCAACGACCTGCCGGACCACACCACGGGCAAGTTCCCGATCTCGCCCAGCGACGACGTCCACGCCTACGACGGCAACCCCAACTCGATCTCGTCGCAGGTGCTCGACGTGAAGGTCCCGGCCACGCCGACGGTGGCCGCCAAGCCCAGCTGCATCCGTGGCGAGGTGGGCATCGTGCTCACCGGCTCGGTCCTCTTCGATGCGTTCGACGCCGGTGGCCGCGACGCTGTGGCGTGGGAGGCCCAAGACCACTGCGAGGGGCACCCGCAGCAGAGCGGCGTGTACCACTACCACTCGCTCACGACCTGCATCGACGACCCCGGCACCGGGCAGAGCAACCTGCTCGGCTACGCCCTCGACGGGTTCGGCATCTACGGCATGCGCGGCGCCGACGGGCGGGAGCTCACCAACGCCGACCTCGACGAGTGCCACGGGACCACCTCGCCGGTGATGTGGGACGGCAAGCTGGTGACGATGTACCACTACGTCGCCACCCGCGAGTTCCCCTACACGGTGGGGTGCTTCAAGGGCACGCCCGTCCAGTACAAGACGACGGGCTGAGCGGTGCGGGTCCTGATCGTCGAAGACCAGGAGCGGATGGCTGACACCCTGGCCCGCGGCCTGCGGAACCACGCGATGGCCGTCGACGTCGCCTACGACGGGATCGACGGGCTCGAGAAGGCCCGGACCACCGCCTACGACGTGATCGTGCTGGACCGCGACCTCCCCGGGCTCCACGGCGACCTGCTCTGCCGGTTGCTGCGCTCTGAGGACAACCCGGCCCGCATCATCATGTGCACCGCGGCCTCGAGCACGGCGGAGCTGGTGGAGGGGCTGGACCTCGGCGCCGACGACTACCTGGCCAAGCCCTTCGAGCTGGCCGAGCTGCTCGCCCGGGTGCGGGCGCTCGGTCGGCGCGGCGTCCAGGTGGCGCCGACGGTCCTGCGCTGGGCGGACCTGGAGCTCGACCCGGCGCGCATCACCGTGAAGCGGTCGGGCCGCCACCTGATGATGACCCCGCGCGAGCACGCCGTGCTCGAGGTCCTGATGCGGGCCAACGGCGAGGTGGTCAGCGCCGAGGCGCTGTTCGAGCAGGCCTGGGACGACCGGGCCGATCCGTTCACCGCCTCGGTGCGGGTGATCATGTCGCGGCTGCGGGCCAAGCTCGGCGAGCCCCCGCTCATCGAGACCGTGGTCACGCGCGGCTACCGGATGGTCGAGCCCGGCCCGTGAAGCTGAACCTCCGCCAGCGGGTGGCCCTGTGGAGCGCCGGGCTCGTGGTGGCCACCGGGGTGGCCGCCGTGCTGGTGGTGGTCGTCTTGTCCGGGCGCCTGCTCGACCAGCGGGCGCAGGAGGCGGCGCGCCGCCTCGGTCCCGCCAGCGGATCTGCCGCCGCGGCCGGGACCGGGGCCGGCGCCTCGTCGCCTGCGCCCCTGTCGGTCGACGGGACGGCTGGGCCCGGCACCGGCGCCGGCACCGCCAGCCCCTCGTCATCGGGTCAGCTGCCCGGCGCCCCACCCGCCGGGCAGCTCCCGGCTGGCCAGGTCCCGACCGGTCAGATCCCGACGGGCCAGCTCCCCGCGGGCCAGGGCGCGGGCACCCGGCCGGCCGGGCCGACGGCGCTCGACCTCGCGCAGCGCGACGCCGCCCACAGCGTCTTCGAGGACGTCCGCAACATCGGCATCGCGACCGTGGTCGTGATGACCGTCCTCGCCCTGGGGGCGTCCTGGGTCGCGGCGGGGCGGGTGGTGCAGCCGCTCCACGCCGTGACCGCGACGGCGCGCTCCATCACCCGCGACAGCCGACTCGACCGGCGGATCGCGCACCAGGGCCCCGACGACGACGTCCACGAGCTCGCCGAATCCTTCGACGGCATGCTCGATCGCCTCGAAGCCGTCTTCGACGCGCAGAAGGCGTTCGTCTCCAACACCTCCCACGAGCTGCGGACGCCCCTGGCGGTCATGCGCGCCGAGGTCGACGTGGCCCTCGACGACCCCAACGCCGACGAGGCCTCGCTGCGCGCCGCGCTGAAGGCGGTGGGCGAAGAGGTGCGCAGCACCACCGGCCTGGTGAGCGCCATGCTCGACCTCGCCCGCGCCGAGGCCGTCACGAACCCGGTGGACGTCGACCTCGCCGCCTCCGCCGCCCGCGCCCTCGAGGGCCTCGCGCCGGCGTTCCGGGCCGCGCACCCTGTGGTGGTCGACCTGGAGGAGGCCCCGGTGGTGGGCGACCCGGTCCTGCTCGGCCAGCTCGTCGCCAACCTGGTCCGCAACGCCGAGAAGTACAACCGTGACGGCGGGATGCTCGCGGTGGCGACCGGCACGAGCGGGGCCGACGCCACGGTGGTCGTCGAGAACGACGGCCCGGTCGTGGAGCCCGAGGTGGCCGCCAAGCTGTTCGGCCGGTTCGTGCGCCGCAGCGAGGCGGGGGAGGGCTACGGGCTGGGGCTGGCCATCGTGCACGCCATCGCGGCCACCCACGGTGGGACGGTCACCGCCACGTCCCGCCCGGAGGGCGGCCTGCGGGTGGAGGTGCGCCTGCCAGCGGGCCGGCGCGGCCGCCCGGCGACGACCCTCAGCGCTCCTCGGGGCTGAGCCAGGGCGGGGCGCTCGGGCCCTCCCAGCGCTCCAGCATCCCGAGCAGCTCGGCCGGATCGGACGAGGACACCACGATGTCTCGTCCGTCTTGGCGCAGGAACCCGGCCGCCACCGTCTGGTCCAGGAACCGCAGGAGCGGTTGGTAGAACCCGCCGGCGTCCAGGATGCCCATCGGCTTGTGGTGGATCCCGAGCTGGGTCCAGGTGATCGCCTCGAACATCTCCTCGAACGTCCCGACACCCCCGGGCATGGCGATGAAGGCGTCGGCCCGATCGGCCATGGCCAGCTTGCGCTCGTGCATGGAGCCGACCACCAGCAGCTCCTGGAGCTCCAGGTGGCCCACCTCCTTCGCCCAGAGGTGCTCGGGGATCACGCCGGTCACGTGGCCGCCGCCCGCCAGGACGGCATCGGCGAGGGTCCCCATCAGGCCCACGTTGCCGCCGCCGTACACGAGCCCGATGCGCCGGTGGGCGAGCAGGGCGCCGAGCTCGCGGGCGAGGTCCTCGAACGCCGGGTCCCGGCCGGGGCTCGACCCGCAGAACACGGCCACCCGGGTGAGCTCGATCACCGTGCCCCCAGCGCCGAGGTCCCGAGGGCGCTCGCCTTCAGGGCGGCGTAGCCGGGCTTGATCCGTTCGTCGATGATCCGCAACCTCCGGTCGAAGGGCCAGAAGCTGCTCTTCATGGCGTTGGTGGTGAGCCACTCGAAGTCGTCCCAGCCCCAGCCGAACGCCTCGTGCAGCTTGGCCAGCTCGCCGGTCATGGTGGTGTTGCTCATGAGCCGGTTGTCGGTGTTGACCGTGACCCGGAACCGCAGGGCCTTCAGCAGCCCGATCGGGTGCTCGGCGATCGTGTCGCACACGCCCGTGTTCACGTTCGAGGTGGGGCTCATCTCGAGGGGGATGCGTCGATCCCGCACGAACGAGGCCAGACGGCCGAGCCGGGCGGCGCCGTCGGGGCCGATCTCGATGTCGTCCACGATCCGCACGCCGTGGCCGAGCCGCTCGGCTCCGCAGATCTGCAGCGCCTCCCAGATCGAGGGCAGGCCGAAGGCCTCGCCGGCGTGGATCGTGATGTGCGAGCTCGCCTGGGCGATGATCCGGAAGGCGTCGAGGTGGCGGCTGGGCGGGTTGCCCGACTCGCTGCCGGCGATGTCGAACCCCACGACGCCCTCGTCGCGGTGGCGCAGGGCGACCTCGGCCACCTCCGGGGAGTGGGCGGCGTGGCGCATCGCGGTGACGATCAGCCCCACCTCGATGGCGCGGCCCTCCGCTCCGCGGTGGAGCCCGGCGAGCATGGCCTCCACCGCCTCGTCCATGGTGAGGCCCTGCTCGATGCAGAGCTCCGGCGCCATGCGCACCTCGGCGTACACGACCCCGTCGTCGGCCAGGTCCTCGACGCACTCGGCCGCGACCCGCTCGAGGTGCTCGGCCCGCTGCAGGCACGCCACGGTGTGCTCGAACGTCTGCAGGTAGAGGTCCAGGTCCCGCCGGTCGGCACCCCGGTGGAACCACGCCTCCAGCTCGGCGGGGTCCGTGGTGGGCAGGGCGTGGCCGGACGCCTCGGCCAGCTCGACCACCGTGGCCGGGCGCATGCCGCCATCGAGGTGGTCGTGGAGGAGGACCTTGGGTGCCCGGCGGAGCGCCTCCAGGTCCAGCCGTCCTTCCATCCGCCGGAGGGTACCCGCCTCAGCGGAACGCCGGGCCGGCCCACCCCATCCGCATCAGCCGACGCCGCTGGTCGGGGTGGTCCGGGTTGGGCAGGTCGATGCCGGTGTCGTGGAAGCCGGCCGCCTGGTACGCCCGGATGGCCCGGGCGTTGCGGGGATCCGGGTCGATCCAGACCTCGGGGCAGTCGGGGACCGTGGTGCGGATCACGTGGTGCACGAACTCGAGCACCAGCAGCCGGCCGAAGCCCCGGTCGACGTAGTCCGGATCCCCGATCGACAGGTCGATCCCCACGGTGCCCGGCGGGATCTCGATGCCCGGGTACCACTCGGGCTCGTCCTCGACCCGGTACCACTGGATCCAGCCGACCGGCTTGCCCTCGACCTCCATGATCCAGGGCACCACGTGGTGCTCGGCGGCGACGCGCTGGTCGTAGCTCGCCTCGATCCCCTCGATGGTCTCGGCGGCATCGTCCCACCACTCCGCCACGTGGGGCTCGGCCAGCCAGGCGCGCAGCTGCGGGACGTCCTCGCGGCCCATCGGCCGGAAGCTCAGGTCCTCGCGGTGGCCCGATGGCATTGGCGGCCCTCCCGGCGTGCCGACGACCCCAGCAGGCTAGAGGTCCGGACCGTGCCGTCGGTGGCATGGGTGCGGCGCGGTGGCGGGGGCACCCTGGACATGCCCCACGGCCGTCGTTACCGTGGCCGCGTGTCCGCCCAGCCCACCCCCGGCGGCGACGCCGATCCGCTCGGCGACCGCCTCCTCGCTGCCGCCGCCGAGGTCTTCGCGGCCAAGGGGTATGCCGGGGCGGGCGTGGCCGAGATCGCCCGCCGGGCCGGGGTCACCACCGGCGCCATCTACTCCCGGTACCAGGGCAAGGATGACCTGCTCGCCTCGGCCATCGATGCCACCAGCACCGACGAGCTCGACGCCCTGTTCTCGGACCACCGGTTCGAGGGGCGGATGGAGGACATCCTGCGCATCGCCGGGAGCCACCTGGTGGAGCGGTTCGGTGCGGCGTCGGAGGGCTCCCACGAGCCGGGCCTGCTCCTCGAGTCGCTGGTGGCCGCTCGCCACGAGCCGACCGTGCTGGCCACGCTCCAGGCGCTCATGGCCGAGCGCCGGGCGCGCCTGGCCGAGATCGTGGAGGCGGCGAAGGACAGTGGCGGCATCGACCGGGAGGTGGACACCACGTCGCTGGTGACGTTCTGCCATGCGGTCGGCCTCGGGTTCCTCCTGCTGGAGGTGCTCGACCCGCCGCTGCCCGACACCGGGGCGTGGCAGCACCTGATCGGCCGCCTCCTTGCCGCGGCCGGCGACCCGAGCGCCTTCGCGTCGAGCAGCGCGGTCGCCCACGAGCCCGAGCCGCCCGCCGAGGCCTGACCGGCGGGCCGCGCCGACGGGCGAGGCTCGTGGCGCGGACCGGGCCGGGTGGTTCCGGTCCGGGCGCGCCGATGTGGGAACCTGTCCGCCGTGACCTCGACCAGGACCACGCCCCGCGCCCCGTGGTGGCAGCGGCGCACCCCGTCGTTCCTGGTGTTCTGCGTGGTGATCCTGGCCATGGTCCTGGTCTCGATGCTGCTCTGGAGCCAGATCTCCGGGATCCTCCCCGACGTCGGGAAGAACGAGCAGGGCGACGATCCGTGGCTCGACCCCATCGGCGTCGAGAAGGTCGGGCCGTTCCAGGTTGCCCACATCCCGGACTGCGCGGCGGCACCGGTCGTCCGCATCGGCCTCTGGGACGAGAAGAGCAACCCGTACTGGGAGGTCTCCGGGCCGCCCACGCCGATGGCATCGTTCGCCGTCGGCGCCCTGCCCGAGGGCTTCACCGAGGACACGCCCTACAAGAAGCCGCCGGCCGGCTCGACCCTGCGGCTCGTGGTGGTGCGCAAGGTCAAGGGCGTCGCCGGCGTCCGCTACAAGGTGGCGGACCTGCGCACCGGCTACGTGGCCACCGGCGTGCCCATCAAGCGCTACCTGCTCGACGACTTCCAGACCGGTTCGGTCTGCGGCAACAACGCCAGCACGGACGGCAAGGGCGACGGCGGCTCGGGCAGCTCCGACGACCAGTCGGTCCCCGGCGTCGGCGGCGGCTGACCCGCACCGACGCCTGACGCACCCTCGGTCACGGGTGCGAGGCCTCGGCGGTCAGCCGAGCTGGGTGCGGCCGCGGTCGACCACGCCCTGGCGGCGCCGCTCGATCTCGGCAGGGTCGAGGCCACGACCCTGCCACTGCGCCGCGGCATCGGACTCGACGAGCCACGCCTCGCCGACGCTGACCCGCGAGCCGGCCGCGTAGGTGGCGAGGACCTGGCGCATGGCGGCCTGGTCCGTGGACGCGACGTCGGCGGCCAGGCCCCGGGTGAAGGGGAGCAGGTCGTCGTGGGGGACGACGTGGTTGACCAGGCCCCAGTCGAGCGCCTTCTGCGCGTCGATGAAGTTGCCGGTCACGCTCATCTCCCGGGCCCGGCGCAGGCCGATGGCCTGGGGCAGCAGCACGGTGAGGCCCCACCACGGCTGGATGCCGACCCGGGCGTGGGTGTCGGCGAAGCGGGCCCGGTCCGACGCCACCAGGAAGTCGCAGGCGAGGGCCAGCTCGAAGCCGCCCGTGATGGCGGCACCGTTGATGGCGCCGATCACCGGCTTGGGGCCGGGCGGCAGGGGGCCACGGCGCTCGACCGGCGTGCCGTCCTTCGGGCGGGTGCCGGCCAGGGCGGTGTTGCCCCCGCCGAGCTCCTTGAGGTCCAGGCCGGCGCAGAACGCCGGGTCGGCGCCGGTGAGGATGATCACGTCGACCGCGTCGTCGGCCTGGGCGTCGCGCAGCGCGCCGACCATGGCCTTCAGCAGCCCGCTGGACAGGGCGTTGCGGGCCTCGGGCCGGTTGAGGGTGACGGTGGCGATCCGGTCCCGGACCTCCACCAGGACCAGGTCCTGCTCGTCGCTCATCGCTCGCTCCTCGGGCTGGTCGTCGGCTCGGTCACCCCTCGGTCACTCCTCGGGCTCCAGGACCGGCGGGAGGAACTCGAAGGTCAGGTCGCCGAGGCGCACCAGGGTCGAGGCGATCCAGCCGCCCATGGAGCTGAAGTGCTCGTCGAGCTTGGAGCCGTCCTCGAGCACCTCCTCGTCGAGCTCGTAGGTGCCCTCGTAGGAGACCTCAATGGCCCACTCGACGTCGCTCAGGTCGTGGCCGTGGATCATCTCGATGGTGGGGCCCGAGCGCTGGAGGCGCTCCGAGCCGATGAGGCTGGACTCCCGGGGCAGCACGTCGAGCACCCGGGCCGGGTCGGGCTGCTCGGCCAGGCGCTGGATGCGCAGGACGATCTCGATCTCGATCCGGGGCGGCTCTTCGATCGGCTCGCCGATGTACCAGGAGCGGTACGCGGTCTGGGCCCAGGTGGGCCAGTCGAGCGTGAGGTCGGCTCGGGTGCGCGGCGGCGTGCCCTCGCCGGGGAGCGCGTAGGACGTCTCCCAGGTGAGGTCGCCGAGGAGGACGTCGGCCTGGAAGCGCTCCTCGAAGGCCTGGCGCTCGAGCATGGCGCCCTCGACGGTGTCGCGCAGGGCGCCGATGGCATCGGTGAAGACGTGGTCGAGCATGGCGAGGCGACCCTACCGGCCCGCGTGGTCGTCCATCGCCGCCACCGCGACGGACAGGCCGAGCGCCTTGTGGCGGAAGGTCGCGATGCGGCGGCCCTCTTGCACGGCGACCTTGGGCTCGCCGAGGGCGTCGCCCAGCAGCGCCTTGGCCTCGTCGAGGTCACCGGCGTTCACCGCCAGGCCGAACCACGTCGCCGGCGCCTCGGCGGCGGGCACCCCGGAGCCGACGTCGCCGCTCACCACCTCCAGGATCGTGGGGCCGAGGCGGAAGAACGCCTGGCGCATGGGCGAGCCGTAGCTCGTGGTCTCCCGGATCCGCTTGAGCTCGAGGCCGGCGGCCGCGCACGCCTCGATCGTGCGCTCCAGGTCTGGCGTGAGCACCACGACGTGGTCGATCGACGTGACCCCGTTCGGGTGGATCGCCTGGCCCGGCTCGGTCGGGTCAGTCGACTCGGTCGAGTTGGGGTCGGTCGATGACGACTCGGTCGACTCGGACCCGGTCGGCCGGTCGGGGCCGGCCGCCGCGGCCGCCGGTGCGACCTCGGTCGGGAGGCCGTCGAGGTCGCCGTCGACCACCGCGACGCCCGAGAGCGTCCAGCCGACGATGCCCCGCCTCGGCTTGTGGTCGCCCTGCTCGGCATCGCCATTGACCGGCTCGGCATCGTTCCTGACCGGCTTGGCATCGCCACCGCTGACCGGCTCGGCATCGTTCCTGACCGGCTTGGCATCGCCACCGCTGACCGGCTGGGCATCGCCTCCGCCTCGGCCGACCAGGCGGATCGCCACGGTCCCGACCTGCGCAACGTCGCCATCGACGGCGAAGCCGGCCGATGCCCACGCGCTCGGCTCGTCGGCGATGCGGAGCTCCACCACCCGCGGGCCATCAGGCCACCCGTCGGTCCCCCTGGTCATGTGCGCACCCTACGCCGGGCCAACGGAGGTCAGGCGGCCGACGCGGACCCGGTACCGTGGGCGCCCGACTGGCCGTAGCGCAGCTTGGAAGCGCACCGCGTTTGGGTCGCGGGGGTCGTGAGTTCAAATCTCACCGGCCAGACCACGACGCCCAGGTGCCGGCCCCCTACGGGCCGGCGCCTGTGGCGGCCATCGCACCCCGACCTCCCCGAACCTGGTGCCGAAACTGACCTCACGGGTCACCTTCGGCACCAAGTTCGTCGAGACGGCCGCCTGGCCTGGCAGGACCTCGCGGTGACCTGGTCGGATGGCAGCGCCTCGAGCCTGCACCTTCAGCACCAGGTGTCCTGCGCCCCGGCGGAGGGCAGGTGGGTGAGCGAGACCAGGACGTGGTCGCCCTCGTTGGCTCGGACCACGTCGACCCACCACCCGACGCGCTCGTAGCCGGCGCCGAACCAGCCCTCGTCCTGGTCACCGGGCGACGGCGCCTCGAAGGCCCAGCCGTAGCGCTCCTCGGCCTGCTCGGTGGCGGCGAGCAGCTGGGCCCGGGTGCGATGGGGATCGCGGAGCTCCAGGGTCCGGGTCATCCCGGGCCGCGATCGAACGGCTCCACCCACTCGTCCACGACCGTCGCTCCCTTGGGCACGGCGATCAGCTCGCGGTAGGGCGACCCGCACTCGGGGTGGGTCACCGTCCACGCCCCGAACCCCGAGACGAGCAGAAGCGGCGTCGCCACCACGCACACCACGGTCATCGAGCAGCCGCCGAGGTCGCGCCGGTGCACGACGGCCCAGATCAGCAGGAGTCCCAGCGACCATGCGGCCACCAGCCAGATCGCAGGCCACAGGACGGTGCTCGCCGCCGGTGACGCGCCGACCGCCGGGGCGTGCGGCAGCTCGGGCGGGTCGAACCGGGTCGCTGCCGCCACGGGGTACGACGCGCACACCAGGACGACCGAGCCGACGAGCCAGGTGATCGTCCACGGCGAGCTCCTCGCCCGTGTCGTCCTCGGCGCGGACGTCTCTGCCTCCCCCGTCCCGCGCCGCCAGCCTCCACCGCCCACAGGATGGCACCGCCGCGCCCCGACCTCCACGAACTTGGTGCCGAAAGTGACCTCACAGGTCACCTTCGGCACCAAGTTCGGTCGGATGGGGGATCGCGAGTGGCGGGACGACCGGATCGCGGGCGGAGGGGCGGCGGATCGCGAGCGGCGGGGGCGGGGGTCTCGTAGGGTCCGGGGCGGTGCAGATCTGGGGGAGATCGCCGAGGGGGATCGTGGCCGTCGCGCTCGTCGCGGCGGCGGTCGGCGGCGTGCTCGCCGGGTGCGGCTCGGGCGCGCCAGCGGACCCCACGGCGTCGGTCGGGCAGTCCGCCACGTGCGACTGGCCGATGGCCGGCCAGGTCCTCGCCCGCACCCACGCCACGACCTGCCGCTCAGCCGGCGCCATCGGCAAGGGGACCCTCGGCCGCCTCGAGCAGGTCTGGTTCACGCCGACCCGGGCCGAGGTGACCGGTGCCCCCGCCGTGGTCGGTGGCTCCCTCTACCTGGGCGACTGGTCCGGGCGGGTCTACGCCCTGCGCCGCAGCGACGGCACCGAGCGCTGGCACCGAGACCTGCCGAGGCACCCGCCGGTGTACGCCGGCCAGATCCCGGCGTCGCCGACCGTGACGTCGATCGACGGCCACCGGGTGCTGGTCGTGGCCAGCGGCCGCACGGTGTGGGCGCTCGACGCCGCCGACGGCGAGCCGCGCTGGCGCCACACCTTCGGCGATCCAACCGACCCGAACGATCCGATCGAGATCGAGGGGTCGCCGGCGGTGGCGGCCGGCAAGGTGCTGGTGCCGACCGACGTGCACAACGAGCAGCACCACCGCAGCGGCCTCGTGGCCCTGTCGCTCGCGACCGGCGAGCCCGAGTGGACGTTCGACCCCGAGGCCGGCCACGCGGCAGCCGGCTGCGGATCGATCTGGGGATCGCCCTCGGTGGACCTCGCCCGCCACCTGGTGGTGGTGGGCACCGGCAGCTGCTTCCACCAGCCCGGGTGGACCCGCTACAGCGAGGCGATCGTGGGCGTGGACCTGCGCACCGGCGAGCCGCAGTGGAGCTACCAGCCTCGGCGCTCGCTCAACAGCCGGGACTGGGACTTCTCGGGCGCGCCCAACCTCTACGAGATCGGTGAGGTGCCGGTGGCGGGCCTCGGCAACAAGGACGGGACCTACTACGTGGTCGACCGGACCAGCGGCGACCTCATCTGGAAGTCCGCCGCGGTGAAGGCGTCCTCGGCGAACGACGGGTTCGCGTTCGGCGGCTTCATCGGTGCCACCTCGGTGGCGGCCGACAGCTCGGGCCGGGCGGTGGTGGCCGGCGGCACGGCGGTGGGGGACTGCCCGTGCCAGCACGGCTTCGACGCCGGGACCGGGGAGCCGCTGTGGCAGAGCCCGAGGTCGGGTGGCACCTATGGCGCCTCGGCGGCGTCGGGCGGGGTGGTGTTCACCGCGGGGATCGACCAGACCCTGCGGGGCTACGACCTGGCCGACGGCAAGGTCCTGTGGTCCCACAAGCTGGACTCGATCTCGGCGTCCGGGCCGGCCATCGCCGGCGACCTCCTCGCCATCGGGGTCGGCTTCCGGGAGCCCGGCTCGCCGGGCACGCCGAGCGGTGGCGTCCAGGCGTTCCGCGTCCTGCGCCAGGGAGAGGCGGCGCCGACCACCACCTCGACCACGCTGCCCGAGGGACCGGCGGTCACCGCGCTGCGGCCATCAGACCAGGCGTGCGTCGGCGCGCCCTGCACCTTGGACTTCACGCTCAAGGACCCGCCGGCGGGCCGCTCGCCGAAGGTGACGCTCGAGATCACGCCGTCGCCGCTGCGCATCAGGGTGGTGGCGAAGGGCCTCGGCCCGCCCTCGGCCTGGCTCGGGCCGGACGGGCCCGCCTCGGCCAAGGGGGCGTCGGCCTACGCCGTGTTCATCACGCCGCGCGACGACAAGCCCGAGCTGGGCTCGATCGTGTGCGTCCTCGACGATGCCGGCACGTGCACCGGCGACCAGATCGACCTGCCCGCCGACGGCTACACCCGCCTCTCGCTGCTCGCCCTCGCCGACGCCGCCACGCCGCCCACCCTCCAGGAGGGGTACGACCGACTGGTGACCACCCACTCGCTCGACCCCGCGCTCGTCCCCGCCTGATCGGAGCACCCATGCCCGCCTCGACCGACCGCCCGACCGATTCGACCGGATCGCCGGCGAATCGTCGACGAATCGCCGCCGACGGGCGTCGAGGCCTGGTGGCGGCGCTCGCCGTTCTGCCGCTGGTGCTCGCCGCCTGCGCGTCGAGCGCCGCCAGCGACGCAGGCGGCGGCGGGGGAGCGAAGCCCTCCACCACGGTCGCCGCGTCGAAGCCGCCCGCCGAGCCGATCGTGTTCAACGGCCAGGGCAACAACCTCGACGCCTACGCCACCACCCCGAGCGAGGACGGCACCTTCGCCACGCAACGGGTCTGGGCGACCGTGGCCACGAACCCCGCCCACGGGCGCGACCTCAACGCCCAGATCTGCTTCCTTCCCCGGACGAAGGTCGGCGAGCAGTGGTTCATCGCCGGGGAGGACACCGGCCAGACCCACCCGAACCGCCCAGCCGGCTGGGGCATCTTCCGGCTCGAGGGCAACGAGGTCGGGTCCCTGAAGTCCGTCCAGATCGGCAAGCTCGTCCCCACCTACCAGCCCACCGACGACGGCCCTGAGAACTACGGCTGCGGCCGGCTCCCCGACGGGCGCATCCTGACCACCGACGTCGGCAACCAGGCCGGCGGCGACGGCAACGGCCAGCTCACCATCTGGTTCCCGCCCCTCACCGGCGGCACCTACCGGCACTTCGACCAGGTCCGATACTGCAAGCTCGACATCACCCTGCCGACCGCCCAATCGATCCTGGTCCGAGGCGAGAAGGTCTACGTGGCGGCGTCCCGCGGCGACGTCTACGAGTACACCGGCCCGTTCCCGACCTCCGACAACGCCGCCGGCGGCTGCGGCAAGACGGACCCGACCGGCGCCCCGATGGCCGACCAGGTGCACAAGTCGGTCTTCATCGACTCGGGCGCCCACGGCCTCGCCACCCCCGCCGGGCTGGCCAACGCCCCCGACGACGGCTTCTACGTGTCCAGCGTCTTCACCGGGGTCATCGACGAGTTCGGGCCCGACGGCACCTTCCGCCGCACCATCCTCCAGCCGCCCGAGGGCGAGAAGCTCGGCGCCACGCCCTACTCGACCGGCACGCCGCTCGGGCTCGGCGTCGACCGCGACGGCACGCTCTACTACGCGGACATCGGCGTGGTCGTCACGGAGGACGGTGCCGGACCAGGTGACCTGACCGGATCCCTGCGGCGCATCCGCTTCGTGGACGGCGAGCCCCAGGCGCCCGAGACCATGGCGAGCCCCCTCGACTTCCCCGACGGGATCGGCATCTTCCAGTAGCCGCCAGCGAGGCGGTGCCGGGCCACGGGCCACCGGCCCGACCGGTGGTCCCATCGTGCCCGCACGGTACGGTCGAGCCATGCAGATCAAGGGTTCCTCCGTCCTCCTCACCGGCGCGTCCGGCGGCCTCGGCGAGGCCATCGCCCGCGACCTGCACGCCAAGGGGGCGTCGCTCGTGCTCACCGCCCGCCGGGCCGAGGTGCTCGAGCGGCTGGCCGCCGAGCTCGATGCCGAGGTCCTGGTGGCCGACCTCGCCGATCGGGCCGACGTCGAGCGCGTCGCCGCCCGGGCCGCCACCTGCGACGTGCTGGTGGCCAACGCCGGCGTCGGCAACGACCCCACCCTCGACGACCTCGACGAGGACCAGATCGACTTCGTCATCGAGGTCAACCTCCGGGCGCCGATCGTGCTCGCCCACGCGTTCGCCAAGGCCAAGATGGCCGCAGGCAAGCAGGGCGCCATCGTGCTCGTCTGGTCGCTCTCGGGCCTGGCCGCCAGCCCCGGGACCCGCATGTACAACGCCACCAAGTTCGGCCTGCGGGGCTTCTCGCTGTCGTTCGCCCAGGAGCTCGAAGGCACCGGCGTCACGTGCAGCCTCGTCGCCCCCGGCTTCATCCGCGACGCCGGGATGTTCCACGACGGCGGCGTCGAGCTGCCGCCGGGCGTGCGCACCAAGTCGCCCCAGGACGTCGCCGTGGGCGTGGCCACCGCCATCACCAAGGCCCCGGCCGAGGTGTTCGTCTCGCCCGTCGAGCTCCGCCTCGCCTCCACGTTCGCCACCGTGGCCCCCGGGGTCTCCGCCGCGATCATGCGCCGGATGGGCGTGGCCGACCGCGTCGCAGACCGCTGAGCCAGGTGGTGGCTCCCCGGCGCGCGCGGCGATGATGGCCTGATGTCCCGCCCGGTCGACGTCGACGACGTGCTCCGGGGCAAGCCTTCGCCGGGCACGCTCCTCAAGCGGGGCGTCCTCAAGAAGTGCCCCCGCTGCGGTGGCGGCCACATCTACGACGGCTGGTTCCACATGAAGGAGCGGTGCCCGACCTGCGGCTACCTGTTCGAGCGGGAGCCGGGCTTCTTCGTGGGCGCGTACCTCATCAACTTCGCCATCGCCGAAGGGTTCCTCTTCGTCCTGCTCATGATCTTCGTGGGCTGGAAGTCCCAGAACCCCGACGCCGGCGTGGTGTGGCCCATCGTGGTCGGGATCGCCATCGGCGTCATCGGCCCGATCGTCTTCTACCCGTTCTCCCGCACGATCTGGTCGGCCTTCGACCTGCTCATGACGCCGATGGAGATGGACGAGATCGTGGCCGCGGCCGACGCCGTCGGCGGCGAGGCGCTCGGCCCCGATGCCGATGGCCCGCTGCTCGCCGGCGCCGCGGCGGGCGATGGCGCAGACGATGCCGCAGACGATGCCGAGGGTGGCGGGGACGAGGGCGACGACGCGGCCGAGCCGCCCGAGCCGGCCTCGGGCGCAGGCCCTAGCTGAACCGGCCGCCCTTGGCGTGGGAGGCGAACCACGCGGTGATGATCTGGTTGGTCATCGGCGACGACACGGTGTCGCCCATCTCGACGAGCGCATCCTTCGGGCAGGTCTTCCCGTCGGTCGCCACCTGGCCCTTGGCGACCACCTTCCCGGAGGCGACCTCGTAGACGGTGAGGTCGTAGGTGGTCTGCACCAGCTCCACCACGGACGCCTCGCCGCCCAGCGCCGGGTCGCCGTCGTAGGAGCAGTTGATCCCGGTCGAGCGCTCGCTCGGCCCGGTGACGCAGGTGGCCAGCTGCAAGCGGGCGGACGGCGTGCCCGAGAACGAGCTCTCCTCCTCGGGCGTGCCGACCGTGGGGGAGATGTTGAGCATGAACCAGCCGGTGCGCTGGCCGGGCGCGCCGATGGCCTGCGGGTAGAAGACCGAGGTGTAGGCGAGCGTCCCGGGCTTGTACGGCGTGGCCTTGTCGGCTTGGGCCTTGTCCTGGGTCGTGCAGAAGTCGCGCACGAACCGGTGGAAGGCGGGGTCCTGCACCGGTGCGGTCGTGGTGGCCGCCGGGTTGAGCGCTGCGCATCGGATCGGGTGACCTTGCCCTCGTCCTGGGTGAGCGCCTTGAACGCCACGCCGGCGCCGATCAGGGCGAGCGCCGCGACCACCCAGAACACGATCGCCCGGTTCGAGGTCCTGGCGATCGCCTTGGTCGACGCCCGGTCGGCGGTCGGCGGCAGCGGCTGGGCCAGGTTGGGCGGTGGTGCGCCGATGCCGCCCGGCCGCCGGGGCGGGCCTGGGTCGGTGGGATGGGCGGCCGAGGCCCGGCGAACCCGGGCGGCGGGACGGCCGGGCGGGGGCCGGCGAACCCCGGCGGCGGGGTCGGGGCGGGGCGCGGCGGGCGGGTCGCCGGGCGTCGGCGACCCTCGGGGCCCTCTGGTGCCGCTCCTCCCCGTCGGCCATGGCTGGACGGTAGCGCCGGGCGCTGCGCGCGCCGGGCGGCCCGCTAGGTCGGGACGCCGCCGGGGAAGTGGTCCCCGAGCCAGGCCAGCACGGCGGCCTCGGTGAGCGGGTTCGACACGCCCTTGCCGCCGATGTAGGCGTAGCCCGGGCAGCGGTCCACCGGCGTCTCGATCGTGCCGGAGGTGAGCAGCTTGCCCGTGTGCACCTCGTAGGCCCGCACCCGGAACGTGGTCTTCAGCAGCCGTGCCGACGCGTCCTCGCCCAGGGAGCTCGGGTTGGTCAGCTCGTAGTCGCAGGTGCCCTTGGCCCGGGTGCTCGACGACTGGTCGACGCAGACCGCCACGCTCACGAGCGCGATCGACTTCTCGAGCGAGAGGTTGGGCTTGCCGATGATCGGCGACACCTGGACGACCCGGGTGCTGACCGGCTCGGTGGAGCTGGCCGGCTGGGGCAGCTGCACGTAGGCGACCGCGCCCTTGCCCGGGGCGAAGGTGGGGATGCCGGCAGGGTCCCGGACCGCTTGGTGGTCGTCGCAGAACTGCTGGACGGCCGCGGCCCTCGGGTCCGTGGAGGCCTTGGCGTCGGTGGTGGCGGCCTGGTCCTGGTCCTTGCGGTCGAGGTAGGTCGCACCGGCCACCGCGCCACCCAGGCAGGCCAGGACCACGAGCACGACCACCACGGTCACCCACGGGCGCCGTCGCGCCCCGCGGCTGGGCGTGCTGGACCTCGGCGGCTGCCCGCCGGGTGCGCCAGCGCCCGTGGCGGTGGCCATGGCCGGGGCCGAGCCGGCGTAGCGCGGGGGCACGGTCACCGGCCGAATCGGCTGGGCGCCCGCCGCCGGGGCGGTGGGGAGCGGCCCGGCGAAGCCCGGCGGTGGGGTGGCGGGGCGGTCGCCCGCGGCCTCCGGTGCCGGCGACCCCTGGGCCGGCGCCGTCGGTGCCTCGGCGGCCGGGCCATCGCCCGGGCCCGCCTGGCCGGCATCGGGGGTCGGGGGAGCCTCCGCAGGTCGCTGCCCGCCTGGGCGGGGCGTGGCCCTCGGTCCGCTCGGTCGGGCGCTGCCGGCCTGCGAGGGCTGCAGGGTGCCACACGCCGGGCACACCGACCGGGAGCCCGGCACGGCGCGGCCGCAGTTGGTGCAGGTCCGCCCCTCTGGCCTCGTCGCCCCCTCGCTCACGGGGCACGACGCTACCTGCCGGGACGTGACCGATCCGCCACGTGCCGGCGGTCGTAGCCTGGCCCTGCGATGCCCGAGCAGACCGACCAGGCCACGGTGGTGGTCGACGCCACCTGTCCCCGCTGCGGCGGCGCCCTCGACGGCGCGGCCGGCGGGGGCCATCGGTGTGCGCCGGCCCCGCCTGCTGGACCGGGTGCCGATGGTGGCGCCGGCACGGGGCCGAGCGCCGAGCTCGCCGCCGGCACCGCCCTCGCGGAGGGCCGCTACGTGGTCGTCGCTGTGCTCGGGCGGGGCGGCTTCGGCATCACCTACGACGCGGTGGACACCCGCCTCCAGCGCCCGGTCGCCATCAAGGAGCTGTTCCCCGAGGGCGCCGTCCGCCACGGGGGCGAGGTCGCGGTGCCGTCGCAGGCCCCGACGGTCGAGGCCACCGACGAAGGCCCCGCCCCCGGCACGTTCGAAGCCGCTCGGGAGCGCTTCATCCGCGAGGCTCGCGTCCTCGCCCGCTTCACGCACCCGGGCGTCGTGCGGGTCTACGAGGTGTTCGAGGAGCACGGCACCGCCTACCTCGTCATGGAGCGCCTGACCGGCCGCACGCTGGTCGACGTCCTGCGCGCCCGGAAGGCCCCGTTCACGCCCGACGAGGTGCTCGACGTCGCGGGGCGGGTGGCCGCGGCGCTGCGCCCCATCCATGCCGCCGGCGTGCTCCACCGCGACGTCAACCCGACCAACGTGATGCTCACCGAGCACGGCCGGATCGTCCTGATCGACTTCGGGCTGGCCCGGGACTTCGAGGTCGATCGCACGGTGGGCATGACCCGGCTCGTCACCCCCGGCTACGCCCCGATCGAGCAGTACCAGGGCGAGGCCAGGTTCGGGCCGGCCACGGACGTCTACGGCCTGGCCGCCACCCTCTACCGCCTCGCGACCGGCCGGATCCCGGTGAGCGCGCTCGAGCGGTCCGCTGGCAAGGAGCTGCCCTCGCCGCACCGGCTCGTCGACGCGGTGCCGAAGGCGCTGAGCGACGGGATCCTCGACGGCCTCGAGCTCGATCCGGGCCACCGCCCCCAGGACATGGACGCGCTCCTCGCCCGCCTCGGCGTGCGCCGCCTGCCCGAGGGCACCCGGTCGTTGCTGCTCGGGTCGCGGGGCGCCGAGCCCGAGGTGCTCGCGGCCCACCGCCCCAAGCCGCTGCCCTCGCCGCCGTCGGGGGCGGTGGCGCCCGTCCCGAGCGACGAGCGGGCCACCGAGCTCGTCGCCAGGGCCACGCCGGTTGCGGAGGAGGGCACCCGTCCCGATCCCGCCACATCGGCCTCGGATGGTGGCACCCGGCCCGACGCCGCCCCGCCCGCGACCCTCGTCGTGCCCCCGCCCCCGGCGGTGGTCCCAGCGCCCGCGCCCGGAGGCGCGGCGCTCGCCCCGGACGTGGCCGCCCTCGCGGAGCGCGCCGCCGCAGATCGCCAGCGACGCGTGGCCCTGCTCGCCCCCGCCCTGGCGGTGGTCGCGCTGGGGAGCTCGCTCCCCGTGGTGATCGTCGGGCTGCTCGTGCTCGTCGTCTTCCCGCTGCTCGCCACGGTGGGGGACCACGTGGGGCTGGACGCGCCTCGGCGGGTGCCCACCCCCGTCCTGGCCCCCGCCCGCTTCGCCCGCAACCTCTTCGCCAGCGCGCTGCGCACGTCGCCGATCCTCGGCCTCTTCGCCCTCGGCCTCGCCCTCTGGTACGGCCTCGACGCCACGTCGCTCTCCCAGGGGCTGGTCGACGCGCTCCTGCGGGTCGTCGGGGCCGGCGCCGTCGCTGCCCTCCTGCTCTCCGTGCGGGAGGGGTCGAGCCGCTTCCGCACCGGTCCCGGGCTCGATGCCGTCGCCCGTTGGTGGGCACCCGACGCCCGGATCACCCAGCGCATCGTGGTCGGGTGGGTCGTGTGCCTGGCCGTCGGGGCGATCGGGCTGTGGCTCGTGCCCGACGCCTGGCCGCTCCCATCGTGACCGTCCCGGTCGGCCCGGGCGCCGGCGATGCGTCCAGCACCGCCTGGATCGACGAGATCGCCTTCCTCCCCGACGGGCCGCCATGGCTGTCGATGGGGCTGGGGCGCGTCGACGAAGACCGGTGGCTCCTGGTCGACCAGGACCGCCCAGCCCAGGTCGCCCTGCGCCGACAGCTCCTCGCCGAGCGCCACGACGAGGTCTTCGCCGCGCTGGACGGGACCGAGGCCGCCGGCGCCGAGGTGCTCGGGCTGGTCCGGGGATGGCTCGAGCGGCGCGGCGTCGTCGACGAGGCCGCCTCGCCGGCGGCCGATGGCACGCATCCCCTGGAGGTGGCGGGGATGCTCGTGCAGGAGGACCTGGCCCTGATGGTGCCGCGGGACGGGCGCCACCACCTCGATGCTGCCGTGCTCTGCTTCCCGTCGCACTGGCGCCTGCGGGACAAGCTCGGCGGCAGCGCGTTGGCGATCCATGGGCCGGTGCCGCGCTACGAGGACGAGCTGGCGGCTCGGGTCGACCGGTTCCTCGAGCGGCTCGCCCCGGACGTGGTGGTCGCCCGGCGCAACTGGACCGTGCACCCCGACGACGCCCTGTTCTCGCCGGACCCACCGGTCGCCCCGGCCCCGGTCGCCCCCGATCGGGTCGCCTCGTCGCTGGTGCTCCGCAGCGAGCGCCAGACCCTTCGGCGGTTGCCCGAGACCGGCGTCGTCCTGTTCACCATCAGGGTCCAGCAGGCCCCCTTCGGCGCGCTGGCCGCCCATCCCTCGTCGGCCCGGGACCTCGCCGCCCGCCTGCGGGGGCAGCCGGCCGCCCTCACGGCCATGAACGGGCTCGCCCCGCACCTCGATGCTGTGCTCCCGTGGCTCGACGGTGTGGCGAAAGGCACGGTGGGGGAGCGACCCGGCCCGCCGTAGCGTTGCCCCGATGGGCGCGGGAGCGTGGGGCAGCACGCAGGTCGAACGGGTCGGCGGCGGGGCGTACCGCGGCGACATCGGCCCCGAGTGGGTGCTGGCGATGGTCCCCCAGGGCGGCGTGGTGGCCGCCCTCGCGGCCCGGGCCATGCAAGCCGAGCTGGGCACCGACCAGCAGCTGCGCTCCCTCCACGGCGTGTTCACCTCGCCGGTCCCCGCCGGGCCCGTCGAGGTGCGCGCCCACGTGCTGCGCGCCGGGCGGTCGGCCTCCCACGCCGAGGCCACCGTCCACGCCCCTGGGCACGACACCGGGTTCACCGCCCTCGGCGTGTTCGGCGGCACCCGCCCCGGCTTCGAGGTCACGGCCCTGCGCTACCCGGACGTCCCGCCGCCCGAAGCCTGCCCGGGCTTCCTCGACCCGCCCCCGCCGGACGTGGCGTGGGAGCCGCGGGAGCCCTGGCCGTTCTGGACCGACGTGCTGGAGGGCCGCGCCGCGATGGGCACCCCGCCGTGGGAGCGCAGCATCGGCGCCGCCCCCGAGTGCGCCACCTGGGTGCGGTTCGTCGACCAGCCCCTCCAGGACGACGGCACCCTGGACCCGCTGTCGTACCTGGTCCTCGTCGACATGATGCCCGGGGCCGTGTTCGAGGCGCTCGGCCCGCTCGACGATGGGGTGCGGTGGTTCGCCCCCAGCATCGACCTGTCGCTGCACGTCTTCGGCCCGGCGTCGCCCGGGTGGATGCTCGCCCACGCCCGCGCCCACCACGCCGGCGACGGCTACGCCTCGGCCGAGATGGCGCTCTGGGACCCCCGGCCGGCCGACGGGCCGGCGCTCGTGGCGTGGGCCTCCCAGCAGATGTTCTTCACCCGCATCGACTGATCCGCCCATGGCGGGCCGACTGCCGCCCGGACGCGCAACGGCCGCCCTCCCGCAGGACGGCGGCCGCAGCAGCGACTCAGATGTGGCGGGGGGTCAGCCCCGGCCGGCGTTCGGCTTGGTGCCGTGGTTGGCCTTCTTGCGCCGGGCGTTGGTCTTGCGCTTGTTGGTCTTCTTCGACATAGGGGGACGACGCTACGCGGCGCGGTGGCCCCGGGTCCAGGCGACCAGGTCGTCGGCCGACCACGTGTTGATGATCCGGGCCGGGTCGATGCCGTGGCGGGCGGCCTTGTCGGCCCCGTAGGCGATGAACTCGAGCTGGCCCGGGGCGTGGGCATCCGTGTCGATGCTGATCTTGCACTCGAGGTCCAGCGCCAGGTCCAGCAGCTCGGGCGGCGGGTCCTGGCGCTCGGGGCGGCAGTTGATCTCCACCGCCGTGTCGAAGTGCGCACAGGCGGCGAACACGAGCGCCGCGTCGAACGACGACCGGGGGCGCACCTCCTTCAGGGCCCCTTCCTGGCCCTTGACCTTGCGGCCCGTGCAGTGCCCCAGCACGTCGACCAACGGCGACGACACGGCGAGCAGCATCCGCTCGGTCATGTGGCGCTCGTCCATGCTCAGCTTGGAGTGCACCGACGCCACCACCAGGTCCAGCCGCTCGAGCATGTCGTGGTCCTGGTCCAGGGCCCCGTCCACCAGGATGTCGACCTCGATGCCGGTCAGGATGCGGAACGGCGCCAGCCGCTCGTTGAGCGCGTCGATCTCGTCGAGCTGGGCTTTCAGCCGGTCGCGGTCCAGGCCGTGGGCCACCGTGAGGCGAGGGGAGTGATCCGTGACCACCAGGTACTGGTGGCCGAGGGCGATCGCCGTGCGGGCCATCGCCTCGATCGGCGCGCCGCCATCGCTCCACGTGCTGTGCGTGTGGCAGTCGCCCTTCAGCGCCGCCCGGATGGCGGCGCCCTCGTGCACCTCGATGGCCGTCTCCGCCTCCAGCCGGGTGATCCGATCCGGCACCTTGCCCTGCACGGCCTGCGCGATCACCTCGCCCGTCGACGCCCCGATCCCGGGCAGCTCGGTGAGCGTGCCGGCCGCAACCCTCGCTTCCAGCTCTCCGGGCGGCAGGCTGCGCACCACGTCTGCCGCGCGCAGGAACGCCGCCGTCTTCTGGCTGGGGAGCAGGCCGCGGTCCTGCAGGTACACGACGCGCTCGAGCGCCTCCAACGGGTCCACGTTGCGAGGGTAGCGATGGAACGGACTGCTGGCACCGGGTGGCGCGCCGCTACCGTCGACGACCGTGCGCTTCCGGGCCATCGCCTCCGACCTCGACGGCACGCTGCTGCACACGGACAAGTCCGTGTCGCCACGGACCCGGGACGCCATCCACGCCGCCGAGGACGCCGGGGTGCTGGTGGTCATCGCCACCGGCCGGCCGCCACGGTGGATCCCGCCGATCATCGAGGCGCTCGGGGAGCGCGGGCTCGTGGTCTGCGCCAACGGTGCGTCCGTCTACGACGCCACGGCGCACGACCTCGTCGAGCGCACGGACCTCGACCCCGACGTGGTCCGGTCGATCATCGCCGACGTGCGCGCCGCCTTCGTGGCGCCGCTGTTCGCCGTCGAGCAGGGGTTCCAGTTCGCCGTCGACGAGGCCATCGAGCAGCGCCAGGCGGACCTCGCCGCCATGACCAGCTGGCGCCTGCCCGGCATCCGCATCGGGCCGATCGACGACTTCCTCGACCAGGGGACCACCAAGCTGATCATCCGGATGCCCGAACCGGCGCCGGCCGGCATCGCCGCGGCGGTGCAGGAGGTGGTCGGCGACCGGGCGGCGGTCACCCACTCCACCAGCGAGGCGTTCCTCGAGCTCTCGGCGCCCGACGTCCACAAGGCGGCCACGGTCGAGCGCCTGCTCGTGCAGCACGGCATCGAGCCCGCCGAGGTGGTGGCGTTCGGCGACATGCCCAACGACCTCGAGCTCATCGAGTGGGCCGGGTGGGGGGTCGCCGTCGGCAACGCCCACCCACGGTTGCAGGAGGCCGCCGACGAGGTCACCGCCACCAACGATGACGACGGGGTGGCGCAGGTGATCGAGCGGCTCCTGGCCGAAGGCTGACCGCCCGTGCTGCTGGCCACGGTCCTGGCGCTGGTCGCGGCCGTCCTGCACACCACCTGGAACCTCATCCTGAAGCGGGCGCCCCACGGCGACCGGGACCTCACCTCCTGGGGGCTGTTCCTGTTCGGCGCAGCCTTCGTCACGCCGATCGTCGTCGCCATGGGCGGCCCGGGCGCTGCCGCCATGCCGTGGCTCGTGGCGTCGGGGGTGGTGCACGTCGCCTACATCAACGGGCTCGTCGGGGCCTACCGCCACGGTGACTTCTCCCTCGCCTACCCGCTCGCCCGAGGGGGCGGCGCCCTCGTCGCCGCGGTCGGCGGCGCCGTCTTCCTCGGCGACACCCTGGCCTTCGCCGCCTGGCTGTGCGTGGTGGTCGTGGCGGTGGGCCTGCTGTCGCTGGTGGGACGGGGCGTGTCCACGGCGACCCTGCGCGACGCGCTCATCACCGCCGTCGCCATCGGGACCTACACCGTGATCGACGCCGAAGGCTCCCGCGTCGCCACCACGGGCATCGCCTACGGCCTGTCGACCACCACCGCCGCGGCCATCGGCGTCTCGGCCGCCTTCCTGGCCAAGCGGCGGGGGCGCGCCCTCGTCGCCGCCTTCCCCTCGGCGTGGCGGACCTGGGCGCTCGCCGGCGCCTGCACCGCCACCGCCTACGCCCTGGTGGTCACGGCCATGCGGTTCGCCCCGGTGGGCTACGTGGCGATGCTGCGCGAGTCGTCGGTGGTGTTCGGCGCCGCCATCGGCTGGCTGGTCCTGAAGGAGCCGCTCGGCGGTCGCCGCCTCGTCTCGTCGGTGATCATCCTCGCCGGACTCCTCGGCCTCGTCGCCACCACCCTCTGACCAAGGATCCAGATCAAGGTGGCTGTCCCACGACCAGCTCGATGTGGATCCTCCGCGCCCCTCCAGGATTCACATCAAGGCGGCTGCCCTTCGACCAGATCGATGTGAATCCTCGATGCCGTCCTGGGATTCACATCAAGGTGGCCTCCCCACAGCCAACCTGATGTGAATCTTGGGAAGGACCGCGCCCGGCGGCGGGGTCGTCGGACCGGCCGGCCCGTCGGGGTTCCAGCGTGCGCCACTCAGGTCGCAACCCTTGCGTCGGGCGGCCCGCGCCAGGCAGACCTGGGCCGTGCCATCGCATGTGCGACTGATCTTCGCCCGGGCGGCGGATCAGCACGGGTTGGTCACCCGGCAGGACCTCTCGGTCCTCGGGGTGACCAGGTCGACGGTCCGGGGTTTGGTCGCGTCGGGTCAGTTGGAGCTCGTCGGCAGCCGCACGTTCCGAGTCACCGGCAGCCCATCGACGGACCACCAGCGGGCGCGGCTCGCGGTGCTCGACTCGGGTGGGGTCCTGTCGCACCGAGCCGGTGCTTGGCTCCATGGCCTCGGTCCCTTCCGCCTCGCCCCTGTGCCTGAGGTGCTCCTGCTCGGCAGGTCGGCGAGCTATCGGGGTGGCGCCGCACAGATCCACACCACGACGTTCCTGCCGGTCGATGACCTGGTCATCGTCGACGGCATCCCGGTCACCTCGGTCGCCCGAACCCTCTTCTCCTTGGCGGCGCTGGTCCCCAAGCGGCAGGTCTCGCTCGACGTCGTCCGAGGCGCGGTGGACGACGCCGTGCGGACGAAGCAGGCATCGGACAAGTGGCTGTGGTGGCGCCTCGAGAAGCTGAGGCGGCCCGGACGTGACGGTGTCCTGGCGTTCGAGGCGATCCTGGTCCACCGATCGGGTGGTCGGGCGACGGAGAGCTGGCTCGAGCGGGAGTTCCTGAGGCTCCTCGCCGATCACGGGCTTCCGCTGCCGGTGTGCCAGGCGCGGGTCGCAGCACAAGGCGCCTTCGTCGCTCGGGTCGACTTCATCTATCCCGAGATCGGTTTGGTCATCGAGGTGCTCGGGGCGACCCACCACGCGGCAGAGGAGCAGCTGGCGAGGGACGCCGCCAGGCGGAACGAGCTTCAGCTCCAGGGCCTCACCGTCATCGAGTTCCTCTACGACGACGTGGTCCGCCACCCCGGCCGGGTGGCGGCGATGGTCGATCGTGCGCGCGTCGCTCGTGGCGCCGCACCTCGGCTTCGCCGGCCTTGACGGGGGCAGTTGCCCGTCGTGCGGCGGATCGGCTCGCGACGAGATTCACATCGAAGTGGCCGCCACCCGACCAGATCGATGTGAATCCTGAGGCGCCGCGCACGATTCACATCGGATCGGTCGCAGGGCGACCGCCCTGATGTGAATCCTGTTGGGGCGTTGGGGCGTTGGGGCGTTGGGGCGTTGGGGCGTTGGGGCGGGAGGGGATGGGTCGGGCGAGGTGGGCGGCTTCGGGGTGGGGGAGGGGCGGCCGGTAGCGTGCTGCGGCGATGGAACGATTCGGCTTCGTCGGCCTCCCCAACTCGGGCAAGTCTTCGCTGTACAACGCCCTCGCCGGCGGTGGCGCGCTGGCCGCGCCCTACGCCTTCGCCACCACGGACCCCAACGTGGGCGTGGCCAAGGTGCCCGACAAGCGCCTGGACCTGCTCTCGGTGATGTCCAACACGCGCAAGGTGGTCCCGGCCAGCGTGCAGTTCGTGGACATCGGCGGCTTGGTGGAGGGCGCCAGCACGGGCGAGGGCCTGGGCAACCAGTTCCTGGCCCACATCCGCGAGGTCGACGTGATCGTCTACCTGCTGCGGGGCTTCGTGGACGACGACGTGCCCGGGCCGTCGGACCCGCTGGAGTGCCTGCGGGTGCTGGAGATCGAGCTCGCCCTCGCCGACCTCGAGACCGTCGAGTCGCGGGTCGAGAAGCGCCGCAAGGCCGCCAAGCAGGACAAGTCGCTGGCCGAGGTGGTCGATGCCCTCGACGCCGCCCGGGCCCTGCTCGCGGAGGGCACACCGATCTACCGGGGCGACCTCACCGAGGCCGAGCGGGAGGTGCTCAAGCCCGAGTTCCTGCTCACGAACAAGCCGGTGCTGGCGCTGGTGAACGTCGGCGAGGACGACCTCGACCGCATCCCCGAGATCATCGCCCCGGTGGAGGCCGAGCTGTCGGGCCGCGCCGAGGTCATCGGCATGTGCGTGCAGCTCGAGGCCGAGGCCGCCCAGTTCACCGGCGAGGAGCGCGAGGAGATGCTCGACGCGCTCGGGCTCGGCGAGGGGGGCCTGGAGCGCTTCATCCACGCCGCCTACCACCTCATGGGCCTGCGCACGTACTTCACCACCGGCGAGAAGGAGACCCGGGCGTGGACGTTCCGGGCTGGCTCGAAGGCGCCACAGTGCGCGGGCCGCATCCACACCGACTTCGAGCGGGGCTTCATCCGCGCCGAGGTCATCCACTGGGACGAGCTCCTCGAGATCGGGTCGTGGACCAAGGCCAAGGAGGTCGGCAAGATCCGGGTCGAGGGCAAGGAGTACGAGGTGGCCGACGGCGACGTGCTCGAGTTCCGCTTCAACGTGTGATCGGGCCGACGTGACCGCCGCCGAGGGACGCCTGGTGCTGGTGGGCACCCCCATCGGCAACCTGGGGGACCTGGCGCCGCGCGCCATCGAGGCGTTGCGCGCCGCGGACCTCGTCTGCTGCGAGGACACCCGCCGCACGGGTCGGCTGCTGCAGCACGCCGGCGTGTCGGCGGCGGCGCTGAAGGTGGTCAACGAGCACACCGAGGTCGCCGCGGTCGACGACGTGCTCGGCCGCCTGGCGCTGGGCCAGGTGGTGGCGGTGGTGTCCGATGCCGGCATGCCCGGGATCTCGGACCCCGGCGAGCGGCTCGTGGCTGCGGCGGTGGCCGCCGGCCACGTGATCGAGGTCGTGCCCGGCCCGTCGGCCTCGCTCGCCGCGCTGGTGGCGAGCGGCCTGCCGACGGGTCGGTTCGCGTTCGAGGGGTTCCTGCCCCGCAAGGGCTCGGGTCGCACCGAGCGGCTGCGGGCGGTGGCGGAGGATCGCCGCACCACCGTCCTCTACGAGGCGCCCCACCGCCTGGCGCGCACGCTCGCGGACCCGGCCGCGGCGTGCGGCGGCGAGCGTCGGGTGGCCATCGCCAGGGAGCTCACCAAGCTCCACGAAGAGGTCTGGCGGGGGACCCTGGTCGAGGCCGTCGCTCGGGCCGACGAGGTGGAGCCCCGCGGCGAGCACGTCCTGGTGCTCGAGGGCGCGCCGGCCCCGGCCGAGGTCACCGACGAGGCCATCCTCGAGGCGCTCGGTCGGTTGCGGGCCGCCGGTGCATCGACGCGCGACGCGGTCGCGGACGTGGTCGCCGCCCTCGGCGTCCCGAAGCGGCGCGCCTTCGACCTCGCCACCCGCTGACGCCGCCCGGGCCGTCGGGGCCGTCGGGGCATCCAGCAGCGCGGACGCGGTCGTCGCCGTGGACGAGCCCGGTGGCCATCCCTAGGTGCACCTCGGCCCGTCGGTCCTGCGGCGAGCGCGACGCGGCCGACGCGACCGTTGCTCGGCGCCGTGTGCCCGCAGGTCCTGCCCTTGGGGCACCCCGACAACCCGTACTGGCCGACGTGTTCGGCACCGACATCGCCGCGTGGCTCGCCGACCGCATGCCCATCCACACCCGCGATGCCTTGGCCGAGCTCCACGTGCACGGGTCGCGTCGCCGTCTCGTGTCGGGTCGGCACCCGAGTGGGGTGGGGGTGGCGAGGCGGGTGACGGGGGCGGGTGCGGGGCCTACGGTCGGGGCATGCTCATCTCCACGACGTTCGACCTCGCCGGCTACGACATCACCGCGAACCTGGGGGAGGTGTTCGGCCTCACCGTGCGAGCCCGCAACGTCGGTGCGGGCTGCATCGCGGGTTTCCGGTCGCTCGGCGGCGGTGAGATCCCGGAGTTCACGAAGCTCCTCGTCCAGAGCCGCAACGAGGCCATGGCCCGCATGGTCGAGGAGGCCACGCGCCGGGGGGCGAACGCCGTGATCGGCATGCGCTTCGACGGCGGGGCGTTCGGCCAGTGGTCCGAGATCTGCGCCTACGGGACGGCGGTGTGGGTCGAACCGGTGTCGGACTACGCCAAGCAGCAGCACGCTGCGCTGGCGCAGGGCGCCCAGCTCCCGCACCAGGCCGGCTACGGCACGCAGGTGAGCGAGTGGACCGCGGCGGGCGGCACCGGCGGCCCGGCGCCCACGGCCTGACGTGGTCGTCGCCGACCCCAGCGCCGAGCTGGTCCGCCTGGTCACCCGTCACGGCGACCCACCGGCCGTGGTGGCGAGCCGGGCCGACCAGCGGGCGGCCGAGCTGGTGCGGCGCCGATTCGGCCTGGCCCTGCCGCCGCCGTTCGCCGGGGAGCCGGGGCGAGACGAACCGATCCGCGTCGCCGCCCCCACCGACGGCGCCGCCATCGCGGCCATCAAGTGGCGGGTGTTCGGCACGAGCTACCGCGACGGGGTGATGGACGAGGCGTTCCTCGACCGGCGCGGGGTCGTCCCGCCGCCGTCGTTCTGGATCGGTCGGGCCATGGTCCCGCCGTCGCGCCGGCACCGGATCTTCGTGTGGGGCCGGCCGGGCGTGGCCTTCGGCTACCTCGACGCCGGCCCGGTGCACCCGGAGGACGCGGACCCGGCGCACCCGGACGCCGGCGAGGTGTACGAGCTCTACGTGGACCACACCGCCCAGGGCCGAGGCGGCGGGGCCCGGCTGCTGGCCGCGGCGGAGGCGTGGTTCCGGGAGGTCGGCCACCCGTGGGCGGAGCTGTCGACCCAGACCACCAACCCGGTCGCCCAGGCGTTCTACCGGGCGAACGGCTGGGAGCCCACCGGCCGGGAGGTGCCGGTGGACCTGGGCGTGGTGGCCTATGTGGAAGCGCGCTACGCCAAGCCGCTCGGGCCCGCCCGCCCGTAGGCTGGCCGACGTGGCGCTGCGCGAGCCCCCGGCGCCGGAGGGGCCCTCGGCCGACGGCCCCGACGGCTGGTCTGCCGACGAGCTCGCCGCGCACTACGACGCCGAGGTGCTCGCCCTGCTCGATGCCTGGGAGCCGCCGGCGGAGCTGGCCGATCGGCCGCTGCCTTCGCGGCTCGTCTCGTGGGGGCGCTCGTCGCTGCTCGGCGCGGTGATCACCGGGTCGGCGCTCGGCCTGCGCGAGGTGCTCGACCCGCCCTCGGAGGAGCAGATCGTGATCGAGGTGGACGCGGACGGTGAGCCTCACGACCTCCCGATCCGGCTGCTGCTCGACCCCGACGACCCCTCCGGCAGCCTGTGCTTCGTGCGCCGCGATCCGCCCCCACCGATCCCCTGACCAGGGCCGATGGCCGGCCTGCGGCCCGCCCAGGGTCCGGGACGCCCCGGGGCGCGCACGACAGATCCGAACAATGACTCGAAAATAGGTCGTTTGGCCCATGCACGCTCCGTGGTCGGCGGTGTTGAATCTGGCCTCACGAACCCCGCCCTCGGGTGGGGGACGCCCTGTACCGCAGGTGCAGAGGGAGATGTCCGGCAGACGGTTCGGGGGGAGCGTCGGTCGGAATGGAGTCGGGGGTGTCGGTCCATCCGGCACCCCCGTCCCGCGCCCGGGGGTCGATCCCACGACTTCGGCCCGCCCGGGGGGCGGCACTAGCGTGGCCGGGTCGTGAGCAAGGAGCCCTGCGTGTCCGCACCGTCCAACCGTCGCACCCGTGCCCGTGGCCAGCGCCTCGTGCTCGCCCTCGTGGCCATCTGCCTGGTCGTGCTGAGCGGCTGCACCCAGGCCCAGCGCGTGCCGTCGAGCTACGACGGGGCCGAGGACGACTTCAAGGCCGGCTGCAAGGACGTCGCCACCCAGGATGCCAACTCGCCGGAGGCCGACGTGAAGATCGCGTCGCCCACCACGTACTGCAACTGCGTCTGGGACGAGATCACCAAGAACGTCCCGTGGGACACCTTCAAGGAGATCAACTCGGACCTGAGCGCCAACGGCGGTCCGCTGCCCGAGAGCTTCCAGAAGGCCTACGACAGTTGCGACCCCAAGGCGACGAGCTCGTCGAAGGGCTCCGACTCCTCGAAGACCACCACCACCGCCGCCAAGGGCAACTGACCCGGGCGCCCTCGGGCGGCGGGTGCGGGCCGGCGAGCGGTTGGCCCTGACCGCGACGAGCGACCGGGCCGCTCAGGCCTCGGGCGAAGGAGCCGGCGCGTCGCCGGTGGGTGCGGCGTCGGCCGTGGGCGCAGCGCCTTCGGCGGGCGCGGCGTCGCTGGCGGGTGCCGCGGGGGCATCGGCGGCCGGGGCCTTCTTCTTCTTGGGCGGGGGCGGCGGCATCAGCTTGGGGTAGGCGATGGCCGTCTCAGGCCAGCGGTTGCGGCTGTTGCGCGCCAGGCGGTCCATGAGGGCGACCGCGGCGGGGTCCTCCTCGGCCGGCTTCACCAGGATGCGACCGGCCTTGATCATCCGGGTGATGACCTCGCGGCCCAGCTCGGTGCGCACGACGGTGAGCGTCCAGTCGTTGAACTTGCCGATGCCGCCGGTGGAGATGTCGGCGTGCTCGGCGGCGAAGTCCGGGCAGTGGGTGCAGCCCTCGCGGGTCCAGCCATGGCACTCCTTGAGGGGCACCTCGTGGTACTCGCCGTCGTGGGTCCAGATCTGGAAGACGCCCTTGATGTTCATCTTCTTGATCTGCTCGCGCTTGATGCCGTACTTGGCGTCGAACAGCTCGTCGAAGATCCGGTCGTCGAAGGTCTTCGAGCAGAGCAGCCCGATGTTGAACTTGACGGGCTTGCCGACCTTGCCGATCTTGCGGGCCCACATGACCGGGGCCGAGGAGGTCTGGCAGCCCATGCCGACGAGGGCGAGGTCCTTCAGGCCCCGTTCGATGGCCTCGTCGTAGGCGAGCCAGTTGGCGCAGTAGGTGTAGCGGCTGCCGGCGGCGGCGAGGACCTCGTCCTTGGTGGTCGCCACGCCGGGCTTGGCCCGCCACGGGGAGCCGTCGCCCTCGAGGTAGCTGACGAGGGCGCCGTCGATGTAGCCCTCGTCGAGGAGCCAGATGAGGATCGCCGACACGAGCCCGCCGTCCTGGCCGAGCTCGTGCACGTGGTCGTCCGCCGCCCGGACCAGCAGGACCTGCTCCGAGATGCCGGAGATCTCCTCGGGCTCGCGCAGGCGGCCGAAGAGGTGCTCGTCCGCGGTGGGCTCCCAGTCCCGGAATCGGGGGCATGCCCGGGTGCAGGAGGTGCAGCCCTTCTGACCGTGGACGCAGTCGTCGGCGCCGAGCTCGTCTTCGAGGTGGAACGGGCGGTACCCGCCCTCGCGGTGCTCGTAGCCGATCACGTCGTGGGGGCAGCTGATGACGCACGCCGAGCAGCCGGTGCACAGGCCCGAGGTGATGACCTCCTCGTGCAGCTCCTTCCACTGGTGGGTCCAGCGGCCCTCCTCGCGGGTGAGGATGGGCTCGGGAGCGGGGGCGTCGCCGGCGGGCAGGTCGGTCACCGTCATGGGGGGCAGACTACGGCGCGCGGTGCGCTGGCACGACACTTGACCGGCGGGTCAAGATGGGGGCATGGACCTCACCTATCCCCCCGAAGCAGAGGCGTTCCGCGTCGAGATCCGCTCGTGGCTGGAGGAGAACCTGCCCGACGGCTGGTTCGACGAGGGCTTCGAGATGACCGCCGACGAGAAGAAGGCGTTCAACGAGGCGTGGCCGTCGAAGCTCTTCGCCGGCGGCTGGATCTGCGCGTCGTGGCCGAAGGAGTACGGCGGCAAGGGCCTGAGCACGATGGAGAACGTGGTGCTGGCCGAGGAGTTCGCCCGGGCCAAGGCCCCGCTGCGCGCCGACTTCTTCGGCGACACCCTGGTGGGCCCGACCATCCTCCAGCACGGCACCGAGGAGCAGAAGAAGTACTTCCTGCCCAAGATCATGCAGGGGGAGATGGCGTGGTGCCAGGGCTTCTCGGAGCCCGACAGCGGCTCGGACCTGGCGTCGCTCAAGACCACCGCCGTGCTCGATGGTGACGAGTGGGTGATCAACGGCCAGAAGGTGTGGACCACCCAGGCCCAGTTCGCCGACTACTGCTTCCTGCTCGCCCGCACCGACCCGGACGCGCCGAAGCACAAGGGCATCTCGTACCTGCTGGTGCCCATGCAGCAGGACGGCATCGAGGTCCGCGGCATCGTGCAGCCCGACGGCACCGCCGAGTTCAACGAGGTGTTCTTCACCAACGCCCGGTGCCCCAAGGAGAACGTGGTCGGCGGCCTCAACGACGGCTGGAAGGTCGCCAACTCCACGCTGAGCCACGAGCGGGGCATGTCGGCGACCACCGGCTACCGCCGCTTCCAGCAGGAGTACGAGCTGATGGTGGAGGAGGCGCAGCGCAACGGCCGCATCCACGACGCCGAGGTCCGCCAAGGCCTGGCCCGCTACTACACGAAGATCCAGATCCTCCGGATCAACGGCCTGCGCAGCCTGACCCAGACCCTGAACGGCACCAAGGACATGGGGGTGATCGCCCTCGGGCTCACCAACAAGATGTTCTGGTCCGAGATGCACCGCGACGCCATGGAGCTCGCCCTGTCGATCTTCGGGGCGGCGTCGATGCTCGTGAGCACCGGCCCAGAGGGCGGGTCGTGGCCAGCGGTGGCCCGGGCCAAGGGGCGAGACACCTACCGGCCGACGCCGATGATGTCCTCGTTCTTCTTCAGCCGCTCCGAGACGATCTGGGGCGGCACCGCCGAGATCCAGCGCAACATCGTGGGCGAGCGCTTCTTGGGCCTGCCCCGCGAGCCCAAGCCCCAGGGCTGAGCGGCCGGGCCGGCTCCGGTCCGATCACCGCTGGGCGGCCAGGGCCTCGTAGCGGGGCTTGAGCTGCTGCCACATGGCCTCGCCGATGGTGCGGGCCGCCTCCTCGTCGTGGTGCACGTCGTCCCAGTAGACGGGTCGGCGCACGTCATCGAGGACGTCGGACAGGTCGTGCACGTCCGGATCGAGGCGGCGCTGGAGCTGGCGGTCCAGGCGCGCCCACTGGGCGAAGTCGCCGGTGTTCGGCTCGCCGTCGACTCGGGGGCGAGACCATCGGTTCGGCTGCCAGAACCAGTCGGTCGGCGCGCCCGCCTGCTCGGACATGGCGACGCTCATCTTCCGGGACCGGTCGTAGCGGTCCATGATCAGGGTCGCAGCCTGCTCCGAGGAGCTGAGCGACCGGTCGAGCGATGGCACCGGCAGCATGCGGGCGCCATCGGGCGCGTCGGGGGCGCGGGCGTGGTCGGTCACCGTCCGCCAGTAGACGACGGCGTAGGGGTCGACCGGCGCGTACCCATCGCCCACGTCGTCGAGGCCCTCGGTGCCGAAGATCTCGTTGAACCCGTCGTAGAAGACCACGGCGTCGGGGGCGCCGTAGGTGGCGAGGTCCCAGGCGTAGCGGTTGGCGTCCTGCCAGTGCAGCCACCCCGGCTCGCCACGGTTCTCCACGTCGAGGGCGACGCCGTCGCGCCACGCCGCCCGGGCGAGCTCGGAGGCGATGGTGTGCTGGTCCCGCTGGCCGAGGCCGAAGGCGGCCGACCCGCCGTAGAACCAGACCTTCAGCCGCTTGCAGCCGTCGCACGCTGGTGGCGCCCAGCTGCGCCGGACCCCGTCCCGAACGTTGATGGTCTTGGTCTGCACGTCCTTGATGCGCTGCATCGCGAACGGGTCCCAGGCGGTGGCCACGGTCCAGAGCCACTGGGTGTCGGCCTTGAGCTGCGGGTACCACGCGTCGCCCTCGTAGGCGGCCGGGGTGCCGGGCGGGAACGGCGGCGCGACCGAGCGGGCGGTGGTCGCCGGGCCGAGGATCCCGAACGGCGTGGTGCGGGTCGTGGTGGTCACGTAGGTGACGGCGGCGAAGAGCAGGCCGGTGACCACGACGAAGGCGCCGAGCCCGATGCGGCGGCGACGCCGGGTGCGACGGGCGACCGGGACCAAGCCCGGCTCGGGGGCCCAGCGGGCGGTGGGGGTGACGTCTCGGCGGGCCCGGTCGATCCATCGGCTGCCCGCGCGCCGCTCGGGCCCGTCGAAGGGGTCGATGCGCAGCAGCTTGCCGACCAGGCCGGGCAGCTCGACCGCCAGCAGCCAGACGATGGCCAGCAGCACGGCGGCGACCGCACCGCCCACCGCGTGGCCGATGGCGTCCATCGCCCGCCGCACCGGCCCGGGCCGCAGCGCCGCGAACGTGAGCAGGGCGGCGGCGGCGAGGGCGGCCACGGCGAGGGCGGGGGAGGGGCCGCTGGTGCGGAGGCGCCAGCCGAGCACGGCGAGGACGACCACGGCGGGGATGGCCACGGTGGTGAGCAGGTGAGCGCGGCTGGGCGCGGCGCCACCGTCGTCGGCCGGGCCCGACGGCCGGGTCGGTGCCTGGGACCAGGTGCTCACAGGAACGGGTACAGCGCTGCGGGCGCTGCCAGTTGGAGGAACAGGGCCACGCCGACCGCGACGACGCCGAGCACGAGCACGGCCACGAGGGCCACGCTGCGGTGGTGGACGCTGTAGCGGAGGGCGTCGGCGAGCAGTGCCCAAGCGTGTCGGAGGTACCTCATCGGGCCACCTCGGCCACCGGGGCCAGCTCGATCACCACGTCGCCCACCACCAGCAGGTCGAGGCCGGCGGCCCGGGCGGTGGCGAGCGCGTCGGCAGGCGTGCAGACGATCGGCTCCCCGGCCACGTTGAACGAGGTGTTCAGGAGCACGGGCACGCCGGTGCGCGCCCCGAACGCGCCGAGCAGCCGGTGGAACCTGGGGTGGTCGCCCTGGTCGACGGTCTGCACGCGGGCCGAGCCGTCGACGTGGGTGCACGCGGCGATGGTCGACCGGGGGACCGTCGCCCGCTCGGCCAGGTCGGTCGGCTCCTCGGCGACGGGGAGCAGCCGGTCCGCGCGGACCGGTGCGGTGCGGAGCATGTACGGCGAGGGGGCGGTCAGCTCGAACCAGTCCCCGGCGTCCTCGAGGCGCACGGCCGGGGCGAACGGGCGGAACGACTCGCGGCCCTTCACCCGCAGGTTGAGGTCGCGGTGGACCTCGGGCGACCGCGGGTCGGCCAGGATCGAACGGTTGCCCAGCGCACGGGGGCCGAGCTCCATCCGTCCCTGGAACCACCCGACGATGGCGCCGTCGGCCAGTCGGTCGGCCACCTCCTCGCACAGGGCGGCCTCGTCGTCGGCCCGGTGCCAGCGCAGGTCCGGGTCGGCCTCCAGCCAGGCCGACACCTCATCGTCGGGGAAGGCGGGGCCGAGCGCCGCCGCGCCCATCGCGTCGTGCTCGCCGTCGGCGGCGCGGGGGACGCCGAGCATGCCGTGCCACCACCACAGCGCCGCGCCCAGCGCGGAGCCGGCGTCGCCGGCCGCCGGCTGCACCCAGAGCCGCTCGAACGGGCCCTCGGCGAGGACGCGCGCGTTGGCAACGCAGTTGAGCGCCACGCCACCCGCCATGCACAGGTCGGTCTCGCCGGTGAGGCGGTGGGCCTCCCGCGCCATCGCCAGCACGGCCCGCTCGACCAGGTCCTGCGCGCTGCGGGCCAGGTCCGCCTCTCGCTGGCCGAGCGCGCCGCCGAGCGGCAGCGCCGGGCCGCCGAGCAGGTCGGCGAGGCGACGGTCGTCCTCCACGCCGCTGCGCCACCAGCGCACGAGGCGGGCGTCGACGGTGATCGAGCCGTCGTCGCCGACGTCGACCAGCCGATCGAGCGCGTCGGCGAAGGTCGGCTGGCCGTAGGGGGCCAGGCCCATCAGCTTGTACTCGCCGTCGTTGGGGGCGAACCCGCACCACCGGGTGATCAGCGAGTACACGAGCCCGAGCGAGTGCGGGAACCGCTGGTCGGCGAGCAGGTCCACCCGGTGGTGGGTGCCGTGGCCGATCGATGCGGTGCTCCACTCGCCGATGCCGTCGACGGTGACGATCGCAGCGGACGGGAACGGCGAGGGGAGGAAGGCGGCGGCGGCGTGCGACAGGTGGTGCTCGGAGAAGCGGACCGTGGGGCGCCGCCGCGCGCCCAGGTCCCGCAGCGCCTCCTCGATCCGGTAGCTCACCATCAGGTTGCGCCGCAGCAGCAGCGGCGTCTCCCGGACGAACGTGGGCAGGGAGCGCACCCCGGCCTTGCGGCGGGCGGCGAGGACCCGGCCGAAGACGCCGAGCGGCTTCTCGTGGAAGACGACGACGTCCAGGTCGTCGGGCCCGATCTCCCCGATGGCCAGGCACGACGTGATGGCCTGGACGGGCAGGTCGGCGTCGTGCTTGCGGCGCGAGAAGCGCTCCTCCTCGGCTGCTGCCACCACGCGACCGTCCACCACGAGCGCCGCCGCGGCGTCGTGGTAGTCGCAGCTGACCCCCAGGATCCGCACGGCCCCCTCGTTGGCACCCATCCGGGCGGGGAGCATACGGGGCTTCGGAGGCCCTGGATCGGCGCCTAGCCTCGCTGCGTGTCCCGGTTCCGCACGCCTGCGCTCGGCTGGTTGGCCGTGACGGCGGTGCTGGCGGTGGAGCAGCGGGTCGTCAACGCCCGCCACACGCACCAGGGGGCCGGCGGCTGGCCGGGCTTCACCGGCTTCTTCGCCGGCTGGCAGCAGTTCGACGTGGGCGTCTACCAGTACATCGCCGCCAACGGGTACTGGTGGCGGCCGGGGGAGCGCCCGCCGACCACGTTCTTCCCCTTGTTCGCCCTGCTGATCCGGTGGCTCCAGCCCCTGACCGGCGACGACCTGTTCGCCGCCGGGCTCATCGTGTCGGCGGCGTCGGGCCTGGCGGCGGTCGTGCTGTTCTGGCGGTGGACGGGACGCTGGGACCTCGCCCCGGACCGGCGGCGGCTCGCCCTGTGGCTGCTGCTGCTCTACCCGTGGGCGTTCTTCCTGACCGGGGTCCCGTTCTCCGACGCCCTGTTCGTGGCGCTGCTGATCGGCGCCTACCTGGCGGTGGAGTCGGACCGGCTGCTGCTCGCCGCGCTGGTCGGGGCCCTGGCCTCGGCCACCCGGCCGACGGGCATGTTCTTGGCCCCAGCGCTCGTGCTGCTGGCCCTGGAGCGGGCCGAGGTGCTGACCGCCAGGCCCCTGGGCGACCAGCCGTCGTGGTTCGCCCGGTTGCGGCTGCCCCTGCGGTTCGACCGGCGCCGGTTCCGCTGGCGCCAGCTGTGGCCGATCGGCTCGCTCGCCGGGATCGCCGCCTACTCGGCCTACCTGGGCGTGCGGTTCGGGCGGCCCTTCACCTACCTGGCCGATCGGCACCTCTACGACGGGACCGGCCCCAAGACCTGGTTCAAGGCGGGGCTCATCGAGAACCTGATCACGTGGGACGACCCGTGGCGCACCGTGGCCCAGGCCCTCGCCGCCGTGCTGGCCGTGGCGGTCTTCCTGGCCGTGCCGGCGGTGGGGCGTCGCTTCGGCTGGGGCTACGGCCTGTTCACGTTCACGGTGGTGGCCATGCCGGCGCTCTCGACCCGGGACTTCAACAGCACCGGCCGCTACCTGCTGGCGGCATTCCCGGTGCTCGTGCTCCTGGCCGAGGCGCTGGGCGCGCGGGGTCGACGCTGGCAGGTGGCGTGGCTGGTGGCGTCGGCCGTCGGGCTGCTGGCGTTCAACGCCGCGTTCGCGCAGAGCCAGATGGTGAGCTGAGCCCGGCGGCCCGCCCGAGGTGCCTCAGGCGGCGCCGACGGGATCGGCCGCGCGCGTGGCCGCGGTCGGCCTGGGGTTGGTGAACCGCATGACGCCGTCGTCGACCTTGGACCGCTTCATGATCCGGTAGTCGGCCAGGTAGCTCTGGTGGACCTGCCACGGGAACGCCTTGCCCTGCTTGGGCAGCCGGTCCGCGGCGCGCGTGACGTAGCCCGACGACAGGCCGAACACCGGCTCGTCGCTGCCCATGCCGACGTCGTCGACCGGGGTGCACTGGCGGTAGCCGCTGGTGCGCAGGTGGTTCAGCAGGCGGCACACGTAGTCGCAGGTGAGCTCGGCCTTCAGCGTCCAGGAGGCGTTGGTGTACCCGAGGGCCAGCGCCAGGTTGGGCACGTCCTGGAGCATCATCCCCTTGTAGCTGAGCTTGCCGGCTGGGTCGACCTTCTCGCCGTCGACCGTGAGGTCGATCCCACCCAGGAAGAGCAGCTCGAGCCCGGTCGCGGTGATCACGATGTCGGCCTCGAGCTCTTCGCCCGAGGCCAGGCGGATGCCGGTCTCGGTGAAGGTGTCGATGGTGTCGGTGACCACGGAGGCCGTGCCGTGCTTGATCGCCTTGAACATGTCGCCGTCGGCCACGACGCACAGGCGCTGGTCCCACGGGTCGTAGGTGGGGGTGAAGTGCTTGTCGATGTCGAAGCCGGCGGGCAGCCCCCGCTCGAGCCCCTTGCGGAGGATCTTCTTGATCAGGTCGGGTCGGCGCCGGCTGAGCCGGTACATGCCCTGGGACATCAGCGCGTGCTGCCAGCGGATGAGCGGCCCCGACACCTTGTCGGGGAGGATCCGCCGGACCAGGTTGGCCAGCGGGTCGGTGGTGGGCAGCGCCATCACGTAGGTGGGCGACCGCTGCAGCATCGTGACGTGCGCGGCCATCGGCGCCAGCGACGGCACCAGGGTGATGGCCGTGGCGCCCGAGCCGATGACGACCACGCGCTTGCCGGCGAGCTCCAGGTCCTGGGGCCACGCCTGCGGGTGCACCCAGGTGCCTCCGAAGCGGTCCATCCCGTCCCACTCGGGGAGGTAGCCCTGGTCGTAGCGGTAGTAGCCCGAGCACGAGAACAGGAACGCGCAGGTGAGCTCGACCGCCTCGCCGGTGTCCGTGCGCTCGGCGGTGACGTGCCAGCGGGCGTCCTCGGTCGACCAGTCCGCCGCGGTGATGCGGTGGTGGAAGCGGATCCGCTGGTCGATCCCCTCGGCGGCCGCGGTGTCCTTGATGTACTGGAGGATGTCGCCGCCCGCCGCGATCGACTTGGCGCCGTCCCACGGGCGGAACGAGTACCCGAGGGTGAACATGTCGCTGTCGGACCGGATGCCCGGGTACCGGAACAGGTCCCATGTGCCGCCGATGGCGTCGCGGGCCTCGAAGATGGCGTAGGTCGCCCAGGGGCACTTCTCCTGGAGGTGGTGGGCGGCGGCGATGCCGGACAGGCCGGCGCCGACCACCAGGACGTCGAGGTGCTCCACGGCGAGGTCCTTCGGCTCAGGCGGCGGGGGCCGCGGTCAGCAGGTCGTTCAGCTCGCCATCGGCGCCGAAGAGGCGCTCGCGCCACTCGGCCTCCAAGGCGGTGGTGTCCCGGTCGTTCGGGTGGAAGTCCGGCCGGTCGTACTCCTTCAGCTGCTCCCAGATGTCCCGGCTGAGGAGCTTGGAGTGCTTGATGCTGCGCCAGCTCTTGCGGATGGCGCCGCGCTTGCGCCCGGCCGGGTCCATGAGCGCGCTCACCAGGACGTGGATCGCGGTGAACGCCACGAAGCCGGGCCGGAGGATCTTCATGGTCCAGACCCGGATCCACTCCGGGGCGCCGACGGCCTTGTACACGTCGAAGGCCACCGCCTTGTGCTCGGACTCCTCGAGGGCGTGCCACAGGAACAGGTCCCGCACCCCCGCCTCACCGAGCTCCTCGGCAAGGTCCGGGTTGGCGAGCAGCGCCTCCGCCAGGGTGGCGGTGAAGTGCTCCAGGGCAGCGGTGAGCGCCAGGTTGGCAGCAGCCGGGGCGTACTTGCTGCGGGCCCCGAGGCCCCAGCGGACCATGGCCTCGATCTTCTTGGTGGGGTAGCCCAGCTCGGCGAGGCGTGCGTTGAACGCCCGGTGCTCCCGGCCGTGCATGGCCTCCTGGCCGATGAAGCCGTTGACCTGCTGCTTGAGCGCCGGGTCGGCGATCTGCTTGCGGTAGTGGCGGACGGACCGGACGAAGAAGTCCTCGCCGTCGGGGAACAGGGCCGAGAGCGTCGCGGTCAGGTGGGAGCGCAGGAGGTCCCCGTCCTTGGCGAAGTGCTTGGGGAGGTCCTCCAGCGTCTCCTCGAAGGAGATCCGACGGGTCGGCACGATGCGCTGGGGGTTGCTCGACTGCTCGATCATGCGGACCAGTGTAGATCGTTTGAGGGATTCCCTCAATCCCTCAATTCTGTTACGCTCGTCACCGTGACCGGTCGTCGCCGCTCCACCTCCCGCCGCCCGTCGAGCCGTGCCGAGCGCGCCCCGGAGGCCGATGGCCTGCTCGTCGAGGCGGCAGGCGCGGGCGTCCAGGCCGACCCTGCCGCCGACGCGCCGGAGCACCGGGCCACGGCAAAGGGCGAGCAGACCCGCCAGGCGATCCTGGAGGCGGCCATCGCCCGCTTCGGGCGCGACGGGTACCGGCGCACCTCGGTCGCCGACATCGCCCGGTCGGCCCGGGTGAGCGGCACCCTGGCCTACGCGTACTTCCCCAACAAGGAGGCGCTGTTCCTGGCGGCCGTCGACGAGGACGCCGCCGCGGTCATCCGAGAGGGGCTGGCGTCGCTGGCGGCCACGGACGGCATCGGGCCGTCCATCGACGATTGGCGCCAGGGGCTCCTCTTCACCCTCGTGACCGCGCTGGGCGAGCACCCGCTGGCCCGTCGCTTGCTCGCCGGGCTGGAGCCGGAGGTCACGCCCAGAGTGCTCGAGATCCCGGCGCTGGCCGAGATGCGCAAGGCCGTCGCCGAGCGCATCCGGGCCGAGCAGCTGACCGGCGCGGTGCGCGCCGACGTCGATGCCACCGCCATGGCCAACGGCGTGGTGGCCATCGTGCTCTCGCTGCTGATGTCCGTGGTCCAGCTCGGCCCAGATGCCGCGCTGCCCTACGCCACCGACGTCACGGCGGTGTTCGAGGCCGCCCTCCAGGGGCCGTCCGCCGACCCCTCGGCCACCTGAGCGGCCCGCGCCACTCTCGCGTCGGGCGCCCGATCGCTTGCAACTCTGGTCGATCTCCGTCCCTCAGGGGCGAAGATCGACCAGATCCCGCTGAGATCGACCAGCCCTGTGGGGTCCCCTCGGGGTTTGTGGTCGATGTTGGTCGCTGAGGGGTGAGGATCGACCAGATCTCGCTGAGATCGACCAGATCCCGCTGAGATCGACCGGCCCTCCTGGGCAGGGGGGTCAGCGGGTGAGGCGCCAGCCCTGGACGGCGCACCACGCCGAGAGGCTCGACGGCGGGATCATCAGCGCGAGCAGCGCCGCGCCGTCGCCCGTGAACGCCACCCAGCCCACCAGGTACACGGTGGCGTACACCATGCCGCCGGCCACGAACAGGGCGAGCGCGCCGGCCCACCGCCGGGCGCGCCACAGGCCGACGGCGGCGACCGCCGATCCGGCGATGCCGATGACCAGGTCGGCGAAGAGGAACGAGTTGGTGACGGCGTGGCGGGCCTTCGACATCTGGAACAGCTCGTTGATCGGCCCGACCCAGGCGACGAGCGCCCAGAAGGCGATCCCGGCCACGGCCTGTAACCCGAAGTACCCGGCGTACCAGCGCACCGCCTCATCGGCGGCCGCCGGGGCAGCGGAGGGCTCGGCGGAGGTGGCGGCCACGACCTCGACGGTACGAGGTGCTGCGGCGGCGAGGCGGGACCAGCGCCCCTGGCCGAAGGCACACGGGCGCGAAGCGGATCTCGATCGGGCCGCGGCCGAAGGAGCGCTCGGCGGTGAGGCGGAGGCCGGGACCGAGCGCGGGGCGGTCGGCGGCTCAGCCCTCGAGCGCTTGGGCGATGCGGGTGCGCTGGTCGGCGAGGCGGCTGCGCAGGTGGGGATCATCGTCCCGGGAGGCGTCGAGGTCCTGGGTGGCGATGGCGTTGGCCCGCGCCGCTTCGGCCGCCCGGCCACCGTTCACCAGGATCTGGGCGAGCAGCCAGCCCGAGCTGGCGGCGCGCGCCGGGACGCCGGCGCTGCGGAAGCTCTCGATCGCCACCTCGGCGTCGGCGGCGGCACCCGTGGTGTTGCCGGCCTCGGCCCGGGTGACGGCTCGGCGGTGGCGGATGAGGCCGCGCTGCCAAAGGCTGTTGGGGTCGTCGTCTCGCTGACCCGCAGGGCGAGCCATCAGCAGGGCCTCGACGTACTCGGCTTCGGCGCCATCCAGGTCCCCGGCGCGCCCGAGCGCCTCGGCGCCCGACGATCGGTAGGTGGCGCCCCGGCCGCCAGCCTCGATGTCCGCGTCGGACGATCGCCGCCACCAGGCCACCGCCTCCATGTGGTCGTCCTGGGCGCCGGCCGCGATGGCGACGAGCTCGAACGCGTCGCGGCGCAACGGTGCGAGGACGCGGCGGCGGTACTCCTCGGCCCCCGGCTGGTCGGTGCGCACCCACTCGCCGACGAGGAGATCGCTGGCCGAGGTGGCGGTGGCTCGCGCTCGGGGCAGGTCGTCGAGCTCGAGCTCGAGCCGGGCCTGGTTGACCATGAGCTCGGCGGCCTCGACCGTCCCGCCCGCCTCGAGCAGGAGCCGGGCGGCCTCGGCGTACGAGACGACCGCCTCGTCGTAGCGCTCGAGCCGCTGCTGCAGGTGGCCCACGCCGCGTCGAGCCCAGCCGACGGCGCCCGGGGCCCCGATCCTCCGGGCTGCCTCCACGGCGCTGCGCTGGGCGACGAGGGCGGCGGCCGGCCCTTCGACCGGGGTGAGCACGTCGGACAGCAGCAGCCAGGCGCGCAGGGCGAAGCCGTCGGGTGCGACGGGCACCGGCGCCTCGCCCGGCGGCAGCGCGGCCAGGCCGGCGGCGGCCATCGCCGAGCGGGCGAGCTCCAGGGCCTGCTCCTGCGCGCCCACGACCCGGGCGAGGTGCGCGGCCTCCAGCAGGAGGCTGGCGCGGGAGGCCGGGGTCATGCGGTCGGCGGGCAGCAGCGCCTGGGTGGCGGCGATGGCGTGCTGCACCAGGTCGTCGTCGGCCTCGACGCCGGCGTCGATGGCTCGGGCGAGGCCATCGAGCACCGCGCGCCAGCGCACCGCCTCGCGCCGGGCGTCATCGAGGGGCGGGTCCGCCGCCAGCGCTTGCGCTGCCTGGGCGAGCTCGGCCGGTCCGTGCCGGAGCCGCGCCACGTCCACCTGGTCCAGCAGCGCGACCCGACGCACCAGCGGGTCGTCGCCGCCGCTGCGGGCGAGCTCGGCCACCGTGGCGCCGAGCTCGTCGGCATCGGGTGCGCCCATCTCCATGAGCACCTCGTGGAGCGTCGAGGCGAGACGGAGCCGCAGCACGAGCGAGATCCCGTCACGGCGCAGGACGTCCTTGGCCTGCTCCAGGACCTCCGGGTCCCGGTCGCTGACCACCACCACCAGGGCCTCGGCCCGGAGGGCCAGGTCGGCACCCGGATCGAGGGCGAGCGCGCGCAGCGGCTCGGCCGCATCGATCCGCCAGGCGCCGAACGCATCGCCGATCCAGGTCCGCAGCGACTCGATCGTCTGGCAACGGCGGAGTGGTGGCTGGGGTGGGGCGGTGGCCTGCCGGCGGTGGCACCGCCGGGTTGTACCACCGCCCGGCCCGACGCGGGCCCCGCCTCGCCGGCGCCCCCTCGACGCAGCCCCAGTTGGCGGCTCGCCGAGGGCGAGGAGCGGTGCGAAGGGGGCGAGCGCGCAGCACGGCGTCGACGGTGCCGGACACCGCGGGGTGCCGTTGCGCCTGTCGAACGCGGCCGGCGAGGCGCCGCTTCCTCGGCTTCGAGCAGCTCGGCGATGGCGCGCGGGGACACGGCGCGGGGTCGTCGGTGGGCAGGCCGACCGCGCCGCGGGTGCCGGCGCCCAGGGGATGGTCGGCGCCCCGGCGCGAGCGGCCAGGTGGAACACCGCCGCCAGGCTGGCCCGGGCCTCCATGTCGGTCAGTGGCGAGCCGCTTCAGCGAGGTCGCCGAGGCTTGCCGCTGCGCTCCAGCGCGCCGGCCAGCCGGCCGCCGCGGCCATGGTGAGGGTGAGCAGGCTGGCGAGGTCGTCGATGCGGTGGGGCTGGCCGCTGCAGTCCCGGATCCCCGCGGCGATGGCGCTCGAAGCCGCCTCGGCCTGCCCGGCGGCGAGCAGCAACGGTGCGGCCACGGCGAGCTTGCCGGCGCTCCCGGCATCGCAGTACCCGATCTCGCCGGTCATCAGCGGCTCGAGCGCCGCCAGCGCCCCGGCATCGTCGCCGAGCGAGCGCAGCGGCCTGGGCGCGGGAGTCGCATCTCGCACGCGGCGCAGTCGGACAGCGACGTGCGCTCGGAGGCTTGCCACGCCTGGTAGTGCGCTCGAGGGTGTCGAGGTCGCCGACGTGGCGGTCGAGGGTCAGCGGAGCGCCGCGCCTGGCGGGGCCCGGCGCCCGAGGCGCGGTGGCGGCGCTCGAGGTCGTCGATCTGGGCGCGGATCTGGTCGAGTGGCACCGACGGGTAGTCGATGGCCGAGCTGGGCACCCACTTCTGGGCCCAGTCGACCCGCCAGGCGAAGCTCTCGTAGCGCTCGGGCTCGGCGTCGAGGCGGGCGCGCATCCAGGCGATCATCGCGATGCCGAGCATGGGGTCGCCCGAGTGGGTGGCGCTGCCGGCCAGGTCGAGCCGGGCCTGGAACGCCTCGGTCGAGGCCCAACCGGTCCGCGGCGTCGACCGCCCGCCGGTACAGGTCCACCTGTTCCCGGCCGTAGGGCAGGCGACTGGCCTGCTGCGACAGCGCAACCGGATCGTCGTCCGCCGCCCCACCCACCTGATCAGCCATCGGTCCCTCCATCGGCGCCCATGGCCCTCGAGACGAGGTCTTGGAGCGCATCGGTCAACATCGCGAGGTCGGCGCCGCGCAGCGGGTGGCGACCCAGCAGCGCCTGCACGTACAGCGCCTGCACTGCGGTGCCGGCGAGGGCAGCCGCCTGCTGGCCAGCGGCCACCTGGTCCTGCAGGGCACGCACCAGCGGGTTGCGGTCGTTGCAGATCAGCCTGGCCCGGGCGTCGTGGCCTTGGTCCAGCGAGGCGAGCAGGTCGGCCCACAGCGGTGTCGGTCACCTCGTCCTCGGTGGCGCACTGGCTGTACGGCTGGTGGCGCCGTCGGGGTCGAGGAGCAGCAGGGTGGCCACGGCCCCGGGTCGTAGGCGTGATCACCCGGCAGTCGACCTCGGCGAGCGTACCTCGGCCGCCTGCTCGAAGCGCCGGGCGATGGGCAGGCGCTCGGCGGGCACGTCGTCGAAGGTGATGATCTCGTCGTCGCCCACCTCCACCCCTGACGCCCCAGGGAACGCGCCGACCAGGCGGTCCAGCAGGTCGGAGCCGTACGAGTAGCCCCTGTTGACGAGGAGCACCGGGGTCCCGTGCGACGGCGATCGGGGCGAGCTGGCGGGAACCGGTCGACCGTGCGGGTGAAGCGGACGGCGGGGGAGCGCTCGACGATGTCGGGCAGCGTCAGCACCCCGTGGCTCGTCTCGAACGGCAGCCAGGGGCCAGCTCGGCGAACGCCACCAGGTCCCGCCGCCAGGGCCTTGGCGGCGCGGAGGTGGACCTCGCGGATGCGGTGAGCAGGTCCGGGTCCGCCTGGGTGAGCGCCAGCATCCAGGCCCGCACCTGCTCGCCGATCGCCGCGGCCAGGGCCTCGTCGTCGACGAGCGACTCCCGGCTCGCGGTCGGGTGCAGCCCGTCCCCGTCGATCACCACCCGCACGAAGAACGCCCACTCGGGGACCACGTCGGGCACGTCCTCGCCAAGCAGCATCCCGGAGAGGTAGACGTGCGCGCCGCCTCGGTTGGTGGGGTGCGCTTCCTCGGGCGGCACGAACGCGCTGCCCTCGATCCCCAGCGAGGGGATCGAGATGGGGAGCACGGCCATCGGGGTGAACCCGAGGTGGCGCTCGCTCCAGGCCTGCGCTGCTGCGACCCGGGAGCCGGTGCGCCACGGCGGGTCCGGGTCCGACAGCTGGACCTGGGTGCCGTCGGCCCGCTCGACGAGGACCGGGACGCGCAGCGCCGCCCCGAAGGTGGCGGCCAGGAGCTCCACCATGGCAGCGCCGACCCACTCGGCCATGTCCGGGCGAGGGTCGAGGCGCACCCGCGTCCCCGGGCTCGACGGGGCGGCCGGGTCGTCGACCGAGAGCTCCTGCACCTCGTAGGTGCCGTCGTCCTGGCCGGTCCAGCGGATCGGGGGTGCACCCGACGCCGACCGGGACACCACCTCGATGCGCTCGGCGATCACGAAGCACGACAGCAGCCCGACACCGAAGCGCCCGAGGAAACCGGTCGGCTCGCCGTCGATGGCGCCCTTGCTGCTGGCACCCACGGTGGCGAGCAGCTCGTGGACCTCGTCGATCGTGATGCCGATGCCTGGGTCGCTCACCACCAGCGCCCCGGCGCCGCCGGCGTCGGCCGGCTGGAGCAGGACCGGGCCGAGCGGGGCCGTCGGGTCCTGCATGCGGCGGGCGGTGACGGCGTCGACGCCGTTCTGCAGCAGCTCGCGCACGAAGACCCGTGGCGACGAGTACACGTGGCGCGCGAGCAGCTCGACCACACCACGGAGATCGACCTGGAACTCCCTCGCCACCGCGGCAACGTACCAGGGTGGTGGCGGGCCCGAGCCCGGGTTCGATGAGCGCCCTCGGCAGGATTCGAACCTGCGCACACGGCTCCGGAGGCCGATGCTCTATCCCCTGAGCTACGAGGGCGGGGTCCGCCACCCTAGATCAGGGGCGAGGCCCGCCC
>JAXLRJ010000019.1:0-63589 GCA_046331115.1 Acidimicrobiales bacterium
CCGCGGGCCGGACTTCGACTGCGACCAACGCATCGTCGCCCTCGGCGGCCACCAGGTGGACCTCCGCACGCCGAACGGCACCGTGGACGAGGTGTACCTGCCGCTGCACGGGGCCCACCAGGCCGACAACGCCGCACTCGCCCTCGCGGCGGCCGAGGCGTTCTTCGCCCGCCCGCTGGAGGCGGACCTCGTCCGGGAGGCGTTCGCCAACGTCATCGTCCCGGGCCGCTTCGAGGTCGTCCGCCGAGAGCCCACGGTGGTGCTCGACGCCGCCCACAACCTCCACGGTGCCGCGGCCGCGGCGGCGACGCTGCGCGACGAGTTCACCCTGCTCGGCTCCCTGATCGTGGTGGCCGGCTTCCTCGAGGGGCGCGACCCCGCCGAGATGCTCGAGGCCCTCGGCGCACGTGAGGCCGGGTTCCTCGTGGCCTGCGCACCGGACTCGCCCCGGGCGATCCCCGCACCCGTGGTCGCCGCCGCTGCCGAAGGGCTCGGGATCGTGGCCGAGTCCGTCGCCTCGGTGGCCGACGCGCTGGATCGGGCGCTCGGGCTCGCCAACGCCGACGACCTGATCCTGGTGACCGGCTCCCTGTACGTGGTCGGCCCCGCCCGCACCCACCTTCGCAACGAGGTCGACGCATGACCGCCCCGATCGTCCCGCTCAACAAGATCCGCCCCAACGATCCGTGCTGGTGCCAGAGCGGCAAGAAGTTCAAGCGCTGCCACGGCCCCTCCACCGAGCGGGTGCGCCCCGGCGCCATCAGCCCGATGCGCCCGGTGCCCGCCGAGATCGAGCGGCCCCACTACGCCGAGCACGGCGGCACCGACGACCGCAGCGAGCCGATGGTCAAGGACGCTGACATGCTCGACCGCATGCGCCGGACCGGCGCCGCAGCCGCGGAGATCCTCCGCGCCGTCGGCGATGCCATCGCCCCCGGCGTCACCACCGACGAGCTCGACGAGCTGTGCCACCGGCTGTGCATCGAGGCCGGCGGCTACCCCAGCCCGCTGAACTACGGCATCGACCCGTCCTTCCCGAAGTCGCTGTGCACCTCGGTCAACGAGGTCATCTGCCACGGGATCCCCGACAGCCGCCCCCTCCGAGACGGCGACGTCATCAACCTCGACGTCACCCTGTTCCGGGAGGGCGTGCACGGCGACACCAACGCCACCTGGGCGGTCGGCCAGGCGGACCCGGAGTCCATGCGGCTCATCCGGGTGACCCGCGAGTGCACCCAGCTCGGCATCGACGCGGTGCGCCCCGGGCGCCCCGTCTCCGACATCGGTCGGGCCATCCAGGACCACGCTGAGGGAGCCGGGTTCTCGGTGGTCAAGGCGTTCGTGGGCCACGGCGTGGGCAAGGAGTTCCACACCGCGCCGGAGATCCTCCACTACTTCCACCCCCGCAACGACACGGTCATGGTCCCGGGGATGACCTTCACGATCGAGCCGATGATCGCCGTGGGCGCCTGGCAGCAGACCATGTGGGACGACGGCTGGACCGCCGCCACCGTGGACGGCAAGCGCGTCGCCCAGTTCGAGCACACCCTCGTGGTCACCGACGACGGGTGCGAGCTGCTCACCCTCCACCCCGACGGTCGCTGGTCCGGCGACGGCGGCCAACCCGGCGAGTAGCTGGCGGTTGGAGCGGGGCTGTCAGCAACCCGTAGGGTCGACGCCACTATGACGAACCGCACCTTCATCATGTGCAAGCCCGACGCCGTGGAGCGTCGCCTGGTCGGCGAGGTCGTGTCGCGCTTCGAGCGCAAGGGCCTCAGCCTGGCCGCCCTCGAGCTGCGCTCCGTGGATCGGGAGCTGGCGGAGGCCCACTACGCCGAGCACGCCGACAAGCCGTTCTTCGGCGAACTGGTGGACTTCCTCACCCGGTCGCCCGTGGTCGCCATGATCGTGGAAGGCCCGGCCGACAACACCTGGGAGCTCTGCCGCATCCTGATCGGCAAGACCCAGGTCACCGATGCCCAGCCCGGCTCGATCCGTGGCGACTTCGCCACCACCACCAACGAGAACCTGGTGCACGGCTCCGACGGCCCCGAGTCCGCCGAGCGCGAGATCGCCCTCTGGTTCCCCGGCCGCTGAGGCTGCCGGCTCCGCCAGCCTCGCTGGCCCCGCGGGATCGTCCGTCCCGTTGGCACCCGCGGGATCGCCCGCTCTGCTGGCGGCACCCGCGGGATGCTGGTCGATCTCCGTCGCTGACGGTCGAACATCGACCAGCCTGGTCGATCCCCGCCGAATTGCGGTCGATCGTCGTCCCACAGGGGCGAAGATCGACCAGCTTCCTGGCGGGTCGCGCGCGCCCGCACGAGGCATCCACCATCGGCTCGAACATTTCTGCTAGCGCGCGATTGTTGCGGTTTGGTGACGACGGCTAGGCTCGTGCCGATGGTGAACCGGCCCATCGATGCGCCTTGTGGCGCAACGGTCCAGGTCCTAGCCTTCTGACGTCGTCGTTCGCCCTGTGGAGGGCCCTCACATGAGTGCTGAGAACCCGCTCTCCTCGATCATGGGCCGCGACATGGCGGTCGACCTGGGCACCGCCAACACCCTCGTCTACGTGCGGGGACGCGGGATCGTGCTCAACGAGCCGTCGGTGGTGGCAGTCAACGTCAAGGACGGCCGCCCCCTCGCCGTGGGCCTGGAGGCCAAGCGGATGATCGGGCGCACGCCCGCCCACATCCAGGCCATCCGCCCCCTGAAGGACGGCGTGATCGCCGACTTCGAGATCTGCGAGAAGATGCTCCGCTACTTCATCCACCGGGTGCACCAGCGCCGGTGGGTGAAGCCGCGCATGGTGATCTGCGTGCCCTCGGGCATCACCGGGGTCGAGCAGCGGGCCGTGCTGGAGGCTGCCGAGTACGCCGGCGCCCGCAAGCCCGCCTACATCATCGAGGAGCCGATGGCCGCCGCCATCGGGGCGGGCCTGCCCGTGCAGGAGCCCACCGGCAACATGATCGTCGACATCGGTGGCGGCACCACCGAGGTGGCGGTGATCTCCCTGGGCGGCATCGTCAGCAGCCAGTCGGTCCGCGTGGGCGGCGACGAGCTCGACGACGCCATCATCCAGTACATCAAGAAGGAGTACAGCCTCGCCCTCGGCGAGCGCACCGCGGAAGAGGTCAAGATCGCCCTCGGGTCCGCGTGGCGCCTCCAGGAGGAGCTGCACGCCGAGATCCGCGGCCGGGACCTCGTGACCGGCCTGCCGAAGACGATCGTCACCACGACCGAGGAGATCCGCGAGGCCATCGAGGAACCGGTGGCGGCGATCTGCGACGCGGTGAAGGTCACCCTCGACAAGACCCCGCCCGAGCTCGCGGCCGACATCATGGAGCAGGGCATCGTGCTCGCCGGCGGCGGTGCGCTGCTGCACGGCCTCGACGCCCGGCTGACCCACGAGACCGGCATGCCGATCGTGATCGCGCCCAACCCGCTGCACTGCGTGGCCATCGGGTCGGGCCAGTCGCTCGAGGAGTTCGAGGCCCTCAAGGGCGTGCTGTTCTCGACCAACCTCGCCAACTGATCCGCGCCCGGAGCCGTGGCCTACTCCCGTCGCTCGCCTCGCTCGCCCCGTTCTCGGTTCACGCTCGGCCTGCTCGTCCTCACCGCCATCACGATCCTCGTGGTGGACCTGCCGGGCACCGGCCCGCTCGACCCGGTGCGTGGCGCCCTGGCCTCGGCGTTCCGGCCGATCCAGGCCGCCGGTGACACCGTCTTCGAGCCGATCGCCAACGGGTGGAAGGGCGCCTTCGGCTACCGCAAGGTCAAGGACGAGAACGACGAGCTGCGCTCGAAGCTGGAGAAGGCCAAGGGCGACCGGGCCGAGCTGGCCCGGCTGCGGGCCGAGAACGCCGAGCTCAAGAAGGTCAACGGCATCGAGACCGGTGACGAGCCGTTCAAGACCGTGCAGGTCATCTCCGGGCCGCTCACGTCGTTCGAGCAGACGGTGGAGGTCGACGCTGGCTCCGGCTCGGGCATCAAGGAGGGCATGGCGGTGGTCACGCTCGGCGGCGTGCTCGGTCGCATCGCCGAGGTCCACCACGCCACCTCCGACGTCGAGCTGCTCACCGACCCGTCGGTGTCGATCGGCGTCCGCTTGAAGAAGGGCGACCTGGCGGTGGCCACCGGCCAGGGCCGCGACAAGCCGCTTCGGCTCGAAGGCGTCGAGGACGGCACCAAGGTGAAGGTCGGCGACCTCGTCTTCACCTCGGGCATCGACCGCTCCGCGTTCCCGAAGGACCTGCTGGTCGGACGGGTCTCCCACGTGGGCAAGAGCTCCGGCGGCCTGCCGCGGATCATCGAGGTGCGCCCCGCGGCAGACCTCGACAGCCGCTACGTCCGGGTCATCAAGAAGGCGCCGCCGAAGTGAGCGCCGGCCGCACCGCCCTGGTGGTGCTCTCCGCCCTCATCCTGCAGGTCTCCCTGTTCGCCCGGTTCTCCTACGACGGCGCCCGCCCCGACGTGATGCTGCTGGTCGCCGTCATCGCCGGCTACGTCCTCGGGCCCGAGCGGGGCGCCATCGTCGGCTTCGCCTCGGGCCTCGCGCTCGACGTGGTGCTCACCACGCCCTTCGGCCTCTCGGCGCTCGTGTACACGCTCGTCGCCTACGGCGTCGGTACGGTGACCGCCGGCTTCGTCCGGTCGTCGCGCTGGATCCCCCCGGCGGTGGCCGCCGCCGGGTCCGCGGTCGGGGTCCTGGCCTATGCCGTGGCTGGGGCGGTCCTGGGGGTCCCGACCCTCGACGGCCCACCCCTCACCACTATCGTCGTCTACGTCGCCGTGGTGAACGCGGTGCTGGCCCCCCTCGCCGTGCGGGCCATCTCGTGGGTCCGCACGGACGATCGAGACCGGCACCGCCAACCCTTCTTCCCGCGCTGACGCCCCCCGGATGACCGCCCCCGACTCCCGCCACCGACTCGGCCTGCTGGCCGTCACCGCCCTGTCGCTGTTCGGGGCGCTGTTCGCCCGTCTCTGGTTCCTCCAGGTGGCCAACGGCGAGACCTACCGGGACGAGGCCACCCGCAACACCACCGCCACGGTGATCACGCCGGGGCCCCGCGGCCGGATCCTGGATCGAAACGGTGTGGTGCTGGTGGACAACCGCCAGTCGATCGTGGTGAGCATCGACACCCAGGCGTACGACGCGCTCGACGCCGCAACCCAGCGGCTGGTCCTGCACCGCCTCGCCAACACGCTCAGCATGGGCAAGGCGCCCCAGAACAAGGTCACGGTCAAGGCGCTGAAGGCCCGGCTCAACGACTCGCGCTACTCCCACCTGCGCCCGGTGCCGGTGGCCGAGGACGTGTCCGAGCGCGACGAGATCTACTTCTCCGAGCAGGCGGCGTCTACCCGTCGGTCGTGGTCGACCGGACCACGGTCCGGGACTACCCCTACGGCTCGCTGGCCGCGCACGTGCTCGGCTACGTCGGCCCGGTGAGCGACACCCAGTGGGCGTTCCTGAAGGACCACAACAGCAAGGCCAAGCCCTACACCCAGGCGGACGAGATCGGCCGTGCGGGCGTGGAGGCCACCTACGAGAAGTACCTGCGCGGCACCCCGGGCCGCCAGGTCTTCGAGGTCGACCGCTCCGGCAAGGTCGTCCGCGAGATCGAGCAGGACCGCGTGGCGCCTCGTGCTGGCGACGACCTGTACCTGTCGATCGACGTGAAGGTCCAGTTCAAGGCCGAGGAGGCGCTGCAGGCGCAGCTGCTGAACTCGTTCCAGGGCCGCGCCGGCGAGGAGGCCGGCGCCTTGGTGGTCAACGACCCCTCCACCGGCCAGATCCGGGCGATGGCGTCGTACCCCACCTACGACCCGCGGGACCTGGTGGGCGGCATCTCCTGCCCCACCTGGCGGGACCTGCAGGGCCTCCCCAAGGAGGGCTCCTGCGGCAAGGACATGGCCACCGAGATCAAGATGCTGAAGAAGGACGACCGTGCCCCGGTGCCCAAGCTGCTGAACCGGGCCATCCAGGGCGGCTACCCACCGGCGTCCACCTTCAAGCTGGCCAGCTCCTACGCGATGCTCAAGCTCGGCATGCGGGACCCCAACACCACCATCGCGGACCCGGGCTACGTGCGGTTGTGCCCCGGCGAGGCCAAGGGCTGCGTGAAGCAGAACGCCAACCGGGCCGCCCACGGCTACGTGAACCTGCGCACCGCCCTCACCGTGTCGAGCGACGTGTACTACTACACGCTCGGCCGCGACATCTGGGCCAGCCGGGACCGCCTGGGCAAGGACGCCTTCCAGCAGGCGGTGCGGGAACTGGGCTACGGCGCCGAGACCGGCATCGACATCCCCGGCGAGTCCGCCGGCCAGATCCCGGACCCCAAGAGCGAGATGGACCTGGCCATGGCGCTCTACAAGGCGGACCCCGCCTACTACGAGAACGACCCGGCCAAGGCGAAGGACGCCGGCCGCTGGAACACCGGCAAGAGCGCCGACATCGCCATCGGCCAGCAGCTCACCGCCACCCCGCTGCAGACCGCCAACGCCTACGCGTCGCTCGCCAACGGCGGGACGCTGTGGCGCCCCACGGTCATCGAGAAGATCACCGCGGCGGGCGAGCCCACCAAGATCCACAAGCGCTACGAGAAGCACGCCATCCGCCGCATCGACTGGGGGCCCAACCGCGAGGACCTGATCTTCGGGTTCCGCGGCGTGGTCGACCCGAGCGGCCAGACCTATGGCGGCACCGCCGTCACCGCGTTCCAGGGGTTCCCGTTCGCCAACATGCCGCTGGCGGGCAAGACCGGCACCGCCCAGACCGGCGAGTACAAGAACAAGGTCAAGCGGCCGGACAACTCGGTGTTCGTGGCCTTCACGCTCGGCGGGCCCGAGCCGCTGGCGGCCACGGCCATGCTCGAGCACTCCGGCTCGGGCGCCGGTGCCGCCGCGCCGGTGATCCGTCGGACGCTCGAGCCCATCGCGGACGGCTCGCTGGCGGACTTCACCGTGCCCAAGGACGGTCGGATCGATGCCGAGTCGGTGGCCCAGCAGCTGTCGCCGACCGGGGGAGGGGTGGACTGATGGCGACCTCGTTCGGGACCACCTCCGGCGTCGGGCGATCGCGCCCGCACCGGGTCCGCCGGCCGATGGCCAACTTCAGCAGCAACCACGCCTCGCCGTTCCGCCACGTCGACGTGGTGCTGGTCGGGTGCGTGCTCGCCGTGAGCCTCTTCGGTGCGGTCATGGTGTACAGCACCACCCGCGGCCCGACCCCGCCCTACGACGCCAGCTACCTCAAGCGGGTCCTGATGTTCGTGGTCCTGGGCAGCGGGATCATGGCCGGGTTCGCCCTGCTCGACTACCGCAAGCTGCGGGACTTCTGGCCGTTCATCTACGGCGGCAGCCTCCTCATGCTGTTCCTCGTGCTCGTGCCGGGCATCGGGTCGCGGACCAAGGGCACCCAGGGCTGGTTCCAGCTGCCCGGCTTCCAGCTCCAACCCTCCGAGCTGGCCAAGCTCGGGCTCATCGTCGGCTTCGCTGGGCTCGCCTCGCAGTTCCGCGGGGACCTGGACAACACCCGGGTGGTGTGGCTGCTCGGCCTGTGCGGCGCCCCCATGTTCCTGGTGATGCTCCAGCCCGACCTCGGCACCACCCTGGTGTCGGTGGCGGTGGCGTTCGCCCTGCTGGCCGTGGCCGGCGTCCCCGGGCGGATCCTGGCCGGGCTCGCCCTCGCCGCGATCCTGGGCACCACGATCGTGCTCACGTCGGGGATGCTGAAGGAGTACCAGAAGGCCCGCCTGACCACCTTCATCACCCAGGACGAGGTGGCCACCTCCAAGGAGGACCAGGCCACCCGCTACAACCTCGACCAGTCCAAGCGGGCGATCGGTGCCGGTGGCGTGTGGGGCAAGGGGCTCTTCGAGGGATCCCAGACCCGGTTGGCCATCGTCCCCGAGCAGCGGACCGACTTCATCTTCTCCGCGGTGGGGGAGCAGCTCGGGTTCGTCGGCTCCGCCGCGCTCCTCGCGCTCATGGGCACCATCGCGTGGCGCGTGTGGCGCGCCGCGCAGCTGGCGCGCGACGAGTTCGGCACGCTCCTGTGCACCGGGATCATGGTGATGCTCGTCGTGCAGATCTTCGAGAACGTCGGGATGGCCATGGGGATCATGCCGATCACCGGCATCCCGTTGCCCTTCGTGTCCTACGGCGGCTCCGCGCTGCTCACGATGTTCGTCGCCATGGGGATGGTGCTGAGCGTGCACATGCGCCGGTTCTCCTGACCACGAGGCGCCCCGGCGAGGTTCGTGAACTTGTGATGTCCGGCCGGTGGACGTCGATCGGTAGAATCGCCCGGTCATGACCGTCTGGCCCCAGCTCGAGCCCTTGCTCGCCAAGGTGCAGAAGCCGGCCCGCTACATCGGATGCGAGGACGGGGCCTACCAGCCCCACCACCACGCCGGGGCAGCGAGCTGGCTGCTCGCGTATCCCGACACGTACGAGATCGGCCTGCCCAACCAGGGCTTGCAGATCCTGGCGGAGATCATCAACGAGCGGCCCGACGGCGCCGCCGAGCGCACCTACGCCCCGTGGACGGACCTGGAAGCCCAGATGCGGGCCCACGGCCTGCCGCTGTTCTCGGTCGACACCCATCGGGCGGCGGCGGACTTCGACATCCTCGCCTTCAACCTGTCCGCCGAGCTGACCTACACGAACCTGCTCAACATGGTGGACCTGGCCGGGTGCCCGGTCCGTGCCGCGGACCGCAGCGCCACCGACCTGCTGATCGGCGCCGGCGGCCACTGCACCTACAACCCCGAGCCCATCGCGGACTTCTTGGACTTCGTGGTCCTGGGCGACGGCGAGGAGGCGGTGGGGGAGATCACCGAGGTGGTCGCCGCCTGGAAGCAGGCCGGCAAGAACGACCGGCTCGACGTGCTGCGCGCCCTCGCCGGGGTGCCCGGCGTCTACGTGCCCCGGCTCTACGACGCCACCTACGAGGGCGGCCGCCTCGTGGCCACGGTGCCCAACGACCCTGCGGCGCCCGAGCTGGTCGAGAAGCGGACCATCGCAGACCTCGCCGACTGGCCCTACCCCAAGCAGCAGCTGGTCCCGCTGACCGAGGTGGTCCACGACCGGCTCAACGTCGAGGTGTTCCGCGGCTGCACTCGCGGCTGCCGCTTCTGCCAGGCCGGCATGATCACCCGTCCGGTGCGCGAACGCCCCGCCGACCAGGTGCGGACCATGGTGTCCGAGGGCCTCCGCCGGACCGGCTACGACGAGGTGGCCCTCACCTCGCTGTCCACCGCGGACTTCTCCGGGATCGACCAGGTCGTCCGAGACACGGTGGACGACCCGTCCTGTGGCGGCCAGGTGTCCGTGTCGCTGCCGTCGCTGCGGGTGGATGCGTTCACGGTCGCCATCGCGGGGGACATCCAGAAGGGGCGGCGCACCGGGCTCACCTTCGCTCCGGAGGCCGGCACCTGGCGGATGCGCCAGGTCATCAACAAGCTGATCCGGGAGGAGGACCTCTACGCCGCGGTGCGCTCGGCCTACAGCCAGGGCTGGCGGCGCATGAAGCTCTACTTCCTGACCGGCCTGCCCACCGAGACCGACGAGGACACGCTCGGCATCGCCGCGCTGGCCCGCAACGTGATCGAGATCGGCAAGGAGTTCCACCGGAGCCCCTCGGTCACGATCTCCGTCGGCGGGTTCGTGCCCAAGCCCTTCACCCCGTTCCAGTGGTTCGGCCAGAACACCCGCGAGGAGCTGGCCCGCAAGGTCAACCTGCTGCGCGACGAGCTGCGGCGGGACCACGCCATCAAGCTGAAGTGGCACGACCCGAAGGCCTCCGTCGCTGAGGGCCTGGTGAGCCGGGGCGACCGGCGCCTGGGCGCGGTGATCGAGGACGTGTGGCGCCACGGCGGCACCTTCCAGGAGTGGTCCGAGCACTTCGACCTGCGGCTCTGGGAGGCCGCCGTCGAGCGTGCCGGCCTGCGCATCGAGGACTACGTGTACCGGCACCGCACCGAGGACGAGTGCCTGCCGTGGGACCACCTCTCGGCCGGCCTGCACAAGGACTTCCTCTGGCAGGACTGGCGCGACGCCCTCGCGGAGGTCGGCCTGGAGGACTGCCGGTGGACGCCCTGCTACGACTGCGGGGCCTGCACCGGCTACGGGATCGAGCACGTGGTCGCCTCCGCCGTGCCGCCGGCGGGCGGATCCCAGGGCACCGGCCAGGACCTGGCCGTCGGCGGCGAGGTGCCCGTCGAGCTGCTGCCGACCCGCCGCCCGGTCGGAGCGCCGCAGTGAGGCTGCGGGTGCGCTTCACCAAGCTCGGCAAGGTGCGCTGGACCAGCCACCGTGACCTGGCGCGCATCTGGGAGCGGGTCATCCGCCGCGCCGGGCTGCCCATCGCCTACTCGCAGGGCTTCTCCCCCCACCCCAAGCTCCACTTCGGCCTGGCCCTCTCCACGGGCCACGAGTCGCTGGCGGAGTACCTGGACCTCGACCTCGACGACGCTGCCCCGAACCTGCCGGGGCCCGCCGACCTGCTCGCCCTCCCAGCCCGGCTCAGCCCGCTGCTGCCGGTCGGCGTGGACGTCACGGCCGTCGCCGTCATCCCCACCTCGACGCCCTCGCTCCAGCAGGCCGTCGACAGCTGCGAGTGGGAGATCGAGATCCGCAGCGCGACCCCGGCCGACGTGTCGGCCGCCGTCGCGCGCCTGCTGGGGGCCACCGAGCTGGTGGTCACCCGAGAACGGAAGGGCAAGGCCGTCAACGACGACATCCGGCCCTACGTGCTGGACCTCACCGTGCTCGGTCCCACCGAGCACGGCACGATGGTCCACGCCCACCTGGCCACCCAGCCCCGAGGCCTGCGCGCCGGCGAGCTCATCGCCGCGCTGGACCCGGGCTGGGAGGAGGGCCAGGTGCGGCGCACCACCCAATGGACGTCCATCGACGGCGCCCGGCACGAGCCCCTCGAGGGGCCGGCTGCGGCGACGTCGGCGCCGCACGAACAGGTGCGCGCGTCATGAGAAGGGATCGCAACGATGACCGCACCGGACGCGGGGGACCGCCCCACGCCCCAGACCAGCAGCGAGGCCTCCGGCCCCGCTGAGCCCACCTCGGCCCCCGCTCCGACCGGCGCTCCCGCGCCCGGCGGCGACGGCGGCCAGGGTGGTGGCGACGCCACCACCGCCTCCAAGCCCCGCCGCCGCGGCTCGCGGGGTGGGCGCAACCGCAACCGACCGCGCCCCGCTGGCGAAGGCGGCGCCGATGGTGCGCCCGACGCGCCCGATGGGGCGGACGAGCAGCCCGCGGCCAAGGTCTCCGGTGATGGCGCGCAACCCAAGGGCGGTGCCGGCGAGGGCCAGGCCCGGCCGCCACGCCAGCGCCAGCCCCGGGAGCAGGCGGCGCCCGACGGGCCCGACGACCGCAACCCCGAGCTGCCCGACCGACACCGGGAGAACAAGCCCTCGGCGGAGGCGGCCGAGGCTGCGCTCGTCCGCAAGCCCCAGATCGGCGACTCCCGGCCGGCGCCGGCCGCGGCGGCAGCTGAGGCCGCCGATGCCGGGGGCGAGGGTGCCGGCACGTCCTCGTCGGCCCGACGGCGTCGCCGCCGCGGTGGCCGCGGCAAGGGTGGCCAGGGCGGCGGCAACCAGGGCGGCCAGGGTGGGGGCAACCAGGGTGGGAGCAACCAGGGCGGCGGCGGCAACCAGGGCAACCAGGGCGGTGGCAAGCGCAGCGCGCCGGTCCCGATCACCGCGATCACCGACGACGCACCGATCGACCTCGATGAGAAGACGATGTCGAAGCGGCGCGGGCGCGAGCGCAAGGGCCGTCCGGTCGGCCGCTACGCCATGGCCGTGCACGTCCAGCCCACCGCCACCCAGATCGCGGTGCTCGAGGGTCGGGCGCTGATCGAGCACTACGTGTCGCGCCCCGCCGACGACATCGCCCAGATCCACGGCAACATCTACCTCGGCCGGGTCCAGAACGTGCTGCCGGGGATGGAGGCGGCGTTCGTCGACATCGGCACGCCCAAGAACGCCGTGCTCTACCGGGGCGACACCCGCTACGACCCCGAGGACCTGGACGACAAGGGCGCGAACCCCCGGATCGAGCAGATCCTGAAGGCCCGCCAGACCATCCTCTGCCAGGTCACGAAGAACCCGATCGGCGCCAAGGGCGCTCGGCTCACGCAGGAGATCAGCCTGCCGGGCCGCTTCGTGGTCCTCGTGCCCAACAGCACCACCTACGGCATCTCGAAGCGGCTGCCCGACAACGAGCGCAAGCGCCTCCGCGGCATCCTGGACAAGGCCAAGCCCAAGGGCCACGGCCTCATCGTCCGCACCGCCGCCGAGGGGATCTCCGCCGAAGAGCTCGAGCGCGACGTCGCCCGGCTGGCCCAGCAGTGGGAGCAGATCGAGTCCCTCGCCGCCAAGACGCAGGCGCCGGCGCTGCTCTACCGCGACCCGGACATGTCGATCCGGGTCATCCGCGAGGAGTTCAACCAGGACTACCGCCAGGTCGTCATCGACGATGACCACGTCTACGAGCAGGTGCGCGACTACGTGCGCAGCATCTCGCCGGCGCTGGTCGAGCGCATCGAGCGCTACGACCCGGCGGCCCACGGCGGCCTGCCGCTCTTCGAGTCCCTGCACGTCCACGAGCAGCTCCACAAGGCGCTCGACCGCAAGGTGTGGCTCCCCTCGGGCGGGTCGCTCATCATCGAGCGGACCGAGGCGCTCACGGTGATCGACGTGAACACCGGCAAGAACGTGGGCAAGTCCTCCCTGGAGGAGACGGTCTTCAAGAACAACCTCGAGGCCGCCGAGGAGGTGGCCCGCCAGCTGCGCCTGCGCGACATCGGCGGGATCATCGTCATCGACTTCATCGACATGGAGGTCAAGGGCAACCGCGACCAGGTCATCCAGACCTTCCGCAAGGCCCTGGCCAGGGACAAGACGCGAACCCAGGTGTTCGACATCTCCGAGCTCGGCCTGGTCGAGATGACCCGCAAGCGCATCGGGGAGGGCCTGATCGAGTCCCTGTCCGCCGCGTGCCCCCACTGCGAGGGCCGAGGGATGCTCTTCGACACGGAGCTGACCGGCCAGTGAGCTGCGGCCCCACCGTTGCGGGGCCGGGTTGAGTCCGGAGGGTCGGGACCTCTACCATGGTCCCTCGGCCCAAGCGGCCCCTGAACGAACGCGCGAAGGCAGAACGATGTACGCAGTCATCAAGACCGGTGGGAAGCAGTACCGGGTGAGCGAGGGCCAGCAGCTCCAGGTGGAGAAGCTCGGCGTCACCGAGGGCGAGGTCAGCCTCACCCCGGTCCTCATCGTCGATGGCGACACCGTGGTCTCGGCCCCGGACGCGCTGGCCAAGGCCTCGGTGAAGGCCAACGTGATCGGCGCCGCCAAGGGCCCGAAGATCACCGGCTTCACCTACAAGAACAAGACCAACAACCGCAAGCGCTGGGGCCACCGCCAGCACTACGCGACCATCGAGATCACCGGCATCGAGAAGGGCTGACCCATGTCGAAGACCAAGGGCGGCGGTTCCACCCGCAACGGCCGCGACTCCAATGCACAGCGCCTCGGCGTGAAGGCCTACGACGGCACCCTGGTGTCGGCCGGCTCCATCCTGGTCCGCCAGCGCGGCACCCACTTCCACCCCGGCGAGAACGTCGGCCGTGGCGGCGATGACACCCTGTTCGCCACCATCGACGGTCGGGTGAAGTTCGGTCGCCGTGGCGGCCGCAAGCTCGTGGACGTGCTGCCCCCGGAGTGACGCTCCACTCGCAGATCTGCTGAAGGCCCCCGCTCCTGGCGGGGGCCTTCTCGCGCCTCAGGCCGTGCGCGGGAGGCGGCGCTCGTCCCACCCCAGCAGGTCCAGCGCGGCCCGGTGGGCGAAGCGGTCCGTCATGCCCGACACGTAGCGGACGGCGGCCGCGGTGGCATCGGGGGAGCCAGGCACGAGCCCGGCACCGTCCGGCAGCTGCGACGGGTGGGTCAGGTAGTACTCGGCGAGGCTCCCGATGAGCTGTGCCGACAGGTCCGCCTGGGCCACCGCCTCGGGCCGCAGGTAGATGCGCTCGTAGTTGAAGGCCCGGAACGCGGCGAGGGCCTCGGACTCCGGTGCCCGCAGGCCCACCACCCCAGTGGTGGCGATGGTGTCCACCATGGCCGTGATGAACCGGTGCAGCTGCGTGCGCCGGTCCGAGCCGACCACCTCGGCCACCGCGGGGGGCAGGTCCTCGGGCCGCACGACCCCGGCATCGACCGCGTCCTCGAAGTCGTGGCAGACGTAGGCGAGGCGATCGGCCCAGGCCACCACCTCGCCCTCGGGCGTGGCCGGTGCCGGACGGTTCCAGGAGTGGTTCCGGATGGCGTCGAGCGTCTCCGTGCAGAGGTTCAGCGGGGCCAGGACCACGTCGGCCCCGTACACGGCGTGGTGGTAGCCGCCCTCCACGAAGGGCGAGAGCGCCCCCTCCGAGGCGTGGCCGGCGGGCCCGTGGCCGCAGTCGTGGCCGGTGGCGGCGGCCGCGGTGAGGGCCACGTTGAGCCCCACGGGCCGGGCGATGGACACCGCGACCTGGCACACCTCGATGGCGTGGGTGAGCCGGGTGCGGAGGTGATCGTCCTCGGGGGCCACGAAGACCTGGCACTTGCCGGCGAGGCGCCGGAACGCCTTCGAGTGGTGGATGCGGTCCAGGTCGCGCTCGAAGCACGTGCGGAACCGGTCAGGCTCCTCGGCCACGAGTCGGTTGCCGGCCCCGGCCGCCCGGGTCGCGTACGCAGCGAGCTGGACCGCCTCCCGCTCCTCACGCTCGGCGCGATCGGGCAGGGGCGTGCCCGGGGGTGCCACGGGGATGGCCTCGTGGGCCAGGGCGGGGAGCTCGATGGGGGGAAGGTGGCTGGTCATCGCAGGCTCCACCCTACGGACCGGGGGTGACAGCGAGGTGGACGTGTGTCCCTGGAAACCCTAAGGAACCACCCCGAATGGGCCGATGAGACCATGGTGCACCGTCTCCGCGCGTCCTCCCGCCGTGGCGCCGAGCCCACCCACTGGCTCGAGCGACTCCGCCGTCGATCGCAGGACGAGCGCGGCGTCGCGGTCCTCGAGGCCGCCATCATCACGCCCATCTTCTTCACGCTGATCTTGGGCGTCGCCGAGATCGGCCTGGCCATGAACGACTACCTGGCGCTCGCCGCGACGGTCCGAGCGGGTGCCCGCGTGGCGTCGGCGTCGGGCAACGACGGCTACGCCGACTACGGGATCCTCAGCGCGGTCGAGCGCGAGTCGGCCGCCATCGAGCGCAAGAAGATCCAGTACATCGTCGTGTACAAGCCGAGCACCTTCGGCGAGAAGCCGTCGGCCACCTGCCAGGCCGGCACGCCGGTGGCCAACGTCTGCAACGTGTACACGGTGTCGGACTTCTCCCGCCCGAAGAGCGACTTCGGCTGCCGGAACGACCTGAACCTCGACCGGTACTGGTGCCCCAACGCGCGCAACGTCACGATCACCGGCACCGGCACGGACTACGTCGGCGTGTGGATGAAGGTGAAGCACCCCTGGCTCACCAAGATGTTCGGCGCCGACAAGATGCTCACGGACCAGTCCGTCATCCGTCTGGAACCGAGGCAGCGGTGAGGCTCGCGCACCACCACCGCGCCCCGGCGGGGCCCGAGGCGCGCCGCGGGCGCCAGCGCGGTGCGGCATTGGTCGAGATGGCGTTCGTGGCGATGATCCTCGTGATCCTCTCGGCCGGGGCGTTCGACTACGGCATGGCCTGGCGGGTCGGCCTGGCCACCAACGAGGCCGCCCGGACCGCGGCCCGCACCGGCTCGGGCATGGGCACCGACCCCCTGACGGACTGGTACGCCCTGTCCGGCGCCCGCTCCGCGCTCGCCGCCAGCGGGCGGCTCCAGGACGTGCAGCGCGTGGTCATCTACAAGTCGACGAGCACCGATGGTCAGGTGCCGGTCAACTGCACCACCGGGGCCGCCACCACCGAGCTCTGCGTCGAGATCACTGGCGCCCAGTTCCGGAACATGTCCTCCACGTCGTTCAACTCGACCACGGGCTGCTTCGTCGGTGCCGTCGTCGCCAACTGGTGCCCCAGCAGCCGCAACGACGTGCAGCAGACGGCGGACTACTACGGCGTCTGGATCCAGACCCGGTACACGAACCAGTTCAAGATGATCAGCCAGGGCACCACGGTGAACCGCGACGCCGTGATGCGGATCGAGCCCGCGGACTAGGCCGCCATGAAGCTCTCGCACCGCCACCACATGGATCCCCGGGTGATCGCCCGGGTCGAGCGCCGCCGCAAGGAGCGGGGCTACGTGCTCGTCACGTTCGCCCTGCTGCTCGTGCCGCTGGTCATCATGGTCGGCCTCTCCGTCGACGTGGGCTCCTGGTACAACCGCGCCTCCAACATCCAGAAGGCCGCCGATGCCGCTGCCCTCGCCGGCGTGGTGTGGCTCCCCGACGTGGCCACGGCCACCACCTACGCCAAGCAGGCGGCGTCCCGCAACGGCTTCACCGACGGCGTCAACGGCGTCACCGTCACCGTCGCGCCCGTCAGCGACACCCGGCTGCGGGTGACCATCACGGACCCCAACGTGGGCAGCCCCATCAGCGGCAAGCTCGGCGGGAAGAGCATCACGCTCAGCCGCAAGGCCACCGGCGAGTACGTGCTGCCGGTGCCGATGGGCAGCCCGGACTACCGCCTCGGCAACAACCCCCTCTCGACGCCGGTGTACACGCCCAACCTCTGGGCCTCCATCTCGGCGCCCTACACGGACAAGAACAACGGCGACCCCTACTCCACCAAGTGCGGCGCTGGCTCCTCCGGCACGAGCTGCTCCCAGACCAACACGGAGTACCGCAACTGGGGCTACCTGTACGTGATCGACGTGCCCGCCAACCTGGTCGGCTACTCGCTCAACGTCCAGGTCTACGACGCTGGCAACTACGCCCGGTCGAACTACCCCAACGTCGAGACGGCCGACAACGGCACGGTGAACACCAGCTTCGAGGTGTTCGCGCCGGACAACACGCCCCTCGACATGTTCGACTGCCTGAACTCCACCTACAGCCTGAAGGGCAAGTGCACCAACGGTCCCGGCCAGGTCACGATCGCCGACAACACGAGCTCCACCACCTACAAGAACCTGTGGCAGACCATCTGCCGAGTGGGCACCATCACCGCGGCGGGCAAGTACGTCATGCAGGTGAAGACCTCGAACATCCCGGGCGTCACGGACTCCGGCAACGGCTGGAACCAGTTCTCCATCCAGGCCGTCTCCAACGGCGCACCGGTCCAGCCGGCGCTCTACACCACCGGCGACCTGTCGCTGTTCAACAACCTGCCCAACCAGTCCGGCACGTTCAGCTCCACCTTCTACCTGGCCAACATCTTGCCCCTGCACGCCGGCAAGACCCTCCAGGTGTCGCTGTTCGACCCGGGCGACGGCGCCTCGGGCGACTACTACGTGAACATCCTCGGTCCCGGTGGCAGCAGCCAGACCTGCTCGTATGCTCAGCGCGGCAACGCCTACAGCGCCAACATCACGCCCTGCAAGATCCAGTCGCGCGTCGGATCGTCCGGCAGCAACATCTACAACGGCAAGTGGCTCGACATCAGGATCAAGCTCGCGACCACCTACACGTGCTCCACGGACTGCTGGTGGAAGGTCAAGTACGACTTCGTCAACATCAGCTCCGGCAGCGGCCCCAACGACCGCACGGTGTGGGCGGCCCGCGTCATCGGCGACCCCGTCCACCTGGTCGAGGAGTAGCCGGCGCGGCCGGTCCCGGCCGATCGACTGCGAGCCCCGGAGGTCCGCCCCGGTAGCCTCGGACCCCATGTCCGGGTTCGTCGACGAAGCGCAGCTCAACGTGCGTGGCGGCGACGGTGGCGCCGGGTGCGTGTCGTTCCGCCGGGAGGCCCACGTGCCGCGCGGCGGCCCCGACGGCGGCGACGGCGGCAAGGGCGGCGACGTGTGGCTCGTGGCCGATCGCAACGTGTCGTCGCTGCTCGCCTTCCGCGACCACCCCCACCGCCGGGCGGGCAGCGGGGTGCACGGCCAGGGCAAGAAGAAGCACGGCCACGGCGGCGAGGACCTCGTGGTCACGGTGCCCGAGGGCACGGTGGTGCACGACTTCGATGGCCGGGTCCTGGCGGACCTGGTGCGCTCCGGGGACCGCTGGCTGGCTGCCGCCGGTGGTCGTGGCGGGCGGGGCAACACCCGCTTCCTCTCGAACGCCCGCCGGGTGCCCACCTTCGCCGAGCAGGGCGAGGAGGGCGAGGAGCGCTGGCTGCGGCTGGAGCTCAAGCTCATGGCCGACGTCGCGCTCGTCGGGTTCCCCAACGTCGGCAAGAGCACCCTGATCTCGCGCATCTCGGCGGCCAAGCCGAAGATCGCCGACTACCCATTCACCACGCTCGAGCCGAACCTCGGCGTCGTGCGGATGGACGAGGGCGACGAGCTCGTGGTGGCCGACATCCCCGGCCTGATCGAGGGGGCCAGCGAGGGCCGCGGCCTCGGCCACCAGTTCCTGCGCCACGTCGAGCGGGCCCGTGCCCTGGTGGTGCTGGTCGACCTGGCCGACACCGCGGAGCACGACCCGGCCGAGCAGGAGCGGATCCTGCTCGAGGAGCTGGCCAGCTACCGGCCCGAGCTGGTGCAGCGGCCGAGGGTCGTGGTCGGCAGCCGGGCCGACATCGCGGACCCCGACCGCCTCGCCGCCTGGGACGGCACCACGTTCTCCGCCGTCACCGGCGAGGGGCTGCCCCAGCTGGTGGGTGCCATGGCCGACGCCGTGCGCGCTGCCCGCAACGCCGAGCCCGAGCCCGAGCCGTTCGTCATCCACCGCCCCGAGCCCGAGGGCTTGGTGGTGGAGCGCGCGGATGACGCCACCTGGCTGGTCCGCGGCCGGGCGGTCGAGCGGGCCGTGGCCCTCTCGGACCTCACCAACCTGGAGGCGCTGTCCTACGTCCAGGAGCGCCTGCGCAAGCTCGGGGTCGACAAGGCGCTGGCCAAGGCGGGGGCCAAGGAGGGCGACCTGGTGCAGATCGGCCGCTTCGGCTTCGAGTACCAGGAGGACTGACCGTGGGCCAGCTCGTGGTGGCCAAGATCGGCACCTCCTCCATCACCGACGACCACGGCGACATCGACGAGGCCGCCGTCGCCAAGTTCTGCACCGAGGTCGCCGGGCTCCGCCAGGCGGGCCACCGGGTCATCGCCGTGACCTCGGGGGCCATCGCCGCCGGCCTGCCCGCCATCGGCCTCGGCGGCGACCTGCGGCCATCGGACGCCGTCACCCTCCAAGCCGTCTCCGCCATCGGCCAGAGCCGCCTGATGCGCGTCTACGACGCCTGCTTCGCCGAGCACGGCCTCGTGGCCGGCCAGGTGCTCCTGGCGCCCCTGGACTTCGGCCACCGCCAGCAGTACCTGCACGCGCGGGGCACGCTCGAGCGGCTGCTGGAGCTGGGCGTCGTGCCCATCGTCAACGAGAACGACGCGATCGCCGACGACGAGATCCGCTTCGGCGACAACGACCGGCTGAGCGCCCTCGTGGCCCAGCTGGTCGGCGCCGACCTGCTCGTGCTGCTCACCGACGCGCCGGGCCTGCTGACCGCGGACCCTCGCCTCGACGACCAGGCCTCGCTCATCGAGGAGGTGCTCGAGGTGACCTCGGACCTCGAGGAGGTCGCCGGCGGGGCCGGCAGCGCCCGGGGGAGTGGGGGCATGTCCTCGAAGGTGGCCGCCGCCAAGATGGCGTCCTGGTCCGGCGTGCGGGCCGTGATCGCCGCCGCGCACCGGGAAGGGGTGCTGGCCGACGCGGTGGCGGCGACGCCCGGCGTCGGCACCGTGGTCCAGCCGCGGGGCCAGCGCATCGGCGCCCGCAAGCTCTGGATCGCCTTCGCCCTGGCCAGCGGCGGTCGCATCACCGTCGACGAGGGTGCGCGGCGTGCCCTGCTCGAGCGGGGCGTGTCGCTCCTGCCCGCCGGCGTGACGGCGGTGGAGGGCGCCTTCGGTGCCGACGAGGGGGTCGAGATCGCCGGCCCGGATGGGGTCGTGTTCGCCAAGGGCCTCACCCAGGTGAGCGCCGCGGACCTGGCCGTGGTGGCCGGGCGCCGCACGGGCGACCTGCCCGAGGGGATGGTCCACGAGGTCGTCCACCGGGACGACCTCGTGATCGTGCCCTAGCTGGTGGCCGGCCCCGGCTCGGTGGCCGTGGCGGTCTCGGCTGGCGCAGCGGCCGGGGCCTCCGTGGCGGGGGCGGCCGCAGGCGCCGAGGTGGTCTCGATGCCGAGCTGGGCGCGGATCTCGTCCAGGCGGGACTGGGCCTCCACGTTGCGGGCGGCGGCCTCGACCTCGAGCATGCGGCTCTCGACCGAGGACTCCTGCAGCTCGCTCATGCCCTTGGCCTTGGCGTAGCGCTGCTCGATCTTGTCCCGCACCTCGTTGAGGGTGGGCACGTCCTGGCCGACGGTCTCCGAGAGGGAGCTCATCGCCTTGTTCATCTGCTCCTGCATCTTGGCCTGCTCGAGCTGGCTCAGGAGCTTCTGCTTCTCGGCGAGCTTCTGCTGGAGGAGTTGGCCGTTCGTGGCCACCGCCGCTTTGGCCTGCTCGGCAGCTTGCGTGGCGGCGTAGGCCATCTCCTTGAGCTCGGCGACCTGGGCCTCGACCGACACCAGCTGGGTGGCGATGGTCTCCGCCGCCCGGGTGTACTCGGCGGCCTTGGCCGCGTCGCCGGCCTTCTGGGCGTCGTCGGCCATCTTCACGGCCTGGCGAGCGTTGGCGTTGAGCTTCTCGAGCTGCTCGAGCTGGCGGTTCAGCTGCATCTCGGTCTGCTTCTGCTGCGCGATGACGTTGGCCGCGTGCTCCTTGAGCCGCTGGTGCTGCTCCTGGGCCTCGGTGATGGCCTGCTCCAGCTGGATGGCCGGATCCGCCTTCTCGTTGAACTTCTGGTTGGCACCGGTGGTCAGGTAGGCCCACCAGCGACGGAACAGCTTGATCATGGGCGGAACCCTACGCCACGCGCCGACGCCGGAGGCGGGCGAACATCTCGGTGATGCCCGGGACCCGCAGCGCGTAGATGCTGGCGAAGTAGATGACGACGCCGACGAGGATGCCCGCGAGGGTGGCTGGGATCAGCATGGCCGCCGACGACGGGGCGATCAGCGACACCACGCCGTACACGAACCCGCCCATCACCACGGCCGCCAGGAGCAGCTTCAGCCAGGTGCGCACGAGGCCGCCCCAGTCGAACCCCGGGCTGCGCCGGGTGAGCACGACCACCGCGATGCCGGCCGAGACGGTGTAGGCCAGCGAGAACGACAGGGCGAGGCCGACGACGCCCCAGATCTGCGCGAAGACGATGGCGGTGGCGATGTTGATGGCGTTCTCGGCGCAGTTGATGAAGAACGGGGTCTTCGTGTTCTTCATCGCGTAGAAGCCACGCAGCGCGTACAGGTAGGTGGAGAAGCCCGGCAGGCCGACGGCGAAGGCGGCGATGATGCCGGTGAGGCCGAGCGCCTTGCCGAGCTGGCCGGTCGCGGTGAACGTGCGGGTGTCCAGGCCCTTGGGCAGGGCCAGGTAGCCGACGGCGGCGGGGATGATGAGCAGGCCGATCAGGCGGAACCCCAGCAGCAGCTGCTCGTTGAAGCCCGCCCGGTCGCCCCGGGCGTCGGCCCGGCCCAGCAAGGGCTCGAAGGTGACCATGATCGACACCGCCAGCAGGGCGTGGGGGAGCTGGAACCACTGGTAGGCGGTGGTGTAGCGGGTCGGGTCTCCGGTGCTCGGCTTGGCCAGGATCTGCACCACGACGACCGCGACCATGTTGGCGATCACGTAGCCGAAGGTCCACCCGGAGAGCCGGATCGTGCGCCTCACCGCCGGGTGCTGGAGCTGGAACTTGAAGTGCAGGCGCACGCCGGCGCGCCGCACGGCCGGGTACAGCGCCAGGGCCATGGTGGCGATCCCCAGGGTGGTGCCGATGCCCAGGATCCAGAGCACCTTGGGATCGTCGAGCGCCCCCTGCAGCGTGGGGCTCCCGCCGGCTACCTGGGCGGCCAGGACCAGCGTGGCGATGGCGATGATGTTGTTCAGCACCGGCGCCCACGCCGCGGCCATGAACCGGTGACGGCTGTTCAGGACCGCAGACCACACCGCCATGAGCCCGTAGAAGAAGATCTGCGGGGCGAACAGCAGCGACAGCATGACGCCGGCCTGGACGTACTCGTCCCGCTGGCCTGCCGGTGCGCCGGTGGCGAACAGGTGGATCAGCCCGGGGGCCACGAGCAGCGCGGCCAGGGAGACCACCACCAGCGCCACCAGGGCGAAGGAGATGATGGCGGAGGTGGCGTCCTGCCCGTCGCCCTTCTCCAGGTCGTCGGTGAACAGTGGGACGAGCGCGGCCGTGAGGATCCCGCCCAAGATCAGCTCGTAGATCATGTTGGGCGTGTTGTTGGCCTGGACGTACGCGTCGTTCAGGCCCTTGCCCAGCAGCACCAGGATCAGGCTGGTGCGCACCAGGCCGGTCATGCGCGACACGGCCGTCCCGCTGGCGACGAGGACGTTGGCGCGCAAGAGGCGCGAGGGCGCCGCCTCCGCGGCCACGTCGGGCACCGGAGGGCTCGCGCCGGTGGCCGCGCCAGAGGCCTGGCCGACGTCGGGCCCCACCTCGTGCCCCACCTCGGCGGTGCCCGGCGGGACGAGCTCGTCGTCGTTGCTCCAGATGTCCGGGTCGAGGGCGTCGGACAGGTCGATCGTCGGGATCGAGCCGGTGGGCGGCTGCCACTGCGGGTCGGCCATCGCCTCGATCGTCGGGGCCAGGGTCGGTTCGCCCGGCTCCCGGTCGAGGTCGGCCTCGGGCGGCACGGCAGGGACCAGGCCGGTGACCGGATCCGGGGCGCCGAGGGCGCCGACCGTGCGCGGGCGGACCAGGGGGCCCCGGGCGCGGTCGTCGTCGTCGGTCACGCGCCGCTGCTGGCCTGCGCCTGGCCGGTCGGTGGCTCGGGCGCGGCGGCAGGCTGGGGCATCGCCGTAGGTGGCGCGGCCGGTGCCTCGGGCGCATCGAGGGAGGTCATGGCCTCGCGCAGGGACGTGAGGTCGTCCACGATGTCGCCCATGGACTGGCCCACCGGATCGAACGAGCCTGCGGTGGCCGTGGCCGACAGCTCGATCGCCTGCGTCACCGTCTCGTCGAGGCGGGCGTTCAGCAGCTGGAGCTGGTCGTAGGTGGAGCGGATCTGCTCGTCGAGGCGAGCCGCTGCGGCGAGCTGGGCGTTGAGCGAGGCGACCAGCTGGGCCTGCACCGGGGAGGCGGCGCCGCCCGGCGGGATCTGGGCGGCGGCCTGCTGGAGCTGCCAGTTGACCTCGCGGTCGTCGATCCGCTTGCGCCCGTCGGTCAGGTGCTGGCCCTGCTTGGCGACCTGCCAGCACTGCAGCACGGCGTCGTCGAGCTGGTCGCCGATGCCGACCAGGGTCTCCTTGAGGGGCCCCTTGCGGAACGAGCCGACCGCCTCCTGGTAGCGGGACCGGGCCTGCAGCGCGTCCTGCACGGCGTGGCGCCACGGCTCGTCGACGCCGAACGGGTCGACCTGGGGGGTGGAGTTGCGGGGGATGGCCGCCGCGACGCGCCCGCCGTAGCCGATGGCCCCGCCGAGGACGCCGCCAGCGACCACGGCCAGGGCGGCACCGCCCGTGGCGATGGTCGCGAGGATGCCCACCGCCGCACCGGCCCCGAGGGCGAGGATGCCCGAGGGCGAGGTGAGGCGCGCGCCACCGGTGGCGTGAAGAACCGGTCCCGGAAGCTGCGCCTTGCCACCCCTCGTTTCTACCCGCTGGCGGCCGCCCGGACGGCTCGCAGCGGCCCGGCGGCGCTCGGCCTAGAAGTTGGAGACGACCGCGGCGAACACCTTGGAGATGGTGGCCGGGTTGCTCGCGTCGTAGGCCGCGGCGTTGGTCGACTGCGCGATCTGCTGGAGCGTGTCCACGTCGGCCTGCTTGCCGTAGGCGATGGTGAAGACGCGCACTGGTTCTGACCGCTCGCCGTTGGTGGCCCGGCGCAGGTGGGCGGTCAGCTGCTGCAGCTGCTGGGCGTCGTCGCTGTCGTCGCCGTCGTCGTTGACGCCGTCGGTGAGCAGCACGACGGCGTTGATGAGGTTCGGGTCGTACTCGTCGACCATCTGGTCGAACGAGGCGCCCGCCACCTCGTAGAGGGGGGTGGCGTTCATCGGCATCTGGTCTTCGATGAGCGACCGCAGCCGTTCCCGGTTGGTGGACATCGGCTGCACCGGGAGCAGGTCGAGGTAGTCCTCGTCCTCGTTGGGCCCGAGGTTGGTGGTGAAGATGCGCAGGCCCACCTGGTCGCTGGAGGTGAACTGGTCGAGGGCATCGACGGCGGCGCGCTTGGCCAGGTCCAGCTTGGTGTCGCCGGTGTCGTCGTCGGGGTCGGCGGGCTCCTTCATCGAGCCCGACACGTCGAGGACCAGCAGCACCCGGGCGCCCTTGCGCTGCTTGCGCCAGTTGTCGAGCAGGTGGACCATCACCGCCGGCTTCGGCACCTGCAGCAGCTTGGCGGGCTGGGTCGGATCCACACCGTTGGCCTTGGTGATCGGGGCCCCGACGGCCACGTCCGGGTTGCCGGGCCGGAAGCCGTAGTCCAGGACCTTCCGCTGGGCGCTCGGGCGGCGCAGGGTGGCGATGAACGCCTCGGCCCCCTGGCGCTCCTCGTCGGACACCCAGTCGGCCTTCAGGACGTAGAGGGGGCTGTCGCTGTAGAGCGTCCCCTCCTTCGGGTAGATCGCCACCAGGGGCACCCGAGGCTTGCGCGGGGTCTCACCGGGGTCGAGGACGCCGTCGGGGTTGCCGCGGTTGTAGTCGATCACCGACTTCTCCTCGACGGCCACCGCCGACGCGTAGAGCAGCGAGGTGCCCTGGCGGTCGGTGCGGAACCAGTTGTTGAGGAACGTCATGGTGATGTCGCCGTAGTGCACGACGGCGGACTCCACCTGCTTGCCGAAGGCCACCGTCTCGGGCGAGTCCAGGTCTTCGGTGGTGAGGCCCCTCGTCTTGCCCACCGCCGCGTAGGACTGGCCGATCAGGGCCGACAGGCCGCTCGTGGAGTAGTTCGGGTTGGTCTTGCCCAGCTTGAACTTCCCCCACTCGGGATGCCCGTAGGCGGCCCACCCCTCCTGGGAGGTGGCGAGCTTGGCGATGTCCTCCCAGCCGATCGGCGTCTTGGGGTACCCGAGGGCGTCGGCCATCGGCTTGGGCATGGCGATGACGAGCGGGGTGAGCTGGAAGCGCTCGGGGTCCGAGGGGGCCATGGCCGGTCGCCCGTCGTCGGCGAGGCGCTGGTTCAGGATCTGGCCCCAGCTGGTGGAGGCGGGCGACCAGATCACCGGGCGGGCACCGTCGCTGGCCTCGTCCCACCCCTCGGCCAACGCCGTGGTGGCCCCGCCAGAGGCCTTCGAGTAGGGCTTCACGAAGGCGCAGCCGCCACCGTCGAGCTCGGCATCCTTGGACCCGTTGAACTGCTTGGCCAGGTCCGTCATCAGGTCGATCTTCTCGGACGACACGGCGACGTCGATCACCGTGCAGTCGCCCGGGTCCCCGAAGGGGTCGCTCGACGACGCGTCGCTCCCGCCGGTGCTGCAGGCCGTGCCCACGGAGGCGAGCACGACCGCGGCGGCCAGCGCGGCGACTCCTCGGCTCGGCCTGCGACGCGTCCCAACGCTCATGGTCACCCGACCCTCTCGTGCACCTGGTAGAGCAATCCTGCCAGCTTCTCGGTGAGCAGCGTCCCTCCGCAGGACCCGGCGCCCGCGCCGGCGAGCTCGGCCACCGCGGCCCGGCAGATCGCCGTGGCCGATGGGGCCTTGGCGTCGGGCACGGTGGCGAGCACGACCATGGCCTCGGCCAGCGGGTCGGGGATCCGCATGGCGATGCCGCGCGCCTTGCCCTGCGGGGTGCCCATGGCCTTGGCCAGGAGCGCGGCCGGCCCGACCACCAGGTCGACCGAGCCCGGCTGGGTGACCATGCGGTCTGCCATCTCCGCGGCGTCGCCCTGGCCGAGCTGGGGGCTGTCGACCAGGTCGCGCACCTGGCTGGTGAGCGCTGGCAGGTCGCCGCGGTTGGTGGACTTCACGATCGGGGCGAGCCGGGCGAGCGATTCGGCGCTCGATGGGTCGCCGACGCCGACGGTGGCGCCGTCGCGGGGCGCGGTCGCCACGCACGACCACGTCGACTCGGTCCCGCAGGCATCGTCGAGCGCCGCCTCGGTGCCGGCCACGGCGAGGCGGCCGTGGGCGACGGGCTGCGCCTGCTCCCACACCGTGTCGTTGCGGTCGGCGTAGTCGGCGACCCGGGGACCGGGATCCCACGTGATCCAGCCGTCGAGCCCCTCCGGAGGCTTGGCGGCACCGTCGACGCCCAGGGCGGGCGTGCCTGATGCGATCAGCCGCTCGGCCGCGAGCCGCAGGCACACCGCGGCCAGGTCGGGCGCGCTGGCCACCCGGGGGAGGCCCGCGGGCGCGCCGGGACCGGCCTCGCCATCGCTGCCCCCGCCGACCACGGCCTGGCGGATGATGATGGCGCCGACCACGAGGCCCACGGCCACCAAGACCGCCACCACCCGTTGCTTCACGGCCGGGACGCTATCCGGGCGGGCGCTCGTCGGTGGGGGCAGGCTCGACCCCGTGGCGAGGGCCCTCGCCGGGCGGCGCGATGTCGTCGGCGGTGAGCGTGGTCAGCTGCTCGTCGGTCGGGTCCGTGATGGCCACGACCCGGCTCGCCTGGCGTGCCACGGCGTCCTCGAACAGGTTGCGGGCCAGGCGGCCGTTGCCGAAGCCCTTGTCCCGGGGCACCGCGGCGAACCAGGCCCGGACCTTGGCTTCGGCGCTCGGGTCCGGGACGTAGCCGGCCTTCTCGCCGAGGTCGGCGAAGATCTGCCAGAGCTCCTCGTCGGAGTAGTCCGGGAACGAGATGGTCTTCGGGAAGCGCGACGACAGGCCGGGGTTGGCGGCGATGAAGTCGTGCATCTCCTGCGGGTAGCCGGCGGCGATGACCACGAGGTGGTCCCGGCGGTCCTCGATCACCTTCACCAGCGTGTCGATGGCCTCGCGCCCGAAGTCGTTCTCGCCGCCGCGCGCCAGGGCGTAGGCCTCGTCGATCAGCAGGACGCCGCCGGTCGCCTTGTCGGCCACCTCCATCACCTTGAGGGCCGTCTGGCCCACGAACCCCGACACCAGGCCGGCCCGGTCGGTCTCGACGAGCTGGCCCTTCTCCACGACGCCGAGCGAGCGGTAGATGGCGGCCAGGAGCCTGGCCACCGTCGTCTTGCCCGTCCCCGGGTTGCCCGTGAAGACGAGGTGGCGGGACTGGGGCGTGGTGGGCAGGTCCCGCTCGGCGCGCAGCTGCTGGACCCGCAGCAGGTTGGTGACCAGGCGGACCTCGGTCTTGACGCTCGCCAGGCCCACGAGCCCGTCGAGCTCGGCCAGCAGCTCCTCGATCGGACGCGCCGGTGGGAGCGGCTCCTCCGCCGGCGCCGAGGGGCGGCCCCGGCGGTCGCGCCCGGGCCGGCCGCGGCGGGCTGGCCCGCGCCCGGCGGCGTGGGCCCGGCCGAGGCGAGCGGGGACCCGGGCAGGCCGTGCATGCCGTCGAGGAGGCGGGACCGGAGGGCATCGATGGCCTCCAGCTCGGCGCGCGACGGCGCCGCCTCGAGGGCGGCCACCGTGTAGGCGAGGTGCAGGGCCCGGTCGTAGTAGGTCCGGGTGTGGGTGGTCCCGTAGCGCTGGTCCGCGGCCTGGAGGATCTCGAAGAGGGGCGAGGCCTGGTCCAGCCATCCGGCTCGGTCGACCAGCAGGTCCGCCTTGCGGAGGTCGTCCGGCATGGCCCGGGCGAACTGGTCCGGCAGGTATCGGCCGAACGAGAAGATCAGGCCCCACAGCTCGTTGTCGGTGTGGCTGCGATCCACGTCGATGAGGGCGGTGACCAGGCTGAACGCCTCGGTCGCGGCGTCCTGGTCGACCTTGCGGGCATCACCGTTGGGCAGCCGGCGCACCACGTCGCGCAGCGCGCCGCCGACCTCGGCCACGAAGGCGTCGACCGCCCGCTGCATCTGCTTCGGCTCGTTCACCGCAGGCTCAGCCCCTCGGGTCCCGCCACATGGTCCAGATCTTCGGCCCGGCCTTGCCGAGCGCCACCTCCTCGGTGACCTCGAAGCCGTGGCGGGCGTAGTACGGGACGTTGCGCTCCTTGGAGGACTCCAGGTAGCAGGGGAGCCCCTCCTCGTCGCAGCGGTCCGTGACGGCGTGGATCAGCGCGCTGCCGATGCCCTTGCCCTGGTGGGCCGGGTCGGTGCCCAGGACCGCCAGGTACCAGTGCGGCTCGCTCGGGTGGCGCTTCTCCATGGTGGCGATGGTGCGCATGCTGCGGGCGAGCCCCATGCGGAACAGGCGCAGCGAGGGGAGGGCGAGGTGGACGGCGTCGCCTGCGGTGGCCTTCCAGCGGCCTGGGGGCGCCCAGATCGCGGCCCCGCCCACCTCGTCGTCGACCAGGACGGTGCCGTGGCCGTGGAGCTGGTTGCGGGCCTCGGCCTCGAACCACGCGCCGGCGCGGGTCGGCCAGTCCACCGACGGCGATGCCAGCCACGACCACACGGGATCGTCGGCGAACGCGGCCGCCAGGGCGCGGCCGATGGCAGGCAGGTCGGCATCGGTGGCAGGGCGGACCTCGGGCACGGGCGCCACCCTACGACGGCGCCGATCGGCCGCGGCGCTCCTCGCCGGTAGCCTTGCTCGCCGTGCCCACCACCGATCCGATCCCCGAGCTCGGCCGCCGCGCCAAGGCGGCGTCCCGCGTCCTGGCCACCGCCTCGAGCCGCCAGAAGGACGATGCCCTGCTGGCAGCGGCCGACCTGCTGGTGGCGCGCACGGCGGACGTGCTCGCCGCCAACGAGCAAGACGTGGCCCGCGCCACCGAGGGCGGCGTGTCGGCCACCGTGATCGACCGCCTGCGGCTCACCGACGCTCGGGTCGAGGCGATGGCCGGTGGCCTGCGCCAGGTGGCAGCGCTGGCGGACCCGGTGGGCGAGGTGCTCGACGGCTGGGTCCGCCCCAACGGCCTGCGCATCTCCCGCGTCCGCGTGCCGCTCGGCGTCGTGGCGATCATCTACGAGAACCGCCCGAACGTCACCTCCGATGCCGCCGGCCTCTGCCTCAAGTCCGGCAACGCCGCCTTCTTGCGCGGCTCGTCGGGGGCCATCACCTCCAACATCGCCATCGCCGCCGTGCTGCGGGAGGCCTACGAGGGGGTCGGCCTCCCGGCGGACGCGCTCGTCCTCGTGGAGGACACCAGCCGCGAGGCGGCCGTCGAGTTCATGCAGCAGCGCGAGAGCATCGACTGCCTGATCCCTCGTGGCGGCCCGTCGCTGATCGCCTCGATCCTCGAGCACGCCACCGTCCCGTTCGTGATCGACGGCGACGGCAACTGCCACGTGTACGTCGATGCCGATGCGGACCTCGAGGTGGCCGGCCGCATCATCGTCAACGCGAAGACCCAGCGGCCCTCGGTGTGCAACGCCGCGGAGACCGTGCTGGTCCACAAGGACGTGGCCGAGGCGCTGCTGCCGGCGCTCGCCACCGCCCTCTCGAACGTCGAGCTCGTCGGCAACCCCCGGGCCCGGGCCCTGGTCCCGGAGATGGGCGAGGCCACCGTCGAGGACTTTGCCACCGAGTTCCTCGACCTCAAGCTCGCGGTGGGCGTCGTCGATTCGATCGACGAGGCCATCGAGCACATCACCCGCTACAGCTCGGGCCACAGCGAGGCCATCGTCACCCGCTCGCTCGCCGCAGCCGACCGCTTCACCCGCGAGGTGGACGCGGCGGCGGTGCTGGTCAACGCCTCCACCCGCTTCGTCGACGGCGAGGAGTTCGGCTTCGGCGCCGAGATCGGCATCAGCACGCAGAAGCTCCACGCCCGCGGGCCGATGGGCCTGCGGGAGCTCACCACCGCCAAGTACATCGTCCGCGGCGAAGGCCAGACCCGCGGCTGACCGGCCATCGCCTCGGCCCGCGGCCGACGGCCCAGACCCCTCCCTCCGCCCGCCCGTCCGGGAAGTTCGACGGGATCTGGTCGCCTGGCAGCCACTCCTCGTCGAAGTTCCCTTGGCGGTGGCGCGAACCATCGAAATTCGACGGCTTGTGGTCGCTGTGCAGCCAGATGCCGTCGAATTTCCCGGACGGACCGAGCCTGGTCGGGGCGCGGATTCCGATTGACCCGGCGGTCAAGGGCGGCGGTAGCCTGCCGGGATGACCGACCCACGCTTCGAGTCCGTCGCCGAGGTGCGCGAGCGCCTCCGCAAGGTCGACTACCTCTCCGACGAGGGCATCGCCGGCATCGTGTACCTGGCCGATCGCCTCGGCAAGCCGATCCTGGTGGAGGGGCCGGCGGGCACGGGCAAGACCCAGCTCGCCAAGTCCGTCGCCGAGATGATCGGTGCCCGCCTCATCCGCCTCCAGTGCTACGAGGGGCTCGACGAGGCCAAGGCGCTCTACGAGTGGAACTACAAGAAGCAGCTGCTCCGCATCCAGGCGTCGGGCGGCGAGGGCGACTCGTGGGACGAGGTCGAAGGCGACCTGTTCTCGGACGAGTTCCTGCTCGAGCGACCCCTGCTGGAGGCCATCCGGGCCGACGAGCCGGTGGTCCTGCTGATCGACGAGGTCGATCGCGTGGAGGTCGAGACCGAGGCCCTGCTGCTCGAGATCCTGTCGGACTACCAGGTGTCGATCCCGGAGCTGGGCACCATCACCGCCAAGCAGATCCCACTGGTGTTCCTCACCTCGAACAACACCCGTGAGCTGTCCGAGGCGCTGAAGCGTCGCTGCCTCTTCCTCCACGTCGACTACCCGGACATGGAGCGCGAGAAGGAGATCGTGCTCACCAAGGTCCCGGACATCACCGACAACCTGGCCGACCAGGTCGCCCGCATCGTCCGCTCGCTGCGCCAGCTGGAGCTGAAGAAGAGCCCCTCCGTGTCGGAGACCCTGGACTGGGCCAACACCCTGATGCTGCTCGGCGTGGAGCAGATCGATGCCGACACGGCCAGCAGCACCGCCAACATCCTGCTCAAGTACCAGTCCGACATCGCCAAGGCGGTGCGGGAGTTCGCGGCCGACAAGCAGGGCATGAAGCAGTTCGCGCCCGGGCCGAAGTAGGCCGGACGCACCGATGACCGACACCGTGGACCAGGACCTGCAGCCGGCTGGCGAGCCGCTGCTCGACCTGCTCAACGGGTTCATCATCGAGCTGCGCGAGGCCGGCCTGCCGGTCAGCCTCACCGAGAACCTCGACGCGATGGCGGCGCTGCGCCACATCCCGCTCGAGGACCGCGAGGCGTTCAAGTACGCGCTCGCCGCCACGTTGGTGAAGAACAACGCGCACTGGCGCTCGTTCGAGACGGTGTTCGAGGTCTACTTCTCGCTGCGAGGCGCCAAGTACGGCATCGACGACGACTCGATGGACCCGGACCTCGCCGACCTGCTCGACGACGCCGAGGGCGCCGAGGGGGCAGGCGAGGGCGGCGGCCAGGACGGGCAGGGCGGCGGCCAGGCGCTCACCCCCGAGGAGCTCCAGCAGCTGCTCTACCAGGCGATGATGAAGGGCGACGAGGCACTGATGCGCGCCATCGCCCGCCAGGCCGTGAAGCGGTTCGCCGGGATGGAGCCGGGCCGGCCCGTCGGCGGCACCTACTACCTGTACCGGACGCTGCGGAACCTGGACCTCGACGGCCTGCTCGAGCGGATGATGGACCAGCGCCGCCAGCACGCCGACGACGCCGGCGAGCCGCTGACCGCCCTCGAGGAGCGCCTCGAGAAGGACGAGTACGAGCACCGCATCGAGGCGCTGAAGAAGGAGATCGAGGCGGAGATCCGTCGGCGCCTCGTGGCGGACCGCGGCGTCGAGGCCATGGCCAAGACGCTGCGCAAGCCGCTGCCCGAGGACGTGGACTTCATGCACGCCTCCCGGGAGGAGATGGTGGGGTTGCGCAAGGCCCTCATCCCGCTCACCCGACGGCTGGCCGTGCGCCTGGCCCGCAAGCGCCGCCACAACCGTCGCGGCCCGCTGGACTTCCGCCGCACGGTGCGGGCGTCGCTCAGCTACGGCGGGGTGCCCGCGGAGCCCAAGTTCCGCCACCCGCGGCCCCACAAGCCCGAGATCTTCGTGATCGCCGACATCTCCGGTTCGGTCGCCGCCTTCGCCCGGTTCACGCTGATGCTCGTCTACGCCATCAGCGGCCAGTTCTCGAAGGTCCGCTCGTTCGTGTTCATCGACGGCATCGACGAGGTCACGGACTACTTCGAGGGCGTCGAGGACGTCACGGAGGCGGTCCACCGGGTCAACACCGAGGCCGACGTGGTCTGGGTCGACGGGCACTCGGACTACGGCCACGCCTTCGAGGTCTTCTGGCAGAAGTGGGGCAAGGAGATCGGCCCCAAGACCACCGTGATGATCCTCGGCGACGCGCGGAACAACTACCACGCCTCGCAGAGCTGGGTCATCAAGGAGATGCAGCACAAGGCCCGCCACGTCTACTGGCTGAACCCGGAGCCCAAGAGCTACTGGGACACTGGCGACTCCATCGTGGGCGACTACGGCGCCCACTGCGATGGCGTGTTCGAGTGCCGCAACCTGCGCCAGCTCGAGCGCTTCGTCGAGTACCTGGCCTAGCGCCGACCCGGCGGGTCACGTCCCGGAGGGTCAGGACCTGGCGGGGTCAGGATCGTGCGCAGTCACGACCGAGCCAGGATCGTGCGCGGTCAGGACCTGGCTGATCGCGAGTCGGCTGGTCGCGACGTGGCGAGGCCCGTCCTGGTCCGGTCGGTGGACGCGTCGACGCTGAGGGCTCGGTTGGCGGTCAGCCCTGGCGCAGCTGCAGGCGGCGGCGGGCGAGGAGCACGCCGCTGCCCAGCAGGATGAGCCCGACGCCGACGATCGTCGACGGGCTGGTGGTGGACCCGGTGCGGGCCAGGGTGCCGCTGTCGACGTTCCCGTCGCCGTCCTGGTCGGTGCCGCCGCTGCTGACGCCCGAGCCGTCGGTGGTGGTCGTGGCGCCGCCGCCTCCGGTGGTCGACGTGGTCGAGCCGTCGGTGGTCGAGGTCGTGGAGCCATCGGTGGTCGTCGTCGACGAGGACCCGGTCGTGGTCGTCGTGCTCCCCGGCGTCGTGGTGGTGCTGCCTGGGGTCGACGTCGTGGTGTTCGGCGTGGTGGTGGTGGTGGACGACGTCGTGGTGTTGGGCGTCGTCGTCGTGGTGGAGGAGGGGGTGTTCGACGACGTCGTCGTGTTGGGGGTCGTGGTGGTCGTCGTCGAGGTGGAGGTGGTGGTGGACGACGTCGTCGTGTTCGGCGTGGTCGTGGTGGTGGAGGAGGTGGTGGTCGACGACGTCGTCGTGTTGGGGGTCGTGGTGGTCGTGGTCGACGAGGTGGTGGTGGACGACGTCGTCGTGTCGGGGGTGCTCGTCGTCGTGGTCGACGTCTCGGGGACGGTGACCACGATGGTCGAGGTCGAGCCGCCCGGATCGGTCGTGGTCGTGCTGGCGGTCGTCGTCGTCGCCGTGGTGTCGGTGATCTTGACGAGCACGGTGTCGGGGTCGGCGGTGACGCCATCCCCGTTGACCTCGACGGTCACGTAGACGAACTCGTCGACTTCCACGTCGGCATCGGTGAGGGCGGTGAAGGTCGCGTTGACCGGGCCGGCATCATCGGCGGGGAACAGCGTGGCGGGCGGTGCCGCGTAGTCGGCGCCGGTGGTGCTCACGTCGACCGTGGAGAATCCCATGGGGATGTCCGGGTGCTTGCTGCTGTCGATCGACACGGGGATGTCGAGCGTCGACCCCTCGGCCACGGTCAGGTTCGCCGGCACGGACAGCTTGACGCCGCCGTCGACCACGAAGGTCGTGTAGTCCTGGGCGATCTTGAGGTCGGGGGCCTCCATGCCGGGCTGGGGGGTGTCGATGCCCCCCAACGGCGAGCCGATGTACTTGAGGGGGAGCCCGTCGTTGCCCAGGTCGGTCACCACGGTCCAGAGGTCGCAGTTGCCCTTGGTGGCGGGGGCGTGGAAGCTGATCTGGGAGAGCATGTAGACGACATCGTCGATCGTGCCGATGCCCGAGTAGCCGGTCTTCTCGACGTTGGGCGCGGTGCCGTCGTTGGGGGCGGTCGCCACCTCGGGCGGCAGGGCGGCGATGATCCCGGCCACCATGGCGTCGCGGTCGGCCTGGTAGGCGGCGTCGGTCCCGTAGAGGCCCTCGATGTAGGTGTCGAGGTTGCTGGTCAGGCCTCCCTCGATGGGCAGGGACGCGCCGCGCATGGAGAACGTGCCGCAGGTCGTCCAGATGCTGATGAGCATGTCGTCGGGCGTGCCGTCCTTGATGTCCGGATCGGTCACGTTCCAGTCGCCGGCGTTGGGCGGCGAGGCGACCGGCGGGGCCACGGCGGGCAGGTCGGTCACGCTGCTGGCGGCCACGTTCTGGGTGGGCGGGACGGTCAGGGTCGGCCCCTGGTTGTCCTGGTCGACGCGGATCTCGACGTTGGCGGCGACGTTGGTGGTGTTCTGGTCCTCGTCGATGGCCAGGATCAGGAGGTCGTCGGGCGTGGTGTCGTCGTTCTCGTAGTTGTTGTCCGGGGTGTAGGTCAGGGTGGCCAGCGCGGCGTTGAGCTGGGTCGTGGTGCCGTTGAGGTTGATGACCTTGCCGGTGCCGTCGGCGTTCGTGCTCTCGAAGATCGCGCCGCCGCTCGCCACGCCGTCGGGCAGGCCGGGCGTGCTCAGGTTGGTCTGCACGTCGATGGCCAGGGTCCCGTGGTTGACGTCCATCTGCACCCGCGGGCAGGTGGTGATGTCGTAGCTGTTGCCGGCGGTCGGGTTGCAGTCGCCGCCGGCGTCGGTGAGCTCCACCGAGATGGCCTTGTTGTCGTCGGAGATGGTGTCGGTGCCGGTGAACGGGGTCATGGTGTTGACGTGGGTGTAGATCCGCTCGGGCGCGGTCAGGCTCGGGCTGGCGGCGCCTGCCTCCGAGCCGACGACCACCACCAGCGCCGTCAGCACGCCCAGCACGGCGACCACTCGTCCCGTACGCCCCAACCTGCCCATGTGCAGCCCCTCCCACGTCCTTGCTGCGATCGGGAGAGGCTACCCGCTCCGGGCGCGTCCCCTCGGGTTGACATGCATCGTCGACCGATGCATCGTGGGGATCGTGGCGGCGATGCGAGAGCCCACCTACTTGATCCTCGTGGCGCTGGGGCCAGGCGAGCGCCACGGCTATGGCATCACCCAGGACGTCGCCCAGCTGTCCGAGGGCCGGGTGAAGCTCGGGGCGGGGACCCTGTACGGCGCCCTCGACCGCTTGGTCGACGAAGGGCTCGTCGCGGCCACCCGGACCGAGACCGTCGACGGACGGCTGCGGCGGTACTACGCGCTCACCGACCAAGGTGGCCGCACCGTCCGCGCCGAGACCGCCGCGCGCCTCGCCATCGCCAGGGCCGCGGCGACGAGGCTCGGGTTGGCCGGAGGCCTCGCATGAGCCGGCGGACGGTGGAGCAGCGCGCCCGCCGGCACCTCTGGCTGTTCCCGGCCTGGATGCGGGCCGATCGCGGCGAGGAGGCCATCGGGCTGGTGCTCGACCTCCTGCCGCCCGACGCGGCTCGCCTGCCGGCGCGGTCGCGCCTGGACCTCGTCCGTGCCGGCCTGCACGCCCGGCGGGTGGGGACCCCGCCGCTGTGGGTCTGGCTCGACGTGCTCACCGCCGGGCCGCGCAACGCCAGGGGACGGGTGCCCGAGCGGTGGCGCCCCTGGTTGTGGCAGTGGACGTCCGCCAGGTGGTGGTCGGCTCGCCAGGCGGCGGCATCGCTCGCCCTCGTGATGGCCGTCCCGCTGGTGCTCGCGCTGTGCGGCGGGGCGGTGACGGGCATGGCCTTCCTGCCGTTCTACGTGGTCGGCCGCTGTGCGTTCCGTGCCACCGCGTGGCGCCAGCGCGTCTGGGAGCGCAACGGGCTCGCCGACGTGACCCCTGGCGTCGCGCCCCCACGCCTCTTCTACGCCGTCCGCAACGGCCCGGCGGTCCCGATGCTCGGGCGCTGGGCCCTGGGGGCGATGGCCGTCGCCGTGGCCGGGACCACCTACGGGGTGGGATGGGAGCAGCCGCGCCCCTCGGCCCTCGCCCTGGTGCCGTCGGCCGTGCTCGCGGTGGCCGCGGGGTGGGCGATGGTCTGGGTCGGGGCCCGGTCGCTGGCGGGGGCCAGGCCCGACGCCCCGCAGTGGCAGGTGCACGACTCACGGGCCGATCGCTGGGCCCTCCGGGGCTTCGGGCCCGTGTTCGTCGTGATCACGGTCAGCGTCGGGCTGGTGGTGGCGCCGCTCGCGCGTCGGTGGGCGTCCCGCCTGTGTGCCCCCGGCGCCCGTGCGTCGTCGGGGCGCGCGGCTCGGTCGGGACAGCCGGGGCCACCTGGAGGCGCTGCTTCCTCGGGCCGGGCGCCACCGTCCGCTCCCCCGGGCATCGCTCTCCGGGGATCGCCCCTCGCCCGCCGACAGGTCGGGCTCGGGGCAGGCCGTGGGGGTGAGTGCTCGACATGGGCGGGACCACCGGCGCGTGTAGATCAGCTTCGTCATGGGCAAGATGGCGTAGCCGATTGCCAGGAGCACCTGGTGTCCAGCCGGTCCACCGATCTGCGAAGGGCAGCAGCAAGGGGAAGGCGGCGAGGAGGAAGCGAGGCCGAGGCGGGCTCGAGGTAGGGGTGATCACCAGGCTGGCGGTCACGTACGCCGTCGTGGCCAGGTCCGGGCGGTGTCGATAGAAGTAGGCGACCACCGGGATGAGGGCGAGCACGATGAAGCCGTACAGCCGGTGATCCGTCGGCATGTAGCCCTTGCCCGGGCCGATCTTGGTGAGCCAACCCACCAGGTAGCCGCCGAGGTCGTTGTCCTGCCTCCAGAACGCCTGCTGGTTGTGGAACCAGGCGGTGGGGTGGCCGGTGCGCACCCAGAGGTACCCGAGGTACGAAGCCATGCCCAGCGAGGCGACGATGGGGGCGGCGAGCGCCTGCCAGTCGCGACGGCGGGCGATCGCCACCACTGCCACGGCGGCAGCCGCCACCACGACGGCGACACCGCTCGGCCGGGCGGCGGTCGCGAAGGCGCCAGCCAGCCCAGCTGCCCACCACCGCTCGCGTCGCAGCAGCACCAGCGCTGCCGCGGCGCCCATGATCAACAGTCCCTCGGTGTAGACGAACGAGAACACGAAGGTGCCGGGGAAGCAGGCGATGAGCGCCGCGGCCCGCTGGGCAGTCTCATCGCCGTAGATCTCTCTGGCCAGGAACGTGACCGCCACGCAGCCGAGCCAGCCGGCGATGAAGCACACCACGATCCCGGCCACGAGCGCGTCGCCTGGCAGCACGGCGTCGGCCACCTTGATGGCTCCCGGCAGCAGCGGGAAGAAGCCGATGGAGGAGAAGATCCGCTCCCCGCCGACGCGGTGGGGGAGGTCGAAGTACCCGTATTTCGAGATGCCCAGGTAGAAGCGTCCATCGCCCATCTCGAGGATGCTCCGCCAGCCGAACCGCGCGCCCGCCAACGAGACGGAGAGGAAGAGGGCGACCGTCGTGATCACCCGGTTCACGAGGTACCAGAGGGTCGATCGCAGGACCAGGTCCCGGCTCGCTGGGGTGGGGCGAGTGATGGGCAACGGGCTAGGGGGCGTCGGCGATCAGGTCGTCGAACGCGGCGAACAGCGCGGGGCGCTCGTGCTCCTCGCGCAGGCGCAGCGCGAGCCGGCGGTTCTGCACCAGCAGGTCCCGCGCCGCGCGCCCGGGCCAGGGGCGGGGGAGCAGCTCGGGTGGGAGCAGCGGGTCCCGCATGAAGACCTCTTGGAAGGCGATCACCATCGCCAGGGCGCCGGGCAGGAAGTCCTTGTCGGCGATGCGGTCGTGGCGCTGGCGCAGCCCCTCCAGGATCCCCGCCACCTGCTGGTGGTCGTCCACGAAGCGCCGGTAGCTCCCGGCCAGCTCGTCGACCGGCCACAGCCGGCGGGCGAGCTCGCGGGCGTTGCGCTCGCCCCCCACCTCGAGGTCGTCGGTGCTGGCCAGCGTCAGGTGGTCGCCCACCTCGAGCTCGGCGGCGATGGCACGGACCTCGTCCTCCCAGGCATGGGGCGACACGTAGAGCCCGTTGTTCACCGCGGCGCCGCCGGCATCGAGGAGCCGGTCTCGGAGGCGGTCCCGCCCGGTGCGGCGGTGCTCGGGGATGGCGAACGCAGCCAGGTGCCAGCGGCCGTCCCAGCCTTGGCCCCGGCGGTCCTGGCGATACGCGAGCTCGTGGCGGCGGAGGCTCCCGAGCCGCAGCGTGTCGCCCAGCTCGGTGGTGCGGAACACCGCCGCCCGGCCGGTGCCCTCCCGGGTGAGGAGGTGCTCGGCCACCAGGCGGCGGAGGCAGGAGCGGACCTGCTCGTCGGACTGGCCGCACGCCGCAGCCACGTCGTAGAGCTCGTCGGCCGCGATCGAGCCGTCGGCCCGGGCCATGCCGAACACCAGCACCCTGGTCGGAACCTCGACGGCCGTGACTCGCACGACCGTCATCGTCACCGACCGGTGGTGGGGCGGTCAAGGTGGGCCACGGCCGGTGGCACGGCTGCGGTACGGTCGGACGCGCATGGGCGTGGGGGAGGAACCGCACCAGGCGGCGGATCGGCGCTGCTCGGCGTGCGATGCGGCGGTGCCGGACGGGCGATCGGTCTGCCCGGGCTGCGGCGCGCTCCAGGCTGCGGCACCGAACCAGCCGCCGGCGGCTCCGTGGGCGAGCTCGTGGCCCGTCGTGCCAGGCCCGCCTGCCTCACCAACCGTGCCACCGGCCGTGCCATCGGGCGGCGGCGCCGGGGGTGCCTTCCGTCCGTCGGCGCCGGTGCCACCGACCTACCCGATGGCGCCGGGCATGGCACCGGTGGGGCCGCCTGGCGCCCCGCCCACCACGTGGGCACCGGCGCCCCGCCCTCCGGTGCCGCCGAAGGGGCGCTCTGCGGGCACGATCGTGGCGCTCGTCCTGGTGCTGTTCGTGGCCGTCGCCGCTGCGGTCGCCTTCGTGGTCACCCGCAGCGGTGGCGAGGACGCCGCCACCGGGGCCACCACGACGCTGGCCCCGGTCACGACCACCCGGCCATCGCCGACCTTCCGCCTGAACGCGGGTGCCCTCGCTGCGTACTGCGCCAACCCAGGCCAGGCCTGGCCCGAGGTGCCCCGGCACGTGGCCGGGCAGCCGGCGCGCACCTACGTGCACCAGGACGACGACACGTTCGGGTCCGGCTTCGACGGCGAGCTCCCCCCGGCTGCCGCGTCGGGCTCGACGGTGCTGTCGCCCCACACCGACGGTCGCCTCATCGATGACGAGTCCGTGATGGCCAGGACCAGGTCGGTGACGTGCGTGACCTTCGCCGAGGCCGTGCGGGTTGGTCGGTCGTGCCCGTACGTGCCCCAGAACGCCTCGCCGTACCAGCCCGCCACCAACAGCTACGAGCTCACGAGCGACCACTGGGACATCACGGTCTACGAGCTGCACAGCGGGGGCATCCTCCACAAGGGCCAGATCTTCACGCCCACCGGCCACTGCCCGGCGCACCGCTACACGGACATCGGCGGCGACCAGGTGGCGTTCCGCATGGGCGATCCCGACGTGCTGGCCTGGTTGGGCTCGCACTTCGTCGACGGGAGGCCGCACTGATGGAAGGCGACGGCGGACGGACGTGTGCCTCGTGCGGTGCCGAGGTCCCGGCGGGGCGCTCGGTCTGCCCGGCGTGCGGCACCCTCCAGCCGACCGTCCACCCACCGGCCCCGCCGATGCCGGCCGCGCCCGCAGCCTGGCCGCCAGTTGCCCCGGGCCCGCCGCCGGTGCCGCCCGCAGCTCCGCCTGGCGACGTGCCACCAGCCCCGCTCGCTCCGCCGACCGGCTACGGCAACCTCCCGCCTGGCCCGATGCGCAGCGGACAGCTCGGCCCGCCACCCATGCCAACGGCCGGCTGGGGCATGCCGCCACCAGCGCCAGCGCCGGCCCCGCCACCGAGGCGCACCGGCCGCACCGTCCTGGTGGTCCTCGGCATCGCCGTGCTGCTCTTGGTCGTCGGCGTCCCCCTGGCCGCGATCGTGATCGCCAACGGTCAGGACGATGCCTCGTCTGGCGGGGGCGCCGCCCCTCGACCACGGAGGCCCCCACCACGATCCCGCGCCTGCGCCAGCCCGGCGCCCTGAGCGGCTACTGCGGCAACCTCAACCCGAAGCGGTGGCCCGAGGTCCGTCGCCACATCCCCTCCGAGCCCTCCCGCATGGCAGTGGTGGTCGACGGGCCGGACCCGGCGAACGGCAGCGACCAGGAGTCGACCAACCCGTACGGCATCCCCTTCGGGACCACCGTCATCTCGCCCCGCACCGACGGCGTGCTGCTCCAGGACCCCTCGGCGCACGAACGGGTCCGCTCGGTCGCGTGCATCTCGCTGGGGTCGACGGTCGGCACCGGCCGCTCGTGCGCCTACACCACGAGCCCGTGGAGCGCGGCCCTGCCCCGCAGCGACTACGAGCTGGCGAGCAACCACTGGGACGTGACCGTGTACGAGATCCACAGTGGCGGCATCCTCCACAAGGGCCAGATCTTCACCAGCACCTCGCACTGCCCGCACTACATCCAGCCGAGCTCGACCGACACCCAGGTGACCAACGGGCTCACGCAGGAGCAGGTCATGGACTGGATCACGAGCCACTTCGTCGACGGCAAGCCGCACTGATGCGCCCCTAGGGTGCGTCCATGGCTCCCCGCTCCTTCCTGCTCTCCGACGACCTCCACGCCTACGTGGTCGATCACACCGTGGCGGTGGACCCCGTCATGGCCCGCCTGACCGAGCGGACCGAGGCGCTGGGTGCGGTCGCCGGCATGCAGGTCGGCCCGGACCAGGCCGCGCTGTTGACCATGCTCACCCGCTTCGCCGGGGTGTGCCGCGCGGTCGAGGTCGGCACGTTCACCGGCACCTCGGCCCTCTGCATCGCCCGTGGGCTGGCGGCGGATGGCCACCTGCTGTGCTGCGACGTGAGCGAGGAGTGGACCGCGATCGCCCGCGATGCCTGGCGGGACGCAGGCGTCGACGACCGCATCGAGCTGCGGATCGCCCCCGGCGCCGAGACCCTGGCCGCCCTGCCCGCGGACGAGCCGATCGACCTGGCGTTCATCGACGCGGACAAGCCCGGCTACCTCACCTACTACGAGGAGCTCGTGCCGCGGCTGCGTCCCGGCGGCTGGATCGTGGCCGACAACACCCTGTGGGGCGGCCGCATCGTGGACCCTGAGGCCACCGACGCGGACACCGAGGCGCTGCGGGCCTACAACCGTCGGGCGGCCGACGACGATCGCGTCGACACCGTGGTGCTGGCCGTGGCCGATGGCCTGACCGTCAGCCAGAAGCGCTGACCGCCCAGCGAGCGGGGTGGGCCCTCCCGTTTGTGGTCGGTTTCGGCCCGTGTGGGGCGGTGATCGACCAGAATTGGCGGTGGGTCCTCCCGGTTTGTGGTCGATCTCGACCCGTGTGGGGCGGTGATCGACCAGATCTCGGGGGTGGGCCTCAGCCTTGGGCCGCGAGGGCGCCGAAGGCGCTGAGCACGATCAGCGCGCCGCGCATGTCGCCGACCAGGCCACCGGCCATCTTGTTCATCACGTAGGCGACCGACACGCCGGCGTCGACGTCGACCACGCAGATCGAGCCGCCCCAGCCGCCCCAGAAGCACGAGCGCGGGCTCGAGCTCAGCGGGACGAGGTCGTTCATGAGGCCGAAGCCGGTGCCGAGGCGCATGCGGACGCCGAGCACCGCATCGGTCTGGTGGCACTGCTCCACGAAGATCCGGTCGACGCCCTCGGGCGACATGATGCGGACGCCGTCGAGGGTGCCGCCATTGGCGAGCATGGCGTGGACCCGGGCGACCGATCGTGCGTTGCCGGTCCCGCCGGCCGCGGGGATCTCCGCGGCGCGCCACGCCCGGGTGGTCTGCTCGGTGCCGGTCACCGGGCAGCTGGTGCCGGCCCGCACCGCGATGGACTCGGGGTCCATCCCGGCGACGACGCCGAGCGGGTCGGCCGGCGGGGTCACGTGGCCGACGCGGCCCTCCTCGCTCTCGGGCAGGCCGATGTGGAAGTCGGCGCCCAGCGGCCCGGCGACCTCCTCGCGGAAGAACGTGCCGATGCTCCGCCCGGTGATCCGGCGCACGACCTCTGCCTCCAGGTAGCCCTGCGTGATGAGGTGGTAGCCGCTCATGGTGCCCGGCTCCCACCACGGCGCCTGGGCGGCGAGGTTGGCGGCGCAGGCGTCCTGGTCGTAGAGGGACTCCACCGAGATGGCGGGGGAGAAGCCGGGCAGCCCGGCGGTGTGGCCCATCACCTGGGCGGTGGTGATGGCCTCCTTGCCGTTGGCCGCGAACTCGGGCCAGTAGGTGGCGATGGGGGCGTCGAGGTCGAGCTCCCCGCGGTCGGCCAGGACCAGCAGCGACGTGGCCGCCATGGTCTTGGTGGTCGACCACACGTTGACGATGGTGTCGCGCTCCCAGGGGCTCCCGTCAAGGTCCCGGTCACCGGCCCAGATGTCGACCACGGCCTCCCCGCCGACGGTGACGCACGCGCTGGCCCCGAGCTCGAGCCCTTGGGCGAAGTTGGCGGCGAACTGGTCGCGCACGGCCTCGTAGCCCGGTGCGCACGTCCCGTGGACCTCGATCGGATCGGTCATCTCGTCCCCTTGCCTTCGACCAGCTCGAGAGACCCTAGGCCACGATCTTGACCCGCGGGTCAGGCCGACGCCGGGCGGCGGCGCACCCCATGGCGAGGTCTCTGGGCGGCTGGGCGAGCGAGGATGGCCCGGGGCGCGCCCCTCAGAGGAGCGTCGTGCGGGGCGGGGCCGAGCAGGCCCGGGTTGGTCGGCAGCCGCCGGTCGTCGACCGATGCGTCAGGCCAGGTGCAGGCCGCACTCGGTCTTGTCCTTGCCGCGCCAGCGGCCGGCGCGGGGGTCCTCGCCGGGGGCCACGGGCGTGGTGCACGGCATGCAGCCGATCGACGGGTAGCCGCGCTTCGTGAGGGGGTTGACGATGATGTCGTTGGCGGCGATGTACTCGTCGACGTCCTCGTCGGTCCACGTGGCGATGGGGCTGATCTTGATCAGGCCTCGCAGGTCCCGCGAGATGATGGGGGCGCCGGCGCGGGTCTCGGCCTCGCCGCGACGCAGGCCGCTCATCCACGCCTGCTTGCCGGCGAGGGCCCGATCGAGCTGGCCGACCTTCACGGCGGAGCAGCAGTTCTCCGGATCGGCCGCCCACAGCGCCTCGTCCTGGCGGGCGACGGTCATCATCCGCAGGTTGAGGCCGTAGTGGCGCCGCACCTCTTCCACCGTGGCCAGGGTCTCGGGGAAGTGGTACCCGGTGTCGATGAACACGACCTCGATGGCCGGGAAGACCTTGTGGGCCAGGTCGATCAGCACCGCGTCGGTCATCGATGCCGTCATGGCCAGGTGCGGGGCGAAGTTGTCGACCGCCCACTGGATGATCTTGGACGCGGGCAGCCGCTCGAACTCGGCGTTGAGCTCGGCGAGGTCTTGGTCGGTGAGGTCGTTCGACGGCTCGCCGGGGAGGCCGACGGCGGTCTCGGCGATGGCCATCAGGTCGCGCACTCCGACTCGCCGACCTCGGCCACGTAGGGACCGGTCTCGCCGTAGTCGACGTAGAAGTCCGGCGCCTCGTCGGGCGCCGGGAACACGTCGAGCTCCTTGAGGTCTGCCGCGATGGCCTTGACGCCACCGACCCGATCCATCCAGCCGCGGAACGTCTCGCCGGCCTCGCGCTCGCCGGCGAACCGCCGCACGACCCGGGCCGCGGCCTCGGGCGCGGCCTTGGCCGGCAGCCGCAGCGCCCGCTCGCCGAAGTGGACCTCGGTCTGGCCCACGTAGCCGCCGAGCAGCATCGTGTAGCCCGGGGCGGAGGTGCCGTGGGCGCGGCGCTCGGCCCCGGAGAAGCCGATGTCGGCGATGTGGTGCTGGCCACAGGAGTTGGTGCAGCCCGAGATGTTGAACCGCACGCCGCCGACCTCGGCGAGGCCCTCCTCCTCGAGGCGCGAGCCGATGGCGTCGGCCAGGCCCCGGGACTGGGTGACGGCCAGGTTGCAGGTGTCGGCACCGGGACAGGCCACGACGTCACGGGCCAGCTCGGCGCCGGGCTCGGCCATGCCGATGCCGGCGAGGCGCTCGTAGAGCTTGGCGAGCTGGGCGTCGGTGAGGTCCCGGAAGGCCAGGTTCTGACGGTTGGTGAGCCGCACCGTGGCCCCCAGCTCCCGCTGGATCGAGGCCAGGGCCCGGAACTGGTCCGCAGTCACGTCGCCGAGGCGGGCGTAGGCGATGGCGCTGACGGTGCCCTTCGCTGCCCCGCGGATCACGTTGCCCTCGGCCCAGCGCTCGTAGGGGTCCTTCGAACGGATCGAGACCGGCGTGCCCTGGCCGATGGCCGAGGGGGTGACGCCGACCTGGACCCCAGCGGGGGCGTCGCCGTACTTCTCGACGGCCTCGGGGATGCCGCCCGGCCAGGTGTTGGAGGCCAGGAGGAACTTGCGCTCGCGCAGGATCCGGCGCTGGGTCTCCTCCCACCCGAGGGTCTGGACGACCCACTTCATCCGAGCCCGGAGCTTGTTGTCGCGGTTGCCCGTCTGGTGGAAGACCCGCAGCACGGACTCCAGGGTGGGCAGCAGCTCTTCGCGGGGCGTGAACTCCTCGAGCAGCAGGGCCGGGAACGGGTTGGCCCCGAGCCCGCCCGCGACGAACACCCGGAAGCCGAGCTCCACCTCGCCGTCGGCGCCCTCGCGCCGGCTGGCGACCACGCCCACGTCGTTGAACATGGCCTGGCCGCAGTCGGTCTCGCAGCCCGAGAAGTTGATCTTGAACTTGCGGGGGAGGCGCTGCGCGATCGGGTTGCGCAGGAAGTGGTCGTTGGCGGCCTCGGCCCACTGGGTGATGTCGAGGTGCTCCTGTGGGCAGGCGCCGGCGAGGTGGCAGCCCATGACGTTGCGGACGGCGTCGCCGCACGCCTCGCGGGTGGTGAGGCCGACCGAGCCGAGCTCCCGGAGCAGCTCGGGCACTCGCTCGAGCTGGACGAAGTGGAACTGCACGTTCTGGCGGGTGGTGATGTGGCCCCAGCCCCGGGAGTACTCCTCCGCGATGCGGGCGAACAGGTCGAGCTGTTCGGGGGTGACGCCGCCGTAGGGGATGCGGACCCGGACCATCTGGTCGTGGCCGCCCTGGCGCTGGCCGTAGATGCCGTTGGTGAGGCGGAAGACGCGGAACACGTCATCGTCGATCTTGCCGTCGAGGTAGTCGGCGAGGACCCGCTCGAACTTCTCGATGTCTGCGGCCTGCCCTGGCTCGATCTCGCGCTGCAGCATGTGGTGGGGAGCTCCCTGCTCGGTCCCGGGCCTGTCGATAACCGACCAGCCTGGTCAAGAATTCCCCCCAGCGTCGCAAATGTCGACTGGTCCAGTCAACAATCGTGACCGACGACCTCGCGATGGGTGGTCCGCAGGTCGGGGAGCGGCAGGTCAGCCCGTGTAGCGCGGGGTGCCCGGCACCGGCGTGGACGCCGGGGCGGCGGCGCCTGGGGTGGTCGTCGACGTCGACGTCGACGTCGACGTGGCGGTGGTGGTCGTCGTGGGGGGCGCGGCTCGCTGGGGGCCTTGTGGCGTGCACGGCCCGGGCGTCCATGACGGGTCGGTCGCCGGCGCGTAGGCGATGTCGTGGACCTCGGCTGCGGCCGCGGTCACCTCGGGCCAGGGCTCGTCGGTCTCCTTCACGAAGCCCCAGTTGTCGTCCTCGCCATCGAAGCGCCCGATCGCCGGTTCATCGGTCATCTCGAACCAGTGGGCCCCGACGACGTAGCCGGTGTTGGCGAGGCACTCGGCGAAGTTGCGGTAGCGGGATGCCCGGTCTGCTTGGGTGTCGACCACCACCTGGAACGGGGGGAACGAGTTGGGCAGTCCGGAGTCCTTCGCCCGCCAGCCGAACTCGCTGATGAGCAGCGGCTTGCCGGCGAGGGCCTCGGCGTCGGCCAGCGTGTCGGCGGTGCCCACGAAGCTCGGGCCCAGGCCGGCCACACCCTCCTCGGTCGCGTCGGTGGCCTCGTACCAGTTGATGCTGACCACGTCGGTGTGGCGCCCGGCTGCCTTCACCACGGCCGGCGTCATCAGTTGGGCGATGAAGCGGGCGCCCAGGTTCAGGTGGTTCGGGTCGGCGGCCTTCAGCGCGGCATCGGTCACGGCGAAGAAGCGCCCGGCCATCTCGCCGACCCAGGCGTCCTTGGTGGCCTGGGCGGCCGCGCTGCGGCTCTTCTCGGTGGTGGCCTCGAGCAGCTCGTCCCACGAGCTGGCATCGGTCTGGAACTGGGCGGCGAACGCGGCGAAGTCGTTGTGGTAGCGCTGGCGCAGCCAGGCGACGAGGTGCTGCTTGCCCGGGGCGTCGGCGGGGCGCGCCAGGAACTGGTCGAGCTGCTCCTTGCGCCAGTCCTTGGCCCAGTGGACCTCGTTGTCCAGGAAGTAGCCGACGAGCCACGGGTCGTCGGTGCGGCCGGCCGCAGCCGACGCGGTCTGCTGCTGGACGGAGCTCACCCACGCCGGGTCCCAGAAGTCGGCCACCCGGCCGGTCGGCGCACTGTGGCCGGCCAGCCCGAGCATCACCGTGTAGGGCACCTTGCGTCCGGCGAACAGGCCGGTGTCGCTCCAACCGCCGAGGGTGTTGATGCCCCAGCCCTCGAACCGTGGCACCTGGGCGTCGGCCCATGCCTCCTCGCTGCCGTGCTTGGCGAGGATGGCGTCGTGGTAGGCGGCGTGGCCGTTGCGGTCCGGGGTGCCCTCCGGCACGACGTGGTTGAGCCCGTTCGAGAAGAAGGGGTGGCCCTCGGGGTCCACCATCCACCACCGGCCGTCCACCTGGGCGGTCCGGAACGCGCCGGTGGCCGCGAAGGTGCGACCGGTCCAGCCCCCGTACTGGTCCCAGCCGGGGGCCGCGGCGGCGCCGGGCGCGCCGGTCGGTGCGGCGCCCGAGGCCACCGTGGCGCCGGCCACGAGGGCGGCCGCGATGGCGATGCGCCGGGCTCGCCCCCAGGTGCCGCCGGGCGTGCGGGCTCGTCCCTCCGACATGGCACGGACCCTAGCGGTGGCCCCGTCGGCGGGGCGGTGCCGGTGGGTTAGCGCCGCAGGAGCTCGGCGACGGCGAAGGCGAGGTCGATGGACTGGCGACCGTTGAGCCGGGGGTCGCACATGGTCTCGTAGCGGGACCCGAGGTGCTCGTCCAGGATGGCCTCGGCCCCGCCGAGGCACTCGGTGACGTCGTCGCCGGTGAGCTCCACGTGCACGCCGCCGGGCCAGGTGCCCTCGCTGTCGTGGGCGGCGAAGAAGCCGGCGATCTCGGCGAGGATGTCGTCGAAGCGGCGGGTCTTCTGCCCGCCGGTGGCGGTGATGGTGTTGCCGTGCATCGGATCGCAGGCCCACACCACGGGGTGGCCCGCGTCGCGGACGGCCGCGAGCAGCGGCGGCAGGGCGTCTTGGACCTTGTCGGCACCCATCCGGGAGATGAGGGTGAGCCGGCCCGGCACCCGGTCGGGGTTCAGCCGCTCGCAGAGGGCGAGGACCTCGTCGGGGGTGGCGGTGGGGCCGACCTTGGACCCGATCGGGTTCTTGACGCCGGCGAAGAACTCCACGTGGGCGCCGTCGAGCTGGCGGGTGCGCTCGCCGATCCAGATCATGTGGGCCGAGCAGTCGTACCAGTCGCCGGTGAGCGAGTCCTGCCGGGTGAGGGCTTCCTCGTAGCCGAGCACCAGCGCCTCGTGCGACGTGTAGAAGTCGACCTCGTGGAGGTTGGGGGTCGTCGTGGTGTCGATGCCGCAGGCCCGCATGAAGCGCAGGGCGCGCTCGATCTCGTCGGCGAGGCGCTCGTAGCGCTGGCCCTCCCGGCTCGAGGCCACGAACTCCTGGTTCCAGGTGTGGACCCGCTCGAGGTCGGCGTAGCCGCCCTTCGTGAAGGCCCGCAGCAGGTTCAGGGTGGACGACGACTGGTGGTACGCCTGCAGCAGCCGGCGGGGGTCCGGGACCCGGGCGGCCTCGGTGGGGGCGATGTCGTTGACCATGTGGCCGCGGAACGAGGGCAGCACCAGGTCGCCGATGGTCTCCGTGTCCGACGAGCGGGGCTTGGCGAACTGGCCGGCGATGCGCCCCACCTTCACCGTGGGCACGCCCGACGAGTAGGTGAGGACGACCGCCATCTGCAGGATGACCTTGAGCTTGTCCCGGATGGCGTCCGCGTTGAACGCGTCGAAGGACTCGGCGCAGTCGCCCGCCTGGAGCAGGAACGCCTCGCCCTTGGCCACCTGGCCGAGCTTGGCGGTGAGCTCTCGGGCCTCGCCGGCGAACACCAGCGGCGGCATGGCCGCCATCTCCTTGAGGACCGCGTCGAGCGCGCCCTCATCAGGCCAGTTCGGCTGCTGGGCGGCGGTGCGCTCGCGCCAGGAGCGCGGCGACCAGGAGGCGGCGGTGGAGGTCACGGGAAAAGGGTGGTCGACCGGGGTCGCCGACGCCAAATGGGAATCGGCTGACCTGGGGCGTCGCTCAGGCGGCGTCGATCCGGGCGGCGGCCTCGGTGCGCACCGTGTTGACGGCCCGCTTGACCATGCGGCGAGCGGCCTCGGCGGTCACGCCGAGCTCCTCGCCGACCTCGCGGTAGGAGCGCTTGCGCCCGTCGTGCAGGCCGAAGCGCTGCTCCACGGCGTAGCGGGCCCGCTGGTCCAGCACGTCCAGGAGGCTGGTGACCATGCGATCTTCCTCGCTGGCGAGGGCGAGGTCCTCCGGGCCAGGGGCGGCGTCGGCCAGCAGGTCGACCAGCTCCGAGCCATCGTCGTCGCCGACCGAGCGGTCGAGCGAGGTCGGGGTGGCGAGGCGGTGCAGCCGGGCGTGCTCCTCGTCGAGCTCGTCACCGTCGCCCGACACCTGGCGCAGCGCGGCGCGCAGGCTGGCCGAGCGGTCGCCGGGGAGGCGCACCAGGCTGGCCTTCTGGTCCAGGGCCCGGCCGATGGCCTGGCGGATCCAGAACGTGGCGTAGGTGGAGAACTTGAAGCCCTTGCGCCAGTCGAACTTGTCGACGGCGTGCTCGAGGCCGAGGTTGCCCTCCTGGACCAGGTCCAGCAGCTCCATGCCCGGGGGAAGCGGGTAGCGGCGGGCGATCGAGACGACCAGGCGGAGGTTGGCTCGGATGAAGCGATCCTTGGCCCGGGCCGCGGCTCGATCCAGCCGGCGATCTTCGGCGGTGCCCTCGCCGGCGGCGATGCGCTCACGTGCGGCCACGCCGCGCTCGATGATCTGGGAGAGCTCGCGCTCTTCCTGCGCGTTCAGGAGCGGGACCGCCCCGATCTCGTTGAGGTACTGACCAACCGAATCGCTCATGCGGGTCTCTCCAACACGCTCGCTGCCCTGCACATTCCCGCCGACCAGGGCCGGAAGACCACTGATCGGCAAGTTCCTTGCAGGTAATTTGGAACCGTGACCGCCCCCGGAGTTCTTCCCGTGCACCCGGTGACAAGGGTCACCGGGTGCACGGGGAGAGGTTCCGGGTGCGGTGATGGTACGGAGCGGCCCTGCTCGGCGGATCGGGATTTTCGGTGGGACCTTCGATCCTCCCCACATCGGCCACCTGGTCGCCGCCATCGATGCCCGCGACGCGCTGGACCTGGACGTGGTGCTCCTCGTCGTGGCCAACGTGCCGTGGCAGAAGGTGGGGGCCCGGGCGATCTCGCCGGCCGATGCCCGCCTTGCGATGGTCCGCGCGGTCGACGATGCGCCAGGGCTCGAGGTGAGCGACCTGGAGGTGCGCCGTGGCGGTGACAGCTACACCGCCGACACCCTGGCGGAGCTGCGCGCCGCGGAGCCCGACGCCGAGCTCTTCGTGATCCTGGGCGAGGACGCGGCCGCCGGGATCACCACCTGGGAGCGCTACGAGGAGGTGGCGGCCGCGCCCGGCTGGTGGTGGTCGACCGGCCCGGCCTGCCGCGAGCTCGACGCTCGGTTCGACTGGGTCCACGTCGACATCCCCGAGCTCGAGGTCTCCAGCACCGAGCTGCGCGAGCGCGCCGCCGAGGGCCGCTCGATCCGCTACCTGACCCCGGCGGGGGTCGCGCCGGTGATCGGGGAGCGCGGGCTCTATCGTTGACCCGATGTCCTCGGAGCAGTCGCCCCCTCCGTCGCGGCTCTCGAGGCCCGGCCCCGGTGCTCGCCGCGCCGCGCTCGCCGCCGCGCCCGCCGTCGACGGCGACGCGCCGGGGCGGCCGCCGCCACCGACACGCTCGACCCGCCGGTGCGCGAGTCGCTGCGGGATTCGCTGGCCCGCATCCCGGACCTGGGCGAGGAGGAGCCCGAGGTCCTGATCGGCGCTGCGCTCGCGGCGAAGGAGGCGCCGGCCCCCGGGTCGGCGTTCGAGGAGCAGCTCGCCGGCGTCTACTCGGCGCAGGACGCCTCGCCGGAGCCGGAGCTCTCGCCGACGGCCACGCCGTCGCCCGAGTGGCTCGCCCCCCGCAAGAAGCCGCTGTGGCGGCGGATCCTGTTCGGGGTGGTGCTGGTCGGGCTGATCGCCTCGATCCCGGTGCTCGCGTTCGCCGGCTACCAGCTGATCCAGGACAGCACCGCCGGCGACTACAACACGAAGTCCCTGCGGCCCACGGACCCGGGCTACGAGGCCCAGGTGGACCCGACGCCGACCGCGGTGGCCATCCAGTTCGACGACGCCGGCAAGCCGAACGGCCTCACCTTCGTCTCGCTGGCCGGCAGCGACGGCGGTGGTGGCGTCGTGTTCGTGCCGCTCAACACGCAGGTGAGCGAGCCGTCCTTCGGGGTGAACACCCTCCGCGGCGCCTACGACGCTGTGGCCAACCGCCCGGCCATGGCCCGCGAGCGCCTGGCATCCCAGGTCGGCCGCCTGCTGAACGTGGGCGTCGGCGAGATCATCGACCTCGGTGCCAACGGCTGGGAGCAGCTCGTCGCGCCGGTGGCGCCGCTCACCATCGACAGCCCCGACCAGGTCACCCTGCCCGACGGCACCGTGATCCCCACCGGCACGACCCAGCTCACCGCGGCCCAGGTCGGCCCGTACCTGGCCGCCACCACCGGGCCCGGCGAGAGCGACCTGGCCCGCCTCAACCGCCACCAGGTGGTGTGGAAGGCGTGGCTGGACGCCGTGGCCAAGTCCGGCAAGGACGACGCCGTGCCCGGCGAGTCCTCGGCCGGCATCGGCAAGTTCGCCCGGGCCCTCGCCCAGGGCAAGGTCTCCTACGACACCCTGCCCGTCGACCCGTCGAACAAGACGCCGGGGCTGTACGTGGCGAACAAGTCCGCCGTGAACGACCTGATGACCGACATCGTCCCGTCGCCGACCGGGGCCACCCCGGGTGGGCGCTTCACCGTCCGCCTCCTGAACGGGGTCCAAGCCGGGCCGGTCGACGCCAAGCTCGTCCGGGAGATCGTGCACCGGGGCGGCTCGGTGAGCATCGTGGGCAACGGGCCCGAGTTCGGCTCCGAGGAGACCGAGATCGTCTACGCCAACCCGGCCAAGAAGCAGCTGGCCACCGTGATGGCCGCCGCGCTCGGCGCCAAGGGAAAGGTGCGGCTGGACCGTGAGGCGCCCGATACGGTCGACCTGACCATCGTGGTCGGCAAGGACCTGCAGGGAGACTGATGAGCGACGACGACGACGCCCGCTGGCCCATCGCCGCGGCCCGCGCCGCCGATGCCAAGCACGCCGAGGACGTGGTGGTCCTCGAGGTCGGCCCGGTGCTCGCGCTGTGCGGCCACTTCGTGGTCTGCTCGGCCGGCAACACCCGCCTGGTGCGCTCCATCGCCGAGGCGGTGGAGGAGGACCTCGGCCTCGCCGGCGGCCCCAAGCCGCTGCGCATCGAGGGCCTCGACGACCAGCGCTGGGTCCTCATGGACTACGGGGACTTCGTGGTCCACGTGTTCCTCGACGAGGCCCGCCGCTACTACGACCTGGAGCGGCTGTGGTCCGACGTGCCCCGCGTGGACTGGCAGGAGGCCGCCGCAGCCGAGGCCTGATCACGATTCGGCGGTGGCGTGGCCCCTTGCTAGAGTCACTGCTCCCTCGGGGCTATAGCTCAGTTGGTAGAGCGCTTCCATGGCATGGAAGAGGTCAGGGGTTCGATTCCCCTTAGCTCCACGGAAGGAGGCCTGGTCAGACGACCAGGCCTTCGTCGTTCCAGGCACCTGGGCCAGGGCCGGCCGATGGCGACCGGGGCGCGCCCATGCGCCTCGATCCGGGAGGCGGGCAGGGCGTGCCGGGAGGGCTGGTGCGTGCGGCCAGCGGCAAACCCGCTGGTGACGGGTGATGGCGGGCCGGTGGCGCTCGCTTGGGCCGGGAACCTGCGGCGATCTGAGATTCCTTGTACAAGGAAGGGGCACTCGGGGGTCAGTACGGGGGAGGAAGCCCGACGCGACGAGACCGGATGACACCAGCAGCCACGGCGCAGGACATGGAGATCGAGGCGGCGTACGCCCAGCTCCGCGCGCCCCTGCTGAAGCTGGCGTACCTGCTCACCTACGACCGCCACGAAGCGTTCGACGTGGTCCAGGACGCCTTCGCCGCCGCCACGCCGCGCTGGGCCTCCATCGACGATCCCGAGGCGTACCTGCGGCGAGCGGTCATCAACCGGTCGTTCAAGGCGAAGCGGGACCGTCAGCGCCGGCGGGACCGAGCGCACCACGTCGCGGCAGAGCGGCGGCACGACGTCGATGACGTCGACTACCTGGCGGATGCGATCGGGCGCTTGCCCAAGAAGGAGCGGGCCATCGTGGTCCTGCGCTACTACCTCGAGCTCACCACCGCAGAGGTGGCCGAGCACCTCGACATGCCCCAGGGATCGGTCGGCCCGACCCTGAACCGGGCCCTGCGCCGCCTCGAGGGGGAGCTGTCGTGACGCCCACCCCCGAGCAGCTCCGCCGGGCCCTGCACCACGCTGCGGAACGGGTCGACCTCGACGCCGAACCGGAGCTCCACCGCGCCCGGGAGGCGCGCCACCGTGCCAACCGGCGCGCACCGTTCATCGTCCTGATCGCCGCGGCGGTGGCGATCGGCGGGGTGCTCGTGGTGGTGGGGGGTCGGCGGCCCGACCACGAACGTCAACGCCCGGCCTCCACCGCACGCACCCCGTCCACCAGCACCACCTCGGCCGCCCAGTTCGAGGCCGAGGTGCTGCGGGTCCTGGCCGCCTTGAACCGGAACTACCGGACAAGCCGATGGTGCCGACGTAGCCGCGACCGCAAGACCCACGAGTGGACCCAGATCCCGCGGGAGGACTTCGTCGCCCTGGCGCCAGCTCGCCCGGACCGGCACGGCTACCTGGATCGTGATGGCAACCCCGCACCTCCTCGCCGTCGACGACGGCAAGCTCAGGCTCGGGCTCGTCCTCATCTGCGCAGAGAAGGACGGCCAGCAGGTGTGCGAGGGCGGCGGCGGCCATGGCCAGAACAGGTGGGAGGGGAAGCCAGGCGCTGCAAGCGCTGAGTCGGCCTGGTGATCGTGCCGTTGGGCGCGGTGGCGCTGCTCGCGCTACCCGCGTCGGCGGCCAGCGAGCGTGACAGCGCGTTCTTCAACAGCTCGGGGCAGGTGTGCATCGAGGGGGATCAACGCCACTGACGGTGCTCGGCGACAGCGGCGCCTCCAGTTCCAGTCCGCCACCCGCAGCCTCCAGCTCAACTGCAGCACCGACCGCAGCCTGCCCGCCGGCTACATCGCCACCTACACCGGCATCCGCGCCATCGACGCCACCGACGGCACCGCCCCGTACTGCGGCATCGCCACCAGCGCGACCAACGGCTCGACCGCCGCCCGGGTCGATGCCCCCTACGTCCAGCTCACCCCGGCGCAGGTCCGCAGCTACTGCGGGATCCCCTCCGGCCACTTCGCCGCCGCCGGCGCCTACAGCGCCCACAGCGCCGTCATCTACGGGACCTGGCTCCAGCAGGGGATGGTCATCGGCACCGTCTCCAACGCCATCTGATCCCGTCGCTGCCCTGCCTCCGACCATCCGACCCAACGCCAACCCCTCCACGGGAACCAAACGAAAGGAGCGACGACCATGCACGTGACGATCGGACGTCGCACCGCCATCGCCGCCGTGGCCGGCCTCGGGCTGGCCGTGGCGCTCGTCGTCGGTGCGTCCGCCTCTCCTGAGCCTGAGGCGGACGCACCGACCACCCTGCGCCGCCAGGCTCCGGGTCGGCCCGACATCGCCCGGCTGGACGCCGACTCCAAGCCAGCGCCGCCGCAGGCGAGCCGCTGCAGGTGTACGACACGGGGTCGCAGAAGGTGGTGGAGGTCCCGCAGGCGGACTACCAGGACGCCGCCCGCTCGGCGACCGCAGCTGACGGCTACCTCGACCCGGCCGGCAACCCCCGCTACATCCTCGTGTGGCGCGACGGGCAGTTCGTGCCGGGGCCGGCGCTCACCTGCACCCCATCGGACGATGGTGGCCCAGCCACCTGCCACGTGGAGGACCACTGATGCACGACGCCGACGCCCTCACGGCTGCGCCCACGGCCCCCGACCCTGGGACTGGTCGCCCGGCCATCGAGCTGAGCATCGAGTTCTCCCACGGCCCGAGCCAGCCGTACCTGCTGCGGACCTACGACATCGCCGGCACCCGTCGCACCAAGCTGGCCTACAGCCAGACCTACGCCGAGCGAGACCAGGCGTGGGCGGCAGCCGAGGCCCTGCGGCTCGGACGGGTGCGGTACCGGGACCCTGCTGGCCAACGACGGGCGCGCTACGTGTGGCGGGCATCGCCGAGGGCAGCGAGGTCGTGGCCGCCAGCCTCACCGGGTTCGCGTCGCTCGGGCGGAAGCAGGCCCAGCTCGAGCAGGTGCGGGGCGAACGCCACCCGCCGTCGTGGCAGATCACACGCTGCGAGGCGACGCCATCGCGGATCACGCTCGGCGTGGCGACCCGAGGCCGGACGTGGTGATCGACCTGGTGCCGACATCGGCCGGGGTGGCCGGGCGGGGCGGGACGCCCGAGCCTGCACGGGCCGCACCCCAGGCGCCTACGCTCGCCCGCCGTGGACTGGCTGCAGACGTTCCCGACCGTTGCCGGCACGTCCACCCTGGTCGTCGTCGACGGTGGGGGACCGGCAGCCGTGCCGCGGTCGCCACCGGCGCTGGGAGCTGCTCGGCTACGCCGAGGGCGGGCCGACCAACGCCCCGCTCCGTCGGTGACCGGGAGGCGGCCGAGAACACCCGGGCGGTGATCGCCGGCGCGCTGGCCGATGCGGCCCGCCCGCTGTCGCCCACGGCCGTCCTGGTGAGCAGCGCGTCGGTGGACACCGCCGCCCACGCCGCGGTCCTCGCCGGGGGCGTCCGCCAGGTGGTGCCCGCCGGTGCGACCGTCGCCGTCGTCGCCGACACCATCGGGTGCTGGGCGGCCACCGCCGCCTGCGAGCCGGCCGTGGCCGTGATCGCCGGCACCGGGTCGGCCGTGCTGGCCGGGGCGTTGGACCAGGGGAGCCGTCGCTACGGCGGCTGGGACTACGTGCTCGGCGACGAGGGCTCCGGCTACCACCTCGGTCGAGCCGCGCTGCGCGAGGTCCTGCTGGTCAGCGAAGGCCGCTCCGATGGCACTGCGCTGGCCGACGCGGTGCGGTCCAGGCTCCACATCGTGGAGACCGACGAGGTGCTGGACCACGCCTACAAGCCCGAGGTCGACAAGGCGTTCATCGCCTCGTTCGCCGGCGAGGTGCTGGACCTCGCCGCGGCAGGGGACGCTCGGAGCGCTGCGCTGGTCGAGGAGGCCGCCGCGTGCCTGGCCGACGCGGTGGCTGCCGCCTTCCGCGACTTCCGGTCGCTCGGCACCCTCGGGTGCTTCGGCGGCCTCTGGAACGCCGAGGTGTACCGAGCAGCCTTCGCCGAAGCGTTCGCGGCCCGGGTGGCCGACCACGTCGAGGTCGTGTACCGCGGCGACGTGGCCATGGTCGGCTCGCTGCGGCTGCTGCTCCGCAAGGCGCCGTCGGTGGACCGGGGTGCCGAGGACGAGGCGGTCGCCCGCTTCACCGACGAGCTGGCCACGGCCAAGGAGTCCCACGGGTGACCCAGCGGTACGTCGCGGTGGGGTCGATCTGCTGGGACGAGGTGCCGGTGGCCGGTTCGATCGACCGACGGTTGGGCGGCTCGGTGCTGTTCGCCGCCCGGGTGGCCCTGGCGGCCGGGTGGGACGTGCACGTGCTCACCTCGGGGACCGAGGAGCTCGAGGGCGCGGCGCGTGCAGCGCTGCCCGGCGTCGTCCTGGACGTCCAGCGGTCCCCGGCCGACACGGTGATGGCCTTCGACGAGGCCGCCGAGCTCGGCCCCCAGCGGGTCCCGACCGTGGCCGCACCGATCGACGTGGCCCGGGCGGCCGACGCCCTCCGCGGCGCCGACGTGGTCCACCTGGCGCCGATCATGGGCGAGGTCACCCCGGCCGTGGTCGATGAGGTGCGAGCCGTGCGCCCCGGCATCCTCAGCATCACGCCCCAGGGGCTGCTGCGGGCGGTGGAGGGCGCCGACCACCGCCTCGTGCGCCTCGGCGAGCTGGCGTCGTGGTGGGCCAGCGAGGTGGACGTGGCGGTGCTGAGCGACGAGGAGCACGCCGTGCTCGATGGCGCCGCCCACCTGCCCGCCCACGTCGCCCTGGCCGTGACCCGCGGCCCCCAAGGCTGCATCGGCTACCGAGGCGACGAGGTGGTCGACGTGGCGGGCATCGCGGTGGGGGAGGTGGCGCCCGAGGGCACCATCGGGGCCGGCGACACGTTCGCCGCCGCGCTCCTCGTCGCCATGGCCGATGGCGGCACGTTCTCAGCGGCGCTGCACCGGGCCAACGAGGTCGCCGCCGCCCACGTGGCCGGCCGGCCCCTCCCGATCGGGCAGGATCGCTAGGTGCAGTTCACGCTCGCCCTCGCCATGTGCCCGCCCGAACGGGTGCTCCCGCTCGCCCGCGCCGCCGAAGCCGCCGGCTGGGACGCCGTGTGCTTCCCGGACTCGGTCTTCTACCCGGAGCAGGTCTCGGGCAGCTACCCGTTCACCGCGGACGGCAAGCGGTTCTGGCCCGACGACGCGCCCTTCGTCGACCCGCTCGTCGGCATGCCGGCGGTCGGTGCCGCCACCGAGCGGCTGCAGCTCTACACCAACGTCCTCAAGACCCCGCTGCGCGAGCCGCTGCTCGTCGCCAAGTCGCTCGGCTCCATCGCGGCGCTCTTCCCCGGGCGCGTCGGCCTCGGCGTCGGCCTCAGCTGGATCCCCGAGGAGTTCCAGTGGCTCGGCCAGGAGATGAAGACCCGCGGGAAGCGGCTCGACGAGCAGATCGCCATCATCCGGGCCGTGCTGGCCGGCGGCTACGTCGAGTTCCACGGCCAGCACTACGACTTCGACCGGCTCCGCATGGAACCGCCCGCTCCCGCCGACCACCCGGTCCCGATCTACGTCGGAGGCCACTCCGACGCCGGCATCCGCCGGGCCGCCCGGCTGGGCGACGGCTGGATCGGCGCCCAGAGCACCCACGACGAGCTGGTGGGCCACATCGATCGCATCCGAGCCGCCCTCGACGACGCCGGCCGGTCCAGCGAGCCGTTCGAGATCAAGGCCACCCCGATCGTGCCGGCCACGGTCGACGACATGGCGAAGTTGGCCGAGGCCGGGCTCACCGACGTGATCACCGTGCCCTGGTACTTCTCCGGCGGCGACCCCACCGACCCGCAGCACCAGATCGACTCGGTGGCGTGGTTCGCCGAGCACGTCATCCACCCCTTGCGCGACCTGGAGGCCGCCCCGTGACCGAGTTCCTCGACCTGCCGTTCCCCGATGCCGACGATCGCTCGGCCCGGGCCGCCTCGCTGCGGTCCCGCGACGCCGTGCAGCGCGGCGACAAGGACGCCTGGCTGGCGATCTTCGCCCACGACGCGGTGGTCCAGGACCCCGTCGGGGTGTCGCCGCTCGACGAGAGCGGCCAGGGCCACCACGGCAAGGAGGCCATCGCCGCCTTCTACGACACGGTGATCGCCCCGAACCCGATCACGATGGACGTGCGCTCCTCGCACGCCGGCGGCGACGAGGTCGCCAACGTGATCCAGATGACCACGACCCTGCCCGACGGCACCAAGGTGCGCGCCGAGCTGGTGGCGATCTACAAGGTCCGCGCCGACGGGCTGGTCGAGAGCCTGCGCGCGTTCTGGGAGTTCGACCAGCTCCAGTTCGAGGCGCCCACCTGACCGGGCTCCGGTCGGTGCGATGGCGAGGCGCCGCCTGGTTGCCGTCCGGCTAGTAGCCCAAGCAGCGGGTGGTGATGCGGTAGCGGCTGCCGCTGCCCTCCACCGACGAGGTCTGGTCGGTCAGGCCCAGCAGCAGGTCGGCGAACGTGTAGATGTGGTGGACCGTGCCGACGAGGCCGTCGCCGGGCGAGCCGCCGATCGCGGGGGCGTACACCTCCTCCACCATGGCGTCGCCAATGGTGCGGAGCGCGGCCTGGAGCTGCTGCGACTCCGCCTTGGTGAGCCCGGTGCGGCCCGAGCCGGGGGCGATGATCGCGTCGAGCGCGGCGCGGGCGTCGGCCAGGAACCGGCCGAGCCCGTGCTTCGCGATGTCGGGCCCGATCGCCACGGACTCGTTGTCCAGGGCGATCAGGATGATCCCGGTGAACGAGGCCTCGGGGTCGCCGTCGCCGCCCATGGGCGCTAGGGCGACGTCCCAGCCGATGCCAGGGCTGGCGCCCATGCCGGGCTGGACCCCACCGTGGTACGTGCCGAGCGGGAAGCCACCTCCGAACGACGTGAAGTAGTCCTGGTAGGACTTCGCCGCCACATCGGTCTCGAAGCCGCCGGCAGCGCTCGCCACCACGTCGCCCCCGAGGGTCGGGTCGGACCCGATCCTGGCGGTCACCGTCGTACCGTCCACCCGATACACGATCCACTCGAGGTAGGGGTCATCGGGGCTGGACCAGTACGTCGGACCGATGCCGGGGTCGAGCTGGCTCGGCGGGACCTGCTTCGAGGTGGTGGTCTTCACGCCGGGCACGCCGTCGTTCCACTCGACGAAGAGGCTGGTCACCGACAGCCGCGAGGTCACGACGTCCACCTCCCCGCTCGTGCCGAGCCGGGGTCGCTCCCACACGCCGGTGAGCGGCCGTCCGGTGCCCGCCGACTCGACCTCGAGCACCAGGCGGTTGGACTGCGCCCGCATCTGGGCGACCACGCCGACGTGGACCCGCACATCGATGGCGCCCTCGCCAGGGGCGAGCGTCTGCTCGAACACGACGACGTCCTGGGGCGTGGGTTGGGTGAGCTGGCGCGTGCGGCGGATCACCCGGAACGTCACGCCGTCGGCGCTGCCCGCCGGCCGGGTGGCCTCCAGCACCGAGATCCGCGAGGCGAACCAGCGGTCGCTGCCCACCAGGCGCGGGCCCGCCAGCGTGAGCCGGCCGCGGTCCAGGGCGAAGGTGCCGAGGACGCCCACTGGAGGCCCCAGCCCGTCGGGGCTGGTCGGGAAGTGCACCTCGGTCCGCAGCAGCGAGGGCGGCGCGGTCACGATCGCCCTCGGCTGGTGGTACGCGGTCCACCGGTCGTAGGCGTTGCCGAACCCGGCTCCCGCCTGGCCGATGACCGGGACGTTGGCATCCGCCTGGTTCGTCGCGCTCCTCGGCCGGCCGCTGTCGAGCGTGAACGAGCCGAGCCCGAGGGCAAGCTGCTGCAGCGTCATGTTCCCCACCTCCTCCGGCGCTCCCACAGCACCGGCTCCGACGTTCTACTGGCTGCTGGCGCGGCCCGCCCTGGGGGCCACGCCCGGTGGCCGGCCTGCCACATCCCCGACCCGGCCCGGGCCGGGCGCGGCCTACTGGTTGGCGCAGCGCGTGGTGACCCGGTAGCTGCTGCCGCTGCCCTCCATCGACGAGGTGCGCTCCACCGCCCCGGCCCGCAGGTCGATGAGGTCGTAGGTGTGGTGGAAGGAGCCGACCAGGCCATCGCCCGAGGCGGAGGCAGCAGGCACGAAGGTGTCGGCGACGATGGCATCGCCGATCGCCTGCAGGCCCGTGCGCAGCGACGCGGCTTCGGCCATGGTGAGGCCGGTGCGCCCGGACCCCACGGGGAGGATGGCGTGGAGCTTGGCGGTGGCCTCGTCGAGGAACCGCTGCGCGGCGCCGTCGGCCGCGGGGGAGATCGATCCCGCCGACTCGTCGTCGAGGACCACCCCCCACACCCCGGCGAAGGAGGCATCGGCCTCGCCGTCGCCGCCCATGGGCGTGATCGGGAGGCGGTACCAGCCGTAGGGATGGGTCCCCATCCCGGGCTGGACCCCGCCGGACCAGCCGAGGCTCGAGAGCGACGAGCTGTACGTCGGCTTCCCAGCCACCGACCAGATGCCCGGGCTCCCGCCGGTCCACCGCCGGATGGTGGCCCCGGCGTCAGGGTGGGCAGCGATCCCATCGGTCACCGAGGCGCCGTCCACCATGTAGGCGAGCAGCCACAGGTAGGGCGCGTCCGGCTCGGTCGAGTAGCGGCCCGTGGGCGTGTTGAAGGGGGGGTTGAGGATCGGCGACGGGGCCCTGGTCTTCACGCCGGGGGTGCCGTCGTTCCACTCGACGAAGAGCTCGGGCATCGTCAGGATCGCAACCGAGGCGTCCACCTCGGCACGGGTGCCAAGCCGGGGCCGCTCCCACACCCCCTGGAGGGGCTTCCCCTTGCCGACCGACTCCACCTCGAGGGCCAGTCGGTGCCAGTGGGCGGGGAGCTCGGCGAGCACGCCGACCTCCGCTCGGACCTCGATGGCGCCATCCGACGCCTCGAGCACCTGCTCGAAGACCACCTCCTCGCCGCCAGGCTCGAACGGCGCGCCGCTCCGACGCACGACCCGGAAGGCGAGGGCCTCGGCGCTGCCCGCCGGCGACGCCGGGGGGCGGACCGAGATCCGCGCCGCGAACCACTGCTCGCCAGCCTGCAGCCGTGGCCCCTCGAGGGTCAGCCGACCCCGGTCCAAGGCGAACGTGCCGTGGACGTCGACGCCCTTGCCGGTCCCGCCCGGCCCGGAGGGCAGCGTCACCGTGGTCCGCAGCAACGAGGGCGGCGTGGCCACGATGGCCCGCGGCTGGGAGAGGTCGACCGGCTGGTCGCAAGCGGAGCCGAAGGCGTTGGCCGCCGTGCCGATGGTCGGCGCGTTCTCATCGTCCTGGCTGGCCGAGCCCCGAGGCTGACCGCTGTCCAGGCGGAACGAGCCCGAGCTGAGCGTGAGCAAGTGCAACGTCATGTTCCCCACCTCTCCGGCGCTCCCACAGCACCGACAAGGGGGAGGTTCTACCTGGTCCTGGTGCGGCCTGCTCGCGAGGCCACCTCCCGTGGTCAGGCGACCACGAAGTTGACCATCTTGTCGGGCACGGCGATCACCTTGCGGACCTCCGTGCCCTCCAGCAGCGCGGCCACCTTGTCGTCGGCTCGGGCCGCCGCCTCCAGGGCGGCAGCGTCGGCGCCGGCGGGGACCGTGATGCGACCCCGCACCTTGCCGTTGACCGAGACGGGCAGCTCCACCGAGTCATCGACCAGCCACCGCTCGTCGGCCGTCGGGAACGGCTGGTAGGTGACTGTGGCGTCGTGGCCCAGCCGGGCCCACAGCTCCTCGGTGATGTGCGGGGCGATCGGCGCCAGCAGCAGCGCAAGCGGCTCGGCCACGGCGCGCGGCACGCCACCGTCGGGGTAGGTGGACGTGAGGTGGTTGGTGAGCTCGGTGATGCGAGCGATCGACGTGTTGAACCGCAGCGACTCCATGCCCTCGCGGACGGCCGCGATCGTGCGGTGCAGCACGCGCTGGGTGTCGTCGGCGGGCTCGATGCCATCCTGGACGCGCAGCTCGCCGCTGTCCTCGTCGACGAACAGGCGCCAGATGCGCTGCAGCAGGCGGTACATCCCGACGACCGCCGTGGTGTCCCACGGGCGGCTCACATCGAGCGGGCCGCCGAACATCTCGTAGAGGCGCAGCGTGTCGGCGCCGTAGCGCTCGCACATCTCGTCGGGCGCCACCGCGTTCTTCAGCGACTTGCCCATCTTCCCGACCTCGCGGGAGACCTCGGCACCCTCGTAGAGGTAGCGGTCGCCGTCTTGGACGACGGCGTCGGCGGGCACCGGGAAGCCGCGGGCGTCGCGGTACACGTAGGCCTGGATCATCCCCTGGTTGAACAGGCGCCGGAACGGCTCCGACGACGACACGTGGCCCAGGTCGAACAGGACCTTGTGCCAGAAGCGGGCGTAGAGCAGGTGCAGCACGGCGTGCTCCACACCGCCGACGTACAGGTCGACGCCGCCGCAGTCGCCGTCCCACTGCGGGCCCATCCAGTAGCGCTCGTTCTCCGGCGCGACGAAGGCCTGGTCGTTGGTGGGGTCCAGGTAGCGCAGCTCGTACCAGCAGGACCCCGCCCAGTTGGGCATGGTGTTCAGCTCGCGGCGGTAGGGGCGCGGGCCTTCGCCGAGGTCCAGCTCCACCGTGCTCCAGCCCTCGACGCGGCCGAGGGGCGGCTCGGGCTCGCTGTCCTCGTCGTCGGAGGTCTTCGGCGAGAAGTCCTCCATCGGCGGCAGCAGCAGGGGCAGCTCGGCCTCGGGCAGGGCCTGGGGCTCCCCGTCGGCGTCGTAGACGATCGGGAACGGTTCGCCCCAGTAGCGCTGGCGGCTGAACAGCCAGTCCCGCAGCTTGTACTGGACCTTGCCGGCGCCGAGGCCCTTGGCCTCGAGCCACTCGGTGATGGTGGCCTTGGCCTCGGCCACGGCCAGCCCGTCGAGCGACACCTCGCCGTTGGACGAGCCCACGGCCAGGCCGTCGCCGACGTAGGCGGCCTCTTGCACGTCGGTGCTCTCGGGGCCGGCGATGACCTCGACGATCGGCAAGCCGAACGCCTTGGCGAACTCCCAGTCCCGGGTGTCGTGGGCGGGCACCGCCATGATCGCCCCGGTGCCGTAGCCCATCAGGACGTAGTCGGCGACGTAGATCGGGATCTGCTCGCCGTTGACCGGGTTGGTGGCGAACGACCCGGTGGCGACGCCGGTCTTCTCCTTGGACTCGGCCTGGCGGTCCAGGTCCGAGCGCCGGGCGGCGGCGGCCACGTAGGCGTCGACGGCCTCGCGCTGGTCGTCCGTGGTGAGCGCGCCGACCAGCGGGTGCTCCGGCGCCACGACCATGTAGGTGGCCCCGAACAGCGTGTCGGGCCGGGTCGTGAACACCTCGAGGGGCCCAGCCGGGGTGGCGAAGGTGACCTCGGCGCCCGTCGAGCGGCCGATCCAGTTGCGCTGCTGGGTCTTGATGGCCTCTGACCAGTCGAGCAGGTCCAGGTCCCGGATCAGCCGGTCTGCATAGGCGGTGATCCGCAGCATCCACTGCTTCATGGGCCGCCGGTAGACGGGGAAGTCGCCACGCTCGGAGCGGCCGTCCGCGGTGACCTCCTCGTTGGCCAGCACGGTGCCCAGGC
>JAXLRJ010000020.1:0-62439 GCA_046331115.1 Acidimicrobiales bacterium
TACTTCGTCGACGCCCGCGTGCTGTCGATCTTCGAGGGCGCGGACGAGACCCTCTGCCTCAAGGTCATCGCCCGCAAGCTCGTCGCCGACCACCAGGCGGCCTGAGCCCCCACCGCCCGCGCGTCCCGCCTAGTGGTGGGGCGCAGGCGAGGGCGAGGCGAGGATCGCCTCCCAGTCGGTGTGCTCCTCGAGGGTCTTGGCCCCGCCGCGCACGCCGAACAGGTGCTTGGCCCAGACCAGCCACACCAGGATCGCCACGTTCACCACGAGGGCGCTGATCCGGAACACCGTGACGCGCTCCACCAGCTCGCGGATCTCGAAGGGCAGCAGCCCGAAGGTGGCGAGGGCGGTGAGGTACTCGGCCCACCGCCGCTCCCGCCACAGCCCGATCGACTCGATCGACTCGATCACGCAGTAGAGCACCGCGGTCACGAACAGGACCGTGAGCGCGGAGCGGTGCAGGCCGGTCACCCGGTGGAGCCAGCGGCTGATGTCGGCTCGGCTGGCCTGCTGGCCGGTCTCGGCCACGGTGCTGGTGATGCTGTGGTCCAGGTCGCGGGCGGTCGATTGCAGTCCCGGGAGCTTCAGCAGCAGGATCCCGAGGACCACGGCCAGGATGCCGAAGGCCACCGCGTGCACGCCCTTGTTGATGGCGATCAGCCGCAGCAGGACGGCGTCCTGGAGCACCTTCCCGCGCCGGGGCTTCGGCAGGTCGTCGAGCCCGGGCAGCACGTCGGCGGCGGCCGCCTTGGCCGACGGGATCGGCACGTCGAGCCACACGTCGCAGCGCAGGCAGCGCGCCAACCGGTCGCCGTCGGGCAGGTCGACGCCGAGCCGCCGATCCTGGCCGCGCAGCGTGCGCACACGGGACGCCGGCGCGACGTGGCCACGCATCGAGCACACCCAGGTCTCGGTGTGCCAGTCCTTGGGGACGAGGCGCATCGCAAGAGGTTGGCACGGCCCCGCACGGTTCCGGTGCACTCGTGCGCCCCCGGGCCGCTCCGCCGGACTCGAGATGGTCGCTCAGCGGCGCCTGCCGGGCGGTGGCGGGTGGGCGGACGTGGTGGTCGCCTACGGTCGCGGCGATGGAGGGGAACGCGGCGACGGGCCGATCGACGCGCTGGCCGCCTCGGTGGCGTCGAGGCGCTGGCGCCCTCGCCGTGGGTGCCGCGCTCGGGCTGGTCGCCGTCGGCTGCTCCTCCGCCGGCAGCGATGCCCGGACGGCCACGACCCGCCCTGGCGGCTCGCCGAGCGGCAAGGGCACCACCGCGGGCGCAGGCGCTGGGGCCGACAGGGCCACCACGTCGTCGGCGCCACCGGCCGTGGCCGACGAGTACGTCGGCCCCGTCGACGCCTTCTACCGGGTGCCCGACCCGCTGCCGAAGGGCGCGCCCGGCGATCTCATCCGGGTGCAGCAGGTCGCCGGCGGCGGCGGCTCGGCCACGCTGCGGGTGATGTACCACTCGACCGACGCCACCGGCGCGGACCGGGCGGTCACGGGGATCATCAGCTACCCGACCGGGCCCGCACCGAAGGGCGGCTGGCCCGTCATCTCCACGGCGCACGGCACCACGGGCATCGCCTCGCCGTGCGCCCCCAGCCGACGGGGTGCCCCCTACCCCCAGTGGGGCATCGGCCACGTCGTCGACGCCACGACGGACTACATCGGCCTCGGCCCGATCGGCGAGCGCCACGCCTACCTCTCGAAGGTCGACGAGGGGAACTCGGTCATCGACATCGTGCGAGCCGCCCGCAACATCCCCCAGGCCCACGCCTCGGACCGCTGGGTGGCCATCGGCCACTCCCAGGGCGGCCACGGGGCCCTGGCCGCCCACGAGCTGGCCGCCGAGCGGGCGCCCGAGCTGCACCTCGTGGCCACGGTGGCGCTGGCCCCGGCCGCACTGCTCGACCAGGTCTACGGCGGCATCGACCCGATCGTGACCGCCATCCTCACGATGATGGGGCTCTACGGCGCCCAGGACGAGCACCCCGACGTCGACCTGGCCGACTACCTCAGCCCCGAGGCCATGGCGAAGGCCAACGTGTTCGACACCGGCTGCCTGGACCAGATCACCGACGCCATGGTCGGCGTGGCCATGCGCGGGGCCTTCCGCGCCGACCCCCGCCAGACCGAGCCGGTGCGGTCGATGCTGCTCGCCCAGGACGTCGGGACCGAGGCCGTCGACGGCGTCCCGCTGCTCCTGGCGTCGGGCACCAAGGACGACCGGGTCGTGATCGACCGCTTCCTTGCGACCGCTCGACGGATCTGCGCCACCGGCCAGGTGGCCGAGGTGCACGTCGTCCCCGGCGCCACCCACGACTCGGTCATCGGCGCCGAGGCGAGCGACGTGCGCCGGTTCGTGGCCGACGCCCTCGCCGGCCGGCCGGCCACCGACTCGTGCCGCCAGCCCGAGGCCGCCTGGACCGACGCCGCGCCGGGCACCTGATCAAGGCCACGGCCTCGGTCCGGCGGCGGGGGACGGGTGGGACGGGGCTAGGAGGAGGTGCCAGTCCTCGCAGGACTGGTCCCGCAGGCAGCGGACCCGGATGGCCGCCTCCTCGGTGAGCTCGGGGGAGCCCTCCCGCACGCCGACCGCCCAGGCGGTGACCCACAGCTCGTAGACCGCGAGGCACGTGGCGAAGCCGTGCCACTCACGAGGATCGTGACCGAGCTGCTTTAGAACCGGTCCAGGGCCCTGGCGGGGGCCCTGTAGCGATCGACGGCGACCACGGCCGGCGCGACGTCGTAGAGCACGGGCCGGCGCCGGCGAGCTCCAGGTCCGACAGCAGGGCGCCGGCGGCGGTGACCAGCATCAAGCTTGTCGGTGTGCAGGTCGCCGTGGACCACGGCCGTGCCCCGGGGTCGGTCTCGCAGATCCGCTTCCACTCGGCCGAGAGCTCGGGCGCGCATGCGGACAGCTCACCCTGCTCGTCGCCGAGCGGGACGGCAGCGACCGCGCTGCGGATGGCCGCGAACGGGTCGAAGCGCGGCGTCGTAGGCGAAGGTGCCCACCGTGTGCTCGCGCAGCCGCCGGGCCAGGCCGCCCAGGTCCTCGGGCGCCGCCGTGCCGGTGACCGCCTCCCACCGCCACGCCGTGACCACGCAGCCCTGGGCGAGCCATGGCTGCCCTCGCCCGCCGACGAGGGCGACGGCCGGGACCGCGACCTCGTCGAGGATGCGGGCCACCTCGACCTCCCGGGCAGCCATCGGCTCCACTGAGCGGGGCCGGACCCGGGCAAGGACCTCGGCCACGTCGGGCGAGCAGCGCCAGCCCTCGCGGACGACCTCGACGTCTCCGCCGATGGTGCCGGCCCCGATGCGATCCAGCACCTCGGCTGCGGCCAGGAGGCGACCGTCGGGGGCGTCGGCGTCGACCATCCCCGCAGGGTAGGTCGTACCGCGACGGGCGTCGGACTCCGGTACCTTCAACCGCACGGCGAGGCCACCGGGGGGGGCACATGGCGAGCAAGCAGGGCGGCAGGAACGGCCGACGCGGCAGACGAGCGGCAGCCTCATCGCTGGCGCTGCTCCTCCTCGCCCCGCTGGCCCTGGCGTCGCCGGCCGATGCGGCGCCACCAGCACCGCAACCCCCGAGCTTCGGCTCGCGACTGGCCACCGCTTCCGGGCCGCTCAGCCGCTTCCGCACGGGCGACCTCGATGGCGACCAGGTGCCGGACCTGGTCGGGTGGGGGACGGCCAACGGTGCCTCGGTGATGATCGGCAAGGGCGACGGCACCTTCGATGCCCCGGTCGTGGTGGCGCTCGAGGCGGCACCCAAGGACCTGCGACTCGCTGACCTCGACGGGGACGGCGACCTGGACCTGCTGGCAGCGCTGGGATCGATCGGGATCGACGTCCTGGCCGGCAACGGCGACGGCACCTTCGCGGCCCCGACCCGCACTGCGATCGCGGCCACCACGATCGCGGTCGCGCAGCTCACCGGCGACGCCGAGCTGGACGTGCTCGTGGGCTCGGTCCACGACCTCGACGTGCTCCCTGGCACGGGCACCGCGACCCTCGGCCCGTCGGCGCTGCACTGGACGCTCGGTGAGTTCATCAAGACCGTCGAAGCCTTCGATGCCGAGGGCGACGGCTCCACCGACCTCGTGGTGGCCGGCTGGGGCCAGTCCAACGGCGGGAGCGGCGACATCCGGATGTTCCGCGGGAACGGCGACCTGACCTATGCGACCTCCGACAGCGGCATCGCCCCGGGGGGCGTCTCGATCGTCCGGGTCGGCGACGTGGACGGCAACGGCGTCACCGACCTCATCAGCCAGGGCAGCACCTCGACCGCCACCTTGTGGACCGACTTCGGGTCGGCCCGGTGGGGTGCCACCACCAAGGCCATCAACCTCCCGCTCACCCCCGCCTACGGCCTCGCCCTCGCCGACCTCGACGGCGACGGCCACGACGACCTCGTCACCGCCGGCCTGACGTACCAGGCGATCACCGTGCGGCACGGCCTGGCGTCAGGCGACTTCGGCCCATCCGAGATGTACGCCGCGGCATCGCTCGCCGACATGGCAGCGGTCGACATGGACGTGGATGGACGCCTCGACATCGTCACGCTCAGCCCTGGCGGCAGCACCGCCTCCGTGATCCTGCAGCGCGCCGACCACACCTTCGAGGCCACGCAGTTGAGCACGGCGTCTGGGGGGACGGCATCGCACGTCTCGGTCGAGGACCTCACCGGCGACGGCAGGCCCGATGCCGTCGGCTTCGGGAGCACGTCGGTCACCGTCCACCGCAACAGCGCACCCGGCCAGTACCTGACGTCCACCTCGGTCCCGATGGGCAGCGCGATCACCGATGTGGCCGTCGCCGACGTGGACCACGACGGCGCCCTCGACCTCGTGGCGTCGACTGCTGCGGGCATCACCACCGCCGGCAACGGCGGGACCGGCACGTTCGCGGCACCGGTCTCGGTGTCCCCGCCGACGACGGCCGGACCGATGGTGGTCGCCGACCTCGACGGCGACACCTGGCCCGATGTGGCCACGGTCGACCCGACGGTGGGCACGGTGCGCACCTTCGCCAACGACGGCACGGGGGCGTTCACCACGCCGACCATCACCACGGTGGGGACCACCCCCCGCGCCATCGACGCTGCCGACCTCGACGGCGACGGCCGGCCGGAGCTGATCGTGGCGGTCCGCTCGGGCACCCAGGACGACCTCTACCTGCTGCGCAACCTGGGCAACGGCACGTTCGAGGCACCCGTCGCCGTGGGCAACCCGGGCAAGGTGGTGGCCCTGGGCCACGGCGACCTGGATGGCGACGGCCACATGGACCTCGTCGCCTGGTCGAGCGGGCTGCTCCCGTTCTGGGGTGATGGCCATGGCAACCTGGTCGCCGGCACCACCCTGCCCCTCGACGTGCCGCTGTCAGGCTCCCGGTCCGATGCCGTGGTCGCCGACGTGAACCAGGACGGGGCCCTCGACGTGGTGATCGACGGCAACGCCGCCTACCTCGGCACCAACAGCCGGAGCCTCGTGTCGAGCGCCATGGGGTCCCCCGACGACGACGTGCCGTTCCCGACCGCCGTGGTCGACATCGACGGTGACGGCCGCATGGACCTGGTCGGCAGCAGCTCGCTCGGGACCACGCTCCGGGCCCGGCGGGCGACACCGAGCGCCACCGCCCCATGGGCACCGTTCAGCTCGTGGTCGGCTGCCGTCGACCAGCTGTACGCCACGACCGGCTCGACGGCGCCGACCTCGGCCGAGCGCGGCGCAGCCATCGCCGGGCTCGCGAGGGCGACCGACACGCCGGGAGGGCTGGTCGCCCGCCTCCGCCTCGACCAGGCGGCCGGGACCCTGGTCGATCCCGTCGTCCGCCTGTACCGGGCGTACTTCCTGCGCAACCCCGACCCTTCGGGCTACGCCTACTGGCTGGCGAAGCGGGCCGATGGCGCCACCCTCAGCTCGATCTCCACCAAGTTCGCCACGTCGAGCGAGTTCCGACGCCGCTACGGCAGCCTCTCGAACGCCCAGTTCGTCGCGCTCGTGTACCAGAACGTCCTCGGCCGCGCCGGCGAGCCCTCTGGCGTCGCCTACTGGGTGGGCCAGCTCGATCGGAAGAAGAAGACGCGCGGCCAGGTGATGACCAACTTCTCCGAGTCGAGCGAGTACGTGCGCAAGCAGACGGCACCCGTGACCACGAGCGTCCTCTACCTGGAGCTGCTGCACCGGCCACCCACGAGCGCCGAGATGGCAGCGGCCACCGCGCTGCTCGCGGACCACGGGGTCGCCGAACTGGCCCGGGAGATCCTGGCCACGTCAGAGTTCGCCGCACGCGCGGACTGAGCCTCAGGCGATGCCCCAGCGACGCGCCAGGCCCAGCGTCATGGGGCGATGGCGATGACCTCGACGTGGGGCACGGCGAAGAAGGCGTTGGGTGCGGCAGCCCACGCCCGCCAGGCGTCGGACAGGTCGGCCAGCTCGTCGGCGGTCGACAGGCCGTAGGCCAGCGCCTGCTCGCCGAAGGACGAGTGCAGCACGCGGTCCGCCCACAGGTCGCCCCACCAGGCCTTGCGGTCGGCGTCGCTGAACGTCCACGCGCTGGTGGTGACGGTGAGCTGCTCGAACCCCGCCGCCCGCACCCACTCGGGGAGGTGGCGCCCCGCGTCGGCCTCGGCGTCGTTGGCTGCCGTGATCTGGTGGTACAGCTCGAGCCAGCGGTCCAGGCGCGGATCGGCCGGCGCCCAGATGAACCCGGCGTAGTCGCTGTCCCGGACGGCCAGGAGGCCGCCGGGCGCCAGCACCCGACGCGCCTCGCGCAGGGCCGCCACCGGGTCCGACAGGTGCTGGAGCACCTGGTGGGCGTGCACCACGTCGAAGGCACCGTCCGCGGCGGCGAGCCGGTACACGTCGCCCACCTCGAAGGTCAGGTTGGCCGGGGCGCCCCCGACGGCTGCGGCGGCGTTGGCCCGGGCCCGTTCGATGACGTCGGCCGCAGGATCGATCCCGACCACGGGCCCCGGGGCGACGAGCGTGGCCAGCTCCGCGGTGATCGTGCCCGGCCCGCAGCCGACGTCGAGCAGCCGCTGGCCGGCCTGCAGGTGCGGGAGGAGGTGCGCGGCCGAGTTGGCGACGGTCCGCCACTCGTGGCTGCGCAGCACCGATGCGTGGTGCCCGTGGGTGTAGGTGTCGCCAGTGTCGGCGTCGGAGTCGCTGCCCATCCCCCGACTCTGCCCGACCTTCGCCCGGCCTGCCGAACGAGTTCGGCGGATGGCGGTGGGCCGGCTCAGGGCTCCAGCGTGGCGGCGTGAGCGTCGCCGGAGCGGGCGGCCTCGTTGAAGACGCCCTTCGCCATGAGGCTGGTCTCGTGCTCGGCCCGGGCGCGGTACAGGACCGAGCGGAGGCGCCAGATGCCGGGGTCCTCGCTGGCCTGGGCGGCGAGCTCGACCAGCTGGCAGGCGAGGCGGTGGTCGCCCTGCTCGGAGATGGCCTGGGCCCGCCGGGCGAGGGCGTCAGGCCCACCGGCCAGCTCGGCGAGCTCCCGGGCCAGGGCGCTCGCCGGCGGCGGCTTGAGGTGCGCCGGGTCGCCATCCCACCACCCGCCGTAGAGGCGCCACACGTTGCGCACCACGAACTCGGGCTCGTCGTACACCGGGCGCAGCCAAGGCCGGCGGATCAGGTCGTCGTCGACGCGGACGGTGTGGACGATCTCGTCGAGGGTCGCCCCCTGGTTCATGGCGCCGACCACGTCGGCCACCAGCCGCTCGAGTGCCGTAGCCATGTCGTCGAGGACCCGGGCCACCCGCTCCTTGCCGGCGACGGCCAGGCCGTGGGCGGGCAGGAGGAGCTCGGGCTCGTAGGCGGCCATCTTGCGAAGCGCCGCCGCCCACTCGGCCGGGTACCGCTGCACCTTCTGCGGGTTGCCGGCGTTGGGGAAGACCCAGATCACGAAGTCGCCGACCGCGATCGCCTTGCGGGACGGGATCCACGCCCAGGTGTGGTCGTCGGTCTCGCCACGGTCGTGGTGGAGGTGGACGTCGAGGCCACCGACCGACAGCTCGAGCGCATCCTCGTAGGTGGTGGTGCACTCGGCGGTGTCGTCGGGCAGGAACGGCACCTGGCTCCCGTCCTTGCGGTGGGTCCCGCCGCCGAAGGAGGGGCCGAACTGGCGCTCGTTGATGGCCAGGTTCCACCCGTTGGTGGCCCGGTAGCGGTCGAAGCGCACCGGCACCGCCTCGTGGCCCACCACGGCGGGCGCGGCGTGGCCACGTTCCTCGCCATCTCGCACGAAGTGGCCCGAGCCGCCCACGTGGTCGACGTGGCCGTGCGTGTACACGAGGGTGTGGACCGGGTCATCCACCCAGCTGCGCAGCGACGCCACGCACCCCCGCCCGGTGAAGGTGCTCGACGCGTCGAAGAGGACCAGCCCGTCGTCGGTGCGGAACGACACGACGTTGGAGAAGGACTCGATGAAGCCGAGCCCATCGTCGATCTCGCTCAGCTGGTTGGTGACCCGGTTGGTCGGGCCGTCGGGCGCGCCGGGGGGCGGCCCGCCCGGCGTGGACCAGGCGTCGATGATGGCGGAGGACAGTTCGAGCAGCTCGCTGGCGTCACCCATCCGCCGAGCGTGCCACAGCACGGGCCAGGGCGCGCCGCTACCGTCGTCGCATGGCGCCGGAGGATGGCGGTTCGCACGGCTCGCCGTTCCCGACTGCGCCGCCCCTGCCGGCGCCGGCCCGCCGGCCGTGGTGGCGGCGGTGGTGGGCCTGGGCCCTGCTGCTCCCGCTGGCCCTGGTCCTCGGCGGATGCGCCACCCTGGTCACGGTGGTGTCGGTCTCCGCCCGGCGCTCGGCCGACCGGGACCTCGCTCGGATGGAGGCGACCGGGACCCCCGACCATCTCCGCAAGCTCGGCACGGTCGTCGAAGACCAGCACCTCCGTGGCGCCGTGCTCGAGGGCGACCCGACCCGCATCGTGATCGTCGTCGAGGCCCGCGGCACCGCAGCGGAGCTTCGGCGGGACCTGCAGCGGTCGCTCGAGGCCGACGGGTTCCGGGCATTCGACCCGGACGGCCGGTTCCAGTACTTCTCCCGCGACGATGCCCGCCCCCACCTCACGGCCACCACCGAGGTGGTCGGCCCCGGCGGCGACCTGCGGGGCGACGGCTCGGATCGGCGAGCACCTCCCGGCACGGCGGCGGCGGTCATCGAGCTCTCGTAGGGTTGCGGGCCGAGCGCCGGCGACGACGAGGGAGCGCACCCGATGCCGCACATCGACCTGCCCGAGGGCCTGCCCGGGATCACCTCCCTCTTCGCCTACCGACCGGAGACGGCGGCGGCGCTGCGAGGCTTGGCCGACGCCCTCCTGGTCGCCGACGGCCCACTGCCCCGCGGTGACCGCGAGCTGATCGCCGCGTACGTGTCGAGCCGCAACGACTGCGAGTTCTGCTGCACCAGCCACTCGTCGTTCGCCGCCGCCCAGCTCGACGGCGGCCACGACCTGGTGGCGCAGGTGAAGGCGGACCCGTCCACCGCGCCGATCAGCCCCAAGCTGCGCGCGCTGCTCGCCATCGCCGGCAAGGTCCAGCAGAGCGGCCTGGACGTGCAGGCCGACGACATCGCGGCGGCGCGCACCGAGGGCGCCACGGACGTGGAGATCCACGACACCGTGCTGATCGCCGCAGCGTTCTGCATGTTCAACCGGTACGTGGACGGCCTGGCCACCTGGAGCCCGACCGACGACCCGCGGGCGTTCGACGAGCGCGCCCAGGTGATCGTCGAGCACGGGTACTCGTTCGCCGGCTGACCCAGCGGCCCGAGGCCGCCGCGCCTCAGCCCAGCGGCGGGAGGCCCTGCTGCTCGTCGAGCATCTGGGCCATGACCATCTTGATGAACTCGTCCGCCTCGTCGTTCATCCCGCCGGCCACGCCGCCGTAGATGGCGCCAGAGGCGGCCGGCTCCTGGCCCTTCTCCTTGGCGTAGGCCACGGCATCGGCGAGGTCCTTGGCGAACGCCTCGACCACGCCCTCCTGGGTCTGGGGCCGGGTCACCGCCATGTGCAGGGCGTTGGGGTACTGCTGGCCGTTGAAGCGCCAGCCGAGCGGCCGCATGAAGTCGTTGACGTGGTAGATGTCGAACTCGTCGCTGGTGAAGCTGAACAGGAACGTGGGGCTCCCGATCAGGCGCAGCTCGGGGTGCGACAGCACGGCCTCCTGCATGGCCTTGGAGGTCTCGAAGATCTTCTGGGCGTAGCCGAGGTAGCCCTCGCGGCCGAGCTGGACCATGGCGGCCCAGGTGGCGGCGAGCAGGCCACCGGAGCGGGAGCCGTCCATGCCGGGCGAGCAGTACTTGCCGCCGGTCCAGTCGGTGAGGAAGAAGTACTGCGAGTTCCGCCACTTCTTGTCCCGGAACAGGACCGTCGAGGTGCCCTTGAAGGCGTAGCCGTACTTGTGGGTGTCCGCCGAGATCGAGGTGACGCCGGGGAGACGGAAGTCGAAGACCGGGATGTCGTAGCCGAGCTCCTGGCCGAACGGGAGGATGAACCCGCCGAGGCAGCCGTCGACGTGCAGGGCGATGCCCGTCTCCAGCGCCAGGTCCGACAGCTGGTCGAGCGGGTCGATGGTGCCGTAGCCGTAGTTGCAGGCCGAGCCCATCATCCCGATCGTCTGGTCATCGATGTTGGCGCGCACCCAGTCCACGTCGACCTGGGTGGTGACCGGGTCCACGGGGGCCCGGCGCAGCTCGACACCGAACAGGTGGCACGCCTTGTCGAACGCCGGGTGGCCGGTCTCGGGCTTGATGAAGTTGGGCCGGGTGATCCCCCGCTCCTCCCGGGCGACCTCCCGCATCGCCAAGATGGCGTGGGTGATCGAGCCGGTGCCGCCGGAGGTGACCAGGCCGACGGGCTCCCCGTCGGTGACGGCGTCGGCGTTGAACAGGTCCAGCGCCATGGCGATGACCTCGCCCTCGTAGCGGGTGGCGCTCGGGCAGATGTCCCGCTGGAGGATGTTCACGTGGGCGTAGAGCCCGAACACGTCGTTCATGAACGCGTAGTGCTCGTGGTCGCCGCAGTACATGGTCCCCGAGACCCGGCCGCCCTCCCAGGACGCGTCCTCCTCCTGGGCCAGCATCCGCATCTCCGCCAGGATCTCGTCGCGGGGGCGCCCCTTCTCGGGCAGCCCCCGGTTGACGGGGAAGCGGTCCTTGTACGGATAGCTGCTCATCTGGTGTCCTCGCTGGATATCCGAGTGATTGCTCGGTTTTCTTGCCCACCCATCGTGCCCGACCTCAGGCCCGATGCCAAGTCCCGACGGTAGGACACCTGGCACACCTCCCCTTCCCCGCCCGCGAGCGCACCCACCGTCGACAAGAACCAGGCCCCACCACTTCTCGTCGAACAGCGGTCCACTTCTGCACCCACCGTCGACGAGAACGGGACGGGCCGAGCGACGGGTGGGGCCGGCGGCGGTCAGGGGCGGTCAGGGGCGGTCAGGGGCGGTCAGGGGCGGTCAGAGGCGGTCAGGGGCGGACGACGGGGACCGGCGAGTCGACCTCGACGGTGCCGTCGGCACGGGCCTCGACGGTGATCGGGCCGTGGGGCGTCGGCACCGTGGCACGCGCCCAGTCGAGGCCGCCCAGCGAAGGCGCCACGCGCACGGCGGCGTAGCCCGGTTCGGCGGGTGAGATGCCGAGCACGTGGACGATGAGGTCTCGGGTCGGCGTCGACGACCAGCCATGGCAGCGGGTCCCGCCGTTCCAGCACTCGGGCCAGGTCGTCTCGCCCGCGTCCAGGAACGCCGACCAGTCCCGGCACAGGTCGGCCACGAGGTCGGCTCGCCCGGCTCGGGCCAGCCCGTCGTGCACGACGTAGCGGAAGAACGGCTCGGCCGCCACCATCTGGCGCTCCACGTCCCAGTCCGGGTCCGGGTGGCCCATGACCAGGTGGATGAAGCCGGTGGACCCGCCCTCGGCGGTCACGGTGTCCATCACCCATGAGTGGCGCACCAGGCGGGATCGGTCCGTGATCCCCGCCACGACCCGGTCGACCCGGTCGGCGGGCACGAGCCCGGCCGCGAGGGCGGCGGCCCCGGGGTGCTGGGCTGCGGGACGGCGCGGGTCGCCGTCCAGGATGTGGTCGACGTACACGCCTCGGCCCTCGTCCCAGAACGCGTCGAAGGCCCCGGCCACGTCGGCCCTGCGGGCGTCGGCCCAGCGAGCCGTGCCCTCGTTGCCGAGCCACCGGGCCAGCTCGGCCACGTCCTCGAGGCCACGGGCCCACAGCGCGTTCACGGTCGAGGAGGTCCCGTCGGTGCGGACGCTCGCCCAGTCGACGAGCGACCAGCCGGTGACGTCGTGCAGGAGCCCGTCGTCCCCCAGGTACGCCTCGAACCAGCGCAGCGCCCGCTCGGCGACCGGCAGCAGCTCGGCCACCAGGTCTCGATCGCCCACGTACCGCATCAGGTTGTGGACCGATCGGACCCAGTGGAGGGACCAGTCCGGGATGAAGGTCCGGTCGTCGGCCTCGAAGTCCGAGGCTACCGCCATCGCGAGCATGCCGTCAGGCCGGGGCGCGGCGGCGAGCTGCGGGTGCCAGATGGCCATGGACCAGTCCGGGTTGGCCACCAGGTCGACCATCTGGTGGACGACGGCATCGCCGGTCCAGGCCCGCTGTTCGCGGGTCGGGCAGTCCACGTACGCGTCGAGGGCGCAGAGGTCGACGGTCCGCAGGCCCACCTCGTAGATCCGCTCGAGGAGCGGGTCCGAGCAGGCGAACGATGCGCCGGCCGGGCGGGGTCGGTGCCGGTCCGCCACCGCCAGCGCGAGCGCAGGGGCCGCCGTCCCCCGAGGAGCGCGGACCGCGGCGCGCAGGTAGCGCGTGCCGATGGTGTCGAACGTCTCGAAGCGCTCCACCCCTGAGGCATCGGTCGGGCCGCCGGCCACGTAGCGGAACCCGGCGTGCTGGCCGAGGGCCACGAGGTCGCCGGCCGCGTCGAGGTGCTCGGCGGCGGCCACGTCGACGACCGTGCCCGGCGCTGCACCGGCCAGCTCCAGGGCGACGGTGCCCGCGGCGATGCGGCCCAGGTCGAACGTGTGCAGCTCGATGCCGTCGCCAGCGGCGGCCTCGCCCGACGCCTGGTCTGCGTACACCTGGGCCACCGGGTCAGCGACCGGCTCGGCCCCGGCCACGACCGTCACGTCGAGCGGCGCGGCCCGGTGGGCCGCCCCGCCGGGGAACGAACGCCGCACCGGCGGGCGCAGCACCCCGAACGGCTCGCTCGACGGTCGCGCATCGCCGGTCGAGCCGGTGTGCACGGGGAGGATCTCGTGGGCGGGCCGCCAGGCGCCATCGTCGAAGCCAGGGCGGTCCCAGCCGTGCGGGTGGCGGGCGGCGTCGAACGACTCGAGCGGCAGGCAGGCCACGTCGCCGGGGACGGGCACCGGCGTCCACGCCTCGCCGCCGAGGCAGCGCCAGCCGGCATCGCTCCCGATCCAGCCCTCCCCCACCTTCGCCTCGAGGACCAGGCAGCCGGCACCCAAGGTGTAGGTGGCTGGGACCGGCATCCACCAGGAGGTGGCGGCACCGAAGTGCCGGGCGACCACGGCCACCACGTTCTCGCCGACGACGAGGTGCGGGGCGAGGTCGACCACGTCGTACCGGGCCCGACGAGGGTCGGATCGCACCGGGCCCCGGGCCACCTCGACGCCGTTCACGCGCAGGACGTAGCGCCCGTCGGCCCAGGCGCGGCACGGCACCGACGCCGGGACCGCGTCGAGGGTGAAGGCCCGTCGGAACAGCCCGATCGCGTCCCGGGGATCGGCTGCCACCGGCCGGGTGGCGGTCTCGGCGACGATCGCCGGCGGCTCGTGCCAGATCCAGCGGGCGTGCCAGCGCGGGGCGAAGGGGTCGGGGTGGTGCAGCCTCACGGGCCGGGACCCTAGGCCCGGCGCGCCGCTGGCACCGCCGGCGCGATCGCCGCCCCGCTCAGGCGGCCAGGTCGGCGGGGATCAGCTGCTCGGACAGCAGGCGCTCGAAGCGGGCGGGATCGCCGGCGACGAAGCCCCGACACAGCGGCAGGCCGGCCACGTAGCAGAAGATGTAGGCCCGCCAGGTGGGGTGGGTCAGGAAGCTGAGCGACTTGGCGGCCCTCGCCCGCGGCTGGAGGCCCCATCGCACGAGCTCCTCGATGGCGTCGTCGTCGCTCCCGCCGCGGTCGTGGAGGATGAGCGCCGCGTTGCCCCGCACCGCGGACAGCGCCTCGCCGGCCGCGCCGACCGCGGCCACGACCTCGGCATGGTAGGTGATGCCGAGCGGGTGGAGCAGCTCGGCGAGCACCTCGTGCTGCTGGTGGCCGAGCAGCACCTCCAAGCCGAGGTCGGCGAGGCCCTCGGCCATCAGGCACTGCGGCGCGCCCACGAGGAAGATCGACTCCTCGAGGTGGCCTTGGCGGCGCACGAGGCCGACCTCCTTGCGGCAGTGCTCGGTGTGGTGGCCGGGGTAGGCCTCGTGGGCGACCAGGTGGCCGATGACCGCCGACGAGACCGGCAGGTCCGTGTTGATGGCCACCCGGCTGCGCAGGCCGCCCTCGTAGTAGTTGAAGCCGGACCAAGGCTGGTCCGACACCAGCTCGAACTCGACGTGCTCGCCTTCGGGCAGGCCGAAGGCCCGATCGGTCCGCTCGCGGAACGCCTCGGCCAGGACCGGCACCGCGGCGCGCAGCTGCTCGGGGGTCATGAGGTGGCTGGTCCGCCAGGCGTCGTAGCGCTCCGCGACCGGGCCGGAGCCGGGCAGCGCCCGGTCGAGCTCGGCATGGGCGGCGGCGAGCTCGTCGTGCTCGACCCACGCCGGGCGCACGCCGTAGCACTGCTCCACCTCGTCGACGAACGACAGGTCCTCGCCGGCCAGCTTGCGGGCGGCCGCGTGGATCCCCGCCGCCTGGGCGCGCAGCCAGCGGCGCCGGGCCGGGCCCAGGTCGCCGTCGCCGGCGTCGAGGTCTGCGACCAGGGACCGCACGTCGGCCACCAGCGCCGGCAGGTCCCGCAGGGGCTCGTCGTCCACCCGCTGGGCGAGCTCCTCCGGGCCGTAGTAGGCGTCCACCATCCCGTCGAGGTGGCGGCCCAGGCGCAGGCCAACCTCGAGGTAGCGGCCGACGGGCGCGTCGAGCAGCGAGGCGAGGTCCGGGGCGTCGGCCATGGCCCGACGGTACCCGGCGGCCCGACGCACGCCTCAGGTGGGGTAGTCGCCCACCTGGTAGCCGAGCCCCCAGGGCAGGACCACGATCTTGCCGTTCCAGCGCACCACCGCTGCACGACGGCTCTCGCCGGCGAGGGTGGCGCCATCGGTGGTGGTGGTCGCGGTCACCGGCGAATCCTCCGTCGAGGTCGATCGGCCCGTGAACCGATCGAGGTCCTCGCGGTGGACCGTCGAGTCGTCGTCCTGGAGCAGGTACAGCCGGGGGCTCGTCGACCCGCCACCGACCAGCACCTGGCCGCCCTGCGCCGGGAGCCTCGCCTCGAGGTCCCGGGGGAGGTCGACGCCGTCGACGTCGATCGGGAGCGCCCCAGCAGGTGCCGTGCGGCTCCACAGCTGGTCGCCGGTGGCCGCCTCGAACCCGAAGATCGCGGTGCGGGGCGTGGGCTCGTCGCTGACGCCCTCGGCCACGATGATCCCGGCGCCCACCCAACGGGGCCAGATCTTCCAGGCACCGGGCCCGGTGATCGTCCGCTGGGCGCCGGTCGCCACGTCGACGACCTCGATGCCGCCGCCCGGGGCCTCGCCCACGGCCTCCTGGCCGTCGAACAGCGGCGCCGGCCTTCCGCTGGTGGGGCGTGCCCCCTGCCGGGTCCACCGCACCTGGCCACTGCGTGCATCCCACCGGTACCAGCAGTCGGCGAAGTCGTTCGGCACCGACACCACATCGCCGGTGCCCGGCACCAGGAACGAGGTGGCGTCGTACGAGAACGCGCACCCCGGATCGGCCGCGGCGATCGTGGCACCGCTGGCCGGATCGAGGCGGGTGACGGTGGAGCCCGACCCGTCGGCGGTCATCCGGTGCACCAGCACGATGTCGTCGGCGACCACCTCGATCCGGGTCGTCGGCTGCGAGGCAGGGCGGGAGGTCCACCTGGGGTCGGGCCCGCCGATGGCGAACCCCTGGACCGAGCTGTCGGAAGTGGTGACGATCAAGGTGCTGCCGGCCGCCCGGGCATCGTCGACCGGCGTCGAGGACCGCCAGCGCATCGAACCGGAGGCGCGGTCGAGCGCGGTGATCCCGCCCGGGCCCCACACGTAGACGGCATCGGCGGTGGTGGTGAGCCCCGAGGACCCGGTCGGCGCCACGCCCTGGAGCTGCTGGGACCACGCGGCCCGGGCGCTGGCCCCGCTCCCGGTCAGGTACACGAGGTCGGCGCCCGGCGCACCGGCGTAGTCGGTGTTGTTCAGGACCACGGGCACCCAGCCCCGCTCGTCCGACGTCGTGATGGCCGCCGGGTCGCCCGTCGCCTGGGGCGCCGGGCTGAACGAGACGGAGGGCAGCTCGCCCTGGCCGGCGCGGTCGTGCCCGAGCTCGACGACGAGGAGCGACCCACCTGGCTGACGAGGTTCCCCAGCACGGTGAAGGCGATCCAGACGAAGAACACGGCCGCCACGATGCGCCGCAGCGCTGGACTTCGCCGACAGAGGCTGGGATCGTGATCCGCCACCGCCGCCGAAGCGCATCGAACTGGTCCCCCACGTCCCCACCCACTGGTCGTGCGCGTCGGCGGCCGCCACCCCGTCGTAGGCCCCGGCGGCATCGACGGCCCGGGCATCGGGCCTGGGATGGCTCCCGGAGGCGGCGGCAGGTAGGCGGTCGTCGGGGGCGGCGGCAGGTGGGCGTGGTCCGGCGTCACTGGGACCGATGGCGCCACGGGCACGGCCGGCGCAGCCCGTCGGGCGCGGGGGCGGGGCTGCCGAGCCCCCCACGACCCACGCGCCTTGGGCGCTGGCACGGTGGCAGGTGCCGGTGGCCTCGTGGGCGAGGCCCAGCCGACCTCGGTCGCCCCCTCGGGCAGGTCCCCGGGCAGGTGCGGCGCGGGCGGCGGCGGCAGGTCCCACACGTCCACCACGCGGTCGCCGCTGCCATCGGGCGTCTGGTCGTACCGGCCGGCAGGGCGCGGCACCTCCGCTGCCTCCGGAGCCGCTGCGCCCGTCGCGGCATCCGCCACCGCCGCCGGCTCGACCGGATCGACGTACGCCGCGCCTGAGCTGGCGTGCCAGACCGGACCGGGCGCCGGGTGCTCCTCGTCGGCGGGCACCCGGTGGACCGGGGCGTCGATCGGCCCCTGGGCGTCGGCCATCCCCTCGGGGCCGACGAGCCCCTCGGCGTGCACCTCCGCCGACGAACGAGGCCCGAGCTCAGCGAGGGGATCGCCGAGCTCGGCGAGCATCTCGGCCGTCTGGCCCGCACCGGCCGGCGTCGCCACCGGCGACACCTCGACGGGCGCAACATCCACCGGCGCAACATCGACCGGGGCGACCGTGCCGAGCGGGGCCGCGGCATCGACCTCGGCCTCGGCCGACGGCCGAGCCGACGGCGGGGCTGGGCGCTTGGGCGGTGGTGGCCGCCGAGGTGGTTCGGGGCGCTTGGGCGGCGCCGGCCGGGCCTGCGTGGGCCGCACCTGGGTCGGCCGGTGCGGCGGCTCGGGGCGATCGTCACCATCACCCTCGTCGGCCGGCGCGTTCCGGTCGGCCCGTGCCGGCCGCTCGGTCTTCGGGGGCGGCCCTTCGGTGGGCGGTGGCGGTTCGGCAGGCGGCGGCGCGGGCGGTGGGGCCTGGAACGGCGGGGACGCGCCCGGGAAGCCCCAGGTCTGCCCTGGTTGGGTGAGATCGCCGCCGCCGGTGGTCACAGGTGTCAGTCCTGCTCGGGGAAGGTGGTCACCTCGCCCCGTCCTGTGACGGGCAGGGATTGGAGGAGGGAGTCGATGGTGATCAGCATCCGCCCGTCGGCGACCGACTCGACCGTGAGCGATGGGGTGCCGCCATAGCGGTTGGTGAAGGCCCGGCGGACCTCCTCGCCCAGGTTCCCCGTAGCGGGGTCGAGCGAGCGGACCGCGAACGTGTGGTTCGCGCCGTCGAACACCACCACGTGGACCCCGTCGGCATCGGACACCAGCAGGGAGCGCGGGGCGCCGTCGAACAGGGCGTCGGACGTGAAGTAGGGGCTGCGCGACACCGGCGCCGCGGCCCCGAGGTTGGTCTTGGCCCACAGCTTCTTGCCGGTGCGCAGGTCGAAGGCGGCGAGGCCGTGCTGTGCGGTGCCGCGGGTGGTGGCGGTGTCGGCCAGCAAGGTGCGTCCGACGATCGTGTTGGGGACCACCGTGGCCTCGGGCACCTGATCGATGAGGTGGGCCTTGCCCGTGTGCAGGTCGATGGTGGCCATGGCCTGCGACGAAGCTGGGACGACGAGGTCATCCGTGCCGACCACCACCTGCTCGTCGTTGACGGAGGAGGCGCCATCGAGCCGGCTCGTCCACTTGACCGTGCCGGTCGAGGGGTCCCAGCGCACGACGCACGCATCGCCGAAGCCGAACACGGCCATGACGTCACGGGTGCCGGGCACCGTGCGGATCCGGTCGCCTGGGTTCAGCTCCACGTCCCACGACGAGTCGGGCGAACGGGGGCAGGTGGGGGCGTCGCTGCGCACGACCTTGCCGGTGGCGGGGTCGACCAGCTGCACCGGGGTCACAGCCTTGTCGTCCTCGGGCGCGTCGACGATCAGCAGGTGCCCGCCGGCGATCGAGATCGAGCCGGAGGGGTCCCGGAGGCGCTTGGTCCAGACCGGCTCCGAGCCACCGGGCTTGTAGGCGGCCACGTAGCCGTCCACCGTGCGCACCACCAGCACGCCGCCCACCGACTCGAAGCAGTCCTCGCAGCCGTTGGTGACCTTGTCGTGCAGGGCGGTGGACCACCGGGTCTTGCCGGTGTCGCCGTCGAGCGCGTAGAGGCGGTCGCCGGTGCCGGCGAAGACGGTGTCGCCCACCTGGGCGACCTCGACTCGCGACGTGTCCTCGCCGAACGGGTCGCTCTGCCAGAGCACCTTGGCGCCGGAGCCGTCGAAGCGCAGGAGGCTGAGGCGGCGCTCGGTGGTGCCGCCCTCGGAGGTCTGGGTCGTGGCGGCGACCTGCAGCTCCTCGGGCGACGAGGAGACCACGTTCGCCGTGCCGCTGAGGGTGATCGTGCTGTCGAACGGGCTGACGTTGGGGTTGATCTTGGAGACGACGTCGGTGGGGTCGCAGCTCCGCAGGGCGCTCACCACGATGAGGGCGACCACCACGGCGATCACCCCTGGGATCACGGCGCACCCGACCTTGCGGGTGCGCACGGTCCCGGCCGCGTGCAGGTCCGTGGACGGTGGCGGGCCGGCCGGCGCGCCCGCGATGGGCGCCGGGGTGGCCCACTGGTTGCCGGGCATCGGCGCGGCGACGGGCGGGGCGGGCCAGGCGGCGCTGCCGCTCCCAGCGTCGGGGCCGGGCCCGTCGGTCGTCGTGGCGGCCGCATCGGCGGTCGGTGCGGCCTCGGCCTCGGGCCCGGCGGGCCGCGTCCCCCGACCGCACGACGGGCACGTCACGAGGCCGGCCGCGTCGGGCGGGGGCAGGAGCGTGCCACAGGTGCACTGCGTGGTTGGCATGTCCCCTCCCCCAGGGCTCAGCGCCGGAGCTCGGCCACGTCCGGCACGTCCACGGTAGCCAGCGCCCGGGCCACCGGCTGGCGACCGGCCGCGCCGACGACCTGGTCCACGAGCTCGAGCGGGAGCAGGTCGACGCCTCGCTCCCAGGGCGCCGTGGCCGGCCCGCCCAGGCGGCGCTCGACGGAGGGCCACAAGCCGGGGGCCATCGTGCGCCCGGCGCCGGTGACCAGCCAGACCGGGACCTCGGCCGCGCGGGCCACCGCTGCAGCCGACCAGCCCCCGGCATCGACCACGGCGACCTCCGGGCCCACGACGGCGGCCGCGAGGACCACCAGGTCCGCGCCGGCGACGGCCGGTGCGAGCCCCGACACGGGCACGTCCACGGCGTCGACGTCGAGCCGCTCGAGCGCCCGGACGAACCCCGGGCCGTCGCCATCGACGTCCACGACCCGCACCTCCAGGTCGCCCCGGCGGGCGAACGCGGACCCGAGCCGGTCCGACCAGGCGACGACGGCCACACGGGCACCATCGTCGATGGCGGCGGCCAGCTCCTTGGGGGTCGGGTCGGCGTGGAGCTCGTCGTTGCAGCGCCACACCTCGTCGGCCGGATCGGGCGCCAGCAGTGCCCGGGCGCAGAGCCACCAGATCGGCCCGTTGGCGGGGTGGCGGTCGACCAGGCGGCGCGTGGCCGTGACGAGCGAGATGGGGTCCGAGGCGAACCGGGCGAGCGAGCCGGCGGCCTCGCGCACCACGTCATCGGGCGGCGCGTCGGTGGCCCGGGCCACGTAGCGGAGCCGCTCGATGGGGTGCACGGCCGGTCCTAGATCCCCGGCTTGAAGACCATGATGCACAGCTCGGCGAACAGCAGCAGGTGGAGGATCCCGCCGGCCGCCGCCACCAGCTTCTCGGCCCCGGCGTCGCCGTCGGCCGCCGCCTTCTCTGCCGGCGCCATGAGGCCGAAGACGACCCCGAGCATGAGGAACCACACCGTCATGGCCGCCATCACCCACGCCTGCGAGAAGTCCCAGGCCTCGTCGCTCATGCCGACCAGGCCGAAGCCGAAGATCCCGGCGAGCGCCAGCGCCGGGCCGTGGACCTTCAACGAGTTGCCCCGGGCGAGGCCGCCGATGGTGGGTCCGACCGGCTTGCCCTCCTTCTTCAGGCGCACCGACACGAGCGGCCACACGAAGTTGGGGGCGAACGCCACGACCACCGCCAAGATGTGCAGGACGAGCAGGAGCTTGTAGCCAGTCGTGTTCACGGGGACCTCCGATGGGGGACGCCCGGAACGCTACCCGTGCCACGGCCCGGGCCGGTCCGGCGGGCTGGTCCCGGATCTGCGCCTCGCGCCGCGCACCTACTACCGTTCCGCCCGTGGTCACCCAGGTTCCCGCAGACACGCAGCTCACGGCGCTCGGCGGCGAGTCCCGCCCGATCTCCGAGTGGACCACCACGTTCCAGCTGCTGACCGTGGTGCTCGATCCGTACACGAACGAGAGCGGCTGGCTCTTCGAGACGTCGCTGCGGGTCCTGCGCAACTTCCGAGGCGCCGACGTCCGCACCGCGTTCACCGTCTGCGCGGACGAGGCGGACACCAAGCGCTTCATGGGCGAGATCGGCCACGAGTTCCTGACGTTCGCCGACCCCAAGCGAGAGCTGGTCGGCGCCCTCCAGCTCGATCGGCTCCCCGCCCTCGCCTACATCCGCCAGGACCTGGCCATCGTGGGCACCGCCCAGGGCTGGGACCCCCAGGCGTGGGAGGACCTCTGCCGGCTGGTCGGGAAGGTCAACTCCTGGAGCCACCCGGACCTGCCGGGCCCCAAGGACCCCGGCCCGTTCGCCGGCTCCCCCGCCAAGGGCTGAGCTCCCTCCTCGTCCTCCTCCTCCTGCCGCGCTGGCCCGGCGACCCCAGCCGGGGCCCCGCCGAGCGCGCCACAGACCGTTCTCGTCACCCCAGGGTGCAAGACCGCACCACCCGTCGACAAGAACCACGCCCTCCCCGTTCTCGTCACCCCACGGTGCAAGACCGCACCACCTGTCAACAAGAACGGGGGACCCCCGGCTGGAGCCGGGCGGGGCGGAGGGGGCAGAGGGGGTCAGGTGCCGACGATGCCGCCGCGGGTGAGGCGCAGCGCGTCGAGGGCGCGGTCGAGGTCCTCGGGGGCGACCTCGCCGGTGGCGGCCACCAGGTCGCGCAGCGAACGGCCCGTCGACTGGCTCTCGTGGATGAGCTCGGCGGTGCGGGCGTAGCCCAGGAACGGGTTGAGCGACGTGGCGATGGCGGGCGACGCCTCGGCGTTGGCCCGGCAGCGCTCGACGTCGGCCTCGATGCCGGCGACGCACCGGTCCGCGAACAGGCGGGTGGCGGCGGCGAGCAGATCGATGGACTCGAGCACGTTGCGGGCCATGACCGGCAGGTACACGTTCAGCTCGAAGTTGCCCTGGCTCCCGCTGAACGCCACGGCCGCGTCGTTGCCGATGACCTGGGCGCACACCTGGGTCAGCGCCTCGCACAGGACCGGGTTGACCTTGCCCGGCATGATCGACGACCCCGGCTGCAGGTCCGGCAGGCGGATCTCGGCCAGGCCGGTGCGGGGGCCGCTCGCCATCCAGCGCAGGTCGTTGGCGACCTTGGTGAGGGCGACGGCCGCCGTGCGCAGCTGGCCCGACAGCTCGACGAGGCCGTCCCGCGACGACTGGGCGGCGATGTGGTCCGACGCCTCGGTGAGCGGCAGGCCGGTCCGCTTCGAGAGCCGCTTCACCACCTCGCCCCCGAAGCCCTTCGGCGCGTTGATGCCAGTCCCGACGGCGGTCCCGCCGATCGGCAGCTCCCCGACCCGAGGCAGCGTGGACCGGAGCCGACGCACGGACTGGGTGACCTGCGTGGCGTAGCCACCGAGCTCCTGGCCGAGCGTGATCGGCACCGCGTCCATCAGGTGGGTGCGCCCGGCCTTGACCACCGCTGCGTGCTCGTCGGCCTTGGCCCGCAGGGTGGAGGCGAGGTGCTCGAGCGACGGGACCAGGTCGTGGACGACGGCGTCCACGGCAGCGAGGTGGATGGCGGTGGGGAACACGTCGTTGGACGACTGGCTGGCGTTGACGTGGTCGTTGGGGTGGACCTTGCTGGGCGAGCCGAGGCTGAGCCCGGCCAGGCGGGCGATGACCTCGTTGGCGTTCATGTTCGACGACGTGCCCGAGCCGGTCTGGAACACGTCGACCGGGAACTGATCGTCGTGGGCGCCGGTGGCCACCACCTCGGCGGCCTTGCGGATGGCGTCGCCGATGCGGTCGTCGACAGCTGGCACCTCCTTGGACCGGGCGTTCACGACCGCTGCCTCCGCCTTGATGAGGGCGAGGGCGCGGATCAGCCGTCGGTCGATGGGCCGCCCGCTGATCGGGAAGTTCTCGACGGCCCGCTGGGTCTGGGCGCCCCACAGCGCCGAGGCCGGCACGCGCACCTCCCCCATGGAGTCGCGCTCGGTCCGGAACCCGTCGTTGGCAGCCATGGTCCCGTTGTACCCCCGCTGTCGACCGCAGCGGCGGGCCAGGCGCCACGCCAGATGGCTCGTCGTCGCCTTGCGGTCGTAGCGTTCGGGGCGTGACCGACTTCGACTTCACCGAGCTGCTGCCCCTCGGCCCCGACGCCACCACCTACCGCAAGCTGGACATCGACGGCGTGTCGACGGTGGAGGCTGCGGGCCACACGTTCCTCACCGTCGAGCCGCAGGTGCTGACCGCCCTGGCCGCCGAGGCGATGCACGACATCGCCCACTTCCTGCGCTCGGGCCACCTGGCCCAGCTGCGCAAGATCCTCGATGACCCGGAGGCCTCGGCCAACGACCGGTTCGTGGCGCTGGACCTGCTGAAGAACGCCAACATCGCGGCGGGCGGCGTCCTGCCGATGTGCCAGGACACCGGCACCGCCATCGTGAAGGGCAAGAAGGGCCAGTTCGTCCTCACCGGCGGCGGCGACGAGGAGGCCCTCGCCCGGGGCATCTTCGACACCTACCAGCGCGACAACCTGCGGTACTCGCAGATGGCGCCGCTCAGCCTCTGGGACGAGAAGAACACGGCCACCAACCTCCCCGCCGAGATCAAGATCAGCGCCATCGACGGCGACGCCTACAAGTTCCTGTTCATGGCCAAGGGCGGCGGCTCGGCCAACAAGAGCTACCTGTTCCAGGAGACCAAGGCCGTCCTCAACCCGACGACGCTGAAGGCGTTCCTGAACGACAAGCTGCGCCTGCTCGGCACCTCGGCCTGCCCGCCGTACCACCTCGCCGTGGTCATCGGCGGCACGTCGGCCGAGCTCGCGCTGGAGACCGCCAAGCTCGCCTCCACCCGCTACCTGGACACCCTCCCGACCCACGGGTCGGCGTCGGGCCACGGGTTCCGGGACCTCGAGATGGAGGCCGAGGTGCTGAAGCTCACCCAGGACTTCGGCATCGGGGCCCAGTTCGGCGGCAAGTACTTCTGCCACGACGTGCGGGTGGTGCGCCTCCCCCGCCACGGGGCCTCCTGCCCGGTGGCCATCGCCGTGTCGTGCTCCGCCGACCGTCAGGCCCTCGCCAAGATCACCGCGGACGGCGTGTTCCTCGAGGACCTCGAGCACCACCCCGCCCAGTTCCTGCCCGAGGTGACCTCCGACGACCTCGGCGGCGACGTCGTGCAGATCGACCTCGATCGCCCGATGGACGAGATCCGCGCCGAGCTCACCAAGTACCCGGTGAAGACCCGCCTCTCGCTGACGGGCACGGTGGTCGTCGCCCGAGACATCGCCCACGCCAAGATCGCCGAGCGCCTCGACCGGGGCGAGGGCATGCCCCAGTACCTGCGCGACCACTGCATCTACTACGCCGGCCCGGCCAAGACCCCCGAGGGCTACGCCTCGGGTTCGTTCGGTCCCACCACCGCCGGTCGCATGGACTCCTACGTCGAGGAGATGCAGGCCGCCGGCGGCTCGTTCGTGATGCTCGCCAAGGGCAACCGCAGCCAGCAGGTCACCGACGCCTGCGAGGCCCACGGCGGCTTCTACCTCGGCTCGATCGGCGGGCCGGCCGCCCGCCTGGCCCAGGACTGCATCCGCAAGGTCGAGGTGCTCGAGTACCCCGAGCTGGGCATGGAGGCGGTCTGGCGCATCGAGGTCGAGGACTTCCCGGCGTTCATCGTGGTCGACGACAAGGGCAACGACTTCTTCGCCGAGGTCACCACGCCCGTCGCCCTCGGCGCCAAGGGCTGACCCTGCCCCATGCTGGCGACCGCCACCCTCCTCGCCCTCCAGTGGCCGCCGTGGTGGACCTGGGTCGCGGCGATCGTCCTGGCGGTGATCGGGGGCATCTTCGCCACCGCCTACGCCACCGCCCACCACGCCGCCGTCGGCGTCACGCCCGACGACCGGCTGCTGGTGCGGCCGATCGGCGCGATGCGGCTGTGGTCGCTGAGCAAGGGCATCGACGTGCCCATCACCGCGGTGGCCGACGTCGGCGTCGAGCCCCGCAAGAAGCTCCTCCACGGCTGGCGGGCGCCCGGCACGTACCTCCCCGGGGTGATGATCGCCGGCACGTTCCGCTCGCACGGCGACAAGGACCTGTGGTTCGTGGGCCCGGCCAAGGAGGTCCTGGTGATCGAGCTGGCCGCCGGCGAGGCGTACCGCCACGTGGTCGTCCAGGTCGAGGACCCCAACGCCGCGGTCGAGGCCCTGCGCGCCGCCATGCGCCGCGAGCACCTCCTGCCCCCGGACGAGCCCACCGCCTGACCCAGCCTCACCACGGCGTTGCGCGGGCCTGCGGCACCGAGTGGATGAGCCCACCGCCTGATCCGGCCTGCCCACGGCGTCGGACGGGCCACCGTTCACGCGGCCGTCATCGAAACCGGTTGGCATCGCCGTCGGCCGGTGGTTGGATGGCGGGACCGAAGAAAGGAGGTGGTCCAGATCAACGACAGTTCTCATGGGACTTCGGAGGTGGCTGGTCGCTGACCAGGCCGCTCGGGCGGTCGGCGATTACCCGCCAGCCACCCGCTGATCCGACGACCGGGTGTCGTCCCTCCCGGTGCAAGCACGTCGGGCCAGTGCCCCGAGACGTTGTGGGGGAGGTGCCTTCGGGCACCTCCCCGCGCGTCCGGGCATCCGTCCAGATCTGAGCGTCGCGCCACGTTGGCGGCGGCTACCGTCCCGGCGACCCAGAGCCGCTTCCACCCCGACTGGAGCCCCGATGCGCCCCAAGGTCCAGATCTCCCTCGCGATCGCCGGAGGCGTGCTGCTCGCCCTCGGCGCGGTCGCCGCCAGCGGAGCCGCCGGCCTCCGTCCCGGCGCCCGGTCCACCCCGCCCACGCGGGCGGCCCACGGAACGGGCGTGACCGCGTCCGCAGGGCTCGTTGCCATCTCGCCCTGCCGGGCGTTCGACAGCCGATCGGCGACTGCAGGCCCGCTCACCCCCGGGTCGACCCGGGCCGTGCAGATCACCGGCTCGACGGGCTTCGCCACCCAGGGCGGCAAGGCCACGGGCTGCGGCATCCCCGACGACGCCACGGCCATCGCCGTGTCGATCACCGCAACGAGGGCCACCGGCAGCGGCTACCTCCACGCCTGGCCCCACGGCACCACCGAGCCCAAGGCCACGGTCCTGAACTGGTCGACCACGGGCAACGGCGGGACCACCACCGGCGCCACGCTCGCCACCGCCAGCCAGCTGGACCTGCGCGCGTTCGGCAACCAGACGGACCTCGTGCTCGACGTGACCAGGTACTACGTGGAGCCGATGGTGGCGTCGGTGTCCGCGGACAGGAGCCTGATCACCGCGATCGGGAGGGATCACCTCCTCGTCCCTACGGAGGGCCTCTACACGCTGCAGACCACGAGGACCCTGGACGGCTGCAACGCCGTCGCCAACACCAACGTCAACGTGACCTACACCGCCAACGCGACCGCGAGCGGCACCACGATCAAGGTGTTCGTGCACCTGACGACCGGCACCACCCCGGCGGCACAGAACTTCACCGTGTCCGTCCAGTGCTGAGCCCCCGGGCCTGCCCCGGCTGAAGCGCAGGCCGGCTCACCACATCTCAAGCCAGGTGCCGGTCCAGCGGGCCACGCCGCTGAACACCGCCATGCCGCCGGTCGCTTCGGTGAACGACGGCACGAACGTGCCGGTCACCTCGTCTGCAGCTGCTCTCCTCCACCGTGAGGGCGGTGGAGGTCGGGTGGAGTCTCGTCGATCGGGACCTGGGTGCTGAAGCCGCTGACGGTGACGGAGATCTGGCCGCTGATCGTGCCGGTGCCCGACAGGACCGGCTTGGCCGCGGTGCCCGCCACCGTGCCACCGCCCTTGCCGGACATGGAGTCGATGGTGCCCTTGCCACCCTGCACCTCGATCGTGCCCGACGACGAGAAGTCGAAGGTCCAGGTGCCGGAGGTGACCTTGCCCTTGGCGACGGTGATGGTCATCTGACCGCCGCCGGTGCTGGTGATCGCACCCGACGCCTGGGTGGGGCTCCCATCGACGTCGAGCTCGACGTCGCCCGTCCAGGTCCCGTCGGGGATCACGCCCTCGGCCAGGCCGGCGCACTCGTCGACCTTGGTCGTCGTGGTGGCCTTCGGCTTCTGCTCGGGCTCGGTGTGGGAGATCACGGTGCCGGTCGCCGCGCTGGACGTGCCGAGCATGGTGGCCATCTCGTCGAAGATCGGCTGGGTGATGATGCCGAAGACGGCCGAGGCGATCTGGCCGGCCACGCCGGGGATCGAGCCGGTGAGCAGGGTCTGCAGGAGGGCCTGCATGTCCTTCACCTGGGTCCGCTCGACCTCGATGGTGACGGCGGTCGTGTGCGGCACCGGGGTGCCCTCCGCGGCCGCCTCCTTGCTCTCGGTCTTGGTGGTGAAGCGCAGCGATGCGGTGTCGTCGGCCCCGACCACGTCGTCGGTCTCGATGTCCGTGCCGACCTCGTCGATCCCGATCGGCTTCCAGGTGATCTTCGAGCCCTTGGCGGTGGTCGGGTCGGGCAGGTCCACGCCAGCCTGCTTGGCGCAGTCGACGACGCCGGCGGTGAACGGCTCGGAGCCCGCCGTGTCGACCGTGGCGACGATCTTCGCCGGGTTGCCGCTTCCAGGGTCGATGCCGTAGTCCACCGGCGAGGGCTGCTGCTCGCCGGTGACGCTCCACGGGCGCAGCAGCGCCGCGACCATCGAGAGGGTGCCGGCGATCGCGAGGCCGGTCTTGACCACCGCCACGATCGGGGCGGTGAGCGTGGCCACCACCTGCTTGCCGGCCTCGACGGCGAGGTCGACCACGGTGTTCCAGATCTCGCCGAGGATCCCGGTGATCCCGCCACCGCTGGTGTCGACCTTCAGGGCGTCCACCATGGTCTGGATCACGCTGTCGACCCAGCCCGAGAGCGTGGAGCACACCCCGGTGGCCTCGTCGGCCAGGGCGAGCGGCCGAGCCGCAGGCGCCAGGGCCGCCACGCCCACGAGCGCGGTGCCCCGCGCCGGGGCCTGACGAGCGCCCTTCGGGCCGGTGCCCTCCTTGGCCACGTCGTTGGCGAACAGCCCGAGCACGACGTCGGGGAACACCAGCGCGCTGCTCTGGGCCCACGGCTGCTCGCCCATGACCCGGCGAGCGAGCTTCGCCCCCGGGGTGTCGCCGGCCTTCACGTAGGCCGCGACCACGAGGCTGAACGGGGCACCGCCCATGTCGCCGTCGACCAGCGCATCGAGCTGGGCGCCGGTGGTGCCGGTGTGGTCCCGGGTCTCGAGCGCCAGCACGGCGACCTGATCGGCCAGGTAGCGCAGCGGCCCGGCGTCGGTGACCGGCTCGACGGGTGCCTTGGCGGCGGGCGAGGCGTAGGTGCCGACGCCGGCCTTGGCCAGGGCCGTCGTGAGCTGGGCGGCGGTCAGCTCGGCGCCGCCGCTCCTGCCGCAGCCGACGAGCTGCCCTTGCCGTTCCCGTCCTTGGTGGCGCCACCGTCGTCCTTGCCCGACGAGCAGCCCGAGGCCACCAGCCCCAGGACCACCAGCACGCCGACCGCTGCCACCCGTCCCCGCATCCCTCGCATGCAGCGAAGATACCCAGGGAGCGCAGACCCGGACCGCTACCAGGCGGCCTGGTTGATGATCGGCACCAGGGGCCCCGAGAACCCCCAGACGAGCGCCACCTGCCAGGCGACGAAGGCGACGAGCACCACCACGAGGCGCCACGGGCGCCGGCACAGCCAGGGCAGCACCGCGGCCAGGGCGAACGGCACGACCGGGAGCAGGTAGCGACCGGCGGCGGCGAACAGGACCGTCGAGGCCCAGGCGACCACCGCCGACAGCGCGGCCAGCAGCGCGTAGCCCCACCCGAAGCGGCGCCCGACCGCCGGCACGGTGGCGACGACCAGGACGACCACGGCTAGCGACAGGGCCTGGTGCAGCGGGTCCAGGCGGGTCACGAACACGTTGCCGTTGCGGACCAGGTCGGCCTTGACCCACAGCAGCGGATCGGTGAGCGCCCGGTGGCCGAAGTACCGCTGGGCGCTGGCGAAGGCGAGCGGCGATCCGACGCGTCGCCAGTTCCACCCGGCGAACGCCGCGAGCCCGATGAGCCCGGCGAGGGGCGCGGCCTGGGGCCAGCGCAGGCGCTCCCGGACGACGTGGCCCTGCCGCAGCGGCGCGGTCGCCCCACGCCACCACCGGCCCAGGGCGCCGGTGCGGCCGCTCGGCCCGTCCGCCGACGCCGCCCCTGCCGTGCCTGCCGTGCCTGCCGGTCCGCCGGTGGCGGGGCGCAGCACGAACGCACCGTCGACCTCGAGCGCGAGCAGGACCAGGGCCGGCACGAGCAGGACGCCTGGCGGGCGGGCAGCAGCGACCAGCACCGCCACCAGCGCGGCCAGGACCGGGTGGCGAGCCTCGACCAGCAGCACCGCCGCCAGCACCAGCGCGAGCGCCAGCCCGTCGCTGTAGGCCACGCCGTAGAGCACGAAGGCCCACGGGTAGGCGAGCAGCACGAGCAGCCCGGCCATCCGGGTCAGCCCATCGATCCCCTTGACCTGCATCCAGCGCCACCACAGCAGCGCCACCGCCAGGCCCGAGGCGAGCGAGATCCGCACTGCGGCGACGGCCTCGTCCGCCCCGGTCGCCGCCGCCAGCCACCGGATCGCCAACGGGTAGAGCGGGAACACAGCCTGGTCGTGGTCTGCAGGCCGGTACCCGCGCCGGGCGAGGGCGACGAACCGATCGGCGTCGAAGCGGATGCGCCCGGTGGTCCCGAACGGGTGCGGCCACAGCAGGTCCGTGGCGTGCCACGGGGCGCCGTGGGCCCGGGACCAGGCCAGCTGCTGGAGGGCGGAGATGGCCCAGAGTGCCCCAGCCCAGGCCACGACCGGCACGAGCCACCCAGCACGCCCGTCGACCATCCGCCCGAGGCGCGCCCTCCGTGGTCCCACCGGGTCGATCCTACGATCGCCCCTCCGCCACCGGCGACGACGACCCCGGGGCCGGTCAGGCCAGGGTGACGAGCTCGAGGAAGCTGTCGTGCCAGTGGTCGACGGTGCCTTCGGGCATCAGCAGCGCCCGGTCGGGCTGCAGCGCCTCGACGAACTCGGCGTCGTGGCTCACCACGATGAGCGTGCCGCCCCAGCTCGACAGCGAGTCCGCCACCGCGGTGCGCGACCCGGGATCGAGGTTGTTGGTGGGCTCGTCGAGCAGCAGCACGTTGTGCTTGCCGCCCACCAGCTGGGCCAGGGCGAGCTTGGTCTTCTCGCCGCCGCTCAGGGTGGAGGCGTCCTGGAAGACCTTGTCGCCCACCAGGCCGAACATGCCGAGGATCGAGCGCAGCTCGCCGTCGCCGAGCCCGCCGGTGGCCTCCCGCATGTGCTCCACGAGCGACGCGCCCGCCCGGATGCCCTCGTGCTCCTGGGCGTAGTAGCCGACCGACACGTCCACGCCCCAGCGGAACTCGCCGATCACCGGCTCGGTGATCCCGGCGAGGACCCGCAGCAGCGACGTCTTGCCGGCGCCGTTCAGCCCCATGATCAGCAGGCGGTCGCCCCGGCCGACGTCGAAGGTGACGTCCTCGAACACGTCGAGGCCCGTGTAGCTCACGGCCAGGTCGCTCGCCTCGAGCACCGTGCGGCCGCAGTGGGGCGGCTCGGGCAGCTTCAGCTTCAGGACCTTGCGGGCCTGGACGGACTGGGGGGCGTCGGCCTTGAGCCGGTCGATGCGCTTCTCCAGGCTGTGGGCCATGGACGCCTTGGTGGCCTTGGCGCCGAAGCGGTCCACGATGGTCTGGAGCCGCTCGATCTCCTTGGCCTGCATGGCGATCTCCTTCGCCAGGCGGACCTCGTCGGCCTCACGGGCCTTCGTGTACTGCGTGTAGGTGCCCTTGTACTCGTGCATCACGCCGGTGGCCGTGTCGCCGCCCCGGTCGAGGTGGATGACGCGGGTGATCGACTCGTCGAGCAGGTCCAGGTCGTGGCTGATCACGATCAGCGCACCCCGGTAGGAGGCCAGGAAGTCCAGCATCCAGAGCTTGGCGTCGGCATCGAGGTGGTTGGTGGGCTCGTCGAGCAGCAGGACGTCCGAGCCGGCGAACAGGATGCGCACCACCTCCACGCGCCGGCGCTGGCCGCCCGACAGCGCCCCGAGGGGCAGGTCGAGCTTCTCGTCCGCCAGCCCGATGCCGGCGGCGAGGCGGCGGACCTCGGACTCCGCCGAGTAGCCGCCGTCCATGCGGAACCGCTCGAGCGCCCGCGTGTAGCGGTCGATGTTGCGGGTGGACGGATCCGCCTCCATCGCCACCTGGAGCTTCTCGATCCGGTCGAGCGCCTCGTCGAACCCGCGGCCAGACAGCACGTGGCGCAGGGCGGTGACGTCGTCGGGGACCATGTCCAGGCGGGGGTCCTGGGGCAGGTAGCCGAGGCCGCCGTCCCAGCGCACCGAGCCCCGGGCTGGCTCGTTGGCCCCGCCGATCACCTTCAGCATGGAGGTCTTCCCGGCGCCGTTGCGGCCGACCAGCCCGACCTTCTCCCCGGCGCGCACGGTGAAGCTCACGCCGTCGATGAGGGTCACGCCACCCACGTCGACCCGGAGGTCGGTCACCTGCAACACGGCGATCCAGGGTGCCAGACCGCCGGGGCGTTCCCACCATCGGATCGGCGTGGCGCACGGCACCGCCCGCCGTCGTACCCTGGCCCCATGACCGATGCGCAGCACCCGGAGCCCGTCGAGGTCGACCTGGGCCTCCAGCACACGTTCGAGGTGGAGCCGATCCTCGCCGGCCTGGAGGAGGAGGGCATCTGGACCTACCTCGTGGACCAGGCCGAGGTCCCGGGGGCCATCGGCCTCGGGCCCAAGCAGTGCCGCGTCCTGGTGCGGCCCGACGACGAGGCCCGGGTCCGGGAGGTCTTCGCGGCCGAGGGCTTCCTCTGAGCCACCCGGCCGCTCGCGCCGCCTGAGCCAGGCCCGACCCTCCCCCACCGGCCCGATGCTGCTCGCCGACCTCGTCGCCACCTCGGCCGCCGTGGCCGCCACCTCGGCGCGCACCGCCAAGCGAGACGCCCTCGCCGCGCTCCTGCGCCGCGCCGCGCAGGACGGGCCCGAGACCGTCGAGGTGGCCGTCGGCCTGCTGGTCGGCGAGCCCCGCCAGGGCCGCATCGGCGTCGGCTGGCGCACCCTCCAGGCGGCCGAGGTGCCGGCGGCCACCGCCCCGACGCTCGGGGTGCTCGACGTGGACGCCGCCTTCGAGCGCCTCGCGGCCATGGGCGGCGCCGGCTCGGCCGGGGCCCGCCAGGCCGAGCTGCGGGGGTTGCTCGGGCAGGCCACCGCCGAGGAGGGTCGGTTCCTCTTCCGCTTGGTCGCCGGCGAGCTCCGCCAGGGTGCCAACGACGGGGTCGTGACGGACGCGGTCGCCGCTGCGTCCGGCATCCCGGCCACGGTGGTGCGCCGGGCGGTCATGCTCGGTGGGCGCCTCGACGTCGTTGCCGCCGTCGCGCTCGGCCAGGGGCGCCGAGCCGTGGAGGCCATCGGCCTGTCGGTGGGCCGGGCCATCCAGCCGATGCTGGCCTCGACCGCTGCCTCGGTCACCGACGCCGTGGGCGAGCTGGGCGAAGCGGCCGTCGAGTGGAAGCTCGATGGCATCCGCGTCCAGGCCCACCGCCGCGAGGACGACGTGCGGCTGTTCACCCGGAACCTGACCGACATCACCGATCGCCTCCCGGACGTGGTCGCCGTGGTGCGCGGGCTGCCCGGCCGCTCGCTGGTGCTCGACGGCGAGGTCCTGGCCGTCGAGCGCGGCACCGGGCGCCCCGTCGCCTTCCAGGACTCCGCCAGCGAGATCCGCGCCGAGGCCGGGCCCGGCGTGGCCGAGGTGCGGCCGTGGTTCTTCGACCTGCTCCACCTCGACGGACGCGACCTGCTCGACGAGCCGCTGGTGGACCGACGCCAGGCGCTGGCCGAGCTGGCCGGCCCCTGGCACGTCCCGGGCACGGTGACCGCCGACCCCGCCGAGGGCGAGGCGGTGCTGGCCACGGCGCTCGAGGCCGGCCACGAGGGCGTGGTGGTGAAGGCCGCCGGCTCGACCTACGAGGCCGGGCGGCGGGGCAAGGCCTGGCGGAAGGTGAAGCCCGTCCACACCCTGGACCTCGTCGTCCTCGCAGCCGAGTGGGGGCACGGTCGGCGGACCGGGTGGCTGTCCAACCTCCACCTCGGCGCCCTGGCCGACGACGGCTCGGGCTTCGTGATGGTGGGCAAGACCTTCAAGGGGCTGACCGACGAGCTGCTGCGCTGGCAGACCGAGCGGTTCCTGTCGCTCGCCGAGCGGGCGGAGCCGTGGGGCGGCCCGCAGACCGGGGTCGTCTGGCTGCGCCCCGAGCAGGTGGTCGAGGTGGCGATCGACGGGGTCCAGCGGTCCACCCGCTACCCCGGCGGCGTCGCCCTGCGCTTCGCCCGGGTCGTCCGCTACCGCCACGACAAGGGCCCGGCGGACGCCGACCGCCTCAGCAGCGTGCAGGCGTTCCTCGCCCGCTGAGCGGCGGCCGGTGAGCCGGTCGACCCGTCGGGGCCACCCGGGGCCGGGCGGTAGGTTGCGAGCCGTGGAGCCCCCCACCACCCTGCGCGTCGCCTTCTGGAACACCTGGCTGCTCGCGCCTCGGATGTGGGCGTCGGGCCCGCGCCTGCCCGGCGGTGAGCGCCTGTTCTTCGCCCCGGACGTGGACCGGCGCGCCCCGCTCGTCGGGCCGGCGCTCGCCGGGCGCTTCGACGTGGCGGCGCTGTCGGAGGTGTTCGAGCGCTCCGAGCACGACGCCGTGGCCCGCTCCTGGCCGGGCGCGACGCTGGTCGAGGGCCCGGGCCGCGCCCGGTTCAAGCGGGCGGCCAGCGGGCTCATCACCTTCGTGGACTCGGCGCGGGCCCAGGTCACCCGCTCCGCACGGATCGCCTACCGCAGCGGCGGCGACCTGCGGGACTCGGACACGTTCGCCACCAAGGGCGCGCTGCTGACCTGCGTGCGCCTGCTCGACCACCACGGCCAGCCGATCCCCGACCTCCCAGAGGTGGAGGTGGTCTCCACCCACCTGTTCGCTGGCGGCGAGCTCCTGCCGATCCCCGGCTCGGACGACGACAGCCGCCACCACCAGGTACGCCTCCGCCAGCTCGAGGAGCTGACGGCCTTCGCGCTCGAGCACCACCGGCCCGAGAACGTCCTCGTCGTGTGCGGGGACATGAACGTCTGCGCCCACGACCCGAGCCCCGACGTCGCCCACGACCCCACCCTCCGCTACCGGGAGATGCGCGAGCGGCTCGCACCTCTCGACGTGGTCGACGTGTGGGCCGAGCACGGCGTGGGCCCCGGCCACACCTGCACCTTCCACCACGCCTTCGACCTGCCGTCGGACCCCGAGCACCCCGACCGGGTCGTGGACCGCGCCGGCGAGGACGAAGCGGCCGCACCCGGCGAGCGCATCGACTACCTGTTCGTGGCCCAGCCCGAAGGCCGGCCCGTCACCATCGGCCGACCCCACCGGTGGGCGTTCCACGGGCGCCCGGCGAGGGGCGGGCCGGCCGGCTCCCTGTCGGACCACCTCGCCATCTCCGGCGAGCTCGACCTCGCCGGGCCGCCACGCCCCGGCCGGGCATGACACCATGCGGCCGATGACGCCGCTGCCCGAACGCCCGCTCGTGCCCCTCCCCGCCCAGCCGGCCGACGTGCCCTGGCCGACCGACGCGTGGACCGAGGCTGATCCGGCCGAGGCCGGGGCCGACGCCGCCCGCCTCGGCGACTTGCTGGACGAGCTGGTCAGCGGCGAGCGCCACCCGGCGCTCGGGCTCACCCACGCCGCGGCAGTCGTCGCCGGTGGGCGCCTGGTGGCCGAGCGCTACGGGCGCCAGCGGGTGCAAGACCTCCGCTCGTTCGACGCTGAGCCGCCGCTCGAGGACGTCGCCCCGGAGGCACCCCTCCTGAGCTGGTCCATGGCGAAGAGCATCACCAACCTCGCGGTCGGCGTCGCCGTCGGCGACGGCCTGATCGACGTGGCCGCGCCGGTCGAGGATCCGATCTGGCTGGCCGAGCCCGACGATCCCCGGGCCGCCATCACCTGGGAGGACCTGCTCGCGATGCGGCCGGGCCTGGCCTGGACCGAGGAGTACTACGAGCTCGACGCCGACGCCCTCCCGGACGTGGTGACGATGCTCTTCGGGGCCGGCGCCGCCGACATGGGCGCGTTCGCCGCGTCGATGCCGCTGCGGGCCACGCCGGGCAGCCCCGAGGCCTACGTGTACTCCTCGGGCACCACGAACGTCCTGGCCCGCAACCTCCAGCGGGTGCTGGGCCGCCACGGCGACGCCATGGCGGCTTGGCTGCACGAGCGGATCTTCGACCCGATCGGCATGCGTTCGGCCACGTGCCGCTTCGACGACGCCGGCACCTTCGTCGGTTCCAGCTACGCCTACGCCGACCTGCGGGACTGGTGCCGCTTCGGGCTGCTCGCGATCCGCGGCGGTCGCTGGGAAGACCAGCCGATCGTGCCCGAGGGCTGGGTCGACTGGTCCCGCCGGGCCCGCTCGGCCGACGACCCCGGCCTCTTCCACGCCGCCCAGTGGTGGGCGTGGGACCGCGCCGACGGGGCCTTCGGCGCCCACGGCTTCGAGGGCCAGCGCATCATCGCGTTCCCGACGCGCGACGTGGTCGTGCTCCGCTTCGGGCACATGGGCGCCGACGACGGCCCCGCCCTCAACGCCCACCTGGCCGCCATGGCCGAGTGCTTCCCGGAGGGCTGAGCAGGCCAACCGCAGCACGAGGCCCCCCGTGCCCTCCTGATACCCTCGGGGGCCGGTCCGCTGGCGACGACCGCCGCGGAGGACCCAGGGGAGATGCCATGCACACGTCGCTCGATCAGCCCGTCCGCCGCCACCGGCTGAGCCCGGTGGTCCGGATCGCTGCGCTGGTGGCGGTGCCCCTCATGCTCCTCACCAGCTGCAAGCTGTCCGACGTCACCGACCCGGTCGTGAAGCCGATCGAAGACCTCTTCGGCCTGGGCTCCGACGAGATCGCCACCCCGAAGTTCGAGATCACCAACGGCATCACCATCCAGGTGGTCGTCAAGATCTCCGACCTCACCAAGTCCATCCCGGTCACCGTGCACCTGCGCTGCTCGGGCGGCACCGAGCTCACCGACACCATCACCATCCGCACCAGCGGCTCGATCAGCGTGGGCGAGGCGACGTTCACCCCCGGCTGGCCCGCCGGCACGGACTGCTTGGTCAGCCAGGACATCGTCCAAGGCGTCGACACCGTGGACTCCGCCCTGAAGTGGCTGACCGGCAACGACCTGCAGGCCACCTTCCAGAACGCCTAGCCGCTTGGACCCGCTCCAGCCGTTCGGGCTCGACGGACGCACCGCGATCGTCACCGGCGCGTCGGCCGGGCTCGGGCGCCGCTTCGTGCGCGTGCTGCACGCGGCGGGCGCGACCGTCGTGGCCGCGGCGCGCCGGGAGGACCTCTTGCGCGAGCTGGCCGACGAGCTCGGCGACCGGGTCGTGCCGGTGCGGGCCGACGTGGCCGACGAGGCCGACCGGGTGCACCTGGTCGATGCCGCGGTGGCCGCTGGGGGTGGCTCGTTCGACGTCCTCGTCAACAACGCCGGCATCTCGGTGATCGGTCCGGCCGAGGACGAGTCCACCGAGGACTGGCCGCGGGTCGTCGACGTCAACCTCACCGGCCCGTTCCGGCTCTGCCAGCTGTCGTTCCCGCACCTGCGGGCGAGCGGCCACGGCGCCATCGTCAACGTGTCCTCGATGCTCGGCCTGGTGGCGGCGACCCCGGTGAAGCAGGCCGGCTACTGCGCCACCAAGGGCGGGCTCGTGAACCTGACCCGGGAGCTCGGCGCCCAGTGGGCCCGAAAGGGCGTGCGGGTCAACGGCATCGCACCGGGGTGGTTCCGCAGCGAGATGACCGACGTGATGTGGGGCGACGAGGCGTCGGAGGCGTTCGTCGCCCGGGGCGCGCCGCTCGGACGCGAAGGCGCGGAGCACGAGCTCGACGGCGCCCTGCTGTTCCTGGCGTCGGATGCGAGCACCTACGTCATCGGCCAGACCCTGGCCGTCGACGGCGGCTGGACCATCGTCTGACGCGCCAGCCGCAACTTGGTGCCGAAAGTGACCTGTGAGGTCAGTTTCGGCACCAAGTTCGAGCGGGGCGGGCGGGCGCGGGCGGGCGTCAGACGGTGACGGTGACGAGGTCCTCGCCCCAGACGACCTCGCCGTCGAAGTGGGCGGTGGCGAGGGCGATCCACTCGTCGGCCGAGCCCGGGGCCGGGGTCGGGACCTGGTGGGTGAGCACCAGGGTGCGCACGCCGTTGCGGGCGGCGGTCTGGGCTGCCTGCTCCACCGTCGAGTGGTAGTCGATCGTGTCGATGAAGCGCTGGAGCGGCACGGCGCGGACGAGGTCCTCGCGCAGCACGGTCTGCACGTAGGCGTCGGCGCCGGCGCACAGCTCATCGAGGCCCGGGCACGGGACGCCGTCGCCGCCGATCACGACCGCCTTGCCGCCGTGCTCGATGCGGTAGCCGAGGGTCGGCTCGACGGGCCGGTGGTCGGTGGGGGCGCCGATGATCCGCACGTCGGCGGCCTCGTCCTCGAACACCACGCCGCCCGTCGACTCGGTGACGACCACCTGGGGCGGGTCGGTGAGGTCCTCGTGGTGGGCGATGCGGTAGCCGACGTCGGGCTCGAGCATGGCGAGGATGCCGTCGACGACCCGCTGGGTGCCGATCGGGCCGATGACGGGCAACGGGTTGGGGACGAGGCTCGTGACCCAGCGGCCGGTGACGGCGTCGTTGAGGTCGGTGATGTGGTCGCTGTGGAGGTGGGTGAGCACGACGGCGCTCAGCCCCGCCCAGGGGACCATGGCGGCAGCGAGGCGGAGGCCGACGGCCCGCCCGGCGTCGAACAGGAAGGTGTGGCCGCCGGCCCGCACGAGAGTGGAGGGGCCGGCGCGGTCGGGGCTGGGCAGCGGGCTGCCGGTGCCGAGCAGGGTGATGTCGATGGTCATCGGGCGAGCTCCTCGTCGAGCAGGTCGAGCACGGCGGTGGCGAACCGTTCGGGCGCCTCCACCATCGGGTAGTGGCCGACGCCGTCGAGGGTGCGCAGCGGGGCGTCGGTGCGAGTGGTGGTGAACCGCTCGGCCATGGCGTGGACCGCCACGGGGTCCAGGTCGCCCCAGACGATGCCCACGGGCGAGGCGTGCTCCTCGATGGCGCCGGTGAAGCGGCGCTCCTCGGCGCGGCGGTCCTCGATGTAGCGGATGGTGCGCGGCAGCATCGCCAGGCCGTCGTCGCGGCGGGCGAGGGTGACCACGGCGTCGAGGTGGTCGTGACCGTCCGGATCGAGGACCGTGCCCTCGGCGAACGTGCCGACGACCCCGCCACGGAACGACGTGCCCTGATCGGCGCCCACGAGCGGCTCCTTGGCGTCGGGGAGCCCGAGGAGGAGCTGCTGGCCGAGGGTGAGCTGGGCCATGTCGATGTAGATCGAACCGTTGGTGACGACCCGGCGGCGGACCTGCAGGGCGAGCGAGCCGTCGAGCGTGCGGGCGAGGAGCTCGCCGCCCACCGTGTCGCCCATGTCGTGGGTGAGCAGGTCCACCTCGACGAGGCCGTGGTGGGCGATGGCCGCTTCGACATCGTCGGCGTAGCCGCGGATCGAGTACCGGTGGTCGGGCTTGTCGGACAGGCCGAAGCCGTGGACGTCGACCACGACCACGTCCCGATCGGCCCGCAGCTGCTCGAGGACCGGCTGCCAGTCGAGGGCGTTGGTGGGGAAGCCGTGGAGGGCGAGCAACGGCGGGTTGCCCCGATCGGCGGCCGCCGGGATCCGCGCGGTCCAGACGGCACCGTTGGGGCCGTCGATGCGGGTGCCGAGGGCCTCCCAGGCGGACGCGAGGGCGTCGGCCGCGGGGCCGCCGGGCGGCGGGGGAACGTCGACCGGCGCCTCCCCAGGCACGTCGTCGTCGGCCATCAGAAGGGGGTCCCGAGGCGGGCCTCGGCCTCGCCGGTGCACGGGATCAGCGCGGCCTGCTCGATGGCGGCGTCGCGGTGCTCGAGGGCATCGACGTAGCCGGGGTGGTCGGTCAGGGCGAGGAAGGCGGCGTGGCTCGGGTACCAGACGGCGACGACCTCGTCGTAGGCGTCGTGGTCGCAGCCGATGACCGGGGTGCCGGCGTCGGTGGCCCAGAGGATCTTGCCGCCGCCGGCCTCGATCGCCGCCTTGGCCACGATGCCGTAGCGGAGGTAGGCGGCCCGGCCGCTCAGGCCCTCCTGGTCTCGCTCGTCGCCGTAGCTGGCGACGTCGCGGTAGCGGTTGAGGTTGAGCATCACGACGGGGGCGTCGTCGTCGCTCGAGGCGATGGCCGCGAGCCGGGCGAGGACCTCGTCGGTCGGGAACGTGTGGCCGGTGCGGCCGGTGGGTGCGTCGGGCACCGCTACCTCCTGGGGGTGGTCGGGTCGGGTCGGTCGGCGAGGTGCAGGGCGGCGGCGACCTGGTCGCGCAGGGCGGCGCGGAGGGCGTCGCCCTCGAGCGCCTCTGGGGCGCCCAGGTGCAGGTAGTCGAGCGCCTCGAGGCTGAGCGCCAGGTCGAGGAGCGCGTGCACCTCGCGGCGTCGGTCGACCGGCAGCGGGTCGAGCTCCGGCGCGAAGGTGCGGCCGACCTGGTTCCAGAGCAGGCGGCGGCGATCGGCGAGGACCTGGGCGATGGTGGTCGACGTGACGGCGTGGTAGGCCGCGGCGCGGGCCAGGTTCACGAGGCGGCCGTGGAGCGCGAGCCGCTGGTCGACGATGGCGTCGATGCGCCCGTCGAGCGAGCCGTCGTGGGGTGGGTCGGCGAAGAAGGCCATGACCTCGGCGAGCTTGCGGTCGACCGCGGCGGCGGCGAGGTCTTCGAGGTCCGCGAAGTGGCGGAAGACCGACCGCTCCGACACCCCCGACGCGGTGGCGATCTCCGCCACCGAGGGGGCGACGTTGCCGGCCTCGTAGAGCGCGAGGAGGGCTTCGATCACCGCCTGGCGGCTGCGCTCAGATCGGGCCCGACGGCCGTCGGCCGGCTCCTGCTCCACACGGCCACCGTAGGTATTGGCAGTGGTGCTGTCAATAGATTGGCCGTCCGGCAGGCGCCGGGCAGGGCCAGCGGATCCCTACACGAGGCCCTTCAGGACGGCTCGCGTGTCGGCGATGACCTGCGGGTCGCTGGCGAACTCGACGGCCACGAAGTCGGTGACCCCGGCGGAGCGCATGCGCTCGATCCCGGCGAGCACCTCGGTCTCGGAGCCGATGAGGGCGACGTCGGCCGGGGTCTCGGCCCCCTCCCGGTCGAGCATCGCCCGGTAGCTGGGCAGGTGGCCGTAGACCTCGAAGACCCGGCCGGCGCGCTGGCGGGCGCCGTCGACGTCGTCGGTGACGGCCACGGGCAGGGCGCCGACGACCCGCATCGGGCCGGTGCCGGCGGCCTCGGCGGCGGCCGCGATGGTGGGCACGGTGTGCTCGCCGAGGGTCCGGGGACCGGTCATCCAGGTGACGGTGCCGGTGGTGAGCTCGGCGGCGAGCTGGAGCATCTTGGGGCCGAGGGCGGCCACGAGCACGGGGACCGGGCCGGCCTCGTCGACGACGACCGTGCCCCGTGCGGTGACGGTCTCGCCCGCGAAGGACACGCCCTCGCCCTGGCAGAGCGGCACGAGCGCCGACAGGTACTCGCGCATGTGCCGGACCGGCTTGTCGAACGAGTAGCCGTACATGCCCTCGATCACCATCTGGTGCGAGAGGCCGACGCCGAGGGTGAGGCGTCCCCCGCTGGCGGCCGAGGCGGTGAGCGCGGACGACGCCAGCGCGATCGGGTGGCGGGGGTAGGTGGGGACCACCGCGGTGCCCAGCTCGATGCGGGGCACCTGGGCCCCGATGAGCGTGTGCGCGCAGAGCGGGTCGATGGTGAAGATCTGGGGGAGCCAGAACGAGTCGAACCCGTCGGCCTCGGCCTGGCGGGCCCGTTCCAGCAGGGTGGTGAGGTTGCCGTCGCCGGCGAAGATCCCGATGCGCATGCGGGGTGTCTACCCCACCTGCCTGTCGCTGATGCCTGTCGAGCCGGTCACCCTCCTGCTACTGGCACCTTCGCACCGCCGAGACGCAAGCGGCGCTCTGGCGGGCGGACGCAGCGGGGCGTCCGGGTGCCTAGGGTGCGGGGCTGCCCGGCCGCCGGCCGTCGGCCGCCCACCTCGACCTCGCTGGAGGACCCGTGCAGGTTCCGCTGACCATCCGTGACTTCCTGGACCGTGCTGCGACGGTGTACCCGGAGCGCATCGGCTTCGTCGACGAGCCGGACCAGCCGGCGCCGTCGTGGGGCGCGGTGACCTATGCGGAGATGGCGCGGCGTGCGGCGGCACAGGCGGCGGCGTTGGATCGCCTCGGCGTGGCCCCGGGCGAGCGGGTGGCGATGGTGTCGCACAACTCGGCGCGGATGCTCACGTCGTTCTTCGGCGTGAGCGGCTGGGGTCGGATCTTCGTGCCGGTGAACTTCCGGCTGGCGGCCGAGGAGGTGCGCTACATCGTCGAGCACTGCGGTGCGTCGGTGCTGATCGTCGATCCAGAGCTGGAGGGCGACCTGGGCGGGATCGGAGCGAAGCACCGGTTCACCATCGGCGAGGAGCTGGACGCGGCCCTGTTCGGCCTGGACGGCTCGCTCGACGGGGTGGAGCCGGAGCCGTGGGCGGCCGACGAGGGGGCCACGGCGGTCATCAACTACACGAGCGGCACGACGGCGCGGCCGAAGGGCGTGGAGCAGACCCATCGGTCGCTGTGGCTGAACGCCACGACGTTCGGGTGGCAGGCCGGCGTGTCGGACCGTGACGTGTACCTGCACACGCTGCCGATGTTCCACTGCAACGGCTGGGGGCAGCTCTACGCCACGGCGGGGATGGGCGTCCCGCAGGTGGTGCTGCGCAAGGTGGACGGGGCGGAGATCCTCCGCCGGGTCGACGAGCACGGCGTCACCTACCTGTGCGGTGCGCCGGCGGTGGTGAACATGATCCTGGACGCGGCGGGCAACTGGGACGGGCCGGTGCCGGGCCGGGACCGCACGCGCATCGTGGTGGCGGGGGCACCGCCTCCGACGCGCACGATCGAGCGGGTCGAGACGGAGCTCGGCTGGGAGTTCATCCAGATCTACGGGCTCACCGAGACCGCTCCCCTGCTCACGATGAACCGGGGACGGGCCGAGTGGGACGAGCTGACCCCCGCGGAGCGGGCGGTGAAGTTCAGCCGGGCCGGTGCGCCGGCGCTCGGCATCCAGCTTCGGGTCGACGGTCAGGGCGAGGTGCTGGCGCGGGGGAACCACGTGCTGGAGGGCTACTGGGAGCAGCCGGCGGCGACGGCGGAGGCGATCGTGGACGGCTGGTTCCACACCGGCGATGGCGGGATCATCGACGACGAGGGGTACCTCACGATCTCGGACCGCAAGAAGGACGTGATCATCTCGGGTGGCGAGAACGTCTCGTCGATCGAGGTCGAGGACGCGCTGTTCTCGCACCCGGCGGTGGCCGAAGTGGCGGTCATCGGCGTGCCCGACGAGAAGTGGGGCGAGCTGGTGCTGGGTCTCGTCGTGCTGGCACCCGGGCAGGACGTGAGCGAGGACGAGCTGCGGGACCACTGCCGGTCGAAGCTGGCTGGCTACAAGGTGCCGAAGCGCATCGAGTTCCGCGAGGAGCTGGCCCGCACCGCCACGGGCAAGCTGCAGAAGTTCAAGCTGCGCGCCACCTACTGGGAGGGCTTCGAGCGCCAGGTGAACTAGGGCCGGGTCGCCTCCGGTGCGGCGAGCGCCGCGAGCTCGGGGTCGGCGAGCTGCAGCTCGTCGTGCTCGGGTGCGCCGGGCACGGTGGCGAGCGGGATCACCCCGGCCCAGTGCGGGAGCCCGAGGTCCGCATCGTCGTCGACGGGCCCGCCGGCGCGGACCTTCACCGAGCCCTCTTGGATCGGGACCCGGACCACGAGGGTGGTGCGCATCTCCGACTCGCTGGTGGGGCGCGAGGCCTGGCTCCGCCCGGGCAGGACGTGCTCGACGATGGCGTCGAATGCCGCGGCCTTCTCCGCGGGATCGTCGACCTTGGCGCCGGTGCCGATGAGGACCACCGAGCGGAAGTTCATGGAGTGGTGGAAGGCGGATCGGGCGAGGACGAGCCCGTCGAGGAGCGTGATCTCGACGCAGACCTCGGCACCGATGGCGGCGCGGAGCATGGCGTTGCCGACGGCGCCGTGGAGGTAGAGCTGGTCGTCGATCCGCCCGTAGGTCATGGGCAGCACGCGAGGCGTGCCGTCGACCACGAACCCGACGTGGGCCAGGTACGCCTCGTCGATGATGGCGTTGGCCGCGGCTCGGTCGAACGAGCCCCGGAGGCGTAGCGGCGCAGGGCCGTGCGCGGCGTCTCGTCGAGCTGGGGCGTCGGGGTCCTGGATGGCTCGGCCATGGGGCGATGGTGGCACGGCGGGGCGGTCAGGGTCCGGCGAATTCGAGGGCCTCGGATCCGACCGCGGCCGGCCCACCAGCAAGGGGACAGGCGCGTCGGCGACGAATCGTCGACGATTCGTCGCGCCCTTGCCACCGCAAACGAGGCCATGGCCTGGGCGTTGCGACGCACCCGTCGCAGTCGCCAGTGCCGTCGCCCGACCGATTCGCCGAAAGCGATTCGGCCCGGCGCGGCGCCTTCCCCCTTGGAGGCTGCCTGCAGTCGGGCCGAACCATCGACCAGCGGCCCTGCGGGACGAGCCGGTCGTGACGACGGTCACGCTAGACGGTGGCCGCGTCGCTCCGCCAGCCGTTGCGGCGCGAAGGACGCGACGAATCGTCGACGATTCGTCGCCGACGCGCCGACGATCTGGCTCGGGCCGGGCACCGGCGGTCGGACCGGCCAGCCGGTACGGTCCGACCATGCGCTTCGGAGTCGCCTACGCCAACACCGGTCCCCTCTCGGACGGCGCCACCGCCGCCGCCTGCGCGCAGGCCGTCGAATCGGCGGGCTTCGATTCGATGTGGACCGTCGAGCACGTCCTCGTGCCGGTCGGCTACGAGTCGACCTACCCGTACAACAAGAGCGGCAAGATGCCCGGCGGCGAGCACGTCGACATCCCCGACCCGCTCGTCTGGCTCGCCTACGTCGCCGCCGCCACCGAGCGGCTCCTCCTCGCCACCGGCATCTTGATCCTCCCCCAGCGCAACCCGGCCATCGCCGCCAAGGAGGTCGCCACCCTGGACCGCCTCTCCGGAGGCCGCGCGGTCCTCGGCGTCGGCGTCGGCTGGCTCGAAGAGGAGTTCGACGCCCTCGGCGTCCCCTTCGCCGGCCGGGGCAAGCGCCTCGACGCGCAGGTCGCCGCCATGCGAGCCCTCTGGACCGGCGAGCCCGTCGACCTCGATGACGGCTACGACCGCTGGTCCCAGGTCGTGTCCAAGCCCACGCCCGTGCGCGGCACGGTCCCGATCGTGGTCGGCGGCCACAGCGATGCCGCTGCCCGCCGGGCCGGGCGCCTCGGCGACGGGTTCTTCCCCGGCCGGGGGACCACCGAGGAGGTCGCCCACCTGATCGAGCTCGCCCGGTCCACCGCCGCCGAGCACGGCCGCGACCCCGACGCCCTCGAGGTCACCGCCGGCGCACCTCGCCTCGACGGCGACGACCCGCTCGGCGCCATCGAGGAGCTGGCCGCCATCGGCGTCGACCGGCTCATCATCCCGCCGCTCGCCTGGGACGCCGCCAGCGCCGTCGACGCCTACGGCAGCTGCGGCGAACGGACCATCGCCCCCACCGCCGCCACCTGAGCGCGCCGCCGGCGGCGCGCCGGGCCCATCAGCTGCGGAAGACCTCGATCGTCTCCCCCAGGTTCACCTTGGTCTGGAAGTAGTCCGAGATGAACATGGGGATCCGCACGCAGCCGTGGCTAGCCGGGTGGTTCGGCACCGACGGCGACCCGTGCACGGCGAACCCGCCGTGGAAGTAGACCGGGTCGTAGAGCTTGCCGAGCGGCGCCTCGCGGATGCCCTCGACCTGCCGGTAGAACGTGAAGACGCCGAGCGGGGTCACCGCGTCGCCGCAGTTGCGGCCGACCTTGGTGTTCTCGCAGTACGCCACGCCGCTGCCCGACGACACGTGGGTGATCAGCGTCGGCTTCCCGTCCCGCCACACGATCAGCACCTGACGGGTCAGGTCGACCTCGGTGTGGGTCGGCCCCAGGTTCGGGCGCAGCATCTGCTGGGGCGCCTTCGCCAGGATCGCCTGCTCGGTCGCCGGCCCGACGATGCCGTCGGTGGGCAGGCCGTGCAGCGCCTGGAACGCCCACACCGCCTGGGTGGTCTTCAGGCCGAACTTCCCGTCCGGCTCGCCCGGGTCGTAGGCCTGCGCCTTGAGCGCCTCCTGGATGGCCCGGGTCCGCGTCCCCTTGGAGCCCGAGGTCAGGTTGCCCGTCTCGGTCACCTGCGTCGGATCGACCGGCACGGCGGTGGTCGTCGTGGTCGGCGCCGTCGTGGAGGTCGTGGTCGACGACGTCGTGGTGGCCTCGGTCGTCGGGGTCGTGGTGGCCTCGGTGCCCGGGTCGCCCGCCCCGGAGTTGCCGCCCGCCTCGGTCGTGGCGCTCGGATCGGCCCCCGAGGACGCCACGTCCTTGCCGCCCGAGCCCGAGCACGCCGACAGCCCGAGCGCGCCGACGACCAGCGCCACCAACAGGAAGGTCGAGCGAAGCCCGCGCCCGGATCCAGACATCGGACAAGTCTGGCAGAACGCCCCTGGCCGAGAACAGGCAGGTCAGCCACGATGGGCCGGTCGGCCCATGCGGGCAACGAGCCAGCCCAAGGCCGTCCAGGCGGCTGTCAGCTCCCTGCGTACGGGCGGCAGGGCTGTCCACGCAGTGACGGGCAGGCCGGGTCCACGGCGGGCAGCTCGCCCACGCCGGGCAGCTCGCCCACCACCAGCTTCGACGGCTCGGCGCCACCCCACGCCACCTCGCGCTTGGCCCCAGGCTTGCCGATCGTCTCGAACAGCCAGGCGGCAAAGTCCCGCCCGGGGCTCGACACGACCAGGCGGAGCCGATCGCCGGCCCGCACCGGCTGGGCGAACGACGGGAGCGCCACCCGGGCGGTCGCGAACTCGCCCTTCGGCATCGGCTCGGCATCGGCCTCCGAGTAGGTCCGCTCGACCTGCAGGCCACGGGACCGGTCCTCATCGACCTTCCGGTCGCTCAGGCGCAGCAGCCCGGTGGTGACCTTCCACTCGGTGCCGTCGGGGCGGATCACCGACAGGCTGGCCTGCACGTCGGCGTCACCGTCGGGGACCCGCATGCGCAGGTCCACGTAGCCGGGACCGCCCAGCACCTGGTCCCGGGCGAACGGCGTGGTCACGTACGACAGCGCCTTGCCCTTCGGGAACGGCTGCCAGTCGAAGTCCCAGGTCCGAGACAGCAGCCCGCACGAGTCGCCGACGTCGTTGCAGAAGTCGACCTTGCCCGACGCCGGATCGTTGGCGAACGAGCCGGTGCCGGAGCCCGTCGGCGGGGTCGTGACCAACGAGGTCCCCTGCAGGTAGAACGACCGGGCCTCAGTGCCCTTCGGCGGCCACGACGAGAAGTCGGCCCCGGCGGTCGGCACCGGGTTGCCAGGCACGTCGTCGCCGGCCCCGCTCTCGAACAGGACCCGGACCTGCGGCTCCGCCCTCCACTGCGCCACCGCCTCGTCGTACTGGTCGGCGGTGAGCTTCGCGAACCGGTCGGGCTCGAACCCGAGGCCCTTCGAGCCGAAGGCGTCGTTGATGTAGCCCGGCGCCGCGGCCCGCAGCCCGTCAGACAGCTTCGGCACCTGCTGGTCCACGAACAGCTCGAGGAACTCCCACCAGCGGGTCAGCGTCAGCGGCGAGTACCCGTCGGGGTGGCGACCGTTGAACATCGTGAACCGCTTGAGCTTCGTCCCGGTGAAGCGGTCGAGCATGTCCGCGAACTGCGGGCCGGTCTGCTCGTCCTGCCAGGCGCCGGTGAGGAAGACCGGCACCTGGATCTTGGGGACCAGGTACGACAGGTCCCGGGCGTTGGACAGCTCCGGCCGGCGCTCCAGGCTGCGGCCGAAGGACTCGAAGTCCACGTTCTGCTCCCGGATGCGCTGGTTCGCCTTGCAGGTCGTGTCGACCTTGGTCTGCTCGCCGACCCACGACGTGCCGTTGCTGGAGGACTGGGCGTCGCGCTCGCGCAGCCAGTTCTTGGTGAAGCCGGCGTTGTAGACGCCACCCTGCCACTGCTCGAGCCACGGGTCCTTGATCACCGACAGGGGCGTGATGGCGGCCAGGCTCGGCGGGCGGGTCGCCGCCACGTACAGCTGGGTGATGCCCGAGTACGACAGCCCGACCATCCCGACCTTGTGGCCCTTCACCCACGGCTGGCGGGCGATGGCCTCGATCATGTCGTAGCCATCGGCCTGCTGGGCGGCGTTGAACACGTCGAACGCGCCGCCCGAGCACCCGGTGCCGCGCATGTTCACGCCGACCGTGGCGAACCCGAGCAGCCCGGCGATCAGCGAGCCCGGCTCGGTGTGGGTCGGGTCCGAAGGGCCGTAGCCCGAGTACTCGACCACCGTCGGGTACGGGCCATCCTCGGGCGGGCCGGGCAGCCGCACGTTCACGCTCAGCTTCGTGCCGTCGCGCATCGTCACGTAGCCGAACCACTCGTTCTCGTCCTTGGCGGCGCCGGGCACGGCCGACGACGGGATCGGGCTGCCGGGACCGACCTTCCCGGCCTGGCGGTCGTAGAAGGAAGCCTGCGGATGGTCGCCGATGGCTCCCACCGTGAAGGGCTTCGACACCTGCACCGGGTCCGTCGACTCGTTCCGTACCGTGTAGCCGTTCCCCGGCTTCACCGTGTAGCCGTCGGTGGTGGGCAGCACGTTGCGCCCACCGGTCTGGAACTCGCCCAGCTGGTTCGGCAGGTAGGCGATGTGGACCTGGCCGTACTTGTCGGCCTTCATCACCACGAGGCGATGGCCCTCGGCGTCCACCAGCGACAGGCGGTCCTTCGGGTCGACGCCCGTGATGGTGACCTCTTCGGTGCCGGGCCGCACGTGGAACGTCGCCGGCGCCGTGTCCTGGCCGTCGTCGACCGTGAGCCCCAGGTCCGTGGCGTAGCGGCCGGTGGCCTTCTCCGTCGGCGCCCCGGAGCTCGACGGGCTGCTCCCGTCCGAGCCGTCCGAGCTGCTGCACCCTGCGGCCAGCACCACGACGGCGCACCCGACGGCGACGATCGACGCCAGGCGCCGGCCCCTCTGCTGCATCACTGGATCCCCTAGCTGTCGGCGCCCCTGCGCGACCCGGCGACTCAACCGTCCCGAGGCCGGTGCCGTCAAGTCACCCCCGGCTCGGGGCCGAGCCAGTCGTCGAGCGACGCCGCCTCCCAGGAGGGTGGCCCGTAGACCGTGCCCGGCTGCGGGGTCATGAGGTGCGTGTCGCCACCGGTGACCAGGCCGGCCGCCGTGCGCTCCCACGCGACCAGCGCCGGATCGCCCGCCACCGAGTCGTCCAGCCCGAGGGCGGCGTCCCGTGCGGCCCGCAGGCCGGCCTGGCCCTCGATCGACGTCGCCCAGATCACCACCACCTCGTGCTGGTTGCCGAGCACCTCGTAGATGCCGGTGGGCTCGTGGCCGTGGGCCCGCCACGCCGGCACCTGCTCCTCCACCACCGCCGCCAGGTAGTCCAGCGCGGCACCGGGCCGCACCTGCAGGAGCTGGTGCACGAAGAGCGTGCCCCGGACCCCCCGCTCGGCGAGCTCGGCCGTCGTCGGGCAGCCCGGCACCGCGCCGCACAGCCGGTCGAAGCCGCCGGTGCGCCACTGCGCCGCCTGGTCCCACCAGTCCCCGTAGAACGCGGCGCGGCGCTTGAGGTTCAGCCGGTCGACGTTCGCCGCCCAGCCCTCCCAGCCGGCCTCGCCCACATCCCAGACGTTCACGACCTGCGGCCACCGCCCGCCACCGACCGCGCAGACGAAGAACGTGCCCTGGAGGGTGAGCATGTCGGGCATCTGGTTCGTCGGCTCACGGCCGACGTGGTCCATGTAGTCGTACTGGCCCTGCCCCACGATGTCGACGACCTCGTGGAGGTAGAGGGCCCGGCGCGCCATGGGGGCGAACGGTAGCGGCACCGATCTCGCCGAGGCCGCCGACGAGGGCGGCCGAGCCGAGCCGCCCAGCCGTCAGCCGACGGCAGCCACCGCGGCGTCGACCACCTCGGCAGCCGGGGCCTCGGTGCGCAGCACCACCGACTCGGGCCAGGGGGCGAAGCCGTCGGCCAGCCGTCGTGCGATCTCCGGCGTGGCCTCCGAGGGGTCCCCGCCGACGGCGACGCGCTGGGCGACCCGGGCCGCCGCCACCTCCACAGGGGCAGCGCAGCGCAGCTCGGTCAGGTCGCTGGCCGTGCCCTCGGCGACCTGGCGCACCAGCGCCCGCACGGCGGGATCGCCGAAGGTGGCATCGATGACCACGTGCTCGCCGCGGCGCAGGAGCCGCTCGGCATCGGTCAGCACCCGCTCGTAGGTGGCCCGCACCTCGGCTGGCGCGTAGCGCTCGTCCATCGGGGCCGTGCGGGCCTCGTCGGTGCGCAGCACCACGGCGTCGAGCCGCTCGGCCAGACCTGCGGCGACGGTCGACTTGCCCGTCCCAGGCGGCCCGCCCACGACCACCAGCCGGACCCGGCCCTGCTCGAGGTGCCGCAGTGCCAGGTCGAACAGCGCGTCGGTGCCAGCGTCGGGCGCCCGGCGGTCCTGGCGGGCGCGCAGCACCCCGACCTTGGCCCGCACGTGGGCCCGGTACGCCACGTAGTGGTGCCCGAGCGACGCCGGCCACGTGTCGCCGGCGTACTCCGCGTGGCACCGCAGCAGCTGGGCCCCGAGCTCGGGGTGGCCGAGCCGCTCGAGGTCCATGGCCAGGAAGGCGACGTCGCTCAGCACGTCGCCCCAGCGGAGGTCTTCGGCGAACTCCAGGCAGTCCAGGATCTGGGGGCCCTCGTCGACCAGGAAGATGTCGTCGGCCTGGAGGTCGCCGTGACCGTCGCGGATCCGTCCCCGCCGGATGCGGTGCTCGAACAGGTCGGCCCGGCCGACGAGGTAGCGGCGCACGAGCTCCGCGATGCGCTGGTCCCGCTCGATCGCCGCCTCGTCGCTGCCGTCGAGCTCTCGGACGTCGGCCAGCTGCTCGAAGCCGGCCTCCCACCGGGCCCGCACCGACGCCGCGGTGCCGAGCCGGTCGTGGACGGCGTCGGGCGGGCTGGCGTCGTGGAGCGCGGCCAGGCTGCGGGCGATCGACCGCAGGGCATCGTCCACGTCCTCGCCCCGTGCGACGCACGCCGACAGGCGCCGCTCCTCGGGCATGCGCCGCATGATCACCAGGTGCTCGCACGGCAGGGCATCCGGGCCGATCACGTCGGCCACGCCAAGGTAGGACGTGGGCGCCAGGCGGGAGTTCAGCGCCACCTCGTCGAGGCACGCCCGCTGGCGGGCGGCGCGATCGGTGAAGTCGAGGAACCCGAGGTCCACCGGCTTCTTCATCTTGTAGGCCCGGTCCCCCACGAAGAACAGGACCGCCGAGTGCGTCTCGGCCACCGCCGCCGGCGCCGGCCGGCCCTCGCGCTCAACTGCGGACATGTCACCAGGGTCCACCTCCCGCACCCCTGCCGACCAGGGACCATGGTCCGGACCGCCACGGCCATCGGTCCCTGGTCCTCCGGCCGTCGGGCGCCAACGATGACCCCGGCGACGTGCCGGGCTGCCCCGATGGACGTGGGCCTGGCCTTCCCCCAGATGGCGCCCGGCGTGGACCGGGCGACGGTGCTCGCCTGGTGCCGAGCCGTCGACGAGGGACCGTTCTCGTCGCTCTCGGCCGGCGAGCGCATCGCCTTCGACAACCTCGACGCCTTCACCTACTGCACGGCTGCAGCGGCCACCACCGAACGGGTGCGGATCCTGTTCAACGTGCTGGTCGGCCCGTGGCACCGGCCCGCGGCGTTGGCCAAGCAGCTCGCGTCGCTCGACGTGCTGAGCGGCGGCCGGGTGGAGGTGGCGCTCGGGGTGGGCGGCCGCGAGCAGGACTACGCCGCCCTGGACGTGCCCCTCGCCGGACGCTTCGGCCAGCTCGACCACGTGGCCGCGGAGCTGCGCCGCCTATGGGGCGGCGGCGAGGTGGTCGACGGCGCCACGGTCGGCCCGCCGCCCGTCCAGCCCAGCGGCCCGCCGCTGCTCTGCAGCGGGACCGGCCCCCGCTCGCTGGCCCGTGCCGCACGCTGGGCGGACGGGCTCACCGGCTTCACGCTCGGGGCCGACGCCCAGGAGGCCGCTGCCACCTTCGCCCTCGCCGACGCCGCGTGGGCGGAGGCGGGCCGCACGGAGCGCCCGCGCCGCCTCACCGGCTCGTTCGTGGTCCTGGGCCCGGACGCCGAGCCGAAGCTGCAGGCCTTCGCCCGCCGCTACCTCGACGTGTTCGGCACCGACATCGCCGCGTGGCTCGCCGACCGCATGCCCCTCCACACGCCCGACGCCCTGGCCGAGTTCCTCGTCGCGCTGGACGAGGTCGGCTGCGAGGAAGTCGTCTTGGTGCCGGGCGACCCGGACGTCGACCAGGTCCACCGCATCGCCGAGGTCGTGGCCGCCTCCGGCGTCACCGGGCGCTCGACGAGCCCCTGACGGCGCCGCCAGTGCCCGGGGCGGGGGTCGAACCCGCATGGGGCCGGAGCCCCAGAGGGGTTTAAGCCCTCCGCGTCTGCCAGTTGCGCCACCCGGGCCTAGGCCGCAACCTAGGCCAGCTCGCACCAGGCGGCGACGAGCTCCATGCGCTGGCGCCGCAGGGCGAAGCAGCCGCAGCCACGCTCCCGGTGGGCCTCGCACGGCTGCCAGCGGTCCACCCCGGCGGTGCGGGTGACCTCGGCCACGAAGTCGTCCACGTCGTGCAGGCCCGCGATCAGCCGACGACCCCGCAGGGGACGGCCGTCCTGGCTCGGCCAGTGGCCCTTGAGGAGGGCGTTCAGCTCCCCGAAGCCGTCGGCCCGGACCGCCAGCTGGTGGCGCATCAGGTCCCGCAGCGACGCCGCCGCCCGGGCCCGCTCGGCCTCGATCGCCTCGCGCTCGTCGCGGGTCACCCGCCACCACCGGTACGGCGAGGCGTCGAACGCCTCCTCCCACTCGAGGTGGGAGATGGCGTGCTCGCCGATCAGCCCGTCGGGCAGGAGGGTGCGCAGCTTGGCCACCCGCTCGGCGGGATCGGCACCGAGCTCGTCTGCGCTGGCCAGCGCCCACCGCAGGAGCGGACCGACCTTGTCCGCCTCGCGGCGACGGCTGACCACCGAGCGGACGCCGTCGTGGGCGCCGTGCTGCGCATCGAGGGCGCGGGGGACGCGCTCGTCGAAGGCGTCGTCCCATGCTGCGGTCGAGAGCAGGCCACGCTCGGCGGCGCGCACGGCGCCGTGGACGCGGCGCTTGGCCTGGCGGGCGGCCTTGCGGGCGCGCGCGTTGGCGGGAAGGACGGACCGGGCCATGGTCCGGTGCTTGGCAGAGCCGTACGTGGGCACGGCACACCTCCTGGATCTGTCGGGACGGGTCGGATGCGACCCTGCGCCCCGGACGGACCAGGGCTCAGGTGCGTAGCTCTGCCATGCCGACCAGCATGCCCGGCGCCGACGCCGTCGATCCACGGAGTTCCCTCATGCCGCCCCCGGCAGGGCCACCGAGCCGGGGTGCTCCTGCACCACGGCCTCCCACAGCGCGGTGCGCAGCCGCGCCGCCTCCACGCCCTCGAGCTGGTTGACCACCACCACGCCCTCGATCAGGTCCGCCACGACCGCCTGGATCGGCCGGCCGCGCGACACCACCGCCACGGTGGCCTGCCCGTCCTCGGCCCGGCGGACCGTGCGATCGATGCCGGGGCGGCGCGGCGGGGTGCGGAACCCGGGCACGACCAGCCCACGCTCCCGGGCGGCGGCGCCGATGGTGCGGGCCGTGGCGGCGAAGTGCAACGAGGTGGCTTCCATGACGGAGCCATCTTCCCCAGGGGGTCTGACAGCGAAGCCCTACGACGCCGCCCGTCCGGTCCCAGGTCGACCTGCTTCGCCCGCCCCACCCCCGAGCTCGGGGCGGCCCGCACCGCGGTCGTCGAGGCGCGGCACCTCGGGGCCGAGCCGCTGGCGCAGGCCGACCGCCCGGCCGAGCGACGCCCCGCCGAAGCGGTCCCGCACCCGGTCCACGGCCTCGTCGAGCGTCCGGCGGTCCTGCCCCCGGAACGGCAGCGACAGCTGGACGGCATCGGCATCCTCCAGGTTGGCGACGGCGATGCCGAGCAGTGTCACCCCCTCCTCGCGGAGGCGGGGCAGCTCCGCCTGGAGCAGCCGGCGCAGCGCGCCGAGCAGCACGGCCGTCTCGTCGGTGGGCTCCGAGAGGGTGTGGGACCGGGCGTAGCGGGTGAAGTCGCCGAGGCGGACCCGCAGGACCACGGTCCGCCCCACCCGCTCGGCGCCTCGCAGGCGCCGGGCGACGCGGTCCACCAGGCCCACCAGCACCGCGTCGAGCTGCTCTGGCGAGCGAGGCCGGCGCCCCAGCGCCTGCTGCGAGCCGATCGAGCGTCGGCGCCGACCGACCTCGACCCGACGAGGGTCCTGGTTGTGGGCCAGCGCGTGCAGGTGGTGGCCGCCGCCGGGCCCGAGCAGCCCGACGAGCGCTGCCTCCTCCAGGGCCGCCACGTCCCCCACCGTCCGGATGCCGCGGGCGTGGAGCTTGCGGGCGGTGACCGGCCCGACGCCCCACAGGCGCTCCACCGGCAGTGGGTGCAGGAATGCCAGCTCGCCCCCGGCCGGCTCCTCGACAACCCGTCGGGCTTGCCCACCGCGCTGGCCACCTTGGCCAGGAACTTGGTGGTGGCGATGCCCACGGTGATGGCCAGGCCGACCTCGTCGCGCACCGTGCGCCGCAGGTCCGCGGCGATCTGGGCCGGCGGCCCGACCAGCCGGCGCAGCCCGCCGACGTCCAGGAACGCCTCGTCGATCGAGATCCCCTCCACGATCGGGGTCGTCCGGTGGAACACGTCGAACACCGCCCGGCTCGCCTCCGTGTAGGCCGAGACCCGGGGCGGGACCACCACCGCGTCTGGGCACGCCTCGAGCGCCTGGCGGCCCCCCATCGCCGTCCGCACGCCTCGGGCCTTGGCCTCGTAGCTGGCCGCCAGGACCACGCCCCCGCCCACGATGACCGGGCGCCCCCGCAGCGACGGGTCGTCCCGCTGCTCGACCGACGCGTAGAAGGCGTCCAGGTCCGCGTGCAGGATCGAGGCGTCCTCCCGTCGAGCGATCCGCTGCCGAGTCATCGAACACATGTTCGCACAACCGCGACACGGCGGCCGCTCGTTCCCGTCCACGCCCCAGGAGTCGACGCAGGCTGCGGTGAAATTCGACGGGTCTTGGTCGGTGAGCAGCCACTTCTCGTCGAATTCCCCACTGGCGACGCCGGCTGCAGTGAAATTCGACGGGTGTTGGTCGGCGGGCGGCCAGATCCCGTCGAATTTCGTCGTGGCCTTGGCGGCCCAGCGGGCAGCGTCACCGCCAGCCCGTACGATCCGGCCGTGCCCTCCGCGTCGCCACCCGAGCTCACGCCGGCCCAGCGCCGGACGCTCGACGCGCTCGGTGCCACCGCCGGCGAGCGGCCGACGTTCGACCCGGACCTGGCCGACCGGCTGCGAGCCGAGCTCGAGGCCGGCCTGGCCGAGGTGGTGGCAGACCTGGGGCCGGACGAGGACTTGGTCGTGTCCAAGCACCTGCTCTCCCAGGTCCACGCGTGCGAGGTGCGCCTCGTGGCCGAGGAGGCGGCGGGCGACCCGTTCGAGGTGACGCTGCCCATCGCCCGGGGATCGGTGGCGCACAAGGCCATCGAGCTCGGCATCCACTGGAAGGGCGAGCCCCTCCCGTTGGCCCTGGTCGACGAGGCCATGGCCAGCCTCGCCGCCACGGACCACTGGCTCACCGACTTCCTGCAGACCTGCACCGACGCCCAGCGCGCCGAGCTGCGCGGCGAGGCCGGGGACCGGGTCCACAAGTTCTTCGAGTGCTTCCCGCCCCTCGAGCCGCGCTGGCGGCCCGTCACCGAGAGCCGCCAGACCGTGCAGCTCGTGGATGGGCGGGTCGTGCTGAAGGGGCGCGTGGACCTCACGCTCGGGACCGCCCGGGGCATGCAGGCCGGCAAGGTCATCGTGGACCTCAAGACCGGCCGCCCGAGCCCGCTGCACCGTGACGACCTGCGGTTCTACGCCCTGCTCGACGCCCTGCGCCTCGGCGTCCCGCCCCGCCTGGTGGCGTCCTTCTACCTGGACCTTGCGGAGGCCAGGACCGAAGAGGTCACCGAGGGCATCCTCGAGGCCACGGTGGCCCGCACGGTGGACGGCATCGTGCGGCTGGCCGCCCTGCGAGCCGGCACCACGGCGCCGGTCCACCGGCCGAGCCCGGCCTGCCGCTGGTGCCCCGTCCTCGACTCCTGCGACGTGGGTCGCCGGTGGCTCGCGGACGATGGGTGGGAGGACCTGGCCGGCACCGCCGACGCCAGCTAGCCAGCACCCGTTGCGGCAGCGCCTTGGGAGCGCCCGCAGGGGCGCCGGTAGCCTGGGCCGCCATGGCAGCGGACGAGGGCACCGGCACCGGCGAAGAGCCTCGCACCGCCACCGCGCCCACCACCGCCATCGAGGGCGCCGCCAGCGCGGCCCAGGGCGCGGCGATCGTCCCGTTGCACGCCACCACGGCGGTCGACGAGGACGACGGCCAGGTCCACGACCCCCGCACCGGCGACGTCGACGAGTGGGGCCGCTCGGAGCGGGTCCGCGAACTGGTCCGCAAGGCGTACGACCCCATGTACACCCACTGGTTCCGCGCCGAGTGGGAGGGCATGGACAAGATCCCGACCTCGGGCGGCGCCCTGCTGGTCGCCAACCATGCCGCGGCCATCCCGTCGGATGCTCCGGCGATCATGCACGGCGTCGAGAAGGAGCTGGAGCGGCCCGTCTACGGGCTCGCGGACCACTTCTTCAAGGCGGCCCCCGTGCTCGGCACCCTGTGGGCGCGCGCTGGCGGCGTGGTCGCCCACCCCGACAACGCCTACCGGTTGCTGCGGGAGCAGGAGCAGCTCGTGCTGGTGTTCCCGGAGGGCTCGAAGGGCCCGGGCAAGACCTACAACGAGCGCTACCGCCTGCGCCGCTTCGGCCGCGGCGGCTTCGTCGAGCTGGCCATGCGCGCCGGCGTGCCGATCATCCCCATCGCCGTGGTCGGCGCCGAGGAGAGCATGCCGATCCTGTTCAAGGTGCCGTCGCTCGCCCGGGCGCTCGGCGCGCCGTACTTCCCGGTCACCGCCAACATGGCGTTCGGCCCGGTCGGCACGCTCGTGCACTTCCCGGCCAAGTTCAAGCTCCGCGTCCTGGACCCGGTGTCGTTCCCCGACGTGGCGCCAGACCAGCCCCGCTACTCGCGCAGCCGGATCATGGACGAGTCCGAGGCCATCCGCCAGCAGATCCAAGAAGCCCTCTACGACATGCTGCGCCAGCGGCGCTCGGTCTGGTTCGGGTAGGCGATGGGTCGGCGCGTCCTCATCACCGGGCTGTCCACCTTCTGGGGCGGGCGCGTGGCCCAGGCCCTGGAGGCCGACCCCGACGTCGAGGTCATCATCGGCCTCGACACCCGTGAGCCCCGGGTGAAGTTGGAGCGCACCGAGTACGTGCGATCCGACGAGAACTACTCGATCCTCTCCCGGATCGTGAAGGCCACCGGCGTGGACACCATCGCCCACACGTTCCTCGTGGTCGACAGCACCCAGATGTCGTCGCGGGCCATGCACGAGATCAACGTGATCGGGACGATGAACCTGTTCGCCGCGGCCTCCGCGGCCGGCTCCACCGTCCGCAAGGTCGTGGTGAAGTCCGCGGCGCTCGTCTACGGGTCGTCGCCCAAGGACCCGTACTGGTTCCGGGAGACCGACCGTCGCGTCGCCCCCGCCCGCACCAGCGTGGAGCGCTCGCTGCTCGAGGTCGAGGGGTACGTCCGGGACTTCGCCCGGGACAACCCCCACGTGTGCCTGAGCCTCCTGCGCTTCTCGAACGTGATCGGCCCGGACATCTCCACCCCGCTGATCGACGCCCTCGGCCTGCCGTTCGTCCCGAAGGTGGCCGGCTTCGACCCCCGCTTCCAGCTGGTCCACGAGGACGACGTGGTGGCCGCGCTGCTCTTCGCCCTCGACGAGGAGGTGCCGGGCATCTACAACGTCGCCGGCGACGGGATGCTCCCGTGGAGCGAGATCATGGCGATCGCCGGCAAGCAGGGCATCCCCATGCCGCCCTACGGCATCGGGATGGCCACCGAGCCGCTCCGCCGCCTCGGCCTGGTCAACCTCGCACCGGAGCTGATCGAGCTGCTGAAGTTCGGCCGGGGCATCGACAACCGGGCCTTCAAGGACGCCGGGTTCCGGTACCAGTACACCACCGCCGCCGCCGTCGAGGCGTACGTGCAGGCCCTGCGGCTCACCAAGACGGTGGGGTCCAAGGAGATCGACTACCGGTACGAGGAAGACGTGGAGCACTTCTTCCGCCGCTCCCCCGCCGTGATCCGCGAGGTGCCCCCGACGTGAGCGCCGCCATCCGCAGCGAGGTGGTCGACGGCGTCGGCCTGGTCACCCTCGACGCGCCCGAGCGCCGCAACGCCTTCGACCTGGCCATGTGCGACGAGGTCGTGGCCGTCGTCGACGCGCTGGAGGCCGATCCCGCCGTCGGCGCGCTGGTCGTCACCGGGGCCGGCTCGGCCTTCTGCGCCGGCGCCGACCTGTCGCACCTCGGGTCCTCGACCCGCGACGGGCTGCTGCACGTGTACGAAGGCTTCTTGCGCTTCGCCCGCTCGCCCCTGCCGACCATCGCCGCCGTCAACGGCCCTGCGGTCGGTGCCGGCATGAACCTGGCGCTGGCCTGCGACGTCCGCCTCGCCGCCACCTCGGCCCGCTTCGACACCCGGTTCCTGCAGCTCGGCATCCACCCGGGCGGCGGCCACACCTGGATGATGCGCCGAGCGGTCGGGTCCGAGGCCACCGCCGCCATGGTGCTCTTCGGCGAGGTCCTGTCGGGGCCCGAGGCCGCGCAGCACGGCCTTGCGTGGCGGTGCGTCGACGACGCCGAGCTGGTGCCGGCCGCGCTCGCCATGGCCGCCCGGGCCGCGGCGGCCCCGGCCGAGCTGCGCGCCCGGATCAAGGCCACCATCGCCGACATGGCCAGCGTGCCCACCCACCCAGAGGCGGTGGAGCGGGAGCTCGTCGACCAGGTCTGGTCGGTGACCCAGCCCGCCTTCGCCGAGCGCCTCGGCGCGCTCCAGCGCAAGATCTCCGGCAGCGCCTGAGTGGACCCCGTCGACCTGGACGCCCTGGCGGCCAAGGCCGGCCACGTCCTCGACCTCGACGTCGACGAGGCCACCGAGGCGGTGGTCACGCTCGCCGAGTTCCACGACCGGCGCGCCATCGCCCCGCTGCTCGACCTGATCGCCTCCCGCCGCGCCAACGAGCTCATGATCCGCGCTGCGGGCTGGATGGCCGACCCCGCCCTCCACCGCGCCCTCGTCAAGCTGCGCGCCACGCGGGTCGGCGACCTGGGTGACCCCGGCTACTGGGAGCAGGTCGACCGGGCCATCGGGCGCTGCCGCCCCGAGGCCGCGGACGAAGCCGAGGACGTAGAGGTCGCGCTGCTCGCCGCCACCCAGGCCGCCCTGCTCGAGTCCGGGCTCGTGGAGCTCGAGGTCGAGCTCGTCGGCTCCTACCCCTCCACGATGGTCGTCGTCCGCTACGGCGAGCACCAGCGGCGCACCGCGATCTGGAACTTCGACGAGGCCAGCCCCGACGACCCGGCGTCGCTCGACCGATCCTTCGCCGTCTACCGGATCGCCCACCTCGCCACCTGGGGCTGAGCCCCGAGCAGGCCACGGCCGCGCCGGCCCGGCAGCGGGTCTATCTTCTGACGGTCCATCAGGAGCGATCAGGGGGCGATGTGAGCGAAGGTCTGGAGAGCGCAGCGACGCTGTGGGAGCTGGTCGAGCAGCGGGCCGCGGCCACGCCCGATCGGGTGCTGCTCCTGGACGAGGGCGGCCGGAGCCTGACGTGCCAGGAGTTCCGCGACCGCGCCGAGCGGGCCGCCGCCGGGTTCGCCGCCATGGGCGTCGGCCACGGCACCCGGGTCACCTGGCAGGTGCCGAACCGGTTCGAGACCATCATCGCCAGCTTCGCCCTGGCCCGCCTCGGGGCCATCCAGAACCCGATCCTGCACCTGTACCGGCACAAGGAGGTCGGCTACGCCATCGGCGCCACCGACGCCGAGCTCGTGCTCACCGGCGGCGAGTGGAACGGCTTCGACTACACGGCCATGGTCGAGGAGCTCGTGGCGGACCGTGCCACCAAGCCGCAGATCGTGGACGTCTTCTCGGCCCTGCCCGACGGCGACCCCGCCTCCCTGCCGCCGGCACCCACCGACGGTGACGAGGTCCGCTGGGTGTACTTCACCTCTGGCACCACCTCGGACCCGAAGGGCGTCCGCCACACCGACCGGACGCTCATCACCGGGGCCAACGGCCTGGCCGCCGCGCTGGACATGCAGCCCGACGACATCGGATCGATCGCCTTCCCGTTCGCCCACATCGCCGGGCCGGACTACTTCGGCATTATGCTGATCGCCGGCTTCGGCGCCGTGCTCATCGAGGCGTTCACCCCGGCCGGGGCCGTGGCGGCGTTCAACGCCCACGGCGCCACCATGGCCGGAGGCTCGACGGCCTTCTACCAGATGTACCTGGCGGAGCAGCGCAAGGAGCCGGGCACCCCGCTCATCCCCTCGCTGCGGAAGCTGTCGGGCGGCGGCGCCCCGATGCCCCCCGAGGTGTTCGAGGAGGTCAAGCGGGAGATGGGCATCCCCATCTGCCACGGCTACGGCATGACCGAGTGCCCGATGATCTGCATGGGCGGCCCCCACGACACCGACGAGCAGCTCGCCAACACGGTCGGCAAGCCGGTGGTGGGCCTGGAGATGCGCATCGTCAAGGAGGACGGCTCGGTCGGCGGTGCCGGCGAGGACGGTGAGGTCCGGGTCAAGGGCCCGATGGTCTTCCGGGGCTACACGTCGGAGGCCGCCACCGCCGAGTCCTTCGACGAGGACGGCTGGTTCCGCACCGGCGACGTGGGCCACCTGCGACCCGACGGCCACCTGGTCCTGACCGGGCGCCTCAAGGACATCATCATCCGCAAGGGCGAGAACATCGCCGCCAAGGAGATCGAGGACCTGCTCTACGCCCACCCCAAGGTCGGCGACGTGGCGGTGATCGGCCTGGCCGACGCCGAGCGCGGCGAGCGGGTGTGCGCCGTCGTCGAGCGGGCCGAGGGCCAGGAGGACCTGACCTTCGACGAGATGGTGGCCTACCTGGGCGAGCAGCAGCTCGCCCGGTTCAAGACGCCCGAGCAGCTCGAGGTGGTCGACGCCCTGCCCCGGAACAACACGCTGGGCAAGATCCTGAAGTACAAGCTCCGCGAGGAGTACGCCGCCAAGCCCTGGCCGTGAACGAGCGGCCGGCGCTCCCGCGGTGGGCGCCGCTCGCCTGGGCGCCGTTCGCCATCGGCGTCGTCCACTGGTTCGGGTACACCCCCGACGACGCGTTCATCACCATCCACCACGCCGCCAACCTGGTCGCCGGCCACGGCCCGGTCCTCCAGCCCGGCGTCCGCGTCGAAGGCGCCACCAGCCCCGCCCACCTGGTGCTCGCCGCGCTGGTGCACCCGCTGGCGGGCGGCCACCAGGCGCTCGGGGTGAAGCTCGCGTCGGTCGTCGCCGCCGCGCTCGCGCTGTGGCGCGGAGCCGACCTGGCCGACGAGGTGCTGGAGGCGACCTGGGCGCGGCTGCTGGCCCGGGCCGCGCTCGCCGCCAGCTGGGCCCTCGTGGTCGCCGCGGTGAGCGGCATGGAGACCTCGCTCGCGATCCTGGCGACCACGGAGCTGCTCCTGCGCCTGGTGCGCGGGGACGAGGCAGACCGACCCGTGGCCGCGGGGCTGCTCGCCGCCGCCACCGTCCTCGTGCGCCCCGATGCCGCCCTGCTCGTGGCCGCGGTCGCGCTGCCGGGCGCACGGCGCGCCGTGGCAACGAGGTCGACGACGCCGGTGCGCTGGCTCGCGGTCGCAGCCCTCCCCCTCGTGGCGGTCGAGGCCCTCCGCCGCTGGTGGTTCGGGGCGTGGCTGCCCAACACGTACTGGGCCAAGCGGGGCCCGCTCGGCTCGTCGATCGCCGCCGGATGGGACTACGTGGCCGACGTGGCCGGTCGGGGCAGCGGGCTGCACCCGCAGGCGGCGGGCACGGCCCTCGCCACCGTCATCGCCGCGGCCACCGGTGCCGCGCTGGTCGCCGGGGCCTGGCGCGCCGCCCGCCGACCCGGCCTCGCCGTGCTGCCGCTGGCCCTCGGCGCACAGGTCGCCGTGGCGCTGTTCGCCGGCGGCGACCGCAACCAGGGCGGCCGGTTCGTCGCCCCCGTGGTGGCCGCCGCCGTCGCCCTGGTCGTGCTGGCCCTCGAGAGCGCGGTGGACCGGGCCGCCGCGGCCCGGCCGTCCCTCGGCCGCCCCGCCGCGGCGTGCGCCATCGCCCTCGTGGCGGCGGCCACCGCCTTCACCTGGCACACCCGACCGGCACCGGCGTGGCCCACCGGACGCGACCCACTCGGCGACCACGCCCTGGTGGCGGCCACCGGCGAGGTGTGGGCGGACGCCCCGGCGATGCTCGGGTGCGCGGCCCCCGGCTGGACGGTCGCCTGGACCGAGATGGGCTACGGGCCGTGGGCCCGGCGAGACCTGCGCTACCTCGACCTGCGCGGCCTGGTGGACCGGCCCATCGCCACCGGCGCACCCCGGCGAGACCACGACGCCTCGGGCGTGCGAGACCCCGAGTGGTCCGGCGGCGAGGGCTTCGTGGTGCGCCAGCTCCTCGCCCGGCGACCAGAGGTGCTCATCACCAACGGCCCGCCGGTCACCTCGGGGCCCGTCGCCCGGGCCTACGTCCCGGTGCGCACGTGGCGGTTCCGCCGCAGCCCCACCAGCACCCAGGAGCAGGCGACCGTCCACGTCCGCCGCGACCTCACCGACCAGGTCCGCTGCCCCGCTCGGTGACGCGGCTCAGCCCGTCGCCTCGGCCCAGCTGCGGACGACCGAGGTCTCGGCGAGGAAGCTCACGGACCGGTCCGGCGCCCACCGGGCCGCTGCCTCCTGGAGGGCGTCGTCGACCATCGCCGCCGCCGCTG
>JAXLRJ010000021.1:0-60380 GCA_046331115.1 Acidimicrobiales bacterium
ATCTCCTGGCTCGTGTACGCCTTGCCGTCGATGTCGATGGTCCAGCTGGTGCCCATGTGGCGCTTCACGGACCGGATCGTGCGATCGGGGTTGGTGATGGCCTGGCGCTTGGCCACCTCGCCGACGAGCACCTCGCCGTTCTTGGCGAAGGCCACCACCGAGGGGGTGGTGCGGGATCCCTCGGCGTTGGGGATCACGATGGGGTCGCCGGCCTCCAGGACGCTGACGACGGAGTTGGTGGTGCCGAGATCGATGCCGACGGCCTTGGGCATGGGAGTGCTCCTGTGGTGCGGGGAACGGGGGGAAAGGTCTGGTGTGCGAGCACCACGATAGAACTTGAGCGCATCGTTATCAACTTCGTTGGGTGCCTGGCGCTGCCAAGCCCCTCACCTGGGCGTGATCGGCCCGAGAAGGCGCGCCGCGGCCGCCGACCCGGGTCAGCCGCCGGCCCGCTCGACGGCGAGCAGCGCCACCACCTGGTGGCGGGGCGGTTCGTCGGGGTGCGGCGCGGGTGGCACGATGCACCCATGGGCGATCCCACCACCGACTTCGTCGCGATGCTCGACCTCGAGCCCCACGGCCCCGACGTGTGGGTGGGCACCGGGCCCCGCTACCCGTGGGGCGGGCTCTACGGCGGCCAGATCGTGGCGCAGGCGCTGCGGGCCGCCGCCCACACCGTGGAGCCCGAGTACCGGGTGCACTCGCTGCACGCCTACTTCATCCGCCGCGGCGACCACACCGAGCCGGTCCGCTACGAGGTCGACCGGGTGCGCAACGGCCGCAGCTTCGTCACCCGGACCGTGACGGCGCGCCAGGCCGTCGGCGCCATCTTGTCGGTGTCGGTGTCGTTCCAGATCGACGAGGACGCTCCGGAGGTGCAGATCGCCACCCTGCCGGAGGCGTCCCCGCCCGACGAGCTGCCCCACGACTCGTGGAGCTCGATGTTCGACCGGGCCACGGTGCCCACCCAGGCGCTCGAGGGCCGGTCCCGAGGCTGGCTCAAGATCTGCGCGGACCTCGGCGACGACCCGATCCTCAACGCCTGCGCGCTGGCCTACATGTCCGACGACTACCCCACCGATGCCGTCGTCGCCCTGCGCCCCGACCGGCCCGGGCCCGACGATCCGCCGGACCAGCACCCGTTCATCGCCTTCAGCCTGGACCACGCCATCTGGTTCCACCGCCCGATCCGGGCCCAGGACTGGCACCTGTTCGCCATGGTCTGCCACGGCATCATCTCGTCGCGCGGGGTCACCATGGGCCACGTGTTCACCGAGGACGGCGTGCACGTCGCCTCGGTGAGCCAGGAGGTCCTCCTCCGCCGCAACCGCCAGGCCTGACGCCCCACCCCGACCCCGCCGCCACCGCGCACGACCGCCCCGCCCCGCCCCGCCCCGCCCCGCACGACTGCCCCGCCCGCACCACCCCGCACGAACTTGGTGCCGAAACTGACCTCACAGGTCACTATCAGCACCAAGTTCGAGGCGAGGGGCGAGGGGCGAGGGGCGAGGGGCGAGGGGCGAGGGCGCGGGGTGAAGGGCGAGGGGACCCAGGGGGTCAGCAGGTCTGGCGCATGCGGGTGAAGGCCCGGTCGAGGGCGGCGGTGGTGCCGGGGCCGGCCGACTCGATGGTGACGGCCTCGCCGGCGCGGGCACGGCCCAAGACGCTGAGCAGGCGAGCCTGGAACGCGGGATCGGCCACGGGCGCCAGGTCCGCGGCGACGTCGTCGGGCAGTTGGTCGAGCGCCTCGGGGGTGAGCCGGCCCAAGGCCTCCCGGAGCTGGGCGGCGCCCTCGGGGTCGCCCAGCCCCTTGGCCACGAACGACGCCATGACCCGCTGGAGGCCGTCGAAGCTGCGGCACACCGAGCGCAGCGACCGGTCCGCGCCGGTCTGCCCACCGGCCGAGGCGAGGGAGAAGCCGGCGGCTTCGCCGACCTGGCCGAGCAGCCAGCGCGATGCCACCTCCCCGCCGGGGCCCTGGAAGTGGACGCCGTCGCTGCGCAGGTACAGGCCGTCCTCCTGCTCGCGGCAGCGCCCGTCGGGGCACAGCCACCCGTCGAGGTCGACCCAGGTGGCGCCAGCCGCCTCGGCCGCCGCCTTGGCCACCCGGTTCGCGCACGCGGTGTGCTGCCAGCTCGCCTCCTGGCGGAACGTGTTGGTGGACCGGGCGGCGCTCGACACGACCACCTTCGCCCCGGTGCTGCCCGCTTCGCGCAGCAGCGCATCGAGCCGGGCGCGCAGGGCGGCGTCGTAGGCCGGGTCGCACGGGTGCTGCCACCGGCCATCGAGCTCGAAGCCGGCGTCGGCCCAGCCCCCGTAGAGCACGAGCACGGCGTCGGGCTGGACCCGCTGGACCAGGCGCCCGACGTCGGGAGGGCAGGCCGCCGGCGTGGACACGTCGCCCTCGAGCCCCTTGGCCCGGTGGCGGCCGTCCCACACCGCCTGACAGCCGAGCACGGTCGAGCGGGTGACGGCCACGCCGTAGGTCCCGGGCTTGGCGATCGCGGGCTTGGCGATGGAGGCGGCCACCGAGTCGCCGAGCACCAGCACCTTCGGGGCGCCGGCCGGCTGGCCCTTGGCCGAGGCCACCCCATCGGCCATGCCACCCGTGTCGAGCGCTTGAGCACCGGACGTGGCACCGGCGAGCAGGCAGCCCGTCGCCAGCACCGCGGCGACGGCGTGCAGGACGCCGCGGCGCCCGGTCCACCAGCCGGTGGGCCGCAGGGCGAGGATCGGCCGCTCCAGCAGGAACCAGGACGCGGTGGCCACGGCGAGGGTCGCCGCGAGGCGGCGGGACAGCAGCGCGGACCGTCGAGGCCTGTGCGGCGCGCAGAGGACCAGGAAGAGCGGCCAGTGCCAGAGGTACAGGCCGTAGCTGATGCGGCCGACGGCGCGCAGCGGGGCGATGCCGAGGCCCCGCTGCAGCAGGGCCGAGCGCCGGTCGGCCGCCCCGGCCACGAGCACCGCCCCCAGGCAGGACGCCAGGAGGAGCCCGCCCCGGTAGGTGGCCGACGAGGTGCCGTCGAGCCGCCACCACAGCACCGCCAGGGCGAGCCCCGCGGCGATGGCCGCCCACTGGCGCAGCGCGACCGACGAGGTGCCCGAGCCCTGCCGCCGGCGCCACCCCGCCACGAACGCGCCGAGGGCGACCGCCACCAGCCGGGTGTCGGTGCCGAGGTAGATCCGCTCGTGCGACGCGCCGGCGGCGGCGAGGCCGAGCTGCAAGGCCGCCGAGATCGCAGCGACGGCGAGGGAGAGGCGGGCGACCACCTCGGCCGGGCGGCCACGGCGACGCCCGAGCACCCAGCCGAGCAGCAGCGGCCACACCAGGTACATCTGCTCCTCGACGGCGAGGCTCCAGGCGTGGGCGAAGTACGACGGCGACAGCCCCCGGTCCCAGTAGCTGGCCCCCTGCAGCACGTCGTGCCAGTTGGCCACGAAGAAGGTGGTGGCGAGGCCGTCTCGGCGCACCCGACCGAGGTCTGCGGGCGACGCCTTCCACCACGCCCACAGGGAGACGAGCGCCACCATGGCGAGCAGGGCTGGCAGGAGGCGGCGGGCCCGGCGGCCCCAGAACGAGGCGAGGTGGATGCGCCCGGCATCGCGGTGCTCGGACATGAGCAGCGACGTGATCAGGTAGCCCGACAGCACGAAGAACAGGTCCACCCCGAGCCAGCCGCCGCGGAGGTACCCGCCGTGGAACAGCAGCACAGCGATGACGGCCAGGGCGCGGACCCCGTCGAGGGCGGGCACGTGGGCCAGGCGGGGGCGCGCCCGGGCAGCGTCCCCGGTGGTCGCCTCCGCGCCGGTGCCGCCGGGGCCCGGGCCGGTCGCGACCGCGTCCCCTGCGGCGATCGACATCGGGGCGACGCTACCGCCCGCCATGGACGCCTCCGGGCCGGGCTGCGACCGCGGCGCGCCGCTTCGCTACGGTCGCCGCCATGACCTCGACCCTCGTCCTCCTCCGCCACGGCCAGAGCACCTGGAACGCCGAGAACCTGTTCACCGGCTGGTACGACGCCGACCTCTCCGAGCAGGGCCGCTCCGAGGCGACCGCGGCGGGCACGCTCCTGCGCGAGGCCGGCATCGCGCCGGACGTCGTCCACACGTCGCTGCAGACCCGGGCCATCCGCACGGCCAACCTCGCCCTCGACGAGATGGACATGCTGTGGGCCCCGGTGAAGCGCCACTGGCGGCTGAACGAGCGCCACTACGGGGACCTGACGGGCCGCAACAAGGCCGAGGCCACCGCCCAGTTCGGCGAGGACCAGGTCAAGGTGTGGCGGCGCAGCTACGACACCCCGCCGCCGCCGATCTCCCCCGACAACGCCAGCAACCCCAACACCGACCTCCGCTACGCGCAGGTGCCCGCGGACGCCTTGCCCCAGAGCGAGTGCCTTGCCGACGTGGTCGCCCGCCTGCTGCCGTACTGGTTCGACGTGATCGTGCCCGACCTCGCCGGGGGGCGGACCATCCTGGTCGCCGCCCACGGCAACAGCCTGCGGGCGATGGTCAAGCACCTCGACGGCATCGGCGACGCCGACATCGCCGGGCTCGACATCCCGACCGGCGTGCCGCTCGTCTACGAGCTCGACGAGCACGCCCGCCCAGTCGAGGCCAAGCCGGCCCTCGAGCGCGCCCTCGGCGATCCCGAGGCCATCCGCGCGGCCGCCGAGGCGGTGGCGCGCCAGGCCACCGCCGGCGCCTGACGCCGACAACCCGGCGCGCCGCCGGCCGCGGGCCTACGCTCGGTGGCCATGGCTGCACGAACGAAGCTGCTCGAACACCTGGCCGAGATCCCGCTGTTCTCCGCGCTGTCCAAGCGCGACCTGGGCCGCATCGCCAAGGCGTCCAACGAGATCACCGTGCCCGCGGGCCAGGTCCTGGTGGACCAGGGCGATGCCGGGCGGGAGGCGTTCGTGATCGTGGCGGGCACCGCCACGGTCAAGCGCAACGGGCGCAAGGTCGGGTCGCTCGGGCCCGGCGACGCCATCGGTGAGCTGGCCCTGCTGGACCACGGGCCGCGCACCGCCACGGTCACCGCCGACACGGAGCTCACCGCGCTGGTGCTCAGCGCCCGCGAGTTCGCCGGGGTGCTCGAGGAGGTCCCGGGCCTCGCCCAGAAGCTGCTCGCGCAGCTCGCGGGCCGCGTCCGGGAGCTGGACCGCCAGATCTACGGCTGACCTCGGGCGGGCCGCAGCGCAGCGGCCGCGCGGGCACCGCCTGCGCCAGCGGGCGAAATCGGTGTCGCCACCACGGCGCGAGTACGTTTGCGCTCGCTATGGCTACCGAAGAGACCACCGCGCAGGAGACCGGCGACAAGCGGGTCAAGCCGCACCACCTCGTCATCGGTCTGGGCGTGCTCATCGCCCTGTTCATGATCGGCTCGGGCATCGCCCCGTCGATCACCGGCTGGGAGGACGAGTCCCCCATCGGCCGCGAGGTCTTCCTCAACATCCCGACCGGGTTCAAGATCGCGTTCTACATCGTGATCCCGGCGCTCATCGTGTACGGCGCGGTGATGTTCGCCAACCGGATGAAGAACTGGGAGCGCGGCAACCCGGACCGCCGTGCCACCACGGCCAAGAACGCCAAGACCCGGGCCGAGAGCTACCGCTCCGGCGTCTACATGCAGACGCTGCTGCGGGACCCCGCCGCCGGCCTCATCCACAGCGGCATCTACTTCTCGTTCCTGGTCCTGCTCGCGGTCACCACGATCCTCGAGATCGATCACCAGGTGCCCGAGAGCATGAAGTTCCTCCACGGCGTCACCTACCAGGGCTACTCCTTCGTCGGTGACCTCGCCGGCCTGGTGCTGCTGGTCGCCGTGAGCGCGGCCATCGTGCGCCGCTACATCGTCCGGCCCTACCGGATCCGCATCAAGAGCAAGACGGACCAGGCCCTCGGCCTCGCCACCCTCTTCCTGCTGGCCCTCACCGGCCTGCTCACCGAGGGCGCCCGCATCGCCGCCATGGGCACCCCGGCCTTCGAGAAGTGGTCCTTCGTCGGCTACCCGATCGGCAAGGCGCTCGACGGCTTCGACAACATCCACGGCCTCCACCAGGTCCTGTGGGGCGTGCACGTCGTCGCCTTCATGGTGTTCCTGGTGATCCTGCCCATCACGATGATGCGCCACATGTTCACGTCGCCGCTGAACATGTACCTGAAGGACAAGGAGCGCCCCAAGGGCGCCATGCGGCCGATGCCGAACCTCATGGAGACCGAGCTCGAGAGCTTCGGCGCCTCCACCATCGAGGACTTCACCTGGAAGCAGCTGCTCGACACCGACGCCTGCACCATGTGCGGCCGCTGCACCAGCGTCTGCCCGGCCCACGCCACCGGCAAGCCGCTCGACCCCCGCGAGATCGTGCTGAAGACCGGTGAGGTCATGGCTGCCTCGGGCACCCCGAAGGTGAGCCCGCCCATCGCCACCGACGCCGAGATCGTGATCGAGTCCAACTCGGTGTTCGAGCGCATCACGCCCGAAGAGGTCTGGTCCTGCACCACCTGCAAGGCCTGCGACGAGATCTGCCCGGTCAACATCGAGATCCTCGACAAGATCCTGGACATGCGGCGCTACCTGTCGCTCATGGAGTCCAACTTCCCGACCGAGCTGGGCAACGCCTACCGGGGCATGGAGAACAGCGGCAACCCCTGGGGCATGTCGCAGTCCGACCGCGCCGCGTGGACCAGCAAGGTCGACGACGTGCCGATCGTGGACGGCTCCGAGGAGTTCGACCACGAGTACCTCTACTGGGTCGGCTGCGCCGGGTCGTTCGACGACAAGAACCAGAAGGTCACCCAGGCCATGGCCAAGCTGATGAAGCGGGCCGGCATCGACTTCGCCATCCTGGGCCCCCAGGAGAACTGCACCGGCGACTCGGCCCGCCGCTCGGGCAACGAGTACATCTTCCAGATGCTCGCCATGCAGAACATCGAGGTCCTGAACGGCATGGGCGTGCGCAAGATCGTCACCCAGTGCCCGCACTGCTTCAACACCCTGTTGAACGAGTACCCGCAGCTGGGCGGCAAGTACGAGGTCGTGCACCACAGCCAGTTCCTGGAGTGGCTGATCGACACCGGCAAGCTGGACCTCACCGACGCCAAGCTCGAGGAGCGGGTCGTGTACCACGACTCCTGCTACCTGGGCCGCCACAACGACGTCTACATGGCGCCGCGCAACGTCATCGGCAACCTGGCCGGCATCGAGATCGTCGAGGCCTCCGCCAACGGCACCAAGGGCATGTGCTGCGGTGCCGGCGGCGCCCGGATGTGGATGGAGGAGACGGTCGGCACCAAGGTGAACGACGCCCGCTCCGAGCAGCTCGTGGCCACCGGCGCCAGCCGGGTCGCGACTGCTTGCCCGTTCTGCTACATCATGATCGACGACGGTGTGAAGGGCCTCGGCAAGGGCGACGACGTGCAGGTGGCCGACATCGCCATGCACATCCTCGAGGCCGTCGAGGCCGGCGAGGCGCACGGCATCGGCGCGGTGCTCGAGACCCTCGAGGACTGACGTGGCCGAGCCCGGCGCCAAGGTCACCGTCGTGGTGGCCAACACCGACCAGACGGTGTGCGAGGTGCTGGGCCGCGTCGTGGAGGCCGGCGGCCACGAGGCCGTCCGGGTCATCGATGCCGGGCTGGTGAGCGGTGCGGTGCTGAGCGCCCCCGCCGATGCCGCGGTGCTGGACCTGGGCGCCGCCAACGTGGAGCAGCTCCGGGCCCTGCGCGGCGGTGGCTCGGAGCGGGGCGCCGAGGCGCGGGTCGTGGTCATCAGCAGCGGCCCGGCCAACAGCCTGCTGGCCTGGCAGGCGGGGGCGGACGCGGTCCTGACCCGCCCGTTCCGGGCCGAGGAGCTGACCGACGCCCTGGCCGAGAGCCTGGGTCGGACCGAGGCGGACCGAGCCAAGGCCCGCACCGACGCCATCCTGGCCCTCTCCCACTGACCTGCGGCCTGACCAGGCCCGACGTGGCGGGCGTCACGTTCCGTGGCGCTGGCAGTGCGGGGAGTAGTAGTCCATTTGGCCTAGACAAGTCGGCCCACTGTCCGTAGTATTCGGTGCCAACAGCCGCCGCAGAGAGTGGTGGCAGGCAGCAGGTCGGGGGGACCGATGGGCAAGGCTGAGGCGATCGACACGAGCGTCGGACCGATCGGCGGCCAGGCCCTGCTCGAGGGCGTGATGATGCGCCGGGGCCAGTCCTGGGGCGCTGCGGTCCGGCGCCAGGACGGCACCATCGGCACCACCAGCCGCACCCTGCCCGAGGGCATCGCCCCCTGGCGCAAGCTCCCCCTCGTCCGCGGCGTGGTCGCCCTCGGCGAGACCGCCGTCCTCGGCACCCGAGCCACCATCTGGGCCGCCACCGAGCGCGGCGACGAGTCCGGCGACGGCTACACCCGCAAGGGCCTGTTCCTGACGGTCACCATCGCCCTGGTGGCCGTGTTCGGCGTCTTCGGGCTGCTGCCGGCCGTCGCTTCGAAGCTCATCCTCGACGCCGTCGGGGTGTCCAACGCCCTCGCCTTCTCCATCATCGAGGGCACCCTGCGCCTGGCGATCCTGGTCGGGTACCTGTGGGGCCTGAGCCGTAACCCGCAGGTGAAGCGGGTGTTCGCCTACCACGGCGCCGAGCACATGACGATCCACGCGTTCGAGCACCGCATCGACCTGGTGCCCGAGCGCATCCGGGCCTTCGACCGCCGCCACCCGCGCTGCGGGACCGCCTTCCTCCTGGTGGTGGTGATGGCCACCGTGTTCGTGCACGCCCTGATCGGCCACCCCGACTCGTGGGCGGTCCTGGTGGCGTCCCGCATCCTGGCCCTGCCGGTCGTGGCCGGCGTCGCCTACGAGCTGATCCGCTTCGCCGGTCGCCACCAGCACCAGCTGGTCGGCAAGGTCCTGATGGCCCCCGGCTACTGGCTGCAGGGCATCACCACCGAGGCGCCCACCGACGACATGATCGAGGTGGCCATCGCCGCCCTGGAGGCCACGCTGGCCGCCGAGCCGCTCGCCGCCCCCACCGAGGCGCCCGCCGCTGCCGCGGTCGCCGCCGGGGGCGCCCGATGACCGCTGCGGCCACCCGGCCGACGGCCACCGGCACCACCGCCGCGCCCCACGAGCGCTGGCACGTCGACCGGCGCCAGCTCGTGCTGGCCCTGGCCGGCATCACCACGCTCACCGAGGTCCTGAGCATCGCCGGGCTCGTGCCCGACATCGTGATCGGCGGGCTGCCGCTGTCGATGTCGCTGCTGCCCGCCCTGGCCCTCGGCCTGGCGTGCGGCTCGCGCCTGCTCGGGCGCTCGACGGTCCGCCGTGCGGCGGTCGGCTTCTGGGTCATCGCCGGCGGCCTGCTGGTTGCCCTCATGGCGATCTACCTGTTCCGCCGGGAGATCGCCCTGTACTGGGGCCTGATCTTCGCCGCCCTCGACGAGGAGCTCGTCTACCGCCTGGCGGTGCCGGCCGTGGTTGCCGCCGCCCTGCGCATGGGCAACGTGCGTCCCAACGCCGCCCGCATCGCCGGCCTCGCCCTCGGTGGGCTCTGGTGGGCGCTGCTGCCCGGCCACATCGAGCAGATGAGCGGCCCGACCGGGCCACTGCCCTACCTGGCGTTCGCCGCCCTCGGCGCCCTCATCGTCTACCGGTCGGGCTCGGTCCTGCCGATGGCGATCGGCCACGCCATCTCCAACCTCCTCACCGTGCTCATGTGGAGCGCGGCGATGCCGGCGGACGCCCGCAGCGTCGGGCTGGCCAGCGTCCTGGCCCTGCTGGTCCTGGCCTACGGCCGCCCGGCCCGCATCACCCACGACGACGACGGCGGCCTCCTCGACACCCGCACGGGCCTCACCGTCACCGCCATCGACCTCCGCGACGGGCAGCCGGCGCTGGTCGAGCTCGAGGACGGCCGCGTCCTCCCGGTCCACAGCGGCATGGTCCGCCCGCCGTCGATCCCCGTGGTCGACGACCTCACGTCTCCTGAGCGAGCGGCCTGACAGGGTCCGCTCACCGGTCCGGTGGTCGCCGCAGCCCGATGGGGTGCGGGGCCACCGGACCGGGAGAACCACGCCTGGCGACCCCGAAGGGGCTCAGGCCTTGAAGTTCTCCCAGTAGCGGCTGGGGGTCGGGCCCCGCTGGCCCTGGTACTTGGAGCCGACGGCGGCCGAGCCGTAGGGCACGTCAGCGGGCGTGGTCATGGCCAGGAAGCTGATCTGGCCGATCTTCATGCCCGGGTACAGGGTGATCGGCAGCGTCGCGATGTTGGACAGCTCGAGGGTGATGTGGCCGTCCCACCCGGCGTCGATGAACCCGGCGGTGGAGTGGATCAGGAGGCCGAGGCGGCCGAGGCTGGACTTGCCCTCGAGCCGGCCGACCAGGTCCGTGGGGAGCTTCACGCGCTCCGCGGTGGAGCCGAGGACGAACTCGCCGGGGTGGAGCATGAACGGGATCTCGTCGTCGCTGAGCTCGACGAGCTCGGTGAGGTCCTCCTGGTTCTGCTTCACGTCGATGATCCCCTGGGTGTGGTTGCGGAACACCCGGAAGTAGCGGTCGATCGTGAGGTCCACCGACGACGGCTGGATGCACGACTCGTCGAGCGGGTCGATCTCGATGCGGCCGGCGGCGAGCGCCTCGCGGATGCTGCGGTCGGAGAGGATCACGGGAGGGAAACCTAGACGCTGGTGGGCGTGGGCCGGGCGGGCGATCGCCTCGCGCTCAGCGGGCGTCGTCCCAGACGTCGAGCAGGGTGGTGAGGATGTCCTCGGCCACCCCGAGGCCGCCGAGGTGGCTCTCGCCCGGGAGCACCTCGAGCTGGGCGTCGGGCAGGCGCGACACGACGTGCTCGCCGTGGGCGAACGGGACGATGTGGTCGGCGTCGCCGTGCCACCAGCGCACCGGCACCTTCACGTCGGCCAGGTCGAAGCCCCAGGGCCGGGAGAACAGCAGCACGTCCGACATCGGCGCCGAGATCTGCTTGCGGCTGCCGTTCAGGAGGTCGTCGAGGAACATGGCCTTGAACTCGGGCCGGCCGAGCAGCGCCCGATCGCCCGGCGGCGAGAAGCGGGCGTAGAGGTCGAGCAGCGGCGAGGCGACGGGCTTCACGATCCGGATCGCCCCGGTGAGGCCGATGCCGATCGGCACCCGTGCCAGCCGGACGAAGGGGGCGGCGAGGCGGCCGAGGGCCACGAGCCCACCACCGATGGCGTCGTCGCCGACCGTGGGGGCCACGCCGCCGAGCACGCCGATCGCCTTGACCCGGTCGGGCATGGCGTAGCCGCTGGCGAGGGCGTAGGGGCCACCGCCGGAGAGGCCGATCACGGCCACGTCGTCGACGCCGAGCCGATCGAGCAGCACCTCGAGGTCCTCGGTGAAGCCCAGGATCTGGTCGTACACGTGCGGCGACGACGCCCCGATGCCGGGACGGTCGATGCCGATGATGCGCAGGCCGTTGCGGTCGGCGAAGGCGCGGGCCTCCTCAGGCACCTGGCGGCGGGCGCCGGGGGTGCCGTGGAGCCAGACGATGGTGCGCCCGCCCGGGCGGCCGAACTCGGCGAAGCCGAGCCGCCGGCCATCTGCGACGCGGACGGTGCCCTCCAGCCGGGGCTCGATGACCGATGCCATGCCCACCAGCGTGCCACCCGGGCCGGCTCCGGCCCGAACCGGCACCGCCCCCACCGGTACTGTCGCGGTGTGCACGCAGGGGTGGGGGGACGCCGGCGCAACCGCGCCGCTCGAGCGGTGGCCGGGGTCGGGGCGCTGCTCGCCGTCGCATCCACCGGGCTCGCCACGACCGGCGCCGCGCCCACGCAGGCGGTGGCCCCGCCGCTCGTGGTCGACGTGGGCCAGGTCGTGCGGCCGATCGACCGGGACCTGGTCGGCGTCCACGGCCGGGACGACGCCGAGCGGATCGCCACCGCGTTCGACGACATCGCCCCCACGACCTTCCGCCACGTGATGTCGGACTACGACTTCCTCGACTTCGACTGCACCACCAAGACGATCTCGCCCGCGTCGATCGCCTACTTCACCTCGTGGATCGATGCCGTCACCGCCCGCGGCGCCCGCCCGATCCTGTCGCTCTCCTACGTGCCGCCCTGCTTCGCCCGCGACGGCCAACCCAAGGGGCCGCCCACCGACGTCGCCGGCTACCGCGCCTTCCTCGACGACCTGTTCGCCGCCCTGGTGACCGACCGGGTGAAGGACGGCAAGGAGCCGATGCGCTGGTTCGAGCTCTGGAACGAGCCGGACATCCCGATCGATCCCGGCAACCCCTCGGCCGGCCACGGCTACGTGGGGACCCTCGACGAGTACATCGCCGGGAACCTCCCATCGCTCGTCGGCGCCCTCCAGAAGGCGGAGGCGGACAGCGGGACCGACATCCACGTCGGCATGCCGGCGTCGTTCTCGCCGTGGTCGTTCGGCTCCGTGTACGGCGACCTGGCCACGATGCTCGAGCAGGCGAACGGCTACGACCGGGCGACCGCCGAGGCCCTCGCCGCCAAGGCCGACGCGGCGTTCGGCGCCGGCGCCACCGAGCGGATCATGGGCAACGGCGGGACCACCTGGGGCCGCCGGGTCATCGACGAGGCCGCCAAGCTCGGCCTGGCCATCGACTTCGCGTCCGTGCACCTGTACCCGAACAACCCGCTGCAGGGCGCCCAGTTCCCCGAGCAGGCGGCGCCCCGCCTCTTGATCGGCCGCAACCCCGACGCATCACCGGACGACTACCGCACCCTCGCCGAGCGGTGGCGGGCCGAGTTCCCCGACCAGGAGCTGGTGGTCTCCGAGTGGGCGCTGTCCGCCGGGCGCGACGACCGGTTCGGCACCTGCGAGACCGCGTCGTTCGATGCCGCATCGCTCTCGGTCATGCAGGACGCCGGCATCGACCGGGCCCTCTACCTCGGCCACCCGAGCGGCGTCGACGACGCGCCGTTCCGGGCGTGGACCGACCTGCCCGCCACCCAGGTGTCCGCCACCGTGCCCGACGGCCTGGCCGGCACCTGGGCCACCGCCGCCCACGACGCGGACCGCACCACCCTGCTCGTCAGCGCCTGGCACTCGAAGCTCACCGACGCCCAGGACCTGTCCGTGCCCGTCGTGGTCGACGGCCTCCCCGACGGCACCTACGACGTCACCATCGACCGCATCGGCGAAGGCACCCAAGCCGCCGCCGACCGCACCACCCTCCAGGCCACCTCGACCAACGGGCACCTCGAGCTCCCCGCCGTCGCCTTGCGCGGCCAGTCCCTCGCCCGCATCGACGTCCGTGCCGCAGGCGTCGACGCTCCCCGAGCCTTCACCGCTGCCACCGCAGCACCGGCCACCGGCACCTGCCTCGCCAAGGCCGCCCCGGGCGGCGGCAGCTCCACCACGACCACGTCCCCGACCGGCAGCCCAGGCGCCACGCCTGCCACCCCAGTGGACGGGACAGCCACCTACACCGGCTGAGCTCGGTGCGCCCGACGCGGCCTGCGAACCGAGGCGGGCGCTCGCTCGCGGGCAGCGGGCTGTCACGGCAGAGGCCGCTCGGCTACGCTCCCCTGCGCTCCGGCGGAGGCCACCGGCACTCGCCACCAACCTGCTCCGGAGCCGCAAAACCCCAGGTCGCTGGGGGTCTCGCGGGTGTAGTTCAATGGTAGAACATCAGCTTCCCAAGCTGAATACGGGAGTTCGATTCTCCTCACCCGCTCCAATCACCCGGGGAAGCTGATGTCCTCCCATGGCAGACGCCACATGAGGTCGCTTCGCTCCCCTGGCAGCTTCCCAAGCTGAATACGGGAGTTCGATTCTCCTCACCCGCTCTCATGAGGAGGCCCTGGTCGCACGACCGGGGCCTTCGTCGTTCGAGGCGAGCCCGACCTCAGGCTGGGGGGACCAGGCGGCGGTAGGTGTACTGGTCGGTGTGGACGTAGCAGAACGGCGGCGGGATGACCTGGACGCGCAGGAGCTGGGTCTCGACGTCGAAGTCGACGCCCTCGGCCTCGTAGCCGCCTCGCTCGTTCGGGGCGCAGCTGCTGAACGTCGGGATCTTCCCGATCGTCGTGACCGTGGCGGTGGTGTCGGTGCCGTCGAGCGCCGCCGGGAGGTCCAGGCGGACCAGGCGCTTGGTGGCGTCGTCGACCGAGCACACCAGCTGGGTGTCGGTCACGAAGTCGCAGCCCTGCACCTGCGAGAGCGGCGAGGCGAGGGCGAGCTTGCCGGCGAGCGGCAGCGCGCCCCCACCTGACGGGTAGGCGTGGTTCAGGATCGGCATCGGGAAGATCAGCAGCCGGGTCTGGGTGTCCCACTCGCCGGCGACCAGCCACTGGCCGTCGGGCGAGATGGCGGCGAACGAGTTGTTCATCTCCTCGCCCGGGTCGAGCGGGTGCACGTACCGGAACGACCGGTTGCGGGGCGTGACGACGTGGAACATCTTCCCGTCGGCGGCATCGGCCGCCTGGTACGGGTACACGGTGAACCCGTCGAGCGAGTCGGGGTCGCCGACGTGGTTCCAGCCATCGTCGGTGAACGACTTGTCGATGATCTCGCCGCCGTAGACCAGGTAGGGCTTGCCCGAAAGGGGGTGGACCGTGGCTGGGCCCTGATCAGCCTGCAGGCTCTCGACGGTGGTGTGCGACACCGGCTGGTAGCCGTCGACCTTCACCTTCGTCCACCGCGGCGGCGGCTCGCAGGCCGACAGGGCGACCACGGCACAGGCCAGGGCCACGGCGACGACGGCGGTCCGGGTGCGACGCATCGCCCCAGCCTGCCAGGGCCCGGTGGGTCACCGCCCGACGCCCCGGTAGCGAGGCGACGAGACCTGCGGGGTCAGGGCTGGGAGGTCGGGGTGACGTTGGTGGTGTCGACGCCCTTGGCCTTGGCCCGTGCCAGCAGCTCGGCCCGCACGTCGTCGGGCACGGACTTCGTCCGGGTGAGCAGGTAGCAGCTCTTGCCGGTCGGGTCGCTGACGATCGCCCACTGGTAGGCGGGGTCGAGGTCGACGATCCAGTAGTTGCCGGCCCCCGAGGACGACGGGGTGCCGGCGAACGAGACGTTCAGGCGGCTGTTCGTGGCGTCGACCGGCACCGCGGAGCCGGTGATGGATGACGTCAGGCCGTCCTTGGTCAGGTACCGGCCGGCGTTCACCACCTTGATCGACCCGTCGGGCCGGACCGTGTAGGTCGCGGTGGTGCCGACGAGGCCGATCGAGAAGAACTGCTTCACGCTGGCGATCTCGTACCAGGTGCCGGCGTAGCGAGCCGGGTCGACGTAGGGGACGGTGGCAGGGCCCGACGTCGGCTGGCAGGCGGTGGCGCCGATGGCGACGGCCAGGGGGACCAGGACGACAGCAGCGGCGCGACGAACCATCGAGAGGTGCATGCCCTCCCTACGGAGCCACCCCGGTTCCTGGATGACGCGCATCGAGCGATGACGAGCGTCGGAACCATCAGCGCACCGCGGACGACCTCCTCAGGGTGCGAACGAACCGCCCTGCACATCCCGGCGCACGGTCCCGCGCCATCCTGCTCGCCACGCTCGCGCTGAGCGCCTGCAGCACGCAGGCACCGACGCCGGCATCGCACGACGCTCCTCGGCCGTCTGGGCACCTGCGGGTGATCGGCGCGTCGATCGACCGCCCGGTCGCACCCGTGGCGGCGGTGCGGCTCGCCATCGACAACGGCACCACGCGACCCGACCGGCTCGTGGCCATCCGCACGCCGGACGCCGCCACTGCGACGCTGCACGTCAACGGCCGCGACGCCCAGGGCCGGACGCTCATGCGCCAGGTCGCGTCGGTCGCCCTGCCGCCCGAGCACACCACCTACTTCGCCCCAGGGCTGCGGCACGTCATGCTGTCGGGCCTCCGGCGACGCCTGCGGGTCGGTGACCACGTGCGGCTCGTCCTGCGCTTCCAACGAGCGGGCACGATCGTGGTCGACGCCCCCGTGCGCTCGATCCCGACGAGCTGGCCGCGCCCGGCGCCGGCCGCGGGTCATGGACCGGGCGCAGACCCTCGAGAGCGAGGCGTGGTTGCGCCGCCGTGAGCCCTTGGCGGCGCAACCATGCCCCTCATTGGCTCGGCGCGTCTCCTCGCCGAGCCACGACCGTGCACCGATGGCGACGATCAGGGCGATGGCCCCGACCGCGATCCCGGCCAGCGCCAGGTCTTCGCCTGGTCGACGTCGTCCTGCGGCACGCCGACCGTGACCTTCGCCCCCGAGCTCGACGACGAGCTCGAGTCCTCGGCTGCGCCGGACGACGACGAGCTGGTGTCACCGTCCGACGCCGAGGTCAGCTCGAGGACGGGCGCCGGGTGCTCGGGCTCCTCGGCCCCCTCAGGCGCCGGGTCCTCGATCCACGAGGTCTCGGAGCCATCGTCGTAGGTCTGGATGGCCTTGAACTCGACCTGGTCGACGTCGTCGGGCAGCTCCCCGGCGATGATCCGGAAGTCGCCGTACTCGCCCGGCCCGATCTCGCCGCCGGTCAGGTGATGAGGCTCACCACCTCGTCGATCTCGCCGTCGTCGGTCTTCACCGGCGTGGCGAGCTTGGTGGTCTCGACCTTGGCGGTCCACCCCGGGGTGGAGGCCACGTGCACGCCGAGCAGCGGGTGGTCAGTGGGGAGCTTCAGCTCCAGCTGGTGGTGGAGGCGCTGTCGGACTCGTTCGGGACCCGGAACGTGAGCTCCTGGTCCGCGGCCCCCTGGGGCGCGGTGCCGGGGTCGATGGTGACGTGGGCCCAAGCAGCTGCCGGGGCGAAGACGATGGCCCCGGCCACCAGGCCAGCGAGGATGGGACGACGCACGAAGACCTCCAAGGGTCGGGCTCACGGATGCGTGCATACGTCCAAGGGTCGCCCGATCGGTCGTCTTGGTTCCCGAAGCGCCGAGATCTCGCGCCGGCGGCGGTCAGCCGATCGATCGGGCGCGCCGCACTGCCGGGCCCGGCGCCTCGTCCGCGCCCACCGTCGAGGCCAGGTCCTGGCGGGCCCTCGCCACCCTCGAGCGGATCGTGCCCACCGGGCAGCGCAGCACCGAGGCGGCCTCCTCGTAGGAGTACCCGAGCACCTGGGTCAGCACGAACGCCTCGCGGCGATCGAGGTCCAGCAGGCGCACCGACGACGCCAGGTGCGAGCGATCGACCACGTCACGGTCGTGCTGCACCGCGTCGTGCGGCTGGGCCTCGACCTTCTCCACGATCCGCTGGCGGCGGCCCCGCGAGCGCAGCTCGTCCAGGCAGGTGTTGCGAGCGACGCCCAGGAGCCAGGTCTTGGCCGACGACTCGCCGCGGAACGTCCGCATCGACCGCAGGGCCCGGAGGTAGGTGGCCTGGGTGGCGTCGTCGGCGTGCCCCTCGCCGATGAGGTGCGCGCAGTACCGCCAGACGTCGGGCATCGTGCGCCGGATGAAGGCGGTCTCCGCGGCGCGAACGCCCTCTCGGGCGCGCAGGAGGACCGCGGTGAGGTCCGCACGCTCGAGGTCCAGGTGGCTGGTGCGCCGGGCGAGGCGCCGCCGGACGAGGTCCGTCACTCGACCACCACCTGGCCGCGCATCCCCCGGTGGATGTCGCAGCGGTACTCATAGGTGCCGGGTCGGCTGAACGTGACCGCGTCGGCCTGGCCAGGGCCCAAGGTGGCGGTCACCTGGCCGGCCGCCACCTCGTTGACGAGCTCGTGGGTGGTGCTGGTCCGGTTCTTCCAGGTGACCGTGGTGCCGACCGGGACGACCACCCGGCCCTGGCTGAACTGGCGGGAGTAGGCGTCGACCGTGCTGGCCACGTGCGCTGGCGGGTGCTCGCCAGCCGTCGGTGAGCTCGACCGGGCACCCACGACCGCGGTGAAGGCCACGAGGGCGGCGGCTGCGGCGCCGAGTCGCAGCGCCAGGGTCCGGCCGACCGCTCGCCGTTGGGCCGCCACCGCCGCCAGGACGGGGGCCGGCTCGGGGGCCACCGCGCCACCCTGGAGGAGGCTGCGCCGCCGCAGGTCGCCCCAACGTTCGGCCGCAGCACGGCACCCGGCGCAGGTGGCGAGGTGGGCTTCGAGGTCGTCTGCGGGCGCGCCAAGGAGCTCCCCGTCGACCCACGCGGACAGCGGCTCGGCCCAGGCCTCGCACTCCATGCCCCCACTGTCGTCCGTTCGCGCCACCTGGTTCCAGGGCATAGGGTCCCAACCCATGTCGCAGCTCTCCGCCCGTCGCCCGTCCCGCGCCGACCTCGCCGGCATGCTCGCCGCCGGGCTGCTCGCCCCGCTCCTCGCCTCGGCACCTGCGTTCGCCCACATCGGCCACGGCACCGGCGGCCTGGGCGCTGGCCTCGCCCACCCGGTCACCGGCCCGGACCACCTGCTGGCCATGGTGGCGGTCGGCGTGGTGGCCGTCCTTGGCGGCAGCAGCCGGCGGGCCGTCCTGGCACCCGCCGCGTTCCTGGGCGGCATGCTGCTCGGCGGGATCGGCGGGATCGCCGGCGTGCCGCTGCCCGGCGCCGAGCACCTGATCGTGGCGTCGGTCCTCGTCCTCGGCATGGTGGTGGCGGGGGCGTTCGAAGCCCCCTCCGGGCTGCTCCTCGGCGGGCTCGTGCTCGCCGGCATCGCCCACGGCCACGCCCACGGCGCCGAGGTGCCGACCTCGGTGCACCCGGCTGCCTACGTGGCGGGCTTCCTGGCAGCCACCGCTGCCCTGCACGCCGCAGGGATCGGCGTCGGCACGATCATCCGGGACCGACGCACGCTGCGGATCGGGATGGGCACGGCCATGGTCGCTGCGGGGGCGCTCCTCCTGGTGTGACCGCCAGGGAGCCGCCACCCGCGGCTCGCCGGCTCAGCTCGTGGGCGGGATCACCCGGCTCTCGGAGTACTCGACCGTCCACTGGCCGCCGTCCTCGTCGAAGGCGACCCAGATCGGGCTCGTGGCACCGTCGGGGGTGAGGTCGTCGACCGTGCCATCAGGGTGCCGGGCCAGCACCTTGCTGGCGACGACGTCGGCGACCACGACCGAGCCGTCCGGCCCGACGGTGACGCCGACCGGGGCGTGGAGCACGCCGAAGTCGAGCACCTCCTCGTGGCCGGCCGGGTCGAGCGAGCGCACCTGGCCGAGCGCCATGTCTGACACCAGGAGCGTCCCGTCGGGCTCCAGGGCGAGGCCGACGGGTGACGCCAGCCCGGTGAACCCGATCGTCCGCTGGCCACCGCTGGCGTCGAGGGCCACGACCCGGCCCGCCCCCATGTCGGCGACGTAGACCGTCCCGTCCGAGCTGACCACCAGGCCGGCGGGCGCCACGAGCCCATCGAAGGGCAGGGTGGCCACGTCACCCTCCGGGGAACGGCGGAGGACCCGCCCGGTGCCTCGGTCCGACACGTACCCGCTGCCGTCGGGCCCGAAGGCGACGCCGGTCGGGAGGTCGAGCGGACCGAAGTCCACCGGCTGCTGCGCGTGGCCCGGCTCGAGCGACAGGACCCGGTGGTTCGCCGTGTCGGCCAGCAGCGCCCGATCCTCGCCGTCGAACGCCAAGGCCACGGGGTTGGCCAGGCTCCGGAAGCCCTGGGCGGGTCCGATGGTGGCCGGCGGGCACTGGGCGACCCCTTGCCAGATGGTCGACGCGTAGGCATCGGCCGCCGCGCCCGAGGCGCGCTGGCCCGCCACCTCGCCGTCCTCGGCCAGGTGGACGCCGTCGGGGCCGAGCAGCTCGGGGTGGGCGTCGACCTCGGCCTGCCAGTCCACGACCACGGTGTTGGGCCGGGCGGCGGCGAGCCGGGCCATGTCGGCGCGGGCGACGGCCTCGTTGGCGTGGCGGCCCGACGAGGCGGCCTCACCGAGCCCGGGCAGCACGACGACCACGCAGGCGTCCGGGCTGGGGAGGTGCAGCATCGCTCGGTAGTCGGCCAGGTCGGCGGTGGTCCATCCGCCGTTGTCAGGGTTCGAGTCGTTGGTCCCGAGGGCCAGCACGAGCGCCGATGGCCGGCCACCGGTGACCACGCGCCGTCGCTCGTCCGGGAGCGCCTCGTGGAACCCCATGCCGATGTACGGGTAGGTGATGGCGTCGGTGTCGTCGGGCTGGCCCTCGCCCGCGAACTCCGACCGGCGGTTCTCAGTGGCCTGGAACAGGAGCGAGTCGCCGACCACGTCGATGGTGCCCGGGGTCGGCTCCGGGGCCACGAGGGTCGTGGTGGCAGTGGACGCGGCGCTCGGGTCGCCGGTGCCGGCAGCGTTCACGGCGGCCACCCGGAACCGGTAGGCCACGCCGTCGGCGAGGCCCTCGACCAGCTCCTGGGTCGAGGGATCGTCGAAGTGGATCGGGGGCTGGTCGACCCCATCGACCGAAGGCGTGACGACGTAGCCGCTGACCGGGGCGCCGTTGGCGTCAGCCGGTCCCGTCCAGGTGAGCATGACCGAGCCGCGGTAGCCGACGGCGGTGGGCGTGCCCGGTGCGGTCGGGGGGCCGAACGGTACGACGGCGCCGGTGGACGTCGAGGCCGTGCCGCTGCCGACGGCGTTCACCGCTGCCACCGTGAAGCGGTACGAGGTCCCGTTCGCCAGGCCCGCCACGACCACCTGGGTCGCCGAAGGCCCGGCGATGGTCGGGGCCAGCGACGTCGAGCCGGCCCAGGGCGTGACCAGGTAGCGGACGAGCGGCACGGCACCGGTCGACGCCGGCGGCGTCCAGCGCACCACCGCCTGGCGGTCGCCAGCCGCGGCGGACGCGTCCGTCGGGGCGCCGGGCAGCCCGGCCACCAGGGCGACCGAGGTGGAGGCCGCCGAGGGCAGGCCCGGCCCGACGGCGTTCACCGCGGTCACCTTGAAGGCGTAGGAGGCGTTGGCGGCGAGCCCGGTGATCGTCCGGGTCGTCGCCGTGGCGTCGAACGACCGCACCGGGAGCGCCGTGGGCCCGGCGTACGGGGTGACCCGGTAGCTGGTCGTCGCGGACCACGTGCCAGTGGCGGGCACCCACGACACGGTGGCGGTGCCCGACCCGGCCGGGCCGGCGACGGCGGTCACCTTCGTGGGGATCCCCGGCGTCCCGACCGTCATCGCCGCCGTCGTAGACGCCGGGCCGGTGCCGACGGCGTTCACCCCGGCGATCTTGAACGTATAGGCGGTGCCGTTCGCCAGACCGGTGATGGTCTGGGTGGTGGCCGTCGACGAGAAGGTGCGCGGGGCGAGGGCTTGGGAGCCGACGTAGGGCGTGACCACGTAGCCCGTGATCGGGCTGCCGTTGCCGAGCGCGCCCCACCACGACACCTTGGCGGTGCCGTCGCCGGGGACGGCGGTGGGGAAGGCGGTCGTGCCCGGCAGGCCGACGGTGACGGCCGCGGTGGTGACGGCCGGCCCGGCGCCGACCGCGTTCTGGGCCACGACCTTGAACGTGTAGCTGCTGCCGTTCGCCAGCCCGCCCACCACCTGGGTCGTGGCCGCCGAGGCGAACGTGGTGGGGGCCAGGGCGGTGGATCCCAAGTAGGGGGTGACCACGTACCCGGTGATCGGCGAGCCGTTGCCTGGCGCCGCGGTCCACGACAGGGTCACGGCGCCGTCGCCCGAGGTGAGCTTGGGGCTGGTGATCGCACCGGGAAGGCCGACGGTGGTCGCCGCGGTGGCGGCCGCGGGACCGGTGCCCACCGCGCTCACGGCAGCGACCTGGAACGTGTAGGTCGACCCGTTGGTGAGCCCGGTGATCACCTGCGTGCGGGCGGGCGTGGCGAACGTCCTGGGCGCCAACGCCGTCGTGCCGAGGTAGGGGGTCACCACGTAGCCGGTGATGGGCGAGCCGTTGGGGGCGGCGGCCCACCAGCTGACCGTGGCCGAGCCGTCGCCGGAGGTGGCGCCAGGGAACGGGGGCTTGCCGGGGAGGCCGACGGTGGTGGGCCCGATCGAGGCGGCCGGCCCCCGACCACCGGGGCCGATCGCCGCCACCGCGAGGGAGACGCTCGATCCGTTCGGGAGCCCGTCGACCACCTGGATCGTCGACGACGTGCCGAAGGTCCGCTCGGCACCCGCCACCCCATCGACGGTGGGCGTCACGACGTAGCCCGTGATGCCCGCACCGGCGCTGGCGGGCACCGACCACTTGAAGGTGAGGGAGCCATCGCCGGAGGTCACCACGAGGGAACGAGGGGCGCCCGGGGGGCCCGACCCGGCGGCGAGCGCCGGCGACGCGGGCGCGAGGAGCGCGACCACGGCGCCGAGGGCCAGCGCGAGCGCGCACCACCCCCGCACGGCGTGGCCCCACCAGATGGTCCCCCTTGCCCCTCCGCAAGGTCGCATCCTCATCACCTTCGTTCGCCCACCCCGAGGCTACGCCTGCGCCACGCACGGCTCCACACCGATCCAGGCGAGCCGGGGCGGGACGCGGAGGAGGGCCCCCGAAGGGACCCTCCTCTCTGGGTGTGGATGGATCGGCGCCCAGCCGACCCTCACCAGGTCAGGACTTGACCTGGCAGGACGAGCCCGACGAGCGCAGGCCGGCCGGCACCACGGTGAACCCGGCGCCGTTGATGGCGGTGGTGATCTCACCGGCATAGTTCTTGCCGGTGTAGGGATCGATGGCCTGGGCTGCGGTGCCCGAGCGGCAGAGCCAGCGGGTGAACTCCCGCACGGCGCCGCCCTTGCCGGAGTCCGCACCGGTCACGTTGAGGTCCGTGCCCGTGCCGCTCGGCAGGGTCGGGCCGGGGTTGCCAGTGAAGTTGCAGGCGTCGCCGGGGTTGGTCGAGCCGGGGCAGTCCGCATCGGTGTTCTTGGTGACGTGGTACAGCGTCCGGCCGATGGGGTACGTGTTGGCCAGGATCTTCGAGGAGCTCGGGATCGAGCCGTTCACCGGGAGCGGGATGGCGTTCCAGGTGTTCCCGGTGCCCACCGGGTACTGGTAGTTGCTCTTGTAGCTGAACGAGCTGAGCTCGCCGAACGAGCCCCACCAGATCCAGTTGTTCGGGTTGTTGATCGACTCGCTGTCGGTCGTCGTCAGGTTGGCGCCGACGTAGTTGAACAGCGGCTTGATGTCGTTCTCGAACGGGGCGGAGCTCGACGACGAGCCCAAGAACCGCACGCAGCTCTGGCCGTTGGCCGCCCAGTTGGCGGGAGCGCCGCCGTTGGTCTGGAGGTAGCTGTTGAACGTCCCGTAGGTGCCGGAGCTGGAGTTCATGCCCCACGGCACGATGGGCCCATCGTTGGCGCTGCCGGCGGTGATGCCGAGGCTCGGGACCTGGGCCCAGCGGGTGTACTCGCAGTTCCAGATCTTGTAGAGCTCGTTCGGGGTGATGGCCGATCCGCCGACGCCTTGGATGTAGGCGCCCTTGGACTCGAAGCTCATGACCTCGAGGCCGTCCTGGGCGAAGCCCCAGAACGTGTCGCCGGAGAGCTCGTTGCCGCCGGAGATCTTGCCACCGCTGGTCTTGGGCCCTGCCGAAGAACGGGCGAAGTCGACGTTGCCGCTCGTGCCCGCGTAGGCCACCGACGCAGCCGATCCCGGGTAGTTGTTGAGCGACGACACGCCGGCGCCAGAGCCGGTGGGGTTGGCCTGGGCGATGGTGTCGTGGTCGTAGTTGCCCTGGCTGTTCTTGTCCTCGGGGTCCGCCGCGTTGGCGCTGTAGACGCACTTGTTCAGGTCTGGCCCGACCGCGGTGTTCACGGTGCAGCCAGGCGAGCCGTTGTAGAGGTCGGTGAGGGCGACCATGGCCCGGTAGGTGGTGTCCGAGCCACCGCCCACCACCAGGTCGGCCTGGCCGTCGGACCCGTAGCCGGTGGGAGGCCCGGGCGTGGCGCCCGCGGGGTTGGCGGAGGCCAGGAGGCCACCGGCAGCCGCGGCCACCAGGACGAGCTTGTGGATGCGCTTCATGTCAGATCTCCTTGGGATCTCGTGGGCCTCAGGCCGCGACCTGGTCGGTGGGCTGGTCGGCGCGGAGCTTCTTGATGCCGAAGTAGGCACCGACCGCCACCACCGCACCGAGCGGCAGCATCACGGCGTAGGGGGCCTCCGGCGTCGACGGCGGCGGGGTGGCCGCGTCGGGCAGGGTGATGGTGAAGAACGTCTGGTCGGCGGTGACCGCGGTGTTCGAGGACGACACCCGGACCTGGCAGTTCTCGAAGTACGGGATGCCGTCGTTGGGGTCGGTGTCCGCGGGGGCGCCGCAGGTGAACAGGCCCTGCGGGCTCAGGCCCTTGAACGGCGTGAAGCCCCAGTTGGGGTCGTTGGCCGTGAAGGTCACGTTGCCGCTGCTGTCGGCGGTCTTGGGCGAGGGCGAGGTGCCCAGGTCGCAGTGCTCGGTCGGGTTCCAGCCGGAGGTCGTCGAGGCGACGCCGTCGCACTGCTCGACGTACACCTGCTGGCCCGCGGTGAAGCCGCTCGCGGTGATGGTGAACGACTGGGGCGTCCCGGTGGCGTCCCCCGGCACCGTGTAGGGGTTGGACGACGGGGACGTGATGGACCCGGCGAAGGCCGGGGTGGCAGCGAGGCCCAGCGCCATGGCGACGCCTCCTGCTGCGACCAGAGCGCGGAGATGCTTGTGCACCCGAGTTCCTTTCTGGAATTCCCTCTCGGAACGGCACCCGGATGGCGCCTGGCGCTACTCGACCAGAGCCCGGGCAGCGCCCTCAAGGGATCCCCGGACCTGTTGTCGCAGCCTTCGGCCGCCGTTCACCCAGCGGCCAACGGCACCCGGGAGCGGCCCGGTGACCTGCACAGATCGACCACTAGCTCAACGTTTGTTGACTTAGTTCCTGGTGATCCATAGGGTGACGCCATGGCCTCTGACGACCACGCCGAACGCGCGCGGCGCGCCGCCCGGCACGCCGCCCTCGGCGATCAAGCGCGGCTCGCGCTCGTCGATGAGCTCCTGATCGGGGACCGCTCGCCCCAAGAGCTCGCACGGGCCCTCGGCATCGGGTCGAACCTGCTCGCCCACCACCTCGACGTGCTCGAGCGCGCCGGCCTGGTCGAGCGGTCGCGTTCGAGCGGGGACGGGCGCCGGCGCTACGTCCACCTCCGGCGCGACGCCGGAGGAGCTGGTCTCCCGACCAGCCCTGCGCGGCCCGGCCTCTTCGTGTGCACCGCCAGCTCCGCCCGATCGCAGCTGGCCGCCGCGCTGTGGCGGGAGCGCACCGGGGCGGCGGCTGGCGCGGCGGGCACGCACCCGGCTGCGGAGGTGCACCCCGGCGCCCTGGCCGCGGCACTGCCGGGCAGCCTGGACCTGAGGGGGCCGCGCCGCTCGACCTGGCCGACGTCGAGGTGCGACCTCGCCTGGTGATCACCGTGTGCGATCGCGCGCACGAGGAGGTCGGCGAGGCGGCTGGATGGCTGCACTGGTCCGTCCCGGACCCCGTACCGGCCGGGACCGCATCGGCGTTCGACGCCGCCGTGCAGGAGCTCGACGAGCGCATCACGGCGGTCGCGTCGTGAGCGAGCACCCCGATGGCCCGCTGCTCGACGACGAGGCCCTCGCCGTCGCCCCCGAGACGGGCACCGGCGTGCTGGGCCTCGACCTCACCCGACAGCTCGCGGCCGAGGGCTCGGCACCGGGCTGCTCGTGATGGCCGTCGTCGGGTCAGGCATGCGGCGAGCCGGCTCTCGAGCGGCGACGTCGGCCTGCAGCTCCTGGAGAGCACGGCAGCCACGGCTGGGGCGCTGATCGGGCTCATCCTCATGTTCGGGGCGGTGTCGGGCGCCCACCTCAACCCGGTGGTGACGCTGCTCGACCGGGCGCTGGGGACCACCAGCACCCGGGATGCCGGCCTCTACGTCGTGGTGCAGGTGATCGGCGCCTGCCTCGGCGCCGTGCTCGCCAACGTGATGTTCGACCTCCCGGCCATCGAGCGCTCCACCACGGTGCGATCCTCCGGCGCGCTGTGGCTCTCCGAGGTGGTCGCGACGGTCACCCTGCTGCTGCTCATCCAGGGGTGCGTCCGCACCGGGCGGGCCAACGTGGTGCCCTTCGCCGTCGGCGCGTGGATCGGCGGCGCCTACTGGTTCACGTCGTCGACCAGCTTCGCCAACCCGGCGGTCACCGTCGGCCGGACGTTCTCCGACACGTTCGCCGGGATCGCGCCATCGTCGGCGCCCATGTTCATCGCCATGCAGCTGGTCGGCGCGGTGCTCGCCTTCGGCCTGGTGCGCCTCTTCTACCCCGACCACGTGGAGCCCTCCGATGCCTGAGCCAGACCGCCGCCCCGAGGTCCTGTTCGTGTGCGTCCACAACGCTGGACGATCCCAGATGGCCGCCGCGCTCCTCGCCCACCACGGCGGCGAGGGGGTCGTCGTGCGCTCGGCAGGCTCGGCGCCGGCCGACGACCTCAACCCGGCGGTCGTCGAGGCGATGGCGGAGGTCGGCATCGACCTGCGCGCCGCAGGCGCCCGACCCAAGAAGCTCGACGAGGCCGCGGTGCGGGCATCGGACGTGGTGATCACCATGGGCTGTGGCGACACCTGCCCGATCTTCCCGGGCAAGCGCTACGAGGACTGGGCGCTCGACGATCCCGCCGGCCTGGGCATCGAGGCCGTCCGACCGATCCGCGACGAGATCGACCGCCGGGTGCTCGCGCTGCTGGCCGAGCTCGGCGTGGCGCCGGTCAGGCGCTGACGGGGGCCCCAGGCGCGAGCGCGTCGCGGATGGCCGTCATCCGCTCCGGGACCAGGCGACGCACGCCCGCGCTTCTCGCAGGTGATCAGCAGCATCGACCATGAGCGACAGGTGGTGCGACACCGTGGGCTGCGAGCGCCCGATCGGCTCGACGGAGTCGCGAGCACAGGCCTCACCGCCATCAGCTGGCGATGAGCGAGAGCAGTCGCAGGGCGCGCCGGATCGGCGAGCGCCTTCAGCAGGCCGGCCAGCTCCACGGCCTCCTGCTCCTCCATGGCACCGGCAGTGACCGGCGTACAGCACGCTGCGATCGGTTCGTCCACGGTCGACCTCCGAGAAACACATTGACAGGTGTCGATGTGTCTGCCACGATGCAGGCATCGACAACCATCGATGAGTCTACCGGAGGATCCCATGTCCCGTCTCCAGCTCGCCCTCAACGTCACGGACCTCGACGCCGCCGTCGAGTTCTACGCCAAGCTCTTCGCCACCGAGCCGGCCAAGCGCAAGCCCGGCTACGCCAACTTCGCCATCGCGGATCCGCCCCTCAAGCTCGTCCTGTTCGAGGCGGCCGAGGGCGGCACGATCAACCACCTCGGCGTCGAGACCGAGTCCGCCGCCGAGGTCGAGGCCGAGCGCCGGCTCGCCGCCGACGGGCTCGAGACCACCGGCATCGACGACACCATCTGCTGCTACACCACCAAGGTCGAGACCTGGGTGACCCGGACCCCGACGGCGCCCGGTGGGAGTGGTACGTCAAGACCGGCGACTCGGAGCAGCTCACCAACGAGGTCGTGACCGAGGGCGGCGGCACGGTCTGCTGCGCCCCCGAGCCCGCCGCCGTGACCTGGGCCGGGCCCCCGCCGGCACAGCCGCCCCGGCTACTGCTGAAGCCTCGTGCTTGACCACCAGCACCAGCACCTGCACCAGCGCCCGCGTTCACGGCCTGGACCACCGTGGTCGCCGAGCAGACCCGTCCTGGCAGGTCAGCTGGACGATGAGCAACGCCGCGAGCTGGTGACGGTCGCCCGGTCGCTCGCCGCACGAGGCTCTGGTAGAGCTTCCATGAGGACGTGCCGCTGCCAGCGCTCGCCCCGAGATCACCGAGCGTGGAACCAGGAGCTGGCCACCGAGCTTGGCTTCGTGCTGGTGCGCGGGCTGCCGATCGACGAGCTCGACGAGCACGAGGCGGCGCTTGCCTTCGTCGCCCTCGGCACCCACCTCGGCACGCCCGTGGGCCAGAACAAGGCGGGCGACCTGCTCACCCACATCCGCGACGAACGCCTGCCCGACCCGAGCCGCGCCCGTCGCTACCGCACCAACCTCCGCCAGGAGTTCCACACCGACGGCGCCGACATCATCGGGCTCCTCTGCCTGCACCAGGGACGGAGCGGCGGCGAGAGCCGCATCGCCAGCACCGGCGCCATCGTCGCCCAGCTGCGCGAGCAGCGGCCGGACCTGTACGAGGTGCTCTTGCGGCCGTTGCCATGGGACCGCCAGGGCGAGCAGCTCCCCGGAGAGCCCGCCTGGTTCGAGCTGGCGCCGTTCGCCGAGGTGGGCGGGGAGGTCCGCGTGTTCTACATCGGCTGGTACGTGCGGGCATCCCAGCAGCACCCGGACGCGCCGCGCCTCACCGCCGAGCAGCTCGAGGCCATGGCCCTGCTCGAGTCCTTGGCTGACGACCCGGCCAACCACCTGGAGATGGCGTTCGAGCCCGGCGACGTGCAGCTCCTCAACAACGCCCGCATCCTGCACGCGCGCGAGGCCTACGAGGACGACCCGGATCCTGCGGAGCGACGCCACCTCCTGCGCCTGTGGCTGGCCGCCCATGCCTTCGCGTCGGTCGAGGAGCTCCTGCGCGGCGGGCTCGGCACCCCGCTCGCCGATCGGTAGCGCTGGCGGGCCGCGTCGCTAGAGGAGGGGCGGCAGGGCGATGTCGACCGCCATCAGGAACGCCAGGAGGGCCATGGCGCCCAACGGGACGACCACCAGCAGCAAGGAGCTCGTCCGATGGTCCGTCCGCAACCGCACCCACGCGAGGATCGCGCCGCACACGCAGAGCGCACCGAGGAGCAGCGCCGGCACCGGGCTGCTCGTCGGCGGGTCGGTGGCGGGCAGGACGTCCTGGCGGGGGCGGCGGACGTTCGTGCCGGCACGAGCCTGGACCACCAGCCGGTCATCTGACAGCGCCCCACCCGCCTGGGTCACCAACGTGACCCGGTAGTCCCGCGACGGGGCGAGGTAGCGAGGCAGGTCCGCTCGCTTCACCCGCTTCACCGTGGCGACGCGGTACTCGGCCGGGACGCCGGACCGGTTGATGACGATGATCCGCGTCTTGGGGACCAGCTTGGAGAGGTCGCCGAAGGGCCCGCCCCACCGGGTGCGATGGCCCTCGATCACCGAGTTGCCGCGCTTGCCCGGGACCGGTGTCTCGGGCCGGTGGCCAGGGCCATCCCGCAGGTGGCGGGCGCCAGATCCCTGGACCACGACGAGGTTCGCGCCGATGCCGGGGATCTGGAGGACGGCGGCGGCCTGGCCCGGTCGGAGCCCCGCGCGCTGCTCGGCGAAGTCGGCGGCCAGGTGGTGCTGGCGGGCCCGGTACATCGCTGGCGTGGCGATCTGGTCGAAGGCCTTCCAGATCGCGACGGCGACGATCGACGCCAGCAGGAGGACCACCAGGGCGCGCAGCACCGCCTCGGCACCACCCTGCTGCCGCGCCCCAGCAGCGGCGGGCGCCGCAGCATCGGCGGGCGGTGCCTCGGGCACGCTCGGCGGCGGCGCCGGAGGTGGCGGGCGCTCGTCGAGGATCGTCACAGGAACAGCACCAGGAACAGGCGCCGGATCGCCGGACCGAACGCGAGCTGCCCGGACGCCCCCATGAGGAGCGCAGCGAGCCGGTCGTAGCCGCTCGGCGCTCCCGACGGCAGGGGCATGGCGAGGTTGGCCGCCGGGGCTCGTCGATGGTGGTCGAGGTGGTGGGCGCGACGGTGGTGGTGGGCTTGGCCGGCGCGGTCGTCTCAGTGGTCGCGCCGCCGTCACCGGCGCCGAGCGACGAGCCGTCGTCGAAGGTCCCCGGGTCGGTGACGCCCGGATCGAAGTACGGCGTGGTGTCAGGGACGTAGGGCGCCACGGTGGTGGTGGTCGCTGCGGTCGTCGTGGTGGTGGCTCCGACGGTCTCGCAGTGCTTCATGGGACCGATCGCCTTCATCCCCGGGAGGTCGGGCGCGTACGGACCGGGATCGCTCGAGGTCACGATCTTGCGGTCGCTGCCCACGCAGTTCGACGCCACGAGGGCGTCGGCCCCCTGCAGGGCCTTGGCCACAAGCGCCGTGGACAGCTTCCCCTCGCCGACGGGCGCCGCCGCCGACTGGCCGTCGGTCGCGAGGTATCGGATGGTGGTGGCGAGCGCCTCGGTCTTCTCGGCGGACAACCCCTTCGCCGGGGCGTAGAGGTGGTTCACCCACACCAGCGGGTAGGCACCGGCGTCCTCGTTGGTGAGGGCGTGGAGCGGTGCATCACCGCCGAGCTCGACCGCCTTGGAGATGGTCTCGGGCGTCGGTGCCACCCACTCCCCCGCGCCGTTCTGCACCTCGATGACCACCGTCTTGGTGGTCGGGAACGCTTCCGCGACGGCACCCTTCGCGGACGGCGGCACGTCGGCCATGATCCCCTTCGAGAAGCTGGTGATGCCGCCCGACACCGGATCGGCGCCGGCCAGGCCGAGCTGCAGCGACTGCTGGTCCACGCCCTGGCGGCTCGCGCCGGCGAGGCGTGGCAGCCGTTCGGTGATCGGCTCCCACTGGACCGCGCTGTCCGATGCCTTCAGGCCGGCCCAGGTGGTGGGGGCTGCCTCCTTGGCGAACAGCTGCAGGAAGTAGTTGGTGCCCGACGGCTCGGAGCGCATCACCGGTGCCGGCCCGGCCTGCAACGGCAGGGTGAAGTTCGGGACGTCCATCGCGGCCAGGACGTCGGGGTGGTTCCAGCTGTTGGCGGGGAGGTCACCGGACCCGGCGTACCGGAACGCCATGGCCGCCAGGTTCTCGTTCGGCACCCGGATCGGCCCGTCGTAGGGGGTCCGGACGATGCAGGCGTCGGGGTCCGGCGTGTCCGGGTCGTACGGGTCGCACACCAGGTCGAGGCTCTCGAAGCCCTCGGTGGGCACCGCCAGCAGGAACGACATGGCCTCGACCTGGATGGGCACGTCGATCAGCGATCCCTTGCCACCCTTCAGCTGCGCCAGCTCGGCATCGGAGAACGGGACGCCGGAAAGGACGTAGTCCAAGTTCCCGGCCAGGAAGTCCTGGCGGCCGAGCTGCGACCCGGTCGAGGTGTACTGCAGGTCGATCGGCGCCTCCGCCCCGTAGAGGGCGTCCTGCCAAGGCACCAGCTCCCGGTACGGGCCCCACGTGCCCTCGCCCTTCAGGACCACCGGCACGGGATCATCGGCCGCCGCCGCGCCGCTGCCGCGGTCCATCCCGCCGAGCAAGAGGATGATCGCAAGGAGCAGCAGCACGGTCGCGCCGACCGACCGGCGGGCGGAGGGCAGGTAGGGCGCCACCCTGGTGCGGCGCCGGGCCCGGGCGCTCATGCCGGCCTCCGCAGGCGCGAGGCGATGCCACCACCCACCATGCACAGCACCGCGCCGATGGCCACGAGCCATGCCGAGCCCGAGTAGTCCTGCGTGCCGTTCCCCGTCGTGGCGGCGACCGCGCCGCCACTGCCGCCGGCGACGGCCGCGTCTCCCATGGGCGCCAGCGGGTCCTCCGCCCCACCCTGGGCGGAGCCGGAGCCCGAGCCGGTGCCGGTGCCCGTCCCGCCATCGGTCCCCGAGCCCGTGCCACCGGTGGCGCTCCCGGTGCCCGAGGTCCCGCCGCCCTGGCCGGTCCCGCCGGTGCCACCGGGCGTGCTGCCCCCCGGCGTCCCGCCCCCGGGGGTGCCGTTGCCGTTGCCATTGCCGTTGCCCGGCACCACGGTGGGCGGGGGCGGCGGCGCGCTGGAGCCAGCCACCGAGCAGGCGGACTTGGAGGGTGCGCCGGGGATCTTGGTGATGGCATCGATCGCGATGCCCACCAGCACGCTCGACAGGCGGGCGTAGCGCAGGCTCGGCGCGATCTCCTGCCCCTTGCTGACGGCATAGCAGAGGTACTGGCCGAGGGTCGCGCCCTTGGCCGGGTTGAAGCCGTTGGTCTGGGCGATCACGTACGAGTAGGTCGACGGGAAGTACGCCCGCGGATCGGCACCGGAGAAGTTGAGGACGAACGTGCCGTCGCCCCGGCCCTTCGCGTAGCCCAGCGCCACCGTCACGTTGGCCTCGTCGGGCTGCGTGTAGACGTTGGCGCCGTTCTGCACCGACGCCACCGGGAAGCTGCGGACCTTCGCGTAGCCAGCGGCGGTGTAGGTGATGGCGTTCTTGCCCGTCACCGGGTCCGCCACCGTGTTCGCCACGCCGTCGGCGTAGAGGGCCGGGTTGGCGCGGCCCCAGCCCTGGGGCCAGTTGGACACCGGCTTGCCGGCCTTGAAGTCCGGCGCCACGTTGGACGGGTCCTCCTTCTGGCGGTCGGCGATGAACGCCTTCCACACGTCAGGGGCGACGGCCTGGCAGAACTGCGAGAGCACGTAGCTCTCGCCGGCGCCGTCGCCACGGATCACCGGGACGATGTCCCGCGCGAAGGTGGTGAGCCGAGGGTTCGTGGCCACGATCTCTGGGTCGTTCCACTTGGTGATGGCGCCGGTGAACACCTTGCACGCGGTGCGGCGCGTGAGCTTCAGGTCGCTCACGCGCTTCCCGGCGTTGTCGAGCAGGTTGTACATGAAGGCCAGGCCGCCGGCGCTCACCGGCACGTACACGAAGCAGCTCGCCGGATCCTTGCCGCCGCAGCGCTTGGACTTGAGCTGGGGCAGCTCGGAGTCCAGGAACACGATGTCGGAGACGCCGAAGTCCAGGTTGCCGTCGATGAACTGCTGGCGGCCGAACGTCGACCCCTGGGACACGTAGTTGACCTTGAGGGAGTACGGCTTGCGAGCGGTGTCGGCTCGCCACTGATCGATCTCCAGGGCGGCGAAGCCCGAGCCACCACCGTTGATGGGCGAGGTGGCTGCCCGTGGGGTGGATTGGGCCGGCGGCGCCAGGAACAGCACCGCCGACACCACGGTCAGGGCTGCCGCGGCCACGACCCAGGGCCGGGCTGCCTTCGGGCGCACGCGCCCCTGGTCTGGTCGCTTCATCCGAACCGTCCGCTCACGTAGTCGAGGGTGCGCGGGTCGCGGGGGTTGGAGAAGAGGTCGCCGGTGGGCCCTGCCTCCACGATCCGCCCCGGCTCCTTCTGGGTCTCCACCAAGAAGAAGGCGCAGTTGTCAGACACCCGCTGGGCCTGCTGCATGTTGTGGGTGACGATCACGATCGTGATGTCGTGCGCCAGGTCGGCGATGGTCTCCTCCACCACCCGCGTTGAGATGGGGTCGAGGGCTGAGCACGGCTCGTCCATCAGCAGCACCTGCGGCGAGATCGCGAGCGAGCGGGCGATGCACAGGCGCTGCTGCTGGCCACCCGACAGCGTGGTCCCGCCCTCGTCGAGGCGATCCTTCACCTCGTCCCACAGACCGGCCCGCCGCAGGCACTCCTCCACCAGCTCGTCCTTCTGGTCCGAGTGGGTGCCGGACAGCTTGAGGCCGGCCAGCACGTTCTGGCGGATGGTCATCGCCGGGAAGGGGTTGGGCTTCTGGAACACCATCCCGATCCGCGTGCGCACCTCGGTCACGGTGAGCTCCCGGCCGTAGATGTCGGTCCCATCGAGGTCGACGCGGCCGGCGATGCGCGCCCCAGGGATCACCTCGTGCATGCGGTTCAGGATCCGCAGGAACGTCGACTTGCCGCAGCCCGAGGGCCCGATGAGGGCGGTGACCTTCCGGGCCTCCATGCGCAGGCTGCATCGCTCGAGCACCTTGCGCTCGCCGAACCAGGCGCTGAGCGCCACCGCCTCGAGCGTGGCGGGGTTGGCGTTGCGTCGCAGCAGGCTGTCGTCGCGGACGGTGGTGGTCATCGGGCCCTCCCGAGCCGCTTCTGCGCGCGCGACGTGATGAAGCGAGCGGTCACGAACAGGAACAGGACGAGCAGGACCAGGACGAGGGCACCGGTCCAGGCCCGCTGGTTCTGCGTCTCGTTGGGGACGCGGATGAGCTTCCACACGAACAGGGGCAGGTCCGACTGTGGGCCGCTGAACGGGTTGGTGTTGGTGGAGTCCTGGCCGAAGGCGGTCAGCAGCATGGGCGCGGTCTCTCCGATGGCCCGAGCGACGCCGAGGATGGCCGCGGTCACGAGCCCGGTCATCGCCGTCGGGACCACGACCTTCAGCACGACGCGCCACTGCGGTGCCCCGAGGGCGAGCGAGGCCTCGCGGAGGTTGTCGGGGATGGTCCGCAAGATCTCCTCGGAGGTCCTCGTCACCGTCGGGAGCATCAAGATCACGAGGGCGGCGGATCCGGCGATGCCAGAGAAGCCACGGCCGTTGACCCAGACGGTGAACACGAGGAGCCCGGCGACGATCGACGGGAGGCCGCTCATGGCATCGACGACGAACCGGATGGCCGGAGCCAGCCGGCCCTTCAGCTCGTGCAGGTACACCGCGGTGAGCACGGCGATCGGCATCACGATCACCACGGCGATCCCGACCTGCTCGAGCGTGCCGATGATGGCGTGGAAGGCGCCGCCCCCCGGGTCGTTCGGGCCGACCGTGGAGAGGTCCTGGGTGAAGAACGAGGGGCGCAGGCGTGGCGCGCCCTGGATGACCAGCATGGCCAGCATCCAGACGAGGCCGCCGAGCACCAGGCCCGACGCGGTCCACACCAGGACCGTGATGATCCGGTCCGAGGCGACCTCCTGGCGGGTGCGGTCCCACGCGAGCCCGAAGTACACGGCCACGAACACCAGGTAGGCCCAGACCGCCGTGCTCATGATCCCGCCCCAGTCGAGCAGGACCCGAAGCGTGAGGGCGACGGCGAGCCCGGCCGCAACCGCGGCCGCCGCCTCCCAGCCGTCGCGCTCGGTGAGGATGCGCACCGTCCGGGGCTGGTCGTGGTCGGGGTCGTCGTCCACGACGCCGGGGATCTCGGGGGCCGACGACTCCGGCTCGGCCTCGGGGGTGACGCTCGGCGGTGGGGTGAAGCCGGGGACCGGGCCGCGCAGGTCGATGATGGCCTGGGCACCGACGTCCACCGGGGGGCGCTCGGCCGTGCGGGACGTGGCCTCTCGTCGCAGGTCCGCGAGCTCGCCGCTGCGCACGAGGGAGACCACCAGGAACGCCAGGTAGGCGACGACGACCAGGACGATCGGGTTGTGCCAGCCCAGCAGCGAGCGGGCGACGACCGCCACGCCGATCGCGACCGCCGATGCGAGCACGGTGGTGGCCAGGTGGCGTTGCGAGATGCCCAGCTGCGAGGGCGCGGAGGCAGCACGCTCCGCCGGTTGGGGCGGAGGCGGCGGCGCGGGGCTCGGCGGCGGCAGCAGGTCCGTCACGTCAGCCGAACCTCGAGGACTGCACGATCCGTCGGGCTCCGAGGTTCACCGCGAACGTCAGGAGGAACAGCGCGAGTCCGGCGCCGACGAGGCCGCTGCGCTCGATGGAGTCGGCCTCGCCGAACCGAGTCGCGATCAGCGCGGCGATGGAGCCGGCCCCGAGCTCGAGCACGTGGGTGTTCGCCTGGAAGACCAGGCTGACCACGAGTGCGACCGCGATGGTCTCGCCGAGGGCGCGGCCGAAGCCGAGCAGCGCGGCACCGACGATCCCGCTCCGGCCGAACGGGAGGATGACCTCGCGGATCATGCCCCACCGGGTGCCGCCGAGGGCCAGGGCGCCCTCGCACTGCTCGCGCGGGACCTGGGCCATCACGTCCCGGGAGACGGACGTGATGATCGGCAGGATCATGAAGCCGACCACCACGCCGGCGACGAAGCTCGACCGAGCGAGGGTCGCGTCGGGGGTGGACAGCCGGAAGAACGGCAGCACCGAGAGGTGGTCGGTCAGGAACTGGGCGATCGGCTGCAGGCGCCCCTGGAGGGCGTAGTAGGCCCACAGGCCGTAGAGCAGGCTGGGCAGGGCGGCGAGCAGGTCCATCGTCGACGTGAGGACGCTGCGGACCCGGGGCGGCGCGAACTCGTTGATGAACAGCGCCATCCCGACGGCCATCGGGACCGCCAAGCACATGGCGATGGCCCCGATGATGATCGTGCCCTCCAGCAGGCCGAGCACACCGAAGCGGCCCGCCGCAGGGTTCCAGATGCTGTTCGTGAAGAAGTGCCAGGTCCCGGTGGCGGCGAACGCCGGGCGCGACTCCTTCACCAGGAACACGAAGGTCGTGACGACGATGATCAGGCTGACGGCCCCGGCGGCGGTGGCCAGCGTGCGGAAGGCCCGGTCCGCCGGCGTCGGGACGGCGACGGGGCGGAACGGACCTCGCTCGGATCCGGGGCGTCGGCGAGCATGCCGGTCACAGCCCCGAAGGCTCGCGGGTCGCCCCGAACGAGCCGTTGCCCGGGGACGACGACAGGGTGAACGTCGGGCGACCATCCCGAGAGCCCGGCGACCCGGACCAGCGCTGGGCGGGTGGGGCGATGAGGAGCCGGAACCCGACCCCCCGAACGGTCTCGATCCGCCGCCAGCCGTCGAGGGCCTCCAAGCGAGCGCGGAGGCGTCTGACCACCGGGTCGAGCAGTGGGGCATCGGGCTCCATCGACCACAGGGCGCGTGCGAGGTCGTCACGGTGCACCACGAGGGGTGCGACGGAGGCGAGGCGCTCGAGCACCGCCAACTCCCGCCGCGCCAGGTCGAGCTCGCCGCCGGGCACCCGGACCTTGCGCTCCTCGCCGCGCAGCACGAGGTCGCCAGCCTCGACCACGGCGGCCGCGCCCGTGCTGCGCGGTGGCGCCGGACGCCGAGCCACCGCACGCAGGCGGGCGACCAGCTCGTGGGAGCCCACGGGGCACTGCACGAAGGCGTCGGCGCCAGCGGCCAGGGAGGATTCGAGCTCGCCCTCGGCGCGCCGCGTGCTCACCGCGATGACCCTGGCCCCGGAGCGGTGGACCTGGTCGATCCAGGGCTCGGTGGTGCGGAGGCTGGTGACGTCGACCAGGACGAGGCCGGCCCCCACCTCCTCGACGGCAGCGAGCGCCCCGTCCGCCGAGCTGGCGGCACCGCCGCCCCACCCCGCCGTCAACACGGTCTGGAGCAGCCACTCCGCCAGACGGCGGTCGGCGCTGGCCACCAGCACGCGGTCGACGGTCACGTCAGCCCCGGGAGCGCGTGGCCGACGGCCACGAAGGCCTCCAGCAGGCAGAGGCCCACGACGACGGCCGCGGCGATGGTGCCGGCCGCGCCGATGGCGCGGACGAGGAGGCGGCGCCCCACCCAGGCCAGGCCGGCGACGAGCCCCCAGGCCCCGGCCACCAGCCACTGGGCCGGGATGCCGAGGGCGAGCGCGGGGTAGCCCGGAGCGGGCTTGGGCACGCGGGCGATCGGGTCGCCGACGAGCGTGGCCTCGACGTCGAGCACCTCACCCCCGCTGGCCGCGGTCACGATCGTCAGGCGGCGGGGCGTGCTCGGGTCCAGGTCGACGTCCTCGGGGGCCAACGATGCGACCGACGTGACCCGGTAGGTCGCCTTGCCCCAAGGCGTGGCCGCCACGATCTCGTCGCCCTTCGACAGCCCAGAGGTGCCACGCAGCGGGCCACCCGACAGGCGATGGTGGCCCATCAGCACGGCCCGGCCCTCGCCGCCGAGCAGCGACGAGCTGGCGCTGTGGCCCACGCCCTTGTCCAGCACCGCCGTCGACGTGCCCTGGAGCACGGTGGCATCGAGGTCCACGGCGGTCGAGGTGATCTGGGCGACCGGTGTGCCCGAGCGCGGCACGGCCACGGCGGCCGTCGCCCGATCGGTCGCCTGGGCGCTGCGCTCGGCGGCGCCCACCTTGGCGACGACGGCCGTGCCGGCCAACAGCCAGGCGACGAGGGCGATGAGCACCATGCCGATCGAGCGCAGGGCCCGGGCGGCCGACACGAGCTGCCCGGACGTCGTGACGGACCGGGCCCGAGCCACCGCGAGCGCCGGGGCGCCAGCGGCGGCCGCCGTGCTGTCGGGCCCGAGCGCGGCGGCGGTGACCATCCCGGCGTTCGCCGCGCTCGGGCCGACACCTGTGGCCGCCGTGCCGCCGTTGCCGTCCAGGCCGTGGGTGGTCTTCTCCCAGTACGACGGCTGGAAGACGAGCTGCACCGCCGCCTTGATCGCGCTTCATCGACATCATCACCCAGTAGAGGGGGACGAGGAGCGCGGCGAGCACGAGCGAGGGGCGCTCTGCCTTCCTCGCAGCCAGCACCGTCAGGTAGAGCACGGCAAGGTTGCCGACGGCCCAGCAGGACAGCCCCGCGTAGTACACGGGCGCAGGGAACAGGTCCTGGATGAACGGGAACCTGCCGAGGAACCAGAGGATCGTCAGCGTCCAGAAGATCGGGTTCAGCAACGCCAGGATCGGGGTGCCGCCCACGAACAGGTTGAACTGCAGGAAGCCGAGCCCACCGAGCTCCCGCCACAACCGCACCGGGTGGCGCAGGTGCACGAGCCACGTTTGGAGGTAGCCCTTGTACCAACGGCTCCGCTGCTTCATCCAGTTGACGAAGTCGCTGTTGGCCTCCTCGTAGGTGACCGAGCCGAGGACCCCGCAGCGCCATCCCACGCGGTGGAGCCGGACGCCCAGGTCGGCGTCTTCGGTCACGTTGTAGGGGTCCCAGCCGCCCATGCCCTCGAGCGCGCTGCGCCTGATGTGGTTCGAGGTGCCGCCGAGCGGGATCGGCGCGTCGGTTATGGCCAGCCCGGGCAGGAACAGGGTGAACCACATCAGGTACTCGACGGTGAACCACCGGGTGATCAGGTTCTGGTCGGGGTTCCGGTAGGTGAGCTGCGCCTGCATGCAGGCCAGGTCCTCGGGCGCCTGGGAGAACGCAACGGCGGCCCGTCGGAGCTGGAGCGTGTCGGGCTCGTCCTCTGCGTCGTAGATCGTCACCAGGTCGCCGCGGGCGAGGGTGAGCCCGTAGTTGAGGGCCTTGGGCTTGGTCCGGGGCTCGCCGGGAGGGACGAGCACGATCTCGACCGAGTCGGCGAGCGGGTGGCGCAGCGCGCGGTCCACCGTCTCGACGTCGTCCTCCTCCAGCAGGAGCTTCAGGTCGAGGCGGGAGGCCGGGTAGTCGATGGCGCCCAGGTGGTCCATGAGCGCATCGATCACCTCGGGCTCGCGGTAGGCCGGGACCAGGACCGTGTACACGGGCAGGTCCGCCTCGGGCACCGCCAGCGCCTCCTCGTCGGTCACGGTCACGACCGCGCCCGCACGCCGGGACAGCACGGTGACCACCAGGCGGTGCGCCACCGTGGCGAAGTAGGCGAAGGTGCAGACGGCGACCAGCACCTGGAGGGTCGTCATCGGCCAGAGGACCAGGCAGGTGAGCAGCACCAAGGCCACCGCACCGGCCAGCACCCACTGGCGCTTGCCGATCAAGCGCGCCGCGGACAGCTCGGGTGCGGCGCTGCGCAGCCGGTCACGGCTCAGCTCGAGGCGGGCGATGGCGTCCTCGGCCTGGACGTGGACCACGCTCATCCGCCCGTCCCCTTCGCCTCGAGGACCTCGTACATCCGCAGCTTCGGGCAGCCGCGCTCGTCGAAGGTCCGCACGAGCCGAGCGCCGGGCGCGCCCTTCGCGTACAGGGATGGATAGGCGCGGGCGACCGCGTCGAGGTCGCCGTAGCCGCCAGGCGGGGGAACCAGCAGGTAGCGGGCGCCGAAGGTGGCCGGCTCGGCGAGGGTCCGCTGGAAGTCTCGATCGCTCGTGATCACGAACTGGTGCGGGTGCACCGACGTCATCAGCATCAGCGACACGCACGGGGTGAACGTGTCCATCACCACCGAGCCGGGCGGCAGCTGCATCTCGTCGATCTCCGCAGCGATGGTCGCCGCGCTGGTGGGGATGGCCTTGGTGTCGCGGTCGCCCTGGGTCGCGCGCTCGGGGTGGAGGACCCACCGAAGCTGGGGGACCTCGCCGACACCGAGGCGCCGATCCGACATCGCCCACGCCGAGGTGGGGACCGCCACCACGGCGAGGAGCGCCGCCAGTGCGATCGCGCTGCCCGCGCCGACCGGCCGGCGCAGCTTGGATCGCTCCAGCCCATCGCCGGGCGCTCCGACGGGCTCTCGCACCGGAGCGAAGAGGTAGGCGATGCACAAGGTGGACATGACCGCGACGGGCAGGTGGAGGCGCAGCCACCCGAACGTCGTGCCGCTCACGAACGTGAGGAAGATGAACACCGAGATGGCACCGAGGGCGAGCAGCGGCGCCAGGATCCGCAGGTCCCGCCAGCGGCGGGCGTGGAACGCGGCAGCCACCGCGAGCAGGGGCAGCAGCGGCGAGAACGACAGCATCTGCAGGGTCACGAACACCGGGAGGGGCAACCCGGTCCCGTGGCCGGGGAGGTTGTCGACCCCCACGGTCTTCACCTGCGAGGTGTTGCCGTACTGCGACGACAGGTACTCGAAGGCGCTGCCGGTGATGACGAAGCTGGTGATGGCCCAGCCGATGAAGGCGGCGGCGAACGGCAGGACGAAGACCGCGAGGTCCGAGGCCGCGACCTTCGCCCGGCGAGCGCCCGGCCCGGAGGTCCGCATCCAGGAGACGACGACCACCACCACCGAGGCGCCGACCGCAGCGACCGCCGCCTCGTAGCGGGCGAGGTAGCAGGCACCGAGTGCGATGCCGCTCCACACCAGCGGCGTGAGCCGACCCGTCGCGATCCAGCGGGCCAGGTACCGCACGCAGGCGGCGAGGAAGAAGACGTAGGGCGCCTCGCTCATCCCGTTGGCGCCGTAGTAGACGACCATCGGGTTGAGCGCGAAGGCGGCGACGAGCACCCAGCCGAGCACCTTGTCGACCCCAGACTCCTTCACGGCACCGCGCACCTGCACGACCGCGCCGGCCATGAACAGGGCGGACATGAGCGAGCCGGCGTAGGCCCGCTCGGTCACGGCTGGGAACACCCCCTTCAGCAGGAAGAAGGGCGCCGCCGCGAACGAGGGCAGCGGGTTCCAGACGAACCCGACGGCCGCCAGGTGGGGATCGCGCGAGAAGAAGACGTAGAAGCTGTCGGCCACCCGAGACTCGGCATCGCCCACGATGCTCCCGGCGTGGATGGTGAGGTACGCACCGACCCCCGCGTACAGCGCTGCGCAGGCGAGGAACAGCCAGGTCGCCGCACCGGGACGGCGCAGCACGGCCGCCAGCGCCCGGCGCCGCCGAGCACGCCGCCGACGGGCGACGCCCACCTCCGCCGATGGCGGCATCCACGCGGCGCCGGACCCGTCGGGCACCGTCGGCACCGAGACGGCGCCGCGGCTGCGGACGAGCAGCGCGTTGCCTGCCGCGACCGCGGCGACCCCGGCGAGGGCGAAGAGGAGGATGAGCCCCACGTCGGTCAGTTGACGAAGGCCAGCAGGACGATCAGGACCACCACGAGCCCGACGACCTGGAGCAGCGCGTAGACCGGGACCGAGCCCAGCTTGGAACCGCTCGCGGGCGTGGTGGCAGCGTCCGCCGCTGGTGCTTCCGCCTCCGCCGTGCCCGCCTCGGGACCGGGATCGACGGTCCACGGAGGCGGCTCCACCGGCGGCCAGACCGCCTTCGGCGCGGCGATGGTCGCCGTGGCGGCCGATGGCGACGAGCTGGGCACCGAGCCGGTCGCCATCACATCCCCCTCCCGGTCGCGGTCGCCTTCGCCGCCGAGGTCGAGATCGCTGATCGCAGGCTCGGGATCGGCAGGCGGTGCGAGCGGCGAGGCGACGCCCGCGGCCGCCGAGACCGTCGGGGCGGGCGATTCGGCTGGCCCCGCGACCTGCTCCCGATCCTCGGCGGCTGTCGCCGCCGCATCGACCGGGACCTCGAGCTGGGTGCCAGCCGCCATCGGCTCTTCGGCTGCGGCGAGAGGCGTGGGGTCGGCGGGGATCGCGACCTCGGTCACCGTCGATGGCCCCTCGGCGCCAGGCACCTCGAGCCACAACGGCTCGCCGGGCGTCGGTGCCGCTGGTTCCGCCTGGGCCGCGCCGAGGCTGGGACCAGCGGCCGTGGCCCCCAGCGCACGGGCTTCGGTGCGGATGCGGTCGGCCTCGGCGCGCGCCTCGTCGATGCGACGACGGGAACGATCGGTGGCATCGTCGAGGATCGTGCGCAGCTCGGCATCGGTGCGGTCGCGCAGCTCGTCGATGAAGCGCTGGGCCGCCTCGGTCGCCCGGCCGAGGAGCACCGGGTCGGCGCCCATCGCCTGGGCCTCCCGCTCGGCCGCATCCGCGGCGCGGGCCAGCTCCTCGGCCTCCTGCGCCAGCGCAGCGAGCGACGCGCGGGTTGCGGCAACGAGGGCGTCGGCCTGGTCGGCGGGGACGACGTCGACGAGCTCGGGGACGGGGGCGGCCAGCTCCTGCACGTCAGGCCGTTTCGAACCAGGCCCCGAGGGCGCCCTCGGCGTGGAGCTCGTCGCGGAGTCGCGAGAAGTACTCCTCGTCGCGATCCGCGGGGTTGAACGGCCATTCGAAGGGCTCGCCACCACGCCGGCGGCTGCGCCAGCGGGGACCGTGCGAGGCGCCTCGGCCGGTGCGACGACCAAGGGCGAGCGCCGGCAGCGCGGCGGCGAGCGCGGCCACCGACGCCACGCCGAGCGTGGGGGGTGCGTCGGCGGCGGCACCGTCACCGACCGGGGGGACGGCGGTCGGTGACGGTGGCGGTGGGGGCAGCGTGGCCAGGCGGCCAGTGACAGGGGACGGGGCAGGCGCACCGGGCTCGCCCGGGTCGCCTGGATCCCGGCGGCTGCCCTCGTCCGCGCCGGCGCTGGCCCCGAGCGGGAGGCCTCGCACGATGGCGGTGGCGTCGGCGCGGGCGCAGGAGAGGATCCGCTCGGCCTCGGCGTCGGCCTCGCGGACGAGCGTCGCAGCTGCCTCCTCGGTGTGGCGCCGGCGGGCCGCCAGGTCCTGCTGGGCGGCCACCATCATCGACCCCAGGAGGCGGTGGCCCTCGGCGCACGCGTCGACGGCACGACGGGCGACCTCGAGGCGCCGACGATCGACCTCCATCTGGCCCCGAAGGTCGCCTTCGGCGCGTCGGGCGTCGGCGAGGTACTGCTCCAGCGCTCGCCGCGGGTAGGCCGCCACCGGCGCCAGGGCCACGGTCGGGTCGGCGAGCTCGTCGGTCATGGCTCCGGAACGTACGGAGGATGGGTGGCGTCCCCGTGAACCGCCGGTGAACCACCCGGCATTGCTCGGTGAAAGGTGCGGGGCCTTGCGTCAGGCCTGGCTTGCCGCCGGCTGGCGCCGGACCGTCTCCGAAGCGAGGGCGAGCAGGAACTCCTGGACCTTGGCGGCTCGGGCGTTGGTGGCCTTCGCGGAGCGGCCACCCAGGCCGTCACGGACGTCGAGGCTGGCCGACCGGGTGGCGTCGGTGCCTGGCACCTTGGCCGCCAAGCGCACGTCGGCGCGGTCGTTCATCATCATCACCACCCGCTCGTAGCGGGTCCCCAGGTGGCTCTTGACCGGCCACATCCAGTACACGGTGGTCCAGGTCGAGGCGAGGGCATCGCTGCGCCAGGTGATGACCCGCGCCGTCAGCCCCTCGAGGTCGACGCTGCGCTGGCTGGTCACGTGGTAGCCGTGGAACTGGTAGCAGGCCTCGATCCCGTAGGTCTGGAAGCTCGAGGGGTCGGTGGTGGAGACCACGTCGACCGTCACGTGGGTGCGGGTGTGGAAGGCGGTCCGAGTCATCCCGTCCCAGGCCATGTCGTAGCGGTACCAGTGCGAGTCGTTGCCGAAGAACTGCTTGCTCCACCCGAAGTCAGCGATCTTGCGCGCCCGCCAGCCGAGCGGGTGGCCCTGCAGGTCCTGGTAGGCCGTCAACCGGGGGGAGCCGTCGAGGTTGGCCACCAGGTTGAACGAGCGCAGGTCGGCGTTCGCCAGGCCGCACGCGAGGGCCACCGCCAGGACCACGGCGACGGCCACCCGGGTCCGGGGCCGGTGCGGCCGCGGCGCCGGCCGGTCGGCGGCGGCGATCGCGGGCCCCTCGGCCGAGGGCGGGACGGTGGCGCCCGTCGCGCGGAGGCTCAGCCCGAAGCGCCCCATCAGCAGGAGCATGCCGATGACGGCCAAGTTGAACGTGACCAGGCCGATGAACGGGTGCAGCGCCTCGATGGCGAACCGCTCGCCCCAGAGGTGGCCGGCCTCGAAGATCAGCAGGATCCGGGCGACGTTGAGCAACCAGACCGCGGCGAGGCCGGCGGCCAGCCACAGCGCCCGGCGCCACCAGCGGCCAGACAGCTCGAAGAGGAGCGCACCACCGACGAGGGCGTAGCCCACGAGACCGTTCACGCCGGAGCAGGCGGAGGCCACGCCGACCGGGAAGCCGCCCCCGCCGTGCTGGATCTGGAACAGCGAGCCGTCGCCCGGGAGCGGGCGAGCCACGCCGGGCAGGAGGTGCAGGCCGGCCTTGACCCCGACCAGGGTCGAGGCGGTGAACGCGTCGATCTGCCGCAGCACCACGGCGGTGTAGGGCAGCGGCCAGGCGAGGAAGAGGAACAGGACCGGCACCCGGAGGCGCCAGAGGGTGCGGACGCCGAACAGCAAGACGATGGCACCGGAGGCGAACAGCGGCAGCGCGAGGAGGTCGAGGCGCCAGAGCCAGAACATCGCGGAGAGCTGGGCCGGCAGCAGGACGTTGATCCCGAGGGCGACGAGGAGCATCGGGATGCCGATGATGTAGTCGACCTGCCGGTCGTGGATGGCCGGCTCGATCGTGCGCATCCGCGCTCGCCGCGCCACGAGGACCAGCGAGATCGCCGGCACCAGCCCGAGGTAGGCGAGCGGGGTGTCCACCTGAAGGGTGCGGACGAGTGTGCCAAGCGAGTAGTGGAACGCGAGGACGACCGCCACCAGGCAAACCGCCACAGCCCGCACCTGGCGGACGGCCGCTCGGTCGGCTTCGTCGGTCGGTCCGAGCAACCCCCGCAGGGCGGTGGGCGCGGTCATCGGGCTGGCCACGGCGGGGTCACGGAGCCACCCTGGCGAACCACCACCATGGGGTCAACGGCTGCCGCGACCCCTTCGTCGGTGCTTCGCCCTGGGTTCGCGCCCTGTTCACTGAGCGCACACGTGCTGGACGCGGCACCAGACCATCGACGCGCACGGGCTCCGGCTGGGGAAGAATCCGACGATGGACGAAACGACGCAGAGCAGCGGCGGCGACGCCGACGCTGCAGCACCCCCTGACGTCGACCAGCTGCTCGCCGAGCGAGACGAGCTCCAAGCCCAGGTGGAGAAGATGAACCGCCGCAAGGGATGGGGCACGCGCGCTCGGGGACTGGCATCGGTCGTGCTGGTCATCCTCTTCACCATCTCCTTCCTCGCGTCGGGGGTGGGCATCTGGCTGCACCGCAACACGCTCAACCGAGACGTGTGGTCCGAGCGGGTCATCCCCCTCGGCGAGGACCCGGCGGTGCAGACGGCGCTGGCCAACTACGCCACCAAGCAGCTGATGCAGGCGGTGGACCCGCAGGCGCTGTTCGCCGACGCGCTGCCCGAGAAGGCCCAGGTCCTGGCCGTGCCGCTGAGCTCGGCGGTCGAGAGCTTCGTGCACGACAAGGTGGACGAGTTCTTCCACTCGAAGCGCTTCGAGGAGCTCTGGGTCCTGGCCGCCACCAAGGCGCACGACGAGGCGGTGGCCACGCTGCGGGGCGACCACCCGGCGGCCGTGGTCGACGGCGACAAGATCACGATCAACCTGATCCCGATGATCAACGCGGTGCTCAACGAGATCCTGAAGGTGGCACCGAGCCTGGTCGGCAGCGACGCCAAGCTGCCCAAGGTCGACGTCCAGGACGTGCCCGCCAGCGCCCGGGCCCGCCTCAGCAAGGCGCTCGGCGTCCCGCTCAACAAGGACTTCGGCACCATCGTCGTCTACGACGGCGGCAAGCTGTCCGCCGCCCAGCAGGCGGTGAAGTGGTTCGACCGTGGCGTCGTGATCGCCAGCCTGCTCACCATCGTGTTCCTGGCCGGCGCCCTCTGGATCTCGCCCCGCAAGCGACGCACCCTGTTCCAGGTGCTGGGCGGCGCGGCGATCGCCTGCATCGCCATCCGGCGGGTGTGCTTCCTGTTGCAGGACAACGTCACCGGCCTGGTGAAGGTCGACGAGAACAAGGCCGCGGCCAACGTCGTGGTCGCCACGTTCGTCGATCCCCTCACCGGCGCGGCCGCCGCGATCCTGTGGGCGATCGTGCTGATCGGCGTCATCGCGTGGATCACCGGGCCGTACCGCTCGGCGGTCGCCGTGCGCGGCCTGGCCACCGGCACCGCCGGCTCGGTCAACCAGCGGGTGCGGGCGCCGGAGACCACGGACTGGATCGTCGGCCACGCCGACGGCCTGCGGGTCGGGGGCTACGTGGTCGGTGCCCTGCTGCTGTGGTTCGTCGACCTGTCGTGGTGGTCGTTCTTCCTGATCGTCCTGCTCGTGGTCGGCTACCAGGTCGGTCTGCACCGCATCGCCCCGTCGACCCTCGAGGACGAGCCCGCCGAGGGCGATCCCGGGGCCGGCGCGACGGGTCGGGCCCGGTCGACGAACCGCCCACCGCCGACATGGCGGCCATCGCCGTCGACGGCGGCAGCGCCGAGGGCGGCGACGACGCCCCGGAGGACGCCGACGCCTGAGCGTCAGCGCAGGAGCCCGGCCGCCGAGGTGATCCAGGCGAGCAGGAGCCGAACGCGCGACAGGTCGCCCCGCTCACCAGCGGCGGCGGCCTCGACGCGGTCGGGGTGCAGCTCCTCGAAGCGCCGCCACAGCGCGGCGTTGAGCACGGCCGCGCCGCTCACCACCCGCCCGACCAGGTAGCACCAGGCCAGCACGGTCAGCGCGACGCCGAGCGCCCCGTAGGTCTCGGACTTGTGGGAGACCTGGCGGCCCATCCAGAGCACCGTGAACATGTGCATCGCCTGCAGGCCCACGGCGAAGAGCACGGCACCGGGGAGCAGCGCCCACACCGGTGCGTCCGCGTGGGGCAGCCGCGACGACGCCCACCACCACGCCACCACCGGGATGGCGATCCAGGCCAGCGTCAAGGCGAGCCCGGGGGCGGGCGCCTCAGCGCGCAGCCGACCGATGTACGAGCTCGCAGCGGCGGTGACCGTGACGAAGACGATGAACACGAGCGCGGGGAGCCACTTCTTCACCTTGACCGGGCCCACGTGCCACGCGAGCCGATGGGCCTCGATCAGCGTGGTCACGACGGCCCGGGCCGCGGAGAGCGTGGCCCACCCGCCGAGGGCGATCAGGACGAACCGGTGGGTGTCGGTCAGGGAGCTGGTGGTGAAGATGCCCTGGGCGAGCACGCCCGAGATCCCAGCGGTGTGGGCCATCTCGGTGGGCGAGCTGGTGGCCACCCGGGACGCGGCGCCCAGCAGGGTGAACACCACCAGCACGTAGGGGACCATGAACAGGAACAGGCGGAACGCGAGGGCACCGCCGAGCAGGCCACCGCCCACCTGGCTGTCGTGCTCCCACGCTCGCGCCAACGCGTCGAGGAGGCCCGATCGGGACCGGACCTCCTCGAAGCGTTCGACGAGCTTGGTTCGCTCGGTGGCCAGGCGAGCCTTCCCGGAGGCCAGGCGGCCCGTCCGGGGGGACTCGCCGGCGTCGGTCACCCGACGATCTTGGCCTTCATCTGGTTGAACTCTTCCTCGCTGATGGTGCCGTTGGCCTTCAGCTGGGCGAGGCGCTCGAGCTCGTCAGCGGCGCTGCCACCGCTGCCGGCGGCCGAGCGGATGTACTCCTTCATGGCCGCGTCCTGGGCCTGCATGTCCTCGATGTCGCGCTCGGCCATCTTGTGGCCGCGGGCGATGAGGTACACGAAGATGCCGAGGAACGGCGTGATGATCACGAACAGGATCCAGAGGAACTTGGCGAACCCGCCGAGGTCCTTGCTGCGGAACACGTCGGCGAAGACGCGGAACAGCAGCATGATCCAGATGAAGAACAGGAAGAACCAGATCATCGAGATGAACACGCCGCCGAGCGGGTAGTCGTACGCGAGCATTTGGGGGTGGCCTTTCGACTCTGGCGATCACCGTGATCGCACCGCCAAGAGGATAGGCGTTCGGCCCATCCTCACGCGACGTGCGTGCACATCCGCGCTCAGGAGGCAGCGGCCACGGGGGCCGGACGCTCCTTGCTGCGACGGCGGGGACGCCGGACCTCGTTCGAGTAGTACGAGTAGTAGTCCCGGGTGGCGTCGGAGGACTCGACCGAGCCGACCATCGCGACGCCGACCACCTGGGCCCCGTTCATCTGCAGCATGTGCATCATCTGCTTGACCGAGCGGGCGGTGGACTTGCCCGCCTTCACGACCACCACCACCCAGTCGACGGTGGGGAGGAAGTCGATGGCGTCGTTGGCGACCCGCACCGGTGCGGTGTCCAAGATGACGACCTGGTCGGCTTGCTGGGCGACCTGGGTGAGGGCGGTGAGGTCGCGGGTCACGGAGGTGACGCTGTCGACCGACGGCCCGCTCGGCACCACGGTCACGCCCGACACCGGGTCGTGGCGGACGATGCGGGTGAGCGGCACGGTCTCACCACCGGGCATCCCTCGCGTGGTGAGGCCGGGGACCCGGTCGATGCCGAAGAGGCGGTGGATCGTCGGCCGGCGCAGGTCGCCACCGATGACCACCGGCTGGCGGTCGGTCTCGGCGTAGCTGAGGGCCAGGAAGGCAGCCGTGGTGGTCTTCCCCTCCGACGGCGTGGCCGACGCCACCATGATCCGGGGCGGGTGGGTCAGGCCGGCGGCGTTGCTGCGGAAGTCCAGGTGGGCGCGCATGGTGCGGAAGGACTCGGCGAACGGGCCGCGGAACTCGTCGGGGTCGACCCGCTCGATGATCCCCCGCCGGCGGCGGCCCACGACCGGGACCATGGCGAGCACCGGGGCGGCCACGAGCGCCTCGACCTGGCTGGGGTCGTCGATCCGGGGGTTCATCCGCTCGGCGATGAAGACCACCAGGATGGCGGCGAGCAGGCCCAGCTGCAGGCCCAGGCCCACCCGGAACAGCGGGGAGGAGAAGACCTCGAGCTTGCTGGCGGGCAGCAGGCGGGGCTTGCTCACGCTCACGACCTCGTAGACGCTGGTCGGGCGCATCGATGCCTGGAGGTCCGAGAGCTTCGCCTCGGCGTCGTTGTAGGCGGTCTGCAGGCTCTCGCGCTCGCTGGCCAGCAGCGCCGGCGGGTTGTCGCCGCTGAGCTCGGCGTCGTGCTGGGCCAGGAAGGACTGCAGCGCCGTGCGGGCCGCGTCGCGGTCCTTGGTGGCGGCCACGAGCGGTGCGGCGCCGTCGGCGGCGGCGCCGTTGTTGGCGCCGTCCACGAAGGTCTCCGCGAACGCCTTGGCATAGGCCTGGGCGAGCTCCGGGGTGCCGGCCTTGGCAACCGCTGTGGCCACGAACGTGTCGACGTCGAAGTCCGTCTCGATGTGGCGGGCGACGTCTTCGGGCGTGGTGCCGTCTCCGACCTTGGCCGCGGTGGCCGCCGCCATCTTGCCCTTGGTGGCCTTCACGAGCGCCTGCTGGACCTCGGTCTGGTTGGCGCCGGCCTGGTCGGCGGAGATCACCGCCGTCGAGCCGTACACGGCCGCCTGGTGGCTGCCATCGGTGGGGCCCATCGCGTACGCGGCCAGCGCCGCGAGGAACGGCAGCACCACGAGGATCGGCCAACGTCGGCGGACGACGAAGAGGAGGCGGTGGATCATGGGACGGTCACCAATCGGGGTGCATCGGGGACGAGGGAGCGGGTCTGATCCGCCCTGGACAGATCGGCAGCTTCGGCCTCGTTGTTGAGGCGATGGGCCTCGGCAGCGGCTGCGACGAGGATCATCAGGATCGGGAACAGCTGGATGCGCTGGCGGGCCAGGATCCCGGCGTTGCCGATGTTCGAGAAGGCGAAGACGAACGCCAAGGTGAAGCCGCCGCAGAAGGCGGCAAGCGGGTTGGCCCGCATCTCGGGGACGGCCCGCCACACCCACCGCAGGGCCACGAGGGTGAGGACCAGCAGCAGCGTGCTCTCGAGCGAGCTCACGAAGCTCGGCAGGGAGGATGCTTCGAAGATGAAGGGCCGGAAGAGCACGTTGACCGCGGCCACCGGCACGTCCGCAGGCGACTGCACCGGGCGGGCGGCGAACGCCGAGCCGCCGATGGACGTGGCCTGGGAGGTGTGGCGCATGGCGCCGGTCACGGAGAAGCCGGCGTCGCCGGTGGCACCGAAGACCTGGTCCATGCGGGACAGGCCGAGCATCAGCGCCGGCACCAGCGCAGCGAGCAGCAGGATCCGCCCGAGCACGGCTGCCGGGCTCATGCCACCGGGCTGCGAGCTGCGGGCGACCATGCTCACCGCACCACCGACGAGCGCGACCAGCAGGAGGTGCGGGCGGACCTGGAGGATGGGCGCGGCACCGAGCACGATCCACGCCAGGCCGAGCAGGGGCCGCTTGCCGAGCATGAGCCGGGTGGCGCCGAGGACGATCAGGCCGAGGCCGAACAGCATCAGCGCGTCCTTGCCGAGCGACGACGGCCAGTAGAGCGTCGAGGGCAGGAGGAAGATCAGCCACGCCGCCTTGTACGGGGGCGCGTTGGGGTAGGCCAGCCGGAACGCTCGGAAGCAGCACATCAGCCCCACCCACCCGAGCCAGGCGAAGAAGAAGTACGCGGCCATCTGCGAGGCCCCGGTCACCAGGAACAGGACGCCCGTCACGTAGGCGACGAACTTGGTCTCGTCCGGGAAGTTGTCGATGTAGGCGCCCTTCAGGGACCACTCGCCCTGGAGGACGTGCTGGCGCAGCACGGCGCCGCCCTCGTTGTAGCCACCGGCATCCGAGTTGCCGCCGTAGGCGAGCTCGTTCATCGCGTACCGGGGGAACACGCACAGCAGCTTCAGGGCGAAGGCCACGAGCAGCAGGCGGTACAGCCGCCGGTCGACGGGCCTGCCGGAGGTGATCCGGATCGCCGGGATCGAGATCGCCGACAGCACCAGGACGAGCAGGGCCGGCACCCAGAAGTCCGGGCCGATGCGAGCGGCGAGGGCGAGGAAGGCCACCAGCACGAGGAGGGCGGCGGCGCTCATCGCGGCGACGACCACGCCCTCGCTCGAGGCGAGGGTCCAGGCGTCGAGCGAGGCGCCGCGCCGGCGGCGGGTGCTCATGGCCGGAGAGGGGACGGCCACCGGGTCACCCGCAGAAGGCGATCGGGCTGATCTTGATCAGCTGGTTCTGGCCGCCGGCGATGGTGCTGCACCAGAAGATCAGCTTGAACTGGGTCAGCGGGCCCGGGAACGTGAGCGTGACGTTGCCCTGGTTGCTGCTGTTCGGCAGGTTGTTGTTGGTGTCGGTGTTCCGGAAGGGATCGCCGGGGACCGCGTTGGTCGGCGGGTTGGCCGTCCCGATCGCACCGGTGCCGGTGAGCAGCGTGCCGCTGGGGAAGCTCGACGTGTAGTTCGTGGGCGACACGACGGTGATCCGGTCGCTCCAGTTGCCGTTCAGCGTGTCGATGTCGGTGATCGTGAACGACACGTTGTAGACGGCCTGGCTGAAGCTGAAGCTGATGTTCTGGCCGCCACCGCTCTTGGGCGTCTGCTCGAACTGGATGCCCTGCACGTTCATGCCACCGATGGGGGCAGCGATGATCTTGTGGTCGTTGTTGATGCCGGTCGTGCCGCCGAAGTACGTGGACGCGTCCAGTGTGATCGTGGTGCCGCCGACGGTGGTGCTGGTGAAGGTGGTCCCGGGCGAGCCGAGGGTGCTCCAGTCCAGCGTGTAGTTGACGCAGCTGGTGGCGCTGGCGGCCTGAGCCGTCTTGGCGATCAGCGGGGCACCCCAGGCGATGGCGCCACCGACCGCCATGCGGGCCAGGAGCTGGCGACGGTCGAGGCCGGGCTGGTCGTCAGCCGGCTCGCTCGTGGGCTCGAGGTGCGCGTGTGGGGAGGGTGGCATGGGGGGTGCTTCCGTCAGCGGTCCAGGACGAATGCCCGAAGAAGGGGTCAGGGGGTTTGATCGGTCCCGCAAGCAAAGACTGAAGCCTTCGTCAGCGAATGGGCCGAGCGCCCCATGTTCGCGATCCCGGGTTCGTGAATCGGGGATTTCGTCCGAGATCAGGCCGAACGGCCCAGATCGGCGAACCACCTGGTCACAGCATCGCCGCCGCCGTGCACGAGCCGGTGGGCCGGCACGTTGCCCAGCAGGTGGGCCAGCGACCGGAGCCCGACCTGGCCGGCGGCGGCCAGGTTGATGGCGTTCGGCGCCACCAGGGCGGCCGCGCCCCCGACGTCGAGGCGCTCGGCCTGGAAGCTGCCGGGGGCGTAGGCCGCCACGACCACCGCGGCCAGCGGCCCGGCAGCACCAGGGGCCACCGCGCTGGCAGCCCGAAGCTCGTCGGCGCGCACGAGGTCGGGGCCCTCGCCCAGCCCGAGGGCCCGGCGGCTTGCGGGGGCGAGGGCGAGGGGCTTCGGGTAGGCGATGGTGCCGAGGTCCGGCCCGAGGCCGAGCGCCTCATCGGTGAGGTAGTCCCACCCGGCCTGCACCAGCTGGGCCACCAGCGTGCTCTTGCCGCTGCCCGACGGCCCGGCGATGGCCACGACGGTGCCCTCGGGCGAGCGCACGGCACCGGCGTGGAGCGCAAGCGGCGACGGGGCCCAGGTCACGGCCCGGTTCAGCTGGGCGACCAGCAGCTCGGCGACGGCCGGGCAGGCGGGCAGGACGGTGTCGAACCCTCGCCCGCGGATGCGGATGGCGGCCTCGTGGTGGCCGAGCTCGACCTCCACCTCATCGACGGCCGCCTCCCGCGCCCACCCTTCGTCGACGCGGAGGTCCGCGAGGAGGGCGGCGGGCTCGTCGAGGAGCACCTGGTCCTCGGACACGATCCACGCCGCCGTGTCGACGATGCGGAAGGGGCCGACCCGGTGGGGGCCGGTCGCCTGCAGCGGCGGACCGAGCTGGACCGACGGCTCCACCTCGCCACGCCCCACGAGCCCGAGCGCCAGCAGCTGGTCGACGTGGGCAGCCAGGTCGACCTCGACCTGCGCAGCGTCGAGCCCGGTCACCTCGGCGACCTCGGCAGCCACCTCCACGAGGGTCGTCGCACCGTCGCAGGACGCCCACACCAGCGCCCCGGCCTGGCTGAGCAGGTGCACCTGGCTGGCCATCTCGTCGTGGAGCAGCAGCCCGTCGCCGAGCGGCTCCCACCGGACCCCCGGCGAACGGACAGGGAACGTCGGGCTCACCGGGGACCACCAAACAGGTCGCGGCGGCGCAGCCCCCGTGAGCGCAGGTGCTCACCGGATGGCACGACCAGGGCCAGGAGGTAGCCGGGCCGGTCGCGCCATGCCATGGCGGCCAGGGCGTCGAGCTTGGCGCGACCGAGGGCGGACCCCTCGGTGCGCTGCCGGGCCACGAGGGCGCGCTCGGCAGCGGGAAGGGGCTCGCGCCGGCACTGCTCGTAGCCCTCGGGGCGCAGGCCGGTGCGGGCCTCGAGCACCTCGAGCCCGGTGACGAAGACGGCCCGTCCGCCCCACCGGTCGACGAGGGCGATCAGGTCGTCGGGCTCGAGCGCCGGGTCAGTGAGGTGGGCGGCCACCTCCCGCAGGCTCATGCGCCGAGGCTCCGGTGACCCGAGGACCGCGTGGTACACGGCGTGCAGGGCGCGAGCCGTGCGGTCGAGGCAGTCGATCCGCCGACCGCCGAGCTGGAAGCTCGACCGCCGCGACCACAGGTCGTCGAGTGCCATCCGATGGCCGAGGGCGCCGTCGACCAGCATCCGGTGGAGGTCGACCTCGACGCCGTCCACCATCCGCATGGTGACGGACTTGGCGTAGCGGCCGTCCCAGCCGGGCCGCCGCGGCGCCCAGGGCCGGGTGGCACCGCCGTCGGCCAGCAGGTGCACGGCCGCGTCGATCGAGGTCCCGGGGACGAGGAGGTCCAAGTCGACGAACGGCCGGAGGCTCGGGTCGGGCTCGTCGAGGTGCGCGGCGGCCGGGCCCTTCAGCACCAGGAACGGGATGCCCTGCTGCTCGAAGCGCCCAGCAAGGTCGAGCAGCCGGACCTCGAGCCGCAGGCAGGTGGCCATGGCATCGCGCCAGCGCTCCTCAACGGCCTCGCCGGCCCCCGCGGGCAGGGCCGCGGCGCCCGCTGCTGCGGCGACGGCAAGCACCCCGATGAGGCGCTCGTCGACCGCTGCGGCAACCACCTGGTCGACCACGTCGGCGGGCACCATGATCTCGTCGTCACGCCCGTCGAGGCCGAAGGTGGTGAGCCGACGCAGCACCCCCTCGACCGCGCCACCGGCCGGAGCGCTCATCGCTGCGCCGAGGCGATGCGGTCGACGACCTCCACGGCGCCCAGGGCCTCGAGCTGCTCCAGGGCCGCGGCCACCTGGCCGTCGATCGTGACGTCCCCGGGCGCGCCCACGTCCTCCCCTGCTGCTGCCTGGGCGGCCGCGGCCACCGCGGCCCGATCCCTCGTCCCGTCGATCGCGCGCCACACGAGCGCCGCTGCGCCCTCGAATCGCAGGGCCTGCTCGTCGGGGCCCATGGCCAGCACGGCGCCCCGGAGGTTGCGCCACACCCATCCTCGGGCGTGGCGCAGCGCACGATCCGGTCGCTCGCCCACCGATCCCATGCCGCTGATCCTTGCACCGGCAAGGTCCCGGCGAGGCCATCCGTCAGATCACCAACCAGGTGGCAGGTTGGTGAAGTCCGCGGCGCGGCCCTCGGCGAACGCAGTGAGCGCCTCGGTGTTGGCCGGTCCACCGAGCAGTTCGATGAACGCCTGGTTCTCTCGCTCGCGAGCCGCCTCGATCTGGGGGCGGAGCGGTTCGACGATCACCCGCTTGCAGGCCACCAGGCTGGAGATCGGCAGCGACGCCAGGTGCGTGGCGTGGCGACGAGCCTCGGGCAGGAGGTCGTCGGGCTCGTTGAGGCGCCAGGCCAGGCCCATGCGGTGGGCGTCTTCGGCGCTGATCCACTCGGAGGAGAGGAGGACCCAGGTGGCCTCCTGGCGGCCGACCAGGCGAGGGAACAGGAAGCTCGACGCCGCCTCGGGGGCCACCGCCAGGCTGGTGAACGGGCACTTGAGCTTGGCGGCCGTGCTCATGAACACCAGGTCGGCGAAGCCGAGGATGGTGGCGCCGATGCCGAGGCCGAGGCCGTTGACGGCGATGACGAGCGGCTTCGGGAAGGCGGTGAGCGCGTCGATCAGGCCGAGGAACCCGTGCTCGCCCTCCTGGAAGCTGTCGGGGTCCATGACCCGCGCCCCCATCTCGACCAGGTCGGTGCCGGCGCAGAACGCCCGGCCGTTGCCGGTGAGCAGCACGACGGCCACGCCAGGGTCGTCGGCGGCCGCGAGGAGCGCGTTCGTGAGCGCGTCGTAGAGGGCTTCGTTGCAGGCGTTGAGCGCGTCGGGCCGGTTCAGCGTGAGCGTGCGGACGCGGGCGTCGTCGTCGACCAGCAGGATCGGGGCGTCGGTCATGGCGGGCATGTTGCCCGCAGGGCCACCCGGCTGCCAGCCGAGCGGCGCCGGATCAGGCCGGGCAGCCGGCGCCGGGGCGGGCGCCGCCGACGCGCCAGGGGGCCCAGCCGTCGCCGTTGGCCTTGAAGGACTTGGACGACAGCAGCTTGGCCGCCTCCGAGTTCTTGTACGGGTCCTTCATCTCGGCGAAGTCGTAGCCGAGGTCGGACTTGATCCAGCTGCTGTGCGACGGCATCAGCTGGAACAGGCCGGTGGCGCCGCTGCGGGCGTTGACGGCATCGGGCTGCAGGCCCGACTCTCGCTCGGCGATGCGCTGCGCGCACTCCCAGTTGCCACCCCAGTACTTCTGGATGGCGTCCTGCGAGACGGCGGCGGGATCGCACGCCGTGGTGGCGAAGGCGATGCCGACCAGGGCGGCGAGGGCGATGGCGAACTTGGCGGCCTTGGGGCTCCGGCGCACCTTCTGCGACGCCTCCGAGGAGGTGGCGATGGTGGCTGGGGAGGGGCTGGTCACGCTGAGGGATCTCCTGTCCGGCGATCGGTTCGGGCGACACCTTGTCACCTCCGTAACGCGAATGCAACACGAGCAAGGTCCTCGTGACATTCGTCGCGCAGCGGTCACGATCACCACGCGACCGAGACGCGCGTCGGGCCCGTCGCGGAGCGGTCGAGCGCCGAGCGCCGGTCCCCGGTGCCGACCTCGTCGCGCTGGCGCCACCGTCACCGACACCACCATCAGTGCCCGCTCGACGACGAACGAAGGAAGGGCGACGAGCGACGAGCCGACCGCGACGCGGACCGGGCTCCCCATCGGATCGGCGACGAGGCCCAAGCTCGGCGAGGGCACGGCGGCAGCGGCGGGCTGGACGCGAGCGACCCCGGCCGCAAGGGCCGGGGTCGTCACCGCGGAGAGGGTGGGATTTGAACCCACGGACGAGTTACCCCGTCACCTCCTTAGCAGGGAGGCCCGATCGACCAGACTCCGGCACCTCTCCGTGTTGCGTCGGAGATCGTACACAGCCGGGCACGACGCCTCCGCCTACGATCGCCGGCGGAGCGGTGGCAGAGCGGACGAATGCACCGGTCTTGAAAACCGGCGGCCCGCAAGGGCCCGAGGGTTCGAATCCCTCCCGCTCCGCTCAACACCTAAGCCGATCGGCCCTTGCGGCGCAACGCTCTGGCCCCGGAGGGCATAGGAATCCGGTGTCCTAAGGTGTCCTAGGTCGGCCTTGACGCCGTGCCGTATGACGTCTGTGACGCCTCATCCAGCAGCGGCTGGGGGGCTGGCCGCGCACTCCCGGGTTCTGAAGATCGCCAGCCCGCTGGCTGCCCACCGAAGCTGCACGACCGAGTTGGGGGGAGCGCCACCTCGCGCCGTGGGCGGATGACGAGCGCGCCAGCAGGACTGCCGGACCCTCCATCGGCGGGCGCTATGGAAGACTGGATCTGTGGCACGCTCGGATCTTCTCGTCTCGCTGGTCCGATCCGGATCCGCCGGCGACCAGGTCGGCTTCAGGCGCGCTGTCGAAGCCATCATCGCTGAGGAGCAGGCGAAGCAGCATGGTGTGCTCGCATCCCAGCTGTCGGATGCTCTCAAGGAGGAGCGCCCTCGGCGCATCGGTCCACCGGCCGAGGCGGGTAGCAGCTCGCTCGTATTCGAGTTCGAGCCTCGCCGGCGCCTCGACCATCTCGTTCTGCCAGAACAGATTCGAGACGCCGTCACCGAGATCATCGAAGAACATCACCGCGTTGACCTGCTGAGGTCGTACGGCCTCGAACCGCGGCACCGCATCATGCTCGTTGGCCCGCCAGGAAGCGGCAAGACATCGCTCGCCGAAGCCATTGCCACAGAGACGATGGTGCCGCTTCTCGTCGCGAGGTACGAGGCCCTTATCACCTCGTACCTGGGCGAGACCTCCGGACGGCTCGATGCCTTGTTCGAGGCCGTACGAGCTCGCCCATGCGTTCTGTTCTTCGACGAGTTCGACACGATCGCCAAGGAACGTGGCGACATCCACGAGACCGGTGAGATCAAGCGGGTGGTCTCCTCCCTGCTGCTCCAGATCGACCGACTGCCCCACTACGTGATCGTCGTCGTTGCCACGAACCACCCCGAGCTGCTCGACCGAGCCGTGTGGCGCCGCTTCCAAGCTCGCCTCGGTCTTCCGGCAGCAAGCCGCGCCGGCATCATCAGGTTCTTGGATCGCTGGGTAGAACAGTCCGGAGTCGGCCTCGGTTACGCCCATCGGACCCTCGCTGACAAGCTCCTCGGTGCGAGCTACGCAGAGGTGGAGGAGTTCGTCCAGACCGTACAGAGACGGCTCGTGCTGGCTGGCCCCGATGCTCGCGAGCGAGACGTTGCCAAGTCCTGCCTAGACCAGTGGCTGAACCAGGTTGAGCATCTGACCTGATGAGCGAGTCCGGCGGAGAACCACGGCCCATCTTTCCGGGTGCGGTGCCGGCGCCACGGGCGTTCCAGCCGGGCGGCGGCGGCAAGAAGAACACTGCGCGCCCGTCTCGGGATCGTCAGGGCCAGCGCCTCGACGCGAGGTTCTCCGAGATCGAGCGACTGCTCGCCGGGCGAGCACAGGCGACAGTCACCGCCGGGCTCCCGGACGTTGACCCGGAACTCGTCGTGGTATTCGAGGTTCTGGATTCCACCACCGACCTCAATGATGCGCTTCGCCAGGCAGGTCTCGAGCCGCTCATCGAGGCTGAAGACGAGATCCCGGACGAGCTCCTTGGAGAGGACTTCGCCCGACTGCGGCCGGTCACCCCGACGACCGGCCCCGTGAAGCGGTTCTTGCACGCGAGCATGGCGAACGAACGGGCGGTGGCCCAGCTCCTGGCCCTGTGGCGGAGGTGGAAGTCAGGGGCAAGGATGACGGCTGGCTACGGACCGTTCCGGGAGGTGTTCGAGAGGCTTCTCGATGTCCGGGTCTGGGGGCCAGCCGACCGTATCCGAACCACTGGCCTCGCCGACTTCCTTAGAGAGGCGCTCGGGGCCGGTTGGGGAGAAGTCCCGATCCACCTCGAACTCTTCTACCGAGACAACCCCGAAAGGCGAGCCTCAGCTGAAGAGCAGGTGCGTCGGCTCGTCGCGGAGGCTCAAGGCACCGTGCTGCAATCTGCCGTACGGCCAGAGATTGGCTATCACGCGCTGGCCGCCTCTCTCCCACGCCCCCCGCTCGACGAACTCGCTCGCGGTCCGGAGCTCGCAGACTTGTCATCGGTCGCCCTGCTGCAGGCACCGGATCTGCTCTTTGTCCGGCCTGGTGGCCAGAGCGTGGGTACGACGCTGGAGGATGGGCTTCCCGCGGACGTAAGGACTACCGCGAACCCACCGACCGCTCCCCCGCTGTTGGCGATCCTCGATGGCCTGCCAGCAACGAACCATCCTCGCCTCACCGGGCGCCTCGAGGTCTTCGACCCAGATGACTTCGCCGGCGAGCCGACCTACACCACTGAGCGACGACGGCACGGGACCATGGTCGCCTCCGCCGCTGTTTGGGGTGACCTCGCCGCCGGACTCGCGCCGACAGACCGACGGGTCCTGGTCCGACCCGTTCTCAAACCTGACATGCAGACTCGGGACGCCGTCGAGAGCATCCCGTGGGATGTCCTTCCGACCGACCTAACGATTCGGGCCGTGCGGGAGATCGTCGCAGCAACGCCAACCGTGCGCATCTTCAACCTGTCGCTCGGCGACCCGCTAGCTCAGTTCGACACCATCCCGACCGGATGGGCCCGCGCCCTCGATTGGCTCTCGTACGAACACCGTGTCCTATTCGTTGTGTCGGCAGGCAATCACCTCGGCCCGCTCCCCCTAGAGGAGGCTCAGCTGAAGGCAACGAGCGGCGAAGACCGCGACCGGTTGACCGCTGCGGCCCTTGCATCGCTGTCCCCACAGCGGCGCCTGTTGTCACCTGCCGAGTCGATCAACTCGCTGACCGTCGGTGCACTCCACGAAGACGCCGCCGGCGACTCGTACGCCATGGGCTACCGGGTTGACCCGTGGGACAGCCCGGGCAGGCCCTCGCCGGTTTCGGCACAGGGGCGCGGCGTGCGCCGGTCAATCAAGCCCGATCTCGCAGTCGCCGGCGGGCGCCAGCTCTACAGCGCCACGTACGGATCCGGGCAACCGGCCCTCGAGATTGCGCGAGGAACGGCCGTTCCACCCGGGGTTTCCGTCGCTGCGCCACCGAACCTGCAAGCGCACGCAGCTGGGACGACGTTCGCCGCAGTCGAGGTTTCGCGACGAGCGGTGGCGATCGCGGACTCGCTAGATCCAGCGCAGGTCGATGCTGATCACATCGCTGTAGTGACCAAGGCGCTTCTGGTGCACGGGACCTCCTTCACCGCTGACCAGCTCTTGATCCTGCCTTCGGACCGGCTCTTGGGACACGGTTCACTCGACCGGGACCTAGCAGGTGGATGCCTCGCTTCGCAGGCGACGATGCTGTTCACTGGCGACCTGCAAGACCGGGAGCGGGTCGACCTCGTGATGCCATTTCCCCAGGTGGTGGCAGGCCTACGTGCCGTCCGAAGGATCACCATCACTCTCGCATGGTTCTCTCCTGTCAACTGGCACCACCGCCAGTACAGGCGGGCGAAGCTCGTCGTCGAAGGGCCGCACGAGATCCCGAGCGGCACACGGACCGTCCACGGGCCGGATCATCAGCTGGGCCAGCGTGGCACCGTCCAGCATCGCGTTCTGGAAACCTCCCGAGCGTTCTCGGCGCCGCAGCTCACGTTCCCCGTCAAGTGCACCGGGCAAGCGGGTGGACTCACGGGAACCGTGCCCTTCGCCCTCGCTGTGACCCTTGAGGTTGGGCCTGGTGTTGCGGTCGACGTGTACGACGCCGTCCGCCAGGAGATACGCGCTCGCGCTCGAATCCGCTAGCTCTCCGAGCCCGACGTGTTTCGGGTCAGCCAGTAGCGGGTCTCCGCGCCTGGGGGAGAAGCGCTGGGGGCCGGTGCCGGTGTGCCGATCAGCGTGCCTTGAGCCATGCGCGGCGTTCGGCGGCGTTGCTGGGGTAGGTCGGTCGTTGGGGGTCGGGGCGGAACAGGTGAATGGTGTGGCCGCCGGGGTCTGGGCGCATGTGCATGTCGCAGTCCCAGGCGAGTTGTTGGGCTTGGCGGGCCCGTTCCGGATTGCGTTTCACCGTGGCTGGTTGCTGGCGGAGGTAGGCGAGGAGCTCGGCGGCACCGAAGCCCTTGAAGCGGTCGTCAGCGAGGAGCCAGCGCACGGCGTCGGTGT
>JAXLRJ010000022.1:0-59026 GCA_046331115.1 Acidimicrobiales bacterium
TCGAGCGCGCCTCGGGCCACCAGGGGGGCGGCGGCACGCACGGCGGCGACGACGCCGGCGAACGCGGCGCGATCGGCGTTGGACCACGGGAGGTCGAACCGGCGGCGGACCACGTCGGGCATGGCGCCGTAGACGAGGAGGCGCAGCAGCTCCGATGCGCTGTGGGTGGCGAGCGGCTCGAGCGCTCGCAGCGGATCGGCCAGGCGGACCCGCTGGGCCTTGGAGGCGGGGTTGGCCTCCCGATCGAACACCCACGCCACGGCTGGGGTCAGCTCGAGCTCGTGGCGGCAGATGTCGTCGAAGCGGGCCTCGAAGTCTCGCAGCGTCGGCGGGACGGGCCGATCGCTCACCCCGTAGCGCCGGTACCAGGTCACGGTCTCGGCGTAGAGCTGCTCCTGCAGGCGCCGGCGCAGCGGGAACGGGTGGTAGAGCGCCCGGGCCCGGAACATCTCCCAGGTGAAGGTGGCGTGCGCCCACCAGTACACGTCGGGGTCCAGGGCGTGGTAGCGGCGCCCCTGCTCGTCGGTGCCCTTGATCTCGGGGTGCTTGTCGCGGATCGTGCGCCCCACCTCGGCGCCGGCCTCGTCGTCGGAGAAGATCGAGCCCCAGATGAGGGGGACGGACCGGTAGATGCGGTCGAGGGGGTCGTCGAAGAAGTTCGAGTGCTCGGTGACCCCGGCGCCCAGGCCAGGGAGCATGAGCTGCATGATCCCGGCGGCGGAGCCGGTGAGCAGCGAGCGCGGGTCGCCGGCGATGCCCCACAGCAGGGACCCGGGGCCGAGCGGCGCCCCGACCGCCTCGGCGTCCCAGCGCCGCTCGGTCATGGCCGGCTCCGCCTGCCTGGGCGCTGGCGCCGGATCGTGGGGGCCGTCATCGGAGGCATCGGCACCACCCTTCCAGATCCGGGTCCTGTCCGGCGAGCGTCGGTGCCGAGGGACCGGGCGGTCGGGCGGCGCTCCCGCGACGGCTCAGCCGGAGATGTCCGCGAAGACGAAGTGGTCGATGTCGACGACGTCGCGCTCGGACGGTGGCACCTGGTCCCCCGGGTAGATCGCATCGACGGGGCACTCCGGTCGGCGTGCGTCGCAGGACGTGCACTCGTCGGGGTTGATGGAGAGCACCGAGGAACCGAACACGTACCGCACCTCGTCGTAGGCGGGGTGCGTGTTGGTGACCTCGCCCGCTTCGTCGTAGCGGCTCACCCGGTGGTCGCCCTCGACCTCGTCGATGCACGGCACCGGGCACACGTCCACGCAAGCACGGTCCTTGGTGTCGATGCACGGGCTGGTGATGACGTACGGGTCGGCCATGTGCGCCGCTGCCCCTGGGTGATGGCACCTACCGACGTTTCGGCGGGGCCGTCCCGGGGGATCGAACGGCGACCGAGGAGGCAGCGCCATGGACGGGCGACCACCAGCACCGGCGGCGCCCGCCGCGACCAGCGACCAGGAGCACGACCGCCGGACCAGGGCGCGCGCCGCCCGGCGCCCGAGCGTCGCCTCGGTCCACGGCGCCACCCACCTCCCGCGGACCGCCAGCGCGTGACGGGCCCACCTGCCGACGCGCTGGGGTGCGCGGTCGCTGCTGGCCCCGAAGGCGGCGACGCGCGGGTGCCCGCCCTCGGCGTGCGCGTCGTCGACGGCGCCTTCTCCGCCACGATCTGGGGCCACGGCGCGGCGCGGGCCCGCATCGTCCGGGTCGCCGACGGGCGGGCCTGGGAGCTGGCGCCCTCGCACGCACCACTCGCGCTGTGGTCCGGCCGCCTGGACGGCCTGGCCCACGGCGACCGCTACCTGGTGGAGGTCGACAGGCAGCGCCACCCCGATCCATGGGCCCGCGCCCAGCCCGATGGCGTGGACGGTCCCTCGGCTGCGGTCGATCCGGCAGCGATCGGCGCCGTCGAGCCGGGCACCGCCGGGCGGCCGCCCCACCCACCGCTGCGGCCCGAGGACGTGGTCGTCTACGAGCTCCACGTCGGCACCTTCACGCCGGAGGGCACGCTCGACGCCGTGGCCGCCAAGCTCGGCCACCTGGCGTCCCTCGGGGTCACCCACATCGAGCTCATGCCGCTGGCCTCGTTCCCCGGTGAACGGGGGTGGGGCTACGACGGCATCGCCTGGCAGGCCGTGCACCACCGCTACGGCGGGCCTGAGGCGCTCGTGCGCCTGGTCGACCAGGCACACGTGGTCGGCCTGGGCGTCATCGTGGACGTGGTCTTCAACCACGTCGGCCCGACGGGCGACCATCGCTACCGGGCCTGCGGGCCGTTCTTCACGGACCGCCACCGCACGCCGTGGGGCGATGCCATCAACCTGGACGGGCCGGGCTCGGACGTCGTCCGCGCCACGATCCTGCAGGCCGCGGCCTGGTGGCTCGGGCCGATCGGGGCCGATGGCCTGCGGGTGGACGCCTGCCACGCCCTCGTAGACCAGCGCCCCCGCCACATCCTGGCCGAGCTCACGGGAGCGGTCCGGGCCGCGCACCCCAGCTGCTACCTGGTGGCCGAGAGCGGGCTCAACGACCCGCGTGTGGTGCGGCCCGAGGCCCAGGGCGGCTGGGGGTTCGACGCCGACTGGGCGGATGACCTGCACCACGCCCTGCGAGCGATCCTGACCGGGGACGACCGGGGGTGGCTCGGGGACTTCGGCGCGGTGGCCCAGCTCGCCAAGGCGTTCCACCGGCCCCTCGTCCACGACGGCACCTGGTCGGCGTACCGGGGGCGCCACTTCGGCGCGCCGGTCGACGACGTCGCCCCGCACCGCTACGTGACCTTCGCCCACGACCACGACCAGGTCGGCAACCGCCCCTTCGGCGATCGGCTGCCGCTCGAGGTGCGGGCGGTGGCGCTGATGTGCACCCTCCTGGCCCCCTCGACGCCGATGCTGTTCATGGGTGATGAGCACGACGAGCCGGGCCCCTTCCAGTTCTTCACGGACCACACCGATCCGTCCATCGCCGAGGCCACCCGCCAGGGGCGTCGCGACGAGTTCCGGGACCTGGCCGGGCCCGACGGCGCGGAGGTGCCCGATCCGCAGGACCCCGCCACCTTCGAGCGGTCGAAGCTCGCCTGGCGCGTCGACGCCCGTTCGTTGGCGGCCGAGCGGCGCTGCCGGGACCTGCTCCGCCTCCGCCGCTGGATGGGCGGGGGCGAGGCACAGGCGACCTTCGACGAGGCGGCGTGCTGGCTGCGCGTCGACCGGCGCCGGTGGACGATGGTGGCCAACCTCGCGCCCATGGCCCAGGAGGTGGTGGTGCCGGCGGGTGCCGTCGCGTTCCGGACCCACCCGGAGGTGGCGGTGGTCGCCGGGGGTGACGAGCACGTGGCCCGGCTGCCGGCGTTCGGCGGTGTGGTGGTGGAGCGCGCCGGCACGTGAGCCGCCGACCTGACGCCCCGCCCTGGCGCGCCACGTACCGCCTCCAGCTCTCCGCCACGTTCACCTCGGGGACGCCGAGGCGGTGGTGCCCCACCTGGCGCTCGGCACCTCCCACCTCTACCTGTCGCCGGTGCTCGAGGCCGCTGCCGGCTCCACCCACGGCTACGACGGCACCGACCCGACCCGGGTCTCGGCCGAGCGGGGCGGTGAGGACGGGCTGCGCGCCCTGGCGGCCACCGCGCACGCCCACGACATGGGGATCCTGGTGGACATCGTCCCGAACCACCTGGCGGCCAGCGACGAGACCCCATGGTGGCGCGACCGCGACCAGCGCCGCGTGGTCTTCGACGTCGACGACGAGCGGGGCTGGTATCGGCGCTTCTTCGACATCGACGGCCTCGCCGGGGTCCGCCAGGAGGACCCGGCGGTGTTCGAGCGCACCCACGCCAAGGTGCTCGAGCTCGTGCGCGACGGCGTGGTCGACGGCCTGCGGGTGGACCACCCCGATGGGCTGGCCGACCCCGCCGGCTACCTCGACCGGCTGGCCCGGGAGGCGGGGGTGCCGATCTGGGTGGAGAAGATCCTGCACCCCGGCGAGCAGCTGCGGCCCTGGCCGGTGGCCGGGACGGTCGGCTACGAGGTGCTCGCCCAGCTGGACCACCTGTGGACCATGCCCGAGGCCGAGGCGCCGATCACCGCGCTCTACCGGGAGCTGACCGGCGACGACCTGACGTTCGAGCAGGTGGCCGCGGCCGCCAAGCGGGAGCAGGTGGCGGGCGCGTTCGCCCCGGAGCTGGCCAACCTCCAGCGCCTGGCACCCGACGTCGCGCCCGACGCGATCGAGCGGGCGGTGACCCGGCTGGACGCGTACCGGACCTACGTGGTGCCCGGCCGGGGCCAGGTCGCGCCGGAGGACCGGGCCCTGGTGGCGGCCACCGGCACCAGCGATGACCTGGCGGCGCGCCTGCTGCTGGATGCGCCCGCCCCCGCCGAGCTGGTCGTGCGGTACCAGCAGCTCACGGCGCCGGTGGCGGCGAAGGGCATCGAGGACACCGCGTTCTACCGGTCGACCCGGCTGCTCGCGCACAACGAGGTCGGCGGCGACCCCGGCTGCTGGCACCTCCCGGTGGCGGCGCTCCACGAGGCCGCCATCCGCCGGGCCGCCGACCACCCGCTCACCCTGCTGCCCGGCACGACCCACGACGCCAAGCGCTCCGGCGACGCCCGGGCCCGCCTCCTGGCGCTCACCGCCGACCCCGAGGGCTTCGCCCTCCACGTGCGTCGGTGGTTCGCGCTGACCGATGACCTCGTCGGCCCGGCCGGGCCCCGGGCCGCCGAGCGCTGGTACCTGTTCCAGACCCTGCTCGGCGCCTGGCCGATCACCTTCGACCGCTTGGAGGACCACCTGACGAAGGCGCTGCGGGAGGCAGGGGAGGTGAGCGACTGGATCGAGCCCGACGTGGCCCGGGAGGAGGCCACCATCGGGTTCGCCCGCCACCTCCTCCACCACGCCGACTTCTGGGCCGCGTTCGAGCCGTTCGCCTGGGCGACCGCCGCGGCGGGCGAGCGCACCTCCGTCGGCCAGGCTCTGCTGCGCGCCACCCTCCCGGGCGTCTGCGACACCTACCAGGGCGACGAGTCGTGGTTCCTGTCCCTGGTGGACCCCGACGTGCGCCGCCCGCAGGACTGGGCCGGGGGCACGGCGGCGCGGGGGGGCCGGGGGGGGGGGCCGCGCCGACCCGGGCCACGGCCAAGCTGCACGTGCTGCACCGGGCGCTCGACCTGCGCCGGCGCCGGCCCCACCCGTTCGGCGGCGCCCACCAGCCGTTGGACGCCCCCGAGGGGATCGTCGCCTACCTCCGCGGTGGGGAGGTGGCGGTGGCGGTCGCCGTCCGGCCCGGCGTCGAGCCGGACGTGGCCCTGCTCCCGGCCGGCACCTGGCACGACGAGCTTGGCGTGGCCGACCTCGACCTCGGGGTCGGCCTGTGGGCCCGCGACCCGGAGGAGCTCCGATGACCGATCGCCCACGCCGGCCCGGCCGGCCCTTCCCGATCGGTGCGACGCTGACCGCGGACGGCACCAACTTCTCGATCTTCAGCGAGCACGCCACGGGCGTGGACCTGTGCCTGTTCGACGCGGCGGGCCGCGAGGAGCGCGTCCCGCTCCGCGACCGGACCGCGTTCCACTGGCACGTGGAGCTCCCCGGCGTCGGCGTCGGCCAGCGCTACGCCTACCGCGTCCACGTGCCGTGGGAGCCGACCGCCGGCCACCGCTTCAACCCGGCCAAGCTGCTCATCGACCCGTACGCCCGGGCCATCGACGGCCTGGTGGACGATCCCACCGGCGCGACGTTGCCGTACGTGCCGGGCGGCGACGACGCCGACCTCGAGATCGACGACGAGGACGACGCCGCGGCCATCCCCAGGTGCGTCGTGGTGGACCCGACGTTCGACTGGGAGGGCGATCGGCGCCTCGAGCACCCGTTCGACCGCTCGGTGATCTACGAGGTCCACGTCAAGGGCTTCACCCAGCGCCACCCGGGGGTGCGCGAGGACCTCCGGGGCACCTACGCCGGCTTGGCGTCCGACGCGGCCATCGAGCACCTGCGGGACCTGGGGGTCACCGCGGTGGAGCTGCTGCCGGTCCACCACATCGCCGACGAGGGGTTCCTGCGCGACCGCGGGCTCACGAACTACTGGGGGTACAGCACCATCGGGTACTTCGCCCCGCACGCCGGGTACGCGGCGACGGGGACGGGCGGCGAGCAGGTCGACGAGTTCAAGGGGATGGTGAAGGCGCTGCACCGGGCGGACCTCGAGGTCATCCTCGACGTCGTCTACAACCACACCGCCGAGGGCAACCACCTCGGGCCCATGCTCTCGTTCAAGGGCATCGACAACGCCAGCTACTACCGCACGGTCGCCGACGACCCTCGCTACTACCTCGACTTCACCGGCACCGGGAACACCCTCGACATCAGCCAGCCGAACGTGCTGCGCCTCGTGATGGACTCCCTCCGGGCCTGGGTCGAGGAGTTCCACGTGGACGGCTTCCGGTTCGACCTGGCCGCGACCCTGGCCCGGGGCCTCTACGACGTGGGCCGCCTCTCGAGCTTCTTCGACGTCATCCACCAGGACCCCGTCCTCTCCCAGGTGAAGCTCATCGCCGAGCCGTGGGACGTCGGGCCCGGCGGCTACCAGGTCGGCAAGTTCCCCGTGCTGTGGGCGGAGTGGAACGGGGTGTACCGCGACACGGTCCGGGACTTCTGGCGGGGCGAGGCGCCGGTGGCCGCGCTGGCCACCCGCCTCGCCGGCTCCAACGACCTCTAAGGGGACGACGGCCGCCAGCCGAGCGCCTCGGTGAACTTCGTGACCGCCCACGACGGGTTCACCCTGCGGGACCTCGTGAGCTACGACCACAAGCACAACGAGGCCAACCTCGAGGAGAACCGGGACGGGACCGACGACAACCGATCCTGGAACTGCGGCGCCGAGGGGCCGACCGACGACCCCGACGTGCTGGCGCGGCGCGCTCGCCAGCAGCGCAACCTGCTCGCCACCCTCTTGCTCTCGCAGGGGGTGCCGATGCTGCTCGGCGGCGACGAGCTGGGCCGGACCCAGCACGGCAACAACAACGGCTGGTGCCATGACGACGAGCTGAGCTGGTTCAACTGGTCGCCCGAGGCGGTCGACGAGGAGCTGCGCGCGTTCACCCGACGGCTCATCGCCCTGCGGCGCGAGGAGCCGGCCCTCCGGCGCCTGTCGTTCCTGGAGGGCGCGCCGGTCGAGCGCGGCGCCCTGCCCGATGCGTGGTGGTTCCGCCCCGACGGCCGACGCATGACCAAGGCGAACTGGGACGACGGCCTGGCGCGCGCCGTCGGCCTCTTCCTGAACGGCGACGCGGTCGGCAGCCACGACGAGCACGGCGAGCCGGTCCGGGGCCGGTCGCTGCTGCTGATCCTGAGCGCCGCCCCGGACGATGTGGCCTTCCGCCTGCCGAGCGACCGCTTCGGGCGCCGCTGGGAGGTGCTCCTCGACACCGCGGGCCCCACCGGGGCTGGGACCGGCGAGGTCCTGGCCGCCCGGTCCGAGCGCACGTTGCCGGCCCGCTCGGTGCTCGTCCTCGGCCGGGCCTGACCGGACCGAGGACCAGGCTCAGCCGCCCGATCCCGTCGCGCCCGAGGTCGGGGCGGTGGCGCCGCCCGAGGGCGCGGTGAGGACCGAGACCCGCTCGACCTTCCAGCTCGAACCGCCGCGGACCAGCGAGAGCTCCATGCGGAGCGTGTCGGCCTGGGGCTGTGGGGACCGGTTGTTGGCGATGGTCTGGTCGACCACCACGAACACGGTGCCCCGATCGCCGTCCATGGTCTGCACGAACGCGGAGCGGACCTCCCCTCGGCTCGACGCCTGCGCCTCCTTGAGCTGGGTGCGGACCTTGGTGCTGAAGAACTGGTCCGCCTGTCGCCGGAACTCGCCGGTGGCGTGCGCCGTGATGCGGTCGAAGTCTCGGTCGATGGTGGCGCCGTCGAAGTTCGTCAGGTCCTTGGAGAAGCCCTTGGCGGCCCGGAGCATGGCGGCGCTCGACGCGGTGCCGGTGGAGGTGGCCTGGGCGCCGTCGCGCGCCGACGCCCAGGCCAAGCCGAACGCGAGGGTGCCGAGCAGGCCGACGGCGGCGAGCGTCCAGGGCAGGCGGGTGCCGCGCGCCGCGCTGGGTGCCGAGCTGGTGCCGACTGGGCCGGGGGCGCGGCCAGGCGCCGGCGCGCGGCGGGGGCGGGGCCGGTCGGCCTCGGCATCGTCCATCGGTGGGTCCTCCTGGGGCGCACGACCGCTGGCCGGACGGCGCTGCTTGGTGGCGCGGGGCGGGGTGGTGGCGGTCATCGGAACCTCCGGGCTCGACGGGACGCAGCAGCGGACGCGGTGGCGACCACGACCAGGAACGCGGCCAGCACCGGGATGAGCTCGCCCAGGTCGAGGCCCGATCGCTCCTGGTGGGAGGGAGAGCGATCGGGCCCGCGACCTGGGGGGAACGTGGGGCGAGCGTCCGGGCCGCCGGTCCCCGAGCGGGAGCCGGCCCCGGGCACAGAGCGGACCGAGGCGGGCGACGGCCCGGCACCCGATCCCCCGTCCGCGCCCTTCCCATACACGTCCTTGCAAGATCTTCCGTGGATCACCGGGCGAGGCGCTCGCGGCGGCACGTAGCGGCTGGCGCCGGGCGTCGCCGGCGGCACGAGCAGGCGCGTGCGCAGCCACAGCGCGTCGGCGCGGGCGGGGGAGTAGGGGTCGGCCTTGGCGTCGCCTCGGACGGCGACCCGGTCGACCGCACCGAAGAAGTCCCGGTTGAGGGCGAGGGCCCGATCGAGGTCCGCCAGGGTCTGGCCCTGCACGGCATGGGTGATGGTCCGCAGGTCCCCGGTGAAGCAGGTGAGCGCTGCCCGGTCGTCGAGCAGCACCCGATCGAACGTGGTGGCCAGGTCGCCGCCGTCTCGCATGAGGGCGACGAGGTCCTCGCGCCGGCCGGCCAGGACGTCGGTGAGCACCTCGGTGTTGCGCAGCGCCCGGTGGGCCTCGGGCGACATGGCGGTGAGGTCGTCGAGGACGGCCGGGCCATCGGCCAGCAGCTTCCGCACGTCGGGCTCCTCGGCGATCACGTCGTCGTCGATGGCCGCCAGCGAGCGGTTGATGGACCTGAGGTCCTCGGCGCGGCCGTCGACGCCGAGGGCCAGCTCGTGGACCAGGGTGTTGAGGTCGTCGGGCGGCAGCGCGGCCAGGAACCGGTCGGTGGCCTGCAGCACGTCGGCCACGTCGGGTGGGATCGGGTCCGGCGCCGCGGGCACCACGGCACCGTCGGGCAGGGGCTTGCCGGGGTGCGGACCGGTCGAGGCCAGCTCGAGGCGCTGCTCACCGACGGCCGAGGCCCGGACGATCTTGGTCTCGACCCCGGCGGGCACCGTGGTCGACGGGTCGAGGTCCACGGTGACGCGCACCTTGCCGTGGCGCAGCTCGATCTTGGCGACGGTTCCCACCACCACCCCGTCGTGGCTCGCCGAGAAGCCGGTGCGGAGGCCACCGGCGTCGGGGAGCTCGGCCACCACGGTGCGCCGGTGGCGCATCGGGTTGCCGAACAGGGTCACGGCGCCGTAGGCGACCAGCGCCGCGGACAGCACGAAGAACACCACCAGGTTCGCCACGATCCGACGGCTGATCATCGGCTCGCCCCGCTGTCGGCCACGCACTCGTCGACCGGGTCGCCCGGCACGTCGCCGCCGCCGGGGAGGCCGCACAGCACGATGTCGAGCAGCACGTTGATGAAGTGGTCGCGCTCGGCGGACGGCACGTTCTCGTTGTGCCGGGGCAGGTTCTCGAGCACGCCCCCGAGCGAGCCCTGCTCGTCGGCCACCGCGTCGGCCACGTCCCGGAGGCCGCGAATCTGGTTGGTGATCTGGTCCATGTGGCGGCGCAGGATCCGGTTGCCGTCGTCGGCCAGGCGGTCCAGCGAGCGGACGAGGGCGTAGAAGTCCACGTCCTCTTGGTCGAGGATGAGCAGCGTCTCGCGCAGGTGGCCGAGGGCTTCGCCGTTCCTCGACGTGGCGGGGGCGAGCTCGGCGGCCAGCTGGTCCAGGTCCCGCACGATGGCGGTGATCTTGCCGGTCCGGCTCCGGTAGCCGTGCGCCACGCTCGAGAGGTGGGCCAGCACGGCCCGCAGCTCGGCTCCCTTGCCGCCGAACGCCCGGCTGCCCTCGTCGAGGAGGATGGCGATCTGGGACGCGCTGAGCGCTTCGAAGGCGTCGGTGCCGCTGCTCACCAGCTGCTCGAGGTCCGACACCACGGCCGTGCGGCGGATGGTGGTGCCATCTGCGAGGAGCGGTGCGTCCGGCGAACGGGTGAGCGGGTGGAGGTCGACGAACTTCTCGCCGAGCGGCGACGTGCGCCGCACCCGGGCCTCCACGGCGGCGGGCACCTTCGCGGACCGGTCCACGGTGAGCTGCACAGTGGCCCGGCGCCCGGAGCGGTCGAGGCGGATCGAACGGACCGACCCGACCGTGACGTCGGCCATCATCACCGGCGCGCCGGACGTGAGGTCGGCCACGTCGTCGAAGGTCGCCGTGGCGTGGACCGCGCCGCTGTGGTGCGAGGCGCAGCCCGGCAGGAGGGCAGCGGCGAGCCCGGCGGCCAGGGCGAGCGCGCCCAGGCGGCGCCGGGGTCGCTGGCGGCCCCGGGGTCGCGAGGGGAGCGGGGGGAGCGGGCCAAGTGGGGCCACGTCAGCCTCCGAGCCTCGGGACGGTGAGCGGCACGCCAGGGATCAGCGGCTGGGTGGTGGTGGTGGAGCCGTTCGGGGGCAGCAGGGGCACGTCGAGCCGACCAGCCGGTGGGCGGACCTCGTTGTAGAGGTCGAGCATCACCTTGGCCAGGTCCTCGGGCTTCGCCTTCCGGAGCCGCTCGACCTGGTCCTCGTCCAGGTACGGAAGCACCTGGAGCAGCACGGGGTCGAGGCCGAGCAGGGCGGCCAGCTTCGCCGCGTCGAGCGCCCGCAGCAGGTCCTCCTGCTCCTGGTCGAGACCGTCGGCCACCTGGGTGGCGAGGGCGGCGAGCAGGTCGTCGACGCTCGGCACGTGCGGGGCGGGGACGTTCGGCGTCGCCGGCGCCGGCACCTCCGGCGTCGCGGTCGGCAGCGTGGGACCGCTGGGGATCGACGGCGGCGGCGAGCCCGTCACCTGGTCGCTCCCGCTCAGGATGCCCGGCAGCAGGCCGGCGAGCCCGTTCAGGAGGGGGGAGGCGGGGTCGCTGCAGGCGGCGATGCCGAGGCGCCGGCACAGGCCGGCGATGCGGTCGCGGAGCCGCCCGGCGAGGAGGTCCGAGGTGAGCTCCGGGCTCGCCTGGTTGTTGACGCGCAGCGTGTTGGTGCGCGCCTCGTAGGCGCGGCTGGCGGCCTCGAACAGCTTCACGGTGCTGCGCAGGGTGATCTGGAGGTTCGCGGTGTTCGCGGCGATGGTGGAGCCGGTGTCGGCCAGCACCCGCACGTCCGAGCGGAGCGGGTCCTCGTGGGCCTCCAGGAGGGAGGTCAGCTCGACGGACGCCCGGTCGAGCTCCCGGATGGCTCCCTCGAGGCTGCCCTTGTTGTCCACCAGCACCTGGGTGACCAGGTCGTAGTCCCGGATCACCCGCTCGATCGACGAGGTGCGGCCCTTCAAGGTGGCGCTCAGGTCCCGGAGCGAGGCGATGATGGCCCGCAGGTCCGGGCCCGACCGCGCCAGCAGCTCGAGCGTGCCCGACGCGTCCTCGATGAGGGCGTTGACCTTGCGGCCGCGGCCGTCGACGAGGCGGGCGAGGTCCGTCACCACGCTGCCGGCCCGCTTGGGGTCGATGGCCCCCATGAAGTCCTGGAGGCTGCGCAGCAGGTCGTCGATCTCGGCGGGCACCGACGTGCGAGCCAGCGGGATGTGGGCGCCGTCTCGCAGCAGCGGCCCGGAGCGCCAGGCCGGGCCGAGCTGCACGTAGCGCTCGCCGAGCAGGGTGAGCGGGACGATGGTGGCGCGGGCGTCCGCCGGCAGGCGGGCCCCGCGGCGGAGCCGCATGGTGACGCGCACCCGGCCGCGCTCGTTGGACACCTTCGCGACCTTGCCGACGTCGATGCCGGCCACCCGCACGGGCGACCCGGGGTAGAGGCCGGTGCCGCGCGCGAACTCGGCGGTGACCTCGGGGCCGCGCCCAGGCCCGCGGGCGCAGCCGGGAAGCACGAGCGCGGCGACCGCGAGCGCCACCGCAGCCGCCCCGGCGCGCCAGCGACGGGCGCTCACGACCCGCCTCCGGCGAGCGGGCCGTACATGGCGCCGAGCGGGTCGACCGCGGGCGTCGAGCCCTGGCCCGAGCCGCCCCTCGACGCGCTGGGCAGCGGGCCGGTGCGGGCCGAGCAGTCGGTGACCGGGTCCGGGCCGAGCATCACGTCGAAGGCATCGTCGAGCAGGCCGCAGGACCCGAAGAGCGCGTCGGGCGACAGGGGGCCGATCAGCTGCGTGTACATGTTCGCCCACGTGTTCGGGTACTCGTCGGGGCCCGAGTAGCCGACCGAGGCGAACCCGCTGATGGCGTTGGACATCGCCGCCATGGACTCGGCCAGGTGGTCCTGGTTGCGCCCGACCACCTGGAGGTCCTGGTGGATCTCATCGAGCACGGCGTCGAGCTGGCGGCGGTTGGCGGCGACGAGGTCGGCGGTCTTGGCCGAGGTGGCCTCGGTCTCGCGGAGGAGGGTCACCACCTGCACCCGCCGCTTGGCCAGCCCGTCCAGCACCACGTCGATGTCGTCGAGCGCGGCGAGCAGGTCCTGGTCCCGGGCGGCGAGGCGGCCGGTCACGACGCGGGTCGAGCGGATCAGCCGGCGGGCCTCGGCCTGGCGCTCGTCCACCGCACGGGCCAGCCGGTCGAGGCCCACGACGATGTCGCCGACGTTGCCGCGCTGGCCCTGGGTGATCCGGTCGATCTTGCCGAGCAGCTGGTCGAGGGCCTTGGCGTCGGTCCGCTCGAGCAGCGGCGTGCCCACGTTCTCCAGGTCGAGCACCTCGGTGGGCGTCCGGGTGTGCAGGATCAGGTCGCCGCCCCGCAGGGGGTGCTTCCAGTCGTGGCCGCCGGACAGCCGCACGTACTTGCTGCCGAGGAGGGTCTCCACCACGATCCCGGCCTTCACGTCCCGTGGCAGCTCCACGCCCCGGTCGATCTTCAGCGAGATGTCGACGCGATCGCCGTGGGCCCGGACGCCGCTCACCTCGCCGGCCACGATCCCGGCCACCCGGACCCGGCTGTGGCGCTGCAGGCCGGCAGCGTCCACGAACCGGGCGTGCACGGTGTAGCGGTGCTTCAGGTAGCCGCCGTTCAGGGCGAGCGCGCCGGTGGTGAACAGGGCGATCACCGACACCACGATCACGCCGATGACCACGGGGTTGCGCTCGGTGAACGCCTTCACAGCGAGCCTCCGGAGAGCGCGAAGCCCACGACCGAGGCGACGCTGGCCGGCGGGTCGTCGAGCGCGCTGCTCGTCAGCCCCTCGTCGGTGCACGATGCCTGGTTGGCGAGGCAGGTGATCCGGACGCGGATCTGGAACCACTGGCCGTACGACGAGATGTCGTCGTACACCTGGAGCCCCTGGGGGAGGGTGGCGATGGACCGCTCCAGGTCGCTGCGATGGGCTCGCAGCACCTTGGCGATGGTGGCCAGGTCATCGATCGTCTGGTCGAGGTTGCCGCGGTTGCGGGTGACCAACTGGTCGAGGCGCTGCTGCACGGCGGCGAAGCGCTCGACCAGCAGCTGCAGGTCGTCGTTGTTGCCGGCCAGGCCCTTGGCGAGCGAGCGGAAGCGGGCGACGACGAGGTCCAGGTCCTGGTCCCGGGCGGCGAGCCCGCCGACCACCGTGTCGAGGTGCTCGATGAGGCTGCCGATCTCCTGGTCCGATCCACCCAGGTCCGTGGCGATGGAGGCGGTGTCGGCGAGCAGGCCCCGCACGCGCTGCTCGTTGCCCTCGAGCGCATCGTTGAAGGCTCGGATGAACGCGTTGGCCTTGGCCGGGTCGATGGCGCGCAGGATCGGTCCCACCGCGTTCAGGAACGCGCCCACGTCGGCCGATCCCACCGCCTGCGACGCCGGCAGGCGCCGGCCGGGGGCGAGCACCCGGCCCTTCGTGCCCGGGTACAGGTACAGGTACTTCTGGCCGAGCACGTTGCGCCACCGGACCCCGACGCGGGTGTCGGTGCGCAGGTGGACGTCCGGGTCCACCTCGAAGCGGACCACGGCCTGGCCCCGCTGGATCGAGAGGCCGGTGACCTTGCCCACCCGCACGCCCGCCACCTTCACGTCGTCGTTCACCAGCAGGCCGGTGACGTCGGGCATGGTCGCCTCGTAGTGGTGCTGGTGCGAGAAGTACCGGACGTTGCCGATCCGCGCCACCAGCCCGGCCAGCACGGCGAGGCACAGCGCGGCGTACACCGCCACCTTCACCGCCTGGCGGCCGGTGCGGCCCCGCATCGCCTTGGCCAGCCGGGAGACCATGCGCATCACCGTGCCCCCTGCAGCACGGCGGCCAGCACGTCGCCGATCGTCCCGCCGTTGCTCGCCACGTCAGGCGTGGCGAGCTGGTCCACCAGTTGGGTGAGCGGGTCGGTCGCCGGTGCCGGTGCCGGCGCGGTGCCGCCGGCCGCGGGGCCCGAGCCCGCGCCCGCAGGCTCGGACGGGGTGGCACCGGCCCCGCCGTCGCCCGGGCACGCGAGCTCGGGCACGCGGGTGGCCAGGACCTCGCGCACGGCCGACAGGTCCACATCGGGCCCGCTGGCGCCGAGCACCTGGCAGAGCAGCCCCTTCAGCTCGCCCAGGTCGATGAACAGCTTCATGTTCCCGTAACGGGTCCCGTCGGGAAGGGTGCCAGGCGCCACGGCGTCGGCCAGCGTCGCCGTGTAGTCGTCCAGGCCCCGGATGGTCTCGCTGATGTTGGACTTGCGGGCCGTCAGGACCCGCACGACGTTGTCGCCCTCGTCGAGGATGTGGTCGATGTCTGCCTCGTTGACCTCGACGAGCTCGGCGAAGTGGTCGGCGAACGGTCGCAGCGTGCGCAGCAGTCGCACGTAGTCCGCTCGGGCGGCGTTGAAGGTGGGCAACAGCTCATCCAGGTCCGCGTGGATGGCGTTGAGCGATGGGGCGACGTCCCGGTACTCGTGCGCGAAGCGGGCGAACGAGTCGATGGCCCGGAGCTGGGCCTGCAGCGTGTCGTCGAACGCGGCGCTCGCCTCCGCGCTGCGGTCGATCAGGCGGGCGACCCGGTCGCCCTCGCCCTGCGAGGCGCGGACGAGCTCCCGGGTCAGGGTGGCGAGCTCGTCGGCATCGACGCGCCGCAGCAGGTGGTCGGTCGTGTCGACCAGCTGCTCCACCTCGCCCGCCGGGGGGCCGGCGGGCACCAGGTCGTGCGCCCGCAGGTACGGTCCGCGATCGCCCGGCCGAGTGGCGAGCTCGACGTACTTCTCGCCGAACAGGGTCTTGGGTCGGACCGTGGCCCGGGTGTCGGCGGGGACGCGGGCGCCGGGGCTGAGGGCGAGGACCACGTCGACCTGGCGGTCTCGGAGCCGGATGGACCGGACCTTGCCCACGTTCACGCCGCGGTACTTCACGTCGGACCCCGGCCGCAGGCCCTGGCCGGCCCGATCGAAGCGCGTGCGAACCGGCACCGTGCGGTCGAACGCGCCGTACGCGGCGCGCACCGCCACCGTTGCTCCGGAGGCGACCACGGCCAGGATCGCCAGCGAGGCCAGGGCGCGCACGGCGGCGCGCCGCTCCGACACCTGCTCCGCCCTCACCGCAGCGCCCCCGGCCCGAAGGTGGAGACCAGCCCCACGATCCGGGCGGTGTCCTTGCCGCCCCAGAAGACGAGCGACAGCAGCAGGTTCAGGAGGGTGACGAGGATGATCGACATCCGGATGGCCCGGCCCGCCGCCTTGCCGACGCCCGCCGGGCCGCCGGTCGCGAAGTAGCCGTAGTAGCAGTGCACGAACGCCACCACCACGGCGAACAGCATCGCCTTGCCGAACGAGTAGACGATGTCGATCGGTGGCAGGAACAGGCGGAAGTAGTGGCGGTACACGCCGGGCGACAGCGTGAAGAAGTGGGTGACGATCAGCTCGGTCGCCAGGTAGCTGGCGAACAGCGCCGTCAGGTACAGCGGGACCATGGTGATGAGCGCAGCCCAGATGCGGGTGCACACCAGGTAGGTCATGGAGTCGACGCTCATCACCTCGAGCGCGTCGATCTCGTCGGAGATGCGCATGGCACCGAGCTGGGCCGTGAAGCCGGCGCCGACCTGCGCGGCCAGCGCGACGCCGGCGATGAGCGGGGTGATCTCGCGGGTGTTGGCCACCGATGAGATCACCCCGGAGAACGACTCGGCACCGATCTGCTGCAGGGCCGTGAACCCCTGCAGACCGACCTCGGTGCCGGTGAAGAAGGCCAGGAAGAAGATCACGAACAGCATCCCGCCCCCGACCACGAGCGCCCCGGCCCCGATGGTCATGTCGGCGATCAGCAGGGCGATCTCCCGCCGGTGGTGCAGCGCCCGGGGCATGCGCCGCAGGATCCGCCCCGCGAACGCGACCTGGTCGTGCACCTGGGCGAGGCCGTGGACGGTGGCCCCGCCGGCGCGTCCGACCCGGCGGCGCAGCCCGGCGAGGGGGCGGGGCGAGGCGGTGCGGGCGGAGGCGACCATCAGACCTTCTGGGGCACGAAGTTGAAGTAGATGGCCGTCAGCACGAAGTTCACGAAGAACAGCAGCACGAAGGTGATGACCACCGCCTGGTTCACCGCGTCGCCCACGCCCTTCGGCCCGCCCTTGCAGGTGAGGCCCTTCCAGCACGCCACCACCCCGGCCACGAACCCGAACACGGCGGCCTTCACGATGGCCATCCACAGGTCGGCCAGCTGGCTCAGCTCGTTGAACGAGGCGAAGAAGCTGCTCGACGAGACCCCCTGGACCTCGACGCCGAAGAACCAGCCGCCCGCGAGGCCAGCGGCGCTCACCACCGCATCGAGCAGGACGGCGATGATCGTGGCGGCGAGGATCCGCGGCATCACCAGGCGCTGGATGGGGTCGATCGACATGACCCGCATGGCGTCGAGCTCGTCGCGGATGCGCCGCGCGCCGATGTCTGCGGTCATGGCCGAGCCGCCGGCGCCCGCGATGAGCAGGGCGGTGGCGATCGGCGCCTGCTCGCGCACCACGGCCAGCACCAGCGCGGAGCCGAGGTGGGAGTCCGCGCCGAGCTGGCGGATCAGCGCGCCCACCTGCAGGGAGATCACCATCCCGAACGGGATGGAGATCAAGATCACCGGGACCGTCGTGACCTTGGCGATGAACCAGCACTGGTCCAGCAGCTCGGCAACCGGCCACGGGCGGCGCACCACCTTGCGCATCGCCTCCAGGCCGACCGCGGCCATGGTCCCGGTCTCCCGGAACAGGGTGTGCACCTTGCGGGCGCCCGGGAAGCGGATGGCGGCCATCAGACCTGCAGGACCTCTCGCTCCCGCTCGCGCTCGCGCTGGTCGGCCTGCTCTCGGGCTCGGCGCTCGGCTCGGGCCACGAGGTCGCGCTCCACGGCGCTCTCCTCGGTCGCGAGCTCGTCCATCCCGATCGGGCCGGCCGCCTTGCCGGCCAGGAACTGGCGGATGATCGGGTTGGGGTCGTCGATCATCTCGTCCTTCGGCGCGAACCGCACGAGCCCGGCCCGGTAGAGCACCCCCACGTGATCGGCGGTGCGCATGACCGAGGCGATGTTGTGGGTGATGATCACGAAGGTGGCGCCGGTCTCCTCCTGGATCTTCTTGACCAGCTCGTCGAGGTAGGACACCCGCACCGGGTCCAGGCCGGAGTCGGGCTCGTCGAAGAAGACGAGCTCTGGCTCCATCACCAGCGCCCGGGCGAGCCCGGCCCGCTTCTTCATGCCGCCGGACACCTCGCCGGGGAACTTCTTCAGGTGGTCGACGAGGCCGACCATCTCCGCCTTCTCCATCGTGATGCGGCGGACCTCGCCCTCGCTCTTGCGGGTGTGCTCGCGCAGCGGGAAGGCGATGTTGTCGTACAGGTCCATCGAGCCGAACGGGGCGCCGTCCTGGAACAGGACGCCGTACTTGCGGCGGACCCGGTAGAGGTCCTTCTCCCGCATGCCGACGGTCTCCTCGCCGTCCACCCAGATCTCGCCGCGGTCGGGCCGGAGCAGCCCGATGATGTTCTTGAGCAGGACGGACTTGCCGGTGCCCGACGGCCCCATGATGGCGCTGGTGGCCCCGCGCGGGATGTCGAACGTGATCCCCTCGAGCACCGTGTGGTGACCGAACGACTTCGTGACGTCGCGGATGGAGATGATGGTGTCCAGAGCCGTCCCCTGTGCATCCGTGCCGCCGCCTCCGGGGGGTGGGCGGGCGTCGAGCACCCTTCGTTTCCCTGCGATCGGGGGTGCCAAACCGATCCGTCCGTGACATCTGCCCCGCCGTCGTGCGCCCGCCGCGGGTTGGCGCTCGGTTCGGCGGGCAGTGCGATCGGACGACGACGCTGGAGGAGCGCCATGGGCGACGACGAGATCAGGGAGCCGGACAACAGCACGGTGGGCGACTGGTTCGGCCAGAACGTGGCCCGGGACCAGGAGGTGGCCGATCGGGTGTCGGAGGAGTCCGCCACCGAGGAGGAGGCCGAGGCGCGCTTCGAGGAGGAAGCAGACGGCCGGGCACGCTACGAGGCGGGCCACCCGCGCCCGAGGGCCGGCTGACCCGGCGCGAGCGAGGGCGCCGCTGGGCCCGGAACCGTGGCGCACGCCCGGGGCCGTAGGATCTGCGGCGATCGCACCGTTCGCACCAGGAGGGCAGCCGCAGGTGGGCGAGTCGTGGCCGCTCGTGGGGCGCGAGCGGGAGCTCGCAGAGGTCCTCGACGCGCTCGAGGTCCCTGGGGCCGCCGTGCTGCTCTTCGGCGACCTCGGCTGCGGCAAGACCCGCCTTGCCGGCGAGGTCTTCGAGCGGCTCGCGCTCGCCGGGCGCACGACCGCGCACGCCACCGCCACCGAGGCGCAGAGCGCCGCCCCCCTCGGCGCCATCGCCCACCTCGTGCCGCGCTCCGCCGCCGACCCGGACGCGACGGTGCTGCAGGCCATCCACGAGGCGGTGGCATCGCGGGGGACCGACGACCCGCTCTACCTGCACCTCGACGACGCCCACCACCTGGACGTGAGCTCCGCGACCCTGCTCGTCGGCCTCGTGTCGTCGGGCGCGATGCGGCTGCTGGCCACGGCCCGGCGCGGCATGGTGCTTCCCGAGCCGTTCACGGCGCTGCGAGGGATGCCCGAGGCTCGCTCGTTCGAGCTCGGCCCGCTCGACCGGGCGGCCGCCGACGACCTGCTGGTGGCGGCCCTCGACGCGCCGGTCGACGGCCAGGCGCGCGACCAGCTCTGGCGCCTGAGCGAGGGGAACCCGCTGTACCTGCGCGAGCTCGTCCTCGGCGGGATGGCCGACGGCTGGTTCGCGCAGGTCTCGGGCGTGTGGCAGCTGCGCGGCGCGCCGTCGGCGAACCTGTCGCTCGGCGAACGGGTCATGGGGCGCCTCAGGTCCCTCGGCCCCGAGGCCCACGCCGCGATCGAGCTGCTGGCGGTCGGCGAGCCGATCGGCCTCGACGTGCTCGTCGGGCTCACCTCCGACGAGGCGGTGGACGAGCTCGAGCGGGCAGGGGTGGCGGTGGTCGAGGTGGACCGGCGGCGCCACGACGTCCGGGTCGCCCACCCCCTCTACGGCGAGGTGCTGCGCTCCTCGATGGACGAGGACAGCAGGCGCCACCACGCTGCGCAGCTGGTGGGCGCGATCGGCGCGCTCGGCGCCCGTCGGGCGACCGACCCGCAGCGGATCGCCCAGTGGCAGCTGTCCGCCGGCCTCGACGCGGACCCTGAGGCGCTGCTGGCCAGCGCCCGCATCGCCCGCCACCACAACGACTGGGTGACCGCCGTGCGCCTCGCCCGGGCGGCGCTGGACGCCGGCCTGCCCGACGCCGCCTACCTGTGTGCCGAGGCCCACTACGCCCTCGGCGAGTTCGAGGACGGCGATGCGGTGGCCGCGGCGGCGTTCGCCGACGTGGATCGGTTGAGCCACGAGGCCCTCGCCGGGCTCCACCGCACCCGCGGCGGCGTGTGGTTCTTCGGCACGTCGTCGACGGAGGAGGCCTTCGCCGCGGTCGAGGTGGCCCGGTCCGTGATCGACGAGCCCGACCTGCTCGACATGCTCGGCTACGCCGAGGCGATCATGTGCATGTGGTCCGGGCGCGTCCGTGAGGCGCGCGCCATCGCGGAGCCGCTGCTCGACGCGCCGGACGTCAAGGTCCGCGTGCAGGCGGCGCTCGCCGCGGAGAACGTCGCGGCGGCGGCCGGGCCGGTGACCCGCGCCGTCGAGCTGGCCGAGGCCGCCTACCCCGTGCACGCCGCGCTCCCGGACCTCAACGGCACCAACAGCCCGGCGTTCCACCTCCTCATCCAGGCCGAGGCGATGGTCAACGCCGGGTGGTTCGACCGGGCGGAGGGGCTGGCCCGCTTCGGCTACGACCTCGCGCTGGCAAGCCTCAACCGGATCGCCCAGATGTGGTTCGCCCGCGAGCTCGGGCGGATCGCGCTGTACCGCGGCGATGCGGCCTCGTCGCGCGCGTGGTTCCAAGAGGCGGTGGCGCTCTGCCGGGGCACGTCCTGGTTCCGCCCGATGGCGCTCGAGCTGAGCGAGCTCGCCATGGCCGAGGCGCACCTTGGCGACGCCGAGGCCGCCGCCGCAGCGATCGAGGCGCGGGACCGGCTCGGCGTCCCGGTGATCCCGATCTTCGCCTCGGAGGCCGTCCGAGGCGCGGCGTGGGCGCAGGCGGTGAACGGCGATCGGGACGGCGCCCGCGAGGCGTTGGTGGCTGCTGCCGATGCTGCCGACGAGGCGGGCATCGCCCTCTTCGCAGCGCTGGCCCGCATCGACGCGCTCCGGCTCGGGGCCCGGGACCAGGCTGCGCCCCTGGCTGCCGCCGCGGCGGTCGTCGCCAGCGACCTCGTCAGCGTCGGAGCCCGGTGGGCGGCCGCGGTCGACGCGGGGGATGCCCTCGAGCTGGAGTCGGTCGGCGGTGCGTTCGAGGCGCTCGGCTGCACGGTGCTCGGCGCCGAAGCGCTCGAGGCGGCGGCGGCCGCGTGGCGGGCAGCGGGCGACGAGCAGCGGGCCGCCGCTGCGTCGGGTCGTGCCGCGACCCTCGCGGCGACGCACCAGGCGGCCCCGGCACCGGTCCCCGAGCGCGACGCCGCCCCCGACGCGATGGTGCTGACCCCGCGGGAGCTGGAGATCGCCGAGCTGGCCGCCTCGGGGCTCACGGCCAAGGCCGTCGCCGAGCAGCTCCGCATCTCGCACCGCACGGTGTCGAACCACCTCCAGAACGCCTACACCAAGCTCGGCGTGTCTGGGCGGGCCGAGCTGGCGCCGGTGCTGGACCGGCTGCGCTCGGCCCGAGCCGTCTGACGGGGCAGGCGAGGCAGGCGGAGCCCGGGCTGGTGGAGTTGGAGCCGGTGCGCGCAGGAGGCCGGCGCCTGGGCGCCGGCCTCCTGGATGGGGGTGGGGGGAGTTGGGTGCGGCGGTCAGCTCGCCGGGGTGACGACCCCGTCGATGACGTGGATCACGCCGTTGGAGGCGGGCACGTCGGCCGTGGTGACGTTCACCGTGCTGCCGTTGGCGTCGGTCAGGGTGACCGTGTCGCCGTCGACGCCGACGGTCAGCTCGTCGCCCTGGACCGTCTTGACCTTCTGGCCGTCCGACAGGTCGGCGGCCATGACCTTCCCGGCCACCACGTGGTAGGTCAGGATGGCGGCCAGCTTGTCCTTGTTCTCGGGCTTCAGGAGCTCGTCCACGGTGCCGGCGGGCAGCTTGGCGAAGGCGTCGTTGGTCGGGGCGAAGACGGTGAAGGGGCCGTCGCCGTTGAGCGTGTCGACCAGGGCGGCGGCCTTCACGGCGGCGACCAGGGTCGAGAAGTCCGGGTTGCCGGCAGCCACGTCGACGATGGTGCCGCTGGCAGCAGCCTGGTCATCGGAGCCGTCCGAGGACATGTCGTCCATCTTCGGCATGAGGACGCTGTCGATCACATGGATCACGCCGTTGCCGGCATCGAGGTCGGCCTTGGTCACGGTGGCGGTGCCGCCGCTGGCGTCGGTCAGGGTGACGGTGTCGCCGTCGATGCCGACGGTGAGCTCCTGGCCGTTCACGGTCTCGACCACCTGGCCGTCGGTGAGGTCTGCGGCCATGACCTTGCCGGCCACCACGTGGTACGTGAGGATCGACGCAAGCTGGTCCTTGTTCTCCGGCTTGAGCAGCTCGTCGAGCGTGGCCTCGTCCACCTTGGCGAAGGCGTCGTTGGTGGGGGCGAAGACGGTGTAGGGGCCGTCGCCCGAGAGGGTCTCCACCAGGTCGGCAGCCTTGACGGCGGAGACCAGGGTGGAGAAGTCGCTGTTGCCGGCGGCGACGGACACGATGGTCTTCTTGGCGGCCACGGTGGTGGTCGTGGTGTCCTTGCTCGACGAGTTGTCGCTGGAGCCGCACGCCGCGAGGGACAGGGCGGCGGCCACGGCGACGGCGCCGAGCTTGACGGTACGGGATCGGTTCACTGGGGTTCCCTCCAGGTCGGTGGACGGTGGTCCCGTCCGGCGTTGGTCGACGGCTCTACGGAGCCCACGCCGATCCGGATGACGATTCGTCGCGCGACCGTGCCCGGACAGCGTCGTGCCCCGCCCGGAGGCGGGGCACGACGGTCCTTCCTGGGGGATGGGATCGGGGCCTAGCAGCGGGCCCGCTGGGCGCCGTAGCTGTGGGACCCGACGACGCCGAGCGAGGTCTGCTCGGTCAGCGCCTGGTTGTAGGCACGGGGGATGTAGCAGGCGTAGCGGTGGTAGTTGATGAGCTCCATGTGGACGTGGATGCCGCCCGCGGCGGACACCTGGTAGCAGCTCGAGTAGCGGAACTGGGAGGTGTACCCGATGGTGGTCCAGGAGCCGAGCACGGTGCCCACGCCCACCCGGGGCGAGGCGATGTGCATGAGGTCGGCCCGGCCGAGCACGGCGCCGGTGGTGGTGTCGCGCGCCTCGACCGTCACGACGTAGCCGCCGTCGGCGACCGCACCGCTGCGGCAACCGACCCGCACGTTGACGACCTTGGACTGGACCGGGTGGCCGGTGTTGGTCTTGCTGCCGAACGGGGTGACGACCGGCCGGCCCGCCGCCTTGGCGAACACGTCGATCGAGTAGTCGTTCATGTAGCCCCAGTTGCTGTACACGATGTGGTGGGCTGCCGGCGCCGTGTCGGCGCCCCAGGGCCACCAGGCGGTGACGTCGTTGTGGTCGCCGTCGCCGTCGGTGACGGGGTTGTACACGGTGACCGTCGAGCCATCCCCGTGGGCGGAGGCCTGCGGGGCACCCACGAGCTGCGCGCCGGCCACGAGGGCCAGGAGCACGGCCAGCGCGCCGATGGTGCGGTGGTTGGTGCGGTGCCTGCGCTTGCGACAGGCGAGGGCGGTGGTGCGGAGCATGGCTGTCTCACGGGGTCGTGATGGGGGGTGACGATCACCCTCCACCCATCGGTACGCACGCGAGGCCGGGATCCTCGCAAGCTCCTTCGTCCCACCGATCGCGTGCTGCCCCTGCCCGACTCTCTAGCGTGGGGCGCCGATGGAGGGAAGCGGCGAGACCACCAGCGGGCGCTTCGACGCCCTGATCCGAGATGCCCACGATCGGGCACGGCGGCTCGGCAGCAGGGAGACCGGCCTGCTGCACCTGGCCATGGCGGTCGCGCAGGCGCACCCGACCGAGTTCGAGCACGCCTACGGCGACGGCGCGGCCGACCTGGTGGCCATCGCCCTCGAGCGCCAGGCGGTGCCGAGGGCGGACCTACGGGCGTTCGTCGAGCGCCACGGAGGCGAGCACGGGGACCTGTTGAAGCTCATCATCGCCCTGCGGCCCACCGTCGACGCGGTGGTGCGCCCGGGTGGGCCGCGCTTCGCCGTGCCCGGCGACCTCGCCCGCATCGCCACGGTCGTCGAGGGTGGGGCCCCGGCGTTCGCCCACGGACCGGCCGTCGATGCGGTGCTGGCCCAGATCGGTCGTCGCCGCAGCGAGTCGGTGCTGATCGTCGGCCCGAGCGGATCTGGCAAGTCGACGCTGATCCGTTCGATCGCCGCCCGGCTCGACGATCCCACCTACCACGGCCCCCTCGCAGGCGGGACCGTGGTCCGCATCGGTGCCGAGCAGCTCCTCCTCGCCGACGGGGCCGCGCTCCTCGCTGGCCTGGCGGCGGCGGCCGGGGCCAGCCCACAGCGGGTCGTCCTCGCGATCGACGACCTGGAGGTGGCGGCGTCGCTGGACTCCCCGCACGGTGCGGACCTGCGCCTCGTGCGGGCCATCCGGGCCGTGGTTGGCGACCGTGGCCTCCCGGTCCTGCTCACGATCGATGCGGCCTACGAGGTGCGCCTGGCGACGCAGTTCCCCGAGCTGGCCGGCGAGCTCACCTCGGTCACGGTCCCCGCGCTCGTCGACGGCGAGCTGCGGGCGCTGGCACGGCGGGTCGCCTCGGAGCTCCGCCTGCACCACCAGATCGAGATCCCATCGGAGGCGGTGGAGCTCGCGTGCTCGCCGCGGGGCCGCAACGACCGCATCGAGCAGCCGGGCCTCATGGTCCGTCGGCTCGACGCCGCCTGCGTCCGGGCCCAGCTCGAGGGGACGCCCAGGGTGGACCTTTCGCACGTCGACGTGGGCCCGAGCCGGGCGCTCACCGTGGACCCCGAGGAGCTGCGATCGGCGCTGTCGTCGCGCATCGTCGGCCAGGACGCGGCGGTGGACTCCATCGTCGAGCGCCTGGTCGTCACGCGTCGGCGCTTCGACGCTCGGCCGTCGCGGCCCGACGGGGTGTTCCTCCTGGCCGGTCCGTCGGGCGTGGGCAAGACGGCGCTGGCCCGGGCACTGGCCGCCGTCCTCCACGGCGACGAGCGGCACCTGATCGCCCTGGACATGTCCGAGTACTCCCAGGAGTGGTCGATCTCGCGGCTCACCGGCCCGCAGCCGGGCTACGTGGGGAGCCAGGACCCCGACGGCTGGCTCACGACCCGGGTGCGCCGCAAGCCCGAGTGCGTCCTCGTGTTCGACGAGATCGACAAGGCCCACCCCGCCGTGCTCGACCTGTTCCTGCAGATCTTCGACGAGGGCCGGCTCACCGACTCCCGCGGCCTGACCGCCGACTTCTCCCGCACCATCATCTGCCTGACGGCGAACTGGGGGGCCGACGAGATCGCCTCGGGGCGCATGGGCTTCGCTGCGCACGGCGCAGCGGGTGCCGAGCAGGCCGCCACCGATGCCGCCGCCGCGATCGAGGAGCACCTGCGGGTGGAGCTCCGCAACCGGATCGACGGGGTGATCGTGTTCTCGCCGCTGGCCCCCGACTCGGTGCGAGCCATCGTCGCCCGGGAGTGCGAGCTGGCCATCGTCCGGCGCGCCGACGACGGCTACGACCTCGAGATCCCCGACGACGTCGTCGAGCTCGTCGCGGTCGAGGCGCACGAGGGCATGGCCGGCGTCCGCGGCCTCCAGCGGGCCATCGATCGGCTGCTGATGGCGCCGTTGGCCGTGTGCGACCCGGGCGCCTACCGGGCGGAGCTCGCCGCTGGCTCGGTGGCCTGGGTGCCGGTCGAGCGGACCTAGCCCTCCCAGGGGAACTGGTCGAGGGCGTCGGTGACGAGCCGGTCCCAGTCCTCGTCTCGGATGATCCCGACGACCGTGTCGTCCACCTGCGAGCGCAGCTCGTAGGTCATCCGCAGGAGGGTGTCGTCGTCGGGGAGCTCCCGTTCCTCGTCGTCAGGGGCCTCGTGGTCGGCGACGTCGCCCCAGAGCTCGAGGTCCTCCTGCGCGGTGACCTCGACGATCGGGCCGATCAGGTCGTCGGCGTCCAGCGGACGTCGTGGTTCGGGCTCGAGGGCCCCTCCGTCATCGCTCACGGCTTCGTTCCTTGCAGGCGCGGCAGCTTGTCGTAGAGGCACCGGTAGAGGGATTGGAGGTCGAGCTTCAGCCATCGTCGGATCGAGTGGCGGTAGGCGGGGTGCTCCCGCTCCAGGTCGGCGATCGGGACGCCGTCCATCAGGTGGGACCAGGCGAGGCGTCGCCGGAGCTCCGATTGCAGCGAGGCGCTGCACGCTCGGAAGGCGATGGCGAACTCGACCTGGGCGGCGGCCTCGGGCCCCGTCTCCTGGCTGCGCGACTCCAACTCGCTCCAGCGGTCTTCGGCGGCCGACCTCGGGCGTCGGGCCCGGAGGTAGGAGATGTGGGCGCTGCGGATCACCGACTTGGCCCAGGCCTTGAACGACCGGTTGGGGTCGTAGGACCCGAGCGAGGCCAAGATCTTGATCAGGGCGAGCTGGGCGATGTCTTGGACGTCGGCGTACTCGTACTGCGTCTGGCCGACGCTGCGCTCGATCCACGGGCGCGTCCGGCGCAGCAACGCCTCGGCGGCAGCTCGTTCGCCGCCCTGCGCTCGACGGGCGAGCTCCTCGAGCGTGATCTCGTCATCATCCACCATCTGCGAGCGCTCACCTTCCGGGTCCTCGTGCGTGCGCAGCGTAGCAACGGGCATGTGGCGTTGGGCCCGACACGGCCCAGACGCACCAGGGCCGGCGCATGGTGCGCCGGCCCTGGCTGCCGGGGTCCGCCGGGCTCGTGCGGGGCATCGATGGCCCCGTGCGACGGAGGGCATGGTGGGTGGCTCAGCGGCCGGCCCACTCGGGGTTGGCGTAGCTCCAGCCGAGGTACGGGGCGCCAGGCCAGGAGAGGTTCACCCGACGCACCGTGGAGGCGGAGGTGATGTAGCTCCCGTTGCCCTCCGAGAGCATGACGTGGCCGGCCTGGCCGTTGCCGGCGGTGGGGCCGAAGAACACCAGGGCGCCGGCGGGCGGGGTCCCGGTGGTGTGGATCAGGCCACGGCTGCGGAGGTTCTGGTAGTGCTGGTAGGCGGTGTAGTAGCCGCTCGCCGATCGGCCGTAGGCGTTGGCGACGAACTTGTCGCACCAGCCGTTCCAACCGGTGCGGCCCAGCTGGCCGCGGGCCCAGTCGAGGGCTCGCTGCTCACGGGTCGCCGGCGCCGGGGTGGAGGTGCCGCACTGGGGCTCGCCGGGAGCCGGGCCGTTCGTGCCCGTGTAGACGAACCCGTCGCTGATGTAGCCGCCCGAGGAGCGGTGCCACAGCGAGGTGTTGCCCCACCGGCCGGCCACGGTCTGGCCCGTGATCCAGCACTCCAGCGACACGCCCGTGCCGTTGGGCAGGGTGCGGACGATGGAGGATGCCGTGGTCGGGGCCGACCGGACGTTGAGCGAGTAGTTGCCCCCGGTGGAGACCGTGCCGCTGCCCGCCGCGGAGGCGGGGGAGGCGGTCATGGCCAGCGGGATGGCGGTGGCGATGAGGCCGACGATGGCGCCGGCGATCTTCTTCTTGGGGTGCATGGGTGGACTCCTTGGCGTCGGGTCGAGCCGGTCGGTCCGGATCGATCTCCACCACGGGTACGCACCTCGTCGCAGGTTCCTCGCAAACTTCCTCCGCCGTCAGCTCCGACGGGGCGAGGTCGCAGCGCAGCGCCAGGCGAGCGGTGGCTCGGTCGACCGGAGCAGCGGGGCGCGGTGGTACCGTCCCGGCCTGTCGCGGGCGACCTGGGAGGGGAGCGCGGTGGATACGAACGGCGGTCGCGGTCACGAGGTGGGTGGGGTGCGAGCCTTCGTCGCGGACGTCCGTCGGTGCGGGGGCGGCACGTGAGCCGCGGACCGGGGTGGCCGAAGGGCTGGTGGTTCCCGGTGGCGAAGGTGGCTGCCGGCACCCACCAGGACCGCACGCTGCGCCGAGCGCTCTACACGGCCGGTGCCCTTGTGTTCGCCCTCGGCTTCTGGGGATGGCGGATCTACCAACCGGACCTCCCCGTCCTCACGTGCGCGTACCGGACCCTGCTGCTCTTCTTCGTCGATGACAGCAGCGCCGCGGCCCCGGTGTGGCAGCTCAACCTGGCCCGCTTCCTCGCGCCCATCGTCACTGCCGCGGCGACCATCGCCCTGTTCCTCACCGCCACGCGACGGCGGCTCCAGTCGGGCACGGCCAGCCGGGCGAAGGGGCACGTGGTGCTCGTCGGCCCCGAGGAGCGCACGTCGCCGTACGCGGCCGATCGGCCCGACGCCATGCGGGTGCACGTCGGGCCCGAGCCCGATGCGCCCGGGCCCGGGCTCATCCACGTGCAAGGCGCGTTCGACCGCCCCGACGGGGTGGCTGCGGCTGCGGTCGCCGACGCCGACCTCGTCGTGCTCGCCGCAGGTGACGACTCCACGAACCTCGCCGCGTTCGACGCGGTGATGGCGGCCTGGCCCGAGGGGGGCCCGGTCTCGGTCCACCTCGAGCTCGGCGACCGCTCGACCGCCACCTGGCTGTCGCTGTCGCTCGCTCGGTCCCACCCGGACCGTGACGTCGAGGTCTGCTGCTACGAGGAGGGGCTGGCCCGCCAGGCCGTCCAAGAGGTCATCGCCGGCATCGCGGCACGCGACCTGCTCGGCGACGGTCCGACCCCCCGGTTCGCCGTGTTCGGCGACGGTCGTGAGGTGCCGCTGCTCGTACACCAGCTGGCGTTGGCGCTCAGCCTCGACCACCACCAGCGCGGTGGCGCCGCGGTGCCCGAGCTCATGGTGGTGGACTGCCCGAGGGCCGCCGAGGTCGTCACCCGGTTGCAGGCCCTCGCCGGCCAGGTCCAGTGCCGCATCGAGGCGCGCCTCGCCGACGTCGTCCGGGACACTGACCGGCCGCTGGTCGCCGTCGTCGCCCACGCCGACCCGGATCGCCGCCTCCAGGTGGCGGCCGAGCTGGCGGCTCGCCGCCTCGACGCCGAGGTGTACGTCACCGATCGCCGACGCTTCGAGGCCCTGCGGATCCGGACCCTCGACCCGGATGCTGCCCACACCACCGGAGCGCTCGACGGCGCGTTCGTGCGGGCCGCCAAGGACATGGTGGACGACCTCAGGCGCAACCTGCCCGAGCTCTGGCCGGCCTGGCCAGAGCTGTCCGTGGCGCAGCGCGCGGCGGCGGCCGGCTGGCTTCGCCTCGCGGTCGCCACGCTCCTGGCCAACGACGGGCCGGTCGGTGGCGTCACGTGGACGGTGGACCTGCCGCCCAGCAGCCTCCCGCCTGACCCACTGCCGCTGGCGGCGGCGCGAGATCTGGTCGCCCGCATCGGCGAGCCTCGACCCGATGGTCCCACGGCACCGATCGACGACCCGACGGCGGTGGACGCCGCCGTGGCCCGCGCCTACGGCCAGCTGCCCGTCTGGGTGTTCCATGCCTCCGACCTCTACCTCGCCGCACAGGAGTGACCGATCGTGACCGACGACGCCATCGTCCCCATGCCCCCGTCCGAGGCGCTCGAGGTGATCGCCCGCGCGATCCACGAGGACTACCTGGCGAGCCTTGCCGAGCGGGACCCGGCGGTCCCGTCGCACGCTGACTGGGACCAGCTCGACGAGCGCACCCGGGACCTCAACCGCAACCAGGCCCGCGACAACGTCCGGAAGCTCTGGGAGCAGGGGATCGAGGTCGTGGTCGAGGTGCCACCGGACGCTGAGGTGGTCGAGGTGCTGGACGACGGCGCGGTCGAGGAGATGGCCAAGGAGGAGCATCGGCGCTGGATGGCGCACCGCAAGGCCCACGGCTACGAGTACGGCCCGGTCCGCTCCGACGACCCTGCCGACCTGCGCCACCCCGACATCGTCCCGTGGTCGGAACTGTCCGAGGAGGTCCGCGACAAGGACCGTCGCCCGATCCGGGCGTTCCCCGGTCACCTCCGGGCCGCAGGCCTCGCGATGGTGCGCCGATGAGCGCTGGCGAGGCCGTGGACCCGACGCTGGCCACCATCTGGTCTCGGCGCAGCGTCCGCTTCGGCTTCGCCGACCGGCCGCTCCCGTCGGAGGTCGTCGACCAGATCGTCGCCGCCGGGCTCGCCGCCCCGTCGTCGAAGGACGCCAAGCCGTGGCGCCTCCACGTCGTCACCGATCGGGACCTGCTGCAGTCGATCGGCGCCGCCGCGCGGCGCGCCCCCGGGATCGAGGACTACGTGCCCCACGACCCGGCCTCCGGCGAGCCCCGCCCCGAGTACCACTCGACGGTCATCGAGTCCTGCGAGACGCTCGAGGCGGTCCCGCTGGCGATCTTCGTCGAGAACCGCGGCGTGTTCAGCTCTGGCCGCGACGCCCTCCTCGGGGCCACGACCGAGCACCGGGCCGCCGCCCTCATGGGCTACGGGCTTGAGCTCATGGGGCTCGGCGCGGCCATCGAGAACATGTGGCTCGCCGCCGTGGCCCTCGGCCTCGGCGGCGTGCTGCTGGGCGACGTGCTGATCGCCGAGGACGCCATCGTGGAGGCGCTCGGCATCGAGGGCGACGTGGTGGGCGTTCTGGCCCTGGGGCCGGTGGCCGAGCCGCCCGCGGTCCGGATCCCCGCGGTGCACGACGACCCCCGCGTCGTCTGGCGCCCCGCTCGTCCCTGACCTTCGGCACCGTCACGTACTGTCGGCGCTCGGATCGCTCGAGCCGGGAGGAGGGTCGTGGGACAGGGCATCTTCATCAGCTACCGCAGGGAGACGTCCGCGGCGCCGGCCTCGCAGATCAAGGAGGCGCTGGCGAGCCGGCTCGGCCGGGACCAGGTCTTCTTCGACGTGGAGTCGATCCCACCCGGCGCACTCTGGCAGCAGGCCATCGAGCAGTACCTGGACCAGGCCGGCGTGGTCCTCGTGGTGGTCAGCCCTGGCTGGGCGGAGAGCCTGGCGGACCGCCAGACCTCGCAGGCGGAGGACATCCACCTCCACGAGATCGCCCGAGCCCTGGGATCCGGTCTCCCCGTCATCCCGGTGCTGATCGACGACACCCAGATGCCCGCCCCCGAGGAGCTGCCGCCCCTCATCGCCGAGCTCCCGAGGTACAACGGCTTCCGCCTGCGGAACGACGAGACGTGGAGCGCACGGATCCGGCAGCTCGCCGACGACATCTTGAGCTCGACGGCCGCGGACGGCGTCCCGGCGTCGGGCCCCGTTGGGGCACCACCCTTGCCGCCCCCGCCGACGGGACCGGCCCCGGTCACCCCAGGCGCAGGCGCCGATCGACCGATCGCAACGCCTGCCGCATCGGCCGTGCCTGCAGGCGTCCGCCTGCCGGATCCCCTGGTGGTCCCCCTCGGAGGGCGAGCCGTGGTGGTGTCGGTCGACGGCCAGCCCGCCGTGCTGGACCCGTTGGCGCCGATCGTGCGCCTCCAGGTGGTCGGTCGCTCGGTGGGGACGGTGTGCGGCACCGGGATGGCCATCGACCACCTGACCGTGTCGGGCGACGGATCGAAGGTGCTGGTCGTCGGGGACGGGCGGGCACGGGTCCTCGAGCTCGATGGCGTCGGAGCGATGGACACCTGGGGCGATGCGGCCCCGTGGATCCCAGGGGCGGTCCCCATCGCGGCCTGGCACCGAGGTGACGTCCTGGACCTGCTGGTCGACGTCGAGGGGCGGGTGCGCCCGGCGCGCCTGCTCGCCAGCTGGCCACCGCTGTGCGAGCTGGTGGGCACGGCCGACGTCGACTGGTCGGCCGTCACCCTCGGGGCCTCGGGGCCCGTGGGTGCGACCACCGATGGCGAGGTGATCGGTGGGTTGCCCCGGCCGGTGGGCCCCGTGGTGGCCGTCGACGTCGGTCGGGGCGGCGGCGCCGAGGTGTCCGCAGCCCTCTGCACCTCCCCATCGGGGCGTTCGCTCGTGCTCGCCAGGTCGGATGGGGCGGCGCGCTCCGAGGCCGTCGTCCCGGTGCCCGCCCAGGCGGACCGTCCGCTCGTGGTGCGAGCCGCTGGAGGCGTCGAGCCCGTCGCGTTCGTCGGCGTCGTCGTCGAGGGCAGCGCCCTGCTGTGGGCCGTCGGGGACGTGCTGGCATGAACCGCATCGAGCTGCGCGACGCGGTGTCGGATGCCCTCGGCAACCGGCGGCTCGTGTGGGTGGGGACCCGCGGCGACGATGCCGAGTCCATCGTCGACCTGCCCCAGTTCGAGGCGGCCTACTCGGTCATCGCTGCCATGGATAGCCGCACGGCCACCAGGTCGGCCTCGCTCGAGCAGATCACCGGGGCGAGGCCAGACCTCGACGTGTACGACCTCGATGCCGACCAGCGGCTCGAGGCCGTCGACCAGCTCCGGTCGGAGCTCCTGCGGTCCCTGTCGCGGCCGAGCGCCATGTTCACCTACCGGCCGTCGCAGTTCACCACGGGCGTCGCCTTCTCGCGGCTCGACAAGTGCCGCTACCTCGGCATGTTCCATGCCCACCAGTCAGCCTTCGAGCACAAGCCCTGGGTGGAATCTTCGCTCGACGAGATCGAGGTGCCCCGCATCCCGTGGCGCTACGTGGCAGATCGGGACCAGATCGATGCGCGCCGCCTGCTCGACGACGGGCCCGTCATGCTTCGGCGCAGCCGCACCACCGGCGGCGTGGGCTTGTACCGCGTCGACGATCCGTCCGACGTCGAGCGGCTGTGGCCGTCGGATCGGGAGGCGTTCGTCAGCGTGGCTCCGTACCTCGAAGGTGGGGTGCCGGTGAACATCGGTGCCGTGGCGTGGGACGACGGGGTCACCGTGCACCCGGCGAGCGTCCAGCTCATCGGGATCCCGTCGTGCACCGTGCGGCCGTTCGGGTACTGCGGCAACGACTTCGGGGCGATGCGCCAGTTCGACCCGGAGACCTTGGACGTGCTCCAGGAATCGACCGTCCGCATCGGCGGGTGGCTGCGGCGGCTCGGCTACCGAGGCGCGTTCGGGGTGGACTTCCTCGTCATCGACGGGACGCCCTTCTTCACCGAGGTGAACCCGCGGTTCCAGGGCTCGACCCACGCCTCGTCGCAGTTCTCGGTGGAGCGCGACGAGAGCTGCCTGCTGTTGGAGCACCTCGCGGCGTTCCTGCGCCTGCCCGCGCCGCCGTCGCACACGGTCCGCAGGTTGGCCCAGGAGGTCGGGGCGTTCGCCCACGTCGTCGTCCACCACACCGGCGATGACGGCCACATCGACCCGCGTGGGCTGATCGAGCGGGTGCGCCAGGTGCCAGGGTTCGACCGGGTCGACGTGGCCACGGCCCCGCAGATCCTCACCGAGCGGGGTGCGACCGTCGCCCGGCTCACGGTGCGGGACCGGGTGACCGAGACCGGTTTCGAGCTGCTCGACCCCATCGCCACGGCCATCGCCGACTGGGTGGCAGGTCGCTCGGACGAGGCCTGAGATCGGCGCGCCTATGCTGACGCCCGCATCTGAGCATGGGGCGGCGCGCCGTCGAGAGCCGGGGGGGCACTGACATGGCGGGATTCAGGTACCAGATCGTTCGAGGTCGTGGAGACTGGTACGAGGATCGCAGCACCTACGTCAGCGGCCAGCTCGACAAGCGCGAGGACGCCCCGATCTGCCAGGTCATGACCGAGGTCGTCCGTGAGGCGCACCTCGTGCCCGCGGCGGGGACCGCCGAACCGTGGCACGGCTTCCCGTGGCTGACGCCGGTGGTGGGGTCGGGCTGCTTGGAGATCGGGTCGGCCAACGAGCTGAGCCCCGCCCAGGTGGCCGGCGCGGTGAGCGACGCGGTCGAGCGCCTCCTCCAGCAGGTGGTGGGCACCGACGGCCTGAGCGATCGTCACAACCTTCCCGGGCTCAGCGCCGAGTTCGCTCGGCGCCTCGTGGCCGACCGCATGAGCGGCGACGAGGCCCAGTGGCGGGGCGCGCAGGACGACGCCCCGCCGCCGAAGCCGATCGAGGTCGACGACCTGAAGGCGCGCGTCGTGCTCACGGCCACCCTGCTGAACCGCACCTACTTCCTGGCCAAGGTCCTGGCAGACAGCCCGATCCCCCGGTGGAACTCCGACGTGGTCTCGCTGCGGTCGGTCCACGGGAACCCGGACCTGCGGCGCGAGCTGGACTCCCTGCGGGAGCTGTGCGACGCCCACCTCGACGAGCTGGTCGAGCAGAAGGCCGCGCTGTCCCGGTCGCTCAAGGACGTGGGGCCCCGCATCCCCGTCGCCATCCACCAGCTCATGTCTGCCGTGCTCGACGACCTCCGCGGCAAGCGGGTGAGGTTCTCCCGGCTCAAGCTCGTCACCGAGGTCGCTTGGTACGTGCTGACGGTCGACACGCCGCTGTACCCCGGCTGGACGGACCTGCTGTTCAAGCTGATGCTCGGCGACGAGTACCAGACCACCGCAACCACGACCCGACCTGCCTTCTCGAGCCTGGCCGGGGTCGGCGAGAAGGTGGCCGAGCTGTTCCACAAGCCGGCCGACCTGTCGTGGCGGGCGTGGGTGGAGGCCGTCGCGCCACATGACCCGAAGGATGCGCCGCACGGGTTCACCGAGCGCCAGTCCTTCTACGTGGCCATCGCCGAGATGCTCGAGGGGCAGGCTCGGGTGCGGGCCAGCCAGCCCATGGGGAAGCTCCCGGTGGCCTCGGCCTTCTGCGCCGGCTTCGACCTCGAGGTCGAGATGGCCCTCATGGCGACCAGCGAGCCAGGGAGCACCTTCTACGTGGTGGTGCCGGTCCAGGTGCTGCCAGAGAGCGACAGCGAGCACGCCAAGCTGTGCTGGCTCCGGGCCCGCTTCGAGCGGCCCCGAGCGTTGGGACCGGACCTGGCGTTCCTCCTGGAGCCCGAGGCGTGGGACCTCGTGCACCCCTCGATCGAGGAGGGCATGGACCGTCCCCACGTCGTCCACCTGAGCGGCTGCCCCCTCCTGCCGCTGCCCCAGCGCGATGGGCGCCACGGTGCCGTGCTGGATGCCGTGCACGAGAGCATGTCCGAGCCGATGTACCCGTTCGCCCCCCAGCGCATGGTCCTCGAGCACGCGGTCACGATCGACGAGTACCTGGCCCTCCAGCAGTCGGAGGCCGAGCTGCTCTGGTCGGTGGTGCAGGAGACCGGTGGCACCGGCCGGGACGCGAGCGGCAAGAGCCTGGCGCTGCCGCCGCTGATGATGTCGTCGTCCACCGAGAAGGGCGTCGACGGTCGCTGCCCGCGGTTCTGGATGACCCTGGGCGTGCCGGTCGCCGATCCCGCGATCCGCAGCCGGATCGTGACGCAGCTCAGCCTGAAGATGCTGCTCGGCAAGACGCAGCAGGGTGCCGCCGCAGCGAGCTCGGCGGGCGATGACGACGAGCTGGAGGACCTGGGCGGTTCGACCGCAGCCCTCGGCGAGCACAGCAGCCTCGCGGGCGTCGTCGTCAACCGCCGCCTGACATCCGAGGAGGGCGGGATCCTGTACTGGCTCGGCCTCGACGTGGTGAACGACTTCGCCGAGTCCTTCGTGGACGACGTCCGCCACTACACCCTGCACCTCGACCCTGGTCGGTCCGGCGAACGGATCCGGACCCACGGACCATGTGCCCTGAACGGAGATCGATGATGGCCGAGCGACGACTTCTCGACCGGTGGCGCGAGGCGGTCGACGCCACCGACGAGGACTGCCCCTGGCCTGGTCCGCGCCCGCTGACGCCCGAGGACCCGGCGACGCTCCTCTGCGGGCGGGAGGAGGACGAGCGCCACTTCCGCCAGGAGGTGGACACCCATCGCCTGATCTTCCTGCACGGCTTCTCGGGCATCGGCAAGACGTCGCTCCTGCTGCGCGGCCTGATCCCAGCGCTCGAGGCGTCGGGCTACGTGGTCGCCACCTGCCGCGACTGGAGCGGCACGGCGTCGAGCCCGAAGCCGGCGGCGTTCCTCGCCGAGCGGATCTACGAGCAGGTCGCCGGCCGCGTGCCCGATCTGCCAGCTGACGCCAAGCTCTTCGGTGCGCTCAACGAGGCCCTCGGCGGTCGGGTCGTGATCGTCCTCGACCAGTTCGAGGAGCTCATCCGAGATGCGCCGGCCTTCAAGGACAAGCTGTTCGCGGTCCTCGGTCGGATCAACCAGCAGTTCGACCTGAAGGTGATCATCTCCCTGCGCAGCGAGCACGTGCACGAGCTGCGGGACCTGGAGCGCCTGGCCCGGCCGTACACGACCACCCAGTACGTGCTGGAGGAGATCGAGGACCAGTACGCCATCGACGTGGTCGAGGCCGCCAACCACGTGCGGCCGGGAGCGATCGATCCTGCGGCGGCCAAGGTGGTGGCCGACCGTTGGATCACCGATCGGGAGGCGTCCAAGAAGTACGGCGACGTCCATGCCATCGGCCTCCTGCACCTGCAGGCCTTCCTCTTCGCCCTCAGCCACCTGGCGAAGGGCGGTCCCGTCGGCCCCGACGAGGTCAGCTCGCTCATCGACTTCCTGGAGCCGGTCCGCGACGAGGCTGCGCCCGAGCTGTTCGACCAGGCCCTCCAGTACGCCGTCGACGCGAAGCTCGACACGTGCCGGACGGCGGCCGAGGACGTCGGTGCCGACGTCCTGCTGTCCGGCGGTGCAGCGATCGCAGTCGCCCGCTGCGTCGCCCACCTGTCGAGCGGCACGTTCAAGCTGGTGCGAGAGGTCGACGACCTGCTCGAGGCCACCCTCGCATCAGAGCTCGAGAAGCTGCGGCGTGGCATCGAGTTCGCTCGTGCGGATGCCGCGGCCGCGCCGGATGGCGAGCCGGCCCCGGAGCAGTTCCGGGCGCTGCTCGACGTGATGGTGGAGACCATCCTCCCGGGCCGCGACCGCACCGACGCCACGCTCGACCTGTTCGCTCCCCGCGAGGAGATCGCCGCGGCCGCCGATGCGCGCCAGGCGCCGCCGGAGGGGCGGGCTGGTCGCCCGGCTCCACCCCGGTGGGTCGCCCATGGACGTCGATGCCGCAGAGGTGACCTCCGGGCCGATGCTCGGGCACGCCCCCGCCGCGGTGCTCATCGAAGAGCTGCGGCGGTTCGTGTTCGGGCTCGGTGGCTCCAAGAGAGCGACACGATCCGGTTGAGCAGCCCCGGGGGCGGCAGCGTGATGGTCGCCCTGATCCACGACCGGTTCGGCGTGGCGCTCGACCGCTGGTCGAAGGGCCGAGGGCGGACCAACCTGGCGCCGCTGTACGGGCTCACCGCGGCGCTCGGCGCCGACTTCGACTGGGTGGATTGGTCTGATCCAGGGTCCGTCCGGCCCGAGCTCGACGGTGGCCGGGTCGGGCCCGACGGCTCCTACCTGACCCCGCCGCGCATCCTCGTCAACCTGCGCTGGCGCGGCTGTCGCATCAACGCCAACCTCCGCCGGGTGGTGTTCGTGAACTGCGACTTCAAGGGATCGTCGTTCGACAAGTGCCGCCTCGAAGGCGTGACCTTCGTGAACTGCATGCTCGACGGCCTCATGATCTCCGACACCACGATCATCGGGCGCCAGCCCGACGCTGAGAGCAACCTCGCCTCCGACGCTGCGCCCTACGAGGTTCGGCGCAGCAGCGAAGCGGTCGAGCTCCTCGGTGCGTACCAGGGCGACCTGTCCGGCGGCGCGGTCGGCGAACGGGTGCTGGTGTCCGCCCCGCCGGAGTTCCCGGCCACCGTCGGGACCGCGTCGGGCGAGCGCCGGGTGCTCGAGCCGCACAACGGTGGCGTGACGATCTACGGCGGGCGCACCTCGTCGTTCCTCGTCCGGCGCTGCAGCTTCGTCGACGACGGGCGGATGGCCCTCCGCGAGACCGCGGGCGCCGGGTTCGACGTCGTCGAGCACCGGCACGCCTCGTCGTTCGAGGTGACCGCCTCGCGCATCCGCCACGTCGCCTTCACGGTCTCGCCGACCTCGATCGACCCGATCGAGCCGCTCGAGGTCGTCGTCGACGAGTCGATCCTTGCCCAGGTCTGGATCGGCGCTGGCCTCATCGGGAAGGTCCGCTTCTCGAACAGCGCGCTCATCGACATCTGGAACGGCTCGGAAGGCGTCGATGCCGCCGTGGTCCCAGACGAGGAGGGCCGTTCGTCCCGCTACCACGGGCTGGTCGGCGTCACGCTCGAGGGCGAGCACGATCCGTACCTGGAGGATGAACGGGTGCGCACCCTGGTGGAGATCGACGGTCCCGACCGGGCCGTGATGGCCAGGGCGACCGGCATGGACTACCGCCGCCACCCGGCGGAGCCGGAGGTCCGATGAGCGCCACCGGCACCGCCGAGCTGAGCACCGCGGAGCTGCTCAAGTTCCGCCTCCTGGCCGAGGGCCTCGTCATCTCCGACGCGGCCCAGGCCCACATCGACGAGCACAACGGCGGCCGGCCGATGACCCCGGCCGACTACGCGTCGACGTCCGGCGTGATCTTGGAGCTCGACGACGACGTCTGGGTCAACGCGCCGATCGCGCTGCACAACGCCAACTTCGTCAGCGCCTCGACCTACGAGCTGGACCTGGAGGACGGCCACCTCGTCGTGCGGGGCGCCGGGCTCGAGTCGCCGGCCCGGTTCTGGCTGCCGCCGGCGTACCACGGCACGCGCAACGACGAGGGCGAGCAGGTCAACGACTACGCGTTCACCCACGGGGACCGCGTGCGGATCTCGCCGATCGAGGGCTGCAGCATGACCTGCAAGTTCTGCAACCTGCCCTACGAGTTCCGCTACCGCACCAAGCGCGTCGAGGGCATCGTCGACTCGGTGCGCCGGGCGGTCGAGGACCCGGTCCAGCCGGCGTACCACGTGCTCATCTCGGGTGGCACGCCGAAGTCCCAGGACGTCGAGTACGTGCGCGAGGTCTACCGGGCCGTGCTCACCGCGTTCCCGGAGCTGGCCATCGACATCATGATGGTGCCCCGCGACGACCTGCTGGACCCGGTGTGGCTGGCGGAGATGGGCGTCAACGAGCTGTCGGTGAACCTCGAGATCTACAACGAGGACCTTGGCCGCAAGCTGATGCGGCAGAAGGCTGCCCAGGGCCTCGACACCTACCTGGACTACCTGGAGCGGGCCAGCGCGATCCTCGGCGGCTTCCGGGTGCGATCGATGCTGATGGTGGGGCTCGAGCCGATGGAGGACACGCTCGCCGGCGTCCGGGCCATCGCCGAGCGGGGCGCCGTCCCGGTGCTCAGCCCGTTCCGTCCCGACCCCGCCACGCCCCTGCGCGACCTGGTGCCCTCCGATGCGGCGTACCTCGAAGAGGTCTACCTCCGGTCCTACGAGATCACCGCCGAGCTCGGCGTGCCGCTCGGGCCGCGCTGCATCCCGTGCAGCCACAACACCCTCACGTTCGCCCGCACCGGGGATGCGCACCAGCACCACGGCCACCCGCACATGATCTGAATGCGCCACCTGCTCCGCGTCGCCGACCTCGCCGATGGGGAGGTGGACCGGATCCTGGCCCGCGCCGATGAGCTGGCCGCCGGCGCATCGCCTCGATCGGGCCTGGCGCCATCGGTGGCGCTCGTGTTCTTGAGCTCGTCGCTGCGCACGCGCGTCGGCTTCGCCGTCGCCGCCCAACGGCTAGGCGCCCGCACCGTCGAGGTGCACGAGCCACGGTGGACGCCGGCGATGTCGGACGGCGAATCGTTCGGCGACACCCTCCGGACCGTGAGCGGCATGGTGGACCTGGTCGTCTGCCGCACCCCGTTCCCGCTCGACCGGGCCACCGTCGAGGCGTGCGCCGTGGCACCAGTCGTGAACGGTGGCGACGCCGGGGGCGAGCACCCCACCCAGGCCCTCATCGACCTGGCCGCCCTGCGCCGGCGCGGACCGGTCGGGGGCCTCTCGATCGGGATCGTCGGCGACCTATCCGCTCGGACGGCGAGGTCGCTGCTCGCTCTGCTCGAGCGCGAGCCACCAGCCGAGCTCCGCCTCATCGGCCCCGAGGTCCCTGATGAGGCCACCGTCGGGCCCGCCCTCGCGGGCCGGTGCCAGCGCACCCCGGAGCTGGACCTGGCAGGGCTCGACGTGCTCTACCTGGTCGGGCTCCCGGCCCAGATCGGCGACGTGCACCTCGACGCCGCCGAGCGGGCCCGCTGGGCGTTGACTGCGGAGCGGGCGGCGGAGCTGCCGGCCCACGCGGTCGTGCTGTCGCCGCTCCCGGTGGTCGACGAGCTCGCCCCCGAGGTGCGCGGCGATCCGCGCGTGCAGGCGTTCGCACAGAGCGACCACGGCGTCCACGTCCGCGCCGCGACCCTGGAGCTGGTGCTCGCCGGGGAGTGATCCCCGGCGCGACCGGTGGCCCGATCGGTACGTCGGCCGCCGGCGGACGCGCCAGCAGCACCTCGGCAGCTCGTCGCGCCGGGCCGGCCCCTCGTCGCGCCCGGCGGTCAGCGCGTGGCCGTGGCGATGAACAGGGGGTAGGTGCGGCCGTCGCGCTGCAGGTCGTAGGCGTGGTCGAACGCCACGTCGGAGAAGCCGGCGGCGGTGAGCTGCGCAGCGAGGTGGTCGCGGTGGAAGCCGTGGTGCCCGCCGAAGCCCTCGCCGTGGAACGAACCGTCTTCGGCGTCGAGGTCCACGATGCACAGGCGCCCGCCGGGCTCGAGCAGCTGGGCGAAGGCGGCGAGCACCGGTGCCAGGTCGTGCACGTGGTGCAGCACCTGGACCGTGACGATCAGGTCGAACCGCTCGTCGGGCGGTTCGTCGGTGGCGAGGTCGAGCGACCAGGTGCGGGTGTCGGCCGGGAGCGTGCCGGCGGCCACCTTGGCCTCGATCGCGGCCCGCATCCCGGCGGAGGTGTCGACGAGGGTGAGCGAGCCGACGTGGCCCTGCAGCGCCTGGCTCACGAGGCCGGTGCCGGCGCCGTACTCGAGCACGCGGGTGCCGGGGCCGAGGGGCAGCTCGGCGACGATGCGCTCCGCCACAACCCGAGCCCGCTCGACCTTGGCGGGATCGTCGTCCCACGTCTCGGCCATCTGGTCGAACGGATCCTCGCTCATGCGGTCGGACCTCCAGGCAGGCTCGCAACCACGTCGCGCTCGGCGGGCTGGCCGGTTGCGTGCATCGGGGCGTCCATGGCATGCGGGGCGGCCTCCGAGCGGGCCCCTGTGATGCGGTCGACCTTGGGCATGGGGGCCTGGGACCGGGTCGCGATCCCGCACGAGGTGGTGGTGCCCCGCGCCCGTCGAACCGCGGCGATGGTCGCCGCGGTGGCGACGAACGCGACCCACCCCCAGGCATCGCTCGTCGTCAGGGTGGCCACGACGAGTGCGGCGGCGTAGGCAGGGACGATCACGCGGGTGATCCCGCAGATGTTCACGGCACGAAGGCGCTCCATACCCCATAGGGTATCGCGACCAGGGCGATCTGCAGCCATCGGGGCTCGCGTCGGCCGATGCCGGTAGGCGCACGGGGAGGGGAAGCAGCGGTCGTTGCGGGCCCTGCTCGAGGCGCTCGCCGGGTCCCCCGGCCCGACGAGCGCCTGAGGTCGACGAGCAGGGATCAGGTGGGCTCGGCCTCGACGGCCTCGGCCAGCTCGGACTTCGTCATGGTCGATCGCCCCTCGATGCCCTGCTCCTTGGCCTGCTCGTAGAGCTCGTCGCGCGTCGGCTCGTCGCCCGAGCCGGAGCCGGATGCCGATGGGCCGTCGGCCACCTGGGCCTCCAGCTGCTCGGGGTCCATGGCGGCGAGCTGGTCGCTGGCCGCCTCACGCAGCTTCGGGAAGATGTCGGACTCCTCCTCCTGCACATGGTGGGAGATGCCCTGCTCGAGGATCTCCAGCGCCGCCTCGAAGGCGCCGTCCTCGGTCCGGGCCTGCAGCGCCTCCAGGCCTTCGCGGGCGAGCTGGTGCTCGTCGGTGGCGTCGGACGCCTCCTCCTCGCCCAGGTGCTCAGCGACCAGCGGATAGAGGAACTGCTCTTCGACCGCCATGTGGGTCGCCAGCGACGCTGCCAGCTCGCCGACCAGCTGTCCGGTCTGCGTGCTCGGCTCGGCCCCCTTCAACTGGGCGATCAGGTCCTCGACCTTGCGGTGCTCTTGGGTGAGGTGATCGAGGATGTGCATGGTCCGCTCCCTTCGCTCCGGCCCCGTGGCCCGAGGTGCGGTCCGCTTCCCGTCGGGCGGCTCGGCAAACGTTGCGCCCGGCAGGGTGCGGCACGTCGTGGGGTCATCTCGACTCCGACCTCACGATGTGCCGTGCGATCGCTTGCCCGCCCCCAGCAGCCCAGCAGGCCGCAGGTGCTGCCCACCGGGTCACCGATCGGGTTGGCGGTGTCCAACGGTGCTGGGCGCCGTCGAACGCTTCGGGTGCCGAGCACGAGCTGCGCCTGCGCGACCGAGCCGCTGGCGTGGGCGTGCAGGTAGTCCATGGCCCGGGCGAGGTCGTCACGTTGTTGACCACCCCGCGGCATCGCCGACGCCAAGTCGACAGGACGCCCGAGGGCGCGGCCCTGCGAGTCGAGGAAGGCGCTGCCGGAGTCACCGGGGATGCCGGGGCTCACCGTGTCCACGACGTGGGTCCACCCGTTCCCTCGGTGCCCGAGCTCGTGCCGACTTTCGGCGAGAGCAGGCGATGCTGGCGCTGCGCCCTGAGTTGCCGAGTAGACGGTCTCGCTGCTCGTCGTGCCCGTCGTGTTGAGGCCGGTCGTGGCCACCCCAGTGGGGATCGACGGGTTGACCGCGCCGACGTCCGCCGGGTCCAGGCGACCAGGGCGAGGTCGCTGTAGGCGCACGCGCCCGGGTCGGTCTCGCCCACCGCCTGCATCGCGAGCCACGAGCTGTAGGCGAGGGTGCCGGGCTTGAGGCGCCCTTGACCTCGACGGGTGCCGAGCGGGCAGCGAGGGGTGGCAGCCGTTGGTGTCGGTGCTCGACCCGAGGCCCGAGCAGTGGGCGGCCTGGCCGATGTAGTCCGTCCCGTCGGTGAACACCGACGAAGTTGGCGGTGCACTGGGCGCCTTCGGTGAAGGTCTGCACGCCGGGGTGATGGTCGCCGTCGGCGCCGGGGCCCAGGTGGGTTGGTGGCCGCCGAGGCGGAGAGGCGAGGGCAGGTGCCAGCGCCACGGCCACGACGGCCATGACGAGTGAGGGTCGCTTCATGTGGGCTCCGAGCGCCCGCGCCGATGGCCACCGAGGCGCGAGCGCCTGGTCGGGGGGAGGGATGGCGGTGGCCGGCCCTCCCTACCCACCCTTCGGTGGGTCGAACCGAACTTCGGCCCCAGGCATACCAGCTGCTGACGTCGTCAAAACTGGGCTCCGGGCCCTCGCCGATCGGTGCCAGGTGGGGCGCGCGCGTGGCGAGGCCGCGGAGGTCGCCCTCGTCGTCGTGGAGCTCGACGGGTGGGGCGAAGTCGAGGGCGGCGAGGTGGTCGGCGAGCGCGGTTGCCTGGTCGCCGCCGAGCTCACGACGAGCCAGCCGCTTGTCGCAGGGCAACGGCCGCCTCCGTCGCGGCGGCGCAGGAGGTCGAGGGCCGTCGGGCCCACCGTCAGCCATGAGGCCTCGAACGCGAGCGTGTCGCGCGGCAGGAGGGCCAGGTGGTCGGTGGGCACGTAGGGGACCGATGCCACGACCACGTCGAGGCGGCCGTGGAGCGCCTGGGGGAGTGCGGCGAGCAGGTCGCTGCGGTGGGCGTCAACCCCGTTGGCCCGGGCACAGGCCACGGCTCGCTCGTCGAGGTCGAGCCCGAGCACGGTGGCGCCCGGGTGGGCGGCGAGCAGCGCGAGGGCGATGGCACCCGAGCCGCAGCACGCGTCGCAGGCGAGGCCCTCGGGCGGCAGCCGATCGGCGGCGGCCCGGGCGAGGAGCTCGGTCTGGGGACGGGGGACGTACACGCCGGGGGCGACCGAGACGTCGAGCCCGGCGAACGACGTCGTGCCCGTGATCCAGGCGAGCGGTTCGCCGGCCAGTCGACGGGCCACCAGGGCGTCCAGCCGGGTGGCGTCGCCGTCGGCAGCGGCGATCAGCTCGGCCGCCTCGTCCTCGGCGGCCACGAACCCGGCCTCGGCCAGCTGGCGGGTGACGTCGGCCGGGGCCAGGCGGGACGGCGCGCCGGACGGGCGGTCCGCGCTCAGGCGCCGCCCACCTGGTGGAGCTCGATGGCGTTGCCGTCGGGGTCCTGGAGGAACGCCTGGAGGTTCGTGGCGACCGGCGACGGGTCGGTCACCTCGATCCCGCGGGCGCGCAGCTCGGCGATGGCCGCGCTGAGGTCGTCGACCCGGACCGCGAGGTGCTGGCCGAGGTTGGCGGGGACCGGGGCCTCGATGAGGTGGAGCTGCTGCGGCCCGAGGTCGATCCAGGCGCCGCCGAAGCCGAAGTCGGGGCGATCGGCGCGGATCGTGCCGCCCAGCACCTCGGTGTAGAAGGCGGTCGAGCGCGTCGCGTCGCTCACGTTGATCGACACGTGGTGGATGCCGAGGGGTTGGACCATGTGGGCGTCCTCCAGGGCGCAAGCAGGCCTGGCGACGCTATCGCCGGCACTCGTCGGCCGCGTCGAGGGCCCCGGCTCAGGCGGACGCGGCGGCGTCGGCCAGCGTGGGGAACGGGCGAGCCGCCTCCAGCTCGAGCGCCAGGCGCACGAGCAGCCCGTCGTGGCCGAGGGGCGCCCCGAACATCATGCCGACCGGCAGGTTGGTCTCGGCGTCGTGGCCGAGGGGGAGGCTGATGGCCGGCATGCCGGTGGCGTTGGCCAGCGGGGTGAACCCCACCCACTGCTCGACCCGCGGGAACAGCTCGTCGAACGGGAGGTGGGTCCCCAGGTGGCCGATGTCGGGCGGCAGGTGGGCAAGGGTCGGGGAGAGCACCACGTCGTAGCCGTCGAGCTTGGCCTGCACGGTGGCGTTCGAGCGCCGCAGCCGAGCGATGGCGCCGGGCGTGCGGCGCAGGTCCGAGCGGAACCGGGCCGAGAGCCCTTCGGTCAGCATGGTGAGGCCGGCCTTGTCGAAGCTCTTGTCGAACAGGACCTTGCCGGCGTAGTGGGTGAAGAAGGCGAGCATCGCCCAGTAGTGGATGAAGTCCTCGGCGAAGGCGGCGTCGACGGGTGGGGCCATCGGCTCGACGGTGTGGCCGAGGCCCTCGAGCAGGGCGATGGTGTCCTCGAAGGTCTGGCGGGTGGGGGCATCGACCTCGCCGGCGACCGGGCTCTCGATGAGCGCACCGATGCGCAGGCGGCGGTCGATCGGGCGGCTCAGGTCGCCCATGGGCGCCAGGTGCTTGGCCCGGTGCCGCCACTCGGCCTCCAGGTAGTAGCGGGCGGTGTCGCGCACGGTCCGGGTCAGCACCCCGTCGGTGACGATCTGCACCGGGAGGAGCCGATCGTGGGGGTCGCTGACGAGCCGCCCCCGGCTGGGCTTCAGGCCGACGAGCCCGCTGCACGCCGCCGGGATGCGGATGGAACCGCCACCGTCCTGGCCGTGCGCGATGGGCACGACGCCCGACGCGACCAGCACGGCGGCGCCGCCCGAGGACCCGCCGGCGGAACGGTCGGTGTTCCACGGGTTGCGGGTGGGGTCGCTGTCGGGGAACTCGGTCGACGGGGTGAAGCCGAACTCGGGGAGGCTGCTCTTGCCGAGGCAGACCATCCCCATGTCGAACATCTGCTGGGCGATGCTGAACGTCTTGGTGGCCGGGGCCGCGCCGGCGAAGGCGCCCGACCCGTTCCGGGTGGGCAGGCCGGCCACGTCGGTCATGTCCTTGATGAAGGTGGGCACCGCGGCGAAGGTGCCGGTGTGCGGCGCCCGAGATGCCGTGGCCGTCGCCCGCTCGTAGTCCTCGCAGGCCACGGCCCGCAGCACCGGGTCGATCCGGCGGGCCCGCTCGATGGCCGCGGCGACCACCTCGGCCGGCGAGAGCTCCCGGCGCTGGACCGCCTCGGCGGTGGCGGTGGCATCGAGGCGGGCGAGCTCGTCGTCGAAGGTCTGGGCGGTGGTCACGGTGCGCTCCCGTTCGGCCGTGGGAGCCACCAGCAAACACGCCCCGGACCACCCCCGCCCAACCGACGGTCCCTCCCGGAAGTTAGGCTTGCCTAATAGATCTCTATAGGCATACATTCCAGCGCCATGACCTCCCTGCGTGCCTTGCTCCCCGTCCCCCTCGCCATCGCCACGCTCGTGGTGGCGACCTCCTGCACCGACGATGACGGAGGGAGCGGCGCATCGGCTCGCTCGGGCACCATCGAGGTGTCGAGCACCGACGATGCGTGCACCCTGTCGGCCTCCTCGGCACCCTCGGGGGTCGTGCGCTTCCAGGTCACCAACGACGGGTCCAAGGTGACCGAGCTGTACCTGCTCGGTACGGGCGACCGGGTGGTCTCGGAGGTGGAGACCATCGGGCCCGGCCTGCGGCGCGAGCTCGTGACCGAGGTCGAGCCCGGCCGCTACACCGTGGCCTGCAAGCCGGGCATGAAGGGCGACGGCATCCGCGAGCGCTTCACCGTCACGGACTCGGGTCGCACCACGGCGCCCTCGGGCAAGGCCGCGGACCTGCTCGCCAAGGCGACGAAGGGCTACGCCACCTACGTCGAGGGCGAGGCCGCCGACCTGCTCGCCAAGACCAAGGCGTTCGCCGCGGCGTACGCCGCCGGCGACGACGATGCGGCGCGCGCCGCCTACGCACCCACCCGCGTCCACTGGGAGCGCATCGAGCCGGTGGCCGAGTCCTTCGGCGACCTCGACCCCAAGCTCGACCTCCGCGAGGCAGACCTCGAGGACGGCCAGGCCTGGACCGGGTGGCACCGCATCGAGAAGGACCTCTGGCCGCCCGCCACGGACGCACCGCCATCGCTGACCCCGGAGCAGCGCAAGGAGCTGTCGGCCCAGCTCGTCGCCGACACCCAGACCCTGGTGGACCGGACCCAGGACCTGCGCTACACCCCGAGCCAGCTCGGGAACGGGGCGAAGGAGCTCCTCGACGAGGTCGCCACCGGCAAGATCACCGGCGAGGAGGAGATCTGGTCCCACACGGACCTGTGGGACTTCCAGGCCAACGTCGACGGTGCCCGGGTCGCCTACGAGCTGCTGCGCCCGGTCGTGCGCCTGCGGGACCCGCAGCTCGCCAAGGTCCTCGACCGTGAGTTCACCGACGTCCAGGCGCTGCTCGACGCCCAGCGCGACGGCGACGGCTTCGTCACCTACGACCAGCTCTCCGACGCCGAGGTGAAGGCGTTCGCCGACGCCGTCAACGCCTTGGGGGAGCCGTTGTCCCAGCTCACCTCCACGGTGGTCCGGTGAGCGGCGAGGCCGCACCCATGACCTCCCCGGCGCGCCCCGGGGGCCGGCCATCTGGCGTCGAGGCAGGCGGCGTGCCCCGTCGCCGCCTGCTCGGCCTGGCCGGCGCGGGCCTGGTCGCCGCCGGGGTCGCCGCTGCCGGCGGGGTCGCCGTCGGCCGGCGAGCGATCGTCCGCCGATGCCGCTGGAGCCGGAGCCGGAGGCGAGCACGGCGTGCACCCGCCGGCATCACGACCCCTGCCCAGGACCGCCCACTTCGCCGCCTTCGACGTGACGGCGACGAGCCGCAGCGAGCTTCGCCGACCTGCTCGATGCGGGCCTGACCGTCGCCGCCGCCCGGATGGCCGAGGGGCAGCCCGCCGGCAATCACGGGCCGACCGGTGGCCCCTACGACGTTGCCCGACGACACCGGCGAGGCCGGCGACCTGCCGCCGTCGCGCTTGACGATCACGTTCGGCTTCGGCCGGTCGCTGTTCTCGACGGCGGGCCGGGACCGCTTCGGCCTCGCCCGCCGGTTGCCGAGCTCGTTGACGAAGCCCCCACTTCTCTGGCGACCAGCTCGACCCGGCGCGCCGGGCGGGGACCTGTGCGTCCAGGCGTGCGCCGATGACCCGCAGGTCGCGGTGCACGCCGTGCGGAACCTGGCCCGCATCGCCTTCGGAACCGCTGGCGTCCGCTGGTCCCAGCTCGGCTTCGGCCGCACCTCGTCCACCTCGACCGCGCAGGCCACGCCGCGCAACCTGTTCGGGTTCAAGGACGGCACCGCCAACCTCAAGGCCGAGGACCGGGACCTGCTGGCCCAGCACGTGTGGGTCGCCGAGCGAGACGATCCCGCGGCCGGCTGGCTCGCCGGTGGCAGCTACCTCGTGGCCCGACGCATCAACATGCACATCGAGACCTGGGACCGCACCTCCCTGCGGGAGCAGGAGCAGGTCATCGGCCGGGACAAGGGGGAGGGGGCGCCGCTGTCGGGCGGCGACGAGCGCACGGAGCCAGACCTCGCTGCCCGGGGCGCGGGCGGGGCGCCCCTCGTGCCCGCCACCTCCCACGTCCGCCTGGCCCACCCCGAGCGCAACGACGGCGCCCGGATGCTGCGGCGTGGCTACAACTTCACCGACGGCTCCGACGGGCTCGGCCGCCTCGACGCCGGCCTGTTCTTCCTGGCCTACGTCCGCGACCCGGTCACCCACTACGTGCCGATGCAGACCCGGCTGGCCAGGGACGACGCGCTCTCGGAGTACCTCGAGCACACCGGCTCGGGGCTCTTCGCCGTCCCCCCGGGCGCCGCCTCGCCGGGCGAGTACGTCGGCCAGGCGCTGCTCGAGGGCTGACCGCGCTGCACGCCCGGCGGACCAGCACGCCGCGCGCCCCCGACCTAGCCTCCTGCGGCGAAGGGGGCGTCGTGGCAGACGTGGATGCAACGGTCGTCGAGGCCGTCGATCGAGATGGCTGGGCGGTGCTCCCCGAGGTGCTCGCGCCCGACGAGGTGGTCGCCGCCCGCGCTGCCCTGGTCGAGGCGGCGGCCGAGTCGGAGCGGCGGGGCATCCCGACCCGGATGGACTACCTGGACCCTGGCGGCAACAACATCCGGGTCTACGACCTGATCGAGCACGACCCGGTGTTCGCCGACCTCGTCGTCCACCCGGCGGTCTTCCCGCTCGTCGCCGCGCTCCTCGACGGCGACCCCGCGGTGTCCAACTTCTCCGCCAACATCGCCCTGCCCGGCAGCCGGTCGATGAACGCCCACAACGACCAGTCCACCGTGATGCCGGAGCCGTGGCCCACCCGGTTCACCCTGAACGCCATCTGGTGCCTCGACGACGTCGACGAGGCCAACGGTGCCACCCGCTACCTCCCCGGCAGCCACCGCTTCGCCACGTTCGCAGAAGTGCCTGCGGACCCGAAGGCGGACATGCGCCCGTTCGAGGCGTCCGCCGGGTCGGTGATCCTCATGGATGGCCGCCTCTGGCACACCTCCGGCGAGAACACCACCGCTGATCGGGAGCGGGCGATGCTCTTCGCCTTCTACGCGCGGTCGTTCCTGCGCCACCAGAACAACTGGGGCCGGGCCCTCTCCCCAGGCGTGCGTCGCTCATTGAGCCCCGAGCTCCGAGAGCTGCTCGGGCTCGGCTCGGGCAACATCGGCTACGGCACCTACCTGGCCACGTTCCCGTCCTGAGGGCGTCGGCGGGCGGTCGCCTCCGACACCGGACGCCACCCGGGATGTCTCGTCAGCCGAGAACGCCCAGGTCGCATAGGGTCTGGCCGTCCACATCCGGGCCACACCCCTGGGAGTTCCCCATGGCCCTGCACCACCGCAACGTCGTCCGCCACCTGCTCGACGATTCGATCTTCGTCGGCCAGGACCTCGACAAGCCGCTGCCGAAGTACCGCTTCCCGGAGAAGGAGAGCGAGCCCAAGCACGTGTACCAGGTGATCTCCGACGAGCTCCTGCTGGACGGCAACGCCCGCCAGAACCTGGCCACCTTCTGCCAGACCTGGGAGGAGCCCGAGGTCGTCGCGCTGATGGACCTCGCCATCAACAAGAACATGATCGACCGCGACGAGTACCCGCAGACCGCGGAGATCGAGCGCCGGGCAGCCCACATGATGGCGGACCTCTGGAACGCCCCGGAGGCGGCCAACGCGGTGGGCACCTCCGCGATCGGGTCCTCGGAGGCCTGCATGCTGGGCGGCATGGCCGCCAAGTGGCGGTGGCGGGAGAAGCGCCAGGCCGAGGGCAAGCCGACCGACAAGCCCAACATGGTCTGCGGCGCCGTCCAGGTGGTGTGGCACAAGTTCGCCAAGTACTGGGACATCGAGATCCGTGAGATCCCGATGGCGCCGGGCAAGTACGAGATGACCCCCGAGGACGTCCTGGCCAACGTCGACGAGAACACGATCATGGTCGTGCCCACCCTGGGCGTCACCTACACCGGCGCCTACGAGCAGGTGAAGCCCATCGCCGATGCCCTGGACAAGCTCCAGGAGGACACCGGCCTCGACATCCCGATCCACGTCGATGCCGCGAGCGGCGGGTTCCTCGCCCCGTTCTGCGCACCGGACCTGGAGTGGGACTTCCGCCTGCCGCGGGTGAAGTCCATCAGCTCCTCGGGCCACAAGTTCGGCCTGGCGCCCCTCGGCGTCGGCTGGGTGGTGTGGCGCGACGCCGCGGAGCTGCCCGACGACCTGATCTTCCACGTCAACTACCTGGGCGGCGACATGGCCGTGTTCCAGATCAACTTCTCGCGGCCCGCCGGCCAGATCGTGGCCCAGTACTACGACTTCATCCGCCTCGGCCGCCACGGCTACCGGCGGGTCCACATGGCGGCCTACGAGACCGGCCAGTACCTCGCCCGCGAGATCGAGCAGATGGGCCCGTTCGAGCTGCTGTGCGACAGCAACCCGTCGACCGGCATCCCCACCGTGACCTGGAAGATCAAGGAGGGCGAGGAGCCGGGCTACACCCTCTTCGACGTGGCCGACCGCCTGCGCCTGAAGGGCTGGCAGGTCCCCGCCTACACCCTCACCGGCACCGCGTCGGACATCCCGGTGCAGCGCATCCTGGTCCGCCAGGACGTCAGCAGGGACATGGCGAGCCTGCTCCTCGACGACTTCCGGGAGGCCCTCGCCCACTTCGACAAGCACCCCGTGTCGGTGCCGATGACGAAGGAAGAGGCCAGCGGCTTCAGCCACCTCTGAGCCCGGCCACCCGATGCCTGCTCCGCCGTCGCGCTCGATCTGGTGGGCTCCGCGCGAGCCCGACTGGTGGGTGGCCGCGCTCTTCGCGATCGGCTCCACCTGCTTCCTCCTCGGCGCCACGCCCGGCTACGCCAGCCTGGTGGGCGTCGCCGCCGACTGCACCACCTACTTCATCGGCTCGATCTTCTTCACCTCGGCGGCGTGGCTGCAGCTGATGGTGTCGGTCGGTGCCGTGAAGCCCGGCCAGCGCCAGCGGCGCGCGGCACGGTGGCGCACCTTGGTCCGAGCGCCGAGGCGGGCGGCGTGGTGGGCCGGCGTCGTCCAGTTCTCCGGCACCCTCTTCTTCAACGTCACCACCTTCGCGGCCATGAACACCGCGCTCGATGCCACGCAGGCGCAGCGGCGGGTCTGGGTGCCCGACGCGGTGGGGTCGATCGCCTTCCTGGTGGCCAGCGCCCTCGCCTTCGCCGACGTCGCCAAGCCGTGGATCACGTGGCGGCCCAAGGACCTGGCCTGGAGCGTCACGATGCTGAACATGGTCGGGTCCATCGCCTTCGGCCTGTCAGCGATCGGGGCGCGCTACATCTCCGACACCCTCACCCTCACCAACCCGCAGCTGGCCAACGCCGGCACGTGGGTGGGTGCGCTCTGCTTCCTCCTGGGCGCCATCTTCCTCATCCCCGAGGAGGTCCCGAAGGACCTGGCCGAGGAGGCGGCGCTCGAGGGCGGCGCACCGGCGTGACCGCATCGGCCTCGACCGCTGCGGCCGGCGACGACCCACCCCGCCCTCGCATCGGCATCACCACGTCCACGGGCCAGGGGACGACCAGCCTGGTGGAGCGGGCGGGTCGCGGGTACATCGAGGCGATCGTGGCCGCCGGCGGCCTCCCGGTGCTGCTGCCGACCGTGGCCCCGGAGCTGGCGCGCGCAGCGATCGCTGCGGTGGACGGGCTGGTGCTGACGGGTGGAGGTGATGTGGACCCGGCCGCCTACGGCGCAGCGCCGGCACTCGAGACCGAGGCGGTCGACCCTGCCCGCGACGCCTGGGAGGTGGAGCTCGTCGGCGAGGCGCGCGCCCAGAGGCGCCCGATCCTCGCGATCTGCCGGGGTGCCCAGGTCCTCAACGTGGCGTGCGGGGGCACCCTCGTGCAGCACCTCCCACACCGGACCGACGCCGAGCACACGGACTGGGACCGAGCCGGCGAGGAGGTGCACGCGATCTCGGTGGCTGCCGGCAGCCTGCTGCGCCAGGTGCTCGGGACCGACGAGCTCGTGGCCAACACGATCCACCACCAGGCCGTCGAGCTGCCGGGCCCGGACGTGGTGGTCTGCGCGCTGGCCGACGATGGCGTCGTCGAGGGGATCGAGCTGCCCGGCGAGGCGGTCCTGGGCGTCCAGTGGCACCCCGAGCTCCTGGCCGATCGCCCGGTGCACGCCTCGCTGTTCCGCTGGGTCGTGGACGCCGCCCGCCTCGTCGCCGTCGGCGCAGCGCACCCCGATCCGCCACCCTCGTGACGGTCAGCGACCAAGATCTTGGCTGACGTCGGAGCAGGAGGGAACCGCCGATGACCGATCCAGCTGCCGTCCCCGCGGCCCCGGCCTCCACCAGCACCAGTCGGCGCGGCCCGTTCCTCCAAGGGATCCTCCCGTTCGACCGCAGCGGCCTGAGCGGTGAGGTCGTCGCCGGCCTCACCCTCGCCGCCCTGGGCATCCCAGAGGTGATGGGTTACACGAAGATCGCCGGCATGCCCGTGGTCACCGGGCTCTACACGATCCTCGTGCCACTGGCGCTGTTCGCCATCTTGGGGTCGTCGCGCCACCTGGTGGTGGGCGCCGATTCGGCGACGGCGGCGATGATGGCGGCCGGCATCGGCGGGCTCGCGGCGGCCGGCTCGTCGCAGTACGTGGCGCTGGCCGGCATCACCGCCATCACCACGGGCGTCGTGCTCATCGTCGCCCGACTCGTGCACCTCGGCTTCCTGGCGGACTTCCTCTCGCGCAGCGTCCTCGTCGGCTTCCTCACCGGCGTCGGGATCCAGGTGGCGATGGGCCAGGTGGGTGGGATGCTCGGCATCTCGGGTGGGACCGGCGGGACCCTGCGCAAGTTCGGCTACGTCCTCGGCCACCTCGGCGACGCGGACCGGGACAGCGCCCTGATCTCGGTCGCTGTGCTGGCCATCGTCCTCGGGGCCAAGGCGATCGACCGGCGCATCCCGGGCGCCCTGATCGCCGTCGTCGGCATGATCGCCGCCAGCTGGGCGTGGGACTTCGCCGCCAAGGGGGTGTCCACCCTCGGCCCGGTCCCCGGTGGCCTGCCGAGCGTCTCGGTGCCGCACCTCGACGGCGCCTCGTTCCGCACCGTCTTGGCGACGGTCGCCGCGATCGTGCTGGTGATCCTGGCCCAGAGCGCCGCCACGTCGCGCGCCTACGCAGCCAAGTACCAGGAGCCGTTCTCCGAGGACGTCGACCTGGTGGGGCTCGGTGCCGCGAACATCGCCGCCGGCCTCACCGGCACGTTCGTCGTCAACGGCAGCCCGACCAAGACCCAGATGGTCGACGGCGCCGGTGGTCGCAGCCAGGTGGCGTCGCTCGTCACGTCGGGCATCGTGCTGATCGTCCTGCTGTTCCTCACCAAGCCGCTCGAGTACATGCCCAACGCGGTGCTGGCCGCGGTGGTGTTCCTCATCGGGGTCGAGCTCATCGACATCCGCGGGCTCCGCAAGGTGCTCGCGGTGCGCACCGACGAGTTCGCCATCGCCGTGGTCACCGCGGCGGCGGTCGTGGTCCTCGGGGTGGAGCAGGGCGTGGTGCTCGCCATCGTCTTGTCGATCCTGGACTACGTGCGCCGCGGCTACCTGCCGTCTCGCACGCTGGTCGTCGTCAGCGAGCACGGCCACCTGCGGGGCCGTCCGATGGCGTCCGATGCGGAGGCCCGCCCCGGGCTGGTCGTGTACCGGTTCGGTGCCGACCTGTTCTACGCCAACGCCAACGGCTTCTCCGAGGACGTCCGAGCGCTGGCCACCCGTCCTGGCGTCCGCTGGGTGTGCGTCGACGGCGCCGCGGTCGCCGACATCGACTACTCGGGCTGGCAGGCCCTCCTCGAGCTGCGGACCTCGCTCGAGGCGCAGGGCCAGCGCCTGGTCGTGGCGGACCTTGCCGAGCCGGTGCGCGACCAGCTCCGGCGCTACGGCTACCTCACCGACGGTGCCGCGGACGCCTACGAGGCGGTCGGCGACGTCCTCGCCGCGTACGACGCAGACGCGGCCGGCGGCTGAGCGCCGGCGCGCCGGGCGCTCAGCCCGTGGTCCTGCTGGACGACCCGCCGCCTTCGCCCTTGCCCTGCGAGCCGTTGCCCTTCGGCGTGGTCGTCGTGGTGGTGGCCTTGGGCTTGCCGGTGTCATCGGGCTTGCCGGTGGTGTCGGGCTTGCCGGTGGTGTCGGGCTTGCCGGTGTCGTCGGGCTTGCCGTCGGGGATCGTGGCCCCGCCGTCGTCCTCGCTGTCCTCGCCGTCGCCCTGGTGCCCGCCGGTGCCCCCATCGCTCGTTGGGGTCCCGCCATCGATCGCTGTGGTGCCGCTCCCGGCCACGACGGTCGTGGCCGTGGCGCCGCCGTCCGGGTCGGGGGTCGAGCCGCCGGTGGTGCCCGACGCCTGGGGCCCCGCGTCGGTGGTGCCCGTCGGCGAGCCGTCGTCGGTCGTGCCCGGCTCCTGCGGGTCGTCGGGCCCGTCGTCGCCGCGCCCGGTCGTCCCCGGGACGAACGTGGTCGTGGTGGTGGGCGAGGTCGGGCCGTCATCATCGTCGTCGTGCGGCGCGCCGGGCAGCAGCTCTCGGACGTGGTGGGCGACCGAGCGGACGGTGCCGGGCGAGGCCGCGGCCACCGTCGGCACGGCCAGGACGGCGGCGGCGACCACCACGACCGCCGTGCGGCGGCGGCGGCGCATCGTCACGACCGTCGACAGCCCGGCGAGCCCGGCCACGTCGGCGGGGTCGGCCGAGGCTGGGTCCTGGGCCTCGGGCAGCGACCCCTCGAAGGCCTGCCAGGCCGCGTCGGGGTCCGGCGTCGCGCCGGCGTCGCGCAGCTGCGCCTCGAGGTCGTTCGGTTCGCTCATCGCTCGCCCATGTCCCGTTCGAGGGCGCGCAGCGCGCGCCACTGCTGGGCGTTGACGGCGCCCGGCCGCTTGCCCAGCGCGGCCGCCACCTCCTCGTTGGAGAGCCCGACCAGGTACTTGAGCTCGATCACGAGCCGCTGCTCCTCGGGGAGGCGGGCCAGGGACTCGTACAGTCGGATCCGATCGTCGCTCGATGGCCACGGATCGACGGCGAGGTCGTCGATGGCATCGGCATCGTGGTCGGCGCGCTGGTCTCGACGGATGGTGTCGATGGCCACGTTGCGGGCGATGGCGTAGAGCCACGCCGCGAACGGCGCGCCGGTCCGCTGGTAGCGGGGGAGGGCGTGCCAGGCGCGCGTGAAGGCCTCGGCCGTCGCGTCGTCGGCCCGCTCTCGCCCGAGCCGTGCGGTGGCGACCCGGTGGACGCCCGCGTGGTGGATCCGGAAGAGCTCGCCGAACGCGTCGCGGTCGCCCTGCTGGGCCCGTTCGACCAGGTCCCATCGCCCCTCCACCGCTGCCTGGGCTCCTGCGCGTGCACGTCCATCTTGGGTCCTCGTGGGTACCAATCGGCCCACCGGCCCAGGATGCACGGGCAGCGCCAAGGTTTCTCGTTCGTGCCCGTGCATTTCGTCCCCTCGCAACGATGGTACTGGCGTGGGACCGTTCGGAGCACAGGCGAGTTGGGGCCTCGGTGGTGGCAGCGCGGCCATCCCGCCCGGCCGGTCCGGATCAGCCCTTCGACCAGGGTGCGGGACCAGGGACCTCGCCCGCGGGGGCGACTGATCGGGGGAGCGAGGTGCCCCGCCCCGAGGTGAGCAACCCCGCCGCCTGCCTCGGAGCACCAGGGCACCCCGTGACCCGAACAGCGCTGCTCCCGGTGGACCTCGTCCACCGGGAGCAGTGCACGTCCATCAGCGCGCTGCGACCTTGGCGGCGCGGATGGCGTCGCGCAGGTTGAGCGCGAGGCGATACGAGCCGCTGGAGTACACTGCGCACGAGCCGTCGATCTTGCCGCCAAGCGGTAGAGGTGCTCCCGGTCGGCGTCGCGGATGTAGTTCTTCTTGGGGTCCTGCGAGGTGCCGCAGCGGGTGCCGGTCTCGCTCGGCAGGCAGGCCGCGGCCCGGGTCGGCAGGCTGCGGTCCGGGGTCAGGTAGCGCCCGGCGTCGAAGAAGGCGACGGCGTTGTGGGGGTCGGCGGCCAGCGCGGCGAGCGCATCGAAGACCAGGTTGCCGTCGGCGAGCTCCCGCTGACGGGCGGGGGCGCCGGCCACCACGACCTTGGTGCGGCCGTTGCGGAAGCGGTCGATGAGCGCCTGGACGTCCTTGCGGTAGCGGGCCCCCAGGGCCGTGCCGGTCTCGCCCGCCATGCAGTTGCCCTGGAACGACCCGTGGTTGCCCGCGTAGTTGATGACGACCACGTCGGGCACGTAGGCGAGCGCCTTCGCCACGGCCAGGCCGTTGCAGGGGGCGGTCATGTACTTGGTGCCAGACCAGTCGACCCGGTAGCCGGCCAGGACGGTCGACGCCTGCCCCGCGCCCTTCGCCTCGATGGTGAGCGAGTCCCCGAAGATGACCACCCTCGGCCCGGTGGGGGTGCAGCCGCTGCCGGCGACGGTTGCCAGCACGGCGAGGGCCAGCAGGGCGCTGGGGGCCAGGCGTCGGTGTCGCACCGCACGATCATGGCAGTGGATGGGCGGCATCGGTCCAAACGGGTCAAGGGCGGCCCTGACCTGCCGATGAGGAGACGGTGAGTGCCATGGGCAGTGAACGCATCGCGCAGCGATACCGCGTGCCGACCACGCCCGTGCAGTGGGACGTGCCCAAGAAGAGCTGGATCACCGGCGGCTCCAAGTTGCACCGCGAGCAGGCGGCGGTGATCGAGGTCTCCGTCGTCGGTGCGGCCATCGTGGCGCCCGACACGACCGCCCTCGGGATCGGTTCGAAGGTCGAGGTGTACTGGAACGGCACGAAGGGCAACATCATCGTCCGGCGGGTCGCCCGGTACCCGGGCTCGACGGACCTGCTCCTGTTCGGGGTCGAGTACGCCGACAACCCGTCGATCCTCGGCACCGCCCTCTTCGAGCACCTGGTGGGCGGCCGCAGCTGACGCCGCGACCGCCCGGCGCTCACCGCGTCCGGTGGTAGTACTCGTTGCTGCTGGCCAGCTCCAGCGCCAGCACGATGTCGCCCTTGGTCTGCAGCACGTTGGCCCAGTAGGCCTGGCCGTTCGGGTCGGGCTGGCGGTGCAGGAAGTGCAGGTAGAGGTCGGCCACCCGCAGGCGCCGCGACTCCAGGCGCTGGTAGAAGTTGTTGGCCACACCCGAGCGGCTCGCGCCGGCGCCGAGGAACGTGCTCACGGTGGAGCGATCGTCAGCGTCGGCGGCCCGGTCGAGCAGGACGTCGACGAGGTGGTCGGCGAAGCCGTCCGCGTTGGCGCCCGACTTGGTCCAGAACTCGTTGGACCCGGCGATGTTGGCCACCAGCCGGTTCTCGCTCAGGCCGCTGCGGAGCTTGCCGATCCAGAACGCCCGACCGCTCGGGTCCGGCGCCCGGCCCAGGATCTGGGCGTAGCGCTCGTCGACCTGGTGGCCCAGGTACTCGTCGGACGTGGCCAGGCCGGTCACGAACCGCCGGCGGGTCAGCGAGCCGTTGGACAAGGCCTTGCGGTACTTGGACAGCTCGGCCGAGGTCGGCGCACGGTCCAGGAAGTCCTGGTACGCCCGGGCGATGAAGGCATCGACCCCGGTGAGCGGCGGCGGACCGACGGAGATGCCCGTGTCGACCACGGTGGTCCCGTGGACGTCCGGTGAGGTGATCGACGAGGTGAGCGAGCCGGCGCCCGCCTTCGTGCCCTTCACGCCCACCTCCAGCGTGTAGCTGTCGCCGGGGACCGGGTCGGTGCTCGTGACGAAGAAGTCCGAGGGCAGGGTCTCGGCCGTCGGGTCGAAGGAGTCACCGTCGCCGGCCTCGTTCTGGACGGCCACGGTGGCCAGCGGGTCGCCCGGCTCCTGCTCGATCCCGGTGGTGTCGGGCAGGTGGTCGGCCGGGTAGTCGATGGTGATGTCCTGGGTGCCGTTGAGGCCGAACCACACCTGGGCCACCTTGGTGGTGCCGTGGGTGTCGTCGCCGTCGCAGCAGTCGGTGAGGCGGGTCTCGACCACGAACCACTGGTCGCCGGTGTCCAGGTCGCTGAAGATGGCCCCGTACACGCCGAGGGGCTCCTCGCCGGCGGGGGTCCCGGTGTCACCGGCGAGGTCGCTCCAGAAGGGGGCGATGACGTTGTTCGGCGGGGCCGAGTCCGGTGCGGCCTGCGGCGGGCAGCACACGTCGTCCTCGGAGGTCACCGGGCCGAGGACCAGGTACCCGTTGGAGTTGACGTTGACCTCGTCGTAGCTCTGCCCGTTGAAGACGATGGGGCCGAAGCCGGCGTACTGGAGGAACTCCTCGTCGCCGATGGCGTCGGGCGCGGTCGACCCGTCGGCCAGCTCGTAGAAGCCGCCATAGCCGTCAGCCGGGTCGAGCGACGGCACGCCGAGCTGGCGCCCGGCCAGCTCCACCCCCGACACGGCCGCCTCGTTGCCGGCGGCGGCATCGGTCACGTCGGCGCCACCGGCGTCGGTGATCGTCAGTCCGTCGCTGGCCTTCGAGGTGATGTCCACGGTGGTCTGGTCGAACGACTCGTTGCGGACCGTGACGTCGCAGGTGGCGCTCGCCCCGAAGTCCAGCGTGGTGTCGTCGCAGCTGCTCGTGGCGCTGATCGAGCCCTGCGTCGGGATCCACGCCACCGGCAGGTGCAGGGCGTTGCGGCCAGCGGCCGAGAGCCGCACCTCGCCGAACTGCTGGACGCCGTCGGAGCGGTTCGAGCTGATGGTGATCGCCACCGTGGCCGTCTTGCCGGCCTGCACGGTGAACGAGCTGGGCGACGCCGTGATGGTGCTGCCCGCCGGCGCGGACGTGGCGACGTGGTAGGTGGCGCTGCCCGGGCCCACGTTGGTGAACGTACGGGTGGTGGTCACCTTGCCCGGCATCACCGTGGCGTCGATCGATGCGATGTTGAGGTCGATCGAGTCCTTCGTGCCGGTGAGGGCGGCGAAGTTCGCGGCGGACTCGTCGAGCACCAGGCCGGCGTTGGCGGCCTTCGCGACGTCGATGCGCCCGGCGCCCATGTCGAACGGGTCGGCCGAGGTGGCCTCGTCCTCCTTCACGACGGCGGTGGTGGCCGTGGCCATGAGGGCCGACTTGATCTCGCCCGGGGTCCA
>JAXLRJ010000023.1:0-57218 GCA_046331115.1 Acidimicrobiales bacterium
GCTCGTTGGCGAAGGTGGCCACCGTGAGCGCACCCCCATCGATGCGGGCCACCTCCGCGTCGAACTCGGCCTGGGGCGGTTGGCGCTTCTGCACCAGGAGGTCGAAGATCGACACCGTCACCTTGGTGGACATCTTGCGCTTGTACTCGCTCGACTCGGAGAACTGGGCCATGACCCCGCCCCGGCTCTCCGCCTTCGTGTCCAGCTTGCGCGTCCAGTAGTCGACGCCCGACGCGTCGCCCTCGCGGGCGAACAGGTTCTGGTAGATGAGCTCCACGAACTCCTGGTTCGTCAGGCTGCCGTAGCGCCGGGTGAACTCGCTGGAGGTGGCGAAGCTGTCGCTGATCGAACGCAGCAGCGTCCCCCCGCGCTTCTTGCGGATCCAGTACTCGAGCCCCGTCTTGTCTGGCGTGCGCAGGAAGTAGGCGAAGTACAGGCGGGTGGTCGGATCGACCGCTCCGGTCTGGTCGACGTCGTTGCGCATCGCCGCCAGCAGGTCGCCAGGCGTCGTGGTCGCCGCGGTCAGGCCGTTGACCGCCGCCGACCGCTCGCTCGAGGCCGGCGAGCGTCCCAGCAGGTCCAGGTACTGCTGGTCCACCAATGCGTTCCACGAGGCGAACGGCGCGTAGGGCTGGCCGCTGCGGAACGCCGAGCCACCGGTGACCGCCGTCGGCACCCAGCCAGGTCCCTGACCGCCCTGCCCCTCGTCGGTCAGGCCCCAGCACACGGTGGAGCCGTCGCCCTTGACCGCGCAGGCGGTGTCGCCCCCCGAGCCCAGGTCGATGTCGACGGCACCGGAGGCGATCCGCTCCACGGGGGTGCCGACCGAGCTGGACGTCGAGGTGTCGGCCACCTGGTAGTCGTTGGCCCCCCAGCACACGACCCGTCCGGTGGTGTTGCGGGCGCAGCTCGTGTCCCCGCCGGCCGCGACCTCCACCCACCCCGACGTGAGCGACGGCACGGCGTAGGGCGACGTCTGGGTCGCTGTGCTCGTGGTGTAGCCGGTCTGGAAGTTGCCGTTGGCGCCCCAGCACTTCACCGCGCCGTTGACGGCGGCGCACGTGTGGGTGTCACCGGCGGCGACCGAGGTCGCTCCGCTTGCGATGCCGATCGGCGCCACCGGCGTGGTGCTGCGCGACGAGTTGGTCCCGTTGCCGAGCGCGCCGTTGTTGCGGCCCCAGCAGCGGAGGCTGCCGTCGGAGATCCGGACGCAGGTGTGGGAGCGGCCGGCGGTCACCTCGACGACGTCCTCGCTCAGGTTGGTGACGGCCACCGGCGAGCTCGAAGCGGTCTGGTTCCCGGTCCCGAGCTGGCCATCGGCGTTGTCGCCCCAGCACTTCACGCCGGTCGGCCGAGCGGCACAGGTGTGGCGGTCACCGGTGGCGATCGAGACCGCATCGCCACCGACCCCGGTCACGAGCTGCGGGGCGGTCACCGGGTTGGTGGCGCCGCTGACCTGTCCGTAGCCGTTGAGGCCCCAGCAGCGGACCTGCCCATCGCCCTCCACCTCGCAGGCGTGGCCCTGGCCGACGTCGACGCCCACCGCACCCGTGGTCCCGGTCGGCGTCGCCCCGGCGAGGCTCGTCGCCGTCTCGGCAGCCCCGTTGCCCAGCTGGTACGCCCAGTTGCTCCCGATGCAGCGCAGGCCACCCGCCGAGCGGACGATGCACGTGCTGGTATCGCTCACCGCGACCTTGGCCGCTCCCGTCGGCGTGATCGCAGTCGGGGTCCGCAGCGCCGCATCGGTCCCGTTGCCGAGCTCGCCCGAGTACGGCTGGCCGAAGCACCGGGCCGACCCAGAGGCCAGCAGCGCGCAGGTGCCGTAGTCGCCCGCGGCGACGTCGCGCACCCCGCCCGTCAGGCCAGATGCCGCAGCGGGCGTCGGCGCCGGGGCGCGGCCCGCCGTCCCGACGTCGCCACCGAAGTTCTGCCCCCAGCACCGCAGCGCGCCAGTGGTCAGGACCGCGCAGCTCGCATCGGTGCCGGCGTCCACCTCCCGCACCCCCGAGCCCAACCCAGTAGGCGTGACCGGCGCGATCCCGCCGGTCGTCGTACCGTTCCCGAGCTGGTAGGCGGCGTTGTTGCCCCAGCAGCGCACGCCGCCAGCGACCGTGAGCGCACAGGTCGAGGCGGCCCCCGCGTCGAGCGAGCGCACGGCAGCGCCGATCCCCGAGACCTGGCTTGGTCCGAGGTCGGCATCGCCAACCGTCCCGAAGCCGAGCTGGCCCTCGCCGTTGTTCCCCCAGCACCAGACCGAACCGTCCACCCCGCGGGCGCACGTGTAGTCGTAGCCGGCCGCCACCCGATCCACCTTGGGGAGCCCGGCCACCTTCACCGGCGTCGCGCTCGTCGTCGACGTGCCGCCGGGCTGGACCTGGCCCCAGAAGTCCTGGCCCCAGCACCACACGTCACCGAGCTCGCTCACCGCGCAGGTGTGGGCCCCACCAGCGGAGACGCTCACGATGTCGGGCAGCGAGGCGACGAGCGCCGGCGTCGGTTGGCCGCTGCCACCCGTGGCGATGCCGGTCTGGCCGTCGGCGTCCTTCCCCCAGCACCACACGTCGCCCGACCCCTCGCCGATGAGCGCGCAGGCGTGGCCCCAGCCGGTCGTGACCGCCACCGCACCGCCCGCCGGCAGCCCGGTCACGGCACCGGGCACCAGCGCGTTGGCGCCGATGGCCCCGCGACCGAGGCGCCCCTCGTCGTCGGCACCCCAGCAGCTCACCCCGCCGGTGGAGGTGACGCCGCACCGGAACCCCTCGCCGGCGTCGAGGGTCGTCAGCGGCGTGGCGACCGGACCTGGCGTGGCCCCTGCCGGGCCCGAGACCGAGAGCGGCAGCACTGCCGCAGCCAACGCCACCACCAGCGGTGCGATCCGACGCATCGTTCCCTCCCTCTCCGACCCCCCGCAGGTCGAGTGGGACAGATGTTCCCACATCGGCGCCCCACGCTGCGCCGGTGTGGCGTGCTGGCGGTGCGCCTACCCCTGGGCGGTCGGCCTCGGGAGCGACGGGTCGCGCCCGAAGCGCCCGAGCAGCACGGCGAAGGGGTCCCGGCTGTCCACTTCGACCGCTGGTCCGATGACCCCGGCGCCGCGGTACAGGTCCTCGGCGGAGTCGAACCAGTCGGCGACGGGTGCCACCACGTCGGCGGGGATGGACTCGGCCTGGCCGGTGGCATGGGCCAGGTCCCACGCGTGGACGAGGAGGTCCGCGGTCAACTGCCAGAGGTACTCCGACGCGGGGACGTCGGCGAACGAGAGGTGGACGATCCGGTCGAGGTCGACCACGCGGACGGCATCGAGCGCTGCTCGGGCAGAGCCATCCCATGCTGTGTGCGGATCGGCGCCGAGCAGGTCGCCGTCGAGCGCATCGCCCACGTCCGCCACGGTCGCCCCCTCCAAGAGCGGCGGGAGCCAGCGGTTCTCCCCGACCACGTGGTTGACCAACGCTCGCACGTCCCACTCGACGCATGGCGTCGGCCAGCCCCACCCATCGCCCGGCACCGCCGCCAGGTGCGCAGCGAAGGCCTCGATCCCCTCGGCATGAAGGTCGCGAACGTCCATGGTCCCCTCCTCGCGTCGCGCTCGCCCGACGAGGCGGACGGCCCCTCCAGCTTCCACCCGTTCGGCGTGGAGCGCCAGGGCCGGGCCGAGGCGGTCGGCGTGCACGGGCTGATCAGGGTGTCACTGCGGCTGGCGCCGGCGACCTGGCCCACGCACCGCGACCACCCGACCTCGACGATCAACTGGTGGGAGTTGAGCGGTCAAGCGAATCGCAATCGCCCTGTCCGTGCGCGGGTTCGCCCTGGCGCTCGTACCGACGACGAGGGCGGACGCCGCCACCCGACCGCGCCATCGCCACCGACGTCGGTCGGCGCAGCACCAACCGCCGCGGGTGCCAGGGGCACGGATCTCCGCGCCGGGCGCCATGATGGGGCAGCCACCCCTGCAGAGGAGCCACGCGTGAGCTGGACCATCCGAGACATCCCCGACCAGACCGGCCGCGTCGCCGTGATCACCGGCGCCAACGGCGGCCTGGGCCTGGCCAGCGCCAAGGCGCTCGCCGGCAAGGGCGCCCACGTGGTGATGGCTGCGCGCAACCAGGCGAAGGCGGTGGCCGCGCGCGATCAGATCCTCGCCCTCCACCCCGAGGCGTCGGTGGAGATCGTCGAGCTCGACCTCGCCTCGCGCGCCTCGATCGAGGCGGCGGCGGCCGCCATCGGCGAACCCCACGACCGGATCGACGTGCTCATGAACAACGCCGGCCTGATGGCGATGCCCCAGGGCACCACGGTCGACGGCTTCGAGACCCAGTGGGGCGTCAACGTGCTCGGCCACTGGGTGCTCACGTCGCTGCTGCTGCCCACGATCGTGGCAACGCCAGGGGCCCGGGTGGTCTGGCTGTCGAGCGTGGCCCAGCACCAGGCCACCAAGCTGAAGGACGACCCGCAGATGCGCGACGGCTACAAGTCCTGGAACGTCTACTCGCAGACCAAGCTGGCCAACCGCCTCATGGCCATGGGCCTCCAGGAGCGGTTCGAGCAGGCCGGCATCGCCGCCATGTCGCTCGTGGCCCACCCGGGCGGCACCGACAGCGACCTGCAGTCGCACACCGCCAGCGAGGGCGGCGGCGGCTTCCAGGGGAAGTTCTACGAGAAGCTCGTCCCGATGGTCGGCATGAGCACCGACGCCGGTGCCCTCAGCCAGCTCCGCGCCGCCACGGATCCCCACGCCGACCCGCACAAGCAGTACTGCCCGCTCTTCTCGTTCACCGGGCCGCCCGTGGCGAAGCCGATGGTCCGCCCGGGCACCCACGGCGACATCGAGCGCCTCTGGGCCATGAACGAGCGAGACACGGGGCTCACGTTGGCCCCGCGGGCGCTCCCCACCTGAGGAGCGCCCGCGAGATCGTGGCCTACGCCGGGATCAGCGAGGCGACGGGGAGCGAGCCGGCGACCAGGCCGGCCACCTTCGAGCCGCAGCTGGTGCGGTCGTTGCCGTTGGTGCACCAGTACGCCGAGGTGCGGGTGCCGGTGGCGAGGTCGCGGGCCCAGGTCGAGCCCAGGTCCCGGAGGCGGGACACCTGCGTGGAGCTCGGGGTGCAGGCGGCGGCCACGTTGCCGATGACGTCGCCGTTCTCGCCTTCGGAGTCGGTGTGGCAGCTGCCGCCGTAGGGCATGCCGAAGGCGTAGCCGCTCCACACCAGCTGGACGCCGACGAACGGGTTGGGCAGGGCCTTGAGGGCGCCGAAGCCGTTGTTCGACAAGTTGATGAGCGACGGGCGGGCCGCCACCTCGAGCACGGGGCGGGTGCCGCCGGCGGAGATCGCCGCCAGGTTGGCGGAGAAGCCGTCGGAGGCCACGGCGTCGAAGAGCACCGCGCCCTTGAGCCCGGCGTAGCCGCGGGCGGCGAGGCGGGCGCCGACGACGCTGGCGAAGTGGCCACCGGCCGAGTGGCCGCCGACGATGTAGTTGACGGGCAGCGGCTTGCCGGCCGGCGGGGCCAGGGCCCGGGAGGCGAGCAGGTCGCCCAGGGCGTTGCCCAGCGCGGCATTGCCGCCGGACATGTCGGCGTTCAGGCACAGCACCATCACGCCCTTCTCCATGATCGCCTTCGAGGTGCCCCGCAGGTTGCCGCACCCCCGGGAGAAGCCGTGCTGCACGAGCATCAGCGCCGAGGCCGTGCCGTTCGGCAGGTACCAGTCGACGTTGTAGGACGTGCCGCCAACGGTCAGGTTGCTGTTGACGCACTGGCCGAGCGAGGACGAGAACTTCCCGCACGCCACATCGGCCCCAGCCGGCGCGGCCGTCGAGACGGCGAGCCCGATGGCGAGCAGGGCCGCGGCCGCAGCCCCCGCGAACAGTCGACGCATGTGTTCCCCCTTGGTCGTCCGACGCCCTCCAGCGCCGACCCACGCCGCCACCTTAACTTGACTGGCCGGTCAAGTAAACACCGTTCACACCATCGCTCCTCCTCGAGGGCGCGGCAGCGCCGAGGTCGGCGATGCGAGACGGCGTGCGACGGGGTCGTGCGCCGTCGGGCCGCGCATCTGCCATCCTGGGCCGGTGAGCTCGTCGAAGGACGCCAAGCCCGTGCTGGTCGACGGCCCCGGCGCGAAGGGGGCCAAGGGCAGCCGCCTCAGCCCCAAGACGAAGGCCGCCCTGGCCACGGTGGCCATCACGGCGCTCGAGCGGCTCAGCGACCCCAAGGTGCGCGCCCAGCTCGCCGACCAGGGTCGGAGCCTCGCCAAGCAGGTCAGCGCGTGGCGCGAGCAGCGCAGCGCGGGCACCGCCGGCCGCCGGTCGCGGGTCGTCCGTGGGCTGGAGCAGCGCGCCACCAAGATCCGGGCCGCCATCGCCGCCGTGTCCAGCGAGCGCCCCGACCGGCTCGGCACGCTCCAGGAGGCCGGGGCGCTGCTGGACGAGATCGACCTCGCCATCGGCGTGGCCGACGGCCTGCCGAAGGGCACCCGCAAGGAGGCGATCGCCCGCGTCGACGCCGAGCTCGACCGCGTGGAGCGGCTCGTGTTCGACGCCTCCCTCCCCCGCCCCCGCGGCTAGGTCGTCACTCCCAGCCGGCGGTGCGGGCCCGCACGCTGGCGACCGCGCTGCGCCCGATCTGGCGCCCTCGCTCCAAGAAGGCGGCGACCACGATCGCCAGGCCCCCGACGGCGGCGATCGCCAGCCACAGCGTCGGCCCGCGGAACTCCGGCAGGTTGTCGAGCAGCGGGACGAGCACGAGGATCGCGACCGACGCGACCACCACCGCGATCCCGGCGAAGAGCCGACGGCGCACGCGAGACAGGACGCCCCACACCGCGAAGGCACAGCCGATCGCCACCCCGACGCCGACGAGGGCGAGCCGCCCCTGCGCCGCCTCCACCAGCGGAGGGGCGGCGACCAGGGCCATGCCGGCGAGGTCGAGCCACACCAGCTCGGGCGCGGCCACCGGTCGACTCGAGGCCCGGCGCTGCGCCCGGGCGAGCGCCACCGTGACCAGGAGCGCCAGGCCGACGGGCAGCGATGCCCAGACCGGCTGCACGTCGAGCCGGTCCAGCCCGGCGGCGATCCAGGCCGCGGCGAACCACCAGGGCGCGGCGAGCACGAGCTCCTCGACGCGGCGCACCACGCCCAGCAGGGCGCACTCGAGGCCGGTCACCAGCAGGGCCGCCACCACGAGCGTCCGGCCGTCGCCAGGCGGGACGCTCACCGCCGCCACCCACATCGTCGCGAGGGTGCCGCCGACCAGCACCCACGCCGGACGGATCCACGCCCCGCCACGCCCCAGGGCCGTCAGCGCCACGATCGCGAGCGTCGCGAGGATCGACCACCCGATCGCCGTCCAGGCCACCCCAGAGATCGACATGCCGGCATCGGCGACCACCTCCCCGACCGAGAGCAGCAGGAGCCCCGCGGCAACGTCGCGCAGGACCGCCTGGTGGGTCGGCCGCGCCATCAGCGCCACCGCTGCGGCCGCGACCACCACGGCGATCGCCCCGGAGCGATCGGGCCAGCCGGCGACCGTGGCTGCCGCAGCCCAGGTGCCCGCGGCTCCCAGGGACACGACCCACCACGCCCGGTCGACATCGCGCAGGCGGACGAGGATCGCGACGACGAGCACGATGGCAGCGCCTCCGATCGCCGTCACCGCCACCCAGCGGCCCTCGGCCACCACGTCCCACCCGTCGGTGGGGAGCCAGCCCCGCCAGACGAGGAACGACGCCCACGCCCCGGCCGACGCCACGCCCACCACCGCCTGCGCGGCCCCGCGCACCGAGCCCGAGGCGCGCTGGGCGACCACGAACGCGGCGATGGCCGTCAGCGCGAGCGCCATCGCCAGCCACGAGGGACCGGCAGCCCCGGCACCCACCAGCGCCAGCGGGACCGCGGCCAAGGCCCACGGCGCCCGGCGGACGCGCACGCCGACGGCCGCCGACAGGGCAGCGACGGCAAGCCAGGTCGCCGGCACCCAGCCGGCGTCGACCGACGCCACCAACGCGGCCAGCGCCGCCACGTGGGCCGCGGCGAAGGCCGGCAGGTCCCATCGAGCGCGCCGGTCAGCCCCGGACGACCCGGCCCGGGCCGCCAGGCGGCCGAGCACCTCGGCGGCCACCAGCAGGACGACGGTGGCCACGACCCAACCGAGGGGGCGGTCCACCAGCGCGGCCGGCGCAACGCCGGCGCGGCGGCCAGCAGCAGCAGCCACCAGCCGAACGACCCCACGGCTCCCGGAGCAAGAGCGCCACGAGGAGCACGGCCACCGCCGCGAGCATGAGCGCGGCGCCCGCCGGCTCGGGCCAGCCCTCGAGCGCCATCAGGGCGCCGCCGGCCAGGCCTGCCGCGCCGAAGACCACTGGGGGCCACCCGGTCGCCGACCGGACCACCTGCCCCCTGGGTCGCGCGCCGTACCGCTGCTCGTCGGCGACGAGGGCACCGACCACCAGCATGCTGCCCCAGAGCGCGGCCACCAGCCCCGCCTCCGAGGAGCCGGCCACGCCGACGATCGACCCCAGGGCGGCGACGGCGGCGCCCGAGGCGAGCACGCCCAGCGACGTCGAGCCGGCACCGCGGCGCGCCGGGCCCTCGACCACGACGAACGCGACGACGAAGGCGGAGGCGACCGCGATGGGCCAGACCGGGTCGAGCGCGCCGATCGTGGCGAACCCGGCCAGGACGGCCATGGCCAGGCCGATGTGGGCGCACACCATCGACGGGCCACGCCGCCCGCGATCGGCCAGCACCCGAGCGGCCCACGCGAGCGGGACCAGGGCGGCGACCGCGATCGCGGCCGGCCACGAGGCGTCGTCGGCGAACCGCCCGGTCGACGCGGCGACCGTGCCCACCGCGACGGGGTAGGCCACGACGGCGAGCCCGAGCGGGATCCGGCACGCGTACCGGTCGACGCCGCGGTGCGAGGGGTCGCCGGTCCGTGGCGAGCGGCGCGCCAACAGGTCGGTGAGGTTCGACCACCGCACCTCGTGGAGGAGCGCCACCACCGCCCACCCGACCAGGACGGCGACCTGGGCCACGGCCATCAGGCCGCTCGGGTCGTCGGCCTCGCCGTCGCCCCACACCACGAGCGCGCCGATCGCGCCCAGGCCGATCACGAGCTGGCCGGCGAGGACGAGGTGGCCGAGCACCGGCCGGCGCCAGCGCGCCTCGCCTACCAGGACGGTGGCCAACCCGATGCCGAGCAGCACCAGAGCGGTGGCCATCCCCGAGGCATCGACCGCGTCGAGGCCCGCCAGCACGGCGACGACCACCGCGACGACCGCACCCCACGCGCGCAGCACCGGGAACCGAGGTGCCAGCACGAACGCTGCGGCGACCAGCGCCGAGGTGGCAGCGGCCACGCCGGACCCCCAGGACGCGATGGCCACGAGCGACGCCAGCAGCCACCAGCCCCACAGGGGGATCGCGACCGCCCAGATGGGACGCTCCCGCTCGGAGGTCGCCCGCACCGCGGCGGCGCCGGCCACCAGCAGGGCGGCCAGGACGAGCGCGGACCATGCCTCCGACCAGCCCACCCCGGCGACCGGTCCGACCAGCAGCGGGATCGCGACCACGCCCACCTCGAGCGCCGGCCCGCCCAGCGGCCCACGAGGACGCAGCACCCGCAGCAGCGCCCAGGTCCACGCGGCGGCCCCGACGACCACCGCGACCAGCGGCGCGTCGTCGGATCCGAACGACGCGGCCTCCGCCACGACCAGGGCCGCGGCAGCCACGCCCACGAGGGCCCACACCGCCTCGGCCACGGTCTGGCGCCGCGCGTGGCGCTCCGCGAGGGCCAGCGCGCCGACCACCACGAGCGCCGCCCCGACCTCCGGCCTGCTCTCGTGTGCGGCCACGGCGGCGGCCGCGACGACGAGGGGCACGGTCTGCGCTGCGGGCACCACCCAGCCACGCCGGCCCCTGCCCAGCACGTCGATGCCGACGATCACCGCTGCACCGGCCGCGAGCAGCGGCCCCACGGGCCAGCCGTGCGCCGCAGACGCGGCGAGCGTGAGCCCGTAGGTGGCGGGCAGGCCAGGCCAGGCCGCGAGGGCGGTGCCGTCGACGAGCGGCCCCGAGCGGCCACGCCGACGGGCGACGTCGACGGCCACGACCGATGCGCCGGCGGCGACGGTCGCCAGGCCCCAGGACCAGGCTTCGGGCGCGACGATCTTCGCTCCCTCGGGCACGTCGGCCAGCAGCAGCCCGAGCGCTGCGGTGCAGAGCCACCCCATCGGGGCGACGAGGAAGCGCAGCGGCGACGATGGCCGACGCCACACCAGCAGCGCGAAGGCGACGGCGAGGGCGGCGAGCCCTGCGGCCATGGCGAGGGCGAGCGAGCGGCCCCCGAGGTCCGGCGGGGGCGACGCCCCGTCGATCAGGGAGGCGACCAAGACGACGGGCAGGAGCAGCCCACCCAGGAACGTGAGCGCCTCGCCCACCACCCGGGTGCCCCGGTGGCGCAGGAACGCGCCGGCGCCGAACAGGACCAGTGGGATGGCCGCCTCGGCCACGGGGCGGAGGCCCAACCGGACCTGGCCGAAGGCGAAGGCCACGAACCCGAAGAGGCCAGCGAACAGCAGGAGCACGCCGAGGTCGGCCAGCCCGTGGACCGCCAGGTCGGCGGTGATCGACTCCCGGGCCCGCAGCACCCAGGCGCCCACCGCGCTCGGCTGCAGGACCGGCTGGGGCACCGGTCCGCCCGAGGGTGCGGGGCCGGGCATCGGGGTGGGGGCAGGGGCCGGGGCGGGCGCTGGCGGACGAGACGCCCACGGTCCCTGCGCTGCCGGCGTGGCCACCGGCGCCGGGCCCACCGCTGGGCCGGGAGCCGGTGGGGGCGCCAGCGCGGTCGGCGGCGGAGGCGCCGGGGCGGCGCGCACCGCCAGGTCGGCGTCGAGCCGGGCGGCATCGACCGGGCGGAGCAGGCCCCGCGCCACCGCATCGTGGAGGTAGGTGCGCACGTAGTCGATGTGCGCCCGCTCCTCGGGCCCGGCGTCGGTGGCCAGCACGTCGGTGCCCTGGCCGAGCGGCCCGTTCACGGCATCGGTCCAACGGCCCCCGTCCCACCAGCGCAACGGCGCTCGTCGGACGGGGTCGGGGTACCACCCGGGACCACCTGGCACACCCACCATGACGCGATGCTGACGCCGAACCACCGAAGGCACAAGGGCCGAAGGGCCAGGCCGAAGGAACTAGGGTGCACGCATGGGATGTGGATGCATCGTCGCCCTGACGGGGCTGGCTGCGCCCCGGTTCGTGCTGTTCCTGATGTGGCTGTTCACCGATCGGCTCTCGATCGCGTTCAACAGCTTCATCGAGGGGTTCCTCGGCTTCTTGATCCTGCCGTTCACGACCTTCATGTACGCGGTCTGCTACAGCCCCCGGACCGGCGTGACCGGCTTCGGCTGGCTCCTGGTCTTCTTCGGGCTGGTCCTCGACCTCAGCTCGTACTTCGGCGGTGGTGCTGCCCAGCGCAACCGCTCTGCCGCCGCCGCCTGATCCACCCCGCCACGGCCGACAGGGGAACCACCTGAGCGCACCGTCCGCCACCCCTGCGCCGAGGGCCTCCACCCGGATCCCGACGCGCCTGTGGTCACGGCCGCAGCGGACCCGGCTGTACGCCACCGATCGGCAGGAGCGCCGGTCCCGGCGGGCCACCGACGTCGTGCTGCTGGTGCTGTGCGCCGTCGGGATGGCCCTGTTCGTGGCCCTCCAGGATGCCAACACCGCCTTCGAGCAGGCCCTGGTCGAGCTGGCGAGGGCCGTGCCCGGCTTCTTCGACATCATCTGGCAGGTGGCGCTGGGGCTGGCCACGCTGTGGGCCGGGCTGCTGATCCTCGCCGCCGTCGGGAGGGCCCGCTGGGACGTGCTGCGGGACCACGTCCTCTCGCTGCTGCTCGCCGCCGGGCTCGCCGAGGTCCTCCGCCAGCACGGGGACCAGAGCGCCTCGCTGCGCCTCGCCCTCATCGTGGCCACCACCGTGGTGGCCTCCCCGCACATCGCCCGCCCCTACCGGACCACTGGCCGGTGGCTGGTCGGCGCGGCGGCCGCCTCGGTGATCCTCCTCGCCCACTCGTCGCCCACCGGCGCCGTCATCGGCGGGCTCTGCGGCGCGGCCGCCGCCTCGATCGTCCACCTGCTGTTCGGGTCGAGCGCGGGACGCCCGTCCACGGACCGGGTGGCGCGCGGGCTCGACGAGCTCGGGGTCGAGGTCCGCGACCTCTCGGAGGCCGAGCGCCAGCCCGCGGGCGTGTTCCTCCTCGACGCGGTCGACGCCGACGGTGAGCCGCTCGTCGTGAAGGTGTATGGCCGGGACGCCTGGGACTCGCAGCTGCTCACCAAGGCGTGGCGGGCCCTCTGGTACCGGGACGCGGAGGCCCTGACCCTGACCCGGGCCCAGCAGGCCGAGCACGAGGGCTTCGTCACCCTGATGGCCGGCACCAACGGCGTGCCCACCAACGAGGTGGTGCGAGCGGGGCGCACCGGCGCCAACGACGCCATCATCGTCATCCGGCCGCGCGGCCGCGCCCTCGACGCCGAGCCGACCGACCTCGACGACGCGGTGCTGATGGCCATGTGGGACAGCGTGCTCGCCCTCGGCGCGGCGGGGTTCAGCCACGGCGACCTGGCGCCAGACCGGTTCCGCCTGGAGGACGGCGACGGCGAGGCCCAGGTGGTGCTCGACGGGCTCGGTGCCGCCACCCTGGCGACCGCCGGCGACCAGCAGCGGGTCGACCACGCCCAGGTGCTGGCGAGCACGGCGGTCCTCGTGGGCATCGAGCGGTCGGTGGCCACCGCGCTCGCCCGCCTGGGCCCCGACGACCTGGCCGAGGTCCTCCCCTACCTGCAGACCGCCGCGCTCGGGCCCCGCCTGCGGAGCGCGCTCGGCTCGTCCGACGTCGACCTCGACGACCTGCGCACCGCGGCGGCCGAGGCCGCCGGCGTCGACGAGCCCAAGCTCGCCCAGCTCCGCCGGGTGTCGCGCAGCACGCTCATCCAGGCCGCCCTCATGTTCGCGGCGGGCTACATCCTGATCAGCAGCCTCGCCGGCGTGGACCTCAGCCAGGTGGCCGACGCCCTGCGGGAGGCGAGCCTGCCGATCCTGCTGGTGGCCATGGCGTTCGGCCAGACGCCCCGCTTCGCCCTGGCCGAGTCCACCCGGGCCGCTTGCCCTCGCCCCCTGGCGTACGGCCCGGTGGTGCTGCTCCAGTTCGCCATCACCTTCGTGAACCTGGTGATCCCCTCCACCGCCGCCCGGGTCGCCGTCAACATCCGCTTCTTCCAGAAGCAGGGCATCCCGCCCGCCTCGGCGGTGTCCATCGGCGTCATCGACAGCTTCGGCGGCTTCCTGGTGCAGGTGGCCGTGATCTCCTCGGTGGTCCTGTTCGGCTTCGGCAACATCCAGTTCGACCTGCAGTCCGGCACCGACGGCAGCTCCGGGGGGCTCCTCACGCTCCTGCTGGCACTGCTGGTGCTCGCCGTCGTGGCCATCGTGCTCGCCCTGCTCGTGCCCAAGGCTCGCCACTGGGTGATCGAGAAGGTCCGGCCCTGGTGGCAGGAGATCCTCGACACCTTGAGCAGCCTGCGCTCGCCGTCCAAGGTCGCCCGGGTCCTCGGCGCCAACCTGGCGAGCGAGCTGCTCTTCGCCTCGACGCTCGGCATCGTGCTGCTGGCCTTCGGGACGTCGCTGCCGCTGTCGACGCTGCTCGTCATCAACGTGTGCGTGTCCCTGTTCGCCGGCCTCATGCCCATCCCGGGCGGCATCGGCGTGGCCGAAGGCGCGCTGACCTTCGGCCTCACCTCGGCAGGGGTCGACAGCGCCACCGCCTTCGCCGTCGCCATCACCTACCGGATGTGCACGTTCTACGTGCCCCCGGTGTGGGGCGGCGTCGCCTTCCACCGCCTCGAGCGCAACGGCTACCTGTGACCCGCTTCCTGGTCCTCGCCCCGATGCCGGTCGAGCTCGCCGCGGTGGCCAAGGCGATGCGCCTGGCGCGCGCCCGTGGGGGCGAAGGCGAGCGCCGCCACCGCGGCGAGGTCGGCAGCCACGAGGTCGTGGCCGTGCTCGCGGGGATCGGCCCGACCCGCTCCGGCGAGGCCACGGCCCGAGCGATCGAGGCCGACCATCCAGATCACGTGCTGGCGGTGGGGATCGCCGGTGGGGTGCGACCCACCATCGCGGTCGGTGACCTGCTGGTCCCGGCCACGGTGCGAGACCTCGACGATGGCCAGGAGCACGGGGCCCACGCCCTCGGCGGCGTCGACCTCGAGGGCCTGCTGGTCACCAGCGCTGAGCTGATCCTCGACCGGTCCGTCCACGAGGCGAACGCCACCGCCGGGGTCGACGCCATCGACATGGAGACCTCGGCCATCGCGGCCGCCGCCGAGGCTGCCGGCCTGCCGTGGACCGCCTTCCGGGGCATCAGCGACCACGTCCTGGAGGGGCTCATGGACGAGGGCACCCTCGGCCTCCTGAAGCCGGACGGTTCGCCAGACGTGGGTGCGGCGGTGCGCTACCTGGCGAAGCGCCCGACGGGTGCCCGCACGCTCGCCCGCCTGGCGAGCGGCACGAAGGCCGCCACCACCGTCGCGGCGAGGGCTGCCGCCGGGGCGATCGCGCGCAGCTGAGCACGTCTGGCGCGCAACGCCCTGATCACGGGCTACGTTGCAGGCGACCTCATCACGACGACACCCGCCGCGCACGCGGCTCGAGAGGGGAACCCAACATGAGCGACGTGGACGTCCACGGACCGATCGACTTCATCCTCCTGGAGTTCAAGGACGAGAACCTCGACGGTTCGATCGCCCAGGAGGTGCTCGCCCTGGTGGATGCCGGCATCGTCGCCCTGTACGACGTGCTCGTGATCCGCAAGGACGAGGACGGCACGTTCTCGGGGATCGCCCTCGAGGACGTGGCGCCGGACCACCTCGGTGGCTTCGCTGCCTTCGCCGGCGCCCGCTCGGGCCTCGTCGGCGACGAGGACATCGCCGAGGCCGCCTCCGCCATGGAGCCCGGCACCGTCGCTGCCCTGCTCGTGTACGAGAACGCCTGGGCCCGCCCGTTCGTGGGCGCCGTGCTGCGCGCCGAGGGCGAGGTCATCGCCAGCGCCCGCATCCCGGCTGCCGTCGTCATGGAAGCCATCGAGGCCCTCGAGGCCTGATCCCACCCGCCACCAACCACCCGCCACCCCCGAGGAGGACACCATGCCAGGACTGCTCCGAGGCGTCGCCCGCACCGCGGTCGTCGCCGGCACCGCCACCGCCGTCAGCGGTCGCGTCCAGCGCCGCCAGGCCGAGAAGTTCGCCGACCGCGACCAGGCCATCGCCGCCAACCGCGGCCAGGGCTACTACGAGGGCGCCCAGCAGGCCCAGTACCAGCAGCCCCAGTACGCCCCGCCGCCGCCGCAGTACGCGCCGCCGCCCCCGGCCGAGCCCCAGGTCGACATGGTCGCCGAGCTGAAGCAGCTCGCCGAGCTCCACGACCAGGGCATCCTCACCGACGAGGAGTTCGCGGCCCAGAAGGCCAAGATCCTCGGTTGACCCGGGCATCCGCCTGATCCCCGCAGCCCCATGGTGCTGGCGGCGATCGTCGCCGCCTGCTTCGTCGCATGGGGGCTGCTGGGTGGGCGGCTCGCGCGCGCCAACATCTCGGGCCCCATGGCCTTCGTGGCCGCTGGGGTCGTGGTCGGCCTGCTGCCCGACGGGATCGTGCAGGTCTCGGTCCACTCGGAGTCGCTGAAGCTCCTCGCCGAGGTCGCCCTGGCCGTCGTCCTGTTCGGGGACGCGGCCGGGGTGCCCCTCCGCACCCTCGAGCACGATGCCGGGGTGCCGGCTCGGCTGCTCCTGATCGGCCTGCCGCTCACGATGGCGGCCGGCACGCTCGCCGCCCACCTCCTGCTGCCGGGGCTGTCGTGGTGGGTGTGCGGGGTGATCGGCACCGCGGTGTCTCCCACCGACGCCGCCCTCGGCGCGGCGATCGTCGAGGACCGGCGGGTGCCGTCGCGGGTCCGGCGCATCCTGAACGTGGAGAGCGGCCTGAACGACGGCATCGCCACGCCGTTCGTCACCATGTGCATCGTGGGCGCGGTGGCCGGGACGGCGCTCGAGATCTCCTCGGATGGCCGAGCACTCGTCGACCTGGCCGGCGGCGTGCTCCTTGGGGCCGCCATCGGCGTGGTCGCCGGCAAGCTCGTCGGCCTGGCGCTGCGGCACCGCCTGGTGGACCGGGCGATGCTCCCGGTCGGGATTGCCGCCGCGTCGCTGTTCGCCTACTTCGCCACCGTGGCCATCGGCGCCAACGGCTTCGTGGCCGCGTTCGTCGCCGGCCTGGCGTTCGGTGCCTCGCGCCCTCGCCTCGCCCCTGCGGCCGACGCCGAGGCCGAGGCCGACGAGGACGACCTGCACTTCGCCCACCGCAGCGGCGAGCTGCTGGCGCTGACCGTGTGGTTCCTGTTCGGGGCGTTGGCCACCTCGCCGCTGCGGGACGTCACCTGGCGCGAGGCGGTGTTCGCCGTGCTGGCGCTGACGGTGGTCCGGATGGTGCCGGTGGCGATCTCGCTGGTCGGGGCCCGGTTCGATCGGTCGACCGTCGCGATCATCGGTTGGTTCGGCCCTCGTGGGCTGGCGTCGGTCGTGTTCGGGATCCTCGCGTTCGACGCGCTGCCCCAGAGCGACTCGTCACGGGTGCTGACGGCGATCGGCGCGACCGTCCTGCTGAGCGTGGTGGCGCACGGGATGAGCGCCGCACCTCTGGCGGCCCGCTTCGGTGCGAGCCACCCCGAGCCAGCGGGTGCCCAGCCTCAGGAGGCGGGCGCCGAGTAGGTGCGGCAGGGCTGGGCCCGCAGGCCGGGGCAGGCGGGCAGCCCGGTCGGGATCGACACGCCGGGAATGATCGGAAGGGCCACCGACGAAGGACGACCGGCGGAGCGGGCGACCTCGTTGTCCTGGGTGCCGGCGAGCGTGTCGAAGGTCCAGGCGATCCGATCGCCGCCAGGTGCGGTGATGATCAGGCGGGCCCGGCTGCCGGCGCGGAACACGTGGGCGAACGGGTAGATCTCGACGCGCACGGGGCTGAACTGACCAGCCGGCAGCGGCGCCGCATCCTCCTTCGCCATGGTGACGAGCGGCTGCAGCACGGTGGAGCGGGCGTCGTCGAGCTTGCGGACGCTGGCGCGCATCCATCCGCTCTGGACCAGCACCTCCTTGCCGTCGGGACGGACCTCGGTGAGGGTCACCTGGAGGTCGGTGTCCGGGGCAGAGGAGCGCAGCCACAGGTCGACGCTGGCAGAGCCGAACATCGTGGTGTCGGCGACCATCGGTGGCGTCACGTAGCTGAGCCCCTTGCCGTCGACGGGCTGGCGCCAGTCGTAGACCGGCGCCTGGGCCCAGTCGCCGCCCGACACCTTCGAGCCACGCGGCCGGGCCGACGGGTCCGACGTGTACCGGTCGATGGTGCCGTCGGCGTCGTCGGCGGCGGTGGGCGCATCGGGCACCAGGGTGCCGCCCGGGCCGAAGTACCAGCGCTGCACCTGGGTCGTGGGCACCGGGTAGTCGGCGAAGGTCTTCACGAAGCTCGGCCGGGGCAGCCCAGGCTCGACCCCGGAGGCCAGGCCGGTGGCGCCGCCGTTCTCGAAGAGCACGTCGACCTTCGGCTCGGCCTCGTAGGCGGCGAGCGCCTGCGCGTAGGTCTTGCCGGCGTAGGGGTTGGTCGGCCAGGTGCCGAGGGCGGTGAGCTGGTCCCGGGTGCCGACGACCTGCTGGGCGACGTAGGGGTGGATGTTCTTCAGCGCGCTGATGTCGGGGACCTTGTGGGCCACGTAGAGGTCCAGGAACTCCTTCCAGCGGACGATCATCTCGGGCACGGCGAGGGACTCGGCGTGGCCGCCGTTGGTGATGATCAGCTTGCGCTTAGTGGTCCCGAACTTGTCGAACATGGCGGTGACGTGGCCACCCACCTGTTCGTCCTGCTCGGCCACCTGCAGGAGGACGGGCACCTTGATCCGGTTGGCGAAGTGGTCCGGGGCGAACCGGTCGCCCAACCCGAAGACCGTCGGGTAGTAGGGGTCGGTGTCGATGCGCGACGTGTAGTCGAGGTTCTGGCCGCGCATCTTCTGGTTGAGCTCGCAGACCTTGTCGCCCCCGGCGATGCGCTTCTGGACCCAGCCGCTCGCCGCCGGCTTGGCATCGTCGTAGCGGCCCTTGATCCACGCCTTGGCGAAGCCGGAGTTCACGATGCCGTTGGGGCGCAGGAGGTTGCGGAAGCCATCGTCGTAGGTGCCCGCGGCGGCGATGCCGGCCAGGTGGGGCGGCTGGGTCGAAGCAGCGTAGAGCTGGGCGTTGCCGGGATAGGACAGGCCGACCATGCCGACGCGGTGCCCGAGCACCCACGGCTGGGCGGCGACGGTCTCGATGATGTCGTAGCCATCGGTCGCCTGGGCGTCCTCCCACAGCTCGAACGAGCCGCCCGAGCAGCCGCTGCCGCGGATGTTCACGCCGATGGCCGCATAGCCGAGCGCGTTGGCGATCTTCATGTTGGGGTTGAGCGACCCGCCACCGGGGTCCGACGGGTCGTAGCCGGAGTACTCGACCACGGTCGGGTACGGGCCCTTGTCGATCGGGCCCGGGAGCAGGAGGTTGTAGGACAGCAAGATCCCGTCGCGGGTCATGAGGTAGTGGAAGCCGGGCTGGAGCTTCTGGCTGTCGTAGAGCGACTGGGCCGGGCGCTGGAGCACCCGCAGGACGCTGAACGGGTCCGACGGCTGCACGTTGGTGTCGTCGACGCGGCGGACGGTGTAGCCGGTGCCCGGCTTGAGGTACCGCATCACCAGGTACCCGTTGGCATCGGTGCGCTTGGTCTCCGTCAGGACGGGGTCGCCGGTGGCGGGCAGCGTGTAGGTGGGCACGAGCTTGCCGGCCTTGTCGTAGAGGGCGACGAGCGCGTTGGGGTCGGTCTTGATCCAGACCTGCCCCGTGCCGCCCCGAGCGGTGACCTTGGCCACCGGCTTGCAGGCCGTGAGCCCGCCCACGAGGGCGAGCCCGATCACCACCACCACTGCCAGTCGACGCATCCGGTCGACGCTACCGGCCGGGGAGGCTCCGCAGCAGGTCGCGGCGGTCGACGCTACGTGGCGACGACGGCGCAGATGGCGTCGGCGCCGCGCTGCTCGATGTCGGCGAGGGGCACCGCGGGGTCGAAGGTGTGCTGCACGAAGCCGGCGAACAGCTGGCCGATCATGATGTCGGCGACCGCCGCCGGCTGGGCGACCTCGGGGACCGCGGCGGCGATCCACGAGGCCAGGCCGGGGCGGAACACCTCGAGCAGCGAGGCGCCCACCGGCAGGGCCGCCGGCTCGCCGCGCAGCCCCTCGCCCAGCAGCAGCCGCCACACGGACTCTTCGGCGAGCGCGCCCTGCCAGATGGTGCCGTAGATGGCTCGCAGCCGGGTGGCCGTCGGCAGGTCGGGCGACAGGTCCGGAATGTCCTCGACGAGCCGGGCCTCGTACCGGCGCTCCTCGATCACCGCGGCGAGGAGCGCGTCCTTGGACTCGAAGTAGTGGTAGATCGCCGCGACGTTGATGCCGCACTCGCGCGCCAGCGCCCGCATCGAGGTGCCGGCGGCGCCGTGCTCCGACATGAGCCGGAGGGCGACGTCGAGGATGTGCTCGCGCTGGTTGGGGCGGAGCGTCGCAGCGGACATGGGGAGGGCCCGTCGCTCAGTGGGCGACGGGGCAGCCCCCAGCGGTGAAGGTGGCGGGCAGGTGCTGCAGCGCGATCACGAGCGACGAGTCGCCGCGGTCGAGCTTGGCGTTGCCGTCGATGGTGATGTCCGACAGGCGGCTGAACAGCTCCTGGAACACCAGCTTCACCTCCATGCGGGCCAGGTTGGCGCCGAGGCAGAAGTGGGGGCCGATGCCGAAGGCCAGGTGCGGGTTGGGGTCGCGCAGCAGGTCCAGCTGGTCGGCGTTGTCGAACACCCGCTCGTCGCGGTTGGCCGACGGGTAGAGCATGAAGATCCGGTCGCCTTCCTTGAGCTTGGTGCCGCGGTACTCGTGGTCGGTGGTGACGGTCCGGATGAAGCTGATCACCGGCGACACGTAGCGGATCAGCTCGTCCACGGCGCGGTCGACGAAGTCGTCGACGTCGAGGTTGTCGAGGAGGAGCTGCTTCTGCTCGGGGAAGAGGCTGAGGGCGAGCATGCCGCCGGAGATCGCGTTGCGGGTGGTCTCGTTGCCGGCCACGAGCAGCACGGCCAGGAAGGCGAGCAGCTCGTCGTCGTTGAGGCCGCCGTCGAGCTTCTTGCGCAGCGCGATCTGCTCCTCGGTCACGCCCTGGACGGCCTTGTGCTCCTTGGCGAGGGCGCCGTCGTCGTAGGCCTGGGTGAGGACCGAGATGAGGTCGTTCTGCGGGTCGGCGCGTCGCTCGGCGATCAGCTCGAGGCACATGGTGGCGAACTCGCCGAACGCCTCGGCCGCAGCCACGAGGGTGGGGCCTTCGAGGTGGCCGTCGCCCGCCATCATGTCGTCGGACCAGCGGTACATCTTCATGCGCTGCTCGGGGTTCAGGCCCATGAGCTCGCAGATGATGATGAGCGGCACGTGGATGGCGAACTGCTCGACGAAGTCGACGTGGCCCTCGTCGATGATCTGGTCGATGATCTCGTTGGTCAGGTCCCGCACGTGGGGCATGAGGTCGCGGACCCGGCGGGGCGTGAAGCCGGCGTTGATGAGCCGACGGGTGCGGACGTGCTCGTCGCCGTCGAGGGTGATGATCGACATGTCGCCGGCGATGACCGGTCGCACGCCGAACTTGTTGCAGTAGTTCTCCGGCTCGCGGCTGATGTGGAAGATGTCCTCGTGGCGGGCCGCGATGTAGAGGTCGTTCTTGGCGTCGTAGTGCAGGTGGTCCAGGTCCCGCGCCGCCCGGTAGATCTCCCACGGATCGTCGTAGGTCCTCGGGTCGAGGAAGTCGACCTGGTCGAGGTCGATGGCGGACGAGGTGTCGACGGCGGTCATGTCTCGGTTGCTCCCCTGGCGTTGCTGCGGACCGGGCGTGCTGCGCCGGTCGCTGCGCGTGACGGTACCTAACTGAACGTTCGTTTACCAGGGGGGCATGTGTCACACCCAGGGCCGAAGGTCCCGATCGCCTGCTGGTCAGCCGGTGAAGGCCACGCGCACGACGCTCGCCTCCATGACGCCCCCGTCCTCCTCGGAGAAGGTCTGGAGGACGATGGCGCCCGACGAGGCCCCTGCGGCGTCGAACGCCAGGTCCGTGGCGAACGGCCCCATCTCGCCGTTGGCGCCACCCATCGCCGTGCCCTCGCCGATGGGGTCGACCGAGCCGTCGCGCCGCACCTGCACGTTGATCGTGGCCTCGAACGCCGTGCTCTGGCCCGACAGCGCCACCGGGGAGGAGATCGTGGCGAGGGCGTCGGGCTGCTCGAGCCGCAAGTGGTCGCTGGCCGCCCCGATGACCCACCAGCTGGCGTCGCCGGCCGCCTGGCGCACGAGCACCGTGGTGGTGGGGCCGGTCTCGGCCGGCTTGATCGGGACTTCGCCGGAGCGGCTGTCGCCCTGTTGGAACTCCCCCACCACCGGCGAGGCCATGCCGAGGTAGTCGGTGGCGAACGAGCGCGCCGCGTCGACCGGGCTGGTGAACCGCTGCTCCCCCGAGGCGAACGGCCAGACCGCCAGCTCGGGCTGCGCCTCGCCCGGCGTCGAGGTCGTCGTGGTGGCCGCGGTCGTCGTCGTGGTGGCCTCGGTGGCGGTGGTCGACGGCTTCGACGTCGCCTCGGTGGTCGACGGCTCGTCGGAGCCGCTGCTGCCGCAGCCCACCAGCGCCAGGCCGAGGGCGACGACGACCGACGACGCGATCACGGCCGGGCGGGCGAGGCGGTTGGTGCGCAGGGTGGAGGCCATCGCCCCAGCATGACCCATCGGGCCGTTCGCCCCACGGTCGGCACCCCGCCGTGGGCGGCTACTGCTGGGCCATGCCGGTGCGCTGCTCCGCCTCGGTGGCGCCCGGGGCGGGGGGCGAGACCAGCGAGATGTCGACGCGGCGCAGGTCGCCCTCGAACGCGAACGGGGCGCGGTACGCCTCGCTCACCGGCGACCCATGGTCGAACCCGACGCTCGGCCCGATGCTCGACATGATGAACATGGCGAAGGGGACCTCGAGGGTGCCCGCCGGCTCCTCGTCGATCAGCAACGTCGCCACCGCGCCCTTGTCCTGGCGGCGGAACTGGACCCCGAGCACCGAGGCCCCCTCGGGCACCGGCCGCTCTGACGTGGCGACGTGGTGCTCGCCGAAGCAGTTGTAGTCGAACACCAGCCGATCGCCCTGGACGAAGATGCTGAGCCCGGAGTTCTCGGTGCCGGACGCGTACAGGACGCCCTCGGCGCCGGCGGGGCGCTCGACGGTGGCGCGCAGGTCCCAGCTGCGCCCGCCGATGGCCGGCGCCGACTGGGCCGGCAGCGGCGTCATCGGCGGGAAGTAGGTGTAGGTCTTGGACGTCGGGTGCGGCGAGTTCTCCCGGAACCGGGTGCCGAACAGCTCGATCGTGCGGTCGTCGAGCGGCAGCACCCCGTGCGCCTCGGCCTCTTCCCACCAGCGCTCGACCATCGCCGCGACGCGCTCGGGGTGGTCGGCCGCGAGGTTCTTGGTCTCCGAGCGGTCCGTCGTGAGGTCGTAGAGCTCCCAGTCGTCGTCCTCGAAGGGAGTCCCGGACTGGTGGCGGGTCACCGCCTTCCAGCCGTCCTCGTAGAGGCCGCGGTGGCCCATCATCTCGAAGTACTGGACCCGCTTGGGGCTCGGTGCCTCGGGATCGTCGAACGCGTACGCCATCGAGGTGCCGGTGATCGGCATCTGCTCGCGACCCCGATACGTGTCGGGGGCGGTCACGCCGAGCAGCTCGTAGATCGTGGGCACGACGTCGTTGACGTGGTGGAACTGGTCGCGCAGGCCGCCCTCGGTGCCGAGGCGCGCCGGCCAGTGTGCGATGAGCGGCACGTGGACGCCACCCTCGTGGGTGTTCTGCTTGTACCAGCGGTACGGCGTGTTGCCGGCCTGGGCCCAGCCCCACGGGTAGTTGGCGTGGCTGTGGGGGCCGCCGATGTCGTCGATGCGCTCGATCGCCTCCTCGGGCGTCTCGATGAGGAAGTTGAAGAACTTCATCTCGTGCATGACGCCGAACGGGCCACCCTCCTGGCTGGCGCCGTTGTCCGACAGGAAGACGATCAGGGTGTCGTCGAGCTTGCCGAGGCGCTCGAGGCCCTCGACGAACCGGCCGACCTGGTCGTCGGTGTGCTCCAGGAACGCGGCGAACGCCTCCTGCATGCGGGCGGCAAGGCGGCGGTGGACCTCGGGCATGTCGTCCCAGGCCTCGACCCCCGGGTTGCGCGGCGCGAGCTCCGTGCCCTCGGGCACGATGCCGAGCTCGAGCTGGCGGGCGAACCACCGCTCCCGTGCCGCGTCCCAGCCGTCGTCGAACCGGCCGCGCCAGCGCTCGAGGTACTCGGGCGGTGCCTGGTGCGGCGCGTGCATCGCACCGAAGGCGAGGTACATGAAGAACGGCCGGTCGGGCCGGATGGAGACGCTGTCGTGGAGGAACCCGAGGGCGTGGTCGACCAGGTCCTCCGACAGGTGGTAGCCGTCCTCGGGCCCACCGGGCGGGTCGACGTGGTGGTTGTCGTAGACGAGCTCGGGGTGGAACTGGTCGGTCTCGCCCTCGAGGAACCCGTAGTAGCGGTCGAAGCCGCGCTGGCACGGCCACTGGTCGTAGGGCCCGGCCGCACTGGCGTCCTCCATGGCCGTGAGGTGCCACTTGCCGACGGCAAAGGTGGCGTAGCCCTCGTCGCGGAGCACCTCGGCCACCGTGGCCGCGTGGTGGGAGATGTGGCCGCGCATGTGCGGGTAGCCGCTCGAGAAGTTGGAGATCGACCGCATGCCCACCTCGTGGTGGTTGCGGCCAGTGAGCAGCGCGGCGCGCGTCGGCGAGCACAGCGGGGTCACGTGGAAGTTGGTGAAGCGCAGCCCTCGCTCAGCCAGCCGGTCGATGTTCGGGGTCGACATGTCCGAGCCGTAGCAGCCGAGCTGGGCGAAGCCCATGTCGTCCATGAGGATCACCACCACGTTGGGCGCGCCCTCGCCCGGGTGCGGCGGCGTCGGCCACCACGGCGTGGACTCGGCCTGCGTGCGGCCGATGTGCCCTTGGAACCCTTCGTAGTCCTTCACCCCGACCGACCTCCCAGGCAGGTATTGGCAGTTGGACTGACAGTACCCGCTCGGCCCGCCGCTGTCTCGGGGACCGGCCTGGCCAGGGCCGCAGGGTGACCGACGACCGCGGTGGGTGCCCGATCCGGCACCCTGCGCACCACTAGGTTCGACGCCGGGCGCTTTGCGCCGAATGTTTCATCTGTTACGGTTTCGTGACGAGCCGGCGGAACCGAGCCCCGCCGGTCGGAAGGATCGACTTCGTGCGACGTCGCACCCTGATGGCAACCGCTTCCGCCGCCGCCCTGGCCGTGGCCCTCGCCGTCCCCACGCTCACCGCCTCCTCGGCGCCCCGCGAGGACCCCCGCGCCGAGCGCGAGAAGGTCCACGCCGAGCAGGCCAAGGTGGCCGCCCAGCTCGACACCTCGAAGGCTTCGCTGCGCCAGATCGACGCCGCCCTGCAGGCCATCAACGAGAACCTCCAGACCCAGGAGGCTGCCCTCGCCCGCACCGAGGCCGAGGTCGCCCGGGCCGAGCAGGACGAGGCCGACGCCCGCAAGGCCATCGCCAAGCTCAAGGCCGAGACCGCCATCTTGAAGGACGAGGTCCGCCGTCGGGCCGTCGCCGCCTACGTCAGCCCGCCCAGCGCAGACGTGCTGTCGGTGCTCGACACCAAGGACTTCGTGTCCGCCTCCAGCCGCAAGTTCTTCATCGAGCTGCGCTCGCAGGACGACGCCGACGTGGCCGACCGGCTGAACGGCGCCATCAGCGAGATGGCCTACCAGCGCAAGAAGGCGGAGGCCGCCAAGGTCCGCGCCGAGAAGAAGCGGGCGGAGCAGGCCAAGCGCACCGAGGCCGTCCGCACCGCCAAGGCCGAGAAGCAGAAGCTCGCCAACAAGATCCAGGGCACGATCGATTCGCAGATCGCCCGCAGCGTCCAGCTGGCCAAGACCGATCGGGCCCTCGCCCAGAAGATCGCCGCCCAGCAGGCCGCCCTGGTCGCCCGCCTCGCCGCCGAGAAGGCTGCGCGGGAGAAGGCGGCGGCCGCCGCAGCCGCCGCCCGCCCCTCGAACCAGGCGCCCAACGGGTCCGAGAACGCCCCCCTGCCCCCCATCGGCGGTGGCAGCGGCTCGGGCACCGGCACCGGTGGCATCTCGCTGTGCACCGTCGGCGGCATCACGGTCAACTGCCAGATCCAGGGCCAGCTCGCCGCCATGCTGAACGCAGCTCGGGGCGACGGCCTGGTGCTCAGCGGCGGCGGCTACCGCAACCCGGCCGAGCAGATCGAGCTGCGGCGGGAGCACTGCGGCAGCAGCTACTACGCCATCTACCAGATGTCGCCGGGCGCCTGTCACCCGCCCACCGCCCGCCCGGGCCAGAGCCAGCACGAGATCGGCCTGGCCATCGACTTCAGCAACTGCTCGTACCGCAGCAGCGCCTGCTACCAGTGGCTCGCCGGCCACGCCGCCTCGTTCGGCTTCTACAACCTGCCGTCCGAGCCCTGGCACTGGTCCACCACCGGCAGCGAGCCCGCCCCGCCGGACGCCACGACCTGGCGCCCTGGCGTCGCCTCTCGAGCCTGCCGCCGACGAACCCGCGTGCGGCCCCTCCGTGGGCGCCAACGCGTGCTCCCACGGCCTCCATGGCCAAACGGTTGACATCACCCGGGCAACCTCTAGGATCTATGGTCTCTAGATGGATGCTCCGGAGGGGAGGGCCTGACGCGATCGACGGTGACATGAGGATCGACGAGAACGGGCAATCGAACCTGACCAACGAGGAGGCGCCCAACCACACCAGGCGACCCCCCTGGTGTTCGAGATGGCTATCCGGTGGCACCCCGGTCGAGGGCCAAGGGTCGCAACCGGGTGCAACCCCTCGGACACGCCGTCGGTCTCGCATGCATGGCCACCGTGGGGGTCCGGCGCGCCTGGTCCTCCGCCTCGCCGCACCACCAGCAGCGATCGCCCTATCCCTCCTCTTCATCGGCCAGGCGCCGGTCGCCGCCGAGCCACCAAGCCCGCGTGACGACTCGGCCAAGGTGGTCGCCGACATCGCCGACGCTGCAGCAGATGGAGCGTCCTCCACCCCTTTGCCGAGCCCCGAAACCAGCTCAGCTGGCAGCACCGCCCCAACCGTCGACGTGCCGCTGAGCCCCAAGGACGATCTCCTGATCGATCCGGCAGAGGGCCCGGCCGTCAGCATCGGGATCCCAGGCGGGGCAGCACGCTCCGGAACGGCGATGGCCGACGACGTCGTCTACGAGGACGTAGCTGCCGACACCCACCTGGTGGCGCGACCGACGGCCGAAGGCGTGCAAGCGCTCATCGTGATCGCCGGTGCGGACGCTCCCACCAGCTACCGGTTCCCCATCGACGTCGGCGCGGATGGAGCCGAGCTGCGGGTCCGCCGAGATGGGGCAGTCGAGGTTCGCCAGCGGGGCGCAAGCGAGCCGACCGCCCTCGTCCTGCCCGCGTGGGCGACCGACGCCAACGGCCAGCCAGTGGCGACCCACTTCGCCGTCAACGGCAACACGCTGATCCAGTTCGTCGACCACCAGGGTGCCGCCTACCCGGTCGTCGCTGACCCCAACACCTGCGGCACCGTCACCTGCACCTACTACTTCAGCAAGACACAGACGAAGGACATGTCGAACGTCACGAGTGCCGCCGCGCTTTGTGCGTTCCTGCTGAAGTTCCCGATCGCAGCAGCGGGATGCGGTGCCGCAGCAGGCGCCGTCGCCTACCAGGCTGACCGGGCCAAGAACCGCGGCATGTGCCTGAAGATCAAGTACACCAAGGTCGGTGTCACCCTCTGGTGGCCGGACATCTACAGCGGGGGGTACTGCAAGTGAGCCCATCCACCCTGCGTCCGGTGTCCTTCGACACCTGGCGGCGCTACCCGTTCTCGGCTGGACGCTGGATCGTGTACGCCCTGGAGCTCACGCTCGCGGCGGCCGGGGTCTGGCTCCTGCATGGGAGCTGGTGGTCATGGGCCATCGTCGCGGCGGTCCTGTCGCTCGACTACCTCTGGACCTGCTGGCAGGTTGCCAAGGGACCCACGGCGCGCCCGCCGGGCTAGGCCTGCCAGCGGGGGTCGCGGCCGCACCAGGCGACGAGCTGCTCCACCAGGGGCGCACCCTCGGCGACGTCGACGGCGTTCGCGAACGGGTCCCGCCACGGGATCGACGGCGGCATCTGGGCTGACGCAGCTGCCCACATCTCGGTGCGGTCCGCCACGGGCAGCTCCTTGCGCATGGCGTCGAGCGCGACCTCGAGGGCGTCGGCGTCCCACGCCCCCTCCTGGCCGGTGGCGCGGGCGAGGTCCCAGGTGTGGGTGGTGAGCTCCGCGGCGTACAGGGCCATGGTGTCCCGACCCGTGGTGGCGGTCCACGGCAGCACGATCTCCCGGTCGAGCAGGGCCTCGTCGGCCCACACGGCCAGGACGTCGGCCTTGGCCGCCTCCCACGCCGCCGGCCACGCATCGTCGGCCCGGTCGACCTCCTCGGTGGGACCGTCCATCGGGTGCACCCCGCGCCCCATGGAGGCGACCCGCTCGGCCACGAACACGAGGTGGGCAAGGAGGTGGCGGACGTCCATGTCGTCGCACGGGGTGGGCCCATCGAGCTGGTCGGCGCGGACGCCGGCGATGAGCGGGGTGGCCGTGTCCAGCGCGGCGTGGAACGCCAGGCGGGTGTCGATGGGGGTGGCGGGCGAGGCATCGGTGTTGGTCATGGGGACAGCATCGCAGGCCAAACCGGTCACCTGCTGACCGGTTTGCGTGGGATGCTGGACCGGTGCGCGCCGACCGCCTCGTGGCCATCCTCCTGCTGCTCCAGCGGCGCGCGCAGGTGACCGCCGCGGAGGTGGCCGAGGAGCTCGAGGTGTCCGAACGCACGGCCCGCCGACCTCGACGCCCTGGCGGTGGCCGGCATCCCCATCTACTCGGTGCAGGGCGTGGCGGCGGTTGGCGGCTGGCCGGGGGCGGCCGGACCGACCTGTCGGGGCTCACCGCCGAAGAGGCGCGCCTGTTCCTGGTGGCCGGCCCGCACGCCGGCGGCCACCAAGGAGGTCCGAGCGGCCCTCCGCAAGCTGGTCCGGGCGCTGCCCGAACCGCTGCGCGACGACGCCGAGGCCGCCTCGGCTGCGCTGGTGGTGGACCCGGACCCGTGGATCGCTGCCGCCCTGCGCTCGGGCTCGCCGGTGCTGCTCGACGAGGTGCAGCGGGCCGTGGTCGAGGGCCGCCAGGCCGAGCTCGGCTAGGTGCGGACCGCGCCGGCAACGAGAGCACCCGCGCGTCCACCCCCTCGGCGTCGCCACCAAGGCCAACGGCCGGTACCTGCTGGCGGGGACCGAGCGCGGCCTGCGCACGTTCCGCATCGACCGCATGGCCTCCTTCACCGCCGTCGACGAGCCCGTCGAGCGCCCCGACGGCTTCGACCTGGCCGACGCCTGGCAGTCCGTGCTGGCCCGCGTGGACGAGATCCGAGCGCCGGTCCGGGTGCGGGCCACGGCGGACCCCGAGGCGCTCCCCTACCTCCGCTACGTCCTCGCCGACCGGGTGCTCGTGGGCCAGGCCGGCCCCGACGGCCGCGTGGAGGTCGAGGTCCGGGGCCACAACGAGCGCGCCCTCGCCGCGGAGCTCGCCGGCTTCGGCGCGAGCCTCGAGGTACTGTACGAGCCCGAGGGCCTCCGGGCGATCCTCGGGCGGCTCGGACGGGAGCTCGCCGAGCGGTACCGGTGAGGAGATCCGGCTTCGGCCCCTGATGGGCGCCGCGCCAGGGTGACGACTCCTTGCTGACCGTAGCTCAGCTGGTCAGAGCGCCGCGTTGTGGTCGCGGATGTCGGGGGTTCGAATCCTCGGTCAGCCCAGGTCCAGGGGCCAGGCCCACCCAACCTGGGTGGCCTGGCCCTGGCGCGCTGACCAGGATCGCTCCGCGCCTCTAGCTCAACGGCAGAGCAATGGACTCTTAATCCACAGGTTGGGGGTTCGAATCCCCCGGGGCGTACCACGCGAACGAGCCCGCCGGTCAACCGGCGGGCTCGTCCGCGTCCGGGCCCCGAAGGCCCAGGTCCGAGGCTCCTCAGGCGTCGACGAGGCGACCGTGCAGGTAGTCGTCGTAGGCGGAGAGGTCCAGGTGGCCGTGGCCCGAGTAGTTGAACAGGATCACCCGCTCCTCCCCGGCCTCCTTGGCTGCCAGCGCCTCGTCGATGGCACCCCGCACGGCGTGGGCGGTCTCGGGCGCCGGGATCTTCCCCTCGGCGTTGGCGAACTGGACCGCCGCGTCGAACACCTTGCCCTGCGGGTAGGCCACCGCCTCCATCCGGCCGTCCTTCACCAGCTTCGAGATGATCGGCGAGTCGCCGTGGTAGCGGAGCCCGCCGGCGTGGATCGAGGGCGGCACGAAGTCGTGGCCCAGCGTGTACATCGGCATGAGGGGGGTCATGCCGGCCACGTCGCCGAAGTCGTACTCGAAGCGGCCCTCGGTCAGCGTGGGGCACGACGACGGCTCGATCGCCACCAGGCGCACCCCCTCGTCGGGCACGAACGGGAACGTGATGCCACCCAAGTTGGAGCCCCCGCCGCAGGAACCGATCACGACGTCGGGCCTCTCGACGCCCGCCATCTCGAGCTGCTCCTTGGCCTCGAGGCCGATGATCGTCTGGTGCAGCAGCACGTGGTTGAGGACCGAGCCGAGGGCGTAGTGCGAGTCCTCCCGGCCCACCGCGTCGCGCACGGCGTCAGAGATGGCGGCGCCCAGCGATCCCGGGCTCGACGGGTCGTCGATCGGCGACGGCACCACGTTGCCGCCCCACACCTCCATCATCACCCGGCGGTACGGCTTCTGCTCGTAGCTCGCCCGGACCATGTACACCTTGCACTCGATGTCGAACTGGCGGCAGGCGAAGCTCAGCGAGCTCCCCCACTGGCCGGCACCCGTCTCGGTGGTGAGCCGGGTGATGCCCTCCTGCTTGTTGTAGAAGGCCTGGGGCACGGCGGTGTTCGGCTTGTGCGAGCCGGCCGGCGAGACCGACTCGTCCTTGAAGTAGATCTTGGCCGGGGTGCCCAGCGCCTTCTCGAGCCGCTCGGCGCGCACCAGCGGGGTCGGGCGCCAGAGCTTGAGGATGTCGAGCACCTCGCCGGGCACGTCGATCCACGGCTCGGCCGACATCTCTTGGGCGATCAGGGCCATCGGGAACAGGGGGGTCAGGTCGTCGGGGCCCACCGGCTCCCGGGTCGCCGGGTGCAGCGGCGGGTCCATCGGGGACGCCAGCCGGGGCAGCAGGTTGAACCAGGCCGTCGGCAGCTGGGTCTCGGGCAGGACGAAGCGGGACATGCGGACCTCCGTTGGGCCGTGGGCAGCGGCCGGATCGTAGGCACGGCGGGCGCGGCCTGTCCCGGGTCCTTCGTCCTGGCTCGCCCTCACCCTCGCCAGGTGGGCCTAGGGCCGCACGACGATCCGGCCGGCGAGACCCCCCGCATCCAAGGCGGCCAGCGCGCCGGCGGCGTCGTCGAGCGCCCACGGGACGACGTCGACCGTGACGATGCCCTGCGCGGCGAGCTCGACCACCTGGCGGACGTCGGCCAGGTCCGAGCCCTGGAAGGTGAACACCTCGCCGTCGCGCGGCAGCGTCCCGTACCAGGGCTTGCGGAGCGTCCCACCCGATGCGCCGACCAGGCCGAAGGCTCCACGCGCCTCGAGCACGGCGATGGCGCACGCGATGGTGTCGTCGGTGCCGACGAAGTCGAGCACCGCGCCGACCGGGCCGCCGGCGATCTCCCGCAGGGCACGCCGGGTGCCCCGCTCGACGCCGTCGACGGCGTGGTGCGCGCCCCGCTCGAGGGCCAGGGACCGCCGCACCGGGTCGGGGTCCACGGCGATGATCGTGCTGCCCGTGGCCCACCGCAGCGCTTGGATGGCGAACAGCCCGAGCCCGCCGGTGCCGATCACCACGGTGGCGTCGTTGGCCGGGGACCGGCCGAGCAGGCGGCGGACCGCGTGCCAAGCGGTGGCGCCGGCATCGGTGAGCGGACCGGCGACCGCCGGGTCCAGGACGTGGTCGCCCGAGCGCAGGGCCACCAGGCCCCGGACGTCCCGGACGAGCACCCGCTCGGCCAGGCCGCCGTCCCGGCCGTACCCCCGGCCCACCAGCCCCTCGGCGCAGGACGATTCGTGCCCCAGCACGCACCAGTGGCAGGTGCCGCACGACGCCGGCGACGCCAGGGCGACCGGGTCGCCCTCGGCCCACCCGTCGACGCCGTCGCCCAGCTCCACGATGCGCCCGGCGGTCTCGTGGCCGAGGGTGAACGGGATGGACCAACCCAGCGCCTCGCCGACCTCGGCGGGCATGGCGGCCATGCCCACGTCCGAGTGGCACACGCCGCACCCGGCGACCTCGACCACCACCTGACCTGGGCCGGCGTGCGGCACGGGGACCTCCACCTGCTCCGGCGCCTGGCCCCAGGCGCGCAGCTGGAAGGCCCGCATCACCTCGCTCACCGCTGGGCCCTCTCGCTCACCGAGGGGAGGCTACGGCGCCACCCGGCACCGCCGAGCGATCAGACCGTGCCGACCGATCAGACCGTGCGCATCGATCAGACCGTGCCGACCGGTCAGACCTTGCCCACCATCAGCGGCTGCTGCTTGGAGGCGAGCACGCCGGGCGCCCGCTCCTGGGTGACGGCGAACAGCTCGAGGTCCCCAACCCGGTTGGGATCCACGCTGAACGGCACCACCTCGGTGTCGCCGCCGAAGGTGCCGAGCGACAGCACGACGTCGCCGTCCTTGCCCCACAGCTGGTACACGTCGCCGTCCGACGGCTTCGGCATGCCCTTGGTGATCAGGTAGCCCTGGCCGTTGCTGCCCACCACGACCTCGGCCTTGCCGGCATCGCCGGCCAGGTCGACCTTGACGGGGGCGTCGGCCACCGCGGCGTTGGCCACGCGCTCGATGCTGCGTCCGGACATGGCGTCCTCGAGGCGGTTGAGCCGCTGGCTCTGACCGACCGTGACGATGCCGAGCACCGCCACGATGACCGCGGCAGCGCCGAGGAGCAGGGCCGCCGCCTTCGGGCCGAGGCCTCGGCGGGCCGGCGCCCGCTCGGGCAGCGGCTCACCGACCAGCCGCAGCGGTGGCGGTTCGGGGGCGAGCTCCGCAGAGATGCGGTCCCAGACCCCGTCGGGGGCATCGGTGCCGGACTGGGCCAGGAACGACGCCACCTCCCGGTGCTCGGCCACCTCGGCCCGGCAGCGGGGGCACTCGAGCAGGTGGCGCTCGATGCGCTCCCGCTCGTCGCCGTCGACCGCGTCGAGCGCGTAGGCGCCCAGCAGGTCGGTGTACTCGTCGTAGATCTCGTTCATGCCCACTCACCCAGACCGACGCCCGACGCCACCAGCTCGGTGCGCAGGCGCTTCAGGCCGGAACGGATCCGGCTCTTCACCGTACCCTCGGGCTCGCCGAGGCGGACCGCCACCTCGCGGTAGGTGAGGCCCCCGAGGTACGCGAGGCGGATCGCCTCGCGCTCGCCCTCGGGCAGCTGCCCGAGCGCATCTCGCACGTGGTCGGCCAGCGTGAGGTCCCAGACCTCGCGCTCGAGGTCGTAGCCCGCCTCGGCCGTGCGCCGCAGGTCGTTCTCCTCGCGGCGGCGCCGCGACGAGTCCGAGCGGAGCAGGTCGACGGCCCGCCCGTGGCACTGCGCCAGCAGGTACGAGCGCAGCGTCCCCCGACCCGGATCGAACCGGTCCGGGTCGTTCCACAACCGGAGGAACACCTCCTGGACCACCTCTTCGGCACGAGCCGAGTCGGTGAGCAGGCGGCGGGCCAGCCCGAACACGGCGCCGGCATGGCGCCGGTACGCCTCTGCGAGCGCGTCCTGGTGGTACCGGCCGATGGCCAGCACCAGCGCAGCATCGCTCTGCTCTCGCACGTCGGGCTCCACGATCGCCTCTACGGAGCGACCTCCCGATGTGGATGAGGGGTCATGGTCCAGGGGCGGTGGGTTCACCAGACCACCCCTACCCACCCCGCCGGAAAGCTGAACCGATCAGGCCAAGATGAACGTCGAGACCACCTCGACGTGGCTCGCGTGGCCGAAGAGGTCGACCACCGAGGAGCCCACGTGGCGGTACCCGTGGCCGGCCAGGAGCGAGGCGTCGCGCCCGAGCGAGGCGGGGTCGCAGCTCACGAGCACGCACAGGCGCGCCCCCGTCCCGGCCACGGCCCGGGCACCGACCTCGGCGAGCCCGCTGCGGGCTGGGTCCGCCACCACCACGTCGGCGGGCGACGGGCGCCACCTGGCGAGGGCCACCTTGATGGTCCGGGCGTCGAGGTCGGCCAGGTTGTGGCGGGCATCGGCGACCGCGGTGGCGCTGCGCTCGACGCCGATCACGCTCTCGAAGCGCCCGTCGGCACCGAGCGCGCCGGCGAACAACCCGACCCCGCAGCACAGGTCCACCAGCCGCGTGGCGTCCGGAGCGTGGGCGGCGATCGCCCGGGCCACCTCCGCCACGAGCGCCTCGGCACCTTCGGGGCTGGCCTGGAAGAACGACTCGGCCGAGATCCGCCATCGTCGGCCGGCCGCCTCCTCGTGGATCCAGGCCCGGTGGCCGGCCCGCAGCTGGTCCCGGCCCACGACCACCAGCCCGTCGGGGGCCACGGTGCCGTCGGCGTCGGGGCCGACGACGGCGATCGCCTCGCCGGTGCGGGCCCCGATGCGCAGCACCACCTCGCGGCCCGGCGCCACCCGCAGGTCGTCGATCAGCGCCACCAGCTGCGGGTGCGCCACCAGGCACCCGGCGGCCGCGATCGGGTCATGGGACCGCCGACGCCGGAACGCGAAGCGGCCGTCCTCGTCGCCCACCCCCCGCACCGTGGTCCGGATCCCCTCGGCGGGCAGGTCGCCGACGCCGACCACCACCGGATCGGCGATCCCGGCCTGGCGCGCCAGCACGTCCCGCACCAGCTCGGCCCGGAGCGCCCGCTGGGCCGCCACCGCGACGTGCTGCCAGTCGCACCCGCCGCAGCCCTCGGCCACGTGCGGGCAGGGAGGAGCCACCCGGTCCGGGGAGGGCTCCAGGACCTCCACCACCGTCCCCCGGGCGAAGCGGGTCTTCTCGTCGGCGAGCTCGGCGCGGACCCGCTCCCCCGGCAGCGCGCCGGCGACGAACACCACCCGGCCCGATGCCTCCCGGGCGACGGCCTCGCCGCCGACCGCCATCGCCGTGGCCTGCACCTCCACCGTCGTCACCGGCGCAGCCTAACGACGGCGGCGGGAGCCGTAGGATTGTGCCGTGCCCGACGCCGCCGCTCCCCGTCCCGTCCAGATCTCGCCGTCGATCCTCGCCTCGGACTTCTCCAAGCTGGGCGAGGAGTGCCGTCGCCTGACCGATGCCGGCGCGGACCGCCTCCACTGGGACGTGATGGACGGCCGCTTCGTGCCCAACCTCACGATCGGGCCCGACGTGATCGCTGCGTGCCGGCCCACCACCGACGTGATGTTCGAGGCCCACCTCATGGTCGAGGCCCCGGAGCACATGCTGGCCGCCTACGTGGACGCCGGCTGCGAGCTCGTCACCGTGCACGCCGAGTCGACCGTGCACCTGCACCGGTGCCTCACCCAGATCGCCGAGCTGGGCGCCCGCCCGGCCGTGACCATCGTGCCCTCGACGCCGATCTCGGCCATCGAGCACGTCCTGGACCTGGTCGACATGGTCCTGATCATGACGGTGAACCCCGGCTTCGGCGGCCAGTCCTACATCGCCTCGATGGAGCCGAAGGTGGCCGAGCTGCGGGACCTGATCGTGACCCGCGGCCTCGAGGTGGACATCGAGGTCGATGGGGGGATCTCCCCCACCACCATCGAGGCGGCCACCCTCGCCGGCGCCAACGTGTTCGTCTCCGGCAGCGCCCTGTTCCGGGACCCCGAGGGCCTCGCCCACGGCGTCGAGGACCTCCGGCGCCGTGCCCAAGAGGCGCAGCGAGGCGTCCACGCCGCCTGATGCCCGCCCGCCGCCACGCCCCCCGGATCGCCGCGCTGCTGCTCGCCGCCGGCGCCGCCACCGCCAGCCTGTCGGCGTGCACGAAGGACTCGGGCTCCACCGCTGAGTTCTGCACCCAGGTCCAGGCGGTGCCCTCGCTGGAGACGGTGGTGACGCGCTTCAGCGAGACGGACCCGGCGGTGCTCGACGACCGGATCGACCGGGCGCGCGCGGCCTACCACGACCTCGAGGACGCGGCGCCCAAGGAAATCCACGGCGACACCGCCGAGGTGGTGGCGGTGGTCGACGCCGTGCTCGACGCCGTGGCGGCGCACCCGTCGGACCCCGCCAAGGCGACCGACGCCCTGCGCACCGAGGTCAAGCGCCACCCCAAGGTGGGCGCCGCACGGGCGCGGGTGGTCCGCTACGCCAAGGCGGAGTGCGATGTGACCCTCGACGGCACCCTGGGCGGGTAGCCGCCGGCGACGATCCCGCGGGCTGGGCCTACTCGATGGCGGTGCGGCGGGTGATGACGTTGTCGATGATGCCGTACTCCTTGGCCTGCTCGGCGGTGAACCACCGGTCGCGCTCGGAGTCCTCTTCGATCTGCTCGACCGTCTGGCCCGTGTGCTCGGCGATCTTCTCGGCCATGAGGCGCTTGATGTAGATCATCCGCTCGGCCTGGATGGCGATGTCCGACGCCTGGCCCTGGATGCCGCCGGACGGCTGGTGCATCATGATCTGGCTGTGCGGCAGGGCAGAGCGCTTGCCGGGGGCGCCGGCGCAGAGCAGGAACTGGCCCATCGAGGCGGCCAGGCCCATGCAGACGGTGGCCACGTCGGCCGACACGAACTGCATGGTGTCGTAGATGGCCATGCCTGCCGAGATCGAGCCGCCGGGGCTGTTGATGTACAGGAAGATGTCCTTCTCGGGGTCCTGGCCGTCCAGGTAGAGGATCTGGGCCGCGAGCTGGTTGGCGATGGTGTCGTTGACGTCCGTGCCCAGGAAGACGATCCGCTCCCGGAGGAGGCGGTTGTAGATGTCGGCGCCGGGGTCCATGCCCCCGGGGCCCTGGAGGGTCGGCACAGCAAGCGGGTGATCCATGGGCCGCAGGCTAGCGGCCACCTCCGACGCTCCGGTCCCGTGCCCGGCCCAACCGCTGGTGCCGGCGGCGCGACTCGAACGCGCACTGGCCAGGACCTAAACCTGGTGCCTCTGCCAATTGGGCTACGCCGGCAAGCACCCGGATCGTACGCGCCAGGTTGGGCGAGTCGCGCGGTGGTCTGGCACCCTGCCCCCATGCCCGAGGGCCACACCATCCACCGCCTGGCGCGAGACCTGCGCGGGGACCTGGGGCGCCACCACGTGCGCGTCAGCACCGGCCAGAGACGTGCCGAGCACACCGCGGCGCTGCTCGACGGCCACGTGCTGCGGCGCACGGAGGCCTGGGGCAAGCACCTGTTCTTGACCTTCGAGCCCCGCCAGGTGCTGCACGTGCACCTCGGCCTGATCGGCAAGTGGTTCCGTCGCACCGGCCCGGCGCTGCCACCGGTGACCCCCACGACCAGGCTGCGCCTCGAGCGCCACGAGCCCGTCGAGCTCGAGGCGCACCCGGAGGCGCACCACCTCGAGCCGCTGGCTTGGGACCTGATCGGGCCGATGCTCGCCGAGGTCGTGACCCCGGCCGAGAAGCGGGCGGTGACCGCCAAGCTCGGCCCGGACCCCCTGCGCCGCGACGCCGACCCCGAGCGCCTGTGGGCGCGCCTGCAGCGCAGCGACAAGCCCGTGGGGCTGCTGCTCATGGAGCAGGACGTGGTGGCCGGGATCGGCAACGTCTACCGGTCCGAGCTGCTCAACATCGTGGGGGTCGATCCCCGGCGGCCGGGCCGGGCGGTCACGAGGGACGAGTTCGACCGCCTGTGGGACGAGACGGTCCGCCAGCTCAAGCTCGGCGTGCGGCGCAACCGCATCATCACGATGTCGGCCGAGGAGCTGCCGACCACGATCGCCCGGCTCCCCCGCGGCGAGGGGCGCTACGCCTACAAGCAGGAGCGCTGCGGCCGCTGCGGGACCGAGCTGGACGTCTTCCCGCTGGCAGGGAGGACCACCTGGTCCTGCCCGACCTGCCAGCCTGGGTAGGTGCACGTCTCCGAGCTGCCCACCCCGGCGCTGGTGGTCGACCTCGACGCCCTCGACGCGAACATCGCCCGGATGGGGGCTGCTTGGCCCGGCACGCGCCTGCGACCCCACGTGAAGGCGTTCAAGTCGACGGCGCTGGCCCGACGCCTGGCCGACGCCGGCCACGTCGCCTTCTGCGCGGCCACCCTGCGGGAGGTGGCCGGGCTCGCCGCCGCCGGCCTGGGTGCGGACCTCCTCCTGGCCAACGAGGTGATCGACGTGGCCCGGATCCGGGCCACGGTGGAGGCGGCGCCCGACGCTCGGATCACGGTGGCGGTGGACTCGCCGGAGACGGTCGCGGCGGCGGCTGCGGGCGGCGTGCGCGAGGTGCTGGTCGACGTCGACGTCGGCATGCCCCGCTGCGGCTGCCGGCCGGCCGATGCCGGGCGGCTGGCGGACCTCGCCCGGCGAGCAGGCCTCGAGGTGCGCGGGGTCATGGGCTACGAGGGGCACCTGATGACCGAGGCCGAGGACCGGGCCGGCAAGGTGGAGGCGGCGATGGCGACCCTGCTAGCCACCCACCAGGACGTCGGCGGCGATGTCGTCAGCGGCGGCGGCACGGGCACGTGGGATTGCAACCGTTGGGTCACCGAGCTGCAGGCGGGCAGCTACACGTTGATGGACACGGCCTACGAGCGCGCCGGCGTGGGGTTCGCCAAGGCGATGTGGCTGGAGCTGACGGTCGTGTCCCGCAACCGAGACGGCGGGTGGGTCGCGGCCGATGGCGGGCTCAAGGCGCTCGGGATGGACCACGGCGACGGCGCGATCGACGGCGCAACGGTCTGGTACCACGCCGACGAGCACACGGTCTTCTCGATGGCCGCCGCGCCAGATGGCGGCGCGGCACCCGTGCCGGCAGTGGGCGATCGGGTCCGGGTGGGCCAGCCCACGTGGACCCCACGGTCGCCTACCACGAGGCGCTGTGGGTGGTGCAGGGCGACGAGGTCGTCGACCGGTGGGACGTGGACCTGCGCGGCTGGTAGCCGAGCGGCCTGGCTAGAGCTGCGCGAGCAGGGCCCGCAGCGCCCGGCCCCGGTGGCTGATGGCGTGCTTCTCCTCGGCCGACGACTCGGCGAAGGTCCGCCCGTCGCCCTCGCCCGGGACGAAGACGGGGTCGTAACCGAAGCCGTTGGCGCCGCGGGGCGCGTCGGCGATGGTGCCCTCGACGGACCCGGCGGCCACCACCTCCGAGCCGTCGGGGCGGCGGAGGACGAGGACCGCCCGGAACCGGGCCGTCCGATGGCTGGGGGCGGCGCCCGTCGCGTCGAGGGCGCCGAGCTCGGCGAGCAGCTTGGCCACGTTCTCCGCGTCGGTGGCGCCCTCCCCGGCATAGCGGGAGGAGAAGACGCCGGGCGCCCCATCGAGCGCGTCGACCTCCAGCCCCGAGTCGTCGGCCAGGGCGGCCATGCCGGTGGCCGCCACCAGCGCGACCGCCTTCAGGCGAGCGTTGCCCTCGAACGAGTCGGCGTCTTCGACGACCTCGGGGACGTCGTCGGGTCGGGCGACGAGCTCGAAGCGGTCGCCCAGCAGCTCGCGCAGCTCCCGCACCTTCTTCGGGTTTGCCGACGCCAGGACCAGCGGCTCCAGGTCCCCCATCGCCGTCGTCCCGGCCCTCAGTCGTGCCGCGGGTCGGGCGGGGTGGACAGCACGGCGCGCTGCAAGGCCACGATCTCGGCGATGCCGTGCTCGGCCAGGTCGAGCAGGGCGTCGAGCTCGCCCCGGGAGAAGGGCGCGCCCTCCGCGGTGCCCTGCACCTCCACGTAGCCGCCCTCACCGGTCATCACCACGTTCATGTCGGTCTCGGCAGTCGAGTCCTCCACGTAGGGCAGGTCCAGCACCGGCACCCCGCCGACCACGCCGACGGAGATGGCGGCGCACTCGGTCTGCAGCGGATGGGTGGCGATCTTGCCCTGCTGCATCGTGCGGGTGAGGGCGTCGTGGAGGGCCACGTAGCCACCGCAGATCGAGGCGGTCCGGGTGCCGCCGTCGGCCTGCAGCACATCGCAGTCGACGATCACCTGGCGCTCGCCCAGCGCCTTCATGTCGCACACCGAGCGCAGCGATCGGCCGATCAGCCGCTGGATCTCCTGGGTGCGACCGGACTGCTTGCCCTTGGCCGCCTCCCGCCCGATGCGCTCGGCCGAGGCGCCGGGGAGCATCGAGTACTCGGCGGTCACCCAGCCCTTGCCCCGACCCCGCATCCACCGGGGCACGTCCTCGTCGATCGACGCGGTGCACAGCACCCGCGTGTTGCCGAACGCCACCAGGACCGAGCCGGCCGCGTGGATGGTGAAGTCCCGCTGGAAGCTGATCGGTCGGAGCTGGTCGGGCTGGCGGCCATCCGGGCGCATGGGGGTCCTCCTGGGATCCGGGGAAGGTCCAGCCTTGCAGACCCGCACCCGTGGCCCTGCGCCGGCGAGGGGCCCGGACGGCGCCCGCGGCTAGCCCGCTCCCCCCGGGGCGGGGCCGACGGCGGCGGCCACCGCCAGTGCGGCCACGGCGGGATCGTCGCCGAGCACGCCGGGGCGGGCATCGAGCACCTCCCAACCCAACCCGACCAGGGCCCGGTGCCGGTCCAGGTGCGCGGTCGCCCCCGCCGGGTGGAGGCGGGCCTCGACGGCCACGGCGCGGCTCGGGTCGTCGACGACCAGGTCGAGCAGCCAGGGGCCCACCGCGTAGCCGAGGTGCACGGGCACCCCGACAGCCCGCAGGTGGGCCGCCAGGGCCGCGGCCCAAGGGTCGTCCACCGACCGATCGGGCGGGACCGGCTCCGGGCCGGCAGCGTGGGCGAGGTAGCGGCCGAGCAGCGTGGTCGAGCCAGGGTCCAAGGCGGTGACCACCGTGGTGCGGCGCCGGGCCCTGGGGACCATCACGTCGAACAGGTGGGGGTCCTCGACGAACGCGACCCGCTGCGCCGGGTCGCCGGCGGCAAGGCCGATGGCCAGGACCGTCTCGTCCAGCTCGGCCCCTTGGACCTCGTGGACGGTGCCCACCCGGAGCCGCAGCGCCCGCAGCGATGCCTCGTCGAACGCGTGGGCCAGCGCCGCCTCGAGCGCCCGGGCGTGGGCGCGGAACGGGGTGATGACCCCGATGGTCGCCGCTCCCCCACCGGCGCCTCCCTCCATGGCGCCGAGCCGCGCGGCCAGCAGGTCGACGATGGCCGCCACCTCGGCGGCACGGCCCGGCCGCGGCGGCCGGACCACGTCGATCGCGTCGAGCCCGTCGACCCCCGGCCGTCGGGTGGCCACCTCCACCGGACGGTCGTAGAAGGCGCGCAGCGGGAACGAGATCAGGTGGGGCACGGACCGCAGGTGCAGGTCGAGGTGGCGGGGGCCGACGAGCGCCGCCGCTCGATCGAACAGCGAGTCCCGGCGAGGGTTGACGGCATCGGCCAACGGGCCGATCGAGCGGGCCTCGTAGGCGCTCGCGATGGCGGCTTCGGCGAGGAACGAGACGTGGCGCAGCTGGCGCGGGTCGCCCACGACCAGGGCAGCTCGGCCGCGCAGGAGCGCCGGCGCCGCTGCCACCTGGTCGACGTGGGCTGCCTCGTCCACCACGACCAGGTCGAAGAGGCCGGCGCGGCGCGGCAGGAGGTCCTGCACGTCCTCGAGGGTGCCGACCCACACTGGGGCGGCGCGTCGAAGGTCGTCGGCATCGAGCGCCGCCAGCTGCTCGCGTCGGGCACCGCGCCCGGCCACCAGCGCCGAGTGCACCTGCTCGGCCACCCGCCGGCGCCGCCGACCCCACCCGTCCTGCGGTGGGCCCAAGCACGTGGCTGCCTAGCCTCCCGGGCCGCCACGGCCCGCACGGCGCCTTCGGCTGCGGCCAGCTCGTCCCACCGCACCGGGCCGGACCCCTGACCACCCGCGGCCGCCCGGTCGAGCGACGCAAGGACGGTCCGCCGCAGCGCCTCGGCCCGATCCACCGCCTTGTCCAGGGCGCCGCGTCCCTCCAGGTGGCCTCGTCCCTCCAGGTCGCCGTGCGGTGATTCCTCCTCGGTGTGGCGCGGATCGCCGAAGCTCACCGCCACCACCCCAACCCGCGCCAGCTGTTCGAGGACGGCCCGTGCCGCGGCACGGGTACGGGTGGCGACCAGGACGCTCGCGCCAGCCGCGGCCCGGTCGAGGGCCACCGCAGCCACGGTGTGGGTCTTGCCCGTGCCCGGTGCGCCCGACACCACGGTCAGCGGCGCCCCGCGGGCCCGGAGGACGACCTCGGCCTGGGCGTCGGTGAGCGGGTAGGCGCTGGCGACGGTCCCGCTCGGCAGGGGGCCAGCGTCGAGCGCCGGATCCTCTTCGGCCCGGCGCGGATAGAGGTGGCCGAACGCGGTGGATGCCAGGTCGTCGAGCGCCGCCCACCGTGCGAGCGACGAGGCGGCCGGGGCGCGCACGGTCGCCGGCGCGGCGTAGATGCCGCTGCCGACCACCACGCGGACCCGACCGGGCGGCACGGCGCCCAGCTGCCGGTGCGGCTCGCCGTGCACGAACGGCGCCTCTGCGGTGATGCGCATCCCCGCAGCACGCGCGACCTGGCGGCACCAGCTCCGGAACGGCCGCAGGTCCGGGTCGTCCTCGAGGTCGAACCCGCCGCCTACGAGCACCGCTGCGGCGCCCTCGGCGGCATCGAGCAGCTCGGCGCGCTGGCGCGGATCGTCGACCAGCCCGACCAGCTCGGCCTCGCTGTCGGCCTCGATCACGGAGAACCCGGCGGCGAGGGGCGACGCACCGACCACCCCGAGGACCTTCTCGGCGAGCGAGCCCGACGTGAGGTGCACGGCCCGCGACACGAGGGGCAGGACCACGTCGCGCAGCTCCCCGCCCCACTCGCTGGTCCCGACGAGGAACACCCAACCCTCCCGTAGCACGGGCTCCCCACCGCCCATGGCGTCGAGCTGCGCCAGGCGGCGCGCTGCACCGATGCTGGGCACGCCGAAGCGCCGGCGGCCTCGGGCGAACGGCGATGACGCCGCACCCAGCCAGACGAGCTCGTCGTCGGCGGCCACCACGAGGCGCACGGACTCGGTCGGCGCCGGGAGGAGGTCCGCCCACGCAAGGAGCAGGGCGCGCCGCGCGTCGAGGGCCACCAGATCAGGTCAGGTCGGCCCAGGGCGCAGGCTCGGCGGCGGCCAGCTCGGGGCCGAGCAGGCGAGCACCGAGCTCGCGGAAGCGATCGACGTCGCCCGAGGACACGAACCGGTGGGTGCCTCGGCGCCCCGAGCGCGCCGGGCGCAGCTGGCCCTCGTCGAACAGGCGCCGGGCCTCGAACGCCGTCTCGTCGGCCGACGACACGAGCACGACCTCGCGCCCCATGACGTCGGTGATCGTCCGGGCCAGGTACGGGTAGTGCGTGCACCCGAGGAGGAGGGCGTCGACCTTGGCGTCGACGACCGGGGCGAGCAACCGCTCGGCGAGCACGTGGACCTGGTCGGTGTCGGTCTCGTCGCGCTCCACGAACTCGACGAAGCCCGGGCAGGCGGCCACCGTCAGGTCGACCGACGCGCCCGTGGCCGCCACCGCCTGCTGGTAGGCACCGGACCGCACGGTGCCGACCGTGCCGATCACGCCAACGCGCCCGGTCTCGGTGGCACGGACGAGCGAGCGCACCCCGGGCTCGATGACCCCGAGCACCGGCACGTCCAGCGCGGCGCGCAACGAGCCGAGGGCGGCGGCCGCCGCAGTGTTGCACGCCACCACCAGCAGCTTGATGTCGTGGTCGGCGACGAGGTGCCCGGCGATCTCGTGGGCGAACGCCTCGACCTCGGCGAGCGGGCGGGGGCCGTACGGGTAGCGGCCGGTGTCGCCGACGTACACCAGGTCCTCGGCGGGCAGCAGGTCGATGAAGGCCCGGGCCACCGTGAGCCCACCGAACCCGCTGTCGAACATGCCGATCGGCCGGTCGTCGGAGGTGGCGCCCACCGGGCCAGGCTAGGACCGGGGCGGTTCCCAGGCCGTTCTCAGGAACCTCCCAGCTGGACCTGCCAGGATCGTGGCCGTGACCGGTGAACGGCTCCTGCTCGTCGATGACGAGGACAACCTGCGATCCATGCTCGAGGCCGCGCTCCGCCACAGCGGCTTCGAGGTCCACCCCGCGTCCACGGGCCGCGAGGCACTCGACGCCGTGCCGACCGTGCGACCGGACCTCATCGTCTTGGACGTGATGATGCCGGACCTCGACGGCTTCGACGTGTGCCAGCGCCTCCGCAGCCAGGGCGACCGCACGCCCGTGCTGTTCCTGACCGCCCGAGACACCACCGAGGACAAGGTGCGCGGCCTCACGATGGGCGGCGACGACTACCTCGTGAAGCCCTTCAGCCTCGACGAGCTGGTCGCCCGCATCGGTGCAGTGCTGCGCCGGACCGGCGCCGCCAAGGAGGCGGCCGTCCTGCGCTGCGTGGACCTCGAGCTCGACGACGAGGCCCACCTCGTCACCCGGGCCGGCACCGAGGTCGCCCTCTCCCCCACCGAGTACAACCTGCTGCGCTACCTGCTGCTCAACCAGGGCCGGGTGCTGTCGAAGGCGCAGATCCTGGACCACGTCTGGCAGTACGACTTCGGCGGCGACGGCGGCGTGGTCGAGACCTACATCGGGTACCTCCGCAAGAAGGTCGACAACGTGGACCCTCGCCTGATCCACACCGTCCGGGGCGTGGGCTACACCATCCGCCCGCCGCGGAGCTGAGCCGTGTCGCTGCGGGCCCGGCTCCTCCTCGGCATGGCGGTCGTGGCCGTCGTGCTCGTGGCCGCCTCGATCTCGATCAACCGGGCCACCGAGCACAACCTCGTGCGCCAGCTCGACCAGCGGCTCGAGCGCTCCGACGAGCTGCTCGGCTCGGTCGACCTCGACGGCGACGGCCGCACGCGGGGCGGTCCCCCGAGCGCCGTCTACGTCGGCGTGATCGATCCGAGCACCAGCCGGCTGGTCACCGTGTACTCGCCCAACGAGTCCGAGGAGGCGTCGGAGGCGATGCCGTCGCTCGATGCCGCCGCGGTCACCGCCCGGCTCGGATCGGGGCCGTTCACCGTGCAGGCCCGGGAGGGTGACACCCACTACCGGGCGATCGTCCGCCCCGCCCGCGACGGCCAGGCCGTCGTGATCGCCCTGCCGATGACCGACGTCGAGGACGCCATCCACCGCCTCGTCGGCATCCAGGCGATCGCCTCGGTCGTCATCCTCATCACCCTCGGCCTCGTCACCTTCTGGGTGCTGCGCCTCGGCGTGCGGCCGGTCAAGCAGATGACCGACACCGCCAAGGCCATCGGCGAGGGCGACCTGTCCCAGCGCATCCCCGACGCGGCGCCGGGCACCGAGGCCGGGGCTGGCCGTGGCCCTGAACGGGATGCTCGGGCGCATCGAGGACGCGCTCGACGAGCAGGCCCGTCGAGCAGCGGCTCCGCCAGTTCGTCGCCGGATGCCTCCTCGACGAGCTGCGCACGCCGGTCACCACCATCCGGGGCTACGCCGAGCTCTACCGGCTGGGCGGCCTGGCCGACGACCACGACCTGAGCGAGGCGATGCGCCGCACTGAACAGGAGGCGGCCCGCATGGGCCAGCTCGTCGGCGACCTGCTGGACCTGGCCCGGCTGACCAGGGCCGCCCGCTGCGCACCGACCGGGTGGACCTGCGGGACCTGGCCGCCGACGCCGTCGCCGACGCCCGCGCCGTCGAGCCCGACCGGCCGATCTCGCTGGTGGCCACCGAGCCCGCCGAGCTGGTGGCCGACGAGGCGCTGCTGCGCCAGATCCTGGCCAACCTGCTCGCCAACGCCCGGGTCCACACCGAGCCCACGACCCCCGTCGAGGTCCGGGTCCTGCCCTCGGCCATCGACGTCGTGGTCGAGGTGGCCGACCAGGGCCCGGGCATGGACCCCGAGGTCGCGGCCCACGCCTTCGAGCGCTTCTACCGCGCCGACCCCGCCCGGACCCGCCACACCGGCGGCTCGGGCCTCGGCCTCTCGATCGTGGCATCGACGGTCGCCGCCCACGGGGGCAGCGTCGCCATCGACACCGCGCCCGGCCAGGGCACCACGGTGCGGTTCAAGCTCCCGCGCCGACCTGCCGATGCTCCCGGCACGGCCTGACGGGCATCTGCCGCGCCCGCAAGCAAGACTTGGCAGCGTCCGCTGCGCCACACCCAGAAGGGGGAACGAGATGGGCAACCCCAAGCTGCTCGCCGCGGTCGGGATGACCGCCGCCCTGGCCGTCGGCGGCGTCGCCGGCGCCGCCCTCGGCAACCCGCTCGCGTCCGGCGCCAGCACCCGGACCGGGGCGCCCACCACCACGACCGCGCCCCCGAAGGGCATGCCCGGCTCCGGGATGCCCGGTGGCGGGATGCCAGGCGGCATGCCGGGCAAGGGCGGCCACGGCTTCGGGCTCGGGGCCGAGCTCGATGCGGCGGCCAAGGCGCTCGGCATGAGCACCGACGAGCTGCGCGCCGAGCTGGCCAAGGGCAAGAGCCTGGCCGAGGTGGCCGAGGCGAAGGGCGTGCCAAAGCAGGACCTCATCGATGCGCTGGTGAAGGCCGCGGAGGCGCACCTCGACGAGCTGAAGGCATCGCTGCCCGACCTGGTGGCCAAGGCGGTGGACGCCAAGCCGCCCACCGGCGGCCCGGGCGGCGGGGATGGCAAGGACCACGGCCCCGGCGGCAAGGGCCCGTGGGGCGGCGGGACGATGCCCGGCGGCGGCAAGGCCCGACCCGGCATGGGCTTCGGCGACGCGGCCAAGGTCCTCGGCATGACCGACCAGCAGCTCTGGGAGGCCGTGCGCGGCGGCAAGACCCTGGCCCAGATCGCCAAGGACAAGGGGATCGACCCGCAGAAGGTGATCGACGCGCTGGTGGCCGACGCCAAGGCCCACCTCGATCAGGCCGTCGCCGACGGGCACCTCACCAAGGAGCAGGCCGCCAAGCGGCTCGACCAGATCACCAAGGGCATCGCGACCATGGTGAACGACGGCTTCCAGCGCGGGATGCCCCGCCACAACTGAGCCGTCGGATCAGAAGTAGATGGTCGCCTTGGCCCGGGCCTCGACCTCGTCGAGCGGTGCGGTCCATGCCCCGGTGCTCAGGTACTTCCAGCCGCTGTCGCAGGCGATCGTGACGATCACGCCCTCGTCGATCTCGGCGGCGCACTTCACGGCGCCGGCCATGATCGCCCCCGACGAGATGCCGACGAACAGGCCGAGCTCGGTCATCCGGCGGGTCCACTCGATGGACTCGCGGGGCCGCACGATCATCTTGCGGTCCAGGACCTCGTAGCCGTCCCAGTCGGTGAAGACCGGCGGGATGAAGCCCTCATCGATGTTCTTCAGGCCGTCGACCATCTCCCCGGCGGGCGGTTCGATGGCCCAGATCCCGATGTCGGGGTTCTGCTCCTTCAGGTACCGGCCCACGCCCATGAGGGTGCCGGCGGTGCCGAGCCCGGCGATGAAGTGGGTGATGTCGGGCACGTCCTTCAGGATCTCCGGGCCGGTTCCCTCGTAGTGGGCGGTCGGGTTGGCGTGGTTGCCGTACTGGAACGGGAACCACCAGTCCGGGTGCTCCTTGGCCAGCGCCTGGGCCCGGCGCATGGCCCCGTTCGACCCCTCGCCGGCAGGCGAGGGGATGATCTCGGCACCCCACACCTCCAGGGCCTGGCGCCGCTCCACCGAGACGTTCTCGGGCAGCACCACCTTGAACGTGTAGCCCCGGAGCTTGCAGATCATCGCCAGGGCGATGCCGGTGTTGCCCGACGAGGACTCCAGCACCACCGAGCCGGGCTGCAGGAGCCCCTTGGCCTCGGCGTCCAGGATCATCCACCGGGCGGCGCGGTCCTTCACCGAGCCCCCGGGGTTCTGCCCCTCGAGCTTGGTGTAGATCCGCACGCGCGGGTTGGGGCTCAGTGCGCTGATGTCGACGACCGGCGTGTTGCCGATCAGGTCGATGACGCTGGCGTAGACCGCCACGGTGCGGCTCCTCGGAAGGCCGGACCGGGCCCGGCGGAAATCTTGACTCGAACGATCAGGATTCTAGGAGGGCGCGCCCCGAACTCCCCACCTCGGGCTCAGCCAGCGACGATCTCGACCGGCTCCTCGAGGATGTCGCCGGCGTCGAGCAGCCAGCACCGCAGCATCGGCTCGCGGTCCCGCAGCGACACGATGATGTAGTGCCAGCCCACCAGCAGCGGGTTGTCCGCCTGGGTGACGTCGGTGGGCGACGGGTACGGGTCGGTGTGGGTGTGGGAGTGCATGACCCCGATCACCCCGAGGCCGAGCGGCTCGAGCACCTGGTCGGCGGCGTCGAACCCGTCCGGGCCGATGGCGTAGGTCTTGGCCGACTCGTCGGCGTTGCGGGTGGGCACGAACACCTCGACGTGCTCCGAGCCGTACACCCCACCGAGCAGGCCGCACGCCTCGTTCGGGAGCCCGGCCACGGCGTGGCGGAGCATCTCCTTGTAGGCGGACTCGGCCAGGCGCAGCACGGCCGACACCGTACCCACCGTGACGTGCCTCGCGGGACCGGCCGGCCGAGCCGGGGCCGGGCGGTAGCCTCGCCACCCCATGGGTGCATCGAGATGAGCGGCAAGAAGCCGGCCAAGAACCGGCCGGGCGGCGACGTGGTGGCCACGAACCGCCAGGCGCGCCGGGACTACGAGATCCTCGACACCTGGGAGGCGGGCATCGTGCTGCGCGGCAGCGAGGTCAAGTCGCTGCGGGAGTCGAAGGTCCAGCTCGCGGACGCCTACGCCCGCCTCGATCGGGGCGAGCTGTGGCTCGTCGGCCTGCACATCTCGGCGTACTCCAGCGCGTCGGCCCAAGGCGGCCACGAGGTGGAGCGCAGCCGCAAGCTGCTGGTCCACCGCCACGAGATCGACGAGATGCGCCACCGGGTCGACCAGGAGCACCTCTCGCTGATCCCGCTGTCGCTGTACTTCAAGGGCGGGCGGGCCAAGGTCGAGGTCGGCCTCGGCCGAGGTCGCAAGCACTACGACAAGCGCCAGGTCATCGCCAAGCGGGACGCGGAGCTCGATGCCCGGCGCTCGATGGCGGCGGCACGTCGGCGAGCCGGCGCCGGCCAGGGGTAGCGTCGGCCCCCATGGATCGGCGACTGGATCGGCGACGGTTCCTGGGGGGCGCCGCAGCATCGGTGGCGGCGCTGGCCGCGGGGCGTGGCGCCACCCTCGTGCCCACGCCGGCGTGGGCGAGCGAGGCGTGGCGGCGCCAGCGGCTCGTGGTCGGCCCCGGCACCCGGCCGTTCCCCAGCAAGCCCGAGGGGATCGACACGATGCCCCAGATCGAGCACGTCGTCATCTACATGCAGGAGAACCACTCCTTCGACAACTACTTCGGCATGCTCGGGCGCGGCGACGGCTTCACGCTCGACGGCCAGGGCAAGCCCACCAACAGCCAGCCCAACAGCAAGGGCGAGCAGGTCGTCGCCTTCCACTCCACCGACGACTACTGCCAGGCCACACCGTTCTCCGGGCAGAGCTGGAACGCCACCCACCGAGAGTTCAACGGCGGCGCCATGGACGGGTTCGTCACCGCCAACGGCGACGACCGGCCCGGGTCGATGGCCTATTGGGACGGCAGCGACCTGCCCTTCTACTACGGCCTCGCCAGCACGTTCGTCCTGTGCGACCGGTGGTTCACGTCGGCCCCCTGCCAGACGCTGCCGAACCGCCGCTACCTGCAGGCCGCCACGTCGGCCGGGATGATCACCAGCGACCCCCAGGAGGTCCTGGCCATCCCCAACGTGCCCAACGGCTGCATCTGGGAGCGCTTCGAAGCCCATGGCATCTCCTGGGCCGACTACGCCATCGACCTGGCCGACATCCTCCTCTTCCAGGACTTCTACAAGTCCCACGCCAACAAGGTGAAGCGGTTCGAGGACTTCCTCCTCGCCGCACAGACCGGGACCCTGCCCCAGGTGTCGATCATCTCCCCCGGCCACCACGTGTACTCCGAGGAGGACCCGAGCGACATCCAGCTCGGCGAGGCCTACAGCGCGTCGATCATCAACGCCCTGATGCACGGACCGGCCTGGGAGAAGACGGCGCTGTTCTTCATGTACGACGAGCACGGCGGCTACTACGACCACGTCCCGCCCCCGGCGGCGATCGCCCCCGACTCGATCCCGCCCAACACGCAGCCCGGCGACGAGCCCGGCGGGTTCGACTGGTACGGGTTCCGGGTGCCGGCCATGGTGATCTCGCCCTACGCCAAGGCCGGCTACGTGTCGCACGTGGTCCACGACCACACCTCGGTCCTGAAGTTCCTCGAGACCAAGTTCAACCTCGGCGCCCTCACCTACCGGGACGCCAACGCCGACGACCTGCTCGACTGCTTCGACTTCAACGCCATGGCGTTCCGCGAGCCGCCGGAGCTCCCGGCGCCGGGCCTGCCCGCGTCGGGCAGCACCTGCAGCGACGTGGCCCCGCCCAAGACCCGCGTCGAGGTGCCCACGACTACGACCACCAGCGGGCCGACCACCACGGTGGCGGGCGGCGGCACCTCGGCCCCACCGGCATCGCCAGTGCCGGGCCAGGCCGGCTACACGGGCTGACCCGGTAGGCTGGCCCAGCCCTCCACCACCACGTGTCCGTGGATGGCGATTGACAACCAAGGGGCTGACCGGTTTCGACGTGGGGACTGGAAGCCGGTCGTGCGACCCGAGTTGCTCAGACTCGAAAAACGGGGCACCCAAAGAAGCGCCAAGGGCGACTTCGCTCTCGCCGCCTGATCATCTGATCTAGCCAAGAGAGACATCGTGACCAGCAATGGCGCACGGGGCCGGACCCCTACAGCCCGGCAACAGAAGTAGGGGTTGACGGCGGGAAAGACCGCTGACGGTGGGAAAGGCCACTGGCATCCCGGAAAGACGGGGCGGAGGGCTTCGGCCCAGCTGACCCGGCAGTGGACCAGCCGTCACGGTCCAAGCTCGGGAACGGTCGTAGCGCGGTCGTCAACCGCCTCGCGGACGGGAGTTCGATTCTCCCCAGCTCCACCACCACCACCACCAACCAACCGACCCGCCAGCCGCGGCCCCGAGTCAGCGGCGCTCGACGCGGACGTCGACCACCCACATGGGGGCGATGCGCTCGTCGGCCACCAGCGCGTGGAGCAGGGCACCGCGCAGGGGCGTGGCGTCGATGCCCTCGCCCTCGCCGTCGACGTGGCCGGCGGAGCCGAGCGAGGTCACGGCGCCGGTGTCGAGGTCGACCCGGTACAGCCCGTTGGTGGCGTCGTCGGTCGACAGCCACAGCGCCCCGTCCGCGACGTCACCGCCCTGGATCTTGGCGATGGTCCGGTCCATGACCAGCGGCGGCAGCGGCTCGAGCCCGTCGCCCTTGCGCCGGTACCGGACGATCGTGTCGTCGGTGAACTGGTCCGCCGAGTACACGGTGCCGTCGGAGCCGACGGCCACGAACGAGTTGTGGTGCTGGGGCACCTCGAAGGCGTCGACGAACCGCAGGGTGTCCTCGTCGTAGCGGGCGGTCACCTGGCGCCCCTGGGTCTTGTCCTGGCGCTCGACCGGGATCCAGATCAGACCGCCGTGCACGTCCGGGTCGCCCAGGTGGTCGTAGCCCTGGCGGGCGAGCGGCGGGATGGCCTGGCGCTTGGCCTCCCGCTCCACGAACGAACGGTCGGTCCGGTAGATGGCGTTGTTCGTGACGAAGATCCACCCGCCCTTCGACCGCTCTCAGCCCCTGGCGGTAGTTGCCGTTGACGTCGGTCTCCCGCACGACCTGACCCTGCCGGGGAGGCTGGGTGGTCGTCAGGTCGACGGGCGCGGGCGGGGGCCGAGCTGGCGCACGCGGCCAGGAGCGCGGCGACGCCGACGGCCACGACCAGCGCCGCTGGCATCGCCCCCTGCTGCGCACCTCGTCCCCTCGTCTCGTCGTGCCCGTGGCGGCGGCGCGGCTCAGCTGCCGTGGTCGCTGTGGACGGTGGTGCTGGTGCCGGCCTGGTCCCGGAAGCTCATGGGATCGAGGCGCTGGTCCTTCGTCGGGTCATCGAATCCCTTCGGGATCGCGACGTCGTGCATGGCCCGGTAGCGGGCCATGTCGATCACCTCGGACCGCTGGTTCTTGACGCCGGCCTCGGCCAGGTTCTTGGTGGTGCGGTCCTTGCCGTAGCGGGCGGCGTAGTCCGCCATGTGCATGCCGGCGAGGTGGTGCTCGGACATGAGGGCGATGAACAGCGCCTCGGCCTCCTTCCCCGATGCGTCGCGCAGCTGCTCGAGCTGGGCATCGGTGGCGAGGCCGGGCATGTCGGCGGCGTCGACGGGCTCGCCCATCCAGCCCATCACCTTGTCGCCGGGGTCCGACGAGTGGCCGAAGCGGTCCAGCGTGGACGAGAACACGCCCTGCTCGTAGCGCTGGTCGATCACGATCTCCTGCGCGTACTGCTTGAGGGTGCGGCTGACGTCGGGCTTGTCGAGCAGCAGCAGCGACATCTGCACGGCCTGGTCGTGGTGCAGCCCCATGTCCTGCATGTACCCCACGTCGACCGCGTTCAACGGGTCCGCGCTGCCGTCGCGCTGGCCCACGACGAAGCCGATGGCACCCACCAGGAAGGCCACGGCGACCACGAGCGCGCCGACCTGCCACCACGACAGCCACGTGCCGGTCGGCTCGCTGCCCCCATCGTCGAGGGTCTGCTCGCCATCGGGCGGCTGGATCGGTTCGGCCTGCTCAGCGTCGTCCACGGGTCCTCCGGTTCGCTCGCCCGACATCCTGCCAGGGCGCAGGTGGGCGCCGGCCATCGCCCCGGCCATCGCGCCGGCCATCGCCCCGGCCATCGGCCCCGGCGGGTGGACCGGCGCGGAGGTGCGGGCCCGGAGCATGGTCCCGGGCCCGCACCTGGTGTGGGATCCCGCCGCGCCTGATCGCCGGTAGCCACCCCTGCTCCCAGCGATCCACGGTCCTGGTCAGGCAGCACCAGGAGGGTTCCCGAAGGGTGGAAGGCACGAGCGGCCCGATCCATGACGGCAAGGCCCGAGGTCGGCCGTGACCGATGCAACACGACCCTGTCTCGCCTACCTACCTACCGGTAGGTAGGGTGACGCCCATGCAGTTGCACGGCATCGAGCGCACCCCCGACGAGAAGGTCAACTGGAAGACCTCCTTCCCGTTCTTCCTGGTCCACGCCCTGGTCCTGCTGGCCTTCGTCACCGGCGTCACGCCCACGGCGATCGCCCTGTTCCTGGTCACGTTCTGGGGACGGATGTTCTTCATCACGGCCGGGTACCACCGCTACTTCTCGCACCGGGCCTACAAGCTCGGGCGGGGCATGCAGTTCGTCATGGCCTTCGGCGGCGGCACGTCCGCCCAGAAGGGCGCCCTGTGGTGGGCCAGCCACCACCGCAACCACCACCGCTACTCGGACACGGAGCTCGACCTGCACTCGCCGCAGAAGGGCTTCTGGTGGAGCCACCTCGGCTGGATCCTCTGCGACAAGAACAACGCCTGGGATGCCGACGAGATCCGGGACTTCAACAAGTTCCCCGAGCTGCGGTTCCTGACGAAGCACGACTGGATCCCGCCGTGGACGCTGGCCGTCGCCTGCTACCTGATCGGTGGCTGGAGCGGCCTCGTCGTCGGCTTCTTCGCCTCGACCGTGGCGCTGTGGCACTCCACGTTCTTCATCAACTCGCTGGCCCACGTCATGGGCCGCCGCCGCTACGCCACCACCGACACCAGCCGGAACTCGGCGCTGCTCGCCGTGCTCACCATGGGCGAGGGCTGGCACAACAACCACCACTACTACCAGGCCTCCTGCCGGCAGGGCTTCTACTGGTGGGAGTGGGACCCGACGTACTACGCGATCAAGGTCCTGGGCTGGCTCCACCTGGCCCACGACATCAAGGAGCCCCCGGCCCGCGTGAAGTCCGCGGCCCGCGTGCGCGACGGCCAGTTCGACATGGGCATGTTCAAGGCCTACTGGGGCAAGGCTGGCGCCGCGCTCCACAACGTGCGCCTGCACCGCCACAACGACGACGAGGTCGCCGCGCTGGCCGCCTCGGACCCGGAGCTCGCCACCCGTCGCCAGGAGCTCGAGGAGATGATCGCCCGCAACCGCGCCGCCCTCGCCGAGCACGTGGCCCACGCCATGGCGGCGGCCGAGGAGCTCGGTCGGCTGACCCGGCGCCAGGAGCGCCAGACCGGCGTCATCGACTGACGCCGGCGACGGTCGGGCCTACTCGAGGCCCTTCTCGAGCTTCACCAGCGCGTCGTCCTCGCTCACGTTGAGGGCGAACGACAGCTCGCTCACCAGGATCCCCCGCGCCCGCTCGAGCATCGACTTCTCGGCAGTCGACAGGCCCTTGCCCTTCTCGCGCAGCGCCAGGTTCCGGACGACCTCGGCCACCTGGTAGACGTCGCCGGACTTCATCTTCTCCTGGTGGTTCTTGAAGCGCCGGGACCAGTTGGCCGGCTCGCGCACGTCGCGCTTGGCGATGAGGCGGAAGAGGTCGTCCACGTCGGACTTGGAGATCGGCGGGCGCATGCCCACCTCCTCGGCCTTGTCGACCGGCACCGAGAGCGTGAGGTCCCCGTGCACCATCTCGAGCACGAAGTACTCCTTGGTCTCCCCGTTCAGCTCGCGCTTCACCTTCTTCTTGATGATGGCGGCGCCGTGGTGCGGGTAGACCACGCGATCGTTGACCTTGAACGACATCAGGCTCCAGTTCGGGGGGATGGCCGACCGTTGGGGACGAACCATTGTGCCAGACCACGGCCTCGGCCGGGCAACCGGTCAGGCCAAGGTGAACACCAGCAGGTGGCGGCCGTCGGCGAGCGGCTCCCAGGCCGCGACGAGGTCACGTCCCCCACCGCCGCGCCGAGCGCGCCATCGCCGACCACGTTGGCCATGAGGCGGACGCCCTCGGGCAGCTCGACGAGCGCCACGACGTAGGGGGCGCGGCCGGCCATCCCGGCGTTGCCGGGCACCGGCATGGTGCTGGCGGCGTAGATGGTCCCCGTGCCGGCGGCGGGCCGGAACTCGAGCGCGGTGCCCAGGCAGCGCGGGCAGGCCTCGCGGGGGAAGTGGATCGCCTGCTCGCACGCCGTGCACCACTGCAGGACGAGGCGCTGCTCCCGGGTGGCCTCCCAGAACGGCAGGGCGGCCGGGGAGGTCGGCGGCTGGATCCGCTCGGCGGGTGCTTCGGTGCTCATGCCGTGGCCTCCGTGCCGAGGATGGTCGTGGACATGGCCGACAGCACGCCACCGCTGCCGTGGGCGAGGGCCACCTCGGCGCCCTCGACCTGGCGGGGCCCGCACTCGCCGCGCAGCTGCCGGACCGCCTCCACCAGCAGGAAGATGCCGAACATGCCGGGGTGCGTGTAGGCGAGCCCGCCACCGGTGGTGTTGGCCGGCAGGGAGCCACCAGGGGCCAGGTGGCCCTCGGCGGCGAACGGGCCGCCCTCGCCCTTGGGGCAGAACCCGAGGTCCTCGAGCAGCAGCAGCACCGTGATGGTGAACGAGTCGTAGATCTGGGCCACGTCGACGTCGCTCGGGCGCAGGCCGGCAGCGTCGAAGGCCAGCGGGCCGGACACGGCCGCTCCGGTGACGGTGAGGTCCGGCATCTCGCTGATCATGGCGTGGGTGTGGCAGGTGCCGGTGCCGAGCACGAGCACCGGCGGGCGGCGCAGCGTCCGGGCCCGTTCGGTGCTCGTGAGCACCACCGCACCGGCGCCGTCGGTGACCAGGCAGCAGTCCAGCTTGTGGAGCGGGGAGGCCTGGATGGGCGAGGCGAGGACGTCCTCGACGGTGATCGGATCCTGCAGGCGGGCCCGCGGGTTCATCGCCGCCCACCGCCGGGTGTCGACGGCGATCTGGGCGAGCTGCTCGGAGGTGGTCCCGTACTGGGCCATGTGGCGGCTGGCGGCCAAGGCGTAGGCGCCCATCGGCATGCGCAGGCCATAGGGCAGCTCCCACTCGGCGGAGGGCGTCGGGCCCGGCAGGGCCTGGCGGCTGACGTACCCGGCGCCGCCCTGCTTGAACGACGACTTGGGGGTGGCGGCGTACACGATGACCGCCACCTCGCACAGTCCCAGGGCGATGGCCGCCGCCGCGTGCTGCACGTGGATCTCGAAGCTGGAGCCACCGGTCAAGGTGCTGTCGGTCCACCGGGGCGCGATCCCCAGGTACTCGGCCAGCTCCATCGACGCTGCCCACCCCGGCGAGGTGGCGCAGAACACGGCATCGACGTCCGCGATGGTCAGGCCGGCGTCGTCGAGCGCCTCCCGGATGACCTGGACCTCCAGGGCCCGCACGCTGCCGTCGAGCTCGCCGGTGGACGACACCGCATCGCTCGCGCCGACGATGGCGGCGGCGCCTCGCATCCCTCGATCGACCACGTCCGCTCCTGTTGTTGCACTCGCACTGCAAGTTCCTCGGCTCGGGGGTAGCCTCGCGCCCATGAGCAGCGACGCCGCCCCCGAGGTGATGGGCCTCAACCCGTTCGAGCCGGGGTTCTTCGACGACCCGTACGCACAGTACGCGCAGGTCCGCGAGCACAACCCCATCCACCGATCGCCGCTGGGCCCGTGGCTGATCACCCGGTGGGCCGACGTCCACGCGCTCCTGCGCGTCCCCGGCACGTCGGTCGAGGAGCGCAACATCACCAACGTGGACGGGCCGTCGCGCACCGAGCGCCTCGCCGAGGTCCGCATGGTGAACGGCCCGATGCCCGAGCGCAGCCTGGCGATCCTCAACATCGACCCACCGGACCACACCCGCATCCGCCGACTGGTGTCGAAGGCGTTCACCCCGCGGGCGGTCGAGCGGATCCGCGCCCGAGCCGCCGAGCTGGTCGACGACATCTTGGACGACCTCGCCGAGCGCGAGGGCGAGCCGGTGGACCTGATCGCGGAGCTGGCGTTCCCCCTGCCCTTCGCCGTCATCAACGACATGCTCGGCATGCCTGGCGGAGCCGACGCCCTGCACCTCCGGGAGCTGTCGCACACCATCACCCAGGCCCTCGACCCGATCCTCATCATGCAGAACGGGCCGGCCATCGTGGCTGCGGCCAACGAGATGCGAGGGATCATCGGCGAGGCCATCGCCTGGAAGCGCAGCCGCGAGGACGACGACCTGATGATGGCACTGATCCGCGCCGAGGACGGCGGCGACGTGCTCTCCGACGCCGAGCTGCTCGAGAACACGATGCTGCTGTTCCTCGCCGGCCACGAGACCACCGTGAACCTCATCGGCAACGGCACCAACGCGCTGCTCGACCACCCGGGCGCTCGCGCCGAGCTCGCTGCGGACCCTGAGCTGACCACCAACGCGGTCGAGGAGCTGCTGCGCTGGGACAGCCCGGTGCAGTTCTCCCGGCGGATCATGATCGAGCCGGTCGAGCTCGAGGGCGTCACCTTCGAAGCCGGCGACCTGGTGATGACCTGCCTGGGCGCCGCCAACCGGGACCCGGACAAGTTCGGCCCGTCAGCCGACCAGCTGGACCTGCACCGTGCCGACGCCCGCGAGCACGTCTCGTTCGGCTCGGGCATCCACCACTGCCTGGGCGCCGCCCTCGCCCGGCTCGAAGGCCAAGAGGCCATCGGCCGCCTCGTGCGCCGCTTCCCCGACATGGCCCGCGCTGGCGAGCCGACCCACAACGGGCGGATCGTCCTGCGCGGCTACGACGCCCTGCCCATCAGCCTCCGCTAGGCCCGGGCACCGGGCGGAGGTCAGACGTCGAGGAACCGGCGGGTGGCGACCAGCGAGCTCAGCGTGCTGAGCAGGACGGCCAGGCCGCCGACGATGACGCAGGCGAGCAGCACGTCGCTGCTGCCGATCGAGAACGGCTGGAGCAGGTCGATGCCCTTGCCCCGGTCGATGAGGTCGTCGATCCACTGGCGGACCAGGAACATGCAGCCCACCGCCAGCA
>JAXLRJ010000024.1:0-54864 GCA_046331115.1 Acidimicrobiales bacterium
ACGACTCGGGACTGTTCACGACGGACCAATCGGGGCTGCCCGTGTACGAAGGCCGCATGATCGACCACTTCGACCATCGCGCCAAGCACTACGTCTCTGGCCACGGCAACAGCGCCAAGTGGGACGCCCACGGCTTCGACGACCCCGACAAGGCGATCGTGCCGCAGTGGCGCATCGCACGTCGAGACATCCCGGGCAAGCTCGGCGACCGCTGCGACCACTACCGGATTGGGTTCGGCGATGTCGCCAACCCCCGCAACGAGCGGTCCTTCGTCGCGGCCCTGATCCCGCCTGGCGCGATCTGCGGACACAAAGTGCCGACGATCGACTTCGGGGAGGAGTGGCAATACCTGCCTTGGCTGGCCGTGGCGAATTCCTTCACGATGGACTGGCTGACTCGGTCGCGGCTCTCGTCGCCCTCCTTGTCGTTCACTGTCATGGACAACTTGCCGTTCCCACGGTGGGATCGAGACCACGCCCTCGTCGATCGGCTGGCCCCTCTGGTGCTGCGGTTGACCTGCACCTCGTCAGAGATGGCCGAGTACTGGAACTCGATGAGCAAGTACGGCTGGTGCGAGCCTGCTCCCGAGGGCTCCGTGCCCACGGCCGCGCTTGTCGACCCAGCAGAGCGGGCAACGACCCGCGCGGAGATCGACGCCATCGTGGCCAAGCACGTCTACGAGCTCACCCGTGAGGAACTGGCATACGTCCTCGACCAGTTCCCCGTCCTCGAAAGGCGCGACCGCAAGGCCCACGGCACCTACGCCACCAAGGATCGAATCCTGGACTGGTACGACCGTGTCTGACCGGCACACCGATCGGACGCGGGTGAGAACCCGGCACGAACATCTCCAGGCCGAGGTGACTCCTTGAGCACCTTCGAAGTTGCGACGACCTTTGCTGGATTCGCTCCTGGAGCCTTCCCGGCTCACTTGAGAACCCAGTTCACCGATGCAGACCTCGCTGCTGCGCTCTTCGTGACTGGTCGGGCACCCGGCGATGAGGTTCGTCACGGTTGGGCGTCAGTCGCCGAGTTCGTGCACCGGGCCGCACTCGTCCCGGCGTACGTTCGACAGGGGTGGGGCCAGAGCTTGGTCAGATCGGCTCTGGCGACGGACCTCGACCGCTCGGAGAAGGTGAACCTCTCGTACTCCCTGGGCCAAGCGATGGCAGGGATCTTCGCTCAACAGCACCTCGGAGTAGCGCGACTGATGCACGTCGATCGGTACAGCGCGCATCATGGCGTGACGTTCGGCCCAAGCAAGGAGCGCCCGGATCTCTTTGGAGTGGGCCGAGGCGGATGGGCGGTCGTCGAGGCAAAGGGTCGGTCGAACCGCATGGAGTCGGCGCTCCCGGCGAAGGTCAAGGCACAGGCCAGCAACGTCGCATCGGTTGGCGGCGCCCCTCCCTGGATCGCCTGCGGAGTTGTCGCTCAGTTTCCTCCACCGGGTCGTGCCATGGAGCTACATGCGGTCGACCCTGACCCGAGCGAGGTCGCGCTGGCCTGGCCGGTTGATCGTGACCTGTACGCGGAGGCGTACTACGCGCCGTTCCTTCGAGTGCTTGATTGGGGCCGCGACCACACGCTTGCCGCTGCCTCGCCCCAAGCGGTCGAGGCCGTCGATCTTGGTGCCGTGGGCGTGCGCGTCGGTCTGCATCGCAGACTGGTTGGGCTACTTCGCGAACGCGTAGGAGACGGTCCAAGCGGCCTCGCCCGAGACGTCGATGCCGTCCTGGAAGGTCAGGTGGACGCGGAGGGCATCCGGCCGGACGGGTCATGGTTCGAGACCTCATGGAGCGATGCGCTCGGTCTGCGAGACGTGGAGGGTTAGAGGATGCTGCGTGCCGAGTTCGAGGTTTGGAGCGGCCGAGTTGCCGAGATCGTGAGGTCATCGTGGCGATAACCCAGCAGCGAGTCGCGCGGGGAGTTCCTGCGCGAGGCGCTGTCGTACCTGGCGCAGCACGAGAGCCGAGCCGCGTCGAGAATTCGTTGACCACCTCAATCCGCGATGCAGCCGACCCCGGATGAGAGCGAGCCCGACACGAAGTGGTCGACCGGCATGGGCGGCGCGGTTCCTGTGGGCGAGTGTTGGCCCCGTCAAGGCCGGCTGGATGACGAAGGACGGTGGAGGCATCTGGTCGGCGACCCCCGAAGGGCGTGAAGTGCTTGACCAGTACCCGGATCCTGAATCGTTCCGCCTCGCAGCGAACTTGACCTACCGGGAGTGGGAGAAGGCCTCGAAGCCGGCGCAGCGTGGGGCGTGGTTGGTGCGGGGTTCGTCTGTGCTGGGCGTGAACGTGGTGCCCGAGTGGTTGTCCGAAGGCTTCTGCAGCCTGGCGGCGTCGCAGCTCCGAGAGCCTCGGGCGGCAGTTACCGCTGCGGAGCTGGAGGAGATGGCCAAGGCGGACTACGCGCACCTCAAGCATCACGAGCTGAAGGCCAAGGTCGAGGAGATCGTCGCTTTCGTCACAAAGTTCAACGCGGGTGACGTCATCCTCACCACGAGCGAGTCCCACGTCTTCCTCGGAGATGTAACCGGCGACTGGGACTACGTCGACTCCGACGGTGGCCGATCGAACCTTCGTCGTGCCGTTGAGTGGCGCAACGCCGACGCTCCCGTCGACTTCGCGGGTCTGCCCGATCCGCTACCCGCCCGTCTCCAAAGTGGGAGCACGGTCCTCGACCTCACGGCGGACCTTGCGCTGATCGACGCCCTCGTGGAGCCGGATGCTGGTGACCCGGAGGCGGAGTCGGCTGTGCGGTCTGCCCGTCATGAACGGCTCCCCGAGCCGACTGAGGCACTCGCCACCGAGTTGTTCGTCGATCATCCATGGCTCGGAGAGGTAGGTGACCTCCTCAACGAGCGTCGTCAGGTGATCTTCTACGGGCCTCCCGGTACCGGCAAGACCTACATCGCCCGCAAGCTCGCTGCCGACCTCGTCGGCCCCGAGCAGGTGAAGCTGGTCCAGTTCCATCCCGCGTACACCTACGAGGACTTCTTCGAGGGGTACCGGCCTGCACCTGGCACCACCGAGGGCACGATCAGCTTCGAGCTGAAGGCCGGACCGCTGCGCCAGCTCGTGAACCGAGCCCGCGAGCACCCCGACCAAGCGTTCGCACTCATCATCGACGAGATCAACCGGGCCAACCTGGCCAAGGTTTTCGGCGAGCTGTACTTCCTGCTGGAGTACCGCGACCAGGCCGTCGACCTGCTCTACTCGGCCGACGACGAAGGCTTCACCCTTCCGAAGAACCTCTACCTGATCGGCACGATGAACACCGCCGACAGGTCGATCGCCCTGATCGACGCAGCAATGCGCCGCCGGTTCGCGTTCGTGGAGCTCACCCCTGATGCCGAGCCGACCAAGTCGCTCCTGGGGCGGTGGTCAGCTCACCACGGGCTCGGCGACACAGCCGCCCGGCTCCTCACCCGCCTGAACCAGCGCATCGAGGACCCCGACTTCCGCATTGGTCCCTCGTACTTCATGAAGAGCACCGCCGCCGACGCCCACTCACCCGAACGGCTCGACCGCATCTGGCGGACCTCGATCCTGCCCCTGCTCCAAGAACACCACTACGGCGAATGGGAGAGCGTGCGACGCCACTACCGCCTGGACAGTCTGCTGACCGCGACCGTCCCAGATGCGCCTGCCGATCCCATCGACGCCATCGAAGACGCAACAGCGGCCGACGCTGAAGCCGTAGCTGACTGAGATGGCACCTTGACCGACCTTCACCTCCACGAAGGTGGCGAGCCCTTCGTCGGCCCGCTCGCCGACGAGGTGGGTGATGCTCTGGCCGTAACGGGTGCGGTCACCGCCATCCGCGTCGGGGGAGGCGAGTGGGAGGTCGGACCGTCCACGAAGGTCGGGGTTGTCTCCGTAGGTGACGTGACCGTCTGGATCCGTCCCAAGGTCCACATCTCCCGGGTGCTGTTCCTCCTCGGCTACGCCAAGAACCCGGGCTGGCGACCCGATCAGGTCGCACTGGCAGAGGTCAACGACCTCGTACCTGTCCTGGCGCAAGCCTTCGCAGACCAAGCCGAGCGCGATCGAGACCGGCCTGCTCCAGGGCTACACGGAGGTCGACGACTCGCTCACGGTCCTGCGCGGTCGCCTACGAGAACAAGACCAGGTACGGCAGCGCTTCGGCATCGCCGTCCTCCTCGTCCGATACGACGACCACACCGTCGACATCGCCGAGAACCAACTCCCGCGGCGCAACCGAGACGCTCTACGCGCCTCGGCGTGCCTGCTCCGATTCGGTCGAGGTTGCGACGGCCTGGAGGCGTTGGCGGACGTCAGCTCGCCCGTGCGTGGCGGACCTCTGCCGCAGTGGCGGCCGAGCCGCCTGAACGAGCGATACCACGTCGCCCTCTGGCTGGCAGAGGTGCTGCTGCGACGAAACGCCGTCGACCAGGCGCCAGGAACGGTGCGCGCCGGTGGCTTCGTCGTGGACATGGCCAAGGTCTACGAAAACTTCTTGACTGCTGCGCTCACCGAGTCGCTCAAACAACACGGGGGATGGACCCGAGCCCAGGACCGACACCACCTCGACGTCGACGAAGCGATCGCCATGCGCCCAGACCTCGTCTGGTACCAAGACGCAGCACCCGCCGCGGTGATCGACGCCAAGTACAAGGCCGAGAAGCCCGCCGGGTTCCCCGACGCCGACCTCTACCAGATGCTCGCGTACTGCACAGCGCTGCAACTCGACGACGGTCACCTCGTCTACGCCAAGGGCAATGCCGATGAGGTTGCTCACACCGTTCGTCACGCCGACATCAAGATCCACGCCCACACGCTCGACCTCGGGTGCGACCCCACCGCCCTGCTCGCACAGGTGGCGGCACTGGCGAATCGCATCGCCACGAGCCCCCAGGTAGCGCTGTGTTCTTGAACCGGGTCAGGGTCGAAGGCTTTCGAGCGGCCGCCGAGTCGGCGATCGAGTGCTCGTTCCCTGGGCGCTTCACCGTGCTCGTTGGGGCCAACGGTGCGGGCAAGACCACACTCGCCGACGCTCTGTACCTTGGGCACGGTCATCGGTTCCCCCAACTCACGAACCCCTCGACGGCCACCCTCAGCGACAGGACTCCGCGGACGATCGAGGTCGCGTACGAGTTCGCTCCCGCTGGGGACACGGAGAGCCGATTGGGCACATCCCTGCAGGCGTCCGGGGCCACCGCCCCGACCTGGACACGCGATCTCACGAGGAACCTTGGCCGTGTGCGGTCGTCACCGGCTGGCGCGCTCCCGGAGGGAGCGGAAGCCGTTCGGCTGATCCTGCTCCCGGCTCACCGGAACCCGATCGATGAGCTTGCCCGCCGCGAAGCTCAGGTGCTCATCGAGCTGTTCCGGGCTGAACAGCAACGCCGAACAGGAGGGCGCAGCCTTACCGATCTCCGCTCACTCGCCAGCCGTCTCCTTGAACGCCTCAGCGAAGACGCCCTGATCGACTCGGTGAATAACCGGATCCGCACGCACCTCACCGCTCTCTCTGCCGGCGTCAGCGAGCAGTTCTCCTTTATCGGTGGCCAAGTTGTCGACGACGCCTACCTGGCGCGGGTGCTCGAGCTGCTTCTCGGGTCGATTGACGATCGCCTGCTGGCGCGGCGCCTCGAGGTGTCAGGACTCGGGTACGTCAACCTGCTGCACATCGCTGTCACGCTGGCCGCGATTCCTGACTCCCAAGGCACTGGCGGTCCGGCGGGCCTCGGCCTCGACGCCGAGATAGAAGGCGACGATGAGCCGCGGCACGGTGTGCCGCTGGCGGAGACCCCTGACGCGGTGGCCGAGCCGGAGCTTTCGGAAGAAGAGAGGCTTGCCCAACGCGACGCCGAGGCGGCATCGATAGTGAATCGCCCTGGGTTTGATGGAGGCTCGGGCTATTGGTTTCCAACCCCGGCGGGGTCGGTCTGTTGGGCAGCGTAGAACGCTGCTTCGAACTCGGCGGGCGGGACGTGGCCGCAGTAGCGGTGCAGCCGGTCGTGGTTGAACCAGTGCACCCAGGTGAGGGTGGCGAGCTCGAGCTCGTCGACGTCCTCCCACGGCCTGGGGGCGTCGGGCCCGTAGACGCACTCGGTCTTGTAGAGCCCGTTCGTGGTCTCGGCGAGCGCGTTGTCGTAGGAATCGGCGACGGTGCCGATCGAGGGTCGGGCCCCGATCTCGTCGAGTCGCTCGGTGAATCGCACCGACGTGAACTGCGACCCGGCATCCGCGTGTGTCACGAGCCCGACGAGCCGCTGGGACCCGCGGGTGCGCCGCGCCATCTCGAGCGCATCGAGGACCATGTCGGTCTTCATGTTGGCGGCGACGCGCCAGCCGACGATCCGCCGGGAGTAGGCGTCGACGATGAAGCACACATACGCCATCCCGGATCGGGTGGGCACGTAGGTCAGGTCGGTCACCCAGAGCCGGTCGGGGGCCTCCGCCGTGAAGTCGCGGTTCACGAGGTCCGGCGCGCGCACGGCGTCGGGGTCCGCTCGGGTGGTGAACACCTTCTTGCGCTGCCTCGACACGCCGCAGATGCCCAGGTCACGCATCAGACGCGCCACCTGGTCCCGGCCGATGTCATGGTCGGCCCGCCGGGCGGCGCGCCAGAGCTTGTCGGCCCCGTAGACCTTGCGGTTCTTCAACCACAGCGCCTCGATCACCGGAGCCATCTCCGCGTCACGCCGGGCGCGTCTCGACGGGGCGGTCTCACGCTTCTTGGCGGCGTAGTAGGTGCTCGGAGCCATCTCGAGTTGCTCGCAGATGGGCTCGACTCCGAACTCGGCACGGTGCTCGTCGATGAACCCGACGAGCACCTTCATGGGCGGTCGAGCTCCGCCTGGGCGAAATACGCGGACGCCTTCTTGAGGATCTTGTTGGCCCGCTCGAGCTCACGGTTGCGCTGTTGTAGCTCCTTGATCAGCGCCTCGTCCTCCGCCGACCGGCCGGCCTTCAAGCCCCCGTCGACGTCCGCCTGACGCACCCACGCCCGCACCGACTCGGTCCCATACCCGAGCTGCTCCGCGACCCGCTTGACGGTCCCGTGCTCGGTCCCCAGCTCGGCACGCAGCTGGCGAACCAGCCGCACCGCCTGGGCCTTCTCCTCATCGGAGTACCGACGCGTGGTCGGCCTCCCCGGTGTCTTGTCCTTCGGCATGACTCCATCCTCGTTTCCAAGGTCAGGAGCCTCCAACGAACCCAGGGCGATTCATTCTCGACTCCAACCACGAGGTGCGCTCTCGTGGGGTGGACATCTCATCCTTCACCGAGGTGGCGACGCAGGAACGCAAGTCGTTCGAGACGATCGGTCAGGTGATCGTGGGCTTCACCTGGTCCATCTACCCATGGGATTTCCGCTCCTCGGCGGCCCTCGGCGTCGAACCACCGCTGGGCTTTCGCTGAGGGACTGGCCTAAGCGGATCGGTGGCCGCTTCCATGTACCACCCATGTACCACCGACCGCTCCGAACTGGCCGTCATCGGTCCGAATCGGCAGGGCGACAAATGGGTGCCTGACTTGGTGAAACTCCCTCAGTGGGCGTATGGCGCCGGACCCCGCCGAACGCTGTTTGGCCACTCATAACCCGAAGGTCGCAGGTTCAAATCCTGCCCCCGCCACCAAGTTCCGATTATTTCGGCGTCTGGACCCTGGGATTCCCAGGGTCTTGTGCGTTTTCGGCACCTCGGATGCCGTGGCGCGATCGGTCGGCGCCGGTCAGTTCTGCTGAAGCGGCGGTCGTTCTGGCGGAGAGGTTGGTGCCAGACCTCGCAGCCGAGCCGGCCACACCGTGGACCGCCACGCCCATGAGCCCACGGGCACCCGCATCACGGATGCACGCCAGCACGCCTGACGCCAGCGGTCGGGTGCGGACCTCGATACGCTCCTTCGGGATCCTCCGCGGCCCTCCTCCGATATGGTGGATCGGAGGGATCGGCGCAGAACGGTGGGCGAACTTGAGCGAGTATTTCGGCATCGAGTCGAGGGGTCGCGGCGGTATTCATCGCCAAGCGTGGATCGGTTTCCTGCTCCTGCCAGCAGTCATCATCCTCTGGGCCGTGCGTGATCCCAGCGAACCGGCTGCTCAGGCTGTGTCATCCGCTGCGTTCCAACTTGGTGCGGTGGTGATGGGCATCCTCGTGGCCGCCCTTGCGATTGCCACGATCACGCCGGAGCCGCGACGCCATCTGGCTGATTCCGTCTACTTCTGCGTCGCGCTGGTCGCTTGCTCACTCATCGCGGTCACATGCTTTCCACCCGCTGATCAGGGATCAGTCATGCCAGTGATCGTGGTTAATCGCGAGGCAAGCTCGACGGCTCCGGCGGGCGCCGGCGAGCTCGTTGCTGGGGGAGCTGAAGTCGCCTCAGCAGGTGCGTGGCTCCTGCTGCTCACGGCGATCCAGATCTGGTTGATGGTCATGGTCTTGATACGTCTGACCTTCGTTGTCTCATCACTGTCCGCACCTCCCACCAACTAGTAACGGAGAACCCATGCCGGTCCTGCAAGACCCGACACTTTCGAAGGCGATCCTTGAGGAGCTGCGGGATGTCTTCCAGATGTTCCGCGCTGAGGACGAGACTGCCGGAAGTCTTCCTCTCGACGAGTGGTTCATCACGACGGACGACTACATCAACGTTGAGCAGGACCGTTGTTGGCTCATCGAAGGGCCGAAGGGCACCGGCAAGACTGCCCTGGCTCGTGCGCTCATGGACGACTTCAGCGGGAGGTTCCAGGAGGAGGCCCGGGCGGGACATCCGGTCCTCCGGGTCGAGGCGTTTCCGAACGATGGGGAGTCGTGGGAGTGGTTGGATCCGCTCATCCGGTACCTGAAGAACATGGCGGTCCGCGAACGGCCGACCGTGGAGGGTTCGGACAGGGTATGGCGCCTCTACTGCGCGGGTTTGGTCATCAACGCTATTGGGCGCTTCACCTCATCCGAGGCGGGGACGAGCTACCGGACCCAGATCGATGGTCACACCCTGCGCAAGCTCCGGGAGCGACTGGCGGCGGCCTGCCGATCGGAGATCTCGGGCATGCCGTCGCTCGACGGGGGGAAGGACCAAGGGAACCTCTATCAGTTCTTCATGCGCACATTCCGCTTTGCTCCCGACGCTGCGGAAGCTGGGGAGCGCCTGCAGGGGGATGTGTCCTCTGCTCTGCAAGCGGTGGAGAGGGAGCTCCAATCGGTGCTGGCGGGATCAAACATGCGCTGCTGGGTGATCGTCGATCGCATCGACGAGATATTCAGCCTCCAAACCGAACATCAGGCGGCAGCTTTGGGCGGGTTTATCAGTGCCATGCAGGTCCTGAGTGCGAGCGGAAAGAACTGGCAGTGCAAGCTGTTCATCCGCACGGACCTGCTTGAGCGTCTGGACAGCACGTTCGGCAGCATCGAGAACATCGATCGAGTCCTCGCTCATCGCGAGCGCCTGCGTTGGTCGACTGATGACATCGAACTCCTCGTGCTCCGTCGTGCCTCGCTCTCGCCACTGTTCAACGAGAAGATCGTGGGCAAGAAGTACGACATCGGGAAGCAGGTCGATCGCCGGTTCCTGCTGTACGACGTCGTCTTCGACCTCAGCTCTGAGAGGCGACTGCCGCTCTACGTCCGTTGCGACAAGAAGGTCCCTTGGCGGTGGCTCCTTACGCACTGCAGGGACGGCCGCGAGAGCCACATCCCCCGGATTGTTCTGAGTGCGTTCTCCTACGCCGTTGATGACCGACTCAAGGCCATCCGGCAAGGTCAGACGAAGGAAATCCGGGGCGTGCAGGAGAAGCGCGCAGAGCAGGTTCTCTTCTTCGACGAGAACGTGAAGAGCGCGTACAGCAGAGTGTCGGACTTTGCGCTGGACACGTTGCGTGGCACCTTCTCCGATGTAAGGCCATACCTGGCGACCCTGGAGGGACGTGAGCCTGTCTGGGAGGACAAGGACCAGCTCATGGAACGCCTTCGGTTGGGCTCGAGCATTGAGGGCGACCTTGCCGTCGACCGACTCCGGGACATCGGGGTCATCCGGATGTTCAAAGGACCGGGCTACGGGGTGCGCTACGACGTCGCCCCGATCTACCGGTGTGCCCTCAACCTGAGCGAGGTCGGAAACTCTGGTCCGCCCGAAGCCGAGGTTCAGGTCCTGTCCTAAGCGCCAGGTACCCGCAGGACACGGGCCCTGATCTCCCAAGTTGGGCCGGTCGTCATCCTCGACGTTCTGGTCTGCGTCGTCCTGGTCTGCGTCGTCAACCCCCACGCCGGTGGGATCGTGCCCCGTCTTGTCGTCAAGCAGCTTCGGGGAGCTCCTGGTGCCGGGTGAGTCCCGGAGCCGGCCTTGCCGGATGGCGGCCTGGCGTGCATACTGAACTACATGGTTCAGTATGTGGAGGCGCTCGACGCATCGTTCGCTGCGCTGGCTGACGGCACGCGGCGGGGGGTGTTGGAGCAGCTGGGTGGGGGCGAGGCCTCGATCTCGGAGCTGGCGGAGCGGTTCGACATGACCCTCACCGGCATGCGCAAGCACGTCGGGGTCCTCGAAGACGCGGGCCTCGTCGTCACCGAGAAGGTCGGCCGGGTGCGGCGGTGCCGGATCGGTCGACGCCGCCTCGACGAGGTCGCCGCCTGGGTCGCGCAGTACCAGCGCCTCTGGGACGAGCGGTTCACCGCACTGGACGAGGTCATCGACGAGCTGAAGCGGAAGGAAGCGATGGATGGACGCAACGAGCAAGGCTGAGCCCGAGGGCAAGCGCACGACGGTCGAGCGACGCTCCGACTGCGAGCTGGTGGTCACCCGCTGGTTCGACGCACCGGCCCGCCTGGTGTTCCAGGCCTGGGCGGACCCGGAGCTGTTCCGGCGGTGGTGGGTCCCCCGGTCGCTCGGCATGGAGCTGCACGACTGCGAGATGGACGTCCGCACCGGCGGCACCTACCGGCTGAACTTCGGGCCGGGCATGGACTTCCACGGCCGCTACCTCGAGGTGGTGGCAGCGGAGCGCATCGTCTGGACGAACGAGGAAGGCGGTGGGGACGGCTCGGTCACCACCGTCACCTTCGAGGAGCGAGACGGTCGGACCCTGCTCACCATGCGCGAGCTGTTCCCGTCGAAGGAGGCGTTCGAGGCCGGCGCCGGCGCCACCGATGCGGTCGACGAGACGTTCGCCCAGCTCGACGAGGTCCTCGGCGCCCTGGGCTGACCGGAGGCTGACCGGCGCCTGCCGGCGGGGTGGGGGTGCCTAGGGGAGGGCGGCGATGGCGTCGGCGGTGCCCAGGTCCCGGTAGGCGGTCGCGAGCCGGATGTGGTTGACCACCGTGATCGACCAGCCGTAGTTGGCGACCGGCGTCGTCAGCCACCCGATGTAGAGGCACCAGGCTGCCGCCGCCCGGTACTCCTCCCAGGCCTCGTCGACCGACGGCGCATCGATGCCGAGGGCGCGCAGCTCGGCCAGGTAGCCGTCGAGCAGCGCTCGCTCGTTGGCCCGGCGGACATCGGCGGGCATCGAGGTGATCAGGTAGTACGCGACGTCGTGGATGAAGCGGCCGCGAGAGGTGAGCTGCCAGTCCACGAAGCCGCCGTTGCCATCGGGCAGGTAGTACGTGTTGCCGACGTGCAGGTCGCCGTGGACCAGCGTGGTCGGCAGCGCCGCCTGGGTCGCCTGGGCCCGCTGGACCTGCTCGAGCAGGGCATCGGGCGACTGGCCGACCGACGCGACGATCTCGGCCTTGAACGGCTCGGTCGCCACCTCCGAGCGGATCATCGCCGGGACGAGGCCGGGATGGGTGAACAGGGTGTGCAGGTCGCCCTCGGTGTGGCGCTGGACCCAGCCCAGGTCGCCCTCGAAGCGCGGCGAGGACCAGTGGGCGGCGTGGATCGACGCCACCTGTGAAAGGACCGAGCGCACCGACCCCAGCTCGATCGGCACCAGGGCGTTGGCGAACGTGACGTCCCTGGCTCGCAGATCCTCCAGGATCAGCCCGAACCGGCCCGTCTCGTCGTCGAACCGGGCGCCGAAGCAGCCTGGGGTCTCGACCGAGAGCTCGTCTCGCAGGTGGGCGTACACCGCCACCTCGTTCCGGTACAGCGGCGTGGCCGGCAGGTCCGGCCGGGCCACCTTCACCACCAGGCGCTCGGGCAGCTCCACCCCGGAGACGTCGGCGACGCGGATGTCGATGCGCCCCGCGGTCGAGGCGTCGCCGCCGCCGAACAGGTGGGCTTCCACCACCTCGACCTCGCCGATCGTCGCGTCGGGGTGCCGGGTGCGCACCAGCTCGGTGACGCTGGTGGCGGTGACCTCGGAGGGGTCGGTCGGGATGGTCATGGGGGCGCCTTCGGTCGATCGTCGCCGGCGACCCGCCGCCACCTGCGTGCGGTGCGCATCGTACGCACCGGCCGAGGACCGGTCGGCCTAGCGGCGCCAGTAGAGGAGGTGGGTGACGCCCGAGGGGCTCGGGACCTCCTCGCGGTGGAAGCGGTCGAGCAGGTCGTCGGGCGACTCCCACAGCCGTTCGCCTCCACCGAGCTCGATCGGGGCGAGGGCCACGTGGAGCGTGTCGACCAGGTCGGCTTCGAGGAACTGGCGGACCGTGCTCGGCCCGCCGCCGAGCCGCACGTCCTTGCCGTCGGCGGCCGCCTTCGCCTGCTCCAGCACCTCGGCCGGGCTGGCGTCCACGAAGTGGAACGTCGTGTCGGCGAGCGTGAGGCTGGGGCGCGGGTGGTGCGTCAGCACGAACACCGGCGTGTGGAACGGCGGCTCGTCGCCCCACCACCCCTGCCACTCGAGGTCCGGCCACGGGCCGCGGATGGGCCCGAACTTGTTGCGGCCCATGATCTCGGCGCCGATGTTGTTGGTGAAGTCCCGGGTGAAGTAGTCGTCGAGGCCGAGCGTGCCGCCCGGCTCGCTCCGGTTCGGCCAGTGCGCCGTGGCGCCCGCCCACCAGAAGAAGTCCATGGGGTTCGCGTGCCCGAACGGGTGCTCGAGGCTCTGGCCCTCGCCGGCGCCGTAGCCGTCGAGCGACACGCCGAAGTTCTGGACCCGCAGCAGCTGGCTCACGACCCCTCCTCCTCGGCGGCGAGGCCCATCTCGGCGTAGGCCGCCTGCGCCTCGGCGAACGCCGCCCAGTCCCAGTCGACCGGGGTGCCGGCCAGGCTCGGCTCGAGCCGGCTGAGCGAGGTGTGCAGGCCGACCACGTAGTTCGCATCGATCGCGCCGGGGACGTCGGTCACGATGTGCCAGAGGCGCAGGGTGCAGCCGGCGTCGGTCGCCTCGAGCTCCCAGCGCATCCGGGACTCGCCGCCAGGGTGGGTGTGCTCCAGCAGCATCGGCGCCTCGACGCGCAAGATGGCGCACGTGAACTCGGGCGCGTCCTCGCCGCGCCCGACGAAGCGCATCTCACCGCCCTCGCGCAGGTCCACGGTGATGTCGGCCTCGAAGGGCAGCCACCACTCGGCGAGCCGGCTCGGCTCGGTGATGGCCGACCACACGTCGCGGATCGGGTAGGGGAGGTTGCGCTCGAAGCGGATCACGCCGCCCTCTGGGGTGCGTTCGATGGTGCCGTCGTAGGCGGCGTCGGGCTGGTTCACGTGGGCTCCCCGGTGGGTGGGTCGATGGGTGTGGAGGTGCGCTCGAGGTGCCGCTCGAGTGCGTCGAGCCGGCTCGCCCAGGTGGCCCGGTAGGGCTCGAGCCAGGCGTCCAGCTCCATGAGCGGCTCGGGGCGCAGCCGGTAGAGGCGGCGCTGAGCGTCCTTGCGGACGTCGACGAGGCCGGCGTCGCGCAGCACCCGGAGGTGCCGGGAGACGCCCGGCTGGTGCATGCCGACCGCCTCCACGAGCTCGCCGACGGAACGTTCGCCGGTGCGGACCGCCTCCAGGATCCGGCGCCGCGTGGGCTCGGCGATCACCTCGAGGACGGCCAGGTCTGCGGGCATGGCCAGAACATACCTTCACCCATATATATGTGCAAGAGCATCTATGCGCGTGCGCGACGGGTGCGGTCGCAGCGGTGGGGCCAGGGGGTCAGGGGCTGGTCAGGGGCTGGGGCAGGGAGACTCGCCCTCGGCGGCGGCGGCGATGCGCTGGAGGGTGGCCTCCATGCCGCTGCTGTTGTGGGCCTCGCGGTCCTCGACGCCAGTCACCAGCTTCGAGGCGAACTTCATGAAGCCGCCCCGGCGGTCCGTCCAGGTCTCGGTGAGCCGGCAGCCGCCCTCGGTGGCCTCCACGGCGTAGCCCCACTCGGCGACCTTGATCGGCCCTGCGGTGATCAGGAAGGCGAGGCTCCGGCCGGGCTCGAGCGAGGTGACCTCGCCGGTGGTCTTCCAGGACCGCTTGCCGTGGTGGTTGGTCCCCTGGAACTTGGCGCCGACGGCGATCGCGGTGGCGCCGCCCAGCCACACGACCTCGTCGTTCTCGGGTGACCAGTCCGGCATGCGGGTCAGGTCGCTCACCAGCGCCCACACCGCCTCGGCCGGTGCGGCCACGTCGCGGGTCACGGTCAGGTCCGGCGTCGACGCCATCTCGGGTCCTCCCTCGCGGCCGACGGTCCCGTCGGCGCGCGCCGGATGGTACCGGTAGGTTCGCCGGATGGCAGCGGCGAGGTTCCGGCTCGACCCCGAGCGGTCCCAGGTGTGGATCGAAGGCTCGTCGTCGGTGCACCCGATCCACGCCAGCGCCACCGGCCTCGCGGGGTGGGTGGCGATCGAGCTCGACGGCGGCGACGTGGCGGCCAGCCCGAACGTGGAGGGCGAGGTCCGCATCGAGGTCGACCGCCTCCGCTCCGGCAACCCCCTCGTGGACGCCGAGACCAGGCGCCGCATCGACGCCCGCCGCCACCCGGAGATCGTCGGCACGGTCACCGGTTCCAAGCGGCTCGCCGCGGACCGGGCCAAGCTCCGCGGCACCATCGCCTTCCGCGGCGAGGTCCAGGAGGTGATCGGCGAGCTGGCCGTGGCGGTCGTCGACGGCAAGGTCCACCTGGCCGGCCAGGAGCGCTTCGACGTGCGGGCCTGGGGCCTGCAGCCACCGCGCCTCGGCCTGGTGCGGGTCCACCCGGAGGTGACCGTCCGCCTCGATGCGTGGGGACGTCCCGACCCCCAGCCGTAGTGGCTCAGGAGCGCAGGACCTTCTCCATGGCCTTGCCCTTGGCCAGCTCGTCGACCAGCTTGTCCAGGTAGCGGACCTTCTGCATCAGCGGGTCCTCCACGTCCTCCACGCGGACACCGCACACCACACCCTTGATGTCGGCCGCCTTCGGGTTGAGGTGGGCCTGGGCGAAGAACTCCTCGAAGGTGGTGCCCACCTCGAGGTGGTGGCGCAGCTGGGCATCGTCGAACCCGGTCAGCCATTCGATCACCTGGTCGAGCTCTGCCTTGGTCCGGCCCTTGCGCTCCACCTTGTTCACGTAGGCCGGGTACACGTCGGCCACGGGCATGGTGAAGATCCGGTGCATGGCCCGATGGTACGGCGCCGCCGGAGCGACGGTCCCTCTCCTACGATCGGGCGGGAGGAGCAGATCCCGGTGGCCACGGCGGTCCCCGGGGCGACCCCGATGGCCAAGCGGACGACCACCTCGTACCTGATCCTCGGGCTGCTCTGCAGCCGCGACTGGTCGGCCTACGAGCTCGCCGAGCAGCTCGGCCGCGGCGTCACCGAGCTGTGGCCGCGGGCCGGCCGCCAGCTCTACAACGCGCCCAAGCGGCTGGTGGAGGAGGGCCTCGCCGCCGCTCGCACCGAGTCGTCCGGTGGCCGGAACCGCACCGTGTACTCGATCACCCCGGCCGGGGTCGACGCCCTGCGGGAGTGGCTGGCCGATGGGGACGTGGCCCCCTCGGCGCTGGAGTTCGAGGGCATGGTCCGCGTCCTGCTCGCCGACCAGGGCACCGTGGAGGACCTCGACGCGAACCTGGCGACGATGGCGGAGCAGGCCAAGGCCACCCGGGACCTGTTCATCGATCACGCCCGGTTCATGCTCGCCACCAAGGGCGGCACCCACCCGGACCGCCTCCACCTGTTCGCCATGGTCAACCGGTTCACCGTCGAGCACTTCGACCACATCGTGCGGTGGGCCACGTGGGCGCGCGAGGAGATCGCCGACTGGCCCGACGCGGCCACCCCGGCCCAGGCCCAGGCCGACCGGGCCTACGCCACCCTCGAGCGCTCGCTGACCTTCGCCGACCCGGCGCCCGAGCCTCCCACCTCGCCCGATCGTTGAAGCTGCAAGTTGCAGGGTAGAGTCCTGCAACTTGCAGTAACGGTCCTGGAGGGGTCATGGCAGCGCTGGTCAGGGAGTGCCGTCGGGTGTCGACGCGCACGATCACGGTGGTCGCCCTCCTCCTGGCGGTCCTCGTCCCGCTCGGCATCGGGGTCGCCCGGTCGATCACCGCCGGCGCCGCCCGCGTCGCACCCCACTACGGCGACGTGTTCGTCGCCAACGCCAGCACCAGCACGGTCGTGCAGTACGACCACTACAACGCAGGCTCCGGCGGCAGCCCCACCGTGCTCGGCACCGTCGGCACCGGCCTGAACCGCCCGACCGGCGTGGCGGTGGGGCCCAACGGCCACGTCTACATCGCGGACAGCGGCAACGCCCGGGTCCTCGACGTCGCCCCCGACGGGACCCAGACCACGATCGGGCGCAACTGGGTGGAGCCCTACGCCGTGGCCGCCGACATCGTCGGCAACGTGTACGTGGCCGACATCAGTGCCCAGCGGGTGGCCAAGATCTCGCCCACCGGCTTCCAGACCTACATCGCCCGATCCGACACCAACCCGGGCGACGACTTCACCAACCCGCAGGCGCTGGCCGTGGACCAGTCCGGCAACGTGTACATCGCGGCCGCACGCGATGGTGGCGGCATCGTCTTGGAGGTCACGCCCACCGGCACGAAGAGCACCCTCTTCCGCTCGGACTTCATCCGGGGCCTCGCGGTCGACGCCGCCGGCGACCTGTACCTGACGACCGACCCCTACCTTGCCGTGCTGCACCCGGGGGACTCGGCCCCCACCAACCTGTACACGAGGCCCCTCGACGGCTTCGCCCTCGAGAGCATGGCCATCGACGCCTCGGGCAACCTGTACACCACCACTGGCAGCGGGCTGCGCCAGGGCATCCAGTGGTTCGCCACGAACCGCAACCCGCTGGCGCCGCGGACCTGGCTCGACGGGGGCAACGGCGGCCCGATCGGCATCGCCGTCTTCGAGTGGCCGCCCGCGTTCCCGACCGATGGCGCCGTGCCCCCCGACGGGACCGTCGGCGTCCCCTACGCCACGCGCGACGGCATCCCGCAGGACCCCTCCGGCTCGTTCGGTGCCAACAAGGTCACGGTCGCCTCGGGCACCCTGCCGCCCGGGCTCAAGCTCGCCTGCAACGCCGGCTGCTTCGTGCTGGCCGGCACGCCGACCGCAGCCGGCACCTACACGTTCACGCTGCAGAGCGCGAACCAGCAAGGCGCCATCCTCGGCGAGCCCATGACGATCACGATTGGCAAGGGCACGGCCACCCTGGCGGTCGACGCGCCCGCCGCGGCCACCTTCGGTGACCCGCCCGCGGCCGTCACGGCCACGTCCAACGCCACCGGCGCCATCACCTGGTCCACCACCGGGCCGTGCGCCTACGACGCCGGGGCGGTCTCGTTCTCCGGGGCCGGCGACTGCGTGGTCACCGCCACCCAGGCCGCCGACGACGACTACCTCGAGGCCACGGCGTCGGCCACGATCGTCGTGGCGAAGGGCACGCCGACCCAGACCCTCTCGGCGCCGTCCAACGCGGCCTACGGCGACGCGCCCGTGGCGGTGTCGCTCACGTCGAGCTCCACCAGTGCGGTCAGCTGGTCCACGACCGGGCCCTGCGCCTACGACGCCGGCAAGGTGTCGTTCACCGGGGTCGGCGACTGCGTCGTGACGGCGGACCAGGCGGCCGATGCCGACTACGTGGCTGCATCGACCTCGGCCACGATCGTGGTCGCCAAGGGCGACCCTGGCCTGAGCGTCACGGCGCCATCGGCTGCGACCTTCGGCGATGCGCCCGTCGCCGTGTCTGCCACGTCGTCGTCCACCGGCGACATCACCTGGTCGACCGACGGGCCCTGCGCCTACAGCAGCGGGAAGGTTTCGTTCTCCGGGGCGGGCTCGTGCATCGTGACGGCCGACCAGGTCGCCGATGCCAACTACCTGGCCGACACCTCGTCGGCCACCATCGACGTGGCCAAGCGGGCCCCCGGGCTCGTGGTCACCGCACCCTCTGCGGCCACCTTCGGGGATGCGCCGGTGGCGGTGTCGGCGTCGTCGGCGTCGTCGGGGGCGATCACGTGGTCGACCGACGGGCCGTGCGCGTACAGCGCCGGGAAGGTGTCGTTCTCGGGCGCCGGTGACTGCGTGGTGACGGCCGACCAGGCGGCCACCACCGACGACCTGGCCGACTCCGCATCGTCCACGATCGTGGTCGCCAAGGCGGCGCCCGTGCTGTCGCTGACGGTGCCGGCGTCGGCGACGTTCGGGGATGCGCCGGTGGGGGTGTCGGCGTCGTCGGCGTCGTCGGGGGCGATCACGTGGTCGACCGACGGGCCGTGCGCGTACAGCGCCGGGAAGGTGTCGTTCTCGGGTGCTGGTGATTGCGTGGTGGCGGCGGACCAGGCAGCCACCGCCGACTACACGACGGCCACGGGATCGTCCACGATCGTGGTGGCCAAGGCGGTGCCCACCCTCCAGGTCACGGCGCCGGCGTCGGCGACGTTCGGCGACGCCGCGGTGGCGGTGTCGGCATCCTCCGAGTCGTCCGGGACCATCACCTGGTCCACCAGCGGCCCCTGCGCCTACGCCGCGGGCAAGGTCTCGTTCTCCGGCGCCGGCGACTGCGTGGTGACCGCCGACCAGGCGGCGGCGTCCGACTACGCCGCCACGTCGGCGTCCTCGACGATCGTGGTGGCCAAGGCGGTGCCCACCCTCCAGGTCACGGCGCCGGCGTCGGCGACGTTCGGCGACGCCGCGGTGGCGGTGTCGGCATCCTCCGAGTCGTCCGGGACCATCACCTGGTCCACCAGCGGCCCTGCGCCTACGCCGCGGGCAAGGTCTCGTTCTCCGGCGCCGGCGACTGCGTGGTGACCGCCGACCAGGCGGCGGCGTCCGACTACGCCGCCACGTCGGCGTCCTCGACGATCGTCGTGGCCAAGGCCGCCCGACCTCGTGGTGACGGCGCCCTCCAACGCCGCCTTCGGCGATGCCCCCGTGGCCGTCTCGGCCACCTCGACCTCGCCGGCCACGATCACCTGGTCCACGAGCGGCCCGTGCACCTACGGCGCCGGCAAGGTGACGTTCACGGGTGCTGGCAACTGCGTCGTCACCGCCGACCAGGCGGCGACCGCGAACTACCTCGCCGCCTCCGTGCCGCAGACGATCGTGGTCGGCCTCGGCACGAGCGGCCTCAGCGTCACCGCACCTTCGAGCGCCACCTACGGCGATGTGCCCGTGGCCGTGTCGGCCACCTCGGCTTCGTCCGGGGCGATCACGTGGTGGACGACCGGTCCATGCGCCTACGCCGCCGGGAAGGTGTCGTTCTCGGGTGCTGGTGATTGCGTGGTGACGGCGGACCAGGCGGCCACCGTCGACTACGCGGCCGCCACCGCGTCCAAGACGATCGTGGTGGGCAAGGCGACCACCACCCTCACCATCACGGCACCGACGAGCGTCACGTTCGGCGATGCGCCGGTGGACGTGTCGGCCACCTCGGCGTCGACCGGCGCCATCTCCTGGTCGACCGACGGCCCCTGCACGTACGCGGCGGGGAAGGTCACCTTCACCGGGCCCGGCGCCTGCTCGTTGACCGCCGACCAGGCCACCGACGCCAACCACCTGGCGGCCACGGCGACCACGACCATCACCGTCGATCCGCTGCCGCTCACCCTCGACGGGCTCCCGGCCGAGGTCACCGTCGGCGACCAGGTCACCCTCACCGCCGGCGGCTTCCACCCCGGCGAGGCGGTCACCTTCACGTTCCACTCGGTGCCGATCGACCTCGCCACGGTCGACGCCGATGCGCTCGGCACGGCCAGCGCCGACATCGTGGTGCCCGACGAGCCCGGCGACCACACCATCACGGCCACCGGGGGCAGCTCGGGCCTCGAGGCATCGGCCAACACCTTCGTCAAGGCCCTCGTGACCACCACGACCACGTCGACGACCACGACCGCGCCGCCGACGACGACCTCGACCACGACATCCACGACCACGACCGCGCCGCCGACGACGACCACGGCGCCGCCCACCACCACCTCGACGACCACGACGACCACGACCGCGCCGCCGACGACCACGACCGCGCCGCCGACGACCACCTCGACCACGACGTCCACGACGTCGACGACCACGCCGCCGACGACGAGCTCGACCACCTCGACCACCTCGACCACGACATCGACGACCGCGCCGCCGACCTCGTCGACGACCAGCACGACGACGTCGACCATCCCGGGCAGCAGCACCTCGACCACGGGCGCGCCGACCTCGTCCACCTCGGAGGCCGACGGTGGATCGACCACCACCAGCGAGGGCGGCGACGTCGCCTCGGGCGGCGCCGACCAGGGCAGCGGTGGCCAGGGCGACGTGGGCAGCGGCACGCTGGCCCGCACCGGCAGCTCCACCGGCTCGCCGGTGCTGCTCGGCGCCACCCTGGTGGCCCTTGGCGCGGCGTTCGTCGCGCTCAGCCGTCGACGGCTGCGTCGAGCCGCCTGACCACCGGTTCGACCAGACTGGGCGGGTGCCCGACGCACCCGGCAAGACGGCCACCCGCCCCGGACCGCTGGCATCGGCCCGGTTCGCCACGGCGATGGCGCGCCGACCCCACCGGGCGCTGGTCGACATCGCCCAGCTCGGCGACGTGGTCGACGTCGGCTACGGGCCGAGCCGGTTCACGTTCGCGTTCGGCGCCGAAGCCAACGAGGCGATCCTGTCGGAGCAGGCCGGCCGCCTGACGTGGGGCGAGGTGCTGGCCACGTTGATCCCCGTCGACGGGCCGACCGCGCTGGTCGTGACCGACGGGCCCGACCACGACCGCCGCCGCAAGCTCGTGCAGCCGGCGTTCCACCGGCGGCGCATCGACGGCTACGTGGCGGTGATGGCCGAGGAGGCGCGCCGGCTGGCCGAGGGATGGGCCGATGGCGCCACGGTCGAGGTCCACGAGGCGATGCGCGGGTGCATCCGCCGCATCGTCGTGCGGACGCTGTTCGGCGATCAGTTCGCCGAGCAGGCCCAACGGTTCGGCGACCTGCTCGAGCCTGCCCTCGCCTACGTCCAGCGGCCGCCCACCGCCCGCATCGACCGGCCGTGGTTCCCGCCGTACCGGCGAGCCATGGCCGCGCGCGATGCGGCCGACGCGCTGGTGTACGAGGAGATCGCCCGGCGGCGCTCGGTGCTCGCCGCCGGCCCGGCATCCGAGGAGCGGCCGGGCGACGACGACGACGTGCTCGCCTGGCTGATGGAGGCGGTCGACGGCGATGCGCTCGACGACGCCGAGCTGCGCGACCAGGTGGTCAGCCTCATCGCCGCCGGCTACGACACTACCGCGGCCGCTGCGGCGTGGCTGGTGCACGCCGTGTGGTCCCGGCCAGCGGTCCTGGCCGAGCTGCGCGCCGAGGCCGAGCGGGAGCTGCCGGGCGGTGCGCCCCCGGACGCGGCCGCGCTGTCTCGGATGCCGTTCCTCCAGGGCGTGGTGTCGGAGTCCCTGCGGCTGTGGCCGCCTGGCGCGATGAGCGGACGGAAGGTCCACCAGGACGTCGAGGTCTGCGGCGCGACGATCCCCCGGGGGCGGATGTTGCTCTACTCGGCCTGGGTCACCCAGCGCGACGCTCGCTGGTGGCCCGAGCCCGAGCGGTTCGAGCCCGGCCGGTGGATCCAGGGGCACCCAGCGCACCAGGAGGTGCGGCCTGGCGCGTTCGTCACCTTCGGGGGCGGGGCCCGCCGCTGCATCGGGTTCGCGATGGCCACCACCGAGCTCCAGGTGCTCGCCGTCGAGCTGGCCCGGGCGGTGGACCTCGACGTGCCGCCCGAGCCGCCCGAGCCGACCGGGCTCGCCACCACCGTCCCCCGAGGTGGCCTGCCGGCGGTCGTGCGCCGTCGGCGCTAGCAGGGCGCCGCTCGTCGATCATCCACGAGCCTGCTCGGTCCCGTACCGTTCCGGTACCGAACGACCGGAGGAGGGTGGCCGAGGTGGCAGGCGGACTGGTGGGCCTGTTGGACGATGTGGCGGCACTGGCGAAGCTGGCCGCCGCCTCGATCGACGACGTCGGCGCGGCCACCGGTCGGGCCAGTGCCAAGGCCGCGGGCGTGGTGGTCGACGACGCGGCGGTGACGCCCGCCTACGTCCGGGGCCTGGCGGCGGATCGGGAGCTGCCCATCGTCCGCAAGATCGCCCTCGGCTCGCTGCGCAACAAGCTGCTCATCATCCTGCCGGTCGCCCTCGTGCTGAGTGCGATCGCCCCGACGATCGTCGAGGTGATCTTGATGTTCGGCGGCTGCTTCCTCGCCTACGAGGGCGCCCACAAGGTCATCCACGCGCTGCGCCACGACGACCACGACCACGACGAGCCGACGGTGGAGCAGGGGCCCGAGGCCGAGGCGCGGACCGTGGCCGGGGCCGTGCGGACCGACTTCATCCTCTCCGCCGAGATCATGGTGATCGCCCTCAAGGAAGTGCTCGACGAGCCTGTGCTCGCCCGGGGGATCGTCCTCGCCCTCGTCGGCATCCTCATCACCGTCGTCGTCTACGGGGTCGTGGCCCTCATCGTGAAGATGGACGACGTGGGCCTGCGCCTCACCGAGCGGCCGTCAGCCGGGTCCCAGCGCGCCGGTCGGCTCCTGGTGGTGGGCATGCCCAAGCTGCTCGCCGGGCTGTCGGTGCTCGGCACCGCCGCCATGCTCTGGGTCGGTGGCCACATCCTCCTGGTCGGTGCCGACGAGCTGGGCTGGGCCTGGCCGTACCACCTGGTGCACGACCTGGAGCACGCCGTGGAGGACGTGCCGGCGATCGGCGGTGTGCTCGCCTGGCTGGTGAACACCCTCGCCTCGGCGGTCGTCGGCTTCGCCGTGGGCTCGATCATCGTGGCGATCGTGGCCAGCGTCCCCCGTCGGCGCGTCGGCGCGGCCGGCCACTGAGGCGGTGGGCGATCAGCCGTCGCCCGTCAGCCGCAGCCGCAGCCGCCACCGCAGCAGCCGCCGCCACCTCCGCCACCTCCGCCACCTCCGCCACCTGCGGCCACTGGGGCCGGCGTGGAGCTGAGGCCACCGACCCCGAAGGTCGACAGGAGCCGCTTCACGTCGTCGTGGCCCTGCGGGCACCGGGCCGCGTCGGCCTCCTCGTAGGAGGAGCGCCGCTCGAACCGCTCGTCGCAGGTGAGGCACCGGTAGGCGTAGGTGGGCACGGCGCGATCGTAGGTCGGTGGCGTACCCTCCGCCTCAGGCGACCGCAGTGGGCGGCCGGGGAGACCGGCGGGAGACGAGCACGATGGCAGGCGACCACATCGACGAGGGCGAGCCGGTGCTGCTCGCCGGCGGCAACCCCCAGATCCCGAAGGGCGATGGCGACGAGCCGGTGCGCGCCTACATCGCCGCCATGCCGGGCTGGAAGCAGGACGTCGGCCAGGCGTTCGACGACCTGGTGGCCGAGGAGGTCCCCGACCTGCGCCGGGCGGTCCGCTGGAACTCGCCGTTCTACGGCGTCTCGGGCCGGGGGTGGTTCGCCAACGTCCACTGCTTCACGAGCTACGTGAAGGTGACGTTCTTCGCCGGGGCCTCGCTCGACCCCGAGCCGCCCGTGGCCGGCAAGGACCCGACGGCTCGGTCCGTCCACCTCGGCGAGGGCGACGAGGTGGCCAGCGCCCAGGTGCGCGCCTGGGTGCGCCAGGCGGCCGAGCGCGACGGGTGGGACGGCTTCTGACCGCTTCCAGGGATCGGGCTCAGCCCAGGTCCAGCAGGCCGCGGATGTCGTCCTCGGACAGCGCGCCCGACAGCGCGCCCTCGGCGTCGACGACCCGGGCGAACAGGTCGGCCTTGCGGGCCTTGAGGTCCATCACCTTCTCCTCGATCGTCCCCGCCGACACGTACCGGTAGACCATCACCGGGTTGTCCTGGCCGATGCGGTGGGCGCGGTCGACCGCCTGGGTCTCCGCCGCCGGGTTCCACCACGGGTCGAGCACGAAGCAGTAGTCCGCCTCGGTGAGGTTGAGGCCGAAGCCGCCGGCCTTGAGGCTGATGACGAACACCGGGGCGCCGCCCTCGCGGAACCGGGCGATGGCCTCGTCCCGCTTGCGGGTGCGCCCGTCGAGGTAGGCGTGCTCGATGCCTGCGTCGTCGAGCCGCTCGCGGACCTTGGCCAGGAACCGGGTGAACTGGCTGAACACCAAGGCCCGGTGTCCCTCGGCCACGATCTGGGTGAGGTCGTCGATCAGCCGGTCGAGCTTGGCCGAGCCGACGTGGGCGTGCTCGTCGTCCACCAGGCCGGGATCCAGGGCGAGCTGGCGGAGCAGGGTGAGCGAACGGAGGATCTCGAAGCGGTGCTTCTGCACGTTGCCGACGAGCCCCAGCACCTTCTTGCGCTGGGCCTGGAGCTGGGTCTCGTAGATGCGGGCGTGGCGGGCGCTGAGCTCGATCTCCACGGTCTGCTCGGTCTTGGGGGGCAGCTCGGACAGCACGGCGTCCTTGGTGCGGCGTCGCACGAACGGGGCGATGCGGCGGCGGAACGTGGCCAGCAGCTCGGGCGACTCGCCGCTCTCGATCGGCTTGCGGTACGTCAGCCCGAACCGCTTCGGGTCCGGGTAGAGGCCCGGTGCGGTGATCGACAGCAGCGACCACAGGTCCATCAGCGAGTTCTCGAGCGGCGTGCCGGTCATCGCCACCTTGGTGGCCGCCTCCACCTTGCGGACCGCCTGGTACGTCTTCGACTGGTGGTTCTTGACGAACTGGGCCTCGTCGAGCAGCAGCAGCTCCCACGCCTGGGCCGCGTACTGCGCCTCCTCCAGCCGCAGCAGCGCATAGGAGGTGATGACGACGGAGGCCCCGGCGGTGGCCGACGCGAGGGTGGTGCCCCGGCGGTTCTGGGTCTCGTGGATGGTGACGGTCCGCAGGCTGGGGGCGAAGCGGGCGATCTCCCGGGCCCAGTTCTCCACCACGCTCGTGGGCGCCACCACCAGGAAGCGGGCGTCGGGCTTGGCCTCCACGATGTGCAGGCACAGGGCGATGGTCTGGACCGTCTTCCCCAGGCCCATGTCATCGGCGAGGATCCCGCCCAGGTGGTTGCGGTGCAGGAACGCCAGCCAGTCCAGGCCCTCCTGCTGGTAGTGGCGCAGCTCGGCGCGCAGGGCGGCCGGGGCCGGCACCGGCTCGGGTGCGGTGAGCGCAGCGAGCTCCGCCACGCTGGCCTCCCACCGGCGGGACTGGGCGGCCACCACGCCGAGCTCGGCCAGCTCGTCGAACCAGCTCCCCTGGAACCGGTTGACGGTGGCGGCCGCGTCGCCTTCGGGCTCCGCCAGGCCCCGCGCCTCCTCGATGAGCTCCCGGAGCTTGTCGAAGTCCGGGCGGTCGAGGTGGATCCAGGTGCCCGATGGCAGGACCAACGCCTCCTGGCCGAGGACCAGGGCCGAGAACAGGGAGGCGAAGTCCACCACCTCCCCATCGACCGTGACCTCGACCGCCAGGTCGAACCAGTCGTTGCCGTCCGGGCGCGCCGGGGCATCGGTGACCCGCAGCGAGATCTGCGGTGCCTCGGTGGCCGCGCGAAGCGTCGGCAGCTCGCTGCGGACCTCGACCTCCACGCCGGGCTGGGCGTCGAGGTGGGGGAGGACCTCGGTGAGCAGGACGATGGCGTCCCAGCCGACGAGCACCGGATCCAACGGCCAGCCGTCGTGGGTGGCGAGGCCCGGGAGGCGGTCGACCGGCAGGTCCAGGGCGGCGACCGCCGCGCGCTCGGCGGCCACGTCGCGGCCCTGCCCACCCCACCGTCGCAGCGGGAGGAGGGTGGCGCGCGGGCCACGGCGGTACCGGCAGTGCCAGGCGAGCTCCGCCTCGTCCAGCGCATCGCGCCGCACCACCAGCACCAGGCCGTCGAACCGGTTGGCCTCGATGGTGACGCTGCCGTCAGAGGACCCGGTGGTGGCGTGGCGGGCCAGGGCCGGCTGGTAGCGGTCCAAGAACTCGTCGACGTCGGCGGCGGGGATGGCCATCGGCCCGGCGTCGGCCAGCCGAGCGATCGAGTGGTGCAGCGGCGAGCGCATCGGCACCAGGCGCAGCCGAGTGCCATCTTGCAGCCACAGGCCGTGGGGCGGGGTGCCGATCAGGCCACCGTCGAGGCCGCGCGGGTCCACCAGCTCGTCGCCCACGCGGAACGCCGTGCGCACGGTGACGTCGCCGTTGGGGGCCGCGGTCAGGTCGATCTCCGGCGTCGCCACCTCGCCCGACAGCTCCACCACGTCGTCGGACCGCTCGCCGATGAGGGCCACGCCGGCCTCCACGGCCAGGCGGAGCTGGTGCCACACGCCGGCGTCGAACAGGGCGAGGTCCACCGGGCCGTCGGCCACGTAGGAGAGGCTCGCGTTGCCGCTCGAGGCGAGCGATCGGATGGCGCTGCGGTGGGCGGGGTCCAGGTCGATGGCGCCGTACCCGTACGAGGTGCTGAGGTCTCGCCACGAGGCGCCCGTCTTCACCCACCGGCCGGTGTGGCTGCGCCGCATCGGGCGGATGCCGACCGTGGGGCCGGTGGTGGCCGCCCAGCGGCTGGGGCGCGGGTGGCGCACCGCGACCTGCAGGGCCAGCGCGAGGTGGGCGGGCGCGTCGGGCTGGCCAGGACCGGGCAGGTCGCCGAGCAGGCGGCGCCAGTCCGCGCGGACCTGGGCATCGCCGGGGACGTCGGGCTGGGCCTGGCGCCGGGCGGTGAGCACCACGGCGACCACGTGCTTGCAGCGGCCGCCGATCGGGCAGCTGCACTCGTCGCGCAGGCGCAGCGATGGGTCCTCGGTCCAGCGCACCCGGACCAGGTAGGCCGAGGTGCCCGACCCCAGGCAGACCGCCTTGAGCGAATCGGGCTTGGTCTCGAGCAGGGTGACCCGCCGCTCATCCGCGTACGCGCGGCCGCGCGCGAACGAACCGTCGTCGAAGAGCCCGCGCAGCGTCTGGTCGTCGAAGGTCTCGATGGGCACGGTTGCTCCTGCCGTCCGCCCGGGTGCGAACGGACCAGCCTACGGTCGCGCGCCACCAGTGCCTCCCGGGACGGTCGGGTGCGACCGATGCGTTGCGGCTCCGACGTGCTGTTGTGGCGCCTACGCCGTGCTGTTGCGGCGCCTACGCCGTGCTGTTGCGGCGCCTACGCCGTGCTGGCGCCAGCCCCGGCGAGCACCGGGGGGAGCTCGTTGGCCGCGGCGCCGAACCGGTAGCTGGCGGAGGTGAGCCCGCCGAAGAACTCGGTCTCCAGGTAGGTGAGCGTGCCGGGCTCGTCCTCGGCCGCGCCCACGGCGACCATCAGCGGGACCAGGTGGTCCTCGGCCGGGTGGGCGTGGCGGGCGTAGGGCGCCCGGTCCCAGTGGCGGAGCTTCTCGGTGCGCTCGGCCACGGGGCCGCGGACCACGGCCTCGGTGAGCCAGCGCTCGAACTCCCGCGACGCCACCGACCCGCCGGGGCCGAAGTCCCGCAGGTTGTGGTACGTGAACCCGCTGCCCAGGATCAGCACGCCCTCGTCGCGCAGCGGCGCGAGCGCCCGCCCGGCGGCCAGGTGGGCCTCCGGGTCGTAGCCGTGCTTCATGGAGAGCTGCAGGATCGGCACGTCGGCGTCGGGCCACGACACGTAGAGGGGCGCGAACACGCCGTGGTCGAAGCCGCGCCGGTCATCGGTGCGCACGGCGATGCCGGCCCCGCCGAGCAGCTCCACGACCCGTGCCGCCACCTCGGGCGAGCCGGGCGCCGGGTACTGGATGTGGTACGTGAACTCGGGGAACCCGCCGTAGTCGTAGAGCATCGGGGGCTGCGCGCTCGTCTGCACGGTGAACTCGGGCGCCTCCCAGTGGCCCGAGATCACGAGGACGGCCTTCGGCGTCGCGCCGATCTCCCGGGGGATGGCGCGCAGCGAGGCCTCGAGCGGCCCGAAGTCGCCCGGCATGAGGTCCTTGATCCACGGCCAGGGGCCGCCGCCGTGGGAGACGAAGTAGGTGGGGAGGCGCTCTGCGGTGGCCATGGGCACAATGATACAAGTTTCAACCGTCGCGGCAACCCCTGGACCGGGGTGCGCGCCGGCTCAGCTGCAGCAGTGGCCGGCGCCCGCCTCGCCGTCGCCGGACGCCTCGTCGCCGGCGACGTGGCAGTGGCCGGGGGGCGAGGGCGGGACGTCGAGCGCCGGGTTGCGCTCGAAGAACCCGAACGGGGCGAGCAGGAAGCCCGTGTACTCGGTCGGCATCACCGGCCAGTCCTCCGGGCGGGGGAAGTGGGTGATGCCGAAGGAGTACCAGAGCACCACGTCCTCGCCGTCGAGGTCGCGGTCCGCCGCCGTCCACTCGGGCAGCCCGGCGCCGCCGGCGTGCTGGTTGGGGAAGTCCCCCGCGGCCCGCCGCTCCTCCTTGCGGTACGGCGTCACCCAGAGGTTGTGGCGGGCGAAGCCGGCCCGCTTGCCCACCGAGGACTCGGGGTGGGCCAGCAGCGTGGGCGTCGACATGGTCGGGATGAGCTTGTAGCCCACGGGCCGCTCGACGTGGTTGAGCTTGTCGGGGTTGACCACCCGCCAGCTCCGGCTGGTGGCCGGGTTGGTGAGCCGCTTGGCCTCGGACTCCTTGGCCAGCACGGTGGCCTTCGGGCGGAAGGCGTTGCCCCACGGGCTCTCGGGCCCCATGGGCACGACCTCGGCCTCGACCTCCTCGACCCGGTTGGCGGTGCCGTCCACGTCGAGGTCCAGGCGGGCGCAGAACATGTGCTGGTGCACCGGGGCGGCCAGGCCGGGGGCGATCGGGTTGGCGAACGGCGTGGCCTCGCCGACGCGCACGCCCTGCGTGGAGAGGATGCCGGTGAGCTTCACCTCGAGCTGGATGTTGCCGTCCAGGTAGAGGTACCAGAAGAAGCCGTACTCGTAGTTGCCGACGGTGGCGATGTGGCTGATGACGAGCCGGCGGCTGCGGCGCACCTCGTGGTTGCCCGTGAGCAGGTCCACGTGCTTCCACCCGATGCCGAAGTCCTCCTCGTGCATGCAGATGGCGTTGGTGACCACCCAGGGCGTGCCCTGCTCGGTGGCCATGGTGACGTCGGTGTAGTGGATCTCGCCGAGGCAGTCGCAGCCGAGGGTGAGCGACTGGGTCATGCGGCCGAGGCCCCACTCGCCGGCGTCGAACGCGTTCTTCCAGCCCTGCACCTCGCCGGGGTCGCCGTAGGGCACGACCATCTCGGAGATCGACGCCCGGTGGAGGATCGACCGCCGCCGCTCGGTGCCGTCCGGAGCGGTGTCTGTGTAGTGGACCTGGTGGAGCGTGAGGCCCTCGTAGGGGTCCCAGCCCATGCGCAGATCCCACTTCTGCCAGGTGACGAGGTTGTCCTCGACGGTGAAGCTCACGCCCTCGGGCTGGGTGATGGACACGGGCCGCAGGTCCGTGCGCAGCGGGCCCACGTGGTCCACGTCGTAGCGGGAGCCCTGGGGGGCGAGCGGGATCGGATCCTCGCCGGGCGGGGCGTGGTCGATCACCTCGAGCACCTCCCCGGTGCCGAGGTCGGCGTGGACGATGACGCCCTCGATGGGCCGGGCGTAGCCGTTGTCGGTCTCGTCCATGCGCAGGAACGAGATGCACCGCGCGATGCGGCGGCCCTCCTCGACGGGGTAGCCGAAGCTGCCGGCGGGCCACGGGTCGATCTGCACGTGGGTCAGGTCCGTGATGCCTCGGCGGGCCAGGGCGGCGATGTAGTCGGGGTGCTGGGTGCACGCCACCATCACCATGAACGACTCGCCCATGAGCAGGGTCGGCCGCATGCCCTCGATGACCTCGCGCCCGACGATGGCGGCGTCGTCGAGGCTGATGACCAGCTTCACCATCGTGAGCTCGGGGCCCGGCACCACCAGTGCTTCGACGTTGCGGCGCACCGGGTCGCCCGGCGACCAGGCGGCCAGCTCCTCCTTGGTGGGCTCGTCGAGGATGATGTGGACGATCGACGCCCCTTCGGGCACCTCGCCGGCGGCGTCGAGGACGGCCTTGGCGGTGGTGACCTCCTCGGGCGTCAGCAGCGAGAGCGGGTGGGCGACGGTCATGTGGGGTCTCCTCCTCCGGGCCGGGCCGGGAGCTGCTGCCCCAGGTCGCCCAGCCGACCCCTCGTGTACTCGACGGCGCCCTGCAGGAAGCCATCCAGGTCGCCGGTCTTCACCGGCGGCAGGTCCCGGAACCAGCCGGGGACGAACGTCTCGGTGGCGCCGGACTCCAGCGCATCGAGCACCGCGCCGACGATCTCCGAGGGGTCGATGGGCTCGACGTCGGAGATCGACGGGTCGTTGTCGGGGAGCTCGAACAGCTCGGTGGACAGCACGCCGGGCTGCACCACGTGCACCCCGACTGGGCTGCCCGCCACCCCCAGGTCCACGCGCAGGCCCTCGGCGTAGGCGGTGATGCCGGCCTTGGCCGCGGCGTAGACGGCCTCTGCGGGCGGACCGAGGCGAGCGGCCACCGACCCGATGAACACCACCCGGCCGGCGGCGGCGTCGATGGCCGGCAGCAGGGCCTGGGTCAGCGCGATGGGGGAGTGGAGGTCGATGCGCAAGACATCGGCCACCTCGTCGGCGCGGTGTGCCCACGCCCAGCGGCGCTTGGGGATGCCGGCGTTGTTGACCAGCACGTCGAGGCCGCCGAGGTCTGCGACCACCTGCTGGGCGAAGGCGTCGAGCCCGTCGATGTCACCCAGGTCCACCGTCCACGCGCGGCTCTGGGGGCTATGCGCCTGCACCTCGGCCAGCACCTGGGCCAGCCGGTCGGCGCGGCGCGCGCAGATGCCGACGATGGCCCCCCGCTCCGCCAGCCCGACGGCGAGCGCAGCGCCCAACCCCGACGATGCCCCGGTGACGAGGACCCGCTTCCCGACCATCTCGACCATCCCACGACCCCCCGTTTCTGACGCGGGCGTCAGGTTAGGGGATGGCCGGGACGGAGGCGGCGGGGGCCTCAGGGCACCGCGAGGACGATGCGGCCGCGGACCTTCCCGGCCAGGATCTCCGGTGCCAGCGCCGGGGCGTCCGCGAGCGGGCGGACCTCGGTGATGGCGTCGAGCTTGGCCACGTCGAGGTCCCGGGCGAGCCGCCCCCATGCCTCGGCTCGCCGGGCGGCGGGCGCCATCACGCTGTCGACGCCGGCGAGCGTCACCCCGCGCAGGATGAACGGGGCCACCGAGCCGGGCAGGTCCATGCCCTGGGCCAGGCCGCAGGCGGCGACGGTGCCGCCGTAGCGGGTGCCGGCCAGCACGTTGGCCAGGGTGTGGCTGCCGACGCTGTCGACCGCCGCAGCCCACCGCTCCTTGCCGAGCGGCCGCCCGGGCTCGGACAGCTCGGAGCGGTCGATCACCTCGGCGGCGCCCAGGCCGCGAAGCCACCCCGCCTCGGCGAGCCTCCCCGTCGAGGCGATCACCTCGTGGCCGAGCGAGGCGAGCAGGGACACCGCCACGCTCCCGACCCCGCCCGAGGCGCCGGTCACCAGGACCGGGCCGTCGCCGGGCGCCACGCCGTGCTGCTCCAGGGCGAGCACGCAGAGCATGGCGGTGTAGCCGGCGGTGCCGATCGCCATGGACTGCGCCGGGGTGAACGCCCCGGGGAGCGGCACCAGCCAGCTGCCCGGCACCTGCGCTCGCTGGGCATACCCGCCGAGGTGCGTCTCGCCCACGCCCCAGCCGTTCAGGACGACCGCGTCGCCCACCCCGATGCCGTCGTGGGACGACTCGCGGACCGTGCCCACGAAGTCGATGCCCGGGATCATCGGCCAGCGCCGCACCACCGGCGAGCTGCCGGTCAGGGCCAGGCCGTCCTTGAAGTTGATGGTCGAGTGGGACACGTCCACGGTGACGTCGCCCTCCATCAGGTCCGCCTCGTCGAAGGTGGTCCACGCCAGCTGCTGGGGCTGGCCCTCCTCCTTGCGCAGGACGAACGCCTCGAACGTGCTCACCATCTCCCCCTCGGGCCGGGCCCCCTCGAGCCACCGGCGCGCGACTGTCTAGCCCGCCTCGTCGCCGTGCGCGAGCGCCCCGCCGATCCACGTGGCTCGGACCACGTGGCGCCCGGGATCCGCCAGCGCCGCCGCGGGCGGCCGGTCCAGCAGCACCAGGTCCGCCGGCGCGCCCACCGCCACCCGCCGCGGGGCGCCGCCCGGTGCCTCGGGTGGCGTGAGGAGCCGGGCCAGGGCGAGGGCGGCTGGGAGCGCCTCGGCCCCACCGACGGTGGCGCCCGTGCCCGTGCGCCGATCCGCCGCGGCGGCGACGGCGAGCCACGGGTCCGCGGGCCCGAACGGTGCATCGGTCGACAGGCCGACGGGCACGCCCGCTGCCACGAGTGAGCCGCACCGGTACAGGTGCGGGAGGTCGTCGGGCTCCACCTGCGCGAGGTAGTCGTCGCCCCGGGCGCGGAGGAAGGCGGGTTGGGTCACCACGGTGAGGCCCAGGTCCGCGACGGTCGGCACCAGCTCGACCGGCAGGACCGACCCGTGCTCGATCCGATCGCCGGCCAGCGCGCCGACCTCCTCCCACGCGGCCAGGGCCACGACCAGGCCCACCCGGGTGACGCAGTGGACGGCCACCGGCCGTCCCGCCCGATGGGCGCGGCGGATCGCGCCGGCCAGCTCGTCGATCGGTGGCAGCGCGTGGTCCGCGACGACCACCTTGACCGGGCCGAGGGCGAGCCCGTCGGGCGGCGTTGCCTCGGCCAGGGCCAGCCCGCCGGTGGCGACGACCCGCTGGGGGAGCGAGCCGTCCGCCCGCGCCGCCGCCAGCAGCCGCCACGCACCCAGGTCGTCGTACGGCGTGGCGTCGGTGGCGCCGGTGACCCCCATCGCGGCCAGGTCCGCGCCGACGCCGGCCAGGTCCGGCGCCTCGTCGCCCCACCGTCGCCCGAGCGCCGCGTCGGCGCCGTGGATCCAGCCGCCTGGCTCGCTGCCGATCGATGCGAGGCCGGCCGGGCTGAGCACCCAGGCCGCGCCCGAGCGGTGCTGGGCCCGGGTTCGCCGGCCGGGCGCCAGCGCCTCGAGCCGTTCCGGCCCCAGTGGGCCGTGGGCATCGTGGGCACCGACGATGCGCAGCCAGCGGTCTGGTGGCAACGCCCGGTGCGCCGAGCCGACGGCACGGTCGAACGCCTCCGGCGTGGACAGGTCGTTGACGTCGAGCGATCGGCGGGCGGCGGCCATGGCCAGCAGGTGGAGGTGGTGGTCGTGCAGGCCGGGCAGCAGGGCGGCACCCCAGGCTCGGACCACCCGGGCGCCCGCGTGGGGCAGGTCGCGCCCGATCGCCACGATCCGCCCGTCCTCGATCCGCACGTCCGCCGGCGCGGTCGTAGGAGCGCCCGGTGCCGGCCCGGCGAGCTCGACCCCCGTCAGCAGGAGCGGCTGGGTCACGTCTGGGCCGCGCCCACGCCGGCGTCGGCCCCGGCCGTGGCGGCGACCCCGGCCATCGACACGTCGACCAGGGCCCGGCGGCCTGCGGCGAGGGCCTCGAGCGTGGCGGCCGCGGCGGCGAGGCCCGCCAGCGGATCGGCCAGCGCGTCGCCGACGAACGACGGCTCGCCGTCCTCCCAGGCGACCAGGCCGCCGGCCACCGCGGCGTCGTCGCCGAACGCCACCCGCGCCGATCGCCGACCGTGGCCCGTGATGCTCGTCCAGACCTGCGGGCCGTCGTCGTTGGCGAGCAGGTTCGTCGCGGTGATGCCGAGCTGCTCGAGCGCCCGGGGGCGCGACGCGCTCACCACCACGTCGGCCTCCACGAGCAGGGCGCGCAGCTCGGCCACCCCGTCCCCGGTCGCCAGGTCCACCACGACGTGCGCCTTGCCCTGGTCCAAGGCGGCGAACAGGCCCGGGCTCCCGGAGCGGGACGCGTCCGGCCGACCTGCCGACTCGACCCTGGTGACCTCGGCGCCGGCGCGCACCAGCGCCTGCGTGCACAGCGGCCCGGCCCAGAGCGCCGTCAGGTCGACCACCCGCAGGGGCGCGGCGCGCCAGGGGCGTGCCGGTCCGAGGTCCGTGATGGCCACCTCCCCCCGTCCCCCGCCTGGGCCACCCAGCGCCTCGCCCGGGGTGGCCACCGGGATGGCGAGCAGCTCGGCGGCGGCGACCAGCCGGTGCGCCTCAGCCTTGGCGACGGCGCGTGGGAGGGCGTCCTCGAGCGCACCCGGCTCGTCGAGGCCCTCGGGCGGGTCGATGCCGGCGAGGGCCAGCCAGGCGGGGAGCGCGTCCGCGGTCCGATGCGCGGGCGAGCGAGACGGCGATCCACCCTTCGGGCCCAGTGCCGCCCGTGCGCAGCAGCCGGGCCGAGCCGCCCGCGCTCGTCCGGCCCCTCGGCGGGCCGATGCCGTCGAGCTCCTGGCGGGCGCGCAACGCCCCCGGGCCGTCGAGCGACGGGCTGGCCAGCCCAGCGCCGAGTGCGGCCCGATCGATCCGCGCTGCGAGCCGCTCGGCCAGCGCGCTCGCCGCCGCAAGGGGCCGAGGCGGGTCGATCGGGCGGGTCACGGCCAGAGCATCGCATGGTACGTTCCGCCGATGCCCCGGGCGCTGGCCGGCACCGAGCTCGTGGACGCGCTGCTGGCCCCCGTGGAGCCGGAGCTGGTGGAGCTGGCCGGGGGCGTGGTGGTCCTCGACGATCGGGCCGGTGCCCTCGCCGACGTGCCCGCGGAGGCGATGGCGCCGCCGTCGAGCGCCTCGCCACGCTGCCCTGCGTCGTGCTCGCCGCGCCCGGATCGGGGGCTGGCCCTCGGCCGGCTCCCTCGCGTCGCCGGAGGTCCGCCGCCTGGTCGACGCCACCCCGGCTGACGGCGCGGCCCTCGTCGCGATGGTCGCCACCGCCGGGCGGCGCCCACCGCCGCCTCGGCTCTGGCGCTGCACCTGCGCGGGTCCGACGGCCGAGCGCGGGCGCCGGGCTGATCGCCGAGTCGGCCCTGTACAGCGCGCTCCAGGCTGGCCCGGAGCACCAGGCGTGGCGCGCCGCGACGCCGGGGCACCCGCCTCGCGCCGGCGACGGCGCGCCACGGGTGCGGGCCGAGCGCCGGGGCGACGAGCTGCGGGTCACCCTGACCCGGCCCGCGGCCCGCAACGCCCTCGACGTCCGCATGCGCGACGAGCTCCTCGACGCCCTGGCCGTGGCGGTCGCCGCCCCGGAGCTGCAGGTCGTGGTCGACGGCGAGGGCGAGGCGTTCTGCGCCGGCGGTGACCTGGACGAGTTCGGGACGCGGCCTGACGTGAGCACGGCCCACCTGGTCCGCCTGCGCCGCAGCCTGGGCGCCGTGCTGCTGGCGCTCGCCCCGCGGACCACGGTCCTCGTCCACGGCCCGAGCGCCGGCTCCGGGGTGGAGCTGGCCGCGTTCGCCGGCCGCGTCGTGGCCCAGCCGGATGCAACGTTCCTGCTCCCCGAGCTCCGCATGGGCCTGGTCCCCGGTGCTGGGGGCACGGTGAGCCTCCCCCGGCGGATCGGGCGCCACGCCACGATGGGCCTGTGCCTGGCCGCTGGACCGATCGACGCGGCGGCCGCCGTGGCCCTGGGCCTCGTCGACGAGATCCGCGCCTAATCTGACGCGGACGTCAACTTTCGGTGCCGCAGGGGATGGCCACCGAAGAGCCATGGAGCGCGCATGTCCGACTACCAGTTCCTGCAGTACGAGACCCACGACGACGGGGCCATCGTGCGGATCCTCCTCGACCGCCCAGACGCCCGCAACGCCCAGAACCGGGGCCTGCTCGTCGAGCTCGACGAGGCGTTCCGCCGGGCCGAGGAGGACGACGCCTGCCGGGTGGTGATCCTCGGTGGGACCGGGCCGCTGTTCTCCTCGGGCCACGACATGGGCTCCAAGGTGGCGATCGAGGAGTACCAGACCCACCCGACCATGCAGATCAACGGCGGCACCCGCCAGTCCACCGAGAAGCGGATGCTCGGGGAGTGGCACTACTACTTCCAGAACACGCTGCGCTGGCGGAACCTCCGCAAGATCACCGTGGCCCAGGTGCAGGGGCCGGTCTTCGCGGCCGGCCTGATGCTGATGTGGTGCTGCGACCTGATCGTGGGCGCCGACGACGTGGTGTTCGCGGACGTGGTCGGCACCCGGCTCGGCATGTGCGGCCTGGAGTACTTCGCCCACCCGTGGGAGCTCGGCCCCCGCAAGGCCAAGGAGCTGCTGCTCACCGGGGACTCGATCGACGTCCACGAGGCGCACCGCCTCGGCATGGTGTCCAAGGTGTTCCCCCGGGCCGAGCTGGAGGACCGCACGCTGGAGTTCGCCCGCCGCATCGCCGCGCTGCCCACCATGACGGCGCTCATGATCAAGGAGTCGGTCAACCAGACCGTCGACAACCAGGGCTTCTACAACGCGCTGCAGGCCACCTTCACCCTGCACCAGCTGAACCACGCCCACTGGGCGGAGATCCACGGCGACTGGCCGGCGGCCAAGCCCGAGGACGGGATCCCGTCGTGGAAGGAGGCGCCGCCGATCGTGCCGGCCGAGAAGGGGACGGTGCGCGCCGCCGACCCCTCGTGAGCCGGGGGCGCCCAGCCGGGCGCGAAGCGGTGACGCCGATGTTAGAAATGGCCGAGACGGGCGCGACGGGGGCGCCGAGGGGGCACGCATGACCGATCTGAGCGCGATGGGCGGCGAGACCGACCCGAACGACCTGGCCAACCCGCAGCCGCTGTACAAGCTGCTGCGCGAGGCGGGGCCGGCCGTGGACATGGGCCCGCCCGACCCGGACGCCGGGCACGGCCTGGGCAACGGCATGGTGATCGTGGGCGGAGCGGAGGACGTCCGCCACGTGCTGGCGCACCCGGAGATCTTCAGCTCGGGCATCGACGCCGTGTCGATCGGCCAGGTCCGGCCCCTGATCCCGCTGCAGATCGACCCGCCGGCCCACAAGAACTACCGCAAGCTGCTGGACCCGATCTTCGCCCCGCGCAACGTGGCCAAGCTCGAGGACCAGACCCGGGCCCTGGTGGTCGACATGGTCGAGCCGCTGGTGGCGCAGGGCGGCTGCAACTTCCACGAGGCGATCGCCGAGCCCCTGCCGACCACGGTGTTCCTGCAGCTCCTCGGGCTGCCGGTCTCCCGGGCCAAGGAGTTCATCGCGCTGAAGGACGGCATCATCCGCCCGCCGGTGCCCGCGGGGGAGCGGGTCGCCTACACCAACGAGGTCGGCGCCCAGATCTACGCCGTGCTGCAGGAGGCGATCGACGAGCGGATCGAGCAGCGGAGCGATGACTTCATCTCGATGTTCCTGGACGCCGAGGTCGACGGCCACCGCCTCACCACCGAGGACGTCCTCGACATCTGCTACCTGTTCTTCCTGGCCGGGCTCGACACGGTGACCGCCTCGCTCGACTGCATGCTGGCCTACCTGGCCCAGCACCCCGAGCAGCGCCAGCGCCTGGTCGACGAGCCCTCCGTCATCCCCCACGCGATCGAGGAGATGCTGCGCTGGGAGACGCCGGTGCCCGGCGTCGTCCGGGTCACCACCCAGCCCACCGAGATCCGCGGCTGCCCCATCGAGGAGGGCCGGGCCGTGGTGGTGATGCTGGCATCGGCCAACACCGACGAGCAGGCGTGGGCCGACGTCGACACCATCGACTTCGACCGGGCGGAGAACCGCCACCTGGCCTTCGGCGGCGGCGCCCACCGCTGCCTCGGCTCGCACCTGGCCCGCATGGAGCTGCGCGTGGCCCTCGAGGAGTGGCACCGCCGCATCCCGGCCTACGCGCTGCCGGATGGCCACCAGCTGCTGTACCACCAGGAGCTGCGGTCGATCGACAACCTGGAGCTGGTCTGGTGATCGAGCCAGGCGAGCGCCGCCTGCTCATCGACGGCGAGCTCGTCGAGGCGTCCGGCGGCGGGACCTTCGAGAACGTCGACCCGGCCACCGAGGAGGTGCTCGGGGTCACCGCCGACGGCACGGCGGACGACATGGCCCGAGCCGTCGCGGCGGCGCGCCGGGCGTTCGACGAGTCGGCCTGGGCCACGGACCCCGAGCTGCGCAAGCGGGCGATCGGTCAGCTGCAGGCGGCGCTCGTGGCCGAGCAGGAGGCGCTGCGCGCCGAGCTCGTCGCCGAGGTCGGCTGCCCGGTGCTGTCCACCTGGGGCCCGCAGCTCGATGCCCCGCTGCGCGAGGCGCTCACCTGGCCGGCCGAGATGATCGACCGGTTCGAGTGGAAGCGATCGCTCGGCCCGAAGGACCCCTTCGGCATGGGCTCGCTCAACGAGCGCGAGGTGTGGAAGGAGCCGGTCGGGGTCGTCGGGGTGATCACGCCCTGGAACTTCCCGATCGAGATCATCCTGAACAAGCTCGGCCCGATCCTGGCCATGGGCAACGCCTGCGTGCTGAAGCCGGCGCCCGACACGCCGTGGAACGCCACCCGCATCGGCCGGATCATCGCCGAGCAGACCGACATCCCTGCCGGGATCGTGAACGTCGTCGCCTCGTCGGACCACCTGGTGGGCGAGGTGCTGTCGACCTCGCCGGACGTCGACATGGTGGCGTTCACCGGCTCCACCGCCACCGGCAAGCGGATCATGGCCGCCGCCTCGGACACCCTGAAGCCGGTCTTCCTCGAGCTCGGCGGCAAGTCGGTGACCATGGTCCTCGACGACGCGGACTTCGCCTCGGCCATCCCGGGCGCCGCGATGGTGTGCTTCCACGCCGGGCAGGGCTGCGCCATGCCCACGAGGCTGCTCGTGCCCCGCTCCCGCTACGACGAGGCGCTCGACCTGCTCGGCCCCGCGTTCGCCGGGATCTCCTACGGCGACCCGACCGACCCGTCGAACCTGATGGGCCCGGTGGTGTCGGCCCGCCAGCGCGACCGGGTGCTCGGCTACGTCGAGGCCGGCAAGGCCGAGGGCGCCCGCCTCCTGTGCGGCGGTGGCCGACCCGCCCACCTCGAGAAGGGCTGGTTCGTGGAGCCGACCTGCTTCGTGGACGTCGACCCGGACATGACCATCGCCCAAGAGGAGATCTTCGGGCCGGTCCTGGCGGTGATCCCCTTCGACGACGACGACCACGCCGTCGAGATCGCCAACAACAGCAGCTACGGCCTGTCGGGGATGATCACCTCCGGCGACCTCGACCGGGCCAAGGCGGTTGCGGCCCGCATTCGCACCGGCACCCTCGGCCTCAACGGGGGCATCTGGTACGGCGCCGATGCGCCCTTCGGCGGCTACAAGCAGTCCGGCATCGGCCGCCAGTGCGGCATCGAGGGCCTGGAGATCTTCACTGAGACCAAGACCGTCGGCTGGCCCGTCCAGCCGTGAACCGCAAGTCACCCTGAGCGCAAGGAGCGTGCCGTGAGCCGACCCCTCGAGGGCATCAAGGTCGTGGAGATGGCCAGCTGGATGTTCGTGCCGTCCGGCGGCTCGGTCCTGGTGGACTGGGGCGCCGACGTCATCAAGATCGAGCACCCCGAGACGGGCGACCCCCAGCGCGGGCTCATCACCTCGGGGCTGCTGCCCGGCGGCAAGGACGCCGTGAACTTCATGATCGAGCAGCCCAACCGGGGCAAGCGCTCGGTGGGCGTGGACGTCGGCACGCCCGAGGGCCACGAGGTGCTGATGAAGCTCGTGGCCGACGCCGACGTGTTCCTCACCAACTACCTGCCCCACGTGCGGGCCAAGCTCAAGATCGACACCGAGGACATCCGGGCTGCCAACCCCAACATCATCGTGGCCCGCGGCTCGGGCGCCGGGCCCCACGGCCCGGAGGCGGGCAAGGGCGGCTACGACGGCGCCGCGTTCTGGGCGCGGGGCGGCGTCGGCGTGTCGATGCCCGAGAACGCCGAGGGCTGGCCGCCCGGGCAGCCCACGCCGGCGTTCGGCGACGTGATGGGTGGCCTGGCCACCGCCGGCGCCATCGCCGCCGCCCTGGTGAAGCGCGAGCGCACCGGCGAGCCGAGCGTGGTCGACGTGTCCCTCCTGGCGACCGCCATGTGGCAGGTGTCGCCGATGATCATCGCCTCCAAGCTCTTCGGGTTCTCGAAGATCCCCCAGGGCGACCGGACCCGCTCGCCGAACCCGGGCGTGGGCACCTACCGCACCGCCGACGGGCGCTTCATCGCCTTGATGCTGCTGCAGTCCGACAAGTTCTGGGAGGACTTCACCCGCCGCCTCGGCGTGCCGGAGTTGAGCACGGACCCTCGCTTCTGCGACGCCACCGTGCGGGCCCAGAACAGCGGCGAGTGCATCGCCGCCCTCGATGCTGCGTTCGCCACCAAGACCCTGGCGGAGTGGAAGGAGGCGCTGGCGGACTTCGAGGGCGTGTGGAGCCCGTTCCAGACCCTCGACGAGCTCTACGACGACGTGCAGGTGCAGGCCAACGGGTACCTGCCGACCATGACCGCCGGCAACGGCCAGGAGGTCCAGCTGGTGGCCAACCCGGCGATGTTCGACGAGGAGCCGGTGGCGGTCGAGCGGGCCCCCGAGCACGGCGAGCACACCGAGCTGGTGCTCATGGAGGCCGGCTACGACTGGGACCAGATCGCCGCCATGAAGGAGTCCGGCGCCATCCTCTGAGGCCCGCTGCGGCGCCCGTCCCAGGACGCATGGTCTGCGTCCGATGTCCGATTCTCGGCCCCTTTCGTGGGCTTCGGTGTCAGACCCCCTGCGTAGGTTGGGGGCATGGCAACGACGGCGGTGTCCTACGGCGAGGTGGATCGGGCGGCGGTGCACGCCGCGCTCGACCGCGTGCTGGACGCTCGGTCGGGTGACGACGGCGCCGCCCTGGGCGAGGCGGTCCGGTCGGCCGCCGCGGTGGCCGCGGCGGTCGATGGTGCCCTGGTGGAGGTGGTGGCCGGGCTCGAGGCGTCAGGGGAGTGGGCGCGGGACGGCCATCGCTCGCCGGTGTCGTGGATGGTGGCGGAGACCGGGGCGCACCGGGCCGCGGCGGCGAGCCGGCGGGCCACCTGCCTCCGTGCCGCGCGGCTGGCCCACGTGGCCGCCGCTGCCCGGGCCGGCCGGCTGGCGCAGTCGCACCTGAAGCTCCTGGTGGACGCCCGTCGCGCGCCGGTGGAGGCGCTGTTCGACCGGGACGAAGCCGCGCTGGTGGCCGAGGCGCTCGAGCTGTCGGCCGATGCCCTGCGTCGTCGGCTGGCGCGGTGGTGGTTCGACGCGCTGGCAGAGCTCGGCGAGAACGAGCCGGACGCGGATCCGGGCGGCACGGACCGCAACCAGCTGCGGCTGCGAGACGGCTACGCCGGCACCGGTCTGGTGGACGGGGAGCTGGCGCCCGAGGGCAAGGCGGTGGTCGGCGGCGCGCTGGCCGGGCTGATCGAGCGGTGGCGGGCCGAGGGGCGCCTCGAGCACGACCCGCGCACGTGGGCCGAGCTGCAGGGCGACGCGCTGGTGGCGCTGGTCGACGCGGGCTGGGCTGCCATCCGTGGGGGTGGCGTCGGCGTCCGGCCGCTCGTGATCGGCGTGGTGGACGTGGACACGCTCCTGCGGCGCTCCGGCATGGGGCCCGCCGAGCGGCTGCGGCGTCGGGTGGAGCTGGTGGGCAGCGGCCCGGTCTCGGACGCCACGATGCTGGAGCTCGCCTCCCGCGCCGGGCTGTCGCTGCTGGTCACCGATCGGGGCGGCCACCCGCTCTGGTTCGGGCGATCCCGCCGGCTGGCCTCCGCGGCCCAGCGGTCCGCCGTGGTCGCCGCCGATGGCGGGCGCTGCTACTGGCCCGGCTGCGACGCCGAGGCCCACCGCTGCCAGGTGGACCACCTGGTGGGGTGGGAGCAGGGCGGCAGCACGGACATCGCCAACTTGGGCCTCATCTGTGGGTTCCACAACCGTGCCAAGCACCGTGGCGGCTTCCAGGCCGCCCGCGGGCCAGACGGCCAGATCGAGGTGCGGGATCGAGACGGGCGGCTGATCGAGCCGGCGTTCCGAGGGCCGCCGCTCGGGTGATCGCGGCGGCGGGGTCAGCCGCCGAGGATGGCGGCGAAGTCGATCGAGTCGGTGAGGATGCCGCCGCTGAAGCCGCCGTCCGTGTACACGTTCGTGGCGGCGACGTAGCTCGAGCGCGGGCTGTTCAGCATCACGATCGCCCACGCCTGCTCTTCGGGCGTCGAGTTCTGGCCCACGGGCTTGGGGAACTTGTTGAAGAAGTCCTCGCCCATCATCTCCACGAAGCTCGGCATCATCGGCGTGTCGGTCGGGCCGGGCAGGATCGCGTTGATCCGGGTGGTCGCGGCCACCTGGTAGCCCCGCCACGCCACGTACGCGCAGATCGCCTCCTTGGAGACGCCGTAGCCGTTGGGTGCGATCAGGTCGTCGTGCGCCTCGCACCAGGCCAAGGCCTCGTCGAAGCCCTCGGTCTCCACCAGCCCCTGCAGCGTCGCCCAGTTCTGCGCCCAGCTCATGCCCGCCGCCGAGGAGATGAACGCCACGGCGCTGCCCTTCGCCATGCGGGGGAGCAGCGCTTCGGTCAGGTGGCGGTGGCCGACGAAGTTCACCCGCATGATCGTCTGGGCCGGGGCGTTCGTGGGGAGGCCCGCGCAGTTGAACAGGGCATCCACCTGGCCGTGGATCGAGGCCACGGTCTCGTCGATCGCCTCGCGGTTGGCCAGGTCGCAGATCACGAACTCGTCGAGCGCGACGTCGCCCTCCTTGATGTCGAGGCCGATCACCACGGCACCGAGCCGGCGCAGCAGCGACGCGGTGGCCGCCCCCATGCCCGAGGCCGCGCCGGTCACCACGCAGCGCTTCTCGCGGTACTGGAGCAGGTCGGTCTGCAGCTCGTCGTCCATCGATGTCCCCTGTCCTCAGATGTGACACGGACGTTAGCTAGGCCGTCCCCTGGCTGCAGCCGGGGGAGGGAGGACCGTCAGGTGCAGTCCAGGTCGGGGACGAAGATGGTGATCCCGCCGGCCTCGTACTGGGTCGCGCCGGTGGCCGTCACCAACACGGTGGCGCCGCCCCGCCGGACCTTGGCGGTGGCGTGGTCCACCGTGTCGCCGGTGCCATCGGCGTCGGACCGCGTGCGCATCCCGCCGCGTGCCAGCGCGGCCCGCACGGCGGCCAGCTTGCCGTCGACGATCATCGTGGCGCCCGGGCCCTGGGAGTCGGGCTCGGAGCCCGCGGCGCGGATCTCGTCGCAGGTCACCGCGACCTGGTGCTCGTACACAGGGAGGTCGGCCCGGGCCAGCGCGAGGCGCACCTCGGCGTCGACGGCGCGGATGGCCGCCGCACCGGCCCGCTGCTGGTGGCGCTCGTCCTGGTACCGCTCCCACTGGGCGAGCACCCAGGCCCCGGTCGCCAGCACGGCCACCACCGCGACCGCGGCCAGGACCACGATGGTCCGCCGGTTCGCCCCACCAGTCCCGTCCCGCATCGGGCCAGGCTAGGGCGCCGCGGGTTCCTTGGGGAGGCCAAGGACGCGCTCGCCGATGATGTTCTTGTTCACCTCGGTGGTGCCACCGGCGATGGTGAGCGAGCGCGAGGAGAGCAGCTCCCACGCCCACCCGCCGTCGAGCGCGGTCGGCCCGAGGACGTCCACGGCCGTGTTGGCCAGCGCCTGGTCGGTCGAGGCCCAGGCGAGCTTGATGATGCTGCCCTCGGCGCCGGGCATGCGCCCGGCGATCATCGCCCCGAGCATCCGCTTGCACACCAGCTCCAAGACGCGGACCTCGGTGTAGCGGGCGGCCAGCGCGTCGCGCGCCACCGCCGAGTCGGTCGGCCGTCGGCCGTCGGGGCCGGGCCGGGCCGCCTCCTCGAGCAGCCGGTCCAGCTTGCGGCGCAGGTGCAGGTACATCACCGCGACGCCGGCCCGCTCGTTGGAGAGGGTGCGGGTGGCGACGTGCCAGCCCTGGTCGACCTCGCCGAGCAGCGCAGTCCGCGGGATGCGGACCTCGTCGAAGAACACCTCGGCGAACCCGGCGTCGCCGGCCATCGTGCGGATCGGGCGGACCTCGATGCCCGGCAGGGACATGTCGACCAGCAGGCACGTGATGCCCTGGTGCTTGGGCGCGTCGGGGTCGGTGCGGACGTAGAGCTGGCACCAGTGCGCCCGGTCGCCGTTGGAGTTCCAGGTCTTCTGCCCGGTCACCACGAAGTCGTCGCCGTCGACGACGGCCCGGCAGCGCAGCGAGGCCAGGTCGGAGCCGGCCTCGGGCTCGCTCATGCCCTGGCTCCAGATGTCGTCGCCGCGCAGCATCGGGCGCAGGAACCGCTCCTGCTGCTCGGGCGTGCCGTAGGTCATGATCGCCGGGGCGATGTTGGCGACGCCGATGGCGTTGACCGGACCGGGGGCGCCGGCGGCGGCCATCTCCTCGTTGTAGGCGAGCTGGTCGAGGATCCCGGCGTCGCGCCCGCCGAACGCCGCTGGCCACGACGGCGCGGCCCAACCGGCGTCGAACAGGGTGGCGTTCCAGGCCTGCAGCGCCTCGAAGGGCACCACGTGGGCGGTGCCCTCCTGGCGGTAGGCGACCGCCTCGCGGACCTCGGGCGTGAAGTGCTCGTCCAGCCAGGCCCGCAGCTCCTTGCGCAGGACCTCGGTCACCGTGGCTCCCTGGTGCCGGCGCGGCGGACCTCGCGGTAGGGGATGTCCTTGTCGCCGGCCGCCTCGCGGGGCATGCCGAGGAGGCGCTCGCTGATGATGTTGCGCTGGATCTCGTTCGACCCGCCGCCGAGGCTCATGCCCTGGCGCTGCAAGGTGGCCTGGCCGAGCTGCCCGGCCGCACCGGCCTCACCGGCTGGCCACAGCACCGCCTCGGGGCCCGCCAGCTCCAGGGCGATCTCGCAGCGACGCATGTGGTTGGTGGCGGCGAACAGCTTCATCAGGGCGCCGGCGGGCGGTGGCATCGTGCCCGACCCCATGCCCTGGGTGACCCGCCGCACCAGCTGGCCGGCGACGAGCTGGTTCACCTGGGCCTCGGCGAGCAGCTGGCGGGCGTGGGCATCGGCCTCGAGGCCCCGAGACCGCAGGACCTCGATCAGCTCGGCGCCGGGGCCCGAGGCCTCGTGGCCGATCGAGCGGCCCGACGTGTACGGGGAGCCGCCGCCGACGGCCATGCGCTCGTGGGTGAGGAGGCGGGTGGCCACGGTCCAGCCGTCGTCCACCTCGCCCACCACGGCCGAGGCCGGCAGCACGACGTCGTCGAAGAACTCCTGGCAGAACTCCATCGAGCCGTCGACCTGGCGGATCTGCTCCACCTGCACGCCGGCCTGGTGGATCTCCATCAGGAACATGGTGAGGCCGCGGTGCTTGGGCACGTCCCAGTTGGTGCGGGCCAGGCACATGGCCCAGTCGCTGGTGTAGGCGCCCGAGCTCCAGATCTTCGAGCCGTTCAGGATGTACACGTCGCCGTCGCGGTCGGCCCTGGTGAGGCAGCCCGCCAGGTCCGAGCCACCGGACGGCTCGGACAGGAACTGCACCCAGAGCTCGTCGCCGCGCAGGATGGCGGGCAGGTGGCGGAGCTTCTGCTCGTGGGTGCCGAAGTCGACGAGGGTGGCGGCCAGGATGCCCAGGGTCGGCACGTTGATCGAGAACGGCATGTCGTAGGGGGCCGATTCGGCGGTGAACGCCCGCTGGTGAGCGGGCGTCAGGCCCAGCCCGCCGTACTCGGCGGGGAAGCAGATGCCGGCGAACCCGCCGTCCCACAACGTCCGCTGGAGGGTGCGCTCGACGGCTCGGCGGGCGTCGGAGCGGTCGTTGTAGCCGTCGCCGAGCGGGGGCATGTTGGCGGCGAGCCACACACGGGCGCGCTCGCGGAAGTCGGCGACGGGCTCCAGCTCGGTGCTCACGACGCCACCTCCTGGGCGGCGGTCGCCGCAGGCGTGGCGGCGAGCAGGCGGGCGGCCAGGCGCTCGGCGTGCTCCTCGGGGGTGCCGTAGGTGGCCCGGTTGACCGTGGTGCGGCGCAGGTAGAGGTGCAGGTCGTGCTCCCAGGTGACGCCGATGCCGCCGTGGAGCTGGATGCAGTCCTGGACGAGCTCGGTGGCGTGGGGACCGATCCAGCGCTTCGCCGCGTCCACCAGGTCGGCGGCGTCGGGGGACCCGGCGGCCACGGCCCGCATCGCCGCCGTGGCGATGCCGTGGCTGGCTTCGAGCCACATCTTCTGGTCGGCCACCCGGTGCTTGAGGGCCTGGTACGACGACAGTGGTCGGCCGAAGGAGAACCGGTCGCCCAGGTACTCGACGGTCATCTCGAACACGGCGGACATGGCGCCGACCGTCTCCGCGCACTGGAGCACGCAGGCCACCTGCAGCTGGTGCTCGACCTCGGCCTCGGCGGGCGCGCCCATCGGGCCGAGCACGTCGCCCGCGCCGATGGCGACCTTGTGGAGGTGGACCGAGGCGAACCGTCGGACCAGGTCCAGCCCGTCGAGCGGCGTGACCGCGAGGCCGGGCGCGTCGATCGGGAGCAGCACCTGGCCCACCTGGTGGCCATGGTCGGCGGGCGTGCGGAACGCCACCAGGAGGTGCGACGACTGCGCGCCAGCCTCCACCACCGGCAGCGTGCCCGAGAGCAGCCACCCGCCGTCGGCCGACGGCTTGGCCTTGCACGGGTGGGGCCCGCACCAGGCGGCCACGCCCAAGCCATCGAGCAGCCGGGGGAGCACCGCCGCGCGCTGGGCCTGGTTGCCCAACCGGGCGACGGCGTCGGCCACCACGTTCACCGGGACGAGCGGCCCAGGGGCGACGACCCGGCCCATCTCCTCGGCCACGAGCACCAGGTCCGACAGGCCGTGCTCGGAGAAGCAGCCGCCCCCGTGGGCCTCCTCGACCAGCAGCGACGTCCAGCCGAGCTCGGCGCCGCGCTGCCAGACCGCCGGGTCGTAGCCGAGGGGATCGTGCTCGAGCGCCCGCACGGCGCTGAGCGGGGACTCGGAGGCGAGGAACCGGCGGGTGGTCTCGGCGAAGAAGGCCTGCTCCTCGCTCAGCTCCAGCTCCACTCGACCCCCTTGCGGCGGACCCCTTCCACCGTCCGGAGCAGGAGTGTATGGTCATCTAACAGATATGTCACCTTCTCGCGCGAGGGGGCCGCTCCGGCTGCGCGCGACCGCAGAACCAGGGGGATCCCGATGCCGTCCCGCGAGCTCGCCTTTCCGGTCTTCGACGCCGACAACCACATGTACGAGACGCGCGACGCGCTCACCCGGCACCTGCCCGACGAGTACGCCGGGATCATCCAGTACGTGGAGGTGAACGGGCGGACCAAGATCGCCGTCGGCGGCAAGATCTCCGACTACATCCCCAACCCCACCTTCGACCGGGTCGCCCGGCCCGGCGCGCAGGAGGAGTACTACAAGGTCGGCAACCCGGAGGGGAAGAGCCGCCGGGAGATCATGGGGCGGGGCATCGACGCCACCCCGGCCATGCGGGCCCCCGAGCCGCGCCTCGCGCTCATGGACGAGCAGGGCATCGACCGGGCGATCATGTGGCCCACCCTCGCGAGCTTGGTGGAGGAGCGCCTCCGCCACGAGCCCGACGCCATCCACGCCATCATCCACTCGCTCAACCAGTGGATGCACGAGGAGTGGACCTTCGACTACGAGGGCCGCATCTTCGCCACCCCGGTGATCACCCTGCCGGTCCTGGAGAAGGCCCAGGCCGAGCTGGACTGGGTCCTCGAGCGCGGCGCCAAGATCATCCTCATCCGTCCGGCGCCGGTGCCGGGCTGGCAGGGCCCCCGTTCGTTCGCCCTGCCCGAGTTCGACCCGTTCTGGCGGCGGGTCGAAGAGGCCGGGATCATCGTCGGCATGCACGCGTCGGACAGCGGCTACACCCGCTACCTCAACGAGTGGGAGGGCATCCGCGACGGCGAGTTCTTCCCGTTCCGCTCGCCCTCGGGCTTCGCCGCCATCATCGGCGGCCAGCACCGCGAGATCACCGACACGGTCGCGTCCGCCATCGGCCACGGCCTGTGCTCGCGGTTCCCGAAGCTGAAGATCATGCCGGTGGAGAACGGCTCGGGCTGGGTGCGGCCGCTCATCCACGACATGCAGAAGGCCTACGAGTTCAACCCACACGTCTTCGACGAGGACCCGGTCATGGTCCTGAAGCGCAACATCTACGTCCACCCGTTCCACGAGGAGGACACCCAGGGGCTGATCGACGTGATCGGCGTCGACAACGTGGTGTTCGGCAGCGACTACCCCCACCCCGAGGGCATGGCCGACCCGATCAGCTTCGTCGACGAGATCGCCGACCTCAGCATCGAGGACCAGGCCAAGGTCATGGGCGGCAACCTCGGCCGCCTCATCGACGCCGCCTAGGCCCGTCCTCGCACCGTTGGCCGCCGCGCCCCACTTCCCGCCGTTCACGCCCACGAGCGGCACGCTCGTGCGCGAGTGCGCGGCCCGGTGGGGCGACAAGGACTTCGTGGTCCTGGGCGACCAGCGCCTGAGCTACGCGGAGGCCGACGCCCGGTCGGCCCAGCTCGCCAAGGGCCTGCTCGCCTCCGGGCTCGGCAAGGGCAGCCGGATCGGCCTGCTCGCCCCGAACAGCCCCGAGTGGGTCGTGGCGTGGCTGGCCGCCACCCGCATGGGCGCGGTCGTGGCGATGCTCAACACGTACAACAAGGCGCCCGAGCTGCGCCGGGTCGTCCGCCACGCGGACCTCCACACGCTGCTCACGGTGGGGGAGCTGTTGGGGGTCGACGAGCTGGACCGGCTGGAGGATGCGATCCCGGGGGTCGCAGGCCAGGACAACGAGCGCATCTTCGTGCCCTCCCACCCCTACTTCCGCGCCGCCTGGACGTGGGGCGTCGAGCCGCGGAGCTGGTGCGGCGACGTGGCGGCGCTCGCCGCCCGAGGCGATGCCGTCGCCGACGAGCTGCTCGAGGAGGTCGAGGCCGAGGTCCATCCGGCAGACCCGATGGCCATCGTCTACTCGTCGGGCTCCACCGCGGATCCGAAGGGGGCGATCCACGTCCACGGCGCCGTGGTCCGCCACGCCCACAACCTCTGGCAGATGCGCGACATCCGCTCCGACGACCGCCTGTACACGCCGATGCCGTTGTTCTGGGTGGGCGGCTTCTCGTTCACGCTCGTCGCCGCCATGCACGCCGGCGCCGCCCTCGTCTTCGAGGAGCGGTTCGAGCCGGGCGCCACGTTGGACCTGATCGAGCGGGAGCGGGTGACCCAGGTCCTGGGGTGGCCGCACATGGCCAAGGCCCTCGTCGACCACCCGACGTTCGCGTCGCGGGACCTGTCGTCGATCCGGGCCGGCAACGTCACCGCCCTGCTCCCGCAGGACCAGCAGGTCGACGCCGACGTGCCCAAGGCCAACTCGCTCGGCATGACCGAGACCCTCGGGCCCCACACCTTCTACCCGAAGGTCCCGCTGACCCCCGAGACCGAGGGGAGCTTCGGCGTGTCGGTGCCGGGGGTCGAGCACAAGGTGGTGGACCCGGTCACGTTGGAGGACCTGCCGGTCGGCCAGACCGGCGAGCTGTGGCTGCGCGGCTACTCGCTCATGGTCGGGCTCAACAAGCGCGAGCGAGACGAGGTCTTCACCCCGGACGGCTGGTACCGGACCGGCGACGCCGGGCGCTTCGACGAGGAGGGGCACTTCTACTTCACCGGGCGGATGGGCGACCTGATCAAGTCGGCCGGGATGAACATCACGCCCCGGGAGGTCGAGATCGCGCTCGAGGAGCTGCCCGAGGTCACCCTCGCGTTCGTGACCGGCGTCGACGCCGGCGACCGCGGCCAGGACGTGGTGGCGGCGGTGGCGCTCGCGCCCGGTGCCGAGCTGTCCGAGGACGACGCTCGCGTCCGGGTCAAGGAGCAGATCGCCAGCTACATGGTCCCGCGCCACGTCGCCGTGTTCGCCAGCCAGACGGACCTGCCGTGGCTGGACTCCGGCAAGGTCGACCGCCGGCGGCTCGCCGCCATCCTCGAGGAGCGGTTCGGCGATGGCGACCGCTGAGCTCGAGTTCGACCCGTACAGCGAGACGTTCTTCGAAGACCCCTGGGACGTGTACCGCTGGCTGCGCGACGAGCAGCCCGTGTACCACCACGAGCGGCTCGGCTTCTACGCCGTCTCCCGCTACGCGGATTGCGTCGAGGTCCACCGGGACCACCAGGCGTTCACGTCCACGAAGGGCGTGACCCTGGACCAGCTCCGCAGCGCCAGCTTCGCCGAGTCGCCCGAGGCCATCGGCTCGATCATCATGATGGACCCGCCCCAGCACGAACGGCTCCGGAAGCTGGTGAACCGGGCGTTCACCGCTCGTCGCATCGCCGAGTGGGAGCCGCTGGCCCGCGGCGTGATCGAGGGCCTCCTGGACGACCTGGCCGGCGCCGGGTCCTTCGACGTGGTCGCCGACGTGTCCGGCCCGTTCCCCGTCGAGGTGATCAGCGAGATCCTGGGCGTGCCGTCGGCGGACCGCCAGCAGCTGCGCCACTGGGCCGACGCCATGCTCCACCGGGAGGTGGGCAGCCCGTTCATGCCGGCGAGCGCGATGGACGCCGCCGCCAAGCTCTTCGGCTACCTGTACGAGTTCACCGTCGAGCGCCGAGCCCACCCCGGCAGCGCCATGATCGACGACCTGATCGCCGCCGAGGTCCCCCAGGACGATGGCGCCACGGCCCGCCTCGACGACCTGGACGTCGCCCGCTTCGCCGCCCTGCTCGCCGCGGCGGGCGCCGAGACCGTGACCAAGCTGGTCGGCAACGGCGTTATGACCTTCGCCGAGCACCCGGACCAGCTCGACCGGCTGAAGGCCGACCCGTCGCTCGCTGCGGGCGCCGTGGAGGAGGTGCTGCGCTGGCGGGCGCCGTCGCAGTACCAGGGGCGCTACTGCGTGGCCGATCGGACCTTCGAGGGTGGGACGATCCCGGCCGGCAGCCCGGTGCTGATCGTGACCGGCGCCGCCAACCGCGACCCTCGCGCCTACGACGAGCCCGACCGGTTCGACATCACCCGGTCCGGTGCCATGCCCATCTCGTTCGGGCACGGGATCCACTTCTGCATCGGCGCGCACCTGGCCCGCCTGGAGGGCAAGATCACCTTCACCGAGCTGTACCGCCGCTGGCCGGACCTCCAGGTCGACCTCGACGGCATCCGCTACGTGCACATGACCAACGTCGCCGGGCCATCATCGGTGCCGGTCACCACCTGAACGGATCCTTGGAGGGACCTGTGGAGCTGAAGCCCGGCCTGCGCCTCGAGAGCGCCACCTGCGACGCCCAGGTGGTGGTGGTGAAGGCGCCCAAGGACGTGCCTGACGTGGACGTGCGCTGCGGCGGCGAGCCGATGCGCGAGCTGGGCGCCGGCGGCGACCGGCTGCCCATCAGCGTGGAGGGCGACGCCACGCTCCTGGGCAAGCGCTACGAGGACGCCGAGCTCGGGCTCGAGCTGCTCTGCACCCAGGGTGGCGACGGCGCCCTCTCGGTCGGCGACCAGCCGCTCCTGGTCAAGGGCGCGAAGCCGCTCCCCAGCAGCGACTAGGTCGTCGCCGTCGGCCGCACGATGGTGAAGGCGAGCTGGCAGGCGGCGGCCAGCGGGCCGTCGGCGCCGTCGTAGATGTCGACGCGGGTCACCACGGCCCGCTTGCCCCGGCGCAGGATGTGGCCGCGGGCGTGGGCGGGGCCGTTGCGCACCGGGCCGAGGTAGTGGACGGTGAGGTCCGAGGTCACCACGATGCTGTGGGGGTCCAGGCCCTCCATGGCCATCCGGCCGCCCACGATGTCGGCGAAGGTGGCGACCAGGCCGCCCTGCAGCGCGCCGGTCGGGTTGGTGACGGTGGGGTCGATCTCCAGCTCCATCACCGCGTCGGCGTCGACGCCCTCGGGCACCGGCAGGTCCCGGAAGCGCAGCCCGGAGAACAGGTGCTCGCCGTTGGCCAGCAGCTCCTTGTGCCGCTCGATCTCTTGCGACCAGTCGACCGGCTCGCTCACGATCCCTCGTCCGCCTTCGGGAGCGCCGGCAGCAGGGCGGCGAGGCCCGCCAGGGACCGGAGCTGGTCGTTGAGGTGGCTGCACGTGGAGGTGCCGGTGAAGTCGGCCCGGACCCGATCGGCGACCTCCTCGACGGTCAGGCCGACCGATCGGCCGGCGCTGGCCAGCGCCCCCGGGCACTCCGGCCACGGCAGCGTGTGGGCGGTGGCCTCGGCCGACAGGATCCGGTGGGTGGCGCGGTCCACCGTGGCCGTCAGCGTGTACTCGTGCAGCGCCTCCGGACGGGTGCCCTCGGCTCCGTCCCCGTCGGAGGGATGGGCGGGTGGCCGGTAGGAGTCCCGGAAGTACGCCTCGACGCAGGCGATCGCCGGATCGTCGGCGTCGGCCCAGGCGTCGAGGCGGCGCACCCGCCGGACCCCACTGGGGTGCGATCTCGCCCAGGTCCTGCCATCCCAGTGGATCGTCGCCGCCGTCGGGCTCGCCCAGCGCCGGCGCCCACCGGCAGCGAGGGCCCGATCGGCACCGGGAAGATGCCCAGGTCCAGCGTGGTCGAGAGCATGGTGGCGCCGAACGCCCAGCCGGCGCAGAGGTCCCCGAGGCGTTCCACCGCGGCCGGCGGGATCTCCCACTCGGGGTGCTCCCGGGTCATGCCGTAGCTGGCGATGAGGGCGGCGAGGGGCACGTCGTCGAGCAGCTGGTGCAGCACGGTTGCGCCGGCGCGCTGCTCGGGAGCCAGCTCGGCGGCCCGGGCCCGGAAGCCGGATCGGGCGTGGGTGCCGACCAGTGCGTCGAGCGCCGGCACCGGCGGCGCGACGTCGACCGACGCCACGGATCCGGTGGCGTCCAGCCCGAGCACGAGCGTCGCCTCGTCGAGCACGGTGGCGGTGCCGTCGAGCCCGGTCACCAGGTCCCGGCCCGACGCCTGGATCACCGAGGGCTCGCCGGGCATGGCGCAGCGCTGGTCGACGGCCATGGTGCGGCGCACGGAGCCGGGCCGGCGGGGCGGGGTGGTGGCGATCGGGGCGCGCGGGCCGCTCGGCAGGGAGGCCACGAGGCGCCGGCGCTCGGCGAGTCGGTCGGTCACGATGCAGGAGCTTGGCGCACCATCGCCTCCTGGGCGAAGGAGGCGACGAGCTCGCCGCAGGCGTACACGTCCCCGCGCCCGTAGCTGCGGCCGTTGGCCACCACCGGGCCGTGCTGGACGACCAGCAGCCAGTCGTCGACGCGGAACGGCTGGTGGAACCACAGGGTGTGCGACGTGACCGCCGTGAGCAGCGACACCGTGGAGTCCGCCTGGGACAGGCCCTCGAACGGGCGCAGCGCGGTCCCGATGAGCGTGAGGTCCGTGGCGTGGGCGAGCAGCGCCTGGTGCAGGGCGGGGCGGTCCTGCGGGCCGTCGATGGCCGGCGTGCGGCTCCACCACGCCAGCTCCGCGGGACCAACCCCCCGGTCGGCCAGGTCCACGCCGCCGACGATGCGGGTCTCCCATGGCACCATGGCGAGGTCCGTGAGGGTGGCGGCCTCGGGGTCGCCCACCTCGGGGGCGGGCTCGCTGCGGTGGAGCCCGTCCTCCGCAGCATGGACCGACACGAGGGCGGCCGACACGGTCCGATCCCCCTGGTGGGCGATGACCTCGGTGGTACCGAAGGTGCGGCCGGCCTGCAGGGGGGTGACCCGGTACGCCATGGGCTGGGCGGTGTCGCCCTCACGGGGGAACAGGACGTGCATGGACTTCACGCCCTTGTCCGGCGAGGCGTCGGCCGCGGCCAGCAGGGCCTGGGCCAGGATCTGCCCGCCGAACACCCGGTGGTAGCCGATGTCGAGGTTGGAGCCGTCGGCGAGCGAGCCGAGCAGGCCGTCGAAGTCGAACGCCATCAGGGGCCTTCCGTCGGGTCGGTCGAGGTGAGGTCGGCGAGCACGGCGCGCCGCAGGAGCTTGCCCGTGTCGGTGTGGGGGAGCGCGGCGCGCACGACGATGCGGTCCGGCGTCTTCGACGAGCGCAGGTGCTCCCGGCAGTGGGCGCGCAGGGCCTCGGGGTCGGCGGTGGCGCCGTCGCGCAGGACCACGGCCGCTTCGATGCGCTGGCCCCACTCGTCGTCGGGGATGCCGACCACGGCGGCGTCGGCCACGTCGGGGTGGTGGAGGAGCACGTCTTCGATCTCGGCCGGCGCCACGTTCTCGCCGCCGCGGATGATGGTGTCGTCGGACCGGCCTTCGATGAACAGGTACCCCTCGTCGTCGAACCAACCACGATCCCGGGTGGGGAACCAGCCGTCCTCATCGGTGACGGCGCCCCGGCCCAGGTACTCGCCGGAGATCTGCTCGCCCCGGCACCAGATCTCGCCATCGCGGATCTCGACCTCGACGCCGGGGATGAGCCGGCCGGCCGAGCCGAGGCGGGCGCGCGCGGCCGGGTCGCCCGACATGGCCGCCCGGTGGTCGTCGGGCGTCAGCACGGCGAGGGTCGACGACGTCTCGGTGAGGCCGTAGGCGTTGACGAAGCCGGCGTCCGGGAAGGCGGCGAGCGCCTTCTCCAGCACCGTGATCGGCATGCGGGCGCCGCCGTAGGAGAGGGAGCGGAGGGTGGGGCACTCCGCCGGCGCCCCGTCGAGCGACTCCACCACTCGGGCCAGCATGGTGGGCACGAGGAAGGCGTGGGTCACCGACTCGGCCCGCACGGTCTCCAGCCACGCGGCGGGCGAGAACGTGGGGAGGTAGGCGATCCGGCGGGTCGAGTAGATGCTGGTGATCGTGTTGGCCACGCCGGCGATGTGGTACGGCGGGACGGTGATGAGCGCCACCGCGTCGTCGTCCGCGGAGGCGAACTCGATCGACGTGATGACGTAGGCGGCCAGGTGCCGGTGGCGC
>JAXLRJ010000025.1:0-50889 GCA_046331115.1 Acidimicrobiales bacterium
TCACCTGGGTCGCCGGGACGAAGGCGGAGGCGCCCGTGCGGGTGCTGACCCTCTCGTCGCCCTCCCGGGTCGTGGTCGACATCGAGACCTGATCGCCACCCGAGCGGTGGCCCGGCGGCTGCCGCGGCGCCAGGCGCCCCCGCCTACCGTGGGGCGATGGGCCACCACCACGACGACCCCCTCCGCCGTTGGCGCGTCGCGCCCGGCGAGCACCTCGACCTGACCGACCGCGACCCGGGCGCCACCCCCGGCGCGCCGGGCGACAAGGACGCGGTCGAGGCGGTGCTTCCCGAGCTCGTCGAGCGCCTCTCGTCTTGGCAGGAGCGGCTCTGGGCCGAGCACCGCCAGTCGCTGCTCGTGGTGCTCCAGGCCATGGACGCCGGCGGCAAGGACGGCACGATCCGCAAGGTGTTCACCGGGGTCAACCCGCAGGGCGTGCGCGTCACCTCGTTCAAGCAGCCGAGCGCCGAGGAGCTGGCCCACGACTTCCTGTGGCGCATCCACCAGCGCGTCCCGGCACAGGGCGAGATCGGCGTCTTCAACCGTTCGCACTACGAGGACGTGCTGGTGGTGCGGGTGGACGAGATCGTCCCGGAGGCGGTGTGGCGCCCCCGCTACGAGGCGATCCGCCACTTCGAGGCCGGCCTGCACGCGGCGGGGACCCGGGTCGTCAAGCTCTTCTTGCACATCTCGAAGGAGGAGCAGGCCGAGCGGTTCCGGGCACGGCTCGACGATCCGGCCAAGCGCTGGAAGTTCGCCGCCGGGGACCTCGACGTGCGGGCGAAGTGGGACGCCTACCAGGAGGCGTACGCGGACGCCCTCGCCGCGACCTCCACCGACGAGTGCCCCTGGCACGTCATCCCGGCCGACGCCAAGTGGTACCGGAACTGGGCGGTGCTGCAGGTGCTGCTCGCCACGCTGGAGGACATGGCCCCCGAGTTCCCGCCCGAGGAGCCCGGCCTCGACGACCTGGTCATCTCCTAGCCGGCTGCGGGGCGATCGGCCGCGCCGCCACCGCTCCCGACGCGGGGAGCTCCACCACCATCCGGCAGCCGTGCGGCCGCGCCTGCTCGGCACGGATCCGGCCGCCGTGCAGCTCCACGATCCATCGGGCGATGGCCAGGCCGAGGCCCGATCCGCCCTCGTCGGTGCTGCGGGCATCGTCGGTCCGGTAGAAGCGGTCGAACACCCGGGCGAGGGACTCGGGCGGGATGCCGGGGCCTTGGTCGACCACCTCGAGCACCACCCGGTCGCCGTGGCGCTCGGCGGCGATGGTGACGGTGCTGTCGTCGGGGGCGAAGCGGGCCGCGTTGTCGACCAGGTTGGCCAGCACCTGGTGGAGCCGTTCGGGGTCGCCCTCGAGGCGCAGGCCCTCGGGCGTGCTCGACACGGCGAAGGACAGGTCGGGGGAGTGCAGGGCGGCTTCGTCGGCGACGGCGTCGAGCAGGTCGGCCACCGCGAACGGCACCATGTGCAGCGGCGAGCCGCCGGACTCAAGGCGGCTCAGGTCGAGGAGCTGGGCCACGAGCCGCTGCAGGCGCTCGGTCTGGGCGAGCATCGTGCGCAGCAGCGCCGGGTCCGGGGCCACCACCCCGTCGACCACGTTCTCGAGCGTGGCCCGCAGCGCCGAGATCGGGGTGCGCAGCTCGTGGGACACGTTCGCCACCAGCTCCCGCCGCTGCTGGTCGACCTCGGCGAGCTCGTCAGCCATGTGGTTGAACGCCACCGCCAGGCGACCCACCTCGTCCTTCGACCGGACCTCGACCCGCCGGGTCAGGTCGCCGGCGGCCATGGCGCTGGCGGCGCGCTCCATGGAGCGCAGCGGCGAGGTCATCCCCCGGGCCATCAGCTGGACCAGCGCCAGGGCGATCACCGCCGCGACGAAGGCCCGGAACCCGGCGCGGAAGTTGAGGGCCAGGCCGATCTCGTTGACGCCGAGGGTGATGATCACCGCGGCGACGATGACGATGCTCAGCTTCAGCTTGATCGAGCTGAGCTGCGACAGCGGGTTGAGCATCACCCTTCGTCGGCCTCGCCCAGCGCGTAGCCGACCCCGTGGACCGTGCGCACCACGCCATCGCCCAGCTTCCGGCGCAGGGCCCGCACGTGGCTGTCGACGGTCCGGGCGCCCGACCCGTCGCGGTAGCCCCAGACGTCCATGAGCAGGCGCTCGCGGGTGAGGACCCGCCCCGGCTTCTCGGCCAGGCCGACGAGCAGGTCGAACTCGGTGGGGGTGAGGTGGACCACCTCGCCGTCGCGGCGGACCCGGCGGGCATCGACGTCGATCTCGATGTCGTCGACCCGGAGGACCCGCGCCGGGCGCGGGCCGGCCAGGGCGTCCATCCGGCGCAGCAGGGCCTGCACCCGGGCGACCAGCTTTCGCGCATCGAGAACGGCTTCGTCATGTAGTCGTCGGCGCCGACCGCCAGGCCGACCACCAGGTCCGTCTCGTCGTCGCGCGCCGTCAGCATCAGCACCGGGACGTGGCGGTCCCGCTGGATCTGGCGGCACACCTCCAGGCCGTCCATGCCGGGGAGCATGAGGTCCAGGATCACCAGGTCCGGCTCGAAGCGCTGGGCGTGGGCCACGCCGGTGGGCCCGTCGGCGAGGGTCACCTCCATGCCCTCGCTGCGGAGGCGGGCCGCGATCGCGTCGGCGATCAGGGCCTCGTCCTCGACCACCAGGATCCGGCGCGCCATGGGCCGAGTAGGCGAGGCCCTGCCGGCCCGTGCGGGCCAGGGCGTCGTAGGCGGACGCCGGTGGCGTCGGCCACGGCTGGGGTTGGGTCGCTCCGCCTGCGGTCCCGTAGCGTTGCAGCCATGTCTGACTACGCGCCGCCGCTCGCCGACATCAAGTTCGTGCTGGACCACATCACCCCGCTCGACGAGCTGAGCAAGCTCGAGGCCTACCAGCAGATCGACGCCGACTCGGTCTACGGCGTCCTCGAGGAGTTCGGCCGCCTGATGGCCGACGTGTAGACACCAACGGTGGGCGACCACGAGGAGCCGCGTCGGCGACGAGGTGATCACCGCCACCGGCTTCAAGGCCTATGCCGCCTACGCCGAGAACTGGCTGGGGCGGTGCCCTTCGCCGAGGAGTACGGCGGCGGCGGGTTCCCGTGGCTGAAGGTCGGCATCGTGATGCAGGAGCTGCTGAACAGCGCCAACATGGCCCTCGCCATGGCGCCCCTGCTCACCCAGGGAAACGATCGACGCCATCCTCCACCACGGGTCGGAGGAACAGGAGGAAGAAGCCTGCTCCTGAAGATGGTCTCGGCCGAGTGGACCGGCTCGATGAACCTCACCGAGCCCGACGCCGGCTCGGACGTCGGCGCCCTGCGCACCAAGGCCGTGAAGCAGGACGACGGCAGCTACCGGATCTCCGGCCAGAAGATCTTCATCACCTTCGGCGAGCACTCCTTCACCGACAACATCGTCCACCTGGTGCTGGCCCGCACGCCAGCGCGCCTCGGGACCAAGGGCATCTCGCTGTTCATCGTCCCCAAGTACCTCGTGAACGACGACGGCAGCCTCGGCGAGCGCAACGACGTCCACATCGTGTCGGTCGAGCACAAGATGGGCATCAAGGCCAGCCCCACCTGCGTGCTCGCCTACGGCGACCGCTCCGAGGGTGCCATCGGCTACCTCGTCGGCGAGGAGAACGCCGGCATGCGCTACATGTTCACGATGATGAACAACGCCCGCCTGGGCGTCGGCGTCGAGGGCCTGGGGCTCGCCGAGCGCTCGTACCAGAAGGCGCTGCAGTACGCGAAGGAGCGCAAGCAGGGCTTCGCCCCCGGCGCCGCCCGCGGCGAGAAGTCGTTCATCATCGAGCACCCCGACGTGCGCCGCATGCTCCTCACCATGAAGGCCTACACCGAGTCCATGCGCCTCATGTGCTTCAAGGTCGCCGAGCAGATCGACGTGCTCCGGTACGGCGCCGACGAGCCCACGCGGACCGCGGCCCAGGAGATGGTGGACCTGCTGATCCCGCTCACCAAGAGCTACTGCACGGACCTGGCCGAGACCGTCACCTCGATCGGCATCCAGGTCCATGGCGGCATGGGCTTCATCGAGGAGACCGGTGCCGCCCAGTACTACCGGGACACCAAGATCACCCAGATCTACGAGGGCACCAACGGGATCCAGGCGATGGACCTCGTGGGCCGCAAGCTCCCGATGCGCGCCGGCGGCGTGTACCAGGACCAGGTGGGCCGGATGAAGGCCACCGTCGAGGAGCTGGCCGGCGCCGGGGAGGACCTCGCCGTCGTGCACCGGGAGCTGGCCGCCGCGGTGGCTGCGCTCGAGGACGCGACCGGCTGGATCCTCTCGGAGGGCCTGGCCGACCCGGTGCAGGCGCTCTCGGCCGCGAGCCCGTACCAGCGGCTGTTCGCCACCACGGTGGCGGGGTGGCTGATGGCCCTGCAGGGCCTGGCCGCCAAGCGGGTCATCGACGCCGGTGGCTCGGACGCCGAGCTCGCCGAGGTCAAGCTCGTCACCAGCCGGTTCTTCGCCGAGCACCTCCTGCCTGCCGTCCACGGCCTGGTCGCGCCGGTCAAGGCCGGCAAGGACGACCTGTTCGCCCTCACGGCCGAGCAGCTCTGAGCAGACCGGGCGACACCATCGCTGACCTGGGCCTGGCCATCCTGGCGGGCCATGGTGGCGGAAACCTGAACGCGCTTCCTCACGACGCGCCGTCGTGGGCCGATGGGACTACCTGGTGGACCGCTCGCGCCTGACTCCCTCCCTCGGCTCTCCGATGGCGACCGGCCTCGGGCGGGCGCGCGCCATGGGGGCCCTCGCGTCGATCGGCGCCTCCAGCGACGGGCTGCGCCGGGCCGACAGCGTGACCAACGAGGTCTGGATGACCCCGGACTACGTGGTCCGGCTCAACCGAGACGCCAGCCTGCGGCTCCACCGCGAGGCGATCCTGTCGCAGGTCCTTCCCGACGAGGTCGGCTACCCGACGCTGATCCAGCACGGCGGCGAGGTCGGCAGCGACTGGCTGGTCGTCAAGCGCCTCCCCGGCGTCCCGCTCAGCCGGGCGTGGCCCGAGATGACCCGCGACGAGCGGCGCGAGGCGGTCCGCCAGATCGCCCTCCGGCTCCGCGCCGTGCACGAGACCCGGTGCCCTCGCCTCGACGGGCTCCACGACGTGCCGCAGCTGCTCGACCCGGCGCCCACGGGAGCCGAGGCCACCCGCCGCCTCGTCGAGGCGCTCGAGAAGGCGGCGGCCATGCCCAACGTGGACCCGACGCTGATGGCCGACGCCATCGAGCTGGTCAAGGAGACCGCCAGCGCGCTCGACCCGTTCGACGTGCCCACCATCGTGCACGGCGACCTGTCGTTCGAGAACATCCTCTGGGACGGCACCCAGGTGACCGCGCTGCTCGACTTCGAGTACGCCCGACCCGGCCCCCCGGACCTGGACCTGGACGTCCTGCTGCGCTTCTGCGCCATCCCGCACCTGCACGTGGCGCTCGACTACGAGCACCTCACCAAGGCGGCGGACTACGCCGAGGTGCCGTGGTGGATGGCCGAGGACTACCCGGAGCTGTTCGCCCACCCGCGGGCCTTCGACCGGGTGCGGCTCTACTCGATGGCCTGGGACGTGCGCGAGCTGCTGCAGTTCCCGCCGGACAAGGGCCTGTCTCGGCTCCACAAGTTCCACCCGTACCAGCGCCTGTCCCAGACCCTGCGCGGCACGCACTACCTGCACCAGTTCAACGGGGATCCGTCGCTGCACTACTGACCTGGGCCCGTCGGCCTGGCAGGATCGTGCGATGGCCGCCGCACCCGAGCCCCTGCCGACCGGTGCCGTGGTGGCCCGCCTGCGGGAGGTGGCGCCGTCGCTGCCACCGGCCGAGCGGCGGATCGCCGATGCGCTCGTGGGTGACCCCCAGCTCGTGGCGTTCGGGACCGTGGCCGAGGTGGCGGCCGCCGCCGGCGCCGGTGGTGCCTCGGTCGTGCGGCTGGCGACCCGCCTCGGCTACCAGGGGAGTTCGTGGACCTCCAGGCCGCGGTGCGGAGGGGAGCTGGCCGATCGGTTGCGCCCGGCGGCCGACCGCATCCGCGACCTGCCCTCCGGGGACGTGCTCGGCCGCGCCCAGGCCGCCGCGGCGGCGGCGGTGGACGCCACCTTCGCCGGGCTCGACCGCGTCGCCTTCACGGAGGCGGTGGACCTCCTGGCCGACGCCGGGCGCCGGGTGGTCGTGCTCGCCGGCGATGCCGGTGCCGGCATCGCCGCCCACGCCGGCGACGAGCTTTCGATGCTGCGCCCAGGCGTCGCGGTGGTCGGCGGGAGCCCGGTCGCCGTCGGGCGCACGCTCGCCGGGCTGGGCCGGGGCGACGTCGTGGTCGCCTTGGACCTCCGCCGCTACGACCGCTGGCTGCTCGATGCGCTGGGCTCGATCGATGGGGTCGGCGTCGAGCTCGTCGCCCTCACCGATGGGCCCCTCTCGCCACTCGGGCGAGGGGCGCGGGCGCTCCTGGTGGTGGACGGGGAGGGCATCGGCCCGTTCGACAACTACGTCGGTGCGCTGGCCCTCCTGTCGGCCCTGGTGGCTGCGGTGGCCGAGCGGCTGAAGGGCGAGGCGACGGGCTCGCTCGACCGCATCGAGCGCAGCTGGCGAGCCACGGGGGCGCTGACCGACGGGTGACGGGGAGCTCGTGCGGGCGGGGCGAGGTGTTGCAACATCTGTTTCGTCTCATCGGCTAGGCTGGAACGAACGTTTCGGACTGGCCGAGGCGTCCCGAGCAGCCCGAGGAGGTCGCCATGGCCCGCACCGCACCCGTCTCGATCCCCCGAGCCGAGGCATCCGAGCGTGCGGTGGTCGTGCGCCACGGCCTGGCTGCCCTGGGCGCCGTCGACCTGGAGGGTGCGTCGCTGCCCAGCTCGGGCCCGGCTCAGGAGGCGTTCGTGGCGCTCGCCGCCGAGGCCGCCGAGCGCATCTCGCCGGAGGCTGCCGACGCCCTCGACGGCTTCGCTCGGGACCCCGGGCCCTCGGGTGCGCTCGTGCTGCGCGACGTCCCCACCGGCGCCGTCCCTGCCACCCCCTCCTCGCCCACGGCGCGCACCGGCAAGGACCTGCGGTCCGAGCTGGCCCTCCTCGCGGTGGCACGGCGGCTGGGCGAGCCGATCGGCTACGCCCCCGAGCACGGCGGATCGATCGTCCAGAACCTGGTCCCGACCCGGGGCGACGTGGGCCGCCAGACCTCGACCTCGTCGGGCGTGGACCTCGCCTTCCACACCGAGACGGCGTTCCACCCCTACGGCCCCCGCCACCTGCTGCTGCTGTGCCTGCGCGGCGATCCCGCTGCGGCCACCACCCTCGCGTCCGTCGAGGACCTGTTGCCGGCCCTGTCCTCCGAGGCGGTGGCCGCGCTGCGCGAACCGACGTTCCGCACCGCCGCCGACGAGTCGTTCGGCGGTCGGCGCGACGTGCCGGTCGGGGCGCCCCGCCCGGTGCTCGGCGACGATGAGGGTCAGCCGTGGCTCTGCTGGGACGCCGAGCTCACCACCTCCCTCCGCGCCGAGGGCCGACGGGCGCTGCGCGAGCTGGTCGATGCGGCCGCCGAGCGCCACCGCCGCGTGGTGCTCGAGCCTGGTGACCTCCTCGTGGTCGACAACCGGCGCTGCGTCCACGGTCGCAGCCCGTTCCACGCCCGGTTCGACGGCACCGACCGCTGGCTCCAGCGCACCTTCGTGGTGCCGGACCTGGCACCCTCCGCGCCTGAGCGCGACGGTCGGGTCATCACCACCTCGTTCGCCGCTGCCGCCTGATCCCCCCTCCCTCCCAGGCGGCGGCGGCGAGCGACGTCAGCCGGTTGCGGCGGCCACGACGGCGTCGGCCAGCGGTGGCCAGGCGTCGAGGGCCCACGGGCCGAAGTTGCGGTCCGTCAGGACCAGGAGGCTGCGCGATATCGACGGATCCACCCAGAGGAAGCTGCCCGAGGCGCCGAAGTGCCCGAACGTGGCCGGCGAGTTGGTGCGCCCGGTCCAGTGCGGGGTCTTGTAGCCCCGGATCTCGAAGCCCAGGCCCCAGTCGTTCGGGTCCTGCGGGCCGATGCCCGGGAGGATGCCGGCCAGGTCCGGGTAGGCCACGGTGGTCGCCTCGGCCAAGGTCCCCGGGTGGATGAGCGTGGGGCGCAGCAGTTCGATGGCGAACCGGGCCAGGTCGGCGCCCGTCGACCAGGCGCCGTGGGCGAGCGAGCCGCCGCGCAGGTCCGTGTGGCGCATCCGCAGCGGCTCGAACACGGCGAGGTGCACGTAGTCCTCGGCCGGCATGCCGGCGTTGTGGGCCAGGTGCTCGGCCAGCGCGTCGAACCCGGTGTTGGAGTAGATCCGCTTGCGCTCGGGCAGCAGCAGCACGCCCGTGTCGAAGCCGTAGCCCCCGGCGTGGGCGAGGAGGTGGCGGACCGTGACGCCGGGTGGGCCGGTCGAGTTCGACGAGCCCGAGCGTGCCTCTTCGACCTGCAGGCAGGCGTAGGTGGCCAGCAGCTTGGTGACCGACGCCAGGCGGAACGACCGAGTCGCCCGGGCCGATGGTGGCGAGCGTGCCCTGCGGGCTCGACCGCGGCGATGTTCGTGGCCTCCCAGCCGCCGGTCTCCCACAGTGCGGCGGCCAGGCGGGCGTCCTCGGATGGCAGCGCGTCGTAGCTCAGACATGGTCCCAGGCCATCCCTTCAGGGTCGTCGGTGGGCGACAGCAGCACCTCGGCAGGGGAGCGGCGGTCGATGTGGCCGATGAGGCCGTGGTACACGGAGAACCCGCACAGCTCCTGGAGGCGCGGCTCGAAGGTCCGCACCAGCTCCAGGGGGAGCCCGAGCTGCTGGTTCTCCTGCTGGCGCACCCACCCTGCGCAGTAGTTCATGGCGATCCCGACGCGGCGCTCGTCGGTCTGGTTGGCGCCGCCGCCGTGCCACAGGCTCCCGTGCCACACCAGCACGCTCCCCGCCGGCATCTCCGCAGGGATCGAGTCGTAGTGCTCGCCGTAGTTCGGTGACGCGTCGGCCAGGTGCGAACCGGGGATGAGGCGCGTGGCGCCGTTGGCCTCGGTGAAGTCCGTGAGCGCCCACATCGTGTTGCAGACCGTGGCCACGTGGGGCTTGGGCAGCGGCATCAGCTGGTCGTCGGCGTGGATCGGCTGGGCCACCTCGTCAGGGCCGATCGCGATCGACGAGAGCGACGAGATCAGGCACCCGTGGTCGAGCACGCCCTCCACGATCGGCAGGACCTTCGGATGGACCGGGACCCGCTGCCAGAGCGGGCCATGGGCGAGCAGGTTGTAGACCCGCAACGTGGCCCGGCCCTCGAAGTCGTTGCGCGACGGGCGGGTGCCCAGCTCGGCGTGGAGCCGGTCCAGGTCCTCGAGGAGCGCGGTGGCGACCTCGGCATCGAAGGCGTCCGGGACGATCGTGTAGCCCTGCTCGCGCACCTCGGCGAGGTGGTGGTCTCGGTCCACGTGGAGGGCAGCGGGCACGCACGCATGGTATGCCCTGCGCCATGGTGCGTGGTCGACGAGGTGATGAGATCGGGGCGCCCGATGCAGCAGGTGGGTTGGCGTTCGAGGAGGCGGTCGACGCCGTCCTGCGGGCCCTCGGGCCCGGTGACGTCGTGACCTACGGCGAGGTCGCAGCCGAGGCCGGCCACCCCGGTGCGGCTCGAGCGGTGGGACGGCTGCTGTCGGGCAGCGACGGCGAGTACCCGTGGTGGCGGGTGGTGACCGCTTCGGGCCGGCTCGTGCCGGGCCACGAGGCCGAGCACGAGCGGCGCCTGGCTGTCGAGGGCGTGGAGGTGCGCAACGGCCGGGTTCGCCGGCCACGCCGGTAGCGTGCCGCCCCATGAGCATCTACGACCACCCCGTGCAGGCCCTGGGCGGCGGCGACGCCGACCTCCACGACCACGAGGGCAAGGTCGCCCTCATCGTCAACGTCGCCTCCAAGTGCGGGCTCACCCCGCAGTACGAGGGCCTCGAGCGCCTGCAGAAGGCCTATGGCGACAGGGGCTTCACCGTGCTCGGCTTCCCGTGCAACCAGTTCCTCGGCCAGGAGCCGGGCACGAGCGAGGAGATCGCGACCTTCTGCTCGGTCACCTACGGCGTCACGTTCCCGATGTTCGAGAAGATCGAGGTGAACGGCGAGGACCAGGACCCGCTCTACGCCGAGCTCACCCAGGTGGCGGACGCCGAGGGCACCGCCGGCGACGTCCAGTGGAACTTCGAGAAGTTCCTGGTGACCCCGGGCGCCGGTGAGATCATCCGCTTCCGGCCGGGGGTCGAGCCCGAGGACCCGGCCATCGTCGCCGCCATCGAGGCCAACCTCCCCGGCTGATCCCATACGGCGGGCGGCGGGCCTGGCGGCGGGGGAGGTCGGCTGCCTGGTGTCCGGTGCCTTTTCCATGGTCGTTGGTTGATGTCCATTTCATCCGGCTCGGTAGATGTCCGATTCGGTGTTTGTGGGTGTTTGGGGTGGTCTTGGGGTCTTCGTTGTCAGACCCCCTGCGTACGGTTGGGGCATGGACACGGCGGCGGATCCCCAGGTCGAGGAGGTGTTGGCGGGGCTCGATGCGGCGTTGGACGCGGCGTGCGCGGTGGGGGTGCGGGCGGTCGATGGTCGTGATGCGTATGGGGTGGTGCGCCGGTTGGAGGTGATCGGTCGGCGAGTCGCGGCGTTGCAGGTCGACCTGTTGGCGGACATCGAGGCTCGGGGCTTGCACACCGAGGACGGGCACCGCTCGGCGCGGGGCCTGGTCGGGTCTGCTGCCAACACGTCGGGGGCTGTCGGGGCGCCGCTCGAAGGCGGCACGGATGCTGGCGGGGATGCCTGCGGTGGCGGCGGGGTTCCGGGCGGGGCGGATCGGGGTGTGCCAGGTGGATCGGATCGCCCGGGTGCACGCCAACCCGCGGGTCCGCGAACAGTTGGAGGCGGTGGACGCGGAGCTCAAGTAGGTGGCGGAACGGTTGCGGTTCGATGAGCTCGATCGGTACCTGGCGCGGTGGGAGCACCTCGCCGATGAGGACGGCGCCGCCACGAAGGCGGAACGCGCATCATCGGCGTCGGGACTTCCAGGTCCGCCAGAACCTCGACGGCACCTACCGGCTGTGGGGCGGCTGCGGCTCGTTGCAGGGCACCGTCACCGCCGAGGTGTTCGACGCCTACGTGCGTGCGGAGCTCGAAGCCGACTGGGCCGACGCCCGCCAACGACTCGGCGACGCGGCGACGATCACAGATCTGGTGCGCACCGACGCGCAGCGACGCATGGACGCCGTCGAAGCGATCTTCACCAACGCCGCCGACACCCTCGCCGCGCACCGGCCAACGCATCGTCACCAACCTGTGCATCGACCAGACCACCTTCGAACGCACCGCCACCCGCCTCACGGGCACCGACCCCGGCCCCGACCCCCGCCTCGCCACCTGGTGGAGCGACCTCGCCAACCAACCCACCCGCAACCCCGACACCGACGGCGACACCGGCAACGACCGGACCGATGGACCCGCCTCGTACCGGTGCGAAGGCCTCGACGGGCGACCCGTCGACCCGACCGAAGCGGTCGCCGCCACGCTGCTCGTCGGGCACATCCGACGCGCCGTCTACGGCGCCGACAGCGTCGCTGGTCGACCTCGGACGACGCAGCCGGCTCTTCACCGGCCCGCCTGACTCGCCGTCATGCTCAGCGCCACCACCTGCTTCTGGCCCGGCTGCACCCAACCCGTCCACCACTGCCAAGCCGACCACCTCCAACCATGGCAATCAGGTGGGAGTACATCCCCCGGCAACGGGGCACCCGCCTGCGGCAAGCACAACCGATGGCGCAACCACGGCTACACCGTCCAACGCGACCCAGCCGGCAACCTCCACATCCACCGCCCCGACGGCACCGAGATCACCTGACCCCAGCACGCGCCCACCCGCGCTCCCGTCCGCGCCCCCACACGCCCATCGCGCGCGAGGTGATCGCGGGGTGGGGGTGCCGAGGCCCTAGCCTGGGTGGAACGGGCCAGCGCCCTTTCCGCTCGTCGGGCGGGCCCGTGGGTCACCTCGCAACGCGTTCGCATCTTCGGATCGGGTGCCGGAGGCAGACCCTCCAGAGCACGAACCATCCGGAGACAACCCCATGACCATCACCTTCGACGCCCTCGGCGTCGCCCCCGACCTGTGTGCCGCCCTCGCCGCCCAGGGCAAGACGACCGCCTTCGCCATCCAGGAGCTCACCATCGCCGACGCCATCGCCGGCCGGGACGTGTGCGGCAAGGCCAAGACCGGCTCGGGCAAGACCCTGGCCTTCGGCCTCCCGGTCCTGCAGGTGGTGAAGCCCGCCGAGCCGGGCCGGCCCCGGGCCATCATCCTCGTGCCGACCCGCGAGCTCGCCACCCAGGTGCGCGACGAGCTCGGCCCCATCGGCGAGGTGCGCGACATCTCGGTCGCTGCCATCTACGGCGGTGCCGACATCGAGAAGCAGATCAAGAAGATCAAGGCCGGCGTGGAGGTCATCGCCGCCACCCCCGGTCGGATGATCGACCTGATCGACCGCAAGGAGCTCGACCTCACCGACGTCGGCATCGTCGTCCTCGACGAGGCGGACCGCATGGCCGACATGGGCTTCATGCCGCAGGTCGAGTGGATCCTGCGCCACATCCCCGGCGAGCACCAGACGCTGCTGTTCTCGGCCACGCTCGACGGCGTCGTCCAGGTCCTGGTCGACCGCTACCAGCGCGACCCGGTGCACCACGAGGTCCAGTCCGAAGGCGTCACCGTCGCGCAGATGACCCAGCGGTTCCTGCGGGTCCACCAGATGGACAAGCCCAAGGTGGCGGCGGCCATCGCCCGATCGGCCAACCGCACCCTGATGTTCACCCGCACCAAGCGCGGCGCCGACAAGCTCGTCGAGCAGCTCGAGAAGGAAGGCGTGAAGGCCGGCGCCATCCACGGCGACCTGCGCCAGACCGCCCGGGAGAAGTCCCTGGCGGACTTCACCGCCGGCAAGCTCCACGTCCTCGTCGCCACCGACGTCGCCGCCCGAGGCATCCACGTGGACGACGTCGACATCGTCATCCACTACGACCCGCCGGAAGACCACAAGGCGTACCTCCACCGCTCCGGCCGCACCGCCCGCGCCGGCGAGTCCGGCCTGGTCGTCACGCTGGTCCTCTGGGACCAGGAGCTCGAGGTGAAGCGCCTCCAGAAGCGCCTCGGCGAAGACCAGCCCATGCCCGAGGTCTTCTCCAACAACAAGATCCTCGCCGACCTCACCAACTGGGAACCGGTCGACAAGGTCTGACCTGGCCGGGATGGGGAAGGGACACGGCGATGTTCCTGGCCCTGCGAGAGATCCGACGAGCGAAGGTCCGCTTCGGGCTGCTCATCGCCGCGGTCGGGCTGCTGGTGTTCCTGATCCTCATCCAGCAGGCCCTCCAGGACGGCCTGCTCACCGGGTTCGTCGGGGCGATCGAGAAGCAGTCGGCCCCGGTCCTCGTGTACTCGGTCGATGGGCAGAAGACCCTGCAGGGCAGCGTCGTCACCCCGGACCTGCAGGCGAAGATCGAGGGCGTCGACGGGGTCGGGTCCGCCGGTCGGCTCGGCCAGCGCACCTTCACCGGCACCATCGGTGGCGGCGAGCAGGTCGATGTGGCCGTGATCGGCTACGACGACCCGAAGCTGGGTGCCCCTGCATCCCTGGCGTCGGGCCGGCTCCCGGAGGCCCCGGGAGAGGTGGTGGGCAGCTCGGCCGACTTCGCGGTGGGCGATGAGGTGCGCCTCCTCGACAGCGAGGGAAAGGAGGCGGCGACCTTGCAGGTCGTGGGCCTCGCCGACGATGCCCAGATCCAGGTGACGCCCACCCTGTTCGCCCCCTGGGACGACTACGAGGCGGCGGTGAAGGCTGCGAACCCCGATGCGACGGGCGTCTTGCCCAACGCCATCGCCCTGGCGCCGGCGCAGGGCGTCACGCCCGAGCAGCTGGCCACCCGGGTCAACGCGGCGAGCGACGAGGCCGACGCCCTGACCCGCCAGCAGGCCGCCGACGAGACGCCCGGCGTCGCCGAGGTCCGCCAGTCGTTCAACGTGATCTTCCTGCTGTACGCGCTGGTGGTGCCGCTCGTGACGGGGCTGTTCTTCCTGATCATCACCTTCCAGAAGTCCGGGGCCCTCACGTTGCTGCGCGCGATCGGCGCGCGGGGGAGCACGCTCGTGCGGTCGCTGCTCGTGCAGGTGGTGATCGTCATCGGCGGCGGGCTCCTGGTCGGGATCGCGATCTACGCGCCGCTCTCGCAGGCGCAGGTCGGCGCGATCAGCCTGCGGTTCAACGTCGGCGCGGTCGTCTTCTGGTCGGTGCTGCTGATGAGCCTCGGGCTCCTCAGCGCCCTGGCCTCCGCCCGCCGGGTGCTGCGCATCGACCCCATCGAGGCCACGACCGGGGGTGGGAACCGATGAAGCTCGCCCTCCGGGAGCTGGTGCGCAAGCCGGGCCGGTTCGCCCTGGCCGGTGCGGTCCTCACGCTGATCGCCCTCCTCCTGATGTTCCTCGGCGGCCTGCTCGACGGGCTGCTCAACGCCAGCACCGGCGCCTACCGGGCCCAGCAGGCCGACCGGATCGTCTACAGCGAGTCCGCCAAGAGCTCACTCGTCCGGAGCCGGATCACCCCCGAGGAGCGCCAGCAGGTCGAGGCGGCGGTGGGCGACGGCAAGGTCGGGGGCCTCGGCTCCGTGCAGCTCGGCGCCCGCATGGAGGGCCGGGGGCCGAGGGACCTGATCCCCGTGGCCCTGTTCGGCTACGAGATCCCGCCCAAGGGCCTGCCCACCCCGCCGTCGAAGGACGGCCAGGTGTACGCCGACCGGTCGCTCCAGCGAGAGGACGTGAAGGTCGGGACCCAGCTCCTGCTCGGACCGGCCCGCACGCCCGTCGAGGTCATCGGCTGGATCGACGATGCCCAGTACAGCGGCCAGGGCACGCTCTGGGGCTCGCTCGACACCTGGCGCAACGTCACCTCGGCCAACCGGCCCGATGCCGCCGTCGGCGACGACGTCGTGCAGGCGCTCGTGGTCGTCGACGCGCCGAGCTCGCCGGCCAGCAGTGCCGCCATCGACCGGGCCACCGGTGGCGCCACCCAGGCCCTCACCATCGACGAGGCCATCAACGCCATCCCCGGCGTGTCGTCCCAGCAGGCCACCTTCAACCAGATCATCGGCGTCACCGTGGTGATCGCCATCGTGGTGGTCGCCCTGTTCTTCGCCTTGCTCACCGTCGAGCGCACGGCCCTCTACGGCGTGCTCAAGGCCATCGGCGCCCGCTCGTCCACCATCTTCGGGGGCGTGGTCGTCCAGGCCGTGATCGTGGCCCTGACCGCCTCGCTCGTCGGGGCGTTGGCCGCCCTGGGACTGGCGGCGGCCATCCCGCCGGGCTCGATCCCGTTCGTCGCCCTGCCCGCCCGCCTGGTGCAGAGCACCGCCTACCTGCTCGTGGCCGCCATCGTCGGCTGCGCGTTCTCGCTCCGCCGGGTGCTCCGCATCGACCCGGCCTCGGCCATCGGAGGCTCCGCATGACCACCAGCACCAGCACCGACGCCCCCACGGCCGGCACCGGCGAGCCGGCGCTCCGGATGGAGGGCGTCCGCAAGACCTACCAGGTGGGCGACGAGGAGGTCGTCGCGCTGGACCACGCCACCCTCGAGGTCGGCAGCGACGAGATCATCGCCCTGGTCGGCCCGTCGGGCTCGGGCAAGACCACGCTGTGCTCGATCGCCGGCGGGATCCTGTCGGCCACCGACGGCTCGGTGGTGGTCGGCGGCCACGACATCACCGGCTACTCGGCCAAGCAGCTCACCGACTTCCGGCGCGAGGAGGTCGGCTTCGTGTTCCAGTCCGTCAACCTCGTGCCGTTCCTCACCGCGCGGGAGAACCTCCTGGTCGTCGACGAGATCGGCCGACGGACCGGGGCCAAGGCCAAGGCCCGCGCCGAGCAGCTGCTCGAGGAGCTCGGCCTGGCGGACCGGGCGAACAACCTGCCGGGCCAGCTGTCGGGTGGCCAGAAGCAGCGCGTCGCCATCGGGCGCGCCCTCATGAACGAGCCCAGCCTCGTGCTGTTCGACGAGCCGACCTCGGCGCTCGACACCAAGCTGGGCGACCAGGTCGTGCACCTCATCCGAGATGAGATGAAGGCGCGGGGGACCGCGGCGATCATCGTCACCCACGACGACCGCATCACCCACTACGCCGATCGCACCGTCCACATCACCGACGGCCGCATCGACACCTGACCGCGACCGGGCGAGGCCACGGGTGGCCGCCGGGGCGACGGTGCTTGCGATGTCCTTGCCACGGTCACGTGCCCGTCGCCTACGATGGCCGGGTCATCACGAGTGGCCCGGGCGACCGGGTCCGGCAACCTGGGACGGACACCCAAGGTGCCCTCCCACCTCCGGGTGGGGATGTGGCCGGCAGCCGCCGGCAACGAAGTGTCCGGGCCTCGGCCCAGCACAGGCACCAGGTGACCGTCCCGCAGCACCAGCGAGGAGGTCGATCCATGGACGCAGCCGCCGAGGAGGGCGAGGTCGGGCACTGGGCCGACGACGCCTCCCTGGCCGTGCCGCCGTGGATCCAGCCGCACGCCAGCACGGTGCCCGCCACCGGCGCCTGGCGGCCGAGCCACCACCCCGGCCACCGCCGGTTCATGAAGATGGCCGTCGATCGGGCCTTCGTGCTGGAGGGCGGCGGGCAGCTGCACGACATCACGATCGCGTTCGAGACCTGGGGCACCCTGGCGCCCGACGGGTCCAACGCGATCCTGGTCTGCCACGCGCTGACCGGGGACTCCCACGCGGCTGGGCCCGCCGGCGAGGGCCACGCCACGCCCGGGTGGTGGGACGACCTGATCGGGCCGGGCAAGCCACTCGACACCGAGCGCTGGTTCGTCGTGTGCGCCAACGTGCTCGGCGGCTGCCAGGGCTCCGACGGCCCGGCCTCGCCCCGGCCCGACCGCGCCGGCTGCTACGGCTCGCACTTCCCGGTGGTCACGATCCGCGACATGGTGCGCACCCAGGTCCGGGTGGCCGATGCCCTGGGCGTGGCCCGGTGGCGCGCCGTGGTCGGCGGCTCGATGGGCGGCATGCAGGCCCTCGAGTGGGGGGTGATGCACCCCGAGCGGGTGCAGTCGATCGTGGCCATCGCCACCTGCACGGCCGCCACCGCCCAGCAGATCGCCTGGTGGTCCACCGGCCGCCGCGCGATCGCCCTCGACCCCAAGTGGCGCGACGGCGACTACTACGGCGCCGCCCCCGGCGACGGCCCCCACGCCGGGCTCGCCCTCGCCCGCCAGATCTCCCAGGTCACGTTCCGCAGCGACGACGTGTTCACCGACAAGTTCGGCCGCGAGCCCGTCGAGCCGTTGAACGGGCGGTTCGAGATGTGGCAGCGGTTCCAGGTCGAGCGCTACCTCGACTACCACGGCATCAAGCTCGCCCGGCGCTTCGACGCCAACTCCTACCTGCTCCTCACCAAGGCCATGGACCTCCACGACCTGGCGCGCGGGCGGGGGAGCCTCGACGGGGCGCTCCGCCGCATCGCCGCGGTGCCCGTCCTGTCGATGGGCATCACCTCCGACATCCTCTACCCCCGCTACCAGTCCGAGGACCTGGCGGCGGGCGTGCGGCGCATCGGCGGCGAGGCCGCGTACGCCGAGATCGACAGCCCCCACGGGCACGACGCGTTCCTCATCGACATCGACCAGGTCGCCGACGCCCTGGTCCCGTTCCTGGAGAAGACCCCCGCGTGAGCACCGACCCGACCGCGCCCGAGCCGACCACGAGCGAGACGCCCCTCCACACCGAGACGCCCCTCCACACCGAGACGTTGGCGATCCGCTCCGGCCGGGTCGGTGACGGCACCTCGCTCGCCCCGGTGCTGTGGCCGACCTCCACGTTCGCCTCCCCGACGGTCGACGACGCGCGCCGGATGGCCACGTCGGTCGGCGCCGACCGCTTCTACACGCGCTACGGCAACCCGACGGTGCGCGGGTTCGAGGACGCCATCGCCCAGCTCGAGGGGGCCGAGGCGGCCCGGGCCTTCTCGTCGGGGATGGGCGCGGTGTCGGGCGTCGTGCTCGGACTGTGCTCCACCGGCGACCACATCGTCGCCCAGCGCCAGCTCTACGCGGCCACCCAGCTGCTCTTCCAGGCGGTGTGCCCGCGCTTCGGCATCGACGTCACGTTCGTGGACGGCACCGAGCCCGGGGCCTTCGCCGCCGCCGTGATCCCGGGGAAGACCACGCTGGTCTTCGCCGAGACCCCGGCCAACCCGAAGCTCGACATCATCGACCTCGACGAGGTGGGTGCCATCGCCGGCCCGGTCACGGTGGTGGACGCCACCTTCGGCACGCCCGTCCTGCAGCAGCCGCTGCGCCACGGGGTGGACCTCGTGGTGCACTCGGCAACCAAGGGGATCGCCGGCCACAACGACGCCACGCTCGGCGTGGTGGCGGGCAGCAAGGAGCTGATCGACTGGCTGTGGGGCTTCGCCGTCCTGCAAGGCGCGTCGGCGTCGCCCTACGACGCGCTCAACGCCACCCGCGGGATCCGCACCCTGCCCGTCCGTGTGGCTCGCCAGTGCGAGACCGCCCTCGCCCTCGCCGCCGCGCTGGAGGCGCACGAGCAGGCCGTCGACGTCCGCTACCCGGGCCTCGCCTCGCACCCCCAGCACGAGCTGGCCGTCCGGCAGATGTCGGGGTTCGGGACGCTGGTCACCTTCGACGTCGCCGGGGGCATCGAGGCCGGGCGCCGGTTCGTGGAGTCCGTGCGCATCGCCCAGCACGCCACGTCGCTCGGCGGCCCCGAGACCCTGGTGACCCACCCGGCCTCCACCACCCACGTGAACCTGCTGCCCGACGAGCTGGCCGCCAACGGCATCGGCCCGGGCACGATCCGGGTGTCGGTCGGCCTCGAGCACGTCGACGACCTGATCGCCGACGTCACGCAGGCCCTCGACGCCGCCGCTGGTGCCTGAGCTCATCGAGGTCGAGCTCTACCGGCGCCTCGCCGACCGCACCGTCGGTCGCACGGTGGCCGAGGTGGAAGCACCCGACGCCTGGTTCATCAAGGGCGGGCCGGCCCCAGTCGATGTGGTCGACGCTGTGCGCGGTGCCACGGTGGTCGGCACCGCCCGGCGGGGGAAGCTGCTCCTCGTCGACCTGGGGGACGAGCGCCCCGTGCTCGGCCTGCGCTTCGGCATGACCGGCCGCCTGGCGTGGGGCGACGATGCGCCGATCGATCGCCTCGAGTACGCCTCGGGCCGGGACGACCCTGCGTGGGACCGGTTCGCGCTGCGGTTCGACGACGGGTCCCGCCTGCGCCTGTCGGACCCACGCCGGCTCGGTGCCGTGGAGCTCGACCCGGACCTCGAGCGCCTCGGCCCCGACGCCTGGACCGTGACGCTCGCGCAGATGCGCGCCGCGCTGGACGGCTCCGAGGCGCCGCTCAAGGCCCGGCTGCTGGACCAGGCCCGCATCGCCGGGCTCGGCAACCTGCTGGTCGACGAGACCCTGTGGCGGGCGCGGCTCGATCCGGCCCGCCCGGCCGGCTCGCTCGACGGTGCCGAGGTGCGGCGGCTGCGCTCGCGGATCGCCTCGACGGTGACCGACCTGTTCGAGCGGGGCGGGTCCCACATGGGCGACCTGCAGGCCGAGCGGCACCGGGACGGCCGTTGCCCCAGGTGCGGACGACCCCTCGACCGGCGCACGATCGGCGGGCGGACCACGTACTCGTGCCGCGGGTGTCTTCGGGGCCGCGGGGCCTGACCATTACGCTGTGCACCTCGTGGCCGATCGACGTCGAACCCCCCGCCTCGCGGCCGCGCTCGCGCTGTGCCTGCTGGCCATCGGCCTCCTCGGCGGGCGCGCCTGGTCCCAGGTGGGCCCGCAGGACCCGACCACGACGGCGGCTTTCGGCACCACCGCCCCCGCCGGGGCGACCGCCACCACCGCGGCCGGCGGTAGCGATGCCGCCACCACGCAGGCCACCGACGGTTCGGACGCCTCGGACGGCTCGGACCAGACCATCATCAGCGCGCCGCCCCCGGCGTCCAAGCGCCTGGCCACCGAGAGCCGCAAGGTGAAGGCCATCGTCGCGGCCCTGGTCGTGGTGGCCATCGCCCTCGCCATCCTCACCATCCGGTACTGGCGGGCCACCAAGCCGCTGCTCGAGGCCGAGACCACGACCATCGCCGACGCCGCCCAGGCCGTGGCCGTGCCCGAAGCGGCACCGGCGGCTGATCCGCTCGCCGATCCCGTCCCCGCGGCCGCCGTCGCTGCGGCCGCCCCCCGGGGCGTCGATCCCGTGCCGACCGACGAGCACGAGCGCATCGAGGTCCCGGCTCGGGTCGTGCGGCCGAGCAGTGCCGCACGGCGCGCTGCGCTGGGCATCTCGTCCTGACCGATAGCGTGCGGCCATGGCCGACTCGCTCGACATCGACGCCATGCTCCAGCGCTTCCGGGATCGCGCCGCCGCCGTGCGCAAGCGCAACCTCCCGCCCGTCTCGGGGGAGGAGCGCACCCGCCTCGTGGAGCAGGCCCAGACCGACTTCATGGACTTCGCCATCATCGGCGACGCCGAGGGCACCCTCGACGACGGGATCCTGACCCTCCGGATCGACCTGCGGCCGGCAGCCGACCAGAGCTGACCGGCGTGACCGACGTGGCCGACCCGCGGTACGCGTCGGCCGTCGCTGCCATCGACGCTGCCAACGCCGAGGACCCCAACGTGGTGGTCGTCGACGGGGTGGCGCGCCCGAAGGAGCTCCTCCACGCCGAGGTCGTGGAGCGGTGGGTCCGCACCCTGGACCCGTCGGCCACGGACCTCCAGCTGCTGGCCGCCCGCGCCCACCACCTCCGGCGCTGGGTCGTCCCCCGCAGCGACTACCCGGCCGGTCGGGCCGGGTACCTGCGCTGGCGCACCGACCACAAGGCTCGCCAGGCCGACGAGGTCGCCACGATCGTGCGCTCGGCCGGCTACGGCCCTGAGGACGTCGCACGGGTTGCCGCGCTGGTCGGCAAGCGCACCCCGAAGGGCGACGCGGCCGGCCAGGTCCACGAGGACGCCCTCTGCCTGGCGTTCGTGGAGCTCCAGTTCGACGACGTCGTGGCGCAGCTCGGCCACGACCACGCGGTGTCGGTGGTGCGCAAGACCCTCCGCAAGATGAGCCCCGACGCCATCGCCCGAGCGGCGGCGATGCCCTTGTCGCCCGCGTCGGCCGCCGTGCTCGTGGATGCCGTCGCACCGACGGGGGACGGCGCGGGGGACGCCTGAGGTCCCCTACGCTCGGGCCACCCGACCGATGGAGGCGAGCGATGCAGTGTCCGGCGTGCAGCGTGGAGAACGACGACGGCGCGAAGTTCTGCATGGCCTGCGGCAGTGCCCTGGCCGCTGCGCCTGATCTGGCCGCTGCCCCTGATCTGGCCGCTGCGCCTGACCCCGGTCCGACGGTCGAGGAGCCGCTGGCGCCGGTCGATCAGCCGGGTGCCGCGCCGGCCGAGGAGCCGCCGCCGGTCGATCCCACGCCGCCGCCCCCGCCCGTCGACCCGACGCCGCCGCCCCCGCCACCGGGTGATCCCACGCCGCCGCCTCCGCCGCCCCAGGGCTTCGCGCCCCCGCCACCGCCGGCCTACCAGCCGCCACCTCCGCCCCAGGGCTTCGCGCCGCCTCCGCCGCCTCAGGGCTTCGCACCGCCTCCGCCGCCCCAGGGGTACGCGCCGCCTCCGCCCCCGCAGGCCTACCCGCCTCCGCCGCCGCAGGGGTACGCGCCGCCTCCGCCGCCGGCCTACCAGCCGCCGCCACCGCAGGGCTTCGCGCCGCCGCCACCGGCGTACCAGCCGCCGCCGCCGCAGGGGTACGCGCCGCCCCCGCCGCCTCCCGCGTACGCCCCGCCCGCGGCGTACGCCCCGCCGCCGGCACCTGCCTACGTGGCCCCGGCACCGGTCGGGCCGCCAGACCCCAATCACCTGGGTGTGGCCGTGTCCCAGCTGTCGAACGGCACCCGCAAGGCCGTGAAGGTGCCGGTGGCGATCGCCGGGGCGCTGCTGCAGGACGGCGAGGTCGTGGAGGCCGTGGTCGGCGGCAAGCTCGAGGGCAACGCGGCGGTGGTGGTCCTGACCGACCGCGGCCTGCTGGTGGTCGACGAGCGCCAGTGGAAGCCCTTCGCCGAGCGCATCGCCGTGGACGCCGGCCTGCAGGTGCAGGGCTGGCAGGACGACCGGACCGCGAGCCTCACGCTGATCGTCGGTGGGCGCCAGCTGGTCGTCGACCAGATCGCGGACCGGCCCCTGGCGGTCGACCTCGCCCAGCGCATCCGCCTGCGCACGGGCGCCCCCGCCTAGGGAGGGATCCGGCTTCGACCTCCCGAGGTCGGCGCGCTATGGTGAACACCCCACGCGGACGTGGCTCAGTTGGTAGAGCATCACCTTGCCAAGGTGAGGGTCGCCGGTTCGAATCCGGTCGTCCGCTCGGAGCGAAACCCCCAGCTTGCTGGGGGTTTCGTCGTTTTCCCGCTCCTCACGGGTTGCTCACAATCGTGGTCGATGGTCTTGGTGCTGGCCCCGACCGGGGGCCACCGAACCCAGGAGGACCCCCCATGGCCATCAAGGTGGACCTGAAGAAGACCATCGCCGGCACCGTGCTCACGGCCGGGCTGCTGCTCGGCGGCACCACGGCGGCGTTCGCCGCCGACGCGCCGCCCACGACGCCGAAGGTCAGCGCCGAGTGCAAGGCGGCGGCCCGCTCCTTGCACGAGCTGCGGGTGCTCGATCGCCGCCTGCGCGCCGACTACCGCCACGTCCAGCGCCTGCGCGACGCCGCCGCCAAGGCCGGCAAGGACGACCTGGTCGCCCGGCTCGACGCCCGCCTCGAGAAGGCCAAGGCCGCGCACGCCAAGGTCGTCGCCAAGATCAAGGCCAAGGCCGCCGAGGTGCGCGAGGAGTGCGCGCCGGCCGCTGCCTGAGCGGAGGGGTTCCGCCGGGGCGGCGGCAGACTCGGGGCATGGCTACGACGCTCGATGCTGCCGACGCCCTGGCATGGGCCTTCCTCCGCCCCCGGACCGCCAAGCTCGGGGTGGTCACCGCCTCGGGCGCGCCGCTCGTCGCCCCCGTCTGGGTGGCCCGGGATGGCGACCAGCTGGTGTTCAACACGGCCGAGGGCACGGCGAAGGCCCGGGCCATCGGCCGGGACCCTCGGGTCACGCTGTGCTTCGACGACGAGCACCCACCCTTCGGGTTCGTGATCGTCGACGGCACCGCCGAGCTCTTCGACGACCTCGACGAGGTCCGCCGGTGGGCCGGCACGATCGGCGGGCGGTACATGGGCGAGGACCGGGCCGAGGAGTACGGGGAGCGCAACGGCGTCCCCGGCGAGCTGCTCGTGCGGGTCACGCCCACCAAGGTCCGCGGCATCCTCGACATCGCGGACTGAGCTACTCGACGAGCGCCCGCACCTGGTCCTTCTGGACCTTGCCCAGCGCGTTGCGGGGGAGCGCCTCGACCCACGCCCAGCGCTTCGGCCGCTTGTAGGCCGCCAGGTCCCGCTCGGCCAGCGCCACCAGGGCAGAACGGTCGCCCGGTGCTTCCGTGCCCTCGACCACCGCCACGACCTGCTCGCCCCAATCGGGGTGGGGCAGGCCGACCACGGCGACGTCGGCCACCGATGGGTGGGACCGCAGGACGTCCTCGACCTCGCGGGGGTAGACGTTGTAGCCGCCGCTGATGATCAGGTCCTTGCTGCGCCCGACGATCCGCAGGTACCCGTCGGGGCCCAGGGCGCCGACGTCGCCGGTCTGGAACCAGCCGTCATCGAAGGCGGCGGCGTTGGCATCGGGCCGCTCCCAGTAGCCGGCGAACACGTTCGGCCCGCGCAGCAGGATCTCGTCGGTGCCCGCGGCGAGGCGCAGGTCGACCTGGGGGAGCGGGAGGCCGACCGTCCCGGGCCGGCGGTCGCCGTCGTAGGGCGTCGAGACGTTCATCACCGTCTCGGTCATCCCGTAGCGCTCGATGAGCCGCTGGCCCGACCCCTCGGCGATGGCGGCGTGGAGGCCGGCGTCGAGCGGGGCAGAGCCCGACACGCCGAGGCGCAGGCGGCGCAGCTCGGCGAGGCGCCCGGAGGCGGCCAGCCGGGCCCAGATCGTCGGCACGCCGAAGAACAGGGTCGCCTGGTGCGCCCCGATGGCGTCGAGGGCGTCACCCGGCTCGAACCCCGAGCGGAGGGCGACCGAGGCCCCGGCGTGCAGGGTGCCGTGGAGCCCGACGCCCAGGCCGTGCAGGTGGAAGAGGGGGAGGGGCAGCACCAGCCGGTCATCTTCGGTCCACCGCCACGCCAGGCGCAGCGCCTCGGCCGAGGCGAGCAGGTTGCCGTGGGAGAGGAGCGCGCCCTTCGGTGCACCGGTCGTGCCCGAGGTGTAGGCGAGCAGCGCCGGGTCGTCGGCGTCGGCGCCATCCAGCCACGTCGGTGCCGGCCCCGGTGCCAGGGCCACGTCCGTGCCGACGATCGTGAGGCCTGGGCCCGCGCCTTCCAGCCAGCGGGCCCGCTCGGCATCGTCGACGATCGCCAGGCGGGGGTGGGCGTCGCGGACCAGGTGGGACAGCTCGCGCTCGCGGTAGGCCGTGTTGGCCGGCAGCACCACCAGCCCGGCGCGCAGGGCGCCGACGTGGGCGACCACCAGCTCGGTCGAGGCAGCGGCGGAGATCAGGGCCCGGTCACCGGGCTCGAAGCCTGCCGCCGCGAGGCGCCCGGCCACCTCCGCGGTGCGGGCCTCGAGCTCGTCGTTGGAGATCCACCCGCCGGCATCGTCGAACAGGACCGGTCGGCCAGGGGCCGCGCGCCAGCGCGCCGTCCACGAGCGGACCAGGCTGCGCTCGCGCGCCACGTCGACGGATGCGGGATCGGTCCCTGTGGGCAGGTGGGCGGCCCACGGCGGGGTGCCGGCGGTCATCGTGGGGTCACCCGGCGTAGGCGGCGTCGCCTGCCACCGGGGTGGCCGCCGGTGCCGTGCCCCCGCCCGCGCCGGGCGCGCTGGTCGACGTGCCGCCGGCCTGGCCCTGGGCCGTGGTCGTGGTGGTCGAGCGGGCGCACGGGGCGAGCTCGCCGACTTGGGGCCACGTGATGGCGGGGCGCGGCGGCGCCGTGCCGCCAGGGCCGGGCAGGGCGACGGCGAGGGTGAACACGAACGGTCCGCGGGGGATGGGCGGTCCCTGGCAGATCCCGGCCGGCGCACCGAGGGCGGTGTTGCCCGAGGCGGTCGTGGCGGCTTGGCCGGTGCTCCACCGGTACGGGCTGGCGTTGCCGGCCAAGGTGGCGCGGTTGCCCACCAGGCGGGTGCCCGACACCGGGCGCCCCAGGACCGTGGTGCGGTACGGGGTGCCCACGTAGATGGCGTGGAAGCCCCGGGTGGTCGACGTGAACGAGTTGCCCGAGACGGTGGTGCGGTCGTCCTCGACCCGCACGCCGTACTCGACCTCGGCGAAGTCGTTGCCGGCCACCACGTTGTCCCGCGCGACGTCGAGGACGTAGCGGGCGCCGGGCTTGGTGAGGTAGGCGGGGTCCGAGCAGTCCATCGGCAGGATGTTCTCGCCCATGCGCGACGCCACCCACACGCCCACCCACTCGTGGTCGAAGTGGTTGCCCTCGATGGTGTTGCGATCGGCGCCCCACCGCCGGGGGATCCAGCTCGGGTCGTCCTTGTACTCGCCGCAGTTCTTGTAGAGGAACACCCCGCCGGCGGAGTTGCGGGAGAAGTCGTTGCCGCGGATCACGTTGTCGTAGGAGCCGTCGACCGCGACGCCCTCGCGCCCGATCCCCCAGAACCAGACGGTGGTGCCGCCGACGTCGGTGGGCTGGCCGGCCTCGCCGTTCTCGGCGTAGCCGTTGTGGGTGAACGAGTTGCTCTCGACCAGGTTCCGGCGCGAGCCGGTCTCCAGGTACACGCCGGTGCTGCCGGCGTCGTGCACGTCCATGTGCCGGATGGCCACGTCGGTGACGTAGGCGTCCACGTAGATGCCGACGCCGGCGGACCCCGTGAGCTCGCCGTCCTCGATGGCGATGCGGGCGGTCCCGTGGTCGTACTCGTGGTCGGTGGGGAGGCCCTTGAAGCCGTCGCGGGTGACCCGGATGGCGTTCATGAACCCCCGGACGTTGCAGTTGCGCACGGTGACGTCGTGCAGGTCGACGTCGGCGGGCGTGCGGATGCCGATGCCGTAGCCGGAGCGCACCGACGAGGAGATCCACGCCCCCTTGCAGTCGAGCGTCACCCCGGAGGCCCGCACGTCGAGGCCCGCCGTGTAGGTGCACGACGGGTCGAGGTCCACGTCCGCGGTGACCTGGATGCGCACCCCGGCCTGGTCGCAGCCCACCACCGGGGCCGCTGCCGCTGGCGCCGGTGCACCGGGACCGGCCACCAGCGCCGTCGCCCCCAGGGCGACGGCCAGCGCACCGGCGCGCCGCAGGTGCCCGGTCCGGCGGGCGCGGGGGGAGCACGGCTACTCGGGTGCGGCCACCACGCCGCGCAGGCCGTCTTCGCCGAAGAGCGGCTCGAGCGCCGAGGCGAGCGAGGGCCCCGGCGCAGGCTCTGGCCGCCGTCCACGGCGATGGTCTGCCCGGTGAGCCACGTGGACTCTGGCCCGACGAGGAACCGCACGATGGCCGCGATGTCGTCGGGCGTGCCGACGCGGTCGATGGGCGTGTTCTCCCGGTAGGAGTCGAGCACGGGGCCGCCCGCGGTGATGAAGCCCACCAGGTCCGTGTCGATCAGGCCCGGGCACACGCTGTTGACCCGCACCCGGCTGGCGCCGAGCTCGTCGGCGGCCTGGCGGCAGAGCTGGTCGATCCCGGCCTTGGACGGGCCGTAGGCGCCGAACCACGGGTGCACGAGCGACCCGGCGGTGGACGACACCGCCACGAACGACCCACCCCCGTTGCGGACCAGGGACGCGGCGCCGTGCTTGAGGGCGAGCATCGTCCCGGGGAGGTTGAGGGCCAGCGTGTCGGTCCAGGCGGCCACGTCGAGCTGGGTGACCGGGCCGATGGCGGTGCTGCCCCCGGCGTTGGCCACGACGGCGCCGAGCGGCCCGCCGGCGCGCTCCTCGGCGGCGCGCACCGCGGCGACGACCGCGTCCTCGTCGGTGACGTCGGCGACCGTGGCGTGGAGCGACCCCGGGCCCTCGGCGGGCGACGCGGTGGCCACGGCCTCGTCGAGGCGGGCGGCCGTGCGCCCGCAGATGGTGACGGTCGCGCCGTCGGCGGCGAGCCGGGCGGCGATGCCCAGGCCGATGCCTGAGCCGCCGCCCGTGACGAGGGCGCCGACGCCTTCCAGCGGTGCGGTGCTCACGCCTTCTTGGCGGGGAGGAGCCCGGCGATGATCGTCACGATCCCGCCGGCGACCGCCAGGTAGAGGCCGACCGCGGTCTGGGCCTGGAACGACGTCGGGAAGTGGTCCTGCACGAAGTTCGAGATCGACATCCAGTCGGCGGCGACCAGCCCGAGGATCCCCAGGCCGATGAGGATCGCCAGGATGCGGGCCACCGTGCGGCCCACCCCGACCAGGAGCAGGAGGCCGACGAGCCCGGCGCAGCCGGCGAGGGCGATCAGCACGTAGGGGTCGTTGGTCTTGAGGAAGCCATCCCCAGAGGCGAGCGACCACATGCTGACCGTCACCCTGCTGCCCTCGGGCCGCAGGGTGACCCAGCCGGAGAACACGCCGGCGATGGTGAGGATGGCGCCCACGATGGCGGCGAGGCCGCCGGCGATGCTGGGGCGGCGGCCGGTCGGGGCGCCGGCCGGCGCGGGGGCGGTGCCGTACACGCTCGCGGGGGCCATCCCGCCCGGCCCGGCCCAGGCCTGCGGCTCCATGGGCGGGGTCGGCTGCTGCCACGACGGGGGCGGCGGGTTGGCCGGCGGGTCCCAGGGGGCGGTCGTGGGCGGGCCGTCGGGGACCGAGGCGGTGCTGGTCGGGCCCCACGGGCCGCTCGTGGGGGCGGGCGGGAGCGGCGCCTCGGTCGGCATGGGCGGGGCCATCTCGGGCGGTGCCGGCGGGTTGGGGTGCGGCGGCGCCACCGGCGGGACGACCTGGGTCGGGTCGTTCAGGCCTGGGGTGTCGACCAGGGTCTGGTCGGCCCCGACGCGCTGGCCGCAGCTGGTGCAGAACGCGGCTGCCGCGGGCAGCTGGGCACCGCAGTGGGGGCATCCGATGGTGTCGGTCACGAGCTTGCCTTCCTCGCCTGGTGGGGTTCGGGACATTCTGCCCGCTGCAGGCAGGTCGAGGTGGCGCTCAGCGCGAGCGGAGCTTGGCCAGCAGGCGCAGGATCTCCAGGTAGAGCCAGACGAGGGTGATCATCAGCCCGAACGCGGCGTACCACTCCATGTACCGGGGTGCCCGGGCGGCGATGCCTCGCTCGACCAGGTCGAAGTCGAGCATCAGGTTCATGGCGGCGATGCCGACCACGAGCAGCGAGAAGGCGATGCCAGCTGGGCCGGCGCCGTGGATCAGCGGCACCGAGGACCCGAAGAAGCTCAGCACGAAGCTGATCAGGTACACGATGCACACGGCGCCGGTGGCGGCGATGATCCCCATGCGGAGCCGATCGGTGACCTTGATGGCCCGGCTGCCGTAGAGCACCAGCATCATGACGAACACGCCCATGGTCAGCCCGACGGCCTGCAGGACGATCCCGTTCCACTCGGCATCGAAGATGTGGGAGATGGCGCCGAGGAGCAGCCCCTCGGCCACCGCGTAGATCGGCCCGGTGAAGCGGGCGAGCGGCGGCTTCAAGATCGTGACGACGGCGATGCCGAAGCCACCGATCCAGGCGATCCAGAGCCACGACGGCATGTCGTAGGAGCTGGAGACCGAACCGTCGGCCAGCTTCTCGGACACGACCGTGACCTGCTGCCAGCCGAACCAGCCGCCGAGCACCAGGAAGAGGAGCAGGACCGCGGACGCGGTGATGGTGCCGCCGAGGCGCATCGTGTCGGTGGCGGTGGCCACCGGGGCCTGGCTGGCCGCCTGGGGTGCGGCCCAACCGGGCTCGAACGTGCCCTGGTCGGCGGCCGCGGCTCGCTGGAAGGCGCCGTCGTTGAGTGCCGGGTTGCTCATGGCCACCAGTCTGGCCCGTCCTGGGGCCGATCCGGCACCGCGACCGGCCCCAGACGCGACGAGACCGCCGGACGAAGCCGACGGTCCCCTCGGTTGCGCGCCTGCGCGATCGTCAGATCACGCGGACGTTCTGGGCCTCTTCGCCCTTGCGCCCGGGGGCGATGTCGAACTCGACCTGCTGGCCCTCGTCGAGGGACTTGTAGCCGGAGCCCTGGATGTTGGAGAAGTGGACGAACACGTCGTCGCCATCCTCACGGGTGATGAATCCGTAGCCCTTCTCGTTGTTGAAGAACTTCACGGTACCTGTAGCCAACTCATTCTCTCTTCACTTGCTCGAGCCTGCCGGAGTGACGTGCTCGGACGACACGCTACGGCACCGAGCGCCTCTTGGACAGTGATGCGGCGAAATTGCCCACCGATCAGCAGCCGTCGAGCAGCTGGACCAGGGCCGCCTTCTCGGCTGGCGCCACGCTCAGGCCCCACCGCAGCTTCACCTCGACCCACGCCTGGGCGTAGGCGCACCAGTCGCCGCGATCGGGCGGGAGCCACTGGTCGGGCGTCGAGTCGCCCTTCGAGCGGTTGGTGTGGGTCGTGACCGCGACCAGGGTGTTCGGGTCGCTCAGGTCGTTGGCGTAGGCCTGTCGGCGCTCGGGCGACCACGTCGCCGCCCCCGACCGCCAGGCGTCGGCGAGCGCGACGCGGTGGTCGATCTCGAGGTCCGCCCGATCGGTGGTGACCAGCCCGTCGTACTCGGAGCGCCACCGGCCGGTCGTCGGCCGGCAGCGGTCGTCGGGGTGGGCCGGCACCAGGGACTCCTCGAGCAGCACCCGCTCTCGGGTGTTGCACCCGCTCACCGGGTCGTAGTCCCACCCGTCGCCGAACGCGTCGCGCCGGTAGGTCGGAGCGACGGCGTCGGCGGGTCGGACCACGAGGCGATCGACCGCGCTCCTGGCCCCCGGCGCCGTCGTGGTCGTCGTGGTGGTCGTGGTGGTCGTGGTCGTCGATGCCGTGCTGGTCGACGGCTCGGTGGTCGAGCTGGTCGAGGTCGGTGAGGTGGAGGTGGGGGAGGGGGCCGGGTCGGATGCGCTGGCGCAGCCGGCGGCCAGCACGAGCGCGATCGCCGAGGCACCCAGGGCGCTCGCCGCGCTGGCGCGCCCGCTCCTCCTCGCCGTGCCCCTCACCGGCACCAGTCTGGCCCACCGGTGCGGGTCAGCGGAGGGCGAGGTACGCGGCGACGGCGATGCCGAACACCACCACGGTCCGGCGCAGCACCTGCTCGTCGACGCGGGTGGCGAGCCGGGCCCCCAGGTACCCGCCCACGAGCGCCGCAGGCGCGGCGATGGCCACCGCACCCCACTCGACCGGCCCGAAGAGGCCGAACACGACGAGGCTCACGGTCGCGTCGACGACCGACAGCCCGGCCTTCAGGCCGTTCAGCCGGCGGAGCGGCTCGGGGATCGTCAGGGCCAGGACCCCGAGGAAGATCACGCCGAGGGCGGCGCCGAAGTAGCCGCCGTAGGTGCTGGCCAGGAAGATGGCGCCGAGCTGCAGCACCCGGGTGCGGCGATGGCCCTCGACGGGGTGGCCGACCCGCCGGGCGATCGTGGGCTGGACCGCCAGCAGCAGCGAGGCACCGAGGACCAGCCAGGGCACCACCGCATCGAACGCCTCGGTCGGGGTCGCGAGGAGCAGGGCACAGCCGACGAGCGAGCCGGCGAGCGTGGCGACGGCGAGCGGTGCGATGCGGTGGCGCTGGGAGCCGAGCTCCTCGCGCAGGCCGTACGAGCTGCCCAGGTAGCCGGGCCAGGTGGACACGGAGTTGGTGACGTTGGCGGCCAGGGTGCCCATGCCGGTGGCGGCGAGCGCGGGAACAGGATGAGCGAGCCGCCGCCGGCGAGCGCGCGACCGCGCCGCACGCCAGCCCGGCCAGGGCGATGAGCAGCACCTCCGGCCACGCCATGCCACGAGGGTACGAGAGCCGCGCCCCGGGGAAGGGGGTTCCGGGCGAGCACCGGCGCTCCGCTAGGGTGACCGCTCCTGGCTGCGTGGCCGAGTGGCTTAGGCAAGGGCCTGCAAAGCCCTGTACCCGGGTTCGATTCCCGGCGCAGCCTCCAGGAACCTCCGGCCGGTGGCCGGGTGGGTCAGAGCCCGGCGATGCAGGCCACCAGCGCATCGCGGTAGGCCCGCATCGCGGCGCTGTCGGGCGGCAGGTCGTCGTCGCGGTCCAGGGCGATGGCCTGCTGGTCGTCGAGCTGGCGGACCACGCAGCGGGCCTCGGCGCCGTGGCGGTGGCTTCGAGGCGGTTGCGCAGGTGGCGGCGGGCGCTCGCCGCTGGGTCGGCGTCCGAGGAGCAGCCGGCCACCGAGGCGACCAGCAGCATCGCCGAGAGCAGGCCGGCGCCCGCTCGGGCGAGGCGCAGGGACCGCGCCCGACGCTCAGCCATCGGTGATGCAGGTGCGGGCGGCGTCCTTGTACTGCTGGCTCGCGACGAGCGCGTCCAGGTCGCCCACCTCGACCACCGACTCCGCCCCGAGCTCGTCGACGACGCAGGTGGCCTGCTTCGCGGTGAGCCCGTAGTCCCGGAGCCGCTCTTCGGCCTGGCGGCGCGGGCCCACCGTGGCGGGGTCGCTGCTCGAGCCGCCGCAGGCCGTCGCGGCGACGGCCAGGGCGAGCGCGAGCGCGCCAGCGCGGGCGGTGGTGGCGGGGGGCACCCCTGCATCCTCGCGCGCCCTTCGGCCGATGCCGGTGCACCGCCGCCGGCGGCCGAGTTGCGCCGCCGGTGCGGGTGGACTGAACTTGGACCCCGCGTGTCCACCGTGTCGAAGGGGTTCAGGGCACAACATGGCAATCGAAGTCGAGACCAAGGACTGCACCCAGCTCGGTGATGCCGAGCTCGCCGAGATGGCCGACCTGTCGGCCGACGGCCCTGGCGGGTTCGAGGTCGGTGTGCTGTCGAAGGCCGCCGAGGCCTGGGTGCTGATCACCCTCGCCCGCGAGGGCGGTCGCCTGAAGGGCTTCTCGTTCAGCACCCTGGAGCGCATCGGCGGGACGCCGAGCGTCATCGTCGGGCTGGCGTCCATCAAGCGGACCGCCAAGCGCGACACCGTCCTGCGGGCCATCGTCAACGACCAGCTCCGGCGGGCCGTGCTGGCGTTCCCGGACGAGGACGTGCTGGTCGGCACCCGCTTCGCCACCATCTCGGGCTACGAGGCGTTCCGGTCGCTGGTCGACATCGTCCCCCGGCCGGACTACACCGCCACCGGCGAAGAGCGGGCGTGGGGCCGTCGCCTGGCCAAGCGCTTCGGCATCGACGCCGGCCGCTACGACGAGCGGTCCTTCGTCGTCCGGGGCGACAAGTCCTACCCCGAGGTCCTGGACCACGACGCCCTCAAGCCCGAGAAGCTCGACACCGGCTACGAGGTCTTCTTCGAGTCGGTCGACATCGCCCGCGGCGATGCGCTGATCGCCTTCGGCTGGGCCACCGCGGACGACCTGCTCAAGCTGGCCTGACCCGGCCGTGGAGCTGACCGACGCCATCGTGCGTCGGCGGATGGTCCGCGCCTTCGCCCCCGAGCCCGTCGACCGGGCCACCCTCGAGCGCCTCTGCGACCTGGCTCGCCGCGCCCCCTCGGCCGGCAACGCGCAGGGCACGTCGTTCCTGGTCCTGGCCGGGCCCGAGGAGGTGGGGCGCTACTGGGACGCCACCCTGCCCGAGCCGCGCCGGGCGGGCTTCCGCTGGCCCGGCCTGGTGGCGGCGCCGGCGCTGGTCGTCGTCGTGACCGACCCCGGCGCCTACGTGGATCGCTACGCCGAGGCCGACAAGGCGGCCACGGGGCTGGGGGAGGGGGCGGCGGCGTGGCCCGTGCCCTACTGGTGGGTGGACGCCGGCGCCGCCGTGGAGCACCTGCTGCTGGCTGCGGTCGATGCCGGCCTGGGCGCCTGCCTGTTCGGCACCTTCGAGCACGAGGCGGCGGTGGCGGCGGCCTTCGGGATCCCCGCGGATCGGCGGATCGTGGGCACGATCGCGCTCGGCCACCCGGCCCCAGATGCCCCGGGACGGTCGTCATCTCGCCCTCGCAAGCCCCTCGACGAGGTGGTCCGCCACGGTCGGTGGTGACCCCATCGCGCCTGGTCAGGCGCCATCTTCGAGGGTGATCTGGGACATCTGCCCGATCTGACGTGACGATTCTCACATGACGGTTGGGTTACGAAATCGTCGAAGTTGTGTCAGAATCGCCGATCAATCCCCCCAGTGAGCGGCGCGCGGCGCTGTCCCCCGCTCACGTCCGTCTCCACACCAAGGAGCTCCAACCCCCATGCGAACCAACCGTGCGCGTGCCACCGAGCACGCCGACCGCCCTCCGAGTACCCCCGGCACGCCGAACCGGCGTGCCCGTCGCTGGCCCCTCGCGGTCGGCGTGCTGACCATCGGTGCCATGGCCCTGGCCGCACCCGTGGTGGCCGCCGAGCCCGCAGGTGCGCCGGCCCGATCGGTCGAGGCGGCTGCGCCCGCCAAGCCCGTCCACAAGTCGGCGTCCCTGGGTGGCCGCCGCGCCAAGCCGACCGCGGATGAGGTCCGTCGGCTGAAGTTCGCCCTGTGGGTCCAGCACGCCAACCGGCAGAAGTGGATCCAGGCGATGCAGGCCAAGCACAAGGCCGACCTGGCGAAGCTCGCCAAGGCGCAGGCCGAGGCCAAGGCCAAGGCGGCGGCCGCGTACCCGAAGGGTGCCTGCGGCGGCGACCTCCCGCCGTGCTGGGTGATGATGCGCGAGTCCCGTGGCGACATCACCGCCCGCAACCCGCGGTCGTCCGCCTCTGGCAAGTGGCAGTTCCTGCGGTCCACCTGGGCCGGCTACGGCGGCTACGCCGAGGCCTGGATGGCCCCCGAGCCCGTCCAGGACGCCAAGGCCCGCCTGCTCTGGAACCACGGCCGCGGGTGCGGCCACTGGAGCGCCTGCTGACCCGGGCACCCCACCGCTGCGCTCGACGCTGATCGAGCCTCCCGCGACCCCCGGCCTCTGGGCCGGGGGTCGTGCGCGTCCAGACCTCGAACTCCCGTGCCGGCGATCAGGCCGACGCCCGGGCGCTCGGCATCGAGGAGGGGCGAGCCGTCTGGCTCACGTGACCCGGTTGCGGTACTCCGAGGATCGCTGGAAGCCCGTGACCAGCGCATCGGTGCTGCCACTGCGTGCCTTGGGCACCCAGTAGGACCAGCCGCCGGCGTCGGGGGCCCGTCCCAGCATCCCGAGGTAGGCCATGGCCACGTTCACCTCGGGGGCCAGACGGGTGGTGCCGGTGCTGCTCTCCGACAGCGTGGCGGCCAGCTGGCCCCGCGTGGCGCCCGAGCCAAGGGCCGCCTTGGCGTCGGCCACCTCGACGTAGGACGGGCTGCGCTTGTAGGCGTGCTGGTAGATGGCGGTGATGAACGTGGTGTCGTCCATCGCCTTCACGGAGGTGTCGGACGCGAACCCGTCGGCCACGGTGGCCGCGCTGGCCCCCTGGCGGAGGGCGGCCACCGCGTCGGTCACCACCTTCGACGTCGGCGGGTAGGTGCCGTGGACGGTGAGGTAGGTGCGCACCACCGGCCCGACGGTGTTGCCGAACTCCTTGGACGCCATGAACTGGCGGATGACCGTGCTGCCGGTCATGCCGGCGTGCATGCGGCTGGTCCAGTAGGTGGTGCCGCTCTGGTCCGGGGTGCGGCCCAGGAAGTCCGCGTACTGCTGGCGCACGAAGCTCGCCGGGCAGGCGAACGGGATCCAGGCGTCGTGCGCTCCCCGCCAGCGCCCCGTGCGGGCCGCGTCGCGGTGGAACTGCGGCCAGTCGGCGCGGCACAGGCCGTGGCCGGTGGTCAGCACGTAGACCTTGGTGATGTCGCCGGCCGCTGCGCTGCCGCCGTGCCCGTTGGCCCGGTAGAGCGACGCCTGCACGATGGTGGCGACGCCGTTCACCTCGGCCACCGCGGGCGTGGCGCCCGGTGCCAACGTGGCCGGGTTCGCCATCCGGTAGCTGTCCTCGACCCGGCCGGTGGCGCCGTCGTAGACCCGGATGTCCTTGTCCAGCGTGGAGATGACCTCTTGCTGGCCGTCGGCGTCCACATCGGCGATCGCCGTGCCGGCCTTGGTCGAGTAGCCGGTGGCGCACTGCGACGCCGTGGTGCCGTTGCACGCCCGCCACTTGCGGGCGCCAGACGCGTCGAAGGCGTACACCCAACCGCCGTCGGACGCCACCGACACCTCGAGCTGGCCGTCGCCGTCGATGTCGCCGACCGCCGGCGAGGCCATGACCCGGCCATCGACCGACACCGGCCAGCCCCGGAGGTTGGCGCGGGTCTTGGCGGTGAAGGCGTCGACCCGGCGCCCGGCTGGCTCGGGCCAGTTGGCGCCGGTGCCCACGATGATGTCGGGCAGCTTGTCGCCGTTCAGGTCGGCGACGGCGGGGGAGCTCCACACGGTCTGGCCGGGGGTCGAGCGCGGGTAGCCGGGGTAGGTCGACCCGTCGCGCCGCAGCACCCAGACCAGCCCGCCCTGGGGGACGCCGAGGCGGCTGCCGGCCCAGATGTCGCCACCGAGCACGATCTCGGGTCGTCCGTCGCGGTCGATGTCGGCCACCACCGGGCTCGACCAGAGGGTGTCCTCGAGGAACGTCCGCCACAGCAGCGTGCCGCCGGCGGTCCAGGCGTAGACCGTGTGGTCGTAGGACGGGGCGATGATCTCGGGCCGTCCGTCGCCGGTGATGTCGGCGACCGCCGGGGTGGCGAAGAACCCGTCGGGGCGGCAGTCGCTGCCCGGCGCGCAGTGCAGCGGCGCGCCCTGGCGGTAGGTGCGGCGCACCGCGCCGGTGGCGCCGTCGAGCCACACGACCCGGCCATCCATGGTGGCCACCACGACGTCGGGCTTCCCGTTGCGGTCCAGGTCGACGACCACCGGCGATGCCTGGATGGCGGTGGCGCCGAGGGAGCGGGACCACAGGCGGGTGCGGCCGATGGCGTGGTACGCCTCGACCGTCCCGTCCATCGAGGCGATCACGATCTCCGGGGCGGAGTCCCCGTCGACGTCGGCGACGGCCGGGCTGGAGAACAGCTCCTTGGGGCCCGACCCGCGGTAGATGCCGCTGTTGGTGTGGTTGATGGTGCCCTGGAGGGCCATCGTCGTCGTGGCGGCTCCCGCCGGGACGGGGGCGGTGGGGCCACCTGGCAGGGCGAGCGCGGCGAGCGCGGCGAGCACCGCCGCCGCGGGTCGGCCCAGGTGGCGGCCCAGGCGACGGTGCGCCGCCTCGCGGGCGCGGGGGGTCGGACGGTGCTCCACACCTCCCTATCGGCACGGGGGCCGGGGTCCTAGACCCCGCGCCGCCACATCTCGGATCGCCGGCCATGGCCCCGAGCGGACCGGGCGATCCTGTGGGACCATGGGGGCGACCCGACCCGAGGAGGTCCCCCATGCAGGTCAGCATCTTGCTGCAGGCAAAGGGCTCCACGGTCGTGTCGGTCCAGCCGGAGGCCACGGTGGGCGACGTCCTCGACGTCCTCGCCCTGCACCGCATCGGGGCGGTGGTGGTCACACCCGACGGCCAGGTCATCGAGGGCGTGCTCTCCGAGCGCGACATCGTCCGGGCGCTCGCCCAGGACGGTGCCGCCGTGCTCGGCGCACCCGCCTGCGCGCTGATGACCGCCAACGTGGTGACGTGCCAGCCCGACACGACCGTCCAGGAGCTCATGGCCACCATGACCGAGCGCCGCATCCGCCACGTCCCCGTGGTGGCGGGTGGGCGCCTGGCCGGCCTGGTGAGCATCGGCGACGTGGTGAAGCACCACATCGCCACGTTGGAGCACGAGTCCCAGGCGCTGCACGACTACATCGCCCACCCCTACTGACGTCTGCTGACGCCCTCGGCGTTGCGGGGCCGGCCCGGGCTCAGCTTCGGCGGGGCTTGCCGAGCGACGAGCGGGGGATGGACGCCACGACGCGGACCTGGCGCGGGCGTGCGGCGGGGGGCAGGCCGGCGTCCGCGGCGTGGGCGCGCAGGGCCTCGAGCGCCGGTGGGTCGGCTGGGTCGACGGGCACCACGACGGCCACGACCCGCTGGCCCCACTCCGGATCCGGCTCGCCCATGACGACCACCTCCGCCACCGCGGGGTGGGTGGCGAGCGCCCGCTCGACGGGACCGGGCCACACGTTCTCGCCGCCCGTGATGATGAGCGCATCGGCCCGGCCGTGCACGACGAGCCGGCCGTCCGGGCCCAGCTCGCCCAGGTCGCCGGTGCGGAGCCAGCCGTCCGCGTCGACCAGGGCGGCCACCGCGCCGTCAGCACCCCGCAGGCCGCGGGCGAGCGACGGCCCGCGCAGGGCGATCCGGCCCTCGCCGTCGACGGCGACCTCGACCGCGTCGAGGGGGCGGCCGTCGTACACGACGCCGCCGCCGGTCTCGGTCGACCCGTAGGTGCGCACCACGTTGCCCGGGCGGTCGACCGGGTCGGCGGCGCCCCCGAGCACGATCCGGCGGAAGCGGGCCACCGCGTCCTCGGCCAGCCGGTCCAGCGCGGTCGGGACCAGTGACACCAGGGTGGATCCGAGCTGGGCGGGCGCCGCAGCCACGGTCCTTCGGTCGAACCCGTCGACCACGTCGACGGGCGTGGCGGTCAGCAGCGAGCGGGCGACGACGCCGAAGCCGCCGAGGTGGTCGAGCGGCAAGCAGGCCAGCCACCGGTCGCGGTCGGGCGCCACGCCGAGCCGGGCGTGGACGGCGGCGGCGTGGGCGCGCAGGCCCGCGTCGGTGTGGACCACGAGCTTGGGTGCGCCCGTCGACCCGCTGGTGGCGACCACGAGCCGGTCCTCGTCGTCGAGCGAGGGGCCCGGTGCCGGGCCCGGAGCCTCGGTGCCGTCGGCGCCGACCACCACGTGCGCGCCGGCCTGGCGTGCCAGCGCCGCCCGGGCCTCGTCGGTGGTGCGGCGGTCGAGCACCAAGACGGCATCGCCCTCGTCCCAGGTGCGCCGGAGGACCGCCACGAACGTGGGGCCGCCGGGGAGATCGAGCGCCACGAGCCGAGCCACCGCGCCAGCCTGCCAGACTCCACCCGATGAACATCTGGGTGGCGGGGGCCAGGCCCCGCACGTTGCCGGCGGCCGTGGTGCCCGTGGCCGTGGGCACCGCCTGCGCCGTGGGCGAGGTGCCCGGCGGGCTGATCTGGTGGCGGGCGGCCGCCGCCCTCGTGGTCGCGCTGGCCCTCCAGGTCGCCACCAACTACTCGAACGACTACAGCGACGGCGTGCGCGGCACCGATGCCGACGACAAGCGCGTGGGCCCCGTCCGCCTGGTGGGCCAGGGGCTCGCCGAGCCCAAGGCGGTGAAGCGGGCGGCGATGGCCGCCTTCGCCGTCGCGGCGCTGGCCGGGCTCGCCCTCGCCGTCGCGGTCGGGCCCCAGCTGATCCTGGTGGGCGCCGCCGCCATCGCGGCCGGGTGGTTCTACACCGGCGGCCCCCGGCCCTACGGCTACGCCGGGGTGGGCGAGGCGTTCGTGTTCGTGTTCTTCGGCGTCGTGGCCACCGCGGGCTCCGCCTACGTGCAGACCGGCTCCCTGTCGGGGCTCGCCTTGGGTGCCTCGGTGCCGGTCGGCCTGCTCGCCACCGCCCTGCTCGTGGTGAACAACCTGCGCGACATCCCCGGCGACACCGAGGTGGGCAAGCGGACCCTGGCCGTGCGCCTCGGCGACAAGCGGACCCGCATCCTCTACTGCCTGCTCATGGTCGGGCCGTTCGTGGCCGTGCCGCTGGTGTGCGGCCTGGGCGGTCGGCCCTACGGCGCGCTCGCCCTCGGCGCGGTCCTGGTGGCGCGCCGGCCCGTGGTGGCCGTGCTCGGCGGAGCCAGCGGCCGGGACCTGATCGCCGTGCTCGGCCAGACCGGCCAGACCCAGCTCGTGTTCGGCCTGCTCTTCACGATCGGCCTCGCCATCCTGCCGAGCTAGGCCGCCTGGCTCAGCCGGCGGCGGCTCGGACGAGCGCGGCGAGCCCCGCGGGGTCGTCGAGGTGGGCGGCATGGTGCGCACCGGCGATGGTGGCAGTGGTCGTGGGCCCGCCGATCGTGGCAGCGAGACGACCGCCCAAGGCTGCGAACTTGTGGTCGTGCTCGCCCCAGGCCACCACCGTCGGGCCGGTGACGACGCCCAGGCGGTCCCACAGCGGGGGGTCCATGGTGCCGGTGCCAGCCAGGCGGAGCGACGAGGCCAGCCCGGCGGCCGTGTTGGCCAGCCGGGCGGCGAGGTCGTCGTCGCTCGGCCGCCGCGGGCCGAACAGTGGCTGGGCCACCCAGCCCTCGATGAACCGCGCCACGCCCTCGGCCTCGATCCGGTCGGCGAGGGCCTCGTCGGCGGCGCGGCGCGCCGCCCGCTCGGCCGGGTCGTCGATGCCGGCGGTGCCGCCGAGCAGGACGAGGCCTGGGAGCGCCGCACCTTCCGCGACGGCGAGGTGCAGGAGCACCCGGGCGCCGAGCGAGTAGCCCACCCAGGTGGCCTCGCCCGCCACCGCTCGCACCAGGGCGGCTGCCTCCCAGAGGTCGGCGCGCACCTCGGCCGAGCCGCCATGGCCCGGCAGGTCCACGCACACGAGCCGGTGGTCGGCCGCCAGGCGCTCGACCACCGGCCGCCACGACGCGGAGGTCTGGGTGAACCCGTGCACCAGGACCACGGTCGGGCCGGATGAGCCGTGGGCGACCGTGTGCAGGGCGGGCATGGGGGCATCCTCGCACCTTGTGCTCAGATGGTCCGGTGACCTCGGACCAGGACCCGCCCCGCCCGGAGGACGTGCAGGCCACCTTCTGCGCCACGCTCGTCGACGAGTGGGTGCGCGCCGGGGTGCGCCACGCGGTGGTCGCGCCCGGCTCGCGGTCCACGCCGATGGCGCTGGCCTTGGCCGCCGACGATCGGCTCCGCCTCCACGTGCACCTCGACGAGCGGTCGGCCGCGTTCGTGGCCCTGGGCATCGGCAAGGCCACCAGGGCCCCCGCCGTGGCCCTCACCACGAGCGGCACCGCGGCGGTCGAGCTGCACCCGGCGGTGGTCGAGGCGGACCTGGCGGGGGTGCCGCTCCTGGCCGTCACCGCCGATCGGCCGCCCGAGCTGCAGCACGTCGGCGCCCCCCAGACGGTGGACCAGGCCCACCTGTTCGGCCGGTCGGTCCGTTGGTTCGTGGACCCGGGCGTGGCCGACGCTGCCGCTGCCCACACCTGGCGATCGCTCGGCGCTCGCGCCGTGGCCGAGGCCACCACCGGGCCGGCGGGACCGGGGCCGGTGCAGCTGAACCTCCCGTTCCGGGAGCCCCTCGTGGGCAAGCCCGGGCCGCTGCCCGCGGGTCGGCCCGACGGCGCGCCCTGGCACACCACCGAGGGGCGCCGGCTCGCCGTGGACCGGTGGGGCACCGAGCGGCTCGCCGGCCTGCTCGACGCGGACCGCGGCGTGATCGTGGCCGGCGCCGGTGCCGGCGACCCCGAGGTCGTGCACGCCCTGTCCGACGCCACCGGCTGGCCGGTGCTGGCCGACCCGCTCTCGGGCTGCCGGGCGCCGTCGGCGGGCACCGTCGGCGCGTTCGACGCCATCTTGCGCCACGACCCGACCGCGGCCGCCCTCGTGCCGGACGTGGTGCTGCGGCTCGGCGAGCCGCCCGCCTCCAAGGTGCTGGCCCGGTGGCTGGCGGGCTCTGGTGCCGTGCAGGTGGTCGTCCACGCATCGGGTCGCTGGTACGACGCGGACCGCACCGCCTCGCACGTGCTGCACGCCAGCCCCACCGCCGTGGCCCAGGCCCTCCTGCGCCTCGTCGGCGCCCGCGGGGCAGGGGCGGCCGCCTGGCGCGCCCGCTGGGCTGGGGCCGAGGCCGCCGCGGCGGGGGCCATCGCCGCGTCGATCGCCGCCGAGCCGAGCTGCACGGGCCCTGGGATCGCCGCGTCGGTGGCGTCGGCCGCGCCGGAGGGAGCCACCCTGGTGGTGTCGTCGTCCATGCCGGTCCGAGACCTCGAGTGGCACGCCACGCCCCGCACGGGCCTGCGGGTGCTGTCGAACCGGGGCGCCAACGGGATCGACGGGGTCGTCTCCACGGCCACGGGGGTCGCCCTCGCCGCCGCTGACGCCAGCCCGACCGACGCCAGCCCGACCATCGCGCTGCTCGGCGACCTGGCCCTGCTCCACGACGCCGGCGCCCTGGTGGGCGCCGCCCGTCGGGGGATCGACCTCGTGCTCGTGGTGGTCGACAACGACGGCGGGGCCATCTTCTCGTTCCTGCCCCAGGCGGCGGCGCTCTCGCCCGAGCGGTTCGAGCTGCTCTTCGGCACGCCCCAGGGCGTGGACCTCGCGGCGCTCGCCGCCGCCCACGGGATCGGGGTGGTCGAGGTGGCCTCGCCCGATGCAGTGGGGCCCGCCGTGGTCGAGGCGTGCGCGGCCGGCGGCGTCCACCTTGTGCGGGCCCGCACCGAGCGCACCGGCGTCGTGGCCGTCCAGGACCGGGTCGTCGCCGCGGTTGCCGCTGCCCTCGAGGCCCTGGCGCCGGGCTGACCGCTACGGCCGGACGATGGCCGAGAGCATCGCCTGCAGCTTGGCCCGGGTCTCGATCAGCTCGGTCGGCGGGTCCGAGTCGCCCACCATGCCGTTGCCGGCGATGACCCGGGCGGTGGGGCCGCTGATCTCCGCCCCGCGGATCGACACGGCGAACTGGCCGTTGCCGCTGGCGTCGACCCAGCCGACGGCCCCGGCGTAGCGCCCCCGATCGAGCCCTTCGAGCTCCGCGATCACCGCGAGCGCTGCGTCCCGTGGTCGCCCGCACACCGCCGGGGTGGGGTGGAGGGCGGCGACCAGCTCGAGGATCGACGCCGGTGGGTGGGACAGGCGGCCCTCGACCCGCGTGGCGAGGTGCACGACGTTCGCGAGGGGGACGACGGAGGGCTCGGGCTCGTAGTCCACGTAGGAGGAGAAGGCGAGCAGGGTCTCGTGCACCTCGTCGATGGTGACCTGGTGCTCGTGGCGGTAGGTGGTCGACGCGAGCAGCTCCGCGGCCAGCACCGCGCCGGCCTCGGGGTCGCCCCGGCGGGGCTTGGTGCCGGCCATGGGCTGGGCGGTGACCACGTCGCCGTGGCGTGCGACCAGCAGCTCGGGGCTGGCGCCGCAGAACCCGTCGACCAGGTAGAGGAAGCAGCCGGCGTGCTGCTGGGACAGGCGCAGGAGGATGGTGGCGACGGACAGGTCGGCGTCCGCGGTGACGGTGACCTCTCGGGCCAGGACCACCTTGTCGAGCTCGCCGGCCCGGATGCGTGCGGTCGCCTGCGCCACGGCGTCCTGCCACTCGGCGGGCGGGCGGGCCGCGGCGACCTGGAACGACGAGGGACCGTCGGCGGGCGAGGGGCGGCCGGGGCGGGCCAGCACCTCGGCGAGCAGCGCTGCGGGATCGAGGGGCGAGCCGGCGGGGCCGACCGCGGTGGCCCACGCGCCCGCCGCGTCGATGCCGACGGTGAGCGCGGGCACCACCAGCTCGGCCGGCGCGTCCGGGTGGAAGGGGAGCGCGGCGAACGCGACAGGGCCGGTCCCGGGGCGCTCGAGCGGATCGTCGACATCGATCGCGGCGAGCAGCGCCGCCACGTCGTCGCGCCCGGAGCGGGCCGCCTCGCCCTGGCCGGCGAAGCCGAGGCCCTCTCGGGCGAACAGGACGCCGTCGCCGCGCGCCACGGCCAGCAGGTCCGGCACGTCGGCGTCGGGGATCGGGCGCGTGCAGGCGGCAAGGGACGGCACGGGTGGGGGAGCGGCGGACATCGTCGGCAGGTCAGGCCCGGGTTGCGGTGATCAGCTGCGAGATGCCCGTGGAGAGGAGCCGGCGCTCCACGGAGGTGAAGCCGCAGGACGCGAGGTCGGCCAGCATGGCGTCGGGCTCGGGCAGGTAGGCCACGGACTTGGGCAGGTAGCGGTAGGCCGAGCCGTCCGAGAGCAGGCCACCGATCTTGGGCACCACTTTGCCGAAGTAGATGCCGTGGCCCCAGCGCAGCACCGGGCTCGGCGGCTCGGCCACCTCCAGGAGCGAGATCCGCCCGCCGGGGCGGACGACCCGGCCCAGCTCGGCGAAGAACGGCCCGAGCTCCACGAAGTTGCGGAGGGCGAACCCGCAGGTGACCCCGTCGATCGAGCCATCCGGGACCGGCAGGGCGAGGGCGTCGGCGTGCACCAGCGGCGCGTCGGTCCGAGCCGCGGCGAGCATGCCGAAGGACAGGTCCATCCCGATGGGCAGGAGGCCGACGTCGGACAGGCCGCGGCACAGGTCGCCGGTGCCGCAGGCCAGGTCCAGCACCACCGAGCCTCGCGGCAGGCCCAGCGAGGCGATGGCCTTCTTGCGCCACCCGACGTCCATCCGGAACGTCATGAGCCGGTTGACGAGGTCGTAGCGGGGGGCGATGGCGTCGAACATCGAGCGCACGGCCTGGCGCTTCTCGTCGCCGGTCGGGAGCGGTTCGGTGTCGGAGGGAGACGTGCCTGCGGGGGCCATGCCGGCGATGGTACGGCGGATCGGTACGGTGCCCCCCATGCCGCGCCCGACCGTCATCTTGCTGCCGCCCTCGGAGGGCAAGGCCCCCGGTGGCGACGGGCCGCCGTGGGCGCCGGGCACCATGGCCGTGGCCGAGCTCGATGGCGCTCGCCGCCAGGTGCTGCGGGCCCTCGGGCGCCGCCACCCGGCCGCCACCGAGCCGACGCTGGCCGCCATCGAGCGCTACACGGGCGTGCTCTACAAGGAGCTCGATGCGGGGTCGCTGGGGAAGGTGGCGCGCCGCCGCCTGGACCAGCAGGTGCTGGTGGTGTCCGGCCTCTGGGGGCTGGTGGCCCCATCCGATCCCATCCCGCACTACAAGCTGAAGATGAGCGCCAACGTGGCGCCCTTCGGGAAGCTGTCCACCTGGTGGCGACCGCAGATCACCGCCGCCCTGGCGCCTCGGGTCGAGCGGGCCGTGGTCTGGGACCTGCTGCCGATCGAGCACTCGGCGGCGGTCGACTGGTCGGCGCTCGCGCCCCACGATCGGCGGACCGTGCGGTTCGTCGACGCCGACGGCAAGACGGTCAGCCACTGGAACAAGCTGCTGAAGGGCTCGCTCGTCCGTTGGCTCGTGGGCCGTGCCGGGACCTCGGTCGACGACCTGGCCGGCTTCGACCACCCGCAGGGCTACCGGTACGACCCGGCAGCGACCGAGATCCACCCAGATCGCACCGCGCTCACCTTCCGCGCTGGTGCATAGGCACCACCGGACGCCTCAACCTGGCCGAGCGGAGGCCGATGGGAGGGGGTTCCCTCCGCGGCGGTGAAGGCAGACCCCATGTTCCTCTACGAGCTGGCCATCGAGCAGGGCATCAAGTCCGCCGACCTCGTGGATGCCGCTCGCGCCCTCGGGATGGGGGACCTGACCGCCGCCGACACGCTCGATGGCAACCAGGTCGTGGCGCTGCGCAACCACCTTGCGCTCAACCCGATCGCGCCCGTGGCACCGGGCTCGGCGCCCCCGCCGCTGCCGGCGCCCCAGACGGGGCCCCTGGTCGCTGCCCCGCCCCCTGCGGCGGGGACCGCCCAGCCGGTGGCGCCTGCGTCGTGGGGGCCGCCCACGGGCCAGCCGACCGCCCCGCCGTCCTGGGGGCCGCCCACGCCGGGCCCCCAAGGCGCCCCGACGGGACCGCCGCCAGGCGCGCCGACCGGTGCCCCCGCCTTCGCGCCGCCGATCGCGTTCGTCCCGGGCGGTCCTGGTCCCGGCGCTGGCCCGGGCCCCGGCCCGGGCGTGCCCGGCCTGCCCGCCGCGCCCCCGACGTTCGACGGGCCGCCCACGCTGGCCGGCCCCGTCCCGCCTCCGCCGCCGATCCCGCCGGGCGCGCCTCCTGGGGCCTACGCCCTGGCTGGCCCCGGCGGCCCCGGCGGCCCTGGTGCGCCGGTCCCGGCGCCGGGCCCTGGCGGGCTGACCCGCCAGCAGATCGTGCTGATCGCCGTCGTCGTGGCCGTCGTGGTCGGCCTGTTCGCCTTCATGGTCATCAACACCGGGCCCGACAAGGCCAAGCAGGAAGCGCTCAAGGCCCAGGACGAGAAGGCGGAGAAGACGCTCTCCACCTACGTGCCACCCACCGTCCCGTCGACGACCACCACCACGGAGGCGCCGACGACCACCGGCCCGAGCCGGTTCGAGCCCCGTGACGAGACCGCCTTCTGCGATGGCTTCCGCGGGGTCAACATCTTCGAGCTCCGCCTGATGGCGGCGATGATGGAGAAGGACTTCGCCAAGCTGAAGTCGATCACCGACACCGAGCGTCCGGCCTGGGAGGCCGCGGTCAAGCAGCTCGCCGGCGGCGCGGCACCCCGGCTCGACGACACCATCCGCCTGTACGTGGACACCTACCACGTCATGCTCGACGGCATCGATGCCACGGACAGCTGGCCGGCGTTCTCGCAGAAGGTCGACCTCACCCAGCTCCAGGACCTGCCAGGCAAGGTGACCTCGCTCAACATCGAGGCCCGGACCCGCTGCCTCTAGCCTCCGCTGGGTGATCGACGAGCCCATCGACGAGCCCATCGACCGGCCCGGCGACCAGCCGTCCGGCCCGGCGCCGGCGCCGGCGAGGGACCACTGGTTCGAGGACCTGGCGGACCACCTCGGGTCGGCCTACCTGCGCTACTCGTTCACCAAGGGCACCGAGCAGGAGGTCGGCTTCCTGGTCGACGAGCTCGGCCTGGCGCCCGGGATGCGCGTGCTCGACGTGGGCTGCGGCCCCGGCCGCCACGCCCACGCGCTCGGGCGGCGGGGGATCGAGGTGCACGGCGTCGACATCAGCGAACGCTTCGTCGAGCTCGCCCGCCAGGACGCGCCCCCCGGGGTGACCTTCGAGCGCCTGGACGCCCGTGCCCTGCCCTTCGACGGCGAGTTCGACGCGGCGATCTCGCTCTGCCAGGGCGCCTTCGGGCTGGCCGGCGGCCGGGGTGCCGAGGACGGGCCCCTCGACCCGGACGCGACGGTGCTCGAGGGGATCGCCCGGGCGCTGCGGGCCGGCGGGCGGGTGGCGCTCAGCGCCTTCAGCGCCTACTTCCAGGTCCGCCACGTGGAGGCGATGGGCTCGACGTTCGACGCCGTCCGGGGCGTGAACCACGAGCGGACCGTGATCAAGGACGAGCAGGGGACCGACGCCGAGGTGGACCTGTGGACCACCTGCTTCACGCCCCGGGAGCTGCGGCTGCTGGCCGAGCGGGCCGGGCTGACGGCCGAGCACGTGTGGTCGGTCACCCCTGGCGCCTACGGCCGCCACGAGCCGACGGTGGGCTCCGAGGAGTTCCTCCTCGTGGCCCGCCGGTGGTAGCGTTTCCCGTCCCCTTCGCGCGCCCGCGCCCCGGGGCAGATCCCATCCACCGACTTCCTGTCCGTCCGAGAAGAGCTTCCGTTGTCCGACACGACCCTCACCCCGCCCGCCGAAGCCGAGGAGTACGTCCCTCGCCAGATCATCGCCAACGACCTCGACGGGTCCTTCGAGGACGCCATCGACGGCACGATGGTGAGCGTCGAGGACGGCCAGATCGTCGAGGGCACGGTCGTCAAGGTCGACAAGGACGAGGTCCTGCTCGACATCGGGTACAAGTCCGAGGGCGTGATCCCCAGCCGTGAGCTGAGCATCCGCAACGACGTCGATCCCGCCGAGGTGGTCAGCCTCGGCGAGCAGATCGAGGCCCTCGTCCTCACCAAGGAGGACAAGGACGGCCGCCTGGTCCTGTCCAAGAAGCGGGCCCAGTACGAGCGGGCCTGGGGCGACATCGAGAAGAAGAAGGAAGAGGACGGCGTCGTGTCCGGCCCGGTGATCGAGGTCGTCAAGGGCGGCCTGATCATCGACATCGGCCTGCGCGGCTTCCTGCCCGCCTCCCTGGTGGAGCTCCGCCGGGTGCGGGACCTCGCCCCCTACGTCGGGCGCACGCTCGAGGCCAAGATCATCGAGCTCGACAAGAACCGCAACAACGTGGTCCTGTCCCGCCGGGCCTGGCTCGAGGAGACCCAGAAGGAGCAGCGCGAGGAGTTCCTCGAGAACCTCAAGCCCGGCGAGGTCCGCCAGGGCGTGGTGTCCTCGGTGGTCAACTTCGGCGCCTTCGTGGACCTCGGCGGCATGGACGGCCTCGTCCACGTGTCCGAGCTGTCCTGGAAGCACGTCGACCACCCCGGCTCGGTCGTGGCCGTCGGCGACGAGATCACCGTCCAGGTGCTCGAGGTCGACCTCGACCGGGAGCGCATCAGCCTCTCGCTCAAGGCCACCCAGCAGGATCCGTGGCAGGAGTTCGCGTCGGGCCACCGCGTCGGCGAGCTGGTCTACGGCCGGGTCACCAAGCTGGTGCCCTTCGGCGCCTTCGTCCAGGTCGGCGACGGCATCGAGGGCCTGGTCCACATCTCGGAGATGTCCGCCCACCACGTGGACCTGCCCGAGCAGGTGGTCACCCCCGGCGAGGAGCTGTGGGTGAAGATCATCGACCTCGACCTGCAGCGTCGGCGCATCAGCCTGTCGATCAAGCAGGCGGCCGAGGGCGGCACCGTGTCCGCCGAGTACCAGGAGCACTTCGGCGAGCACGCCTACGACGACGAGGGCAACTTCATCGGTGGCGAGACCACCGAGGCCCAGGAGGCGTGGGCGGAGTACTACGCCGAGCACCCCGAGGAGCTCGCCGGCGAGCCGGCGGCCGAGGCCGCCGAGGCGCCCGCCGAGGACAAGGCCCATGAGGAGCTGATCGCCCCGCTCCGAGCAGTGCACGGTGCCCCGCCTTCGGGCGGGGCGCCATCTGCGCCGGAAGCCGTCCGGCTCAGAAATCCGTCCGAAACCCTTGCGAGCAGGGGTGCCCCGGCCGACAGAGGTGCTGCTCGGGCGCTCCCCCCGACGGAGCCTGTCGACCTGCAAGAGGTTCACGATGGAGCAACGCCGGACACTCATCCTCATCGCTGCCATCGCCATCGGTGCCCTCGCCTCGTTCCTCGTGTGGAACTACGTGGGCGGCATCCAGGGCGCGGCCTACAGCAGCGACGCCCAGCGCGTCAAGGTCTTCCTGGTCAAGCAGCCGATCGCCAAGGGCACGAGCGGCAACGTCGCGGCGGCGTCGATCGTCCCTGAGACGATCCCGCGGAAGTTCAAGCCGCGAACGCCATCGTGAGCCTCGACATTATCGCCGGCAAGATGCGCGAGCGACCTGGTGCCGAACCCGGGTGGTGGTCCAGGACATGTTCGTGGACGCCTCGGACCCGGAGGCCAGAAGACCTTCGCCGACCGGCATCCTGCCCAAGATCCGCAACGAGGACCAGACCACCTACACGATCAGCACCAGCGCGGTGCGGCGTGGCCGGCCTGATCGTCCCCGGCTGTTCCACCTCCCTGTATCCTCTACGTGCCCGACAGCGGCGGCGGTGCCGCCGACTCCTCCTCGGGCAGCGCGAAGTCGTCGACGCCGAGCGGGGCCCGCTACCTCTACCAGAAGGTCCAGGTGCTCGCCGTCGACAAGGATGCCGTCGGTGACTCGGTGGCCGCCCAGTCCGGCGACGGGGCCGCGGCGGCGCCGGTCGCCACCAACTCCGGCATGCTCACCCTGATCGTGCCGCCGAAGGCCGCCCAGATCCTGGCGTCCTTCCCGCCGAACAACCTCTACTTCACGCTGGTGGGTCGTGACTACAAGCCGGTCGCCCAGGACCCGGTGGACCTGTCGACCCTGCCCGGCGAAGACCCCGGCGAGCTCACCCCCTACGGTCCCGAGGGCGCTCGCACCGAGAAGTAGGGATGGGGCCTCGGGCCGCCTTCCCCCAAGGACACGTGACCTTCCCCTCGAGGTTCGGACGACGATCATGAGCGAGTACCTTTGGGCGGAAGATCCGCCAGCCAGCGGAACCATCGAAGCGCCGAGGACCATGTCCACGTTCCCAACCCCTGACAGCGCCACGCCGATCGTGATCGTCGAGGCCGACGCCTCGGCTCGCAGCCGGCTCGCCATGCAGCTGGGAGACCGGGCCGTGGCCCTGGAGAGCCTCGACGGCGTCGAGGAGCGCTACACCACGCCGTTCCTCCTGGTGCTCGGCCCGTCCTGCTCGGTGGTCCCCGGCGTCACCGGCGCCGAGGGCATGCTGTCCCGCCGCCCCGACATCGGCGCCATCCTCATCGCCGAGAACCTCTCGACCGAGGTCTTCCAGCGGGCGATGCGCTCGGGCGTCCGCGACGTGCTCGGCTCGCCGGTGGACACCGGCCAGCTGAACGAGGCCGTGCGCCGCGTCGGCCAGTCGCTCGCCTCGGCCACCGCCGTGCGGCCGAGCGCCTTCAGCACCGGGCCCGTGGCCGTCGCCGAGGAGCAGCCCGCCACCGAGGGACGGGTCATCACCGTCTTCTCGACGAAGGGCGGCGCCGGCAAGTCCGTGCTGGCCGCCAACCTCGCGGTCATCCTGGCCCAGCGGTCCGAGGGCACCGTCGCCCTCGTGGACGCGGACCTGCAGTTCGGTGACATCGCGGTGATGCTGAAGCTCGCCCCGCAGCACACGATCGTGGATGCGGTCGGCTCGTTCGAGCGCCTGGACCAGGGCCTGCTCGAGAGCCTGCTCGCCACCCACCAGCCCTCGGGCCTGAAGGTCCTGCCCGCACCGCTGGAGCCGGCGTTCGCCGACCAGATCGGTGCCGAGCAGATGAACCGGATCATCGCGCTGCTCCGCACGTTCTGCACCTACGTGGTGGTGGACACCCCCGCCTACTTCAACGACGTCGTCCTCGGGCTCATCGAGGAGAGCGACGACGTCCTGCTCGTGGCGGGCATGGACATCCCCAACATCAAGAACGTGAAGATCGGCCTGCAGACCCTGCGCCTGCTGAACACGCCGATGAGCAAGATCCACCTCATCTTGAACCGCGCCAACTCCAAGGTGAAGCTCGAGGTGAGCGAGGTCGAGCGGACCCTCCAGGTCAAGGCCGACGCGCTCATCCCGTCGGACGTGGTGGTCCCGCAGTCGGTCAACAAGGGGACGCCCGTCGTCATCGACGCCCCCCGTGCGTCGATCTCCAAGAGCCTCGAGCAGCTGGCCGACCGCTTCGCCCCCCGCGCCACCGACAAGGGCAAGAAGCGCCGCTAGATCCGGGTGCGAACCGGGACGGTTCGCTCACAACCGGAGCACACGGGCCGATAGGTCCATGTGTCCCTCTACAAGCGCCTCCATGAACAGCAGGGGTCCGGTGGCGGAGGCGGTGCCTCCTCGAACGGCTCCAACGGTTCGACTCCCTCCATCGGCGTTGGCGGTGGTGGACCCAGCCGGCGTGACCCGGTCCTCGACGACCTGCGCCAGAAGATCCACCACCACCTGATCGACGAGCTGGGGCCGATCCTCTACGACAAGCGGCTCTCCGAGGACGACCTGCGCCGTCGGGTCCAGGAGCAGCTCCAGGCCGCCCTGAACCAGGAGCGTGCCCCCCTGTCCGCGGCCGACAAGGCCCAGCTGATCCAGGACGTCTCCGACGACATCCTCGGCTACGGCCCGATCGACCGGCTGCTGAAGGACGAGGACATCTCCGAGGTCATGGTCAACGGACCGAACTCGGTGTACGTGGAGCGCTCCGGCAAGGTCGAGAAGACGCAGGCGAGCTTCGTCGACGACACGCACCTGCGCCGCATCATCGACAAGATCGTGGGCCAGGTCGGCCGGCGCATCGACGAGGCGCAGCCCCTCTGCGACGCCCGCCTCCCCGACGGCTCCCGCGTCAACGCGGTGATCCACCCGCTCGCCATCGGCGGGCCCTTCC
>JAXLRJ010000026.1:0-37086 GCA_046331115.1 Acidimicrobiales bacterium
CGCGCCCCTCACCGGGACGCCGATCACCCTGACGGGCTCAGACCCCAACGGCGACGACATCACCTTCGCCACCACCACGTCGCCCACCAAGGGCATCGTCACCTGCACCGGTGCCGATGGATCGTCCTGCACCTACACGGCGGCGGCCGGCAAGACCGGCACCGACTCGTTCAAGTTCACGGCCACCGACCCCGACGGCGCCTCCAAGCAGGCCACCATCTCGATCAACCTCGACGCCAACACCCCCGGCGTGTACGTCGGCCAGGTGGACTTCGTGGAGCCCGAGACCGGCAACGGCACCTTCCGGTCGCCGTTCATCCCGGTGATGCTGACCACGCCGGCCCCCGCGCCCGTGACCGTCTGGTACCACACGGTCGACGGGACTGCGGTCACCACCGGGCTCGGCGGGGACTACCGCGAGTGGGGCACCCCGAGCTCGCCCCGGTCCCTGACCATCCCGGCGGGGCAGACCACCGGCTACATCCAGCCGCCCGTCTTCGACGACGACGAGGTCGAGCCCACCGAGCACTTCGACGTCGTGGTGACCTCGCTCACCGGTGGGGCCTCCTACCTCGGCGGCACCGGGCGGACCCGGGTCAACATCATCGACGCCGACACCATCTCCACCGGCACGCCGATCCTCAGCGTGCTCGACGCCACCCAGTACGAGGGCAACGCCGGCACCCGCACGTTCGGGTTCCGGGTCGTGCTGTCCAAGCCAGCCACGGCGCCGGTGAAGGTCACGTGCACCCCCGTGTCGGGGACGGCGATCGCCGGCGTGGACTTCAAGGCCGGCGCCAAGACGGTGACGATCGGCACCGGTGGGCTCTCTGCCGCGGTCGACATCCTCGGCTACGCCAACGCGAACCAGCAGGGCATCAGGACCTTCACGTTGTCCTGCGCCATCGTGGGGACCGCCGACGTCAACGTCTACCGGTCCGAAGCCACGGCCACGACCGCCATCGCCACGATCCTCGACGAGGACTGATCCCGGCCCCCGCGCTCACGGCCGGTTCTGTGCCTGCTTCGACGCGGGTAGCTGACCTGCGGTGAAGCGGGGGGTGGTGGTCGGGGTCGTGGTCGGCGTGCTCGCCGTCCTCGCGGCCGGCGCATGGTGGCTGGCGCGCCCGGATGCACCGCCTCCGCTCGCCGTCGACGACGTGGCCGGCGCGTCGCCGGGGCGCGGGCAGGGATCGGTGGCCGACCTCGATGGTCGGTGGGTGGTCGTGCCGGGGACCGACACCGTGGCTGGCCTGCGCATCCACGAGGAGCGCGCTGTCGGGCTGGGGGACAACACCGCGGTCGGGCGGACGGGGAAGGTCACCGGCTCCCTCGTGGTCGCCGACGGGCAGGTCAGCTCGGGGACCTTCGCCGTGGACCTGGCCGCCATCGAGTTCACCGACGACCCCGGGCTGCCGGTGGCCAACCGCTCCGCCTACCTGCGGACCGACGCCCTCGAGACCGACCGGTTCCCGGAGGCGCGATTCGAGCTGACCAGGCCGGTCCGGCTCCCGGCCCGGCGCAGCGCCACGCTCCGCCGGGTGCGGGTGGTCGGCAACCTCGAGCTGCACGGGGTCGCCCGCCCGATGGCGATCCGGGTCGACGTGCGCTTCGACGGCGATCGGGTCGTGCTCGCCACGAGCCGGCCGGTGGCGGTGCGCTTGCGGGACCACGGCATCGAGCCGCCGGAGCTGCGCGGCCTGTCGAAGGTCGCCGACGAAGGAGCCTTCGAGCTGCTGGTGGTCCTCGGCCGCCGGTGAGCCCGCGGCCGCTCCGTACAGTGGGGTGATGGCGATCCGAGACGAGCGATCCATCGCGGCACCCCTCGAGCGCGTGTGGGCGCTGACCGTGGACATCGAGCGCTGGCCCGACCTCACGCCCACCATCACCAGCGTCGAGCGGCTGGACGATGGGCCCCTGGCTGTCGGGAGCCGGGCCCGGCTGGTGCAGCCCGGGCAGCGCCCCGCCGTCTGGACCGTGACCAGGCTCGAGGCGCCACACGCCTTCGAGTGGTCGACGAAGGTGCTGGGCATCGAGATGGTCGGCACCCACCACCTCGTGGCTGAAGGGGACGGGTGTCGCAACGTCCTCGGGCTCGAGCTCCACGGGTTCGGCGCCGGCCTCCTCGCGCGCTTGGTGGGCGGCAAGGTCCAGCAGGCCATCGAGACCGAGAACCGAGGCTTCCAGCAGGCTGCCGAAGCGGCGGGGTGAGCTAGTCCCTGAGGTCGGCGACGACGTCGGCCCAGTGGGCGGGATCGGGATGTCGGTTGTGGGTGAGGCTGACCTCGTCGGCCACGCCCTCGAGGCGCGCCCGGAGCTTCGGCGCGACCTCGTGGCGCTCGCCGACCACCGCGACCTCCTCCAAGACCTCGTCGGAGATCAGCGCCGCCATCCCGTCCCAATCGCCGGCCTTCGATCGGGCGTTCAGCTCCTGGTGGAGCCCACCCCAGCCGTGGGCGTCGAGGGTGGCGCGGTAGGCCGGCGTCGAACCGTAGAACGCCAGCTGCTTGCGCGCCGCCGCCTTCGACACCTCCAGCTCGGCCTCCGTGTCCGCCGTGACCACGAGCGTGGCGCACACGACGTGGAGGGAGGCGCGGTCCCGGCCAGCCTTGGCCAGGCCACGCTCCAGCGCGGGCAGGACGTTGGACCGCAGGGAGGTGGCGGTGTGGAAGGGGTGGGCGATGAAGCCGTCGGCCACCTCGCCGGCGAGCTCGGTCATGGCCGGCCCGAAGCCACCGGTGAAGATCGGCGGTGGCCCGAAGGGGCTCGGCCCCGGGTCGAACGCCGGGATCATCAACGTGTGCCGGTAGAACTCGCCGTCGAAGTGGAGCGGGGTGCCCTGCTCCCAGGCCTCCCAGATGGCCCGCACGGCGAGCACGACCTCCCGCAGCCGACGGGCCGGGTGCGACCATGTGGCGCTGAACCGCTTCTCGATGTGGGGCCGCACCTGGGTGCCCAGCCCGAGCACGAAGCGCCCACCAGAGACGGACTGCAGGTCGTAGCCCAGGTTCGCCAGGTTCATCGGGTTGCGAGCGAACGCGATGGCGATGGCGGTCCCGAGCCGGATCGAGGACGTGTGCTCCGCAGCCACCGCCAGGGTGACGAACGGGTCGTGCTTGGCCTCGAAGGACCAGGCACCGTCATAGCCGGCTGCCTCGAGCTCCGGGTAGATCGTGCGGGCCGCGCGGGGATCTTCGAGCGGCGCCGTCGTGGAGACCTTCACGTCCCCGAGCCTGGCACGCAGGCCGCGAGGGTGACGGCGATGGCGATGGCGTTCAGGCCACCCGAGGCGTCCAGGCGGTGGTGCCGATCACGGCCAGGGCCAGGAGGGCGGCAGCGGCCATCGCCAGCGGGACCGTGAGCTCCACCTGCTGCACGTCGGTGCCGATGGTGGTCCCGATCTGGTCGTAGACCGCCGACAGCTCCTCGCCGTTGGTGGCGGTGTAGTCGGTCCCTCCGGTCGCCTCGGCCACCGCCGCGATCGCCTTGGGATCGGCGCCCGCGTCCATCGTCCGGCCGTCGACCGTGATGGTGGCGTTGGGCGTGCCGTAGGCGATGGTGAACACCGGGACCTTCAGCTCCTTGGCCCCCTTGGCAGCGTCGGCCAGGGTGCGGCCCGTCGAGCTGTCGCCGTCGGCGAGCAGGATCACCGCCCGGTAGGTGTCGTCGCCGGCGCCGTCGGGGCGAGCCGTCTTGTCAGCCTTCAGCACGTCGATCGCCGTGGCCAGGCCGTCGCCCGCAGCGGTGCCGTTGGCCGCCTTCAGCCCATCGATCGCCTTGGTGAGCTCCTCGCGGTCTGCCGTCGGGGAGGCCACCGTGTGGGTTTGGGCGTCGAAGGTGACGATGCCGATCCGGTAGCCCTTCGGGGCCGACTCGATGAAGTCCTTGGCCGCCTTCTTGGCGGCGTCGAGCCGGGTCGGCTTCACGTCGGTGGCGGTCATGGACCGGGAGACGTCCATGGCCAGCATGACCACCGCTTCCTTGCGCTCGACGGTCTCGGCGTGGGCGGGCCGGGCCAGGCCCAGCACCAGGGCCACGAGCGACAGGCCGAGCACGGCGGCGACCAGGTGCTGGCGCCAGCCGGCGAAGCGGGGGGCGAACCCGTCGATCATCGCCAGGTCCGGGTGGCGGACCGCCGGGACGGTCCGGAGGCGGCGAGCGACCACGTAGCCGACCAGCAGGAGGGCGACGGGGACGAGCAGCCAGAGGTGGGCGGGGGAGAGCAGGGTCACGGGTTCCTCCTGGGGCTCACAGCGGCCGGGCGCTGGTGGCCACCGCGTAGGCGCCGGCGACGAGCAGGACGGCGAAGGCGCCGCCCAGGACCGCACGCCCGACCTCGCGGGGCACGGTCTCGTAGCCGATGGTGGTCTGGATGTCGGCGTACACGTCCTCGAGCTCGGTGGCGCTCTTGGCCTCGAAGCTCTTGCCTCCGGTGGCCTGGGCGACCCGGGTCATGGTGGCGGGGTCGGCGGCGACGCTGACGGTCTCGCCGTCCATGGTGAGGGTGCCGTTGGGGGTGCCGTAGGCGATCGTGCTCACCGGGACCTTGGCGGCATCGGCGGCTGCAGCGGCGTCGTCGACCGAACGGCCCACGGTGGGCACGCCGTCGGAGAGCAGCACGATGGCGGCCGGCACCTTGTCGCCGGTCTTGCCGTCGATCGAGTCGCCGTCCTTGGCCAGGGTGGTCGTGATGGCGTCGAGTGAGGTGTAGATGCCCTCGCCGGTGGCGGTGCGCTCGTTGGTCTGGAGGGTGGCGATCGAGGCCTTCACGGCGCCGTGGTCGGTCGTCGGGGAGACGAGGAGCCGGGCGTCGGAGTCGAAGGCCACGAGGCCGACCTCGATGCCGTCGGGCAGCTGGTCGACGAAGGCGCTGGCCCCGGCGATGGCGGCCTGCATCCGGTTGGGCCCGATGTCGGTGGCGTTCATGGACAGCGAGGTGTCGATGGTCAGCACGACGATGCCCCGCTTGCGTGGCACCCGCTCCGGGCGGGTGGGCTGGGCAGCGGAGATCAGCACGAGGGACAGGGCAGCCAGCGCGAGGGCTGGGGCCACGTGGCGCTTGGCGCCCGAGCGGTTCGGGGCGACGCGGTCCTGGAGGTGGGGCTGGGCCCAGCGGGCGAGCGCCGCGGTGCGGGGGCGCCACACGACGAGGTAGCCGGCGGCGAGGGCGACGACGCCCAGGATGAGGAGCAGGCGCTCCGGGTGCATGAAGCTCATCGGCGCCGCCTCCTCGCGGCGATGTGGGTGACGACGTCCTTGAGCCAGTCGCGGTCCGTGGACACCTGCACCACCTGGGCGCGGGAGCGGCGGAGCCGGTTGGCCGTGGTGGAGCGTCGGGCGGCGGCGGCCTGGGCGTAGCGCTCGCGGAACTTCTTGGACGAGGTCTGCACCTCGCGCCGTTGGCCGGTCTCGGGGTCGACGAGGGTCAGCATGCCCATCGCCGGGATCTCGTCCTCCCGAGGGTCGGTGAGGTGGGCGACGATCACGTCGTGCTTGAGCGACAGGGACCGCAGCTCGCGCTCCCAGTCCGAGCCGTCGAGCAGGTCGCTGACCACGATGACCAGGCCACGCTTGGTGGCCAGGTGCCGGACGTTGCGGAGGGCGCCGGCGAGGGTGGGCTCGCCGCCGGCGGAGCGCTCGCGGCGGTCCAGTCGGACCACCAGGTCGAGCACGGCGGAGCGGCCCGAGCGGGGCGGGATGACCTTGGTGGTGGTGCCGTCGAAGACGAGCGCCCCGACCCGGTTGCCGGCGCGGACCACGAGGAAGCCGTAGGCGCCGACCACCGAGGCGGCCAGGTCCCGCTTCTCCTGGCGGGCGGTGCCGTAGTCCAGGCTGGCGCTGCCGTCGACCACGAACCAGGTCTCGAGCTCGCGCTCGGCGATGGTGTTGCGGACGTGGACGTCGCCGGAGCGGGCGGTCAGGTTCCAGTCGATGCGGCGGACGTCGTCGCCCGGCTGGTACAGCTGGCCCTCGTTGGCCTCGCTGCCCGTGCCGAGGGCGAAGGACAGGTGGTCGCCGTGCACCAGGCCGTCGAGGCGGCGGGTGACCTCCAGCTCGAGCAGCCGCAGGGCCCGCTCGGACGACGCAGCGGCAGCGACCGGCGCTGGGGCCGGGGCGACCGAGAGCGCGGGCTTCATGCTGCGTACGTGCGCTGGGCGCCGGCGGACTCGTCCTGGCTCGGCGCCACCCGGGGGGCGACGACCGTCGAGACGATGCGCTCGACGACGGCCTCGACGGGCACGTCGTCGGCGACGGCGTCGAAGGTGAGCAGCACGCGGTGGCGCAGCACGTCGCGGGCGATGTCGTAGATGTCCTTCGGCACGGCGTAGGCCCGGCCCCGCATGAGGGCGAGGGCCCGGCCGCCGGCGAGCAGGGCCAGGGTGGCGCGGGGGCTGGCGCCGTTGGCGATGACCGACGCCAGCTCGGGCAGGCCGTGCTGGGCGGGCTCGCGGGTGGCGAGGACCAGGCGCACCGCGTAGTCGAGGACGGCGTCGTGGACGAACACGTCCTCGGCTGCCGCCTGCAGGTGCTGGACCTCGCTGGTGGTGAGGATCTGGCGGGGGACCGGCCGGTGGGCGGTCATGCGGCGGGCGATCTCCGCCTCCTCCCGGGCGTTCGGGTAGTCGACCACGACCTTCATCAGGAAGCGGTCGCGCTGGGCCTCGGGCAGCGGGTACACGCCGTCGCTCTCGATCGGGTTCTGCGTGGCCAGCACCATGAAGGGCTCCGGCACCGGGTGGGTGACGCCGCCGATGGTGACGTGGCGCTCGGCCATGACCTCGAGCAGCGCGGACTGGACCTTGGCGGGGGCCCGGTTGATCTCGTCGGCCAGCACCACGTTGGCGAACACCGGGCCGAGCTCGACGTCGAACGCCTCCTGGGACGCCCGGTACACCCGGGTGCCGACCAGGTCGGCGGGCACGAGGTCCGGCGTGAACTGGATGCGGTTGAAGGAGCCGCCGAGGATGGTCGCCATGGTCTCGGCAGCCAGGGTCTTGGCCAGGCCGGGGGCGCCCTCGAGCAGGCAGTGGCCCTTGGCGAGCCAGGCCACGAAGAGCCGCTCCAACATGGCGTCCTGGCCCACGAGGATCCGCTTGGCCTCGAACAGGGCGGCCTCCAGGGCCTCCTGCTCCGGCGTGGCGTAGCGCGGGGCGGTGGGCTGGGTGTGGTGCAGGTCGGTCATGGCGACCACCATCCACGAGGGCACCGAAAGCTGAGCGCAACGGCGGCTCAGGGGTTGCTGGGAACCTCCGCCCGGACCGGCACGTGGCGGAACCCGGCGTGCTTGTTGGAACGGGTCCGCTCGACGGGCCCCACCAGGTCCAGGCGCTCCACCCGGGCCAGCAGGCGCTCGAACACCAGGCTGATCTCGAGGCGGGCCAGGTTGGCGCCCAGGCAGAAGTGGGTGCCGGCCCCGAACGCCAGGTGCGGGTTGGGCGAGCGGCGGACGTCGAAGCGCATCGGGTCGTCGAACGCCCGCTCGTCGAAGTTCGCGGCCTGCCACCACAGCACGACCTTGTCGCCGGCCCGGACCTGGCGGCCGTGCACCTCGAGGTCCCGGGTGGCGGTCCGGCGGTTGTAGATCGTCGAGGATGCCCAGCGCAGGACCTCCTCGACCGCTCCGGGCAGCAGCGCGGGGTCGGCCCGCAGGTCCGCCCACTGGTCCGGGTGGTCGATCAGGGCGAGGAGGCCGGCGGCGATCGAGTTCCGGGTCGTCTCGCTCCCGGCCGCGACGAGCAGGTGGAAGAACATCTCCTGCTCCAGGTCGCTCAGGTCGGCGTGGGTGATGGTCGACAGGACGTCGTCGGCCGGGCACGCGCGCTTCTCGTCCAGGAGCCGCCCGCAGTAGGCCGCCATCGCCGCACCCGCCTCCTGGGACCGGGCGGAGGATTGGCCGGGGTCGTGGTCGTCGTAGTCGAGGGTGGCGTCGGCCCAGTCGAGGAGGAAGTGGCGGTCCTCCTGGGGCACGCCGAGCAGCGACGCGATGGCCTGGAGGGGCAGCTCGGCCGCCACCTCGACGAGCAGGTCGAACGCGCCCTTCGCCAGCGCGTCGTCGACGATGGCGTCGCAGCGGGCGCCCAGCTCGTCTCGCAGCTCGCGGAGGCGCCGGGGGCTGACGGCGGGCGTCACGAGGCGGCGGACGTGCTGGTGGCGCGGATCGTCCTGCATGTTGAGCAGCACGCCGGCGGCGAAGCCGGCCGGCAGGTCCTCGATCAGCGTCCCGCCGCCGTCGCGGCCACCACCGCCCTCGGACGACAGGAGCTCGGGCTGGCGGGCCGCCCAGGACACGTCGGCGTGGCGCGTGAGGCACCAGAAGCCCTCTCCGTCGGGCGTCGAGGCGGTCGGCTCGTGCCAGTGCACGGGATCCTCGTCGCGCAGCCAGCGGTAGGCGGCATGGGGCGGCCCGGCCGCGAAGGTGCCCGGATCGGTCAGGTCGATGGCAGGCCCCACGGCCGCATCGTAGAGGTCCCGGAGCGTGGCCTCGTCGCCGTCCGCAGGCACGCTCGGTGGGATCTCGGCGGCGAAGGTAAGGATCTGGTTAGGCCAGGCCACGGCACGGCCAAGATCGCTTCACAAGCACCCGGTGAACGCCGTACAACCCTCACCAACTTGCCACCGAGGAGGGGACGGCCCGAGTGACTGCCATGACGTTCAACATCAACGGGAAGTCGATCGCGGTCGACTGCGATCCCGAGATGCCGCTGCTGTGGGCCATCCGGGACGTGGTCGGTCTGACCGGCACCAAGTACGGCTGCGGCATCGCCGTCTGCAAGGCCTGCACCGTCTGGATCGACGGGTCGCCGGAGAAGAGCTGCGAGAAGAAGGCGAGGGAGGGCGTCGGGGTGCAGATCACCACCGTCGAGGGCCTCGCCGCCACGCCCCAGGGCGCCAAGCTCCAGCAGGCCTTCATCGACTGCCAGGCGCCCCAGTGCGGCTACTGCCAGTCCGGGATGCTGATGGCTGCCACCAAGCTGCTGCGCTCCAAGGCGAAGCCCACCGACGCCGACATCGACGCGGCCATCGGGAACATCTGCGCCTGCGGCACGTACCCGCGGGTCAAGCAGGCCATCAAGAAGGCCTCCGGGCAGTAGGGACAGGGGACGAGACGTGAGCAGCGAGACGATCGACGACATGGGCCAGGACCGCAGCGGGGTCGGCCGACGGGCGTTCCTGGGTGGCGGCCTCGGAGTGCTGGTGACCTTCGCCCTCGAAGCCGGGGGAGGGGGCCCGCTCGCCAAGGCGATGGCCGCACCAGCGGTGCCGGCGGGCCTCGCCGGCACGACGCCCACGACCGCAGCGGTGAACGGCTGGGTCCGCATCAACGCGGACAACACGGTGACCATCGCGTTCGGCGGGGCCGAGATGGGCCAGGGCATCATGACCGGCCTGGCCCAGGGCGTGGCCGAGGAGCTGATGGTCGACTGGGCCCAGGTGCGCACCGAAGCGGCGCCGACCGCGCAGAGCTACGTGACCGGCGGCTCCTTCGGCGTGCGAGCCAACCTCGCCAAGATGCGGGTGGCAGGCGCCCAGGCCAAGCACAAGCTGGTCACCGCCGCGGCCAACCAGTGGGGGATCAGCACGTCCCAGTGCACCGCAGCCAAGGGCATCGTGACCAACGGCGCCACCGGGGCCACCCTCACCTACGCCCAGCTCGCCGCCGACGCGGCGGGGATCGACGCGCCGGCGGCCCCGACGCTGACCGATCCGTCGCAGTTCCGGATCATCGGGACCTCCGCCGGGCGCGTCGACCTGCCGTCCAAGACCGACGGCTCGGCGGTCTTCGGGATCGACGTGAAGGTGCCGGGCATGGTCTACGCGGCCGTCAAGCACTGCCCGACCGTCGGCGGGACGCTGAAGGCGACCCCGGCGGTGCCCGCCGGGTGCGACGCGGTGGTCCCGCTCGGCAACGCCGTCGCCGTCGTCGCCAAGAACACCTGGGCGGCCATCAAGGGAGCGAACGCCATGTCCGTCTCCTGGACGACGCCGTCGACGGCCTCGGCCATGACCACCTCCACGATGCTCGCCAACCAGCAGAAGCTGATGGCCTCGGGCACGCCCGGCTCCCCGGTCGCCGAGCAGGTGGGCGACGCGCCGGGTGCCTACGCCGCGGCAGCCAAGAAGCTCGAGGCCACCTACCAGGTGCCCTACCTGCCCCACGTGTGCATGGAGGTCCTGAACTGCACCGCCAGCGTCACCGCGACCTCCGCTGAGGTGTGGGTGCCGACCCAGGCGGCCAGCTGGGTCGTGGGCACCGTCACCGCCCTCACCGGGCTGCCGGCGTCCGCGGTCACCGTCCACCCGACGCTGCTCGGCGGCGGGCTCGGTCGCAAGATCGAGCAGGACTACGTGGCCGAGGCGGTGCGGGTGGCCAAGGCCATCGGCAAGCCCGTCAAGCTGACCTGGACCCGCGAAGAGGACCTGGCCCACGACCAGTACCGCCCCTCCGGGCTGGTCCGGATCCGGATGGGGCTCGACGGCACCGGCGCGGTGACCTCGTTCGCCGACCGGATCGTGACCCCCTCCCCGCTCTACCAGCGCGGGTGGATCCCGGCGACGGGCAACGACAACGTCGACGGCGCCAAGGACCTGCCCTACGCCTTCCCGGCCCGCCTCGTCGAGTACGTGCTGGACCCCGCCGGCGTGCCCGTCGGGTTCTGGCGATCGGTCGGTGAATCGATCAACTGCTTCGCGGTGGAGTCGGCCATGGACGAGGCCGCTGCCCTCGCCGGGATGGACCCGCTGGCGTTCCGCCAGAAGCACCTGGCGGAGGGCACCCGCCCCCGGACGGTGCTCGACGCCGCCGCGGCCATGATCGGGTGGTCCACGCCGCCCGCGGCCGGGGTCGGGCGGGGGATCGCCCTCGGCACCGGCTTCGGCAGCATCGCCGCCATGGCGGTCGAGGTGTCCCAGCCCAGCGCCGGGGTGCTCAAGGTGAACCGAGTCACCTGTGCGGTGGACTGCGGCATCGCCGTGAACCCCAGCCAGGTCGAGGGGCAGATCCAGGGCGGCATCATCCACGGCATCAGCGCGGCGCTGTGGGGCCGGACCACCTTCTCCAGCGGCAAGGCGAGCAGCCGGAACTTCTCCAACACCCGCCTGTTGAAGATGAAGGAGACGCCGGCCATCGAGGTCAAGGTCATCCAGAGCGGCATCGACAAGCTCGGCGGCATCGGCGAGGTCGGCGTGCCTCCGATGGCGCCCGCCCTCGCGAACGCCTGGAAGGCCCTCACCGGCACTCGGATCCGGACGCTCCCGATGTTCCCGAGCCAGGGAACGATGGGCGGCTGAGGTGGAGCGCGACGAGCAGGAGATCGCCTCCCGGGTCGCCGCAGGGGAGCGGCTGGCCGTGGCCACGGTCGTCCGCACCTGGCGGTCGGCGCCGCGACCGGCGGGCGCGTCCATGGCGGTCGCCGCCGACGGGACCGCCATCGGGAGCATCAGCGGCGGGTGCGTCGAGGGCGCCGTGTACACCGCGGCCCTCGAGGTGCTCGAGACCGGCGAGCCGCAGCTGTGCCGCTACGGCGTCAGCGACGACGACGCCTTCGGGGTCGGCCTCACCTGCGGCGGCACCATCGAGGTGCTCGTCGAGCTGGCCACGCGCCATGCGTGGGCCCACCTCGAGCCCCTCGCCGAGGCGCGCGAAGCCGGCCGCCCTGCGGTCCTCGCCACGGTGGTCGAGGGCGAGCACGTGGCGTCGCACCTGCTCGTGGACGCAGACGGCCACGTCGGCACGCTCGGCACCGCCGGGCTCGACGCCGCAGTGGCGGACCAGGCCCGAGCCCTGCTCGGCGGCGGGCCCGCCGGGGTGGCCAGGTTCGACGACGCGGCGGTCTTCCTGCAGCCGTTCGTGCCGAAGCCCCAGCTGCTGGTGCTCGGGGCGATCGACTTCGCTTCGGCGCTGTGCCGGCTCGGGAAGATGACCGGCCACTACGTCGTGGTGTGCGACGCCCGTGCGGTGTTCACCACCCCGGAGCGGTTCCCCGACGCCGACGAGGTGGTGGTCGACTGGCCGCACCGGCTGCTCGAGCGCACGGCGATCCGCCCGTCCACCGCGATCTGCGTGCTCACCCACGACCACAAGTACGACGTGCCAGCGCTCGAGGTCGCGCTGCGGAGCCCGGCCGCCTACGTCGGCGCCATGGGGAGCCGACGCACGCACGAGCGCCGCCTCGGGCTCCTGCGCGACGCCGGCCTCGCACCGTCGGAGCTCGCTCGGCTCCGCTCGCCCATCGGGCTCGACCTCGGCGCCTCGTCGCCGGAGGAGACGGCCGTGGCGATCATCGCCGAGGTCCTGGCCGTGCGCCACGGCGCGGAGGCCCGGCCGCTGCGGGACCTCAGCGGGCCGATCCACGCGCACGCCACCGGCGCGGTCCTGACCGCCTGCTGAACGTGGCGATCGCAGGGCTCGTCCTCGCGGCCGGCGCCGGTCGACGGTTCGGTCGGCCCAAGGCCGCGGTGGAGCTCGACGGGACGACCCTGGCCGAGCGGGCGGCCCGTGCCCTGCGGCTGGGGGCTGCGACCAGGTGGTCGTGGTGCTCGGGCCGGAGGTCGTCGACGTGGCGTCCGCGGACGTCGCCATCGTGCACGAGGGGTGGGAGGAGGGGCTCGGGTCGTCGCTGCGCGCCGGGCTGGCGGCCGTCCAGGGCGTGGGAGCAGACCAGGTCGTGGTGCTGCTCTGCGACCAGCCGGGGCTGGGGGCCGAGGCCGTCGCCGCCGTGATCGGCGGGGCCGGGCCCGGCGCCGACCGGGTGGCGATGGCCACCTTCGGAGGCGTGCGGGCGCACCCGGTGCTCATCGGCGCCGACCACTGGGCGGGGGTGGCCGCCGCGGCCTCCGGCGAGGTCGGCGCGCGGGCGTACCTCGGCCGCCACCCCGAACTCGTGGTCGAGGTGCACTGCGACGGCCTCGGCGACCCCGCAGACGTGGATCGACCCGAGCAGCTTGCGGCCGGTCAGGCCGGTGCGGTGGCGGCGCCGGTCACGAGCCAGCTCCAGGGGCTCTTCGGTCCGCCGTAGCGGGCCTCCACCTCGACCAGGTCGAAGCCGGCCGCCTGGACCAGGCGGACCGGGCTGCGGGTGAGGTGGCAGCCGTCGCACAGGCGCTGCTGCCACGGGTCGAGCCGGTGCTGGAGGCGAGCGACGCGGCGATCCGGTGCCACCGAGTGCTCCAGGAAGTGGAACCGCCCGCCCGGGCGCAGCACCCGGCGCAGCTCGGCCAGCGCCGCCTCCACGTCATCGATCGTGCAGAGGGTGAACGTGCACAGCGCGGCATCGCACGAGGCGTCGTCGAGCGGGAGCGAGGCCCCGTCGAGGCCGGTCCGCTCGATCGGCACGGTCGAGGCAGCCACCCGCTTGGCCGCGATCGCCCACGCCACGTCGGACGGCTCGACCGCGTGCACCCGCTCGACCGCCTCCGGGTAGGCGGGCACGTTCAGGCCCGAGCCGAAGCCGACCTCGACCACCGTGCCGTGGAGGCCGGCAGCGACGCCCCTCCGCAACCGGCCCATGTCGCCGGTCCCGCACGTCTTGTCGATCAGCCGGGGGAGCAGCTGCTCCCGGTACCAGCCCATGCGCCCACCTCCTGCCCGCGGTGGTGGTCTACCACGCGTGCCTAGCCGGTGGGCTCGAGCACGAAGAGCGGGATGACCCGGTCCGTGGCCGCCTGGTAGGCGTCGTAGTCCGGCCACACGGCCACCGCGCGCGCCCACCACGCCGCCTTCTCGTCGCCTTCGACCTCGCGCACGACCAGGTCGTGGAGGACGGTGCCGTCCTGGATGCGCGCGATCGGGTGGGCGCGGACGTTGTGCACCCACTGGGGGTGCGTCGGCGCGCCGCCCATCGAGCCGATGATGGCGTAGGCGCCCTCGCCGTCGGCGATGCGCACGAGCGGGGTCTTGCGGACCTTGCCGCTGCTGGCCCCGATGGTCCACAGCACGATCCACTGGTCGCCGACGATCTCCGACGGCTCGGTGCCGCCGCTGCGCTCGTAGCGCTCGACCTCGTTGGCGATCGGCTCCCATGGGCTGGGGACGTACTCGGCATCGAACGCGGACATGTGGTGCTCCCTGGTGCGAGTTGGCGCACCACCATGCCACGCCCGCCTATCCTCCGAGATATGACAGATTTCAACGACTGGAACAAGCAGATCATGGCCGAGTTCCGCGAGAACGCGGGCAAGGTCGGCGGGCCGTTCGAGGGGGCGCCGATGCTCATCCTCCACACCACGGGCGCCAAGTCCGGCGCCGAGCGGGAGACCCCGCTGATGTACCAGGCCCTCGACGGCGGCTCGATCGCCATCTTCGCCTCCATGGCCGGCGCCCCGACCAACCCGGCCTGGTACCACAACATCGTCGCCAACCCGGCCGTCACCGTGGAGCTCGGCACCGAGACCAAGGCGTTCACCGCCAGGGTCGCCACCCCCGAGGAGCGGGAGCCGATCTGGACGAAGCAGAAGGCCGACTACGCCAACTTCGCGGAGTACGAGACGCTCACCACCCGGACGATCCCGGTGGTCATCCTCGACCCGGCCTGACGGACAGGAGGCGGTGGTGGCGGCTGCGGTGGGGCTCAGCGCTCCTGGATGAGCGGCAGCACCGCGGCCACCGCCTCTTGGGCAGACGGCGACGCCCGGTGCAGGACCCGGAGGAGGCCGTGGGCGAAGCTGCGCTCGCCCGGGGCCATGCGGGCGATCTGCTCGACGGTGTCGGCGGCCCACAGGGTGGCGATGTCGTCGGCGAGGGCGTCGGTGATGGCGATGCACTCGTCGCAGGTGCGGTCGATCACCGTGGGCGGTGAGGTCAGCTCAAGCGTGTCCCGTCGGATCGTGCACCAGGCCCAGGCGATGGCCTCCGCGTCCTCCCCGATGACGGCGCGCACCTCGTCTCGCGAGGCCCCGCTCTCCACGGGGAAGTACTCGGTGCCGTAGGCGGAGTGGAACAGGCCGGCGTCGACCATGGCTGGCCGCTCGCCCCAGGCCAGCAGGAGCCGGCGGGTCCCGAGCAGGTGCGAGAGGAACGGGACGTGGCTGTCGTGCTCCAGGTCGCCGAACCCGAGGCGGCGCAGCAGGTCGAGTCGGGCGCCCGTCGGCGGCTCGGGGGTGTCGGCCACGAGCGGAGCCTAGGCCCGGGCGGGCGGCGGCTGCCGGGTAGCTTGCGGCGATGGCACCCCTCCGCATCGGCATCCTCGGCGCCGCCCGCATCGCCCCGATGGCCCTGATCAAGCCGGCCGCCGGCAACGACGAGGTCGAGGTGGCGGCGGTCGCCGCCCGGGACCCGCAGAAGGCGCAGGCCTTCGCGGACAAGCACGGCATCGCCCGCACCCACCGGTCCTACGAGGACCTGGTGGCGGACCCGGAGCTCGACGCCATCTACAACCCGCTGCCCAACGGCCTCCACGCCCGGTGGACCACCGCGGCCCTGGAGGCCGGCAAGCACGTGCTGTGCGAGAAGCCGTTCACCTCGAACGAGGCCGAGGCGCGGGAGGTCGCGGCGGTAGCCGAGGCCCGCCCGGACCAGGTGGTGATGGAGGCGTTCCACTACCGCTACCACCCGTTCGCGGCCCGGCTGGACGAGATCTGCCGCAGCGGCGTGCTGGGCGAGGTCCGCCACGTCGAGACGTGGATGAACATCCCCCTGCCCCGGTTCAAGGACATCCGCTACGACTTCGACCTGGCCGGCGGGGCCACCATGGACGTGGGGTGCTACGCCATCCACTGCCTGCGGTTGCTGGCCGGGGAGGAGCCGCGGGTCACCTGGGCGAAGGCCAAGCTGCGGGGCCCCCACATCGATCGGGCCATGGAGGCGGACATGGAGCTGTCCGGCGGCGCCACCGGCCGGATCCGGTGCTCGATGTGGTCCTCGTCGCTCCTGTCGCTCGGTGCCAAGGTCGAGGGCTCGGAGGGCACGCTCAAGGTCCGGAACTTCACGCTGCCCCAGGTGCTCGGCAAGCTCACCGTCCAGGGCAAGGCGTGCAAGCGGTCCGAGAAGGCGCCGAAGGGCGTCACCTACGGCTTCCAGCTCCAAGCGTTCGCCGATGCGGTGCTGCGGGGCGCTCCCGTGCTCACCCCGCCCAGCGACTCCATCGCCAACATGGCGGTGATCGACGCCGTCTACGACCGCGCCGGGCTGCCTCGGCGGGGGACCGACCCCGACGCGGAGGCCTAGCGCCGGTCGAGCCAGTGGCGGGCCGGCTTGGGCGCCGGCGGCCGGGCGCGCTCGCCCTCCGGTCCCGCCTCCGGAGCGTCGGGCTCGGCGGTCAGGTCGTCGTAGCCCTCGTGGGCGCGGACCGGGCGGGGACGAGCAGGGCGATCGGCGTCGATCTGATCCACGTGGTGCTCCAGCGGCGTCGTTCCATCGATCCCTCCGTGGGCCTCTACGGACCGAACGCCTCCCGACTTGAGCAGGAACTGCTCAGGCGCCGAGGCGAGAGCGGTAGAGGTCGGCCATGGCGGCCCAGTGGCGCTCGGCGGCGGCCTCGTCGTACACGGGGAAGTCCGTGACGGCGAAGCCGTGCGCGGCGGCATAGGTCTCGAGCTCGTAGGTGACCCCGGCGGCGTCGTAGGCCGCCCGGAGGCGGTCCTCCTGCTCCTGTGGGAAGGATCGGTCGTCCAGGGCGGCGCCGATGTAGACGGCGGCGCGGACGCCGTCGGCCAGCAGGTGCGGGCTGCTCGGGTCGTCGGCGCCCAGGCCCCCGCCATGGAACGACGCGGCGGCACCGATCGCCTCGCCGAGCCGCCCGGCGACGGTGAGCGAGAGCTTCCCGCCGAAGCAGTACCCGGTGGTGCCGATGGGCCCCGGGCGCACCTCCGGGCGGGTCGCCAAGAAGTCCAGCCACCCCTGGGCGTCCGATGCGACGGCGTCGGGCGTGAGCGCCTCGGCCATGCTGCGGGCGCGCGGGAACTCCTCGGGCTCGACGAACATGGTCGACGCGTCGAAGGGCCGGTAGGGCGCAGCGCGGTGGTAGATGTCGGGGACCAGGACCACCAGGCCCTCGGCGGCGAGCCGCTGGGCCATGGCCCGGAACGCCGGCCGGACGCTGCCGATGTCGGGGATCATCACGACGGCGGGCCAGGGGCCGTCGCCGTCGGGCACGGCGAGGACGGCGGTGCAGGTGCCGTCCGGGGTGGGGAAGGAGACGTCGCTCGTGGGCATCGGCCCAGCATCGCAGCTGCAGTCGATCAGCGGTGGCGCTCGTGGAACGCCAGCAGGTGGCGCAGGACCACGTCGGGGGCCTCGTCGACGATGAAGTGGCCGCACCCCGGCACCTCCTCGAGCTCGAAGGAAGCGGCGTGGCCGGCGAGGCTCGTCACCATCGGCGGGCGGATCACTGGGTCGTCCATGCCGAGGAGGGCCGAAACCGGCGCCTCGATCCTGGCGCCGGCGCGGTCCCGGGTGGCGCTTGCCCTCGCCTCGCGGCCCAGGAAGTCGCGGTAGAAGCGGCTGCCGGCCCGGGCGTGGGCCGGGTCCCGCATGGCGTCGCGGTACGGGCCGACGGCGTCGGCGGGGAGGCCGTTGCGGGCCATCTGGGCCCACAACAAGCGGGAGCGCTCGATCGCCGGACCGAGCCCGGGCATGGCGATCACCGGTTGGTAGGCGAACCGGTGCAGGTGGCGGGCGAACACGGAGGCGTCGGTCCACAGGGAGGCGATGTCGAGCACGGTCAGCGCCCGCACCCGATCGGGCTCGGCGACGGCGAGGAGCTGGGCCACCCAGCCGCCCCAGTCGTGGCCGGCCACGTGGGCCTCGGCCACCCCGAGGGTGTCGAGCACGGCGGAGGCATCCCTGGCCATGGTGGCCTTGCGGTAGTCCCGCGCCGGCGCCTCGCTCCAGCCGCAGCCCCGCAGGTCCATGGCCAGCACCCGCCACCCGTGGTCGGCGAGCGGCCCGATCACGTCCCGCCAGATCCACCAGTGCTGGGGCCAGCCGTGCAGGAGCACGAAGGTGGGACCATCGGCGGGCCCGGCCTCCGCCACGTGGATGGTGGCGCCCGGGGCCCGCACCCAGCGGTGGTGCACGCCGGCGACCTCCGGCATGGGGGCGGCGTTCACCGGCCAAGCCCGATCCGGCGACGGAACGCGCCTGCGCCCTCGGCCTCCACGCCGGGTGGCAGGCGGCTGACCAGGCCCTTGTCCGACGTCGCCACCGTGATGGCAGGCTCGTCGGCGTAGGCGGCCTCCACCAGCTCCACGATCAGGTCGTCGGCGGCGTCGCGGCCCCGTCGAGGCGCGAACGCCACCTCGAGGTCGCCGCCGGCGGCCTCGGCCACGGCGGGCACCGGGGCGCCGTCGAACACGAGCACGACGGGGTCGTCGTGGCCGTTGGTCCAGGTGGCGACTGCCTGGGCGAGTGCGGCGGCAGCCCGCGCCGGGTCGTTCCACCAGCCGTCCGCGCCGGCGCCCATGACGTTGTTGCCGTCGACGAACCAGCGCACGACCGACCGCCGCTCAGGCCAGCAGCTCGCGGACGCGAGGCACCACCTGGCGGCCGAAGCGCTCGATGCTGCCGATCATCAGCGAGTGGGGGAGCGTCCCGGCGCTGTACTTCATCGTGAATCGGGCCACGCCTAGCACCCGGACGGTGGCGGCGACCTTGGTGGCCACGGTCTCGGGCGAGCCCACGTAGAGCGCCCCGTGCGGCCCGGCCTGCTGGAGGAACTCGTCGGGGCCCGCCGGGCCCCAGCCGCGCTCGGCGCCGATGCGGTCCCGCATCGCCTTCCAGTGCGGGTACAGCTCCTCGCGGGCCTGCTCGTCCGTGTCGGCCACGTGGCCGGGCGAGTGCACGGCGACGGGCAGCCGCTCGGCCTCCATGTCCTCGGCGACCCGGTGGTACAGGTCGACGAACGGGGCGAAGCGGGCGCTGTCGCCGCCGATGATGGCGAGCACGAGCGGCAGGCGGTGGCGGGCGGCCCGGATGATCGACTGGCGGCTCCCGCCCACGCCGATCCAGGTGCGCAGCGTGCCCGCCTCGGGCTCGGGGTGGATCCGCTGGCCCCGCAGCGGGGCGCGCGTGGTGCCCGCCCAGGTGATGGGCCCGCCCTCGAGGAGCCGGGCGAACAGGTCCAGCCGGTCGTCGAACAGCTCGTCGTACTGGTCCAGGTCGTAGCCGAACAGCGGGAACGACTCGGTGAACGACCCACGGCCGAGGATCACCTCGGCCCGTCCCGACGAGAGGGCGTCGAGCGTGGCGAAGCGCTGGAACACCCGGACCGGGTCGTCGGAGCTGAGCACGGTGACCGCCGATCCGAGGTGGATGCGCTCGGTGCGCGAGGCGATGGCGGCGAGCACGACCTCCGGTGCCGAGACCGCGAAGTCCTCGCGGTGGTGCTCGCCGACGCCGAAGCAGTCGATCCCCACCTCGTCGGCCAGCACCGCCTCCTCGACCACGTCGCGCAGCACCTGGGCTGGAGAGCGGAGGTGCCCGTCGGGGCCCACGGTGACGTCGCCGAAGGTGTCCAGGCCGAACTCGAGTGCTGCCACGGCGTGCCACCCTACGGTGGAGGGATGCCAACCACGACCGACGGCCCCGCCATCGACCACGAGGCGCTCCGGGAGAAGTACCGCATCGAGCGGGACAAGCGGCTGCGGCCTGAGGGCAACGACCAGTACGTCCAGCCGACCGGCCGATGGGCGAGCTTGCTGGAGGACCCGTGGACGCCTCGCGTCGAGCGGGAGCCGGTGCAGCGGGAGGTCACCTTCGCGTTCATCGGCGCCGGCTTCGCCGGGCTCGTCACCGGGGCGCGGCTCAAGCAGGCCGGCATCGACGACGTGTGCCTGATCGACGGAGCCGGGGACGTGGGCGGCGTCTGGTACTGGAACCGCTACCCCGGGGCGATGTGCGACACCGCCGCCATGGTGTACCTCCCGCTGCTGGAGGAGACCGGGCACGTGCCCAGCCAGAAGTACGTGTTCGCCCCCGAGATCTGGGACCACGCCCGGCGCATCGCCGACACGTTCGGGCTGCGAGAGGGCGCCCTGCTGTCGACCGGCGTGCGGTCGCTCGACTGGGACGACGCCGACCACCGGTGGGTGATCCGCACCGACCGGGGCGACGAGGTGCGGGCCCGGTTCGTGGGCATGGGCACCGGCCCGCTGCACCGGCCCAAGCTGCCGGGCATCCCCGGGCTCGATACCTTCGGCGGGCACGCCTTCCACACCAGCCGGTGGGACTACGCCTACACCGGAGGCGACCCGTCGGGCGCGCCGATGGTCGGCCTGGCCGACAAGCGGGTCGGGATCGTGGGCACCGGCGCCACCGCCGTGCAGTGCATCCCGCCGCTGGCTCGCGACGCGCAGGAGCTCTACGTGTTCCAGCGCACCCCGTCGTCCATCGATGTGCGGAACAACCGGCCCATCGACCCGGACTGGTTCGCCGCCCTGGGGCCTGGCTGGCAGCAGCGCTGGCTGATCAACTTCGCCACCCTCCAGATGGGCGGGTTCGCCGACGAGGACCTGGTGCAGGACGGCTGGACCGACATCGCCCAGCGCATCCGCGACCGGGTGGTGGCCGAGGTGTCCGCCGGTGCCGAGCTGGGCCCGGAGACGATCCGCAAGGCGTTCGAGGACAGCGACGACGAGAAGATGACCGAGATCCGGGCCCGGGTCGACGAGATCGTGCGGGACCCGGCCACGGCCGAGGCCCTCAAGCCCTGGTACCGCCAGCTGTGCAAGCGGCCGTGCTTCCACGACGAGTACCTGCAGGCCTACAACGAGCCGACCGCCCACCTGGTGGACACCGACGGGCGGGGCGTCGAGCGCATCGACGAGACCGGCGCGTGGGTGGCGGGGGAGCACTACGACCTGGACTGCCTGATCTTCGCCTCCGGCTTCGAGGTGGGCACCGAGCAGTCCCGCCGCAGCGGCTTCGAGACCACCGGCCGCGGCGGGCGCACCCTCACGGACGCGTGGGCCGACGGCATGGAGTCCCTCCACGGCATCCACGTCCACGGGTTCCCGAACCTGTTCGTGGTGAGCCTGTCCCAGGGCGCCAACCTCGTCTCCAACATCACCCACAACCTGGTGGAGGCCGGCACCACGGTGGCCGCCGTGGTCGGACGGGCCATGGAGGTGGGTGCGGTCGAGGTCGAGGTCACCCAGGAAGCGCAGGATGCGTGGGTCGGGCTGCTCGAGGGCAACGTGGGCGGCTTCCTCGGCAACCCGGAGTGCACCCCCGGCTACTACAACAACGAAGGCGGCGAGATCGGCCGCAAGCAGCGCCTGGGCGCCACCGGGTACCCGGGTGGGCCCGTGGCCTTCTTCGAGCTCATCGACGCCTGGCGGCGATCGGGCGACTTCGAGGGCTTGGAGCTGCGCACCGCGGAGGAGCTCGCCCGATGACCGATGACGAGCCCTTCGTCCCACCGGACCCGGCCGAGGCACTGGCCCGGCTGGGCATGCCGCTGGACGAGGCCATGCGCACCCAGCGCGCCGTGCGGCGACTGCACCTGGCCCCCGTGTCCCACGAGGTCCTCCTGCCGCTCCTCGAGCTGTCGCTGAAGGCGCCGACCAGCTCGAACACCCAGGACTGGCACTACGTGGTGGTCGAGGACCCGGAGCAGAAGGCCCGCCTGGCCAAGCTGTACCGGCGGCTCTACGACGTGTTCAACCCGATCGTCGAGCGCCAGGCCGAAGGGGACGAGCAGGCCCTGCGCAACATGCGCCCCGGACAGTGGCAGGCCGAGCACTTCGCCGAGCTGCCCGTGTTCGTGATCCCGTGCTACCGGCGGGGGCTCAAGCACCGGCCGGTCGGCCGCCCGCAGATCTCGGTGGCGTCCTTCTACGGGTCCGTGTACCCGGCGGTGCAGAACCTGCTGCTGGCCTGTCGGGCCGTCGGGCTCGGCGCCTCGCTGCAGACGCTGCCGATCTGGTGGGTGCCGTCGGCTCGCAAGGTCCTGGGGCTGCCTCGGGGGATCGTGCCCGTGTGCATCATCCCGATCGGCTGGGCCAAGGGCCGCTACGGGCCTACGACGCGCCGCCCGATCGGGGAGGTCGTCCACCTCGACCGGTTCGGGAACCAACCCTTCGGTTGACAAAGTGACGTGATTTGTTAATCTGTCACCCGTGACCGAGGCCGCCACCGCTGCGACGACGCTCCCGACCGTGCCCGAGCGGCTGCTCGACGCCGCCGTCGAGGTGGCGGCGGACCACGGCCTGGCGCGGCTGTCGGTGGGCGATGTGGCCAAGCGCGCTGGGCTCTCCCGCCAGACGCTCTACAAGCACTTCGCCTCCAAGGACGAGCTGGTCGCCCAGGCGGTCCTCCGCGAGGCCGGTCGCATCGTGGAGCAGGTGATCGCCGCCGCCGAGAGCGTCGAGGACCCGGTGGGCTCGCTGGAGGCCGCGGTCGCCGAGGCGCTGCGCGCCTTCCGCGGCCACCCCCTGCTCGACCGGCTCATCGCCACCGAGCCCGAGGCGCTGCTGCCCATGCTCATCGACGGCAGCGGCTCGGTGCTCGAGGCGATCAACCTCATCGGCCGCCAGATGATCGGCGAGGCGTTCCCCTCGCTTGACCCCGCCCGCGCCGCGTTCGGTGCCGAGCTGCTGAGCCGGATGCTCATCAGCTACGCCGTGCGGCCCTCCGACCTCCCGGCCGACGCCGTGGCGCGAGACCTCGCCCACGCCGTCGTGGCCGCCGTCCTGCCCCCGTCGTGCCTGCACGTCCCGCCCGCCCCCGAGGAGCCCTGATGTCCGCCACCTTCACCACCGTCGTCGACGGGAGCACGAAGACCTACCGGGACCGCAAGCGGTACTGGTACCCGATCGCCCTGATCGTGCCGCTGCTCACCTTCGGCGCCTGGCACGGGGCCACCACGTGGGGGCGGGAGGTCTTCTGGTACGCCGGACCGTTCTGGATCCTGGTGGGCATGCCGATCATCGACACCGTCTTCGGCACCCAGAAGGGCAACTCCCCGGCGTGGGCCGACGCCGAGATGGAGCAGGACCGCTACTACCGGGTGCTGACCTACCTGTACGGGCCGCTGCAGTACCTCGGCTTCTTCTGGGCGTGCTGGTACGTCACCTCCCACGACATGAGCGCCTTCGCCTGGTTCGGCTTCGCCCTCACCGTCGGTGCCGTGGGCGGCATCGGCATCGCCAACGCCCACGAGCTCGGCCACAAGAACACCCGGATCGAGCGGTGGTGGGCCAAGGTCGTGCTGGCCCAGACCGGCTACGGCCACTTCGAGATCGAGCACAACCGCGGCCACCACGTGCGGGTGGCCACCCCCGAGGACCCCGCCAGCTCCCGCTTCGGCGAGTCCTTCTGGGCCTTCTTCCCCCGCAGCGTCATCGGCGCCGCCCGCTCCGGCTGGGCGCTGGAGAAGAAGCGCCTCGCCTTCCGCGGCAAGGGGCCGTGGACGCTCGAGAACGACGTGCTCAACGCCTGGCTCATGAGCGTGGTGCTCTTCGCGGGTGTGATCGTTGCCTTCGGCCCGAAGCTGATCCCGTTCCTCGTGGTCCAGGCGGTGTTCGGGTTCTCGCTGCTGGAGGTCGTGAACTACCTCGAGCACTACGGCCTGCTCCGGCAGAAGGGCGAGGACGGTCGCTACGAGCGGGTGCGCCCCGAGCACAGCTGGAACAGCGACCACATCGCCACGAACATGCTGCTCTATGGGCTCGAGCGCCACTCGGACCACCACGCCAACCCCGTGCGGCGCTACCAGGTGCTCCGCACCTTCGACGAGGCGCCCCAGCTCCCGTCGGGCTACGGGACCATGGTGGGCCTGGCCTACCTCACGCCGCTCTGGCGCAAGGTCATGGACCCCAAGGTGCTGGCGGTCTACGACGGCGACATCACCAAGGTCAACGTCGACCCCCGCAAGCGGGACCGCATCTACGCCCGCTACGGGGCGGTGCCGGAGCCTGCCAACGCCTAGCGTCTGGGCATGGCGCAGCTCGAGAAGCGGACGATCCGGATCCACGGCCACGAGGTGGCGTACCGCTTCGGCGGTCCGGAGGTGGCCGAGGGGGCCCCGGTGCTGCTGCTCGTGCACGGCATGGCCGGCAGCTCCGGCACCTGGCGGGAGGTTGGGCCCACCCTGGCCAAGCGCTTCACGATCATCGCCCCGGACCTGCTCGGCCACGGCGCCTCGGACAAGGCCCGCCACGACTACTCCCTCGGGTCGTTCGCGAGCGGGCTGCGGGACCTCCTGGTGGCCCTCAGGGTCGACCGGGCCACGCTCGTCGGCCAGTCCCTTGGCGGCGGCGTCGCCATGCAGTTCGCGTACCAGTTCCCCGAGCGGGTCGAGCGCCTGGTCCTGGTGGACAGCGGTGGGCTCGGGCCCGACGTGTCCTGGCTGCTGCGGGCCTTCACGCTGCCAGGCACCGAGTACCTGATGCCGATCCTGTTCCCGTCGTTCGTGCGCGACGCCGGGGACGCCATCCGCCGCCGCCTCGGCGCCTTCGGGATCCGGGCACCCCACGTGGAGGAGGAGTGGCGGGGCTACACCTCGCTCACCGATCCCGACACCCGCCAGGCGTTCATCAAGACCCTGCGGGCGGTGATCGACGTCAACGGCCAGAGCGTCAGCGCCCACGACAAGCTCTACCTCGCCGACCTGATCCCCACCCTCATCATGTGGGGCGTCCACGACCGGATCATCCCGGTCTCGCACGCCCACCAGGCCCACGAGGCCATGCCGGGCAGCGAGCTCGTGCTCTTCGACCACTCCGGGCACTTCCCCCACGTGGAGGAGCCGGCCCGCTTCATCGAGGTCCTGGAGGACTTCCTGGACCGGCGCCCGCCGCTCGCGCTGGGCGAGGCCGAGTGGCAGCAGCGCCTGCACGAGGCGCTGGACGCCGCGTCGGCTCAGAACGGGCTGACCGGGTAAGGCACCAGCGGCAGGTGGTGGCTCACCAGGCCGAGCGAGCTCGACCACACGTGGACCAGCGCCTGCGGCGGCTCGGGGGTCCAGCCCTCGGGTCCGCCCGGACGCAGCTCGAGCGCCACGGCCATGGCCACGCTGGGCGCGGTCATGGCGAGCGTGCCCGCCCACCGGGTGGTGATGGTCCGGTGCAGGTGCCCGCACACCACCCGCTCGACCTGGGGGTGTCGGCCCACCACCTGGGCGAGCGCCACCGACGCCGGCGCGGCGAGGGCCATGGCATCCATGTGGTCGATGCCGGTGGGGAACGGCGGGTGGTGGAGGGCCACGATGGTCGGGGCGTTGGGGGCGGCCTCGAGCTGCGCCTCCAGCCAGGCCAGCTGCTCGTCGACCAGGTCGCCGCCGGGCTGGCCGGGGACGTTGTCGTCGAGCACGACCACCCGGACCGTGCCCTCGACGACGTGGTCCACGCGGCCCGACGGGTGGTGGGGGTGGTCGGGGAACGCGGCCAGGAGGGCCTGCGGGTCGTCGTGGTTGCCGGTGGCGAGCACCCACGGGAGCCGCAGGTCCGCCAGCAGCGAGCGCAGGTGCTCGTACTGCAGCGGGTGCCCGTCGTTGACCAGGTCGCCGGTGATGAGGACCAGGTCCGGCACCGGGGCGAGGTCGTGGAGCAGGTCGATCGTGGTCCGGAGGTGGCCGGCCGTGTCGATGACGCCGCCGAGGTGGCGGCCCTCCTTGACGATGTGCAGGTCCGAGAGCTGGACGCAGGTCCAGCGGGCGTCGTCGGTCACCCGTCCACCGTACCGGTGGGCCTCCGCTACCCGCGGGGGATGTAGGTGCTGGGCGCGTTGGTGACCTTGAGCAGGTACGTCTTCTGCAGGGTCTCGGCCATGGCCGAGTTGGCCTCCGCGAACTCCACGCCGTAGTAGCTCTCGCCCGGATAGAGGTCCGGCTCGATGCGCCGCACGAACACGGACCCGACCAGCCCGGCGCAGGTGATCATCACCAGGCTGCCGACCTCCAGGTAGGGGTGCGTGATGGCCACCATGCCGGCGCCGCTGACCGAGAGCTCGACGATGCGGCCGTCGGGCGTCTTGTCTGCGGCCCAGGGGTCGGGGTTGCGCGGGTCGCGGACCCATGCCATCGGCACGGACCTGATCTGCCTCCGCTTGCCGACCCGCTTCTCGACCGGACCCCAGCTCACGCCATCCCCATCGGCCGCGACCAGGCGGTCCTCAAGGGTTCGGGCACCGGACGTTCGTCCGGGTGCAAGCGTCGGGCACAGGTGGTCAGCTGGGGAGCTCCAGGGACACGAGCTGCGGCGGATCAGCCATGCCGAACGGCACGATGATCCGGTCGCCGGCCACAGCGGGCCAGCCGTTGATGCCCCCGGGGCCCTTCCAGCTCCAGACCTGCTTCCCGGTGGCCTTGTCGAACGCGAGCAGCTCGCCGCCGAACGACGAGGTCAGGACCAGGTCGTTGATGACGGTGGCGCCGCCGAAGGAGTCGCCAGGCAGGTCCTTCGACCAGCGGACCTTGCCGGTGGCCGCCGAGATGGCCACCAGCTGGGCGTCCGCGGTGCCGAGCTTCACCGAGAACCCGTAGCTGGTCTCCTCGGGGCCCGCGTACTGGGTGGGCGCGTTCATCACGCACAGGTAGATCGTCCCGTTCGACACGGCCATCGGGGTCTGGACCCCGCCGAGCGAGCCCGGGTACACGAGCGTGGGGCCGTCGATCTCCGTGAGCTCGTCGTTCTGGTGGGTGCCGACGGGCGTCTTCCACACGACCTTGCCGGTGCGGGCGTCGAGGGCGGTGACCACGCCCAGCTTCCCGGTGCTGATGGCCAGCGGCACGGTGCGGCCGTCGATCGTGGCGTCGACCCGGCCGGTCAGCATCGAGTCCCGGTCGAAGATGTCGTGGGCGATGGCCTGGTGGCCCCAGCGGAGCTTCCCGGTCTTCAGGTCGAGGGCGAGGATCGAGTCGGTCCAGCGGTTCTCGCCGGGGCGGCTCGACCCGTTGGGGTAGCCCTTGGCGCCGGGGAAGGGGTACGGGTTGCCGGTGCCGAAGTAGGCGACGCCCCGGGCGGCGTCGATCGTGGGCGGGTACCAGACCCCGCCGCCGCTGTTGAGCTCCGGGTGGCCCCACAGGTCGGGGTCCTCCACCACCGAGAAGTGCCACACGATGGCGCCGGTCTCCGCGTCGAGCGCGTAGATCGTGGCCCGGGTGCCGGCGCCGTAGCCCGACGTCGACGAGTAGACGAGCCCGTCGTAGGCCACGGGCTGGACGTTGATGTCGCCGCCACCGGCCCCGATGTCGGTGGCCCACAGCTCCTTGCCGCTCGTCGCGTCGTAGGCCACCACCACCGAGCCGCGGCCCTTGGCGTTGGCCTTGGTGCCGTACAGGCGGCCCCAGCCGGCCCCGACGCCGGTCGGCCCGAAGATGGAGGCGTCGTCGCCGACGACGTACTGCTCCTTGCCCGTGGCCAGGTCCACGGCGTGGACGCGGGTCGTGAGGTCACCGACGTAGACGTGGTCGCCGATGACGAGCGGGTTGGTGGGGAAGTTGCCGAAGGTGCCGCCGCCGGGCGCCTCGTAGGTCCACTCCTGGCGCAGCCGGTCGATGGTCCTGGAGGTGATGTGGGAGCCCTTGGCCACCCGGTGGCCGAGCAGGTCCCCGTTGGCCTGGGCCAGTCGCCCGGCACGCCGAGCTCGGGCGGGCGGCCCGACAGCGAGCCGCGCTTCGTGGTGGCCTCGGTGGTGGTCGTGCTGCCGCCGCCCGCGCCGAGGTCGCCCTTCACGTAGGCCACGACGGCCTCGATCTCGGCGGTCGACAGCGTCGACTTCCACGGCGGCATGGCGTTGCGTCCGTTCGCCACCACCTTGCGGGCCTCGGCCTCGCTGATGCCCGACGCCTTCGGGCCCACCAGCGGCGGGCCCTGGCCGCCGGTGCCGTCGGCGCCGTGGCACTCGGCGCAGTTCGTGCGGAAGATCGTGGCCCCGTCAGCGGACGCGGTCGTCGTGGTCCGCTTGGCCGCGGACGTCGTCGTGGTGGCGGCGCCGTCGCTGCCCGACGAGCACGCCGCCGCCGTCGCCGCCACCAACGCGGCGACCGGTGCCACCCAAGCCCATCGCTTCCCCCAGCGCATCGGCTGCAAGGTAGCCTTTGCCGTGCGGGAGCCAGGGGTTGGGCTCGGGAGGGCTGCTATGGGTGGGGCATCTACAGGCCGTCGCGTTGCGGCGGTCATCGGGGTGGTGGCGTTCGTTGCTGCGCTCGTGGTGGCGGGGGGTGTCGTGGCCCCCGAGCCGGCGTCGGCGACGCCCATCGTCGGGAGCACCGTCGCCGTCGAAGCGGGCTTCGACCATGTGTGCGCCATCACCGCCTCCGGTGGGGTCGTCTGCTGGGGGAGCGGCGACCACGGGGACCTGGGGAACGGTTCGACGGCGTTGTCGAACGTCCCGGTCGCGGTGACCGGCCTCGCCTCCGGGGTGCTCCAGGTGGGGTCGGGTGCTGACTTCAGCTGCGCCCTCACCCACGCCGGCGCGGTGTCGTGCTGGGGGTCGGGCCTCAACGGGCGCCTCGGCAACGGTGCGACCAGCGACTCGTCCGTGCCCGTCCCGGTGACCGGCCTCCAGTCGGGCGTGACGGCCATCGCGGTCGGCAACTACAGCGCCTGCGCCCTCACGTCCGCCGGCGCGGTGTCGTGCTGGGGCTCGGGGATCTACGGGCAGCTCGGCAACGGGAGCACGGCGGATTCCTCGACCCCCGTGGGCGTGAGCGGCCTGTCGTCGGGCGTCACCTCGATCTCTGCTGGGGACGCCCACGTGTGCGCCCAGCTCACGTCGAGCGCTGTTCCTCGGTGCTGGGGCGACAACACGAGCTCCCAGCTCGGGGACGCGCTCCTCACCAAGGCCACGACCCCGGTCTCCGTCTTCGCCTTCGGCGGTCCCCTCCGGTCGGTGGTCGCGGGCGGCAGCAACACCTGTGCCATCACCACGTCGAACGTCCTTCGCTGCCTCGGCGACGACGGCTGGGGTCAGCTCGGGTTGGGGGTGGCCGGCGCGGACCGGACCTTCGCCGTGCAGATCAGCGTGCCGAACGTCGCGTCCGTGTCCATGGGGGCGGACAGAGCCTGCGCCGTCACCACCGCCGGGCGCGCCGCGTGCTGGGGGACCAACTCCGAGGGCGGGCTGGGCGCAGACCTCACCACCGACATCAGCGTTCCCGTCACGGTCACCGGCCTCGGGTCCGGGGTGGCAGCGGTCAGCGTGGGGTCCACCAACGCGTGCGCGCTGCTGGACACCGGGGCCATGAGGTGCTGGGGCCAGGCGCAGTTCGGCGCCAACGGCGACGGGCGGGGCATGGGGCTCGCCCAGACGGTGCCGTACACCGTGACCGGGCTCCCGGCCTCGGTGAACACGGTGGCCGCGCAGGGCAAGAACCACACCTGCGCCGTGCTGTCCAACCAGGACCTGATGTGCTGGGGCAAGAACTTCAACCTGCAGACCTACGAGGACACCTCGAGCCTGCACTCCACCTCCAACTGGTACTCGGCGCCGGTCAAGGTCTCGAGCCGATGGTTCGCCAAGGCCACCGGCGTCGTGACCGGCGGCGACAGCACCTGCGGGACCCACCCGAACTTCTCCGGCGTCTACTGCTGGGGTGCCAACGGCTCGAGCCAGCTCGGTGGGCCGGCCACCACCTCCGTCTCGCCCGACAACGAGCCCATCTGGGAGCCCGGGAGCACGCTCCCCGTGGTCAACTCGTCGCGCTCCTGCTGGATCATGTCGTCGGGCAGCGCCACCTGCGGCGGCAACAACGCCAACGGTGCGCTCGGCGACGGCACCACCACCTCGTCCACCGCGTATGGCGGCGTCCTCGTCTCCGGCAGCGCCAACACCACGGCCATCACCCTCGGGACGAGCCACACGTGCGCCCGCATCGCCGGCGCAGCCAAGTGCTGGGGCCTCGGCACGAACGGGCGGCTCGGCAACGGGCTCCAGACCAGCTCCTCGGTGCCCGTCGCCGTGACCGGGTTGACCAGCATCGCCGCGATCTCGGCCGGCGGTGCGCACTCCTGTGCCGTCACCTCGGCTGGCGCCGTGCGCTGCTGGGGCCTCAACTCGAGCGGCCAGCTCGGCAACGGGGGGACCACCCAGGCCACGACCTCGGTCCAGGTGAGCGGTCTCACCTCCGGCATCACCGCCATCGGCACCGGCGACGACTATTCGTGCGCCCTGTCGGTGGCCGGTGGCGTGAAGTGCTGGGGCAACAACCAGTACGGCCAGCTCGGCAACGGCACCACCACGAGCTCGACGACCCCCGTCCAGGTCACCGGGCTCACCTCCGGCGTGGCCTACCTGTCGGTGGGCCCAACCCATGCCTGCGTGGCCACCAACACGGGCCAGGCCAAGTGCTGGGGCTACGACCAGTACGGCCCCATCGGCCAAGGGATCCGGGTGCCGGTGGAGGTGGTGGGGGGCACGGCCTTCTACCAGGCCCAGCCGCTGGCGGTCACGGCCGAGCGGACGCCTGCCGCCAACGCCGCCGGGTGGTCCAACGTGCCGGTCGTGGTCTCCTACTCGTGCACCGGCGGCGCCGCCCCGGTCAGCTGCCCGGCCCCCGAGACGGTGGGGGAGGGCATCGGCGGGTCTTCGTCGGGCACCGCCACCGACGCCGGCGGCGCATCGGCGTCGGCATCGATCTCGGGCATCGACGTGGACCTCACGGCGCCGACCGGCTCCGGTGCCCCGACGGCTCCGGCACCCAGTTCGGGGTGGTACCGCGACCCGGTGACCGTGGCCTGGTCCTGCGACGACGCCCTCTCCGGTGTGGCGTCCTGCCCGGCCGACAGCACCCTCTCCGGCGAGGGGGCGGCCGTGACGGCCTCCGCCACGGTGGTCGATGTGGCCGGCAACGTCGCGCAGATCACCAGCGACCCGGTGGCGATCGACCGGACGCCGCCGGTCACCGCCGTGAGCGACGTCCCCGGATGGGCCCCGAGCGGCCTCGAGGTGTCGTTCTCGCCGTCGGACAACCTCTCGGGCGTCGCCTCCACCTGGGTCGCCGTCGACGGCGGCCCCGCCCAAGATGGTGGCGGCCTGGTCACCATCGGTGGCGAGGGCCCTCATGACATCGAGGTGTGGTCGCTCGACGTGGCCGGCAACGAGGAGGTGCACCAGCACCTGCACGTGGAGATCGACGACGGAGCGCCCACCCTGACCGTCGCCATGGAGGCAACCCCCGGGAACGACGGCTGGGCGCGGTCACCGGCGACCATCACCTGGACCTGCTCGGACGAGCGCTCGGGCGTGGCCTCCTGCACGGCGCCCTCGACCGTGTCGGAGCAGGGGCGCAGCGCCGTCGCCGGGCACGCTGTCGATCGGGCGGGGAACGCCACGAACGTCACGATCGTGTTCAGCATCGACTCGGTGGCGCCCGAGGCCACGCCGAGTGCCCCTGCACCCAACGCGTCGGGGTGGTACCGCACGCCCGTGACCGTGACGTGGTCGTGCTCCGATGCGACCTCGGGCGTGGCGACGTGCCCTGGCCCGCGCACCCTCGGCGATGACGGCGCTGACCAGGTCGCCCATGGTGAGGTGGTCGACCATGCCGGCAACCGGGCCTCCTCGGACCTCGCCGGCATCTCGATCGATGGCACCGCCCCCACGATCACCGGTGCGACCACCACGCCCGGCGATGCGGGGGGCTGGCACCACGGTCCCGTCACCGTGCACTTCTCGTGCGACGACGCGACCTCCGGCGTGGCCTCGTGCCCGGAGGACCAGGTGGTCTCGACCGTGGGGACCACCACGGTGACCGGCACGGTGCAGGACCGGGCAGGGAACACGGCGGTGGGGACCGTCACCGTCCGCATCGATGGCGGAGCACCGGTCGTGACCGCCACCCTCACCTCTGCCGAGGCGCCGACCTTCGGCATCTACGGCGGCACGGTCACCGCCCACCTCCACGCCACCGACGACCTCGGCGTGGCCAGCCTCACCTGGAGCACGACCGGAGCCGAGGTCCACGCGCCCACCACCGTCGGCGGCGACGATGCCGTGGTGGAGATCTCCGCCACGGGGACCACCATCCTCATGGTGACCGCCACCGACCTGTCGGGCGCCACATCGGCACCGCACGCCACGACCGTGCGCGTGGATCCTCGGCCGGTCGCGTCCATCTCCCCCGACGCCTCCGCCCTCGAGCCCGAGCTCGGTGGCCAACGAGGCATCTACTTCCAGGTGACCCTCTCGAAGCCGTCGCCAGCACCGCTCGTGGTGCGCTACCACACCCGCGACGGCGCGGCGACGGGGTGCACCAACCTCGCCTGCGACTACGGGCGCTCAGGGAGCGCCACCTCGCCGCAGTCCCTGACCATCCCCGCTGGGGCCACCACCGGAACGATCGGCCTCATGGTCAACGCCGATGGCGTGGCCGACCCCGACGAGTCTTTCGACGTCGTCATCGACTCGGTGGGGGCTGGGGCGGTCCTCGGGAGCGGCGTCGGCACCGGCCACATCGTGGACGCCGACGGGTTGGCCCAGGGCGGCAAGCCCGTGCTGCTGCTCACGCCGCGCAACAGCGTGGTCGAGGGCGACGTCGCCGGCGCCAAGGCCCAGGTGCTGATCAACCTCTCCCAACCGCTCGTCGCGCCGATCACCGTCAGCTTCTCCTCCAGCGACCTCGATGCCATCGGCGCCGCCGCCTGCGGCGCCGGGGCGGACTACCGCACGGTGGCGCCGCAGACGGTCACCCTGCCGGCCGGGTCCATGAGCAAGTCGATCGACGTCGCCATCTGCGCGGACACGGCGGCCGAAGGCAACCGGAGCTTCCAGGTCACGCACCTGCCGGTGACGGTGCCTGCTGGGCTTGACCTCGTCGACGTGCCGACGCCGGCCATCGTGGAGATCGTGGACGACGACGTCGCCCCCTGATCAGTTCGTGCTGCGGAGGATGCGGCCGGGGGTGGCGCCGGTGTGCTCGCCGTGGTCCATGAACGGGACGCCGTTCACGACCGTGTGGTCGATGCCCTGCGCCCGCTGCACGAACCGGGGCGCACCGCCGGGGAAGTCGTGCACGATCTCGGGCAGCGGGAGCCACATGCCGTCGAGGTCGATCACGTTGACGTCGGCGAACGCACCTGGTCGCAGCACCCCGCGGTCCCGGAACCCGATGAACCCTGCGGTGTCGCCCGACAGGCGCCGGACCGCGTCCTCGATCGTGAGCGTCCCGCGGTCTCGCACCCAGTGCGAGAGGAAGAACGTCGGCTGGGAGGCATCCATGATCTGGGTGGCGTGGGCGCCGGCGTCGGCCAGCCCCATGATCGTGACGGGGGAGCGCAGCAGCTCCTCGATGGCCGAGAAGTCCTCGTTCAGCACCGGCCAGTTGGCCACCGCCATGCCGTCGCTCTCGTCCAGCACCGCCAGGTAGTGCGCCACGGGCGTCCGCCCGGCGGCGGCCGCCTCCGCGGCGATGGAGTCGCCGGGGCCGTACTCGTACACCGCGCCCTGCTCGGGGCGCATCAGGTACATGCGCTCGAACGGCTCCACCGCCTTGTCGGCGCCCTCGGCCTCCAGGCGGGCCCGCACCTCGGGGTCCCGGATGGCGGCGAGGCGGCCGGCCAGGTCCAGCGCCTTGAGCGGCTGGAACGACGGCAGGTCGTCGACGAGCGTGCTGGCGGCCAGCGAGAAGAGGATGCCGATGCCGCGCGGCGTGGTCTGGGGGCGGAGCTTGGCGCCCGTGGCGTTGGCCTGCTCGGCGAGCTCCACGACCCGGCGGTAGTGGTCGCCCATCGAGCGCATCTGCATGAGGTTGAACGAGAAGCCGACCCCGTAGCGGCGGCTCACCTCGGCGATCCACGCCAGCTCCTCGTCGACCCGCCACGTCGACCCGTCGACCTCGTTGTACCGGGGGGCGCACTCGAGCACGCCTCGGCCCAGCTCGCCGAGCGGCGCGGCGATCGCAAGCACCTCGGCGGGGTCCGACCAGGTGCCCGGCACGGACCGCCCATCGGGGACCCGGTGCGTGAGGCTGCGGGAGATCGAGTAGCCGAAGGCACCGTCCTCCACCGAGGCTCGCACCAGGGCGGCCATCTGCGCGAGCTGCTCGTCGCTCAGGGCGAAGTCGTGGTCGCAGGCCTCGTCGCCCGCCACGTACAGGCGCAGGGCCACGTCGCCCACGTAGCCGCCGGCGTTGATGCCCTTGGGGACGCGGTCCATGGCGTCGAGGTACTCGCCGTAGGACTCCCACTCCCAGGACAGGCCGTCGATGATGGCCGAGGCAGGGATGTCCTCCACGGACTCCATGGCCCGGGCCAGGACCTCGCCCTGCCCGGGGCGCACCGGGGCGAAGGTCATCCCGCAGTTGCCCATGACCACGGAGGTCACGCCGTGCCAGCACGACGACGACATCAGCGGGTCCCAGCCGATCTGGGCGTCGAGGTGCGAGTGCAGGTCCACGAAGCCGGGGGTGACGTAGCGGCCCTCGGCGTCGATCACCTGCCCGGCGCCAGCAGCATCCACCTCGCCGATCGCCGCGATGCGGTCGCCATCGATCGCCACGTCGGCGCGCACGGCGGGCGCCCCCGTGCCGTCCACCACCGTGCCGTCCTTGATCACCAGGTCGTGGGCCACGTCGCCCCTCCTTCTTCCGTCCGGGACGAGGGTACGGCACCGGCGTACGCTCGTCCGATGGGACGGGGGACGAAGGTGCTGGTGGCCGCGCTCGCTTCGGTGGCGGTGGTGCTGCCCGCGTGCTCGAGCGGAGGATCGGAGGGCGCCGCGCCCGCGCCCAAGGCGACGGCCGAGCCGCCGGGCACCGGGGCGTGCGACCCGATCGACCCGTCGGCCTGCCTGCTGCCGTGGCCCAACGACCGCTTCACCCGAGCCGACCCCTCCACCGACACCGGCCGCCGCCTGGACCTGCCGAAGGCGGGGATGCCAGCCAACGCGAAGGGCGTGCACATCGACCCCACGGAGTGGGACCGCAACGACGGCTTCGCCCCGGCGTCCTCGCTCATCACGATGGTCCCGGGCTTGGACGCCGCCCGTTCGAAGCTGCCGCCCGTCACCGACATCGGGGCCTCGATGGCGAAGGGCTCGCCGGTCGTGCTGGTGGACGCCACCGCTGGGACGCGCCTGGCCGCCTGGGCCGAGCTCGACGCCAACGCCGCCGATCCGGCCAAGCGAGCCCTCATCGTCCAGCCGGCGGCCGCCCTGCCCGAAGGCCACCGGATCGTGGTGGGGCTGCGGGGCCTGCGCCGCGACGACGGGTCGCGCATCGCCCCGTCGAAGGCGTTCGCCGCCCAGGTGGCCGACCCCGACGACACCGCCGAGGCCGCCTTCGATGCGCTGGCGAAGGAGGGCGTAGACCGCAAGGACCTGCAGCTCGCCTGGGGCTTCACCGTCGGCTCGGCCGAATCGATCTCGGGGCGGCTCCGCAAGATGTGGGCCGACACCACCTCGGGCCAGGAGGGGGCACCGCCCCCCTTCGAGGTCACGTCGAACGATGCGGCCGGCGCCGCCCGCATCGTGCGTGGGACCTACCAGGTGCCGAAGTTCCTGACCGGTGACGGTGGGCCGGGCACGGTCCTCGCCAACGGCACGGACCCGAAGGGGATCGCCCGCCAGCGCGGCACGATGACGGCGGACTTCGTGTGCCTGGTGCCCACCTCCGCGACGGCGGCGAAGCCGGCCAGCTCGGTGGTGTACGGCCACGGCCTGCTGGGCAGCCGCGACGAGGTGCTCGACATCGGCCAGCTCGGAGCATCGGCCAACAAGATGTTCTGCGCCACGGACTGGATCGGGATGAGCGCCGCGGACGTGCCCGCGATCGCCACGTCCTTCCAGGACCTCACGGGCTTCCGCACCGTGCCCGACCGCCTCCAGCAGGGCCACCTCGCCTTCCTGGAGCTCGGCGAGCTGCTGGGCAGGCCCGGCGGCTTCGCGTCGGACCCGGCGTTCCAGGACCCCTCCGGCAAGCCGGTCATCGACGTCGGCAACGTGGCCTTCCTCGGTGCCAGCCAGGGCGGCATCCTCGGTGGGGTGCCCTCGGCGCTGTCAGACAGTTGGAAGCAGGTGATCCTGGCGGTGCCCGGCATGGGCTACAACCTGCTCCTGCGCCGATCGGTCGACTTCGACGAGTTCTTCCCCGCAGTGGAGGAGAACTACCCCGACGAGCTGCAGCAGACCCTGGCGCTGGACCTGCTTGAGCAGCTGTGGCAGCGGGGCGAGAACGCCGGCTACGCCCAGCACCTGACCGCGGACCCGTACCCCGACGTGCCCGCCAAGCACGTGATGCTGCTGGAGGCGTTCGGCGACCACCAGGTGGCCAACGTCTCCACCGAGAAGCTGGCCCGGACGCTGGGCATCGGCCGCCGGGCGCCGACCCTGGCCGACGGGCGCTCGGCCGACCCGACCCCGTTCTCCGGCATCCCGGTGCAGGACCTGCCGACCGGCGGCTCGGGCCTGGTGGTGTGGGACTTCGGCACGCCGAGGCCACCCACCGAGAACGTGCCGAACCGGGCGGGGGAGGACCCCCACGGCAAGCTCGCCGACGTGCCCGAGGCGCTGGCGCTGGTGCTCTCGTTCATCGACGACGCCAAGATCATCGACGTCTGCGGTGGCGAGCCCTGCCGGTCGGGCGGGTGACGGTAGCCTCGGCCCTCGTGCTCGCCGCCCAGCCCCTCCGTCGTCGTCGCCTCGTCGTCGCGTGCGGCGGGCTGGCCCTCGCCGGCGCGTCGCTCCTGGCCGCCTGCGGCGAGCCGACGCCGTCCACCAAGGACCTCACCGACGCCCTGGTGGCGTCTGGGGTGCCCAAGGCGGAGGCGTCGTGCACGGCCAAGGCCGTCACCGAGACCCTCTCCAAGGCGGAGCTCCAGAAGCTGGTGGAGCGGGGCAGCGGGGGCGCCCCCGTCGACGACCCGAAGGACCAGGGCGACACCGCGGACCGGCTCCGCAAGGCCATGGACGCCTGCCGTGCGCTCGGGACCACCACCACCGTGGTGCCCACCACCCTCGGTCCGGGGGACCTGGACACCACGACGACCGCCCCCTGAGGGGCTAGAGCTCGGGCCAGCGCTTGGCGGTGCTCGGCGCCTTGCGCTGGGCGGACAGCGCCCAGGCCCGCCGCCACGCCCCGACCTGCGGTCCTGATAGCGGTGGGGTCTCGCCGGCGGCGGCCCGGCGTCGTGCCGAGTACCAGTCCGAGGTGGCCTCGTCGGCCAGCACGGCCACGGCCTGCTCGAGCCGGGTGGCGAACGCCTGCGAGCGCTCCT
>JAXLRJ010000027.1:0-36706 GCA_046331115.1 Acidimicrobiales bacterium
CTCGCAGTGGAGCGCCTCGAAGCTGCTCGTCGGCGCCACCGCCGCAAGGCAGTCTGATCGTTCGCGGCACGCCGTGATTTCTTGTGCGGATCTGTAGCGGAATCACCATACTCCGCAACCATGCAGGCCACCTCCGCTCGCCCCCGCTTCACCCGCGCAGCCCTCAGCGCGCTCGTCGTCGTCATCGCTCTCGCCACCTCGGCGTGCCTCAGCCCCAACCAGGTGTCCGTGCAGGACGAGCTGAACAAGGACCGCGTCGAGCACTCCGTGCGGGCGCTCCCCATCCAGCAGGAGGCACAGGCCAAGGCCCAGAAGTGGGCGGAGAAGCTGGCTCGGGAGAACCGGCTGTACCACTCGAACCTCCCCGACGGCATCCACGTCAAGTGGTGCTCGATCGGCGAGAACGTCGGCTAGGGGCCCACCGTGCCGGCCATCGAAGACGCCTACATGAACTCCCCGGGCCACCGCGCCAACATCCTCAACACCAAGTGGAACGGCGTCGGCGTCGGCTACGCCACCAACGGCAAGCGGGTCTTCACCGTCCAGGTCTTCATCAAGACCTGCTGATCCCCCACCTCGCCCACCACCCATCCACGGTCTGAGGGCCGGGCCCGCAGGAGGGCCCGGTCCTCCCGGTTTTCGGCCCCCGCCCTCCGCCGAGCCGACACCTCGCTGCGCCGCCAGGACCGAACGGGGTCGCCGGCCAGGACGCCGGCGACGCCACCACCGGCGTCCTCTGGTCGCCATGTCGCCGCCCCTGCCCTGCCCCTCTGGCATCGTCGCTCTAGGGCCAGGGCCCGCGAGGAGCGGTCGACCTGGGGGCCGCCGAGGCCCCGCACGTCCGGCTGGTCCGTTCCGAGCACCGGCGGCGTGCGTCACCGCACGCGCCCGCGGGCGGGCCCAGGGACGCGACGAACGGCGCCCAACGGGCGTGCCACCGCCCGTGCGAGGTGCGGGCTAGTTGGAGGCGGTGCGGCGGGCCAGGTGCGGCGGGGCCGAGGCCGCCGCCGGGGCCTGCGGGCGCAGGACCCGCACCTTGTTCGATGCCTCCTCGGCACGCATGCGCAGCTGCACGAGGGCGTACACGTAGGCGCCGAGGGCGCCGCCGCAGGCGAGGAACAGGAGGATCGTGAGGGCCGAGGAGGCCACGAGCACGAGCAGGAAGGTGAAGCCGGTGGCGCCGAGCAGGCCGATCAGGACGTTCTTGCGCCGGCGCTGGACCTCCAGGCGACCCATCTGGGCCGAGGGCACGGTCCCGGGCATGGGCTGGGGCCGGTACGCCTGGATCGGCTTGAGCGACGTGCCAGGGGTGGCCCGCTCGAGGGTCGACAGCTGGCGGCGGAAGGAGACCACGGAGCTCGCCGGACGCCCCTCGCGGTGCTTGCGCAGGAGCGGCGGCACGATGACGATCGTCCACACGATTGCCAAGGTGACCAGGACGAGCAGACCCACGGGGCTTCCTTCCGGTGGCTGGTAGGACGGTACCGACTCCGTCCACCTGCGGGGTGGATGTCGATCTGCCAGGGTGACGGGTCGACGTCGGTTGTTACGGTTCTACTACGGAATGGGTCGTCCGATCCACCCCGAGATGCCCTCGCCTGCCGATCTTCCACCTGGCAACGATCGCCTGGCAGGTCGCGCTCGTCGACGGAAGTCCCAGGTCAGCGGGGGTGGATCAGAGCCCGAGGTCCAGTTCGGGGTCGGCTGCCTCGCGGCGGAACGTGCCCGAGCGGCCACCCGTCTTCTCCCACAGCGCCACGTCGCCGATCGTCAGGGTCCGATCGGCGGACTTGCACATGTCGTAGATGGTCAGCGCCGCCACCGACACGGCCGTCAGCGCCTCCATCTCGACGCCGGTGCGGTCCACCGTGTCCACGTGGGCCTCGATCTCGATGAACGTGTCGTCGATGTGGAAGTTGATCAACACCGCGCCGACCAGCAGCGGGTGGCAGAGCGGGATCAGGTCCGACGCCCGCTTGGCGGCCTGGATGCCGGCCACCCGCGCCACGTTCAGCACGTCGCCCTTGCCGACCGAGCCCCGGGCGACGAGCGCCGTGGTCTCGGGCTGCATGTGCACCCGGCCTCGGGCGACCGCCCGACGGTGCGACGGGTCCTTCGGGGTGACGTCGACCATGCGGGCGCGGCCCAGGGGGTCGAGGTGGGTGAGGCGCTCGGGCATGGGCGGAGTCTAGGGCCGCGTCCGGGACCGGTCGGCGCCCGACCGCGCCTGCATCAGCCGCCGATCTGGCTCATCGACCGGGTGGGCCGGGTGAAGCCGACCGCGGTGATGCCGTGGCCCGCCCACTTCCCGGCCACGGTGGTGGCGACGGCCGCAGCCAGGTCGTCGTCGGAGCCGCCGGCGCGCAGGATGGCCCGCAGGTCGGTCTCCTCGGTGGCGAACAGGCAGGCGCGCATCTGCCCGTCGGCCGTCAGGCGCACCCGGTCGCACGAGCTGCAGAAGGGCTCGGTCACCGTGCCGATCACGCCCACCTCGCCGGCGCCGTTGGCGTAGCGGTAGCGCGCGGCCGGGTCCGAGCCCCGCGGCAGCGGCTCCAGGGGGTGCGCTGCGGCGATGGTGGCCACGATCTCGTCCGACGACACGACGGCGTCCTTGCTCCACCGCTGGTCCGCGTCCAGCGGCATGAACTCGATGAAGCGCACCGCCACGCCCTCGGCGCGGCCGAACCGGGCGAAGTCCAGGACCTCGTCGTCGTTGACCCCGCGCACCACGACCACGTTCACCTTGACCGGGGCCAACCCGGCGGCGACCGCGGCCCGGATGCCGTCGAGCACGGCGGGGAGCTCGTCGCGCCGGGTCAGCTCGGCGAAGCGGTCGGCCCGCAGCGAGTCCAGCGACACGTTGATGCGCTCGAGCCCGGCGGCCCGCAGGTCGTGGGCCATCGAGGCCAGCGTCGAGCCGTTGGTGGTGAGCGACAGGTCGACGCCGAGCGCCGCCAGCTTCTCGACGAGCAGCGGGAGGCGTGCCCGGACGGTGGGCTCGCCACCGGTCAGCCGGATCGAGTCGAACCCGAACCGCTCGATGCAGACCCGGGCCACCCGCTCGAGCTCCTCGAACGTGAGCAGCTCCTCCCGCGGGTGCCACACCATCCCCTCGGCGGGCATGCAGTAGGTGCACCGGAAGTTGCAGCGGTCCGTCACCGAGATCCGCAGGTCGCGGTGGACGCGCCCGAACCCGTCGACCAGCGCGGTCGGCTGCGGCGCGCCTGGCGAGGTCCCCGGTGCCATCCCGCCAGGCTACGGCGGCGGTCGCCCCACCACCCGCTCCGGGTCCACCGGGCCGCTTCTCGTCGACCCCAGGTGCAGAACTGCACCACCGTTCGACAAGAACCGCACCCCGCCCGTTCTCGTCGACCCCAGGTGCAGAACTGCACCACCGTTCGACAAGAACCGCAGCCCAGACGTTCCTGTCACCCCACGGTGCAGAACTGCACCACCGTTCGACAAGAACAGATCTGGTCGGGGCGACGGGACGGGGCAGGCGCCGGGACGGGGCGGGGTCAGGCGAGGGGCGGGGCGAGCAGCACCACGGTGACCGGGTCGCCGGGGGCGACGCCGGGGCCATCGGGCAGCTCGGCCAGCGCGTTGGCCGACGCGGCGTCCGCGAGCTGGTGCGATCCCTGGCCGTGCACCGGCTCGGCGACCAGGTGCTCCCCGTCCCACCGGGCGGCCACGCGGAGGTAGGCGGTGCGCCCGTCAGGGCGACGATCCAGGCCGGGGCCGGCCACCGCAGTGACCCTGGGCAGGTCGAGGTCCGAGCGGCCGGCCAGGCGGCGCAGCCCCGGGACGCCGAGCAGGGCGAGCGACACCATCGACGACACCGGGTTGCCGGGCAGGCCGAAGACCGGGGTCCCGTCCAGCACGCCGAACGCGAACGGCTTCGCCGGGCGGATCGCCACCTGCATCCAGCGCATCTCGGCGATCTCGTCGAGCACCACCTTCACCAGGTCGAAGTCGCCCATGCTCACCCCGCCGCTCGTGGCCACCGCGTCGCAGGACCCCGCCGCCCCCAGCAGGGCGGCCCGCAGCGCGTCGGCGTCGTCGGGCACGGTGCCGAGGTCGACCGCGTCCACGCCGAACGAGCGGGCGAGCGCCACCAGCATCGGCCGGTTGCTCTCTCGGATCTGGCCAGGCCCGAGCGGCCGGTCGTCGTCGACCAGCTCGTCGCCGGTCGAGATCACGCCGAGCCGCGGGCGGGGGACCACGACGGGGCGACGCACGTTGACCGACGCCAGCACACCGAGGTGCGCGGGGCCGAGGAGCGTGCCGGCGGCGAGGACCTCCCGCCCAGGGGCGATGTCGCTGCCTGCGAGGCGGACGTTGCGGCCCGACGCCACCTCCTCCAGGACGAGCACCTCGGTGGCATCGGGCCCACCGGTGGTGCGCTCGACCATCACCACCGCGTCGGCACCGTCGGGCATCGGCGCGCCGGTCATGATCCGGACCGCTTCGCCCGGCCCGACGGGCACGTCGGCGCCGGCCCCGGCCGCCACCGTGGCCACCACTCGCAGCGAGACGGGCGCGTCGGCCGAGGCACCGGCGACGTCGGCGGCACGCACGGCGTAGCCGTCCATCGCCGAGTTGGCCCAGGGCGGCACCGCCTCGGCGGCCACGACGGGGCCGGCGAGCACGCACCCCGCCGCGTCGGCCAGGGGCACCGGCATCGGCCCGCGCGGGGCGCGCACCGCGTGAGCACGTGCTCGCGGGCCTCGGCCAGGGGATCACGGCTGACCCTGGGGAGCAGGCCGTGGCGGGCGCAGGTCTCGGCCAAGAACCGACCGAAGTCCGGGCCCAGGTCCGGTCGCTGCAGGGCCAGCTCGACGATGGTCTCGAGGTAGGCGGGCACGGTGCCGGTGTCGTAGCGGCCGCCCTCGAACGTGGCGCCGTACACGGCCTGGTCGGCGAGCAGCAGCGCGATGGCGTCGGTGAGCTGGATCTCGCCGCCCACGCCCGGCTCCACCCGCTCGAGCTTCTCGAAGATCTCGGGCGTGAACACGTAGCGGCCCATGACCGCCAGGTTCGACGGTGCCGCGGCCGGCTCGGGCTTCTCCACGATGTCGAGGATCTGGACGAGCGAGTCCGAGATCCGCTCGGGCTTGGCGCAGCCGTAGCGCTTGATCTCCTCGGTCTCGACCTCCTGCAGCGCCAGCACCGACCGGCCGTACTGCGTGTGGATCTTGATCATGTCGGTGAGCAGGGTGTGGCCCTGCGCCATGAACTCGTCGCCGAGGAGCACCGCGAAGGGGTTGTCGCCCACGTGCTTGCGAGCCACCGAGACCGCGTGGCCCAGGCCGAGCGGCTCGCCCTGGCGGACGTAGTGGATGTCGGCCAGCTCGGCGAGGTCCACCACCTCCTCGAGCTCGCTGATCTTGCCGGAGCGGTCGAGGTGGTACTCGAGCTCGAACTGGCGGTCGAAGTGGTCCTCGATCGAGCGCTTGGATCGACCGGTGATGATCAAGATGTCGTCGATGCCGGCGGCGACCGCCTCCTCCACCACGTACTGGATGGCCGGCTTGTCCACGACGGGCAGCATCTCCTTGGGCTGCGCCTTGGTGGCCGGCAGGAAGCGGGTGCCGAGGCCGGCGGCAGGGATGACGGCCTTGCGGACGGCGGATCGTGCGGTGCTCATCGCCGCCAGTCTCGCGCACGGGTCGGCGTGGCCCCGGGGCCAGGGCGCAAGTACACTGGCAGTCTCGACCCGAGAGTGCTAACCGTCTGCTGCCACCAGCGAGGGACCGATGCCCACCTACGAGTACCGCTGCAAGTCCTGCGGCCACCAGTTCGACATCGTCCAAGGGTTCGCCGACGACTCGCTCACCGTGTGCCCCGAGTGCGGCGAGGCGAGCTTGAAGAAGGTGTTCGGCAACGTCGGCATCACCTTCAAGGGCTCCGGCTTCTACAAGACCGACAGCCGCTCGGCCGGCTCGTTCGGCTCCACCAAGGACGCGGACAAGAGCGACAAGGGATCGTCGAGCTCGACCTCCTCGTCCAAGGACAGCTCGTCCAGCAGCTCGACGAGCCCTTCCACCTCGGGCGGGTCAGGCTCGAGCAGCTCGTCGACCGCCTCCACCTCGGCCTGACGACCGCCGTGGCCGCCCAGGAGCTCCCTCAGGCCGACGTCGGGGTGTTCGGCGGCTCCGGCTTCTACCGCTTCCTCGACGACGTCACCGAGGTCACCGTCGACACCCCGTTCGGCGCGCCATCCGGACCGATCCACCTCGGGCGGCTCGGCGAGCGGACCGTGGCGTTCCTGCCCCGCCACGGCGCCGACCACGAGTTCCCGCCGCACCGCATCCCCTACCAGGCCAACGTCTGGGCCATGTGGGCGCTCGGGGTGACCAGCGTCTTCGGCCCATGCGCCTCCGGCTCGCTCCAGGCCCACGTGGTGCCGGGCAGCTTCGTCGTCCCCGACCAGCTGGTCGACCGCACCTGGGGCCGGCCCGACACGTTCTACGACGGCCAGCCCGGCGCCCCCACCCACCACGTCGCCTTCGGCGACCCCTACGACCCGGAGTTGCGGGCCATCGCCGTCGCCGCGTGCCGGGCCGAGGGCGTCGAGGTGCACGACGGCGGCACCGTGGTCACCATCCAGGGCCCACGCTTCTCCACCCGGGCGGAGTCCCGCTGGTTCGGCAGCCACGGGTGGGAGGTCATCAACATGACCCAGCACCCCGAGGCCGTCCTGTGCCGGGAGGCTGGCCTGCGCTACGCGGCGATCGCGCTCATCACGGACTTCGACGCCGGGCTCGAGGGCACCGACATCCCGGTGGTCACCCACGAGGAGGTGTTCGCCTTCTTCGAGGCGAACGTCGAGACCGTGCGCCGGGTGCTCTTCACCGCCCTCTCGGCCGAGCTCCCCGCCACCCGCATCGACGCCGGCCCCGGCTACGAGCGCCCCTGACCCACCGCTGCACCCATCACCGCCCACGGCCGCGCCGGCCACGAGCCAGATCACAGGCCGTTCGGTGCACGTGCGAGCGGCCGGCCGCTGCACCAGGAAGCGGGGGCAGTGCGACACATCGGTCGGTGGTGGACGCCCCGGTGAGCCCGTAGCGTCGAGGCGCCTTCCCACGATGCCGCGCTCCAGACCTGGAGGTGCCCGTGGGCCGCGCCCGCGCTCCCCTCGCCCTGCCCCACCCTGACGGCCGACCGGCGCGCGCTCGGCCGTCGCTGCCCAACCGAGCCCGCCGCAACCCTGCCGCCGCTCGCCGCCTGCTGGCCGCGCTTCGCCGCTGCGGCGGCCACGGCGGTGCTGCTGGCGCAGGTCGTGGGCGGCGCGCAGCACCCGAGCCCGCTGGGGCCGCACCGCCACCGTGATGGTCGCCGCGGCCGGCCTCCGACCCGGCGGCGCGCTCGCCGGCAGGACCAGGGCGGAGCACTGGCCCGTCGCCCTCGTGCCGAACGGTGCGCTCCACCACCTGCCGCCAGGCGCTCGGACCGCCTCGGCCATCGACGCCGGTGTCCGCTCACCCGCTCGCTGGTGGCCGGCGGCGCTCCCGCCACCGGTCCCAGCGCCGACCGCCCCGGCACCGCTGACCGGCGGCGGCTCGCCCTCGTCCTGGCCGGCCCGCGCCTCGCGGTGCGCGCCGGCGAGGTCGTCGACGTGTGGGCCACCAGCGATGCAGGCATCGGCGCGGACCTCGGGAGCACGACCCGCCGGGTCGCCCACGGCGCGGTCGTGCTGCGCGCCGGCGAGCGCACGGTGGTGGTCTCGGTGAGCCGGGCCGAGGAGACCGCCACCGCCTCCGCCGCCGCCAGCGCCACCATCACCCTCACCGCCTCCGCCTGAGCCAGCGCCGGGCGAACGGCCTCCCGCAAGTTCGACGGGAAGTGGCCGCCCACCGACCAGATCCCGTCGAACTTCCACGACGACCTCGCGCCCTGCAGCAAGTTCGAGGGGAAGTGGCCGCCCAGCACCCAGATCCCGTCGAACTTCGACGGCAGCCCCGATTCGGGCGAGGGGTCAGGGGGAGGTGCTGGAGGAGGCCGGGGCGTCCTTGGGGGTGCACACGGTGGGCGGCTGGCTGGCCTCGACCGTGCCTGCCGCGATGAGCACCACGAGCAGGACGCCGACGATGCACCGGTACACGGTGAACACCAACGTGCTGTGGCCGGCGAGCCAGCTGAGCAGCCACCAGATGGCGGCGTAGCCGACCACGAACGACACGACGGTGGCGACCACGGTGGGGCCCACGCCGATCCCGGCGCACCCCGTCACGTCCTTGAGCTCGAACAGGCCCGACAGCACCACCGCCGGGATCGAGAGCAGGAACGAGAAGCGGGCGGCGGACTCGCGGTCGAAGCCGAGGAACAGGCCGGCGCTGATGGTCGAGCCCGAGCGGGACACGCCGGGCACGAGGGCGAGCGACTGGGCGAGGCCGACGGCCACGCCGTCGCGGGTCTGGATGTGCTCGAGGGTCTTGGTGCGCTTGCCGGTGCGGTCGGCCCACAGCATGACGAGGCCGCCGACGATCATCGTGAAGGCGATGATCCGCAGGTCCCGCGCCCCGGTCTCGATCTGGTCCTTGAAGGCCAGCCCGAACACCGCGATCGGGATCGTGGCCACGATGAGGTACCAGCCCATCCTGGCGTCGTCGCCGGCTCGGGGGATCGAGGCGTCGCCCCGGTGCGTGGTGGCCCGCACGGCGCGAGGCACGTCCTTGCACCAGGCCAGCGTGACCCGCCACAGGTCCTTCCAGAAGTAGAGGACCACGGCCGCCATCGTCCCGAGCTGGATGACGGCGGTGAACCCGGCACCCGGATCGTCCCAGCCGAGGATGGCCGGCACGATCCGCAGGTGGGCGGACGACGAGATGGGCAGGAACTCGGTGAGCCCCTGGACGATGCCGTAGATGATGGCCTGGAAGAACGACATAGGTGCCCACCCTTGCACGCGGCCGGGTCAGCGGGAGGCAAGGGCCGTCCTGCCGAGGCACGCGCCGCGGCGACAGGCGACCGTCGTCGTCAGAGGAGCTGGACGGAGGTGGTGGCCCCGACCGGGTCCGGCGGGATCGGCGCGATCGAGGCGGCCTGGCCGATGGTCGAGCCCACGTCCCAGCGCTTGAGGCTGGTGGGCCCGAGCATGAGCGCGGCGTCCACGTGGCGGAGCTGGCCGGCCGCCTCGTAGCGGTACACCGTGCCGATCGGGGTGTAGGTGCCGTCGACGATCAGGGACGTCACCTTTGGTGCCGGGTGCATGCCGTCGAACGCCCAGTACCGGTCGGACAGCGTGCCCGGCCGGTACCAGAAGATCCCCTGCCACGCCGTCGGGTCGATCGAGTTGCCGAAGGCGCCCACGACGATCGGCCGGTACCCGGCCGCCATGTCCGGCAGCTCGCTCGTCCGGTGCGACTGGCCGGCGCGGTCCCAGGTCCACAGCGAATCCCGGCCGTGGGGGCTGTACCAGAGGATCTGGTCGTGGGAATCGGTGCCGTAGCGGGTGGTGAAGGAGCCGACGATGGGCCGGAGCCCTTCGCCGCGGATGGTCAACGGCCGGGTGATGTGGCCCCCTTGGTCGTCCCAGGTCCAGAGGCTGTCGGGTGCGCTGCCCGAGCCGTACCAGAGCAGGTGCCGGGCCATGGTGTTCGCGCCTGGCCCGGTGGGCCCGGTCTCGAACGGGATGGGGGTGGCCCGAGCGTCGATGCGCAGCGGCACCTGGCGGAAGCCCCCAGCCTGCTTGAACAGCCAGAGGTAGTCCGGGGCCGGGCCGGGGGCGTACCAGAGGATGTCGGTCCGGCCGTTGCCGTCCACGTCCGTGGCGATGGGCTGGAGCGTGCCGTTGACCGGCAGGGGCTCGAAGGTCGAGGTGTAGGTGTCGCCCGACGGCCGCACGTGCAAGATGCCGTCCTTGCCGGGGCCCGGCGTGTACAGGAAGGCGTCGAGGCCCTTGGTGGTCCCGCTCCGCCAGGTGCCGCCGAGCACGCGCTGGGCGGTCGGCGCCTCGACGGCGAAGGAGGTGTCGCCGAGCACCACCTGGGCACCGGGGGTGGTCCGCGAGGCGATCACCGCGGCGCCCGTCGGCACGTACCCGTCGGCGGTCGTGAAGGTGGGCGTGACCGGCCCGGCACCCGCCGCAGTGGGCCATGCGAGCGCCACCGTCCCCACGGCGGCTACCGCGACCCCGACGACCCTGCGCACCCGCCTCGATGTCATGCCCCGACGCTACCGGGGGACCCAGGTGCCCGCTCGGCGGCTCCCGACCGGTCGCCCGGCGACGCGGTCGATCGTCGCCGACCACCGGCCGACGGGCGACTCGTGGGGCGGGCGCGTCAGCTGCCGGAGACGGTGACCCCGTGGACGACGAGGCTGACGCCGGCCGAGCGCATCGGGAGCCACTCGACGTCGGCGCCGACCGCCACCACCTCGGCCAGCATCCGCTGGATCGACGACGCGATCGTGAACTCACGCAACGGCTCGCCGAGCTCGCCGCCGCTGATGCGCAAGCCCTCGGCCCCGGTGGAGAAGTCGCCCGACACGGGGTTCACCCCCGAGTGCAGGCCCGACACGGACGAGATGAGGACGCCGTCGCCGACCTCGGCCAGCAGCTCGGGCTGCATCTTGGTGCCGGGTGCCAGCGACAGGGCCCGGCACCCGACCGACGGGGTGGTGGAGAAGCCCCGCACCGCGTTGGCGGTGGAGGTGGTGCCGGCCCGACGGGCGGTGTACGCGTTGTGCACGAACTGCTGGAGCCGGCCGCCCTCGATGAGGACGTTGCGCCGCGAGGCGAGGCCCTCGCCGTCCGTCTCGCTGGCGCTGTAGGCGAGCGGGTTGGTGGCATCGTCGACCAGCGTGAACGCAGCCGAGGCCACCTCCTCGCCGAGGCGGTCGGCGAACAGCGACCGCCCCTTCAGCACGGCCTCGCCGGACAAGGTGCTGCCGATGATGCCGAGGAGCTGGGCGGTGACGTACGGGTCGAGCAGCGACCGTGACCCGGCCGCTCTGGGGCTGGGTGGCGCCGAGCAGGCGGGTGGCTCGGCGGGCGGCATCGTCGGCTGCCACCGAGATGTCGAGCTCCTCGGGCGTGCGGCCCACGGAGAACCCGAAGCCGGTCTGGGTGTCGCCGTCGTCCTGGGCCACGCAGTAGGTGGACACGTAGCAGGAGGTGTCGCGCCCGTAGGCGCGGATGCCAGCCGTGGACACGACCGCGCCCTCAGACACGCCATCGGCGTAGTCCGCAGCCTCCACGCCGGTGATGCGCGGGTCTGCGGCGCGCACCGCCTTCTCCAGCGCCGCGGCCAGGTCGATCTTGGCCTCGGTGGCGTAGGCCTCCAGCGACTCCCGGAACAGGTCCAGATCGGGGATGGCGACGCCGTCGGGCTCGGCCAGGCCGAGCCACTCGTCGGGGGTGCCGAAGGTGGCGTTGTCGCGGGCCTCGGCCAGGGTCTCGGCCAGCACGTCGTCGTCGAGCGAGCCGGCGTAGGCGAACCCCTGCCGATGGTCGCTGATGACCCGCACGCCGATGCCGGCGGAGGTGGCGGTGGCCAGCTGCTCGACCTGGCCCTCGTAGACGCGCACCTCGGTGCCGGTGGAGCGGCCCACCACCACCTCGACCTGCTCGCCCGGCTTGGCCATGGCGACGATGCGGTCGCCGATGGCCAGCAGCTCGTCCTTGGAGTCGCTCATGCCGCGGTGCCTCCCACGGTCAGGCTCGACACCCGGAGGGTGGGCACGCCGTCGCCGACCGGCACGCCCTGGCCGTCCTTGCCGCAGGTGCCGGGCGGGCCCATCTCGAAGTCGTTGCCGACCGCGTCGATGAGCTCGAGCACCTTGGGGCCGTTGCCGATGAGGTTGCCCTCGCGCAGCGGTTCGGTGATGCGGCCGTCCTCGATCAGGTAGGCCTCGGTCATGCCGAAGACGAAGTCCCCGGTGGCGGTGTTGACCTGGCCGCCGCCGAGGTGCGCCACGTAGACCCCGTTGGGGGTGTCGGCGACGATGTCGTCGGGGTCGGTGTCACCGTTGGTGAGGATGGTGTTGGTCATCCGGACCATGGGCAGGTGCTTGTAGCTCTGGCGGCGGCCGTTGCCCGAGAGGCGCCGGCCCTCCTTGCGGGCCCGGAGCTGGTCCCACATGTAGTCCGTGAGGACGCCGTCCTCGATGAGCACGTTGCGCTGGGCCGGCGTGCCCTCGTCGTCGATCGCGAAGGTGCCCCACTCGTTGCCCATGGTCCCGTCGTCGACGATGGTCACGAGCGGCGAGGCCACCAGCTGGCCGACGCGGTCCGCGAACACCGAGACCTTCTTCTGGATGTGGTCGGCCTCCAGGCCATGGCCGCACGCCTCGTGGAACAGCACGCCACCGCCGCCCCGGCCGATGACCACGGGCAGCTGGCCCGAGGGCGCCGGCCGGGCCTGCAGCTTGGTGAGCGCCTGCTCGGCCGCCTCCCGTGCGAGGTCCTCGACCTGGTAGCGGTCGAACAGCTCGAAGCCCATGGTGTGGCCGACCGAGCGGCGCCCGGTCTGCATGCCGGTGTCGCCGGCGGCCACCACGCCCACCACGAAGAGGGTCCGGGTCTGGTCGTCCGAGGCGAGCAGACCGTCCGAGTTGGCCACCAGGATCCGGCGCCGGGAATCGCCATAGGAGGCCGAGACCTGCTTGATGGCGTCGCCCTGGGAACGGGCGACCTCGTCGGCTCGCTGCAGGAGCTCGACCTTGGCCGCCTTGGCCACCTCCTCGGGCCTGGTGAGCACGGTCTGCGACGTGACCGGCTGCTCGGTGAGGGCCACGGTCCGCACGCCCCCGCCGCCGCCTCGGGCCGCGGCGGCCGCGGCCTCGGCGGCCGCGAGCAGGCCGGCCTCGGAGAGGTCGGCCGTGTGGGCGAAGCCGGTGGTGTCGCCGACCACGACGCGGATGCCAGCGCCACGGTCCCGACCGCTGCCGAGCTCCTCGATCTTCCCGTCGTCGAGGTGGCCCGAGGACGAGCGCTTGTCCTCCACGAACACCTCGGCGAAGTCCCCACCGGTCTGCAGTGCGGTGCCGAGCACCCGGGACACCACGGCTTCTTCGATCACGGCGACCTTCCGTTCCGGTCCGACGGCGGGCGCTTGTGCCGGCCGTCCGAGAGCGGCTTATCGTACCGATGTGCCCGTGCATCTCGGACTGACCGCCAAGATCGACCTGACCGTCACCGCCGCGGACACGGCCGAGGCGATGCGCTCGGGCGACGTGCCCGTCCTGTCGACCCCGCGGATCGTGGCGCTCTGCGAGGAGGCGGCCGTCGCCGCCGTCGCGGAGCGCCTCGAGCCCGGCGAGACCACGGTGAGCATGCGGGTCCAGCTGGACCACCTGGCCCCCTCTGCGGTCGGCTCGGTGGTCACCGCCAGCGCCAAGCTCGAGAAGATCGAGGGGCGCCGCCTCAAGTTCTCGGTGTCGGTCAACGACGCCCGCGGCCTCGTGGCGGCGGGCAAGGTCACCCGTGTGGTGGTCGAGCGGGACCGCTTCATGGACCGCTGCTCCTGAGCGCCCGCGCCGCGGACTGGCCAGGCATCGGGGCGATCGGGTGAGCGGCTGGGAGCCCGTCGAGGTCGTCGGCCTCGATGCCGACGACACGCTCTGGCACTCCGAGCCGTACTTCGAGCGCGTCGTGCGACGGTTCCACGACCTGGTCGGCCGCTACGTCGGGCCCGAGGTCGACCTGCGCGCCGCCATGATCGAGGTCGACATCCGCAACCTCGACCGGTACGGCTACGGCTTCAAGGCGTTCATCCTGTCCCTGCTCGAGACGGCGATCGAGGTCACCGACGGGGCGATCGGCACCGACGAGCTCGGCGACCTGCTGCACGCGGGCCGAGAGATGCTGGACCACCCCGTCCACCTGCTCGACGGGGTGGCCAACGCCGTCGACGAACTGGCCGCCGCCGGGTACCGCCTGGTGGTCGTCACCAAGGGCGACCTGGTGCACCAGCAGCACAAGCTCGTGGCGTCGGGCCTGCTCGACCGGTTCGAGCGGGTGGAGATCGTGGCCGAGAAGGACGCCGACACCTACCGCCGGGTGCTCGCGCGGTGGGCGTGGTGCCTGAGCGGTTCCTCATGGTGGGCAACTCGGTGAAGAGCGACGTGCTCCCGGTGCTCGAGGTCGGCGGCCGCGCGGTGCACGTGCCCTACCACCTCACCTGGGAGGCCGAGGTCGCCGAGCACGACGGCTCGGTGCCGGAGCTGGCGTCGCTCAGGGAGCTGCCGGGGTGGTTGGCAGCTCGGCGCCCAGGAACGAGCTGACCGCCTCCCACCACTGCTCCGGGCTCTCGAACTGCGGGCTGTGCGCGGCCGCCCGGATCACGGCGAGCCGCGCGCCGTCGATGGCCTCGGCCATGCGGCGCGACGGGCCGAGGAAGCCCTGGTCCTCGTCGCCCACGACCACCTGGACCGGCACGGCCAGGGAGGCGAGCTCGGCCAGCCGGTCCGGGCGGCTGGCGAAGGCCTGGGCCATGGCGGCGTACATGTCGCCCGAGCAGCGGTGGACCTTGCCGTCCGCGAACGCCGAGTAGCCGGGCCGAGACGCACGCAGGGCGGCGTCGGACGGCGCCCGCTCGGCCTGGGGCAGCGCGGCGAGCAGCTCCACGAGCGCGCCGAGGCCCTGGGCGCGGATGATCTCGACGCCCACGGCCACCGTGTCGGGGTCGACGCCCTCGACCGGGCCGTGGCAGGTGTCCATGAGGACGAGCCGCTCGACCCGCTGCGGGTCGCCGAGCACCAGCTCCTGGGCGACCATCCCGCCCATCGAGTGCCCGAGCAGGCAGAACCGCGCCCACCCGAGCCCGTCGGCGAGCGCTAGGAGGTCGTCCGCGAACGTGCGGAACGAGTACGCGTCCTCGCCCACCGGCTGGTCGCTCCCGCCGTGGCCGCGCAGGTCTGGGGCCACCACCCACCAGCCCTCGGCGGCGAAGGCGTCGATCCAGTCCCCGAAGTCCTCCTTGGCCCCGGTGAAGCCGTGGACCAGCAGGAGGGGGCGGCCTCCCGCCCCGGCCTCGAGCACCTCCAGGTCGACCTCTCCGGCTCGGTGCCGGACCACGTCGGCCATCAGTCGCCGAACAGCGAGCTCGGGTCCAGCTTGCGGACCTGGTCGGCGGGCGGCACCTGGACGTCGACGGGCTCGCCGAAGCCGCCCAGGTCGATGGTCTCGGTGATCTGGTTGCCAAGGGCGGAGGCGCCGGGGATCCCTTCGAGCGAGGTCGTGAGCTTCATCCGCCGGACGTAGCCGTCGGCGTCGACCCAGATGTCGGCGGGCTGGTCCCGGAGGCGGTCCGCGCCCGACCCCAGCCGGTCGAGCGCGGCCTGCAGCCGCTCGCGCCGGTCGGCGGGCACCTTGGCCAGCGCCTTCTCGATGTCGAGGTGCACCCGGAGGTGGCGGGTGGGCGTGCCGTCGAGCGGCTCGGTGCCCAGCTCCTCGACCTTGGAGCTCGCGCCGCGCAGCGCATCGACCACGGCCTCGGGGTGCAGCGCCGTGGTCGCCTGCAGCTTCGTGCCGAGCGACCCGAGGGACCCCGCCGGCACCTCGATCCACTCCTTGCCGCTGAGGGCGGCGATGCCGGTGGCCTTGACGTACACGTCGCCCCGGTCGATCACGACCTCGGCCGACACGTCCTTGCCGGCGAGCCCGGTGAGGTCGCCATCGACGCTGGTCGTGAACCGGCCCCGGCCGGCCCTGGCGTCGTAGGCGCCCTCGGTGACGGACCGGACCACCGGGTCGTTGGCGTCGTCGGTGCTGACCACCTCGGCCCGGACCGTGGCCGTGCGCACCTCGCCGGTGCGCTCGGCCGCGCGGTGCACCACCGAGGCGGTGGCCACCTTCGGCAGGGCTGCGGACTCGACCACCGAGCCCGAGCCGGCCGACACGCCGCACGCGCCGAGGGCGATGGCCAGGACGCGGGCGCCGCCGGCGCCGGCGAGCACGTGGCCCGGCCGCCGCCGCGGGCACCGGGTGGGGTGCTCGCTGCTCACGCCAGGAGCGTACCGCCGACCGGTGATCGAAGGGTCGGCGGGTAGGCTTCCAGCGGGGCCGTCGAGAGCTCTGGGGGAGCGGGCAGGTGCATCCAGCGAGACAGCGACTCATCATGGCGGCTCGGCTGCTCATGAGCGTGCTGCTGCTGTGGGTGCTCGTCATCAAGATCGGCCACAACTGGTCCCAGGCCGCCCCCAAGATCACCCCCGAGACGCTGGCCTGGCTGGCCGGCGCCCTGGTGCTCACGTTCGCCGGGGTCGTGCTGTCCGCGGTCCGGTGGCGCGCGGTGCTGGAGGCCCTGGGCCTCGAGACCCCGTTCAACCACCTGCTCAGCCTCTACTTCGCCGGGCAGTTCATGGGCAACGTGCTGCCGTCCACCATCGGCGGCGACGCGCTGCGGGTGTCGCGCCTGGCCAAGGAGAACGGCGAACCGCCCACCACCTTCGCCAGCGTGGTCCTGGAGCGCCTCACCGGCTGGTTCGTGCTCCCGGTCCTCACGCTCACCGCGCTGCTGGTCAACCCGGGCCTGCGAGACCTCGGCAAGGCCTCGGCCATCGCGTTCGTCACCGCCAGCGCCACCCTCCTGCTGCTCGCCGTGGTGCTCATCCTCACGTCGTGGCGCTCGAACGGGCTCGAGGAGCGCCTGGAGGCGAACGACGGCTGGCGGCGCTTCACCACCGCGGTGCGCTTCGGCATCCACCGGCTCCGCCACGAGCCGGCCGCCACGGCGCGGATCCTGGCCACCGGCCTGGCGTACCAGCTGATCCTGATCGCCTCGGCCCTGATGGCGGCGAAGGCGCTCGGCCTGCCCTCGGCGGCCGGACCGACCGCCCTGCTCGCGTTCGTGCCCGCCGTGCTCATCGCCCAGGTGCTGCCCATCTCGATCTCGGGCCTCGGCGTGCGCGAGGGCCTGTTCGTGTTGTTCCTGCACCCCCTCGGCGTGCCACAGTCACAGGCCATCGCCCTCGGCCTGCTGCTGTACCTGCTCAACCTCGTGGTGAGCCTGTTCGGCGCCCCAGCGTTCGCCGTCGGCAACCGGGCCCGCCCGACCACCGCCTGATCGCCCGATCGGGCACCCCCACCGGATGACCGCCACCACGACCGAGCCCGCGGAGCCCACCGAGGCCCCCGTCCGCACCACCACCTGGTGGCGCGAGGTGCTCGTCGCGCTCGCCTTCTACTTCGTGTACTCGAAGGTCCGCAACGCCTTCGGCGCCGGGCCCGAGAGCCGCCAGATCGCCTTCGGCCACGCCCAGGACGTGATCGGCATCGAGCGCTGGTTCCACCTGTTCTTCGAGCCGAGCGTGCAGCAGTGGTACCTGGGTCTGCCGGGCCACGGTGCGATCCGGTTCTGGAACATCTACTACGGCACCGCCCACTTCATCGTGACGATCGGCGTGCTGATCGTGGCGTACCGCAAGCTCCCGGCCCGCTACCGCTTCATCCGCAACACCCTCGCCGCCACCACCGGCCTGGCCCTGATCGGGTTCGCCACGTTCACCCTGATGCCGCCACGGCTGCTCGGCGCCACGACGCCCTACGGCGCCTGCTACGGCTCGACGCCGGACTGCCACGGCTACGGGATCGTCGACACCCTGGACATCTGGGGTGGGAGCTGGAAGTTCGGCTCCGGGCCGATGGCGGCCATCTCCAACCAGTACGCCGCCATGCCGAGCCTCCACATCGGCTGGTCGACGTGGTGCGCCCTCACGATGGTGCTGGTGATCGGGTCGGGCTGGAAGCGCTGGCTGTGGTTCCTGTACCCGGCCATCACGTTCTTCTGCATCATCGTCACCGGCAACCACTACTGGCTCGACGCCTTCTTCGGCCTCTGCGCGCTGGCCGCTGGCACGCTGATCGCCATCGGCATCGAACGGTTCTGGGCCCGCCGCGACGGCCGGGACCCTGACGAGGCCACCGCGGACCTGCCACCCCACCTCGTCGACGAGCCCCACCCCACCTAGCGCGCGCCGGGAGGACGGCTCGCCGCTGCCGATCAGGTGCGCCAGACCACCGGGGGGCCGTGGTACGAGCTCGTCGCCAGGAGCCGGGTGGTGCCGCTCGGCCACTCGGTGAGGCGCAGCTCGGCCTGGTCGCCGCCCGGCTCGAGCCGCAGCCACGCCACCGGCGCCTGCGGCGTCGCCCGAGCTCCAGCCGCATCGATGGCGTCCATCGCCCGGCGGCGATCCGCCGGCGACAGGTACTGCAGGACGATCGAGTGGCTCACCACCGTGCACGTCCCCGGCGCGGGCACCGCGAGCTGGGCCTCGAGCCAAGAGGCGCCGTCGGCGCGCTCCACCCGCGGCGGGTCGTCGGCGATCGCCAGCAGCGCGGCATCGAGCCGGGCCAGGCGATCGAGCTGGTCCGCCCACACGAACGAGCGCAGGCGCTGGCGGCCCTCGTGGGTGGTCACGTCGAGCGGGCTCGGGTCGCAGCCGGAGCGCGAGGCGACCTCGAGCGGCGTCGACAGGTCGGGAGCACCGAAGTACCACGGGTGCTCGAAGACGAGCGGGCTGCCCTCGGGGCCGAAGGCCTGGTCCACGTCCACGTACCGGTAGCGGTCGAAGGCCAGGTTGAGCCCTGCGCTGGCGCCGACCTCCAGGATCCGCAGCGGCAGGCCCGCCTTGGCCACCTCCAGGTACTCCGCCGACGAGCGCCGCCGAGCGACCGACCTCGTTCGTCTGCACGCCCCGGCGCAGCGCGCAGGCTCCAGCACCGCACGGTGCGCCTCGGCGACGACCACCAGCGATCGGCCGAGGCCAGCATCGTCGGGATCGGCGTCGCCCCCGACCGACGGGTACCACCGGGCCAGGTCCGGGGCCACGCCCTCCAGCACCAGCAGGTGGAGCGCGGCCGTCAGTCGCAGCACGGCGGCGTCGCCGAAGGGCGCGCTGGCAAGCGGCTCGAGCAGCCCGGCGAAGGGCCCGGCGGAGCGGACGTCGTCGGCCACCCGCTGCAGCACCGCCGAGTAGAGGGGCGAACCGGCGAGCTCGCACCCGAGGCGCTGCATCTCGATGGTCTCGAGCAGCTCGCGGCGGGCGGGCTCCGACAGGGTCACGGCGCCCGCTGGGCCCGGACGATCGACATCGGCTCGACGCCCTTCAACCGCACCCGCCGGGCCCGCCCGAAGGCCACCCCGGGCATCGGCCCGACCGCCTCGCGCACGTCGACCGACGCCACCACCTGGCCGCCCTTGGCCTGCTCGGTGACCCGGGCGGCCACGTTCACCACGTGGCCCAGCACGTCGTCGCGGGTCACGACCGCTTCGCCGAGGTGCATGCCGACGCGCAGGCGCAACGGCTCCTCCACCGCCTCGACCAGCTCCAGCGCCGCGAGGACCGCCGCCTCCGCCGCCGGGAACGTGATCATCAGGCCGTCGCCCATCCGCTTCACGACCCGGCCGCCGCGGCTGCGCACGATCGGGCCGATCGTGCGCTGGTGGTCAGCCACCAGCGCGGCGGCGACCTCGTCGCCTTCCCGCGCCGTGAACGTAGTGAAGCCCTCCAGGTCGGTGAACACCACCGTCACCTCCTGGTGCGGCACGACCTCGTCGCCCTCCAGGCGCCCGAGCGACAGGCCCTGGAGGGCGCTGAGGCCCATGCTCGCCAGGGTCGAGGGCCGGCGCTCGGAGGTGCGCTCGAGGAACCGCTGGACCATCTCGGTCGGCGGGGCCGTGCGGAACGGGCTCTCGCCCGGTCGCTCCAGCCATGCCCGGTCTACGAGGCCGACGTCGGCAGCCTGCTCCGCCCACTCCGGGTCGCTGCGGATCAGGTCTGCCAGCCGCTCGGCGACGCTGCGACGCAACGACGCAAGGGTCTGCTCCCCCAGCTCCTTCGCCCGATCCACCTGCGCCACGGGCCAACTGTAGGGGCCGCCGGGGCGTCCCGGACCGGGGCGAGGCGCGATCGTCCCGCTCGCGAGGGGAGTTCGCGGGGCCTGGGAGGTAGCGTTCCCTCCGGACGCTCGCGCCCCACGAGGCGCCGCCGAGCCACCCTGGAGAACGCCCGCCGATGCTGCTCGAGACCATCACCTCCCCTGCCGACCTCCGCACGCTCACGCCTGCGGAGCTGGAGGTGCTCGCGAGCGAGATCCGGGAGTTCGTGGTGGCCTCGGTCGCCCAGAGCGGCGGCCACCTGGGCTCGAACCTCGGCGTGGTGGAGCTGACCCTGGCCCTCCACCGGGTGTTCGACTCCCCCGACGACCGGCTCATCTGGGACACCGGGCACCTCGCCTACGTCCACAAGCTCGTCACCGGCCGCCAGGACGGGTTCGCCCAGCTGCGCCAGGCCGAGGGCCTCTCCGGCTACCCGTGCCGGGCCGAGTCCCCCCACGACCTCGTCGAGAACAGCCACGCCTCCACGGCCATCTCCTACGCCCACGGCCTGGCCATGGCCGAGGACGCCCGCGTCGAGGCCGCCCGCCGCCACGGCGACGAGGCCCGCCGCCACCACGTGGTGGCCGTCATCGGCGACGGCGCCCTCACCGGCGGCATGGCCTACGAGGCGCTCAACAACCTGGGCCACACCGGCCGCCGGGCGATCATCGTCCTCAACGACAACGGCCGGTCGTACGCACCCACGGTGGGACGGCTCACCGCCTCGGTCTCGCGCCTGCGCCTCGACCCGCGCTACCTGAAGCAGCGGCGCAAGGCCGAGGAGATGGTCCGCCAGGTCCCGATGGTCGGCCAGCACCTCGCCTGGGGGCTCGCCGGCGCCCGCGCCGGGCTCCGGGAGATGCTCGAGCCGCCGATCTTCTTCGAGACCCTCGGCGTCCGCTACTCCGGCCCGTTCGACGGCCACGACATCGAGCTGCTCGAGGAGGCGCTGCGCAACGCCGCCGAGTTCGACGGGCCCGTCGTGGTGCACGTGCTGACCCAGAAGGGCAAGGGCTACCCGCCCGCCGAGCAGGACGAGGAGAAGCACCTCCACGACACGTCCATGTTCAACCCCGAGGTCGGCCCCCAGCCCGCCGGCCCGGGGGCGCCGTCCTACACGGGGGCGTTCACCGAGGCGATCGTCAAGGAGGGCGAGGCCCGACCCGAGCTGGTGGCCATCACCGCCGCCATGCCCGGCTCGACCGGCCTGCTGCCGTTCGAGGAGCGCTTCCCGGACCGGTTCGTCGACGTGGGCATCGCCGAGCAGCACGCGGTCACCGCGGCGGCGGGCATGGCCATGGGCGGGCTGCGCCCCGTGGTCGCCGTGTACAGCACGTTCCTGTCCCGGGCGTTCGACCAGGCCAACCTCGACGTCGGCCTCCACCACCTCCCGGTGGTCTTCTGCCTCGATCGCGCTGGCATCACCGGCGACGACGGCCCGTCGCACCACGGCGTGCTGGACCTGGTGCTGCTCTCCAAGGTGCCGGGCATCACGATGTTCGCCCCGTCGTCGTACCAGGAGCTCCAGGTGATGCTCCACGACGCGCTGGACCTGTGCGACGGGCCGGTGTCGCTGCGCTGGCCCAAGACCGCGGCGCCGATGGTCGAGGAGAACGAGATCGGCCACGGCCTGTCGGCCCGCCGGGCGCGCACCGGCACCGACGTGTGCCTGATCGGCGTCGGCAAGATGTTCGGTGCCTGCCTCGAGGCGGCCGACCTGCTCGCCACGGAGGGGATCACCGCCACCGTCTGGGACCCCCGGGTGGTCAAGCCGCTAGACGAGGCCATGCTCGACGACGCCGCAGCCTTCGACCACGTGGTCACGGTCGAAGACGGCCTCCGCGAGGGCGGCATCGGTGCCGCCATCGCCCAGCAGCTCACGGACCGCACCGCGGGCACGGGCCGCACCCCCCGCGTGGACGTGCTCGGCGTCCCGGTGGCCTACATCCCCCAGGGCAAGCCCGACGCGATCCTGGCCTCCCTGGGCCTCGACCCCGCCGGCATCGCCGACACCGTCCGCGCCACCCGCTGACGCCACCCGCTGACGCCACCCCCACCGGGGCCGCCGCCCCAGGCCGACGCTCCAAGCCGTGATCTCTGGTCGATCTTCGCCCCTGGCGGTCGAAGATCGACCACCTTCCGCCGAGATCGACCAGACCTCGTGGTCCGATGCCCCAGATGCGTCGCACTGACAGGCTGAGCGTCGCCTGGGCGGCGATCCTGCGGAGCTCCCCGAGCCCGCCAGGACGCAGGACGGACCCACGATGGACCTTCGCCCCCTCATGGCGATCGCACGCTCCCAGCATGGGATGGTGACGCGACAGCAAGCGCTCGCGCTCGGCATGACCGACCGCTCGATCCGCACGCAACTTGCCAACGGCTCGTGGCAGACCATGCGGACCGGGGTGTACCTGGTCGGTGCGCTCGCCCCTGGGTGGGCGCACGAGGTCCTGGCGGCGTGCCTGGCAGCGGGGCCCGATGCCGTCGCCAGCCACCGCACGGCCGCCCGGCTGTGGGGGTTCGTCCGACGGAGCGGGAAGATCGAGATCCAGGTGGCCGACCACCGCCGGGTCAGGCTGCCCGGCGTCACCGTGCATCGATCGATCCTGGTGATCGACGAGGACGTCGTTCGGCCGGCCGGGGAGATCCCTCGCACATCGCCTGCCCGGACGATCACCGATCTCGCGCCCGGCCAGGGCAACGACGTGGTCGGCCGATGGGTCGACAGCGCGATGCGAGACCATGGGATGCAACTCGACGACCTCATCGACTGCTGCAATCGTCTGACGGTCCCGGGCCGACCTCCACCCCTCGCCGCCATGGCAGCGGTTGCCATGCGGTGCGGTGACGCCGACCCGGGGCGGTCTGCGTTCGAGTCCCGGGTCATCGGCGTGCTGCGAGCAGCGGGTCTGCCCGAGCCCGTCCGGCAGCACCCGGTCGTGCGGACCGATGGATCCATCGCGTACATCGATCTCGCCTTCCCAGCCCCGATGGTCGCGATCGAGTGCGACGGCTGGGAGACCCACGGGATCCGATCGGCGTTCGAGCCCGATCGGATCCGCGGCAACGAGCTCGTCCTGCTCGGTTGGCACCTCCTGCGGTTCAGCTGGTCGATGCCCGACGAGTACATCGTGGCGTCGGTCCGCCGCGCCCTCGCCGCCGGAGGCTCCGCGCCAGGCCAGTCACGGTGACCGGTGGCCACCCACCCGCGGGTCGATCTCAGCCCACACGCTGGTCGATCTCAGCACGATCTGGTCGATCTTCGACCCAGAGCGACGAAGATCGACCAGCAATCGGGCAGGGCCACGGCACGCTGGTCGATCTCAGCGCAATGTGGTCGATCCTCGACCCACACCGACGAAGATCGACCAGCAATCGTGGGGGCTGGGGCCGAGCGCAGGCGGGCTGGGGGCCGGGGCCGGGGGCCGGGGGGGTCAGGTGTAGAAGGGGTTCTCGCCGGCCTGGTGGTCGGTCGCGTCGACCACCTCGGTGATCTCCGGGATGTGCTCGAGGATCGCCTTCTTGATGCCGTCCTGGAGGGTGACCGCGCTGACCGCGCAGCCCTGGCACCCACCGCCCATGGTGACCACGGCCTTGGTGTCATCCTCCACCACCTCGACCAGCGACGCGAAGCCGCCGTGGGCGGCGAGCGCCGGGTTGATCTGCTGGGTGAGGAGCTGCTCGATGCGCTCGGCGACCGTGCCGGAGAGCTCGATGTCCAGCCCGGCGAGGGGGTCCGGCCGGTTGGGGTTGCGGATGACCAGGCCGGCCTGGCCGGGCGTCGACGGCAGGTCCAGCGTGGCCCCCCACAGCGGGTCGACGCTGTCCGCCGGGATCATCACCACGAGGTCGCCCTGGTTGTAGACGAGGTCGTCGTCCTCCGCCTCGGCCCGCTCCTCGAAGGACAGGTCGTACGCGTACTCGACCCCGCGGGTGCCGGTGACGGCGACCCGCAGGCCCAGCGACTCGGGGTCGTCCTCGGCCTCCAGGATCGACATCACCTGGGCGAGGGCGGGCTCGGTGATCCGCAGGGGCACGACCGGCGGGGCAGGGGCTTCGGTGGTGGTCTCGTCCATGGCCCGGCCAGGCTACCGGTGCGCCCCCGAAACCTGACGTGACCGGTCAGGAACCCGTAACGGCCTCGCTGAGCGCCTGAAACCGTCGGCCTCTACCATCTCCCCGGTCGCCCGACGGGCGACGCTCCCACGGCGGACGACACCCTCGGACGACCATGCCCCTCCGACCACTCGTGACCATCCGAAGCACCACCGTCGACGGGGTGGCGTTCTTCTGCCCGACGTGCGGCGGCGACCGCGCCGCCGAGGTGCGCGAGGGCCGACGCTGGCTGTCGCTCGGGCGGGTGCCCCTGCTGCCGCTCCGCAAGGAGGGCCGCCACCTCACCTGCGTCGCCTGCTGGACGGACCACCCGATGGAGGCCACCCAGCGGCTCACCTCTGCGGCGCTCGCCGAGGAGCTCGCCCGCGCCACCCGAGCCCTGACGGCGCTCGTGGTCCGGACCGGCGACCCCACGGACCGGGCGCTGCGCTCGCGCGCCGTGCTGCACGTGCGGGCGTCCACCCCCACCTACGACCAGAACCAGCTCGACCGGGACATGGCTGCCCTGGACCCGGCCCAAGCCCACGTGCACGTGCAGGTCCTGGCGGTGGAGCTCGCGCCCGAGGGCAAGGAGCACCTCATCCGGGGGCTCGTCCACGTGGCCATGTCCGCGAACACCGTCACCCCCAACCAGCGCCAGCTCCTGGCCGCCACCGGCACCGAGCTCGGGCTGACCCCCACCCACCTCACCGGCGTCATCAGCCAGGTGGTGGCGGCCGTGGAGCCGGCGGACGACGACCCCGTCGACCGGTCCTAGGAGCCCGGCGCCGGCGGACGGGGCCGAGGCGTACAGTCGGCGTCGATGCTGCTCATCTTCGGGTTCCGGTTGCGGTTCCGGGACGTGTCCCACCACACGTTCGCCTGCCCGGGCTGTGGCGCCGACCGCCAGGGCATCCTGCAGGAGGCGCGCCGCTGGTTCGCCCTCTTCTTCATCCCGATCATCCCGATGGGGGTGGTCGGCCGGCAGGTGCGCTGCACCACCTGCAACCGCACGTTCCGCCCCGACGTGCTCGACCACCCCACCGCCGCCACCCTCCACGACGTGGTCGCCAACGCGGTGCGGGCCATCGTCGTGCTGCTGGTCGGCGCCGGCGACCGCACCGACGAGCGCCTGCGCGCTGCGGCCGTGTCCACCGTGGCGCGGGTGGTGCCCAGCTACGACCTGGCCACCCTCGACAGCGACCTCGGCCACCTCCACCCCGCCCAGGCCCCCGCCTATGTCGAGCCGCTGGCGGCAGAGCTCGACCTGGTGGCCCGGGAGCGGATGCTCACCGACCTGGCCGCGGTGGCGGCCGCCGGCTCCCCGATCACCCCGGCGCAACGCGAGCTGCTGGCCACGGTCGGCCAGGCCCTCGGCCTCACGCCACCGCACGTCGCCGGCGTGATCGCCAGCGTGGAAGGGGCCCAGCCGTGACCACCGAGGTGCTCACCGCACCGGACGGCCACGCCTTCGACGCCTACGTGGCCGAGCCAGCCGGCACCCCGAGCGCCGCCGTCGTCGTGGTGCAGGAGATCTTCGGCGTCAACGACCACATCCGGTCGGTCGCCGACCGCTTCGCCGCCGCCGGCTTCCTCGCCGCGGCGCCGGCGCTGTTCGATCGCATCCAGCGGGGCGTCGAGCTCGATTACGACGCGGCGGGCACCGAAGCGGGCCGGGAGCTGGCGTGGGGCGCACCGATCGACCACCCGATCACCGACCTCGTGGCCACCGCAGACCACCTCGCCGTCCGGGTCGCGGGCGCCGGCCGGGTGGCCACCGTGGGGTTCTGCTACGGCGGCATGCTGAGCGCCGCGGTGGCCTGCCGGGCACCCCGGTCCATCGGCGCCGCAGTGGCCTACTACCCGTCGATGGCTGCCGAGCTCCTCGTCGCCGACCAGCCCCACGTGCCACTGCTCGTGCACCTCGGCGACACCGACACCCGGGTGACCCCGGAGGACGGGCGACGCCTCGAGGCCCGCTGGCCCGACGCCACGTTCCACCGCTACCCGGCCGGCCACGGCTTCAACTGCGATCGCCGAGCCGACTTCGATCGAGCGTCGAGCGACCTGGCGTTCGCACGCACCATCGACTTCCTCCACCGCACCGTCGGCGACGGGGCCTGACGTGCGGGCCCTCGTCACCGGCGCCGGCACCGGCATCGGCCGAGCCACCTGCGAGGCCCTCCAGGCGCGGGGCCACGAGGTCGTGGCCACCGCCAGGCGCCCGGAGGTCTTGGCCGACCTCGGCGTGGCGCTGCGCCTGCCGCTCGACGTCACCAGCGACGCGTCGGTGGCCGCCTGCGTGGCCGAGGCCGGCGAGATCGACGTGCTGGTGAACAACGCCGGCATCAGCGAGACCGGCCCCCTCGAGACCTACCCGCACGACGTGCTGGCCAGGATGTTCGAGACCAACGTGTTCGGCCCGATGCGGATGGTCCGGGCGTTCGTGCCGGCCATGCGCGAGCGCGGCCGGGGCGTCGTCGTCAACGTGACCTCGGTCGAGGGGCGGGTGGCGGCACCGCTCGCCGGCGCCTACTGCGGCACCAAGCACGCGCTGGAGGCGCTGAGCGAGTCCCTGGCGTTCGAGGTCGGGCACTTCGGGGTGCGGGTGGTGATCGTCGAGCCCGGCTACATCGCCCCGGGCATGACCAACCAGGTGCGCCACGGCGAGGAGGGCACGCCCTACGAGGAGCTGCGGCGCCAGTGGTCCGGCGCCGACGCCACGCTGGTCGGTCCTGGCGGCCGCCCCGGCCCGGAGCTGGTCGGCCAGGCCATCGCCGACGCGGTCGACGACCCGGCCACCCCGCTGCGCGTGCCCGTGGGCGCGGACGCGGCGATGGTCTTGGCCGCCCGCAAGGAGCTGGGCGACGCGGAGTTCCAGGCCGCGATGCGCAGCCTGCTCGGCATCGACTGGTAGCGCCGGCGGGCCGGCGCCCGCCTACTCGACCTCGTCGATGTGGGTGACCGGCGAGTCGCCCATGAGCTGGCGCAGCGTGTTCTTCAGCTTCATCTGCTGGATGAAGATGTCGTGCTCGGGCTTGAGGCCCGGCGCCGGCTCCTGCGGGGACTTCCAGTAGAAGCTCAGCCAGTCCTGGTTGCCCTCCATCCCGGCGCGCTTGGCGAGGTCCAGGAACAGGGCCAGGTCGAGCACCAGCGGGGCGGCGAGGATCGAGTCCCGGCACAGGAAGTCGACCTTGATCTGCATCTTGTAGCCGAGCCACCCGAAGATGTCGATGTTGTCCCACCCCTCCTTGTTGTCGCCGCGCGGGGGGTAGTAGTTGATGCGGACCACGTGGTGGATGTCGCCGTAGAGGTCCGGGTAGCGCTCCGGCTCGAAGATGGTGTCGAGCACGCCGAGCTTCGACACCTCCTTGGCCTTGAAGCTCTCGGGGTCGTCGAGGATCTCGCCGTCGCGGTTGCCCAGGATGTTGGTGGAGTACCAGCCCTCGACGCCGAGCATGCGGGTCTTCAGGCCGGGGGCGAGGATGGTCTTCATCAGGGTCTGGCCCGTCTTGAAGTCCTTGCCGGTGAACGGCACGTGGTGGGCGGCGGCCAGCTCCATGAGCGCCGGCGTGTCCAGGTTGAGGTTGGGGGCGCCGTTGGCGAGCGGGATGCCGAGCTTGAGCAGGGCGTAGGCGTAGATCTGGCTGGGGGCGATGTCCGGGTCGCTGTCACGGAGGCCCTGCTCGAAGTTGGCGAGGGTCTGGTGGACGGCGGTGGGCTCGCGGTACACCTCGGTCGAGCCGCACCACACGGCGACGAGCCGATCGCAGCCGTTGGCCTCGCTGAAGGCCTGGATGTCGTTCTCCAGCTGCTGGGCGAGGTCCCACTTGGACGTGCCGTCCTTGATGTGGTTGCCGTGCAGGTTCTTCACGTAGGCCTGCTCGAACACGGCGGTCATGGGCTTGATGGCCCGCAGCTCCTCGCCGAGCTGCTCGAGCATGTGGTCGTCGAGCACGCCGGCGCGCTTGGCGGCCACGTAGGCGTCGTCCTCGAACACGTCCCACCCACCGAAGGCCAGGTCGTCGAGCGAGGCCAGCGGCACGTAGTCCTTGATGAGCGGCACGTTCTGGTCCGCCCGGTTGCCGAGGCGGATGGTGCCCATCTGGGTGAGCGAGCCGAACGGCTTGGCCAGGCCCTTGCGGATGGCCAGGCAGCCGGCGATGAAGGTGGTGCCGACCGCGCCCATCCCGGGCAGCAGGACGCCCAGCTTGCCGGTGGCAGGGGCGATGTCGACGGTGGTCTCGTTGGGCACGGAGGTTCTCCGATGGGAGGTGGATGGGAGCGGCCCGCCGCGGCCGAGGGGGAACGGGCGCGAGCCGCCGGAGCAGGCTAGGCGGTCACCGCCGGTCGAGGCCCGTCCACCCCGCTCCCAGGGAAGCCACAGGGCCACCGCACGGGCCTCCCAGGTCCGCGGCGCACGATGCGCCGATGGCACCGAACCGACGCATCATCGGCCCCGGCCTCCTGGTGGCCGCCCTCCCCGTGCAGACCGTGGGGTCCGGCACCGCCTCGGCGGACGCCGCCCGGCGCAGCGCCCGATCGGCGCGGGCCGAGCCGGCCGCGGCTACCAGCGAGACCGGGACTCCTCCGCGAAGCCCCTGATCCCCTCGAGGTGGTGGCGGGTGCCGTCCTCGGCGGTGACGTGGCCGCTCCAGGTGCCGAACACCTGGTGGACCCTGGTGCCCAGCACGAGGGCCTCGACCTTGGAGTGGCGGTCGTAGGTGGGGTCGAGCACGAGGTCGAAGGAACCGTCGGGGTGGGCACCCGCCACGCCGCAGCGGGTGGTCCCAGTCGTAGTCCCAGGTGAGCTCCCGGCCGATCTTGTGGAGCCGCCCGTCCACGATGACGCCGTTCTCGGTGGCGCCGGTGCCCGCGGTCCACTTGGCCCCGATCTGGATGCCCACGACCGCTCGCCGGCGGAGCGCCCGGCGCCGCCGCCCCAGTTCCAGCGGGTGCGGTACGGCCAGCGGCCGCGGCCCACGTCGAGGACGCTCCACCTTCGCCGTCGAGGCGGCGAGGGTCGCCGCCCACCACCAGCGTCCCGGTCGCCGGTCGGGCCTGGTGCTTGGAGGTGTACTGGAACCGGTCGGCGGACCAGGGGATCACCACGTTCAGCGACTCGTGGCCCGGCGGCTGCTCGATGCGCACGTCGAGCGTCCCGGGGACACCGCTCGCCTCGGTCCAGCGGGCGGTGATCGTGGTGCCGCCCTCGTCGTCCACGAGGTCGAGGTCGAGCTGGGGCGAGCGGTACCGCAGCGGCGCCGAGCCGGGCAGCTCGGGGAGGGCGATCCCCTTCGCCAGCGGCACGTTGGCGGCGTGGCCGCCGGTCTCGCCAGTGGAAGGACGGCACCACCAGACGTCGGCGATGCCGAGGTAGTCGACGTCGGCGTAGGTGACCGACACGACCAGGTCGTCGGCCAGCACCGCCCAGTAGTCCCAACGCTTGGTGCGCCCCCACCCGCCGTGGAGGTTGCCGGTGTGGAGCGGCCGGCGGGACCAGCCCTTGGCGGCGGCGTTCAGGCGCCGCCCGTCGGGCGTGCACAGGTCGACCGGCTCGGTCAGCTCTCGCTCGTGGGTGGGCATCGCCGCAGTCAACCACGTCGCCTCCGGCCCTTCGCCCGACCTCGACGGCCAGCGCCCGCCCGACGCTGGTCGATCACCGCCCCACCACGGCAGGAATCGACCACATCCCACGAGGGCCCCCACCAAAGCTGGTCGATCACCGCCCCACCACGGCGGGGATCGACCAGATCGCTGGCCGACGAGGCGTGGTCAGGCCTCGAGCTCGGCGCCCAGCTCCAGCCAGCGCTCCTCCACGTCGGCCAGCGCCGCCTCCGTGTCGGCGAGCTGCTGGCCGGCCGATGCGAGCCTGGTGGTCGGCGGGATCCACCGACCCGAGCGCGACGGCGAGCTTCTCGCGCTGGGACTCCAGCCGGCGCATCTCCTTCTGCCTCCCGCATGAGCCGTCCGAGCGTGCTGGCGCTGCGGCCCGCCCTTGCGGTGGAGGGTCGACCGGGCTCGCCGGGCCTCGGCCCCTTCGTCGCCGCCGGGGCGCGCCCGTCCGGCGGCGTCGAGGGGGTGGCTGCCGGTGCGCCGGCCGAGGGAGGCCCCGAGGCGGTCGGCGCCTTGCCGCCCGTGGGACGGCGCAAGTGGCGGGCCTGCTCCCAGCCGGCGTACCCGCCCGGCACGCGGGTCACGTCGTGCTGGTCGTCGACCACCACCACGTCGGCCACCGTCCGGCCCAGGAACGCCCGGTCGTGGCTCACGACCACCAGCGCACCGGGCCAGTCGTCGAGGAAGTCCTCCAGGGCCCGCAGCGATTCGATGTCGAGGTCGTTGGTCGGCTCGTCGAGCAGCAGCACGTTGGGCCGCTTGGCCAGGGTCAGCAGGAGCTGGAGCCGGCGGCGCTCGCCGCCCGACAGGGTGCCGATGGGCGCCCACTGGGCGTCGCCGTCGAACCAGAACCGCTCGAGCAGCGCAGCATCGGACCAGTCGGCCCGCCGCGCCGGGCCGGCCACCGCGTCGCGCACCCGCTGGGACGGGTCGAGGTCCGCGCCGCGCTGGTCCCAGATGGCGAGCTCGACCGTCGAGCCCACCACCCGCCGCCCCTCGGCCGGCGCCACCTGGCCGGCCAGCACCTTGAGCAGCGTGGTCTTGCCCGCGCCGTTGGGCCCCACCACCCCGAGCCGCTCCCGGGGATCGAGGAGCAGGTCGACCCCACGGAACAGCCAGGGGCCGTCGCCGTAGCGGTGGCCGACCCCGTGGAGCTCCACGACCTGGTCCCCCAGGCGTGGGGTCTCGACGTGCAGCGGCAGGTCGCCAGTGCGGGCGGCCGCCTCGGCGCGCCCCTCGACGATGGCCGTGGCCGAGCGGATGTGGGCCTTCGGCTTGGAGGTCCGCGCCGGCGCGCCCCGGCGCAGCCAGGCCAGCTCCTTGCGCGCCAGGTTGCGGCGGACCGCCTCGGCCTGGGCGGCCTGCGCCTCCCGCTCGAACCTCGCCTCCAGGTACGACTCGTAGCCCCCGTCGTGGACGTGGGCCCGGCCTCGGTCGAGCTCGAGGATCCGGGTGGTGAGCCGGTCAAGCACGTGGCGGTCGTGGGTGACCAGCACCAAGCCGCCGCGGTGCGCCGCCAGCCGGTCCTCGAGCCAGGCGATGGCGTCGAGGTCGAGGTGGTTGGTGGGCTCGTCCAGGATCAGCAGGACGGCGTCGTCGTCGGGCCCGCCCCCAGGGCCGACCTCCACCAGCGCCCGGGCGAGGGCGACCCGCTTGGCCTGGCCGCCGCTCAGCCGGTCGGTGGGCGCGTCCGCGAGCTCGCCGATGCCGAGGCGGCTCAGGATGGCATCGGCCTCCCACTCCCGGTCCGGGTGGGCACCGGGTGCCACCGCGGCCCGCACGGTGCCCGCCGGCAGCTCGTCGGCCTGGTCGAGCATCACCACCCGGGCGTCGCCTGCGCCGCACGGTGCCCGACTTCAGCGCGGCCCGGCCAGCCAGCACGCGCAGCAGGGTGGACTTGCCGGTCCCGTTGATGCCGACGAGCCCCGAGGCGGTCGCCGGTCGACAAGGTGAGCGAGACGTCGTGGAACAGCTGGCGCCCGGGCCGGGAGGCACCCAGCCCGGCGGCATCGAGGAGGATCACCCGCCGACGACGGTGATGGGCAGGCCGAGCTCCGCGAACTGCTCGGCGGGCCGGTGGTAGCCGCGCTCGAGGTGGTGGATGCCCGTCAGCTCGGACGGGCCGTCCGCGATGGCCGCGGCGATGACCGATGAGAAGCCGGCCCGCACGTCGGGCACCTCGACCTTGGCGCCCCGCAGCTTGGAGATGCCCTTGACGACCGCCGAGTGCACGGCGTTGGTGTCGTGGAACCGGCAGGACTCGCCGCCGAGGCACGTCGAGAACAGCTCGATCTCGGCGCCCATCTGCTTGAGGGCGGGCACGTACACGAGGCGGTCCTCGTAGACGGTCTCGTGCAGCACGCTCATGCCGTCGGCCTGGGTGAACAGGACGACGAGCGGCGTCTGCCAGTCGGTCATGAACCCGGGGTGGGTGTCGGTCTGCACGGCGGCCGGCGTCAGCCCGTCGGGCGCGGACGCCTGGATGTAGTCGTCGGTGATGTCGAAGCGAGCGCCCATCCGGTTGAGGGTGGTGACGGCGGTGACGATGCGGTCCTGGGCGCAGCCGTGCACCCGCACCTCACCGCCCGTGACGAGCCCAGCGACCAGGTAGGAGAACGCCTCGTTGCGGTCGCCCGCGAGCGTGGTCTCCGCGCCCTTCAGGGACTCGACGCCGTCGATGGTGAACTTGCGGCCCGGGGACTGCTCGATCCGTGCGCCCATGCGCTGCAGGAACAGGGCGAGCTCGATGACCTCCGGCTCGGTGGCGGCGTTGCGCAGCACGGTCCGGCCCTCGGCCAGCACGGCGGTGAGCAGCACGGTCTCGGTGGCGCCCACCGACGGGTAGGGCAGCTCGATCTTGGCCCCGCGCAGGCGCGACGCCTTGGCCTGCAGGCCTTCGTCGGTCTCCTCGATCTCCGCCCCGAGCGCCCGCAGCGCGCTCATGTGGAAGTCCACGGGGCGCCGGCCGATCGGGTCGCCGCCGACGAGCGGCACGAACGCCTCGCCGGTGCGGTGCAGCAGCGGGCCGAGCAGCAGGATCGGGATGCGGTTGAGGCCGCTGAACGAGGTGGGGACCCGGGTCGTGACCCCGGCGTGGGGCTCCACGGTGATCGTCCCGGTGGCGAGGTCGTGGTCCACCGCCACGCCGAGCGAGCGCAAGATGTCCGCGGTGATGTCGACGTCACCGACCTCGGGCACGTTGCGCACGGTGGAGGTGCCCTCGCCCAGGATGGCCGCCACCATGTGCTTGGTGACGGCGTTCTTCGACCCCCGGATGTAGACGTCGCCCCGCAGGGGACCAGAGGGCGTCACCGACCAGGCACGTGGGTCCATGGCGGCAAGGCTAGGCCCTACCTTTGGGCCGTGGCCCCACCGCCGTCCGCTCCCCCGCCCCGCCGGCGCGATCCCGGCATCCTCTCCGAGCCCATCGACCTCGATGGCCCCAAGCGGCCGAGGGACCGCCACCCGACCGTCGCCGCCCGGCCTGGCCTGGTGGTCAAGCAGCGGGGCACGCCCATCACCGGCACCGTCCTCGGCGTGGTCAACGGCTACCTGCACGTCCGCGACCGGCAGGGCTTCGAGCATCGGATGGCGCTGCTGGCCGGTGGGTTCGAGGTCGACGGGCAGGTGGTCACGCTCGTGGTGCCCCGCGGCCCCGCCCCAGGCACCGCACCGGCCGCCCCGAAGGTGACGGCATCGGGGTCCATCGCGGCGCCGGCGGCGCCCGCCCAGGTGGCCAAGGCCAGCCGCATCCTGGTCGAGGGCATCCACGACGCCGAGCTGGTCGAGAAGGTGTGGGGCGACGACCTGCGGGGCGAGGGCGTCGTGGTCGAGCGGCTGGAGGGCGCCGACCACCTCGAGGAGGTCGTCCGTGCCTTCGGCCCGCGCCCGGGCCGCCGCCTCGGCATCCTCCTGGACCACCTGGTCGACGGCTCGAAGGAGTCCCGGATCGCCGAGGCCGCCATGGCCATGTCGCCCCACGTGCTCGTGACCGGCCACCCCTTCGTCGACATCTGGCAGGCGGTGAAGCCCCGGGTGATCGGGGTCGAGGCCTGGCCGACCGTGCCCCGAGGCGAGCCCTGGAAGGAGGGGGTGCTGCGCCGGCTGGGCGTCGACGCGGAGCCCGGCCGCTTCTGGAAGCAGCTCCTCGGTCGGGTGACCAGCTGGACGGACCTCGAGCCGCCGCTCATCGGCGCGGTCGAGGAGCTCATCGACTTCGTCACCGAGCCCCCCGGCGCCTGACCTCGCCCCACGCGCACGACCTTCGCCCGCGCCCGCGCCCCGACTCCCCGCTCTCCACTCCCCACTCCCGGCTCCCGGCTCCCGGCTCCCGGCTCCCGAGCTTTCTGGTGCAGTTGCGTGCCACTGGGCCGCACGAATGCACCAGAAACGGGACGCGCCTACGGTCCCGCCCCATGGGGACCACCGGCACGCCGTCCGCGGGCCAGACGATCACCGGGCCCGAGCGACCGGCCAGCGCCGATCGCCGGCGCCGCGGCTCGACGCCGTCGACCCGCCCGGGCCTGCCCCGCATCGACGCCCTCGACGGGCTGCGAGGCGCCGCGGTGCTCGCCGTGCTCGCGTTCCACGGCGGCTACCTCGATGGTGGCTACCTGGGCGTCGACCTGTTCTTCGTCCTCTCCGGGTTCCTGATCACGTCGCTGCTCCTGGACGAGGCGGGGCGGACCGGCGGGGTGGGGCTGGCCGAGTTCTGGGCCCGCCGCTGCCGCCGGCTGCTACCCGCCCTGTTCGCCGTGGTGGTCGTGGTGTCGATCGGGTCCCGGTGGCTTGCCGACCCGCTGCAGTGGCGGGCGATCCGCGGCGACGGCCTGGCCGCCCTGGCCTACGCCGCCAACTGGCACTCGATCCTCACCGGTGGGGGCTACGGCGCCGGCACCGGGGGCCGCTCCCCGTACGAGCACATGTGGAGCCTCGGGATCGAGGAGCAGTTCTACCTGGTGTGGCCGCTGGTGGTGGCCCTCGTCGCCCGCCGCCGGCGAGGCCGCGGCCGAGCGGCGAACGGCTCCACTGCCTCGGCGGTCCTCACGATCGCCGTGGGCGTGGCCGCCTGGTCGGCCGCGTGGGGGATCGTCGGCGATTCGCTCGGCTCGTGGACGATGACGTCCTACCTGGGGACCCACGTGCGCATCGCGGGCGTGGCGGTCGGCGCCGCCATCGCGGCCCGCCGGGTGGAACGGCGGAGCCGCGGGCTGGGCCCACCCGATCGTTCGCTCACCGAGACCGTCGGGTTCGCCGGGCTGGCCGTCCTGGCCGCCGCGTGGGCGCTGCTCGACCTGGGGTCGCCGTGGCTGTTCCGCGGCGGGCTGTTCGCCTGCAGCCTCGCCGGCGGGGCCGTGGTGTGGGCCCTGGCCTCCCGACCCGGGACCTGGCCCGCCCGGCTGTTCGAGGGCCGGGTGCTGCGCCAGGCCGGGCTGATCAGCTACGGGCTGTACCTGTGGCACTGGCCGATCTTCGTGTGGCTCGACCCGCTGCGCACCGGGCTCGATGGCATCGCGCTCTTCGCGCTGCGGCTGCTCGTCACCGTCGCGGCCGCGTCGGTGTCGTACTCGCTGGTCGAGCAGCCGGTGCGCCGGTGGCGGACGGACCCCCTCACCACGTTCCTCGCCTCGCTCGCTGGCCTGGCCGTGGCGGCGACCGCCGTGTGGCTCGGTGCCCTGGGGGCACCAGCGCCCCTGTCCTTCCGGGAGGACGGCAGCTTCATGACGCTCGCGGACCACCTGCCCACGGGCACCCAGGTGGCGGTCCTCGGCGACTCGGTGGCCGAGAACCTGGCCCGCGAGGGGATCCGGCCGCTCCAACGAGACCTCGACGTGTCGGTCCGCAACGGCGGCGTGTGGGGCTGCCAGCTCATGGCCGGTGCGCCGCTGCGCGACGGGTACGGGAAGCGGCTGACCACGGCGGCGGCCAGCCCGTGCTTCCGGGAGTACCGCAAGCGCCTCGGGGCGATGGCACCGCCAGCCGACGCCGTCGTGGTCTTCTTCGGCGGGGCCCCCTACGACGCCCAGCTCGCCGGGCGGTGGGAGGTGCCGTGCTCGCCCGCCTACCTGTCGGCGTACCGCGCGCAGGCGGCCGACGCCGTCGCCCAGGCCGGCAGCGGCGGCCAGCCCGTCACCGTCGTGCTGCCCGAGCGCCGCGCCGGCGACATCGTGGCCCGGACCACTGGCTTCGACGACGTGGCGGCCCGGCACCGCTGCCTGGCCCCGGTCCTGGCCGAGGTGGCCCGCACCGCCGGCGCGGGCGTGGTCGACCTGGCCGAGGAGTGCGAGCAGGGGTGCGGCGGCGTGGGGCGGGACCTGCGGCGCGACGGCATCCACTACCAGGGGACGGCGGCCGAGGACGTGGCCCGCTGGCTGGTGCCGCTCGCCCTCGACCGGGCCCGCCCGCTGCGCTGACCGCACCACGAGCGGTTTCTGGTGCAGTTGTGCGCCAATGGTGCGCACGACTGCACCAGAAGCGCCGTGGAAGGCCCCTCGGGAATACCCCAGGGGGTACGGGGGTTGATGCAGGTGCCACCGACGAACCGGGAGAACACCCACATGGCAACGATCGAGCTCACCCAGGACACCTTCGAGGACACCGTCGCCGACGGCATCGTGCTGGTCGACTGGTGGGCGTCGTGGTGCGGCCCGTGCCGCATGTTCGGGCCCATCTTCGAGTCCGTCTCGGACAAGCACCCCGACATCACCTTCGGCAAGGTCGACACCGAGGCCGAGCAGCAGCTCGCCGGTGCCGCCGGCATCCAGTCCATCCCCACCCTGATGGTGTTCCGGGACGGCATCCTCCTGTTCGCCCAGCCCGGCGCCCTCCCCGAGGCGGCGCTCGAGGACCTGGTGTCGCAGGTGCAGGCCCTGGACATGGACGAGGTGCGCGCCCAGATCGCCGAGGAGCAGGCCGGCTCCACGGCCTGATCCCGGCCCACGGGGTACCTTCGGCGGGCACCCCTCCCCTCCCCCCGTCCGCCGGAGGACCCCGTGGCCAACGTCGACCGCTCCAAGCTCGCCACCCGCCTGCAGGCGGAGCGCGACCGCTTCGCCGAGGACCGCCCGAAGAGCCGAGCGGCCGCGGAGGCGGCGGCCGCCCACCTCGTCGGCGGGGTCCCCATGACCTGGATGGCCAAGTGGGCCGGCGGGTTCCCGATGTACCTGGCC
>JAXLRJ010000028.1:0-33377 GCA_046331115.1 Acidimicrobiales bacterium
TCGAGGAAGCCATCTTCTGGTACGTGACCATGGAGCGCACCTGCGAGGTGGAGCTCCTGGCGCGCGCGGCGGGCCCGGTCCATCCGATGGATGCGGAGGTGGCACGGTCCACCTCCGCCCTGGTCGGCAACCACGCCGCCGGCTGGTTCTGCGGCCAGCCCCTGTTCGACTGGATCGCCGAGGTCGAGCCCGGCGCCTTCGGCAGCACCGAGCCCGTCGACTGAGCGGCGCTCAGGCGTCCGGCTGGGTCAGCGCGTAGAAGATCGAGGTCTTGCCATCGGTCTCGCCGATGGTGATCTGGGCGTTCCAGTCCGAGCCGGTGGCCGAGATGATGGCGCCGTTGCCGCTGGCGCCCGACGTGTTGGTGTCGTTGGTGATCTCGTAGCCGGCCGCCTCCAGCTGGCTCTTGATGCCGCGGTAGATGTCGTCGAACGAGTCGCTGGTCTCGCCGCTGACGATGAGGCTCTTCTTGCCGTTGGTGGTCGACGTCTGGGCGCCGGCGAGCTTGACGCTCGACGGCGGCTTGAGGTCCTCGGGCCAGTCCGATGGCAGGTCCGCGTTCCCGACCTGGAAGGTGTTGCCGTCCTTGTCCTTGACGGTGACGTCGCCGTCCTTGTTGATGTCGACGTCCTTGGCGCCGGTGCTCTTCTCGAGCGCCTTCTCCTGGACCTTCTCGGCAGCCTTGCCGCAGCCGGTGCCGACCAGGACGAGGACGCCGGCGAGGCCGAGGGCCGCAACCTTGCGAGGGACGATCATGGCACCAGCTCCAGCTCCCCAGGGCTCCCGGCCTGGATCGGTGCGGCCTCTCCCTCGGCCGCTTCGCGCAGCGTAGCCCCCTGGTAGCATCGTGACGCCGCTTCGCGCTGGCGGGAGAGTGCCCCTGGGGGCACGCCGAAGGAGCAAGTCCTCCCCGGAATCTCTCAGGCACCAGGACCGTCAGCGCAGGCAACGCTGGAAAGCGGGCGCAGCGCTGCGCCCCACCGAAGGGGAAAGCCCGGCCTCCGGGTGAAGCTCTCAGGTCCCGAGACAGCGGGGGAGGTCAGACCAGCGCGGCCCGGGCCGAACAGGAGACCTCCACATGACCGACCACCCGACCCTCTCCGAGCTCGAGGGCGCCTCCCCCTTCGCCGGCCGCCACCTCGGCCCGCAGCCCGAGGACCAGGCCAAGATGCTCGCTGCGCTGGGCTACGGCTCGCTCGACGAGCTGGTCGACGCCGCGCTCCCCCAGGTGATCCGCGCCGACGCCGCCCTGTCGCTGCCCGCGGCGCGCAGCGAGGTCGAGGCGCTGGCGGACCTGCGGGCGCTGGCGGACCGCAACCAGGTCCTGACCTCGATGATCGGCCTCGGCTACCACGCCACGGTCACCCCGCCGGTGATCCTGCGCAACGTGCTCGAGAGCCCGGCCTGGTACACCGCCTACACGCCGTACCAGCCCGAGATCTCCCAAGGCCGCCTCGAGGCGCTGCTCAACTTCCAGACGATGGTGGCGGACCTCACCGGCATGGCCCTCGCCAACGCCTCGCTGCTCGACGAGGGCACGGCCGCAGCGGAGGCCATGACCCTCGCCCGGCGGGCGGCCAAGGGCAAGCCCGACGACGCCGTGTTCCTGGTCGACGCGGACTGCCACCCGCAGACCATCGCCGTGGTGGCCACCCGGGCCGAGCCGCTCGGCATCGGCGTCGAGGTGCGGGACCTCTCGGGCGGCCTGCCCGAGGACGTGGACGCGTTCGGCGTCCTGCTGCCCTACCCCGGCTCGTCGGGCCGGCTCGTCGACTGGACCGACGTGATCGCGGCGGCCAAGGCCGGCGGGGCGATCGTGGCGGTGGATGCGGACATCCTCGGGCTGACCGTGCTGCGCTCCCCCGGCGCCATGGGGGCCGACGTGGTCGTCGGCGTCGCCCAGCGCTTCGGCGTGCCGCTCGGCTTCGGCGGCCCGCACGCCGGCTACATGGCGGTGCGAGAGGGCCTCCAGCGCTCGATGCCGGGCCGCCTCGTCGGCGTGTCGGTCGACGCCGACGGCGACCGCGCCTACCGCCTGGCGCTGCAGACCCGCGAGCAGCACATCCGACGGGAGAAGGCCACGTCCAACATCTGCACCGCCCAGGTGCTCCTGGCCGTCACCGCCTCCATGTACGCCGTCTACCACGGCCCCGAAGGGCTGACCGAGATCGCCCACCGCACGCACCGGATGGCCGCCGTCCTCGCCGCCGGCCTGCGCAGCGCCGGTGCCACCGTGGCCCACGACGCGTTCTTCGACACCGTCACGGCCGTGGTGCCCGGTCGGGCTGAAGCCGTCGTGGCCGCCGCGCTCGACGCCGGCATCAACCTGCGCCTCGTGGACGGCGACACCGTCGGCATCGCCTGCGACGAGACCACCACCCAGGCGCACCTCGCCGCGGTGCTCGGGGCGTTCGGCGCCGCCGACGTCGACCTGGCCGCCCTCGACGCCGCCACCGCCGACGCCATCCCGGCGGGCCTCCGGCGCGACGACCCGTTCCTGACCCACCCGGTGTTCCACCAGCACCGCTCGGAGACCGCGATGCTGCGCTACCTGCGCATGCTCGCCGATCGGGACCTCGCCCTCGATCGCTCCATGATCCCGCTCGGCTCCTGCACCATGAAGCTCAACGCCACCACCGAGATGGAGGCGATCACCTGGCCGGAGTTCGGCCAGATCCACCCGTTCGCCCCGGCCGACCAGGCCGAGGGCTACCTGCAGCTGATCCGCGAGCTCGAGGCCTGGCTGGTCGACATCACCGGCTACGCCGCGGTGAGCCTGCAGCCCAACGCCGGCTCCCAGGGCGAGCTCGCCGGGCTCCTCGCCATCCGCGAGTACCACCGCAGCCGCGGCGACGAGCAGCGGGACCTGTGCCTGATCCCCTCGTCGGCCCACGGCACCAACGCCGCGTCCGCGGTGATGGCCGGCATGCGGGTCGTGGTGGTCGCCTGCGACGACGCCGGCAACGTCGACCTCGACGACCTCCGGGCCAAGATCGCCGAGCACGGCGACGCCCTGGCCGCCCTGATGATCACCTACCCGAGCACCCATGGCGTGTTCGAGGAGGCGGTGGCCGACATCTGCGCCGCCGTCCACGACGCCGGCGGCCAGGTCTACCTGGACGGCGCCAACCTCAACGCCATGGTCGGCCTGGCCCGCCCGGGCCGCTTCGGCGCGGATGTGAGCCACCTGAACCTGCACAAGACGTTCTGCATCCCCCACGGCGGTGGTGGCCCCGGCGTCGGCCCGGTGGCCGTGGGCGCCCACCTGGCGCCGTTCCTACCCAACCACCCGCTCTCGGCCGAGGCCGGTCCCGCCACGGGCCCCGGGCCCATCTCGGCGGCCCCGTTCGGCTCGGCGTCGATCCTGCCGATCCCGTGGGCGTACATCCGGATGATGGGGTCCGACGGGCTGCGCCAGGCCACCCAGGTCGCCATCCTCAACGCCAACTACGTCGCCCACCGGCTCCAGCCGCACTACCCGGTCCTCTACACGGGCCGGGGCGGGCTGGTGGCCCACGAGTGCATCGTCGATCTCCGGCCGATCTCCAAGGAGACGGGGGTGTCGGTCGACGACGTGGCCAAGCGCCTCATCGACTTCGGCTTCCACGCCCCGACGATGAGCTTCCCGGTGCCGGGCACGCTGATGATCGAGCCCACCGAGTCCGAGGACCTCGCCGAGATCGACCGCTTCTGCGACGCCATGATCGCCATCCGGGCCGAGATCGCCAAGGTGGGCGGCGGCGAGTGGCCCGTCGACGACAACCCGCTGGCCAACGCCCCGCACACGGTGAGCTGCCTCGTCGGCGACTGGGACCACCCCTACACCCGCGAGGAGGGGGCGTTCCCCTCCCCCACGGTCCGTCGGGGCGACCGCTACTGGCCGCCGGTCCGTCGCATCGACGGTGGCTACGGCGACCGGAACCTGGTGTGCTCGTGCCCGCCGGTCGAGGAGCTCGCCGCGGAGCTCTGACGAGGCCGGGACCGGCGGGCCGAGGGGCCCGTCGGTTCAGCCCTGCAAGGAGCGGCGGAGCTCGTCGAGCTCGCCGGGCGGCGGCTCGTGGCCGTCCTTCCAGGTGAGCTGGAAGATCACGAAGTGCTGGTTGTCGTCCGCACGCACCAGCGCCAGTCGGGTGTGGTACTCCCCCATGTCGCCGCCAGGGACCTGCTTCCCATAGGGGGTGTTCACGTCGGCCTCGTAGATGCGAGCCGGCTGCTCGCCCTCGATCGTGGTGGGCACGGGAAGGGTGAGCTCGCGCTGGCCAGTGGCGGCCCCGACGATGTCGGTCGCGTGGCTGTCGAGCAGCTGCTGGGCGTAGTCGTAGTCCGGCGGGATCCCGAACACCATGGCCTGCTCGTGCCAGCCATCGCCGTCGACGCGCCAGCCGCCCAGCTGGAGCGCCGACGGATCGACCGAGGTGGCGAGCGTGCCCGGCCCGAGCTTGAACACCGCATCGGTCTCGTCGTAGAGCGAGAACCGGATCGGTCCGGCCTGCACGGGCGAGCGCTCGCTGCCGGTGTGGGCCACGGCCGCAGCATCCTTCTTGGCGTCGTCGTCGTTGCGCTTCTGGCGGAGCACCACCCCGCCGACGACGGCAGCCACGACCACGGCGACGATCACCAGCCCCAGGCAGCCGGCGCTCCCGCCCCCGCCCTTGCGACGCCCCGTCGACGGGGCCGGCGCGGGCGGCGCGGTCAGCAGCGGGGAGGCCGACAGCTGGCTGGGCCGAGCTGCGGCGGTGGGGATGGCGGTCGAGGGTGCGGCGCCGGGCGGCGGGGCAGGCGGCGCGGCAGGTGGCGCGGCGGGGGTCACCATCTCGGGCACCGGGGTGCTGGTCCCCATGAGCACGCCGCACGATGGGCAGACGCTGCGGCCGGAAGCGACCGAGGCGCCGCAGGAGTGGCAGGTGCGCTCGTCCACGGGGTGCTCCTCTCGAGCCGTCAGCCGACCGGCTCAGCCGGGGTGGCCGCCACGAACGGCGGCTTCACGACCTGGGCGGGCACGGCCTCACCGCGGACGTCGATGGCAACGGTGTCGCTGACCTCGACCGATGGCGGCACGAACGCCAGGGCGATGCCCTGGCCCAGCGTCGGGGAGAAGTTGCCGCTGGTGACCGTGCCGGCGGCGACGCCGTCCACCAGGACCACCTGGTCGGCCCGTGGCGGTCGGCGGCCCTCGATGGTGAGGGCCCGCAGCCGCCGGGCCACGCCGCGCTCCTTCTCGGCCAGCAGCGCATCGCGGCCGAGGAAGTCGCCCTTGTCCCAGCTGACCACCCAGCCGAGGCCGGCCTGGAGGGGCGTGATGCCGGCCCCCAGCTCGTGGCCGTGGAGCGGCAGGGCCGCCTCCAGGCGCAGCGTGTCGCGTGCGCCGAGCCCGGCGGGGGCGAAGCCAGCGGCGAGCACGGCATCCCAGAAGCGGGTGGCGTCGGCGGCAGGGACCGCGACCTCGAGGCCGTCCTCGCCGGTGTAGCCGGTGCCCGCCACCACGCACTCGACGCCCTCCCACGCCATCCGCGCCACGTGGAAGCGCCCGATGGCGGCCGCCTCGGGCCAGATCGCGTGCAGGGTGCGCCGGGCCGATGGGCCCTGGAGGGCGATGACGGCGCGGGACTCGGTGACGTCGACCGCCCCCTCCCCCAGCGCACCGGTGACCCCGGCGGTGTTGGAGGCGTTGGGCATGACGTCGAACGCCTCGTCGTCCACCCACCACACGATGATGTCGTCCACCACCGACGCGTCGGTGGGGTCGAGCAGGTGCGTGTACTGGGCCCGGCCCGGCCCCACCTTGGTGAGATCGTTGGTGAGGGCCCGCTGCAGCCGCTCCAGGGCATCGGGGCCCTCGATGCGGACGGTGCCGAGGTGGCTGACGTCGAAGGCGACGGCACCCGAGCGGCATGCCCGGTGCTCGGCGAGGGTGCCCTCCGGGTAGGACAACGGCATGTCCCACCCCCCGAAGGGGACCATCTTGGCGCCGAGGGCGCGGTGGGCAGCGTCGAGCGGAGAGGTGCGGAGCGTCACGGGTGGCGATCGTAGTGGCGGGCCCTGCGTCGCTCGGGGTCCGACGCCCGGCGCGCCGCCGCGCTCAACCGGCGGCCAGGTCCCCGAGCCCGTCGGCGGCGCCCGGGGTGAGGGTGCCGAGGCCGAGCAGGCCGAGCGGCTCCCCCGACGGCCGCACGGGATCGCCGGCGCCCACGAGCTGCTCGGGGTGCTCGAGGCCGTACTTCACGAGCAGCGCGAGGTAGTCCCGCTGGTACAGCAGGGCGATGTCCACCTCTGGGTGGAGCTCGCGCAGGCGGCGCAACTTGCGGTGCTTCTTGGTCACCAGCTTCTGGTTCAGCGTGGTGACCTCCAGGTAGCGGCCGTGGTCCGGCAGCCAGAAGTCCGGGGAGAACGCCCACGTGGGCGAGCCGTCCTCTGCGGACGCGAGCACGAACGTGTGCGGTTCGTACTCCCAGCGCACCCGGTAGAAGTCCAGCAGGCGGGCGAGCTGGCGCTCCGAGTTGTGGGCGAACGCGACCCGCTCGTAGGGCAGCCCGACCGGAGGCGGGGCGGGGGGATCGACCGGGTGCGGCAGCTCAGCCCCCGGAGGCGGCCTTCCGGGGCGCCGGCGCGGTGGCGGGCGTCGCCGGGTAGAGCTCCACGATCCTGGACTCGATCTCCCGCTGGACGCCATCGAGCGACAGGAGGCTGGTCATGACCAGCTGGCCGCTCTTGATCACGTCGAGCAGCTCCTCGTCGTCGCGGACGAGGATGGCCTTGCCACCGCCGATGACGAGCCGGGCCGATGCCACGTCCTCGCCCAGCTGCTCGCGCAGGTAGTCGAACGCAGCACGGACCGACTCCAGCTTGATGCCGGCGTCGAGCATGGACTTCACGACCTTGAGCTCGAGCAGGTCCCGGTAGGAGTACTGGCGCCGGCTCCCGCTGCCGGCCGCGTCCGCCACCGATGGCCGCACCAGGTCCGTGCGCGCCCAGTAGTCCAGCTGCCGGTAGCTGATGCCGACGATCTCCGCCGCCTTCTTGCCGCTGTAGGACTCCGTCACCGCTGCCTCCCACGACCCCACTGGCCCATGCCGACCAGACGACACACGTGAAGTTACGTGGGTGCAACCCTAAGCACCCCCGCGGCGGGGTCAACATCTCGTGCACGGTTTGGTCCGTTCGACCTGTGCGGGAGCCTGAGGGTCAGGTGGCGAAGTCTTCGGGGTTGACCGAGTCGATGAAGTCGCGGAACTGCTCCACGACCTCCTCTCGCTCCTCCCCCTCCGGCACGTCGTCGTCCTCGTCGACGTCGGCCTCCAGGTAGCCCGCCTGCTCCAGCACCGCCTCCGCCGCCGAGATCGGCGCACCGGTGCGGGCCGCCAGCGCGAGCGCGTCGGACGGTCGGCTGGAGATCGTGTGCACGCCGTCGTGGGCGTGCAGCACCAGCTCGGCGTAGAAGACGCCCTCGTGGAGCTCGGTGACCGTGACCTTCTCCAGGCTGACCCCGAGGTCGTCCAGCACGTTCTGGAGCAGGTCGTGGGTCATCGGCCGAGGGGTCGCGACCTCCTCGAGCGCGAAGGCGATGGCCGTCGCCTCGGGCGCACCGATGAAGATCGGCAGCACGCGGCGCTCGCCGGCAACCTCGCGGAGCAGCGCGATCGGTGAGCTGCTGGGCATCTCGACCCGCACCCCCACGAGCTGCATCTCGATCACGGGGCCGATCCTACCGGCGCCTGGACGGGTCCGGTCCTCACGCCCCGCCGTAGAGCTGGGCGACGTGGCGGTCCGGGTCGTCGGCCAGGGCGGCGCCGTCGACGCTCCACAGCCCGGCCAGGTTGCGGTAGCGCCCCGCGTAGTCCAGGCCGTAGCCCACGAGGAACGCGTCCGGTGCATCGATGGCGGCGTAGTCCACCGGCACCGGGAGGATCCGCCGGGCCCGCTTGTCCAGCAGGGCGCAGACCTCGAGGGAGGCCGGCTCCGATGCGGCCAGGTGGCGCAGGACGAAGTCTGCGGTGAGGCCGGTGTCGACGATGCCCGTCACCAGCACGACGTGCTCGCCGCGCGCCGGCCGGTCCAGGTCCTTGACCACTCGGGTCCGCCCGGCCTCGCCGTCGTAGGGCGCCACCGCCAGGGTGTCGAGCCGGGTCGGCACGGTGACGGTCCGAGCCAGGTCCGAGAGGAACAGCACCGAGCCCTTGAGCAGGCCGACGAGGGTCACGCCGTCGGGGTGGGCGGCGCTGATCCTGGCGCCGAGCGCGGCGACGAGCGACGACAGCTCCTCGGGCCCGGCGAGCAGCTCCGGGTCGGCGGGCACCGCGACGGCCCTAGGCCTGGTCGAGGTGCCGGCGCAGGTTGGCCCGCAGCAGGGCGGAGCGCAGGTCGTGGCCGAGCGCCGAGAGCTCCTCGACGAGCTCCACCGCGTCCCGGCGCGCCTGGGGGTTGCGCTGCTTGAGCAGCGGCATCGCGAGCTGCTCGAGGAAGCCCGCCTCCCGCTCCGCCGCCACCTTGAACATCCGGAGGTGGCGGGCCTCGACGCCCCGGTCGAGGAAGCCCGCAGCCTTGGACGCGACGATCAGGGCGTCGCCGTCGTAGAACACGTCGTCGCCGAGGGGCCGGCCGGCCAGGAGGCCGTACTGCTCCAGCGACCGCAGCGCCTCCCGGCTGATCCCCGCGGCGAGCGCCAGCTCCTGGGCGGTGAGGCTGACCTCGGTCGGGCCGGCGTCCACGTGCAGGGGCGCCTGGGCGGCCTCCACGGCTGCGCTGGCCTTGCTCTCGGCCGAGGCTCGGGCCACGTCGGCCATCCAGATCGGCTGCTGATCCTCCACCTCGACCTCCACGACCTCGATGTCCACCTCGACCACCGCGACCTCGGCCTGAGCCGCAGGTGCAGGGTCGGCCACCTCGGCCTCCACGGCAGGCGCAGCCTCCGGCGGGCCCGCGGCGGGGCGCGGGGCGGGTGGGGGCGGTGGCGGCGTGCCGTCGGACAGCAGGAGCTCGCCGTGGCCGGCCTCCGGGTCGGCGAGGCGGTCCTTGATGACCTTGAGGGGCAAGAAGTGCTCGCGCTGCTGCACCAGGATCCACCGGAGGCGGTCGATGTCGGCCTCGTAGAACTTCCGGTAGCCCGATGGCGTCCGCTCGGGGTCGATCAGCCCCTGGCTCTCGAGGAAGCGGATCTTCGAGATCGTGACGTCGGGGAACTCGTCCTGGAGCAGGGAGAGGACCTCGCCGATCGACAGGTGGTCGGTCACTGGCCCTCCTCGGCCGCCACGAACACGAGCTTGAACTTGCCGACCTGGAGCTCGTCGCCGCCGGTGAGGGCGACGTCGCCGTCGATGCGCTTCTGGTTGAGGTACGTGCCGTTCAGCGAGCCGACGTCTCGGACCACCGTGCCCGTCGGCGTGCGCTCGACCTCGACGTGACGTCGAGACACGGTGACGTCGTCCAGGAAGATGTCGCTGTCGGGGTGGCGCCCGAGGGTGGTGATCACGTGCTCGAGCTCGAACGCCGAGCCGGTGTTGGGGCCGCGGGTGACCACGAGCGAGCCGAACGCGCTGGCGGCCACCCCGCTCGGCACCTCGGCGCCCGGGTCCGTGTCGAGGACGAAGGTCATGGTGGTGGGGTCATCGGCGCGCTCGATCGGCTGCCCGCAGGACGAGCAGAAGTTGGCGCCCTCCTGGTTGCGGTGGCCGCAGTTGCGGCAGATCACCTCGCCCACCGGTCGGCCGTCAGCCTTCGATGAGGTCGCGGTAGGCGGCGGCATCGAGCAGGCCGTCGACCGCCGAGGCGTCCTCGACCTCGATCACGCAGATCCAGCCGTCGCCGTAGGGGTCCGAGTTCAGGCGCTCGGGCGCGTCCTCGAGCTCGCCGTTGACCTCGACGATGGTCCCGGCGACCGGGGCGTAGATGTCGGACACGGACTTGGTGGACTCCACCTCGGAGATCCCCGCGCCGGCTGCCACGGCCGCGCCCTCGTCGGGGACCTGGACGAACACCACGTCGCCCAGGGCGTCCTGGGCGTAGTCGGTGATGCCGATCCGGACCCGGTTGCCCTCCACGCGGACCCACTCGTGGTCCTTCGAGTACTGCAGATCGTCGGGGATGTTCATGGTGGGCGAGGCTATCCCACCGTGGCCGTCGGGTCGGCGGTCAGCGCAGCGTCTGGCGGATGCGCCGGACGTACTCCTGCGCGAGGTTCTTGGCCGTGGCCGGATCGGGGCCCTCGGCCCAGATGTGGGTGACCGGCTCCTCGGGGTCCGGCAATGCCAGCACCCATCCATCGTCGTGGAGCACCTTGACCCCGTCGATGAGCTCCAGGCGCCGGTCCTTGCTCAGCTCGACCAGCGTGCGCATCACCAGGCCCTTCTGCTCCCACGGGGTGACCACGGTCTCGTGGGCCAGGTGCGTCCGGGGCAGGCTGCTGCGCACCGCCGAGAGCGTGGTGCCCTCCAGGGCCAGCAGCTCGAGGAGCTTCACCAGCGCAGCGCCGGCGTCGAAGGCGGGGAGGAACCCCGGGATGATGAAGCCACCGTCGCCGGAGGCAGCGAAGCCGACGCCGGACTCGCTGGCCGCAGCCATCAGCGCGGCGGTCGAGGTCTTGGTGTGCTGGATCCGCACGCCGTGGCGGGCCACGAGCTGTTCCGCTGCGCTGCTCACGTTGACGGGCAGGGCGATGCGGTCGCCGATCAGGTGGCCCGACACGAGCGACACGAACGCGAGGCGGGCCTCATCGTCGGTGAGGACCTCACCGGTGTCGTCGATGAGGGTGAGGTGCTCGCCGTCTCGGTCCAGGACCGCGCCCAGGTGCGCGCCAGACGCCCGCACCAGCGCCCGGACCTGCGACACCGCCTCGTCGCGGTCGAGGTTGATCGACTGGCGCGTGGAGGCGTACGGGTTCACGCCGAGGACGTCGGCACCCAGCTTCGACAAGACGTTGGGCATGACGAACGCGGTGGCGCCGTAGCTGTAGTCGATGACGAGCTTGAACGCCGCCTCCCGCACCACGCCCATGTCGACGGTCTCGCCCAGCGCAGACGTGTAGTGCTCGAGCGCCCGGGGTGGGAAGCCGATGTCGCCGATCTCGCTGGCGAGCACCCGCCGGAAGTCCTCCCGGGAGTACATGCGCTCGATCTTGCGCTGCATGTCGTCGGTGATGTCGATGCCGTCGCGATCGAAGAAGCGGATCACCACGGACTGGGAGTCGCCCTCGACGAGCCGGATGGTGACGCCAGCGGTGGCGACCGGCTGGCGGGCGAGGAAGCGCGTGACCGGCACCGGGGCGACCTCGAGGTCCAGCACGTTGACCCCGCTGGCGTTCAGGCCGGCCATGAAGGCCCGCTTCAACATGCGAGCCGCCCGAGAGCTGTCCCGGGAGGTGATCACGGTCGTGTCCTTGCGGAGCGTCGTGGCGAAGGCCATCGCCACCTTGGCGGCCAGCTCCGGGCTGATGTCGACGTTCGCAAGGCCTCGGATGCCGGCCCGGCCGAACAGCGTCCGGGCGCCCTTCGACTCCCAGATGATCGAGCTGTTGATGGTGGCGCCCGCCTCCACCGTCTTGAACGGGTAGATCTTCACCCCGGCGCCGACGTGGGCGTCGTCACCGATGAAGCACTCGTCACCGATGACGGAGCCGTCGTCGCAGCGGGCGCCGCGGCGCAGGTCGCTCGACCGCCCGATGACCGCGCCACGCAGGCGCACGCCTTCGGCAAGGTAGGCGTTGTCGTGGATGACCGAGCGCTCCAGGTCGGCGTCGCCGCGGACCCGGACGTTGCCGCCGAGCACCGTGTAGTCGCCGAGGCGGGCGCCCGCCTCGACCCGGCTGTTCTCGCCGATGATCGCGAAGCCCTCGATCTTGGCGTCGGGGTGGACCTCGGCCCCCTCCCCGATCCAGATCCCGTGGCCGAACTCGAAGCCGGGGACGTCGACGTGGACGCGCCCGTCCATGACGTCGCGGTGCGCCGACACGTACGCCTCCAGGGTGCCGACGTCTTCCCAGTAGCCGTCGGCCACCGCGCCGTACAGGGGCTTGCCGGCCTCCAGCAGCGCCGGGAAGACCTCGCTCGAGAAGTCCACCGGCCGGCCCTCGGGGATGAAGTCGAAGATCTCGGGCTCCAGCACGAAGATGCCGGTGTTGATGGTGTCGGAGAAGACCTGGCCCCACGTCGGCTTCTCCAGGAACCGCTCGATCGAGCCGTCTTCCTTCGTGATGACGATCCCGAACTCGAGCGGGTTCTCCACGTGGACGAGCCCGATGGTGGCCATCGCCTGGTGCTCCTCGTGGAACGCCAGGATCTTCTCGAGGTCGATGTCGGTGAGCACGTCGCCGGAGATCACCAGGAACCGCTCGTCGAGGACGTCCATGGCGTTGCGCACCGACCCGGCGGTGCCGAGGGGCTGGTCCTCGGTGGCGTACACCATCTTCACGCCGAACTCGGACCCGTCGCCGAAGTAGGTGCGGATCTGGTTGGCGAGGAACGCCACCGTCACCACGATCTCGTCGATCCCGTTGCGCTTCAGCAGCTCGACGATGTGCTCCATCATCGGCCGGTTGGCCAACGGCAGCATCGGCTTCGGGCAGTTCGAGGTGAGCGGGCGGAGCCGGGTGCCCTCGCCGCCCGCCATGATGACGGCCTTCATCGCAGGATCCGGGGGTGCATGCCCCTGACGCTACCCACTCGGGGTGGGGGGCTAGTCAGGGTCGAAGGGCCTCTTGCGCGGCCCGGCCGGCCCGGCCCTCTTCGAGGGCCTTGAGGCCGATCGGCACGTAGAGGGCCAAGGCGATGTAGCTGAAGACCAGGCCGGGGATGCCCCAGCCCCACGCTGCGAACTCGGCGAAGCCCTTCCACGAGATGTCGGAGTCCGACGCCAAGAAGAGCGGGAACGAGAACATCAGGCAGAAGGTGCCGGCCTTCCCCCACCACGTGACGTCGATCCGCTTGGCGCCCAGCACCGCCAGGCCGACGGTGGTGACCGACACGATCACCTCCCGTGCCAGCACCGCCACGGCGAACCAGACCGGCACCGCGCCGTACACCAGGATCCCGCCGGCGCCGATGAAGAACAGCAGGCGATCGGCGACCGGGTCCAGGACCTTTCCGAGCGTCGACACCTGGTGGTAGCGGCGAGCGATGTAGCCGTCCACCCAGTCGGTGGCCCCGAGGGCGGCCAGCAGGGCGGCGGCCGCCGCTGGCTCGTCCTTGCCGAACAGCAGCCACAGGAACAGGGGCATGCAGGCGAGGCGGACGAAGGTGATGACGTTGGGGATCGTGAGGACCCGGTCCTCCCCCGCGTGCTCGCCCCGGTCCCCCAGGTCGTCCCCCTGCTCGGCCATGGCCGGAGCCTACCGATCCCTAGGATCGGGCCATGGCAACCCTGTTCACCAAGATCATCGAGGGCGAGATCCCCGGCCGGTTCGTGTGGCGTGACGACCGCTGCGTGGTGTTCCTCACCATCGCCCCGATCGCTGCCGGCCACGCGCTGGTGGTGCCGATCGAGGAGGTGGACCACTGGGTCGACCTGCCCGACGACCTGGCGGCGCACCTGATGGTCGTGGCCAAGGCGATCGGCCGGGCCCAGATGGCGGCGTTCGCCCCCAACCGCATCGGCATGATCATCGCCGGCCTCGAGGTGCCCCACACCCACCTGCACGTCATCCCGATCCAGACCGAGGCGGACCTGTCCTTCGCCAAGGCCGACCCGAGCGCCTCGGGCGAGGCCATGGAAGCTGCCGCGGACCAGCTCCGCGCCGCGCTCGCCGCCCTCGGCCACCCCGAGGTCGTCACCAGCTAGCCCTCGGCCCTCCGCTCCTCGCCTGGCAGCCCACTCGCTTCCGGTGCACATCTGCGCCGATGGCGCGCACAGCTGCACCGGAATCCGGGGTCGCGGCGGTCAGGCGTCGGTGGGGAGCTCGGGCTGCGGGCCCTCCGGCAGCGGGTCGACGAGCTGGGGGCCCTTGTTGCGGACGTTGTTGACCTCAGTGGAGACCTTGCGGAGCGTCAGCAGCTCCGAGGGCGCCGGCACGAGGAGCTTCCCCAGGGTCTCGACGTCGGCATTGGCCGGGTCCAGCCAGTCGTCCCACGCGGATGCCGGGAGGATGACGGGCATCCGGTCGTGGATGGTGGCCATCAGGTCGTTCGGCGTGGTGGTGATGATGGTGGCGGAGCGCAGCCGCTCGTCGCCCGACTTGTCCGGGCCGCGCCACTCCTCCCAGAGCCCGGCGAAGGCCAGCGGCTCACCGTCGGGGCGGCTGATGTAGTACGGCTGCTTGGCCTTCTGGCCCGGCACCTTGTGCCACTCGTAGAAGCCGTCGACCGGCACGATGCAGCGGCGCTTCTTGAAGGCGTGGCGGTAGGCGTTCTTGGTGGCGATGCCCTCGGCGCGGGCGTTGATCATCTTGTTGCCCATCGCCGGGCTCTTCGCCCAGATCGGGACCAGGCCCCAGTGGTGCGGGGCGACCCGGCGGATGCCGCCGTCTTCGAGGACCACGTAGACGTCGTTGGTGGGCGCGACGTTCCAGCTCGGCTCGAGCGCCGCCTCCGGTGCCGGCTCAGCCCCGAAGTAGTGCGCGATCTCGTCAGGGGTCGACGCGGAGACGAAGCGGCCGCACACGGGATCAGGCGGCGGCTGCGCCAGCGTGCTGGCGGGCCCGGGACCGCACCACCCACGCCGCGGTGGCGAGGGCGACGATCGCACCTCCCGCCACAGGCGACCAGGCCAGCGAGGCAAGGACGGCGGCCGCGAGGACCTGGACCCAGGCCGCAGCAGCCCGCGAGGCCGGGGCGAGCGCCTCCAGGCGGGCGTGGATGCGCCCGAGCGCCGCTGGGGAGGTGCCGGTCCGGCCGATGTACACGGCGCTGCCGCGGACGGCACCGAACACGAGCCCGACCAGGATCGCCTGGGCGGGGCTGGCGGTGAGGGCGGCGAGGGCGATGGTGAGGAACACGGCGGCCGTCATGATGTACGTGGCGACGCCGGTGCCGATCTGCCAGCCGAACCCAGCCCCGTACACCCAGGAGCGGTAGCGGCGCAGCCAGGCGTCGTTGACCTGCCGCTTGAAGATCGGGAGCTCGATGCCGGTGACGCCGAGGTCGATGGCGGCGGTGGCGACGGCGACCACGGCGCGATGGCCCAGCGGACCCCGTCCCCCAGGTCCAGCGCACCGACGCCGGCGGCGAGCGCTGCGGCAGCCAGCCCGGTGGTGAGCCCGCCCGCGATGCCGCCCACGGTGAACCACGCTGCGGTGACCCCGAACCGGTTGCCCCGGCCGGCTTCGGTCATCGGGGTGATCGACGACAGCATCGACAGCCCGCACGGCGACCAGATCCCCCGGATCGCCGCCACGACGGCGACCGGCACGGCGAGCAGCAAGATGGGCTCCATCGGCGGACCAGCCTAGCGACGGGGCGGGCCGCGGGTTGGCGGCGCTAGGCCAGGTCGAACGGCGATGCGGCCACCGCAGCCTTCAGGGCGGCCACGACGTGGGGCTCGAGGTCGTCCTCGCTCTCGAGGAGCTCCAGGTACAGCCCGAGCGCCGCCTTCGATGGCACGTTCAGGGACTCCAGCTCGCCGGGGCGGATCGGGCCGAGCGCCGGGATGACCCCTGCGCCCGCGCCGAGCAGGTTGATCTTCGTGCGGATGCACTTCTCGCACCGGGTGCAGTTGGCCCCGGGGACGTCGCCCTGCCAGCAGACCCGCAGGTTCCGCCGGACGCTGTCGAGCGTGGCGATGTGGGCGCACTTCGCGGTTCGCCCCCAGCCGGCCGCCGTGTAGCGCACCCGCATCCGGGCCGAGGACATGAGCGGCGAGGTGATCGGGTTGCTCCCCCACCCGCCGGCGAGGGTGGCGTAGGTGTTGTCCGAAGCGATCGTCGCGACCGCGGCGCGGTCGGCGAAGAGGTGCAGCGTGGCGCCCAGGGCCTGTCCGAAGCTGACCTCCCAGCCGGCGGGGTCGACGACCTCGCGCCAGTTGGTGCGCACGGCGGTGAAGGGCACGCCCATCTCGGCCGTCACGTCCCGGGCACCGGCGGCGGCGAGCTCGTAGCCGTGGAGGTCCCCGGCCGGGATGTCGAAGCCGTGGACCAGGATCGCCTCCACCGGCTCGCAGGACTGCAGCCCGAGGAGGCCGTTGGCGTGGGCGTAGGCCACGAACGTGCTGTCGACGCCGCCCGAGAACCCGAACACGGTCTTGCCCGCGGCGGCACCAGGTCCGTCGGCCCGGTCGTCCACCACCTCGTCGGCGGTGATCGCCACCTTGCCGAACAGGTCTGGCCGCCAGGCGCACCAGGCGTCCACCACGTCGACCAGGTTCGCCAGCAGCGTCCACGACACCGGGCCGGCGACGTGCAGGTCCTGGCGGTAGTTCATGGCCATCGGCAGCAGCGCCAGAGCACCGGCGTCCATCCGATCGTCGACGGGGATCGGGTCGCCCTCGATGGTCTCCCACCACACGGCGCGATCCGCGTCGTGGTCCACCTCGACGTCGTAGCTGCGACGACCGACCGCGGTGTCCGCTCCCCTCCGAACGGTGATCATCGAGCTCGCCCCTCCAGTGGCGACCGGGCCCACGCCCCGGTCCGGCGAGAACCTAGCGGCGCTACCAGCCGACCTGGGCGTTCTGGAGGGCCCGGGCGGCGAGCACGAGCGCCGCGGCGTCTCGCAGCTCCCGCTCGCGAGCCTCGGCGTCGCCTACCGCGCCGGCCTCGGCGATCTCCTGCCGAAGCGCCGGCACGGTCGTCGATGCGAGCGATGCCGCGGCTGCGTCCGCGTCGGGGGACCCGGTCAGCTTTGCGGCGGCCCGCTCGACGAGGTCCAGGACCCGGAGCTCGGACAGCGAGTGGAGGTAGGCCGCGTGGCGCTCGAACACCCGCTCGGCGGTGGCCCGGCAGGCAAGCTCGTGCTCGCCCTCGCTGTCGGCCAGCGGGCCCATGGTCGGGTGGCTGTCGACCAGCGCGGCCACCGCCGGGATGGCGTGCGCCAGATCTTCGAGGGTGTCGTTCTGCCGCTGCCGCAGGTGGGCCAGCTCCACGTCGTCCACGTCGTCAAACCTAGCGATCCGCAGTGCGCTGGCCGGCGGTCAGTTGGTGGCCGACTCGAGGGCGTTGGCCAGGTTCTCGAGGTGGGCCTGCAGGTCGTTGTAGTGCTGCATCGCCTCGACCAGGCCGGGAGCGTCCTTCGTGGCGATCGCCGCCGTGCAGTCCTTGGTGAACGAGGTGGTGTCCTCGAGCATCCCGCGCCACTGCGCCTCGGCGGCGGCATCGGGGATCATCGCGGAGGTGGCCATGTCGTCGGCCCAGGCGCCGAGGTCCTTGCACATCGAGCCGAAGCTCGCGACTGCGGCGTCGTCACCGATGTCCAGCGAGGCCGGGGTCCGCTCGAGGATGTCGAGCATCTTCTGCAGGTCCTCCTGGTAGAGGGCCACCCACGCCTCGACGCTGTTCACGGTCCAGCCGGTGTCGGTCGTGGTCGTGGTGGCCTCGGTGGTGGTCGTCGCCCGAGTGGTGGTGGTGGCCTCGGTGGTCGTGGTGGCGCGCCTGGTGGTGGGCGTCGCCTTCTCACCACCACTGGTCCCGCACGCCCCGAGCGTGAGGGCGAGGACGAGGGCGACGGGCAGGGTCCTGGAGCGCTTCATGGCTCCTCCCTTCCTGGGGTGCACCCCAAGCGTGCGCCCGAGGCGCGGCAGGCGCCTGGGGCGCACGTCACCAGGAGCCCGGGTCCTTCGGAAGCGCTCTGGCGACGCGCCTCAGCTGCCGTGCAGGTCGCGCAGCGTCGGTGCGATCTCGTCCCAGATCGCACGGGCCACCATGCGGGCACCCACCTCGTTGGTGTGGACCATGTCGAAGAACACCGGTGGGTCATCCGAACCGACGAGGTCACGGAGGTCGTGGACGACGGGCAAGTCCCCAGACTCCATCGTGTCCAGGATCTCGTCGAGCACCGTGCGGGTGTAGCGGGTGTCCCTGGTGAGGCCTTCCGGGGTCGTCTTGGAGTAGGCGGCGAACTGCTCGAACGAGGCGGTGGCATCGACCTGGAAGAACCACTCGATGGCGATGTGCTCGGCCTGGACGTTGCTCGCCACGAGGGCTTGGAGCGAGCGGAACCTCCGGGCGATGCGTCGAGCGACCTCGTCGAGCCCTCCCTCGGCGTGGAACGCCGCGTCCACCTTGCTCCTCGTCAGCTTCGCCGGGGATGCAGATGACGAGAACACCACGGGCTGGTCCCAGTCCGGTGACCCCGTGACGACCGAGGCAGCCGAGTAGAAGCCGTCGTTGAAGCCGTCGTACATGATCACGAGATCGGGCTTGGGCCCGCCGGATGCGAGCCGCTCGGTGACTGCGGCCTGCTCCTGCCAGAGCGTCCAGCCGAGGACCCCCAGGTTGTGGACATCGAGCGGCACCCCCTCCGCCTCGGCCATGCGGACGAGGTCGGACGCGATCGTGTGGTCGTCGCGCTGGCCTTCCCCGAACGCCGCAGATCCGCCAAGCAGCCAGACCACGACCGGCTTCCCGGACGCCCGGGTGGTGCGGGTGCGGCGCTCCCCGTGGCTGATGTTGGTGTAGCGGCTCCGGTAGCTGCCAAGGCGGGTCCCGGTGAACGGGTCGGGCTGGATCGGGATCGCCACGTCTTCGCGCTGGACGTCGTTGGCCCATCGAGCACCCCGCCCAGCCGGGATCGACGAGAAGGCGGCCCGATCATCACCCGACGGTGGAGCGGGCGCCGGGTTCGATCGTGGCGTGCTGGCCGACGAGCACGCCGCCAAGGCGATGGTCATGGCCACGATGCTCCACGTGGCACCAGAGCGGGCGCGCCCTGTCCACCTGCGTCCAGAGGCACGGGGCCGCCCGATCTGAACTCCCGCCGGCATCGCCCCAGGATGGCCCACCGCCCCCCGCCGGTGCCATCGCGCCCGGCTGCCTGGTCGGCGGGGCCAGGGTGCAAGGCGCCAGCGCCCCCTGCCCCGGAACGAGCAGAGCCGGCCCCGAGGGACCGGCTCTGACCTGCGGTTTCGATTGGTCGGGCTGAGAGGATTTGAACCTCCGACCCCTTGACCCCCAGTCAAGTGCGCTAACCAAACTGCGCTACAGCCCGTTGCCTGCCGAGCAGGCGGATGCTGACCCTACCAGGGAGCGCGGCGGGCTCCGAAAGCGGCTTGGGCCGAGGTCAGCCGGCCAGCACCACGGCGGCGTGCGGGGCCAGCAGGACCTCGGTGCGGCCACGGTCGGCGTGGTCGGTGACCACGATCCCAGGGTCGCTGGACGCCAGGAGCTCCGTCGACGCGCCGACCCACGCGGTGCGGGGGGCGTCGGACATGTTGGCGATGACGGTCACGCGCTCGTCCCCGAGCACCCGCTCGTAGCGGAGCACGTCGTCGCCCGACGCCGGGGCCATGACCAGCTCGCCGTGCTGGAGGGCCTCGGAGCTGCGCCGCAGGGCCAGCAGCTCCCGGTACCAGTGCAGGAGCGACGCCTCGTCGGCGGCCTCCACCGCGACGTTGCGCTCGCCCGCGTTGGCGTGGATCGGGAGCCACGCCGTGGCCTCGGGCGGGCAGAAGCCGGCGCCGGGCCCCGTCTGCCACTGCATCGGCGTGCGGACCTCGTCGCGGTTGAACCGCTCGGGGAGCTTGCGGTTGACCGCCTCGGGGATCCAGCGGGCGACGACGCCGGGCACCGGGTCGTTCGCCTCCCGCAGCGGGATGTAGCGGTTCTCCATCCCGATCTCCTGGCCCTGGTAGAGGACCGGCACGCCCCGCAGCGTGCACAGCAGGGTGGCCATGACCCGGGCCTTGCGCAGGTCGCCGCCCAGGCGGCTCAGGGACCGGGTGCGGTCGTGGTTCTCCAGCACGTACGTCGGCACCATTGGCGCCGGGAAGTCCCGCTCGAACTGCTCGATGATGGCCCGGTAGCGGTCCGCGCCGTAGGAGGCGGCCAGGAACTCGAAGAGGAACACGAGGTGCAGCCCCGGCCGCCCACCGTCGGACACGTAGCGCCGCAGCACCTCGGGCGACCCGAACACCTCGCCGATCAGGGACCCGGTCGCCCTCGAACTCGTCGCAGACGGCCCGCGAGGTCCCACGGGTGCGAAGTTCTCGTCGGTGTTGAGGGTCATGGTCGGGGTTTTGGAACCGGGGCATGCCGTTCACGAAGGCCGGCCGGCGGTCGTTGTCCCGCAGTGCCTCGTCGTGCATGATCGGCCGAAGATGTCGAGGGCGGAACCCGTCGACGCCGCGGGCCCAGCCAGGTGCGGACCGTGTCGAACATCTCGGCCCGCAGCTCCGGGCTTCGCCAGTTCAGGTCAGGCTGGAAGCTCAGGAAGGTGGCCAGGTACCACTGCTCTCGGGTGTCGTCCCGCTGTGCCACGCCGACAGGAACTGCAGCTCCGAGCGCCAGTTGTTCGGTGGGAGCCGCTTCCCGTCGCGGCCGGCGCGACCATCGGCCCGTACCGATCCGCCTTGGGGTTGGTCCGGGAGCTGCGGGACTCCACGAACCAGGGGTGCTCGTCGGACGTGTGGTTCAGGACGAGGTCGAACATGACCTTGAGCCCGCGGGCGTGCGCCTCGATGAGGCGCTGGGCGTCGTCGAGGGTCCCGTACTCGGGTGCGACGTCCCGGTAGTCGAGGATGTCGTAGCCCACGTCCCGCTGCGGGCTCTTGAGAAAGGGCGACAGCCACACCGTGCCCACGCCCAGCCACACGAGGTGGTCCAGGTGCTCGATCACCCCAGGCAGGTCGCCGATCCCGTCGCCGTCCGAGTCGGCGAAGCTGCGCGGGTACACCTGGTAGATGACGGTCGAGGACCACCACGGTGGGGCGTCGGGCATCGCCGCAGGCTACGCGAGCCGGACGCCCGCCCAGGCCGAGCGGATCCTGCCGTAGCATCGCCCGAGGCGAGGGCGATGGGTGGGGAGGGCACGTGTACGAGATGGGGACCTGCGAGGCGTGTGGCAGCCACCTCGAGGTCGGCGCCACGACGTGCGCCGCGTGTGGGGCGCCGGTGGCTGGAGCAGCCGCGGCCATGCCGACGATCGACGACCTGGGTGGCGACGCGACCACCCCCGGCGCGCCGGGACCATCTGCAGACGATCCGACGCTGGTCCAGCCCCCAGGCGGGACCTGGGCGGCACCCGGCGCCGACCCGACGGCGGTCCAGGACGTCGGCGGCCCAGCCAGTGCGGTGCCGCCCCTCGGGTTGCCCCCTGGACCGAACCAGCCTGGTGGCTTCGCGGCCGCGCCCCGACCGCCGCAGCTGCGCCCGCCCGTCCCGCCAGCCGTGCCACCGCCCGGCTACGGCCCCCCGGGCGGGTACGGGCCCGGCGCCTACGGCGGTGCCGGCTACGGGCCGCCGCCCAGCGCAGGCCCGCCCCCGGGCTACGGCGCACCGTCTCCGTACGGGCCGACCCCGGGCTACGGACCAGGGTGGGGCGGCGGCGCACCGCTGGCGCAGATCGACCACCCGCAGGGCACCACGGTGCTGGTCCTCGGGCTCCTCGGCATCTTCTGCTGCGGCCTGCTGGCGCCGTTCGCCTGGGTGCAGGGCAACGGCGCCATCCGCGAGATCGACCGCAACCCCGTGCGCTACCGCAACCGAGGGACGGTCCAGGCAGGCAGGATCCTGGGGATCATCGGCACCGGGATCCTGGCGCTCAACATCCTGGCGTTCGTCGTCGTCGCCCTCGCCGGAGGGTTGAGCAGCTCGTCGTCGAGCAGCTCGGGCCGGTCGGACTTCCCGTTCGGGTCGACCGCCAGCACCGAGCAGTGCAAGACCGACACCAAGACGTTGAAGACCGTGATGCTCGCGTGGAACACCGAGTACCTGACCGGCGACGACCCGAGCTACGACACCCCGTGGCCGAGGTCCGAGGCAGACATGGTCCGGCAGCAGCTGCTCCAGGAGGAATCTGACCTCCACGACGTCCAGGGCGACGGCGCGAGGCCGCCGACCATCTTCAAGGCGCCGGGGCAGTGCAGCGCCGAGGAGATCGTGCAGCTGAACTGAGCGTGGCGCCCGGACGACGCGCGGCGCGCCTCAGCCGGGCCAGTGGCCGGTGACCGCCCAGATGATCGTCTGGACGAGGCGCCAGCCCAGGTACAGCACGAGGGCGACGATGAGCAGCCAGAAGTGCCAGGGCGCCTTCCCCCGCTCCTCCTCCTCGCCCTCGGGCTGGTCGTGGCCGATGAAGGTGCCACAGGTGACGCAGGTGCCGTCAGGGGCGACGTTGTTCGGGTTGTAGTGGCGGTCGCACGTCTCGCACCAGGGCACGGCACCACACTCGTCGCCCGCCGAGGTTCTGGGCAAGGCAGCACGGGTACCCTCCGAAGGTGCCCTCGATCCCCCGCCTGTCCGTGGTCACCTTCACCAACGGCCCCACCCGCCTGGTCGCGGCTGCCCTCCGCCACGTCCGGCCGATCGCCCACGAGATCATCGTCGCGGTGGACGACCGCACCCCGGTCGCAGACCTCGGGGCTCTGCAGGCCGTGGCCGACCGAGTGGTCCGGGCCGAGTTCGTGCACCCCCTGGAGGCCAACCTCGGCTGGCTCCACCGCCAGGCCACCGGGGACTGGGTGCTGCGCCTCGACGGGGACGACCTGGTCTCGCTGGACCTGGTGCGCAAGCTGTCGACGCCGGGCTGGGACGCCGGGATCACCCACGCCTACGTCCAGTACCGGTGGCTCCACGGCGCACCGGACCAGATGCTCGACCAGGCCCCATGGTGGCCAGACCCGGTCCTGCGCCTGATCCGCAACGATCCTGGCATCGTGCGCTTCCCGCACGGCGCCCACGAGGTCGCCGAGGTCGCCGGCCCGGCCCGAATGTGGGACGTCCCGATCTACCACCTCGACCTGCTGCTGCGCCCCGAGGAGGTGCGGGCCGCCAAGGTCGACGAGTACGAAGACCTCAACCCCGGCCACCGCACCGATCGCGGCTGGGCGGTCAGCTCGACCTACTACCTGCCCGAGCGGCTGCCCGAGCCGCCCCGGACGGCCCCGCTCCCCCCGGCGGACGCTGCGGTGGTGGCACAGGTGCTGGCCGAGGCGGCCAGCACGGTGCCGCTGCCCGCCACGGACGAGGCGGCCATCGGGCCCATCGCCACCGCCGCCGGCCGGGCCACCCCGCCGCCGAAGGCGGGCGATGTGCGGGTGCGGCCCCTGGTGCACGAGCCGGCGACCGTCGTGGAGGGCCGCAGCCTCGTGCTCTCGGCCGCGCTGACCAACGCTGGCGCCAGGGCGTGGCGGCCCACCGACGAGCCAGCCGACGTGGTCGGTGGCCGATTCTTCGACGGCAGCGGCGCCCAGGTCGGCTTCGAGGTCCGGGCGCCGCCCCGGACCGGTGCCCCCGGGCGACGAGGTCGTCGTGCGGCTGCCCCTCCCGGCATACCTTCCTGCAGGTGCCGAGCGCGTGGAGCTCGGGCTCGTGCAGGACGGGGTCGGCTGGCACGACGGCACGGCGTCGGTCCGGCTGCAGCGGGCCCGGGGCCGGCGGGTCCTCGTCCGGACGGGGATCTCGACGTTCCGCCACCTGGGCGACGACCTCATCGCACGCGAGCTGCTCGGCGCCCTGGCGCGCAACCTGCCCGACGTCATCCCGGTGCTCCTTGCCCACCCCACCGACGACCTCGCGGACCGCTTCGGCTGCGAGGTCGCCACCAGCCCGATCGCCCTCGGCCGCAAGCCGCGCGACCTGGTCAGCCAAGCCAGGCTCCTCGCCCGGGGCCAGGAGGTGGAGGACCCGCTGGTGGCCGAGGCGCTCGAACCGTTCCGGAGCGCGTCGGCCCTGGTGCTCGCGCCCGGCGGCGGCCTCGCCAGCCGCTACGCGGCCGAGGCGCTCGAGCCGTCGGCGCTGGAGGTGCTGATCGCCCACGCCATGGGCATCCCGGTGCTCGTCGAAGGTGCGTCGGTCGGGCCGATCGATGCCCGCAAGGACCAGGCGGCCATCGCCGAGCTCCTCAACGACGCCCAGCGGATCACGGTCCGCGATGCCGGGTCGGCCACGGTGGCGCGCCGGATCGGCCGTGGCGTCGACGCGGCGGTGGTCCCGGACCTGGCGACGGCGGCCGTCGGCCACCTGGGGCGAGCCCGCGCCGCTGCGGCCGACTGGCTGGCCTCGATCAACGTCCCCGCGGACCGGCGCTACGCCGTGGTCAGCCTGCGCGGCGCCACGGCCGATGCCTCGCACGTGGAGACGGTGCGCCACGCCCTCTCCCAGCTGCCGGAGCACACCGCGTGGCTGTTCCTCCCCCACATCGACGACGACCTCGCCCTGCTCGACGCCGATCAGTGGGCGGCCGCCCACCTCGTGCCGGTCGCCCCGATGCCGGACCAGGTGCTCGCCGCCATCGTCGCCGGGGCCACCATGGCGATGGGCAGCCGGTTCCACCACAGCGTCATCGCGACCGCTGCCGGGGTCCGCACCGTCGCCCTGGTGCGCAACGACTACGACCGGGTGCGGATCAAGGCACTGGAAGGCGCGTCGGGCCTGCAGATCGTCGCGATCGACCGGCCCGACGATGCGGCTGCGGCTGCTGCCGAGCTCCTCGGCGCCCCGGACCCCGTCCCCGCGGCCCGCTGGGACGCGGCTGGCTTCGCCGCCGCCCTCGCCGCGCGCCTCCCGGCGCCACCTCCGCTCGGCTGAGCGCGCCGGACGCGGCGAGCGACCGGTCAGCTCGTGCTGGCGCGGCGGGTGCGGGGCCCGTGGTGGGCGACGCCGCTCGGCACCGGTCGGCCGACCAGCTCCTCGACCAGCGCCGCCGCCTCGACCAGGCCCTCGACCCGGATGCCGGTGGCGATCCCCAGGTCGTCGCACATCGCCACCAGGGATTCGGTGGCCAGGTTGCCCCCGGCGCCGTGCGCGAACGGTGATCCGCCGAGCCCACCGACCGAGGTGTCGAACCGGGCGACGCCTCGCTCGAGGGCGGCGTACGCGTTCACGAGGGCCGTGCCGCGCGTGTCGTGCAGGTGCAGACCGATGTCCGCAGCGGTGAGGCTGACGCCGGCCAAGGCGCCCAACACCTCGTGGATCCGGCGGGGGGTGGCCATGCCCGTGGTGTCGGCCAGGGTGACGGCGTCGACCCCGGCCTCGAGCAGGCGAGCGCACAGGTCGGCGACCTCTGTGGGCGCGATCTCGCCCTCGTAGGGCGAACCGAACGCGCACGACACGACGGCGTCGACCGGGGTGGCGAGGCCGGTGCCCGCCACCATCGGGCGCTCGGCGAGCTCCACGATGTCCGCCACGACGCCGAGCGACTCGGCGATCGACATCTTCACGTTGCGCTCGTTGTAGGCCTCCGACGCTGAGATCGTGACCGTGACCTCGTCCACCGCGGCTTCGAGCGCGAGCTCGGCCCCGCGGGCGTTCGGCACGAGCGCCGCCCGAACGACGCCGTCGGGGCGCCCGACGCCTGCCACCACCTCGGCGGCGCCGGCCAAGGCCGGCACTGCCTTGGGCGACACGAAGGCGGCGACCTCGATGCGCGCGACCCCAGCGGCCACGAGCCGCTCCACGAGGCGGATCCGGTCGGCGACGGCCACCGGCTCCTCGGGCTGGAGCCCGTCGCGCGGGCCGACGTCGCGGATCAGGATGCTGCGGGGCAGGCCCGCGGGGATGGTCACGAGCTCGCCACCATCACACCGGTGGCACGCCGTGGCGGCGGTCCGAGAAGTGGCGGTCCTTGCCCCGGGCCCGCTCGAGGCGCCGGATGATCTCGGTCCGCAGCTCGGTGGGCTCGATCACCGCGTCGATGACCATCTCGGAGGCGAGTCGCAGGATGTCGACGTCCTCCTCGTAGATGCGGCGCTGCTCGGCGACGAAGGCCTCCCGCTCGTCGGCATCTTCGATCGCGGCGATCTTGTTGGCGAACACCGCGTTCACTGCCGCCTCCGGGCCCATCACCGCGATCTTGGCGGTTGGCAGGGCGATGGTGGCCTCCGGCTCGAACGCAGGCCCAGCCATGGCGTACAGGCCGGCGCCGTAGGCCTTGCGCAGGACCACGCACAGCTTCGGCACGGTGGCCTCGGAGATGGCGGTGACCATCTTGGCGCCGTGGCGGATGATCCCCTCCCGCTCGACCTGGGTGCCGATCATGAAGCCGGGCACGTCCGCGAGGAACACCAGGGGGATGTTGAACGCATCGCAGCACCACACGAAGCGCGCCGCCTTGTCCGCGGTGTCGGTGAAGAGCACCCCGCCCTTGACCATCGGGTTGTTGGCGACGAAGCCCACCGGGTGGCCGTCCACCAGGCCCAGCCCGCACACCATCTCCGGCGCGAACAGGGGCTTGATCTCGAAGAAGCTCTCGGCATCGACCAGGCCGTCGATCACCGAGTGGACGTCGTAGGCGGCCTTGTCGTCGGCAGGGATCGAGGTGGCGTGCAGCGGTGCGACCGGCTCGGCGGGCAGGTAGGTGGGCGGGTCTTCGCGCCAGGTGCTCGGGAAGTAGGTGAACCAGGCCCGCGCCTGGTCGATGGCGTCGTGGTCGTCGTGGGCGAGGTTGTCGCCGCAGCCCGAGGTGGTGGCGTGCATGCGGGCGCCGCCCATCTCCTCCAGGCTGGCCTGCTCGCCGATGACCATCTCGGCCATCCGGGGCGAGCCGAGGTACATGGAGGCGTTGCCTTCCACCATGATCACGATGTCGCAGAAGCTCGGGATGTACGCGCCGCCTGCTGCCGATGGGCCGAACAGGCAGCAGATCTGGGGCACGCGGCCGGACAGCTTGACCTGGTTGTAGAAGATCCGGCCGGCGCCACGCCGCCCGGGGAACAGCTCGACCTGGTCCGTGATGCGGGCGCCGGCGGAGTCCACGAGCCAGAACATCGGGAGCTCGTGGCGCAGCGCGTGCTCCGCCGCCCGGATCATCTTCTCGACGGTGCGGGCGCCCCAGGAGCCGGCCTTGACGGTGGGGTCGTTGGCGACCACCACGACCGGACGGCCCTCGATCGTGCCGACGCCGGTCACGACGCCGTCGGCGGGCAGGTCCGCAGCCGATGCGTTGGCGAGCAGCCCGTCCTCCACGAAGGACCCAGTGTCGAGCAGGAGGTCCAGGCGGTCGCGCACGAAGAGCTTCCCCTGGCGCTCCAGCTTGTCGCCCACTTGGGCCAGGTTGCCGGCCAGGGCCCGTTGGGCCGCTCCGGCCACCCGCTCGCTGTCTGAGGTCACCGGACGAGGCTAGTCAGTCCCGGCGCACCGCCAAGATGGCGATGTCGTCGGTGATGGGCTCCCGGGCGAAGTCCCTGGCCGCCTCGAGCAGCGACTTCACGAGCACGCTGGTGGGCGCCGAGGGGTCCTTGCGGATCACGTTGGCGATGCGCTCCTCGCCGAAGAGCTGGTCCCCGGCGCGCGCCTCCGACAGGCCGTCGGTGTACATCAGCACCAGGTCGCCAACGTCGAGCCGCAGCTCCCTGGAGTGGTACGTGGCCGATGGATCGAGGCGCAGCAGCGCCCCCGTCGAGCGCAGCGGGCGCACGTCGCGGTCGTGCCACAGCCAGACCGCCGGATGGCCCGCCGAGGCGTAGCGGACGGTCGAGGCCTCCGTGTCGAACACCACGACGCAGAGCGAGATCATCTCCTCGCCCCGGTCCAGCTGAGACAGCTGGGCGTTGAGCTCCTCGAGCGCCTGGGCGGGATCCCGGTACTGCCGCAGGAACACCCGGAGGAGGTACTTGGCCTGGAACGCGGTGATCGACGGCTCGATCCCGTGCCCGGTCACGTCCCCGATCACGGCAGCCACCCGCGTCTTGGCCACCCGGAACACGTCGTAGAAGTCCCCAGCCATCACCCCGGTCCCGGCCTGGTACACCCGCCCCACCTCGAACCCGTCGACGTCGGGCAGGTCCTCGGGCGCGAGGCGCGCCGCCCAGGCGCGGGGCGCGAGGTCCTCCTGGTTGAGCACCTCCTCGGCGCGCCGCTCGATCTCCAGGCGGCTCTCGGCGAGGCGCGAGTCTCGGACGAAGTCCCGGCCGTACACGACCGAGATCAGCACCGGGATGAGCACGAGCGTGAACATGAGCACGACCCGATCCATCTCCAAGGTGGCCCCGGCGGCGGTGACCACGGCGAGGACCAGGTAGAGGACCGACGTGTGGACGTCCTTGCGGAACGCCGACCGAGCCACGGTGGCGACGTCGGACTCCCAACCGAACTCGCGCTCGGCCCGTTGGGCGACCTTCTTCAGGCGGTAGGCGGAGCGTGCCCACACCGCTGCGGCGATGGCGCAGGCGGCGGCCACCACGAGCAGGAGGGGGTGTTCCATGCCGGCGCGATGCTACCCGCGGCGTGCCGCCCAGGCCTCGGAGCGACGGTGCACCACCTCGATGGCGACGGCGCCCACCGCACCGATGCCGAGGGCTTGGGGGAGCATCTCCCAGGACACGTCGAGCTGGAAGAACTCCCCCACCGGCGGGATCACGATCGCCGCGACCGAGATCGCGACCATGGCGCCGAGGAGGACCAGCTTCCAGGCCACGTAGGGGCGGGCGAGGATGGCCAGGATCCAGAGCGACGCGACGAGGGCGGCGATGGTGGCGGCGGTCTTCGACTGCTCCCGGGTCAGGTCCTCGGCCTCGGCGAGGAAGTAGCTCGCGAAGATCGCCACCGAGGCGATGGCCCCGGCCGGCACGGCGAACCCGAGGACCCGGCGCAGGAACCCGGGGCGGTAGCGCTGCGGGTTGGGCCCGAGGGCGAGCACGAAGGCCGGGATCCCGATGGTGACGCTGCTGATGAGGGTGAGGTGGCGGGGGCTGAACGGATAGGCCAGCCCGGCGATGCTCACCAGGAGGATCAAGACGAAGGCGTAGGTGTTCTTGGCGACGAAGAGCGACGCGACCCGTTCGATGTTGCCGATGACGCGTCGGCCTTCGGCCAGCACGCGCGGCAGCCGGGAGAACTGCCCGTCGAGCAGCACCAGTTGGGCCACGGCGCGCGTGGCCGGGGCGCCGTTGCCCATGGCGACCCCGATGTCGGCGTCCTTCAGGGCGAGGGCGTCGTTCACCCCGTCGCCGGTCATCGCCACCGTGTGGCCCTGGGCCTGGAGCGCCTTCACCATCGCCTGCTTCTGGCGGGGCGTCACCCGGCCGAACACGGTCGTGGTGGCGACGGCGTCGGCCAGGTCCTCCGGCGCGTCCCCGAGGCCTCGGGCGTCGACCGGCTCGCCCACCTCCAGTCCGACCTCCGAGGCGATGGCCGCCACCGTGGTGGGGTTGTCGCCGGAGATGACCTTGATCTCGATGCCCTGCTCGGCGAAGTACCGCAGCGTCTCGGCGGCGTCGGGCCGCACCTGCTCGGCCAGCAGGCAGAGGGCGGCGCTCGTCCTCCCGGCGGGGAGCTCCTCCCCTTGCAGCGGCCCGTCGTGGTACTGCACGAGCAGGACCCGGCGCCCCGACGAGGCCAGTTCTCGCACCCGGTCGCGCAAGGGGTCCTCGTCGGCCAGCAGGACCTCCGGCGCCCCCAGGTACCAGGCGCCCTTCCCGACGAAGGAGGCAGCGCTCCACTTCCGCGACGACGAGAACGGCACCTCGCCGTCGCGCCGCCATCCCTCCGCGGGTGCGAACGCTGCGCCCAGGGCGGCCATCGAGGCGTTGGGCTCGGGCACGTGGGCGAGCGCACCGAGCGCGTCGCGCAGCAGCCCATCGTCGTCCGGGGCATCCTCGCCGTCGGCGCGGTCGAGCGCCTCGAGGGCGTCGAACACGATGTCGCCGACGGTGAGCGTCCCCGTCTTGTCGAGGCAGACCACGTCGACCCGGGCCAGGCCTTCGACCGCCGGCAGCTCTTGCACCAGGACCTGGCGCCGGGTGAGCGCGAGCGCTGCCAGCAGGAAGGCCAGGCTGGTGAGCAGCACCAGCCCCTCGGGGATCATCCCCACCAGGGCGGCCACGGTGCCGGTCACGGCATCGCGCCAGTCGCCACCGTCGTTGGTCCGGACCTGGCTCCACAGCAGCAGCGGCGTGACGCCGACGATGACCCAGGTGATGTAGCGGAGCAGGGCGTCGATGGCTCGCTCGATCTCGCTCTGGGTGCGGGCGAAGGCCTTGACCTCCGCGGCCAGCCGTTGGGCGTAGGCGTCGCGGCCGACCGCGTCGGCCCGGAAGGCGCCTCGGCCGGCCACGACGATCGTCCCGGACAGCACGCCGTCCCCGGCCGCCTTGTGGACCGCGTCGGACTCGCCGGTGAGGGCGGACTCGTTGATCTCGAGGCCGGAGGCTTCCAGGACCTCGCCGTCGGCGGGCACCTGGTCCCCGGTCGACAGCACGACCGTGTCGCCCAGGACCACGTCACCGATCGCCACCTCGACCTCGTCGCCGTCCCGGCACACGGTGATGGTTGGCGCGTGGAGGACGGCCAAGCGGTCGAGGGTGCGCTTGGCGCGCAGCTCCTGGCCGATGCCGATGAGCGAGTTGATCACCACGACCAGGGCGAACAGGGCATCGCCGATCCGTCCGGTGACCAGGACCGCGACGGCGAGCACGGCCAGGATCGCGTTGAACCGGGTCAGGACGTTGGCGCGGACGATCTCCCACCCGGTGCGGGAGGTGCGCTCCTCGACGGCGTTGGTCTGGCCGGCCGCCCGACGGGCTTCGACCTCCGCCGTGGTCAGCCCGGTCACCGCTGGCGCACCCTCAGCTTGATCGGGGTGGCGCCCAAGCCCAGCTCCTCGCGCAGCTTGCGCTCGATGTAGCGCAGGTACGTGGCCGGGAGCTCCTTGTTGGCGAAGAGCGTGAACGTCGGCGGGTCGGCCGCGCCTTGGGTGGCGTACAGGATCCGCCCGCCGTGGGGGGCCGGCTGGGCCGACTGGGCGGCGAAGACCACGTCGTTCACCCGCCGGGTCGGCACCCGCTTGTGGTAGCTCTCGATGGCGCCCGCCAGCGCGGGGAGGAGCCGGTGCACGTTGCGGCCGGTCAGAGCAGAGATGCGGATGACCTCGCTCTCGCCGAGGAACGCCAGCTTCTGGCCGACCTCGTAGGTGACCTCGGCTCGGCGCTCCGTGTCGAGCAGCTCCCACTTGTTGAGCAGCACCACGATCGGGCACCCGGCAGCGTCGATGCGCTCGGCGAGGCGCTGGTCCTGGTGGGTGACGCCCTCGGTGGCATCGATCACCAGGAGGGCGACGTCCGAGGAGTCCACGGCCTGCAGGGCGCGCACGAACGAGTAGTACTCGGTCCCCTCGTCGATGCGGGACTTGCGCCGCATGCCGGCGGTGTCGACGAAGCGGATCGGCCCGTCGGGCGTCTCCACCACGGTGTCGATGGCATCGCGGGTCGTGCCCGGCATGTCGTGCACGACCGAGCGGTCCTCGCCGATGAGGCGGTTGAAGAGGGTGGACTTGCCGACGTTGGGGCGTCCCACCAGGGCGACGGCGAAGATCCGCTCGTCATCGCCCTCCGAGGCCGTCGGCTCCTCGGGATCGGCGGCCTCCTCGGGCAGGACGGCGACGACGGCGTCCAACAGGTCCCCGGTCCCCAGGCCGTGCAGGGCGCTGACCGGCCAGGGGTTGCCGAGCCCGAGGCCGAGGAGCTCCCACATGGCTGCTTCGTGGGCCGGGTCGTCGGTCTTGTTGGCGACCACGAACACGGGCTGGGTGCACTGGCGGACGAGCTCGGCGAGGCGGGCGTCCTCCTCGGTGATCCCCATGGTCACGTCGCACACGAAGATCAGGGCGTCGGCGTCGCGGATCGCCTGCTCGCTCTGGCGGCTCACCTTCTCGTCCAGCGCCGAGCCACCTGGCATCCAGCCACCCGTGTCGACGAGGCGGAACCGGTGGCCGGTCCACTCCGCCTCGACCTCCTTGCGGTCCCGGGTGACGCCGGGCAGCTCCTCGACGATCGCCTCGCGGCGGCCGATGATCCGGTTGAGCAGCGTTGACTTGCCCACGTTGGGGCGGCCGACGATCGCGACCACGGGCAGGTCCATCACGACTCCAGAGCTTGGCGCAGCGCGGCGCCATCGGTGGGGATGACCTGCACCGGGCGGGGCAGGTCGGCGGGGGTGGTGCCGTCCAGGAAGCGGCCGCCGGAGAGGCAGACGTCGGGCAGCAGGTAGCGGTGGCCTCGGGCTCGTCGGCCAGGGCCCGGGCGAGGTCCTCCCCGACGAGCAGGCCGGTGACCGTCGTGGTCCCCCCGAAGAACCGGTTCTCGACCGCCACGACCCGGACATCAGGGCGCCCGAGCCCGGCGACGAGGGGGCCCACGATCGCAGCGCCGGCCTCGCCGGTCAGCACGGCGGTGGGTGCGCCAGGCCGGGGCCGGAGCGCGACGGCGGTCGTCCCTTGGTCGTCCCCGGTGGCGAGGGCGGCGGGCGTGGACTCGGTGCGCACGGCTCGGTAGCCCTCGGGCGGGGCGCCGAGGTCCGCGGCCGCCTCGTAGCGGGAGCCCGCTGGTGCCCGTCCGGCGCCACCGTCGGCCCAGGCGAAGAAGCCCGAGGACGGGCGGGTCGCCTTGCCGGCCAGCCCGTGGAACTCGAGCTCGAAGGTCCGCGCCATGCCGACGCCGTCCTCGTGCATCTCGAAGCCCTCGTAGGCCTCCGCTGGTGGGAAGGGTCGACCAGCGAGCAGGTAGTACTCGTCGGACGCGTGGACGAGGCGCCGGCCGAGGACCCGCAGGTAGACCTCCTGCCAGTCCTCGACGCAGTCGATCACCGCGGCGGCCTCGGCCGCCGTCGTGGGGCGCATCCGGGCCTCGGTGTTGAACTTCGAGGTGCCGAGGGGCACGACGCAGAGGCTCGCGAGCTCGGGGAAGCGGTCGAGCACCCCGGCCAGCGTCTCGTCGAGCACGGCCCCGTCGTTGAGGCCGGGGCAGCACACGATCTGGCCGTGGACCTCGATGCCGTGGTCCAGCAGGGCCCGGAGCCAGCGCAGCGAAGGGCCGCCCCGGCGGTTGCGGAGCAGGTCGTTGCGTGCCGCCGGGTCGGTGGCGTGGATGCTGACGTTGAGCGGCGAGAGGCCTTCGGTCACCACCCGCTCGAGGTCGGCCTCGGTGAAGCGGGTGAGGGTCGTGAAGTTCCCGTACAGGAAGCTCAGCCGGTAGTCGTCGTCCTTCAGGTACAGGCTCGGCCGCAGCCCCGGTGGCAGCTGGTAGATGAAGCAGAACTCGCAGTGGTTGTCGCACGTGCGGAGCTGGTCGAACAGCGCGGACTGCACGTCGATGCCGAGGGGCTCGCCGGCCTGCTTGGGGACCTCGACGGTGAGGTCGAGGCCGCCGCGGCGCAGGTCGAGCACCAGGTCGGCCTCGTCGGTGAGCCACGCCCAGCGGATGACGTCGCGTGGCGCCTCGCCGTCCACGGCCACGACCTCGTCGCCCACCTGCACGCCGGCCCGCGCGGCCGGAGAACCGGGCGCGACGGCGACGACACGAGGCGCGGCGAGCGCCTGGGCGGGGGTGGGCATGAGGGACGATCCTACCGGTCAGGCCTGCGGGAACCCATGGGTGGG
>JAXLRJ010000029.1:0-31553 GCA_046331115.1 Acidimicrobiales bacterium
GACCCGCAGAGCCGCATCGCCATGTGGGAGATCCTGGGCGAGCTCCACACCGACGGCCAGACCATCCTCCTCACCACGCACTACATGGAGGAGGCGGACCAGCTCTGCGACCGCCTCGCCATCATCGACCACGGCCACATGCTCGCCCTGGACACGCCCGAGGCGCTGAAGGCGTCCACCAACATCGACTCGGTGGTGGCGGTCACCGCCGAAGGCGACCTCGACGCGCTGGCCGCCCTGCTGCGCGACGGCATCGACGGCGCCACCGATGCGACGGTCGTCGACGGCAAGGTGCTGCTGGAGGTGCGGGGCGCCTCCGGCGTGCTGCCGGCCGTCGTGCAGCTCGCAGAGACTGGTGGCCACCACGTGTCGGACCTGTCGGTCAACGAGCCGACCCTCGAGACCGTCTTCATCAAGCTCACCGGAAAGGACCTGCGCGAATGACCGACGTCGCCGCCCTCCCCGAGGGCCCGGCCGCGGCCGTGGTCCCGTCGCACGTCTCGGTCGGCACCGCCTTCCGGGCCCTGCTCGCCCGGGATCTCTACGTCCTGCGCCACAACCTGCGCGAGTTCATCCCCCGCACCGTCCTGCAGCCGCTGCTGCTGGTGTTCGTGTTCACCTACGTGTTCCCGAAGATCGGCCAGAGCGTCGGCGGCAACAACAGTGCGTTCTCCACGATGCTCGTGGCCGGCGTGCTCGCCAGCGTGATCCTGTTCCAGGGCATCCAGTCGGTGGCCCTGCCACTGGTGTCGGAGTTCGGCTACACCCGTGAGATCGAAGACCGGGTCCTGGCCCCGCTGCCGGTGGAGCTCGTGGCGGTGGAGAAGGTGGTGGCCGGCGCGCTGCAGTGCGTCCTCGCTGCCGCCATCGTGTTCCCGATCGCCTACTTCGTGCCGGCCACGCCGGTGCACATCACCTACCACTGGGCAGTGCTGCTCACCCTCGTGCCGCTGGCGTGCGTCGGCGCCGCGGCCCTCGGGCTCATGTTCGGCACCATGTTCGACCCGCGCACCGTGCCGCTGCTGTTCGGCATCATCGTCGTGCCCCTCACCTTCCTCGGCTGCATCTACTTCCCGTGGCAGGCGCTCGAAGCCATCCCGTGGCTGCAGGTCGTCGTGCTCGCCAACCCGCTCGTGTACATCAGCGAGGGCTTCCGGGCTGCGCTGACGCCGGTGCCCCACATGTCGCTGTGGGCGATCTACCCGGTGCTCACCGCCTTCACCGCCCTGTTCCTCTGGCGGGGGATCGAGGGGTTCAAGAAGCGGGTGCTCGCCTGAGGTGGAAGCCCGTCCTCGCCGTGGGCGCGGTGCTCTGTGCCCTCGCGGTGGGGTGCGTCGTGCTCGTGCGCTCCAACCAGCCTGAAGGGTCGGGGATGGACCTCTTCGTCGTCGGCGACTCGGTGAGCTACCTGGCAGCGGGGGAGGTCCAGGCTGCGTTCCGCGGTGATCGCACCCAGTTCGTGACCCGACCGGGCTACACGTCCAAGGACCTGCTGCCGCTCGTGCGCCAGGCCATGGCCGGTGGGCCCGGCTCGGGCAAGGACATGCGCCGCGACACGCCGGCCACCACCCGGGAGCGGGTCGTGGCCCTCGTCGGGTACAACGACGTGCGGGTCCGGGACCTCGACGGCAAGGCGCTGCCAGCCCTCGTCGAGGAGACGAGCCGCTTCCGCTGCGCGGTGTGGCTGGCGCTCCCGTCCCGGCCCGGCGGCAAGGTGGCTCGCAACGACTTCGTGCCGAGCCGCCTGGTCGACCAGTTCAACCGGCGCCTCGCCGATGAGGTCGCCAAGTACCCCAACGTGCACCTGGCGAACGACTGGAAGTCCGCGGTGGAGGGCGCACCGGCGAACGAGCTCCTGCGCCCGGACCACGTCCACCCGAACGACGCCGGCCAGCGCCGCCTCGCCGACGCGTACAAGGCCGCCGCCGACCGCTACTGCTGACCTACGCTGCGCGCATGGGAACCCGCTCCACCGTCCGCATCGCCGCCCTCGCCCTGGCTGGGGCCCTCGCCCTCGCCGCCTGCGGGGGCGGGTCCGACAAGGCCTCTGATACCACCACCACCAAGGCGTCGAGCGGCTCGGGCTCGTCGAGCTCCGGGTCCGACTCGGGCGGCACCCCGACCACCGCGGCGGGCGGCGTCACCGCCGGCTCCACCGGTGGGCCCACCTGCAAGGAGTTCCAGGCTGCGGTGGACAAGGTGGTCGGCACCCCGTCCGCCAAGGTCGAGGACATGGGCGGCAACTGCACGGTGTCGCTGAACGACACGACCGACACGCCCCGGGTGTCGATGCTGTGGAACTACGGCGCCGCCTCCAAGGACAGCTGGGAGGGGTTGATCAACATGATGGGCGACGGCATGAAGGCCGTCGACGGGCATGGCGACGCGGCCGTCACCGGCATCGACACCACCGTCAACCAAGCCGACGCCTGGATCTGGATCGACGGCAAGGGCGCCTACCAGCTCGCCTACATCCCGCCGTTCGTGTCGGACACCAAGCCGACGCAGGACAACATCGACACCCTCCTCGCCATCGGCGACGAGCTCCAGTCCCAGTCCTGACCTGACCCGGGCGACGCCCGCGGCCCCTGATCGCCCTGGGTGGCCACCCTGGCATCATGGGGCCATGACCTCCACGTGGGCCCGGATCAAGGCCGCCGTCGGCGGGACCGGCGGACCGGCGGCCTCGACCAGCAGCGCTGAGCCGGCACCGAACCCCGACGCCACCATCGTGAGCCACGACCCGAAGGCAGACTTCTGGTCGCGCGCCCAGCCGATCGAGCGCCGCCACCTGGCCCAGACCGAGGCGACCGTGGCGAAGCTCCGCGCCAAGTACGAGGCGCCGATCGTGGGCGACGTGCGCGTCTGGGACCAGGTCCTCCGACTCGCCGCGTGCATCGACCCGACGGATTCGCAGCTCTACAACACCTCCCAGCTGGTGCACGTGCTCCAGGTCATCGAGGGCATGGCCCACGATGGGATCGTCGACGACGACATGGTCCTGGCCGCCCTGGTCCACGACATCGGGAAGGTGCTCCTGCTCACCGACGAGGATCCGGCCAACGTCGTGTGCACCAACACGGTCGTGGCCGCGCCTGGTCCTGGGGCCGGCCTAGACGCCTGCACCTTCCAGTGGAACCACGACGAGTTCGCATGGAGCCGGCTCGGGGCCCACCTCCCGGACCACGTCGCCTGGCTGGTCCGCTACCACTCGATCGACATCGCCGCCGCCGAGCCGTACTTCGACGATCGGGATCGGGACTACGCAGATCGCTACCTGCGCGTCTTCGCCCGCTACGACCACGGCACGAAGTCCGCGCACCTGCGCCCATCGATCTCGATCGAGAGCTACCGAGAGCTCGTCGAGGCGACCTTCCCCGACCCGATCCCGTTCTGACGCCCGTGTCGCCGCGCACGGTCGTCATCGGTGGCGGCGTCACCGGTCTTGCTGTGGGCGTGGCCTCCGACGCGCTGGTGCTCGAGGCCTCAGATCGCCCCGGCGGGATCTGCAGCTCGTACTACGTCCGCCCCGGCACGACCGAGCGGCTGGCGCGCCCCCCAGCCGACGGCGGCGCCCACCGCTTCGAGGTGGGCGGTGGCCACTGGATCTTCGGGGGATCACCCGAGGCGCTGGCGCTGCTCGACGAGCTGAGCCCGATGGCCACCTTCGAACGACGAGCAGCCGTCCACTTCGCGTCGAGCGGGGCCACCGTGCCGTACCCATTCCAGGACCACGTCGATGCGCTCGACCCGGCGCTGGCCGACCGAGCCCGGGCCGAGCAGGCGGCGGCCGGGGCCACGCGCGGCGAGGCGCCCGAGACGATGGCGGCGTGGCTCCAGGCGCGGTTCGGGCCTGCGCTCTGCGAGCGGTTCTTCGACCCGTTCCACGAGCGGTACACGGCGGGCCTCCACCGCGAGCTGGCACCGCAGGACGCCTACAAGTCGCCGCGCGGCCAACAGGGCTACAACGCCACGTTCCGCTACCCGACCGCAGGGTTGGACGCGCTCGCCCGGGCGATGGCCGACCATGCCGACGTCCGGTACGGCGCCGAGGTGGTCGCCGTCGACGTGCGGCGCCAGGTGGTGGCGCTCGCGGACGGCGCCGAGGTGCCCTACGACCGTGTGGTGACGACGTTGCCGCTCGACCGGTCCCTGGCGCTGTGCGGGATCGACGCGGCTGAGGTCGGTCGGCCGGACCCGCACACGTCGGTGCTCGTCGCCAACGTCGGCGGGCGTCGAGGCCCGGCGTGCCCCGACGCGCACTGGGTGTACGAGCCCGAGTCCGCCGCCGGGTTCCACCGCTACGGCGTGTACACGAACGTCGATCCGGGGTTCGCGCCCCATGGTGATCCGGATCGGGTGGGGCTCTACGTGGAGCACGCCTTCCGTGGCGGTGCGCGACCCTCGGCGGAGCACCTCGGTGCCGTGGCTCGGGCTGGGGTCGACGAGCTCGTGGCGCGCGGCGTGGTGCGGGACGTGGACGTGGTGGACCTGAGCTGGGTGCCGGCCGCCTACACCTGGCGATGGCCGGGCTCCACGTGGGCGGCCGACGCCATCGCCGCGCTCGAGGGGCTGGGGGTCCGGCCGGCGGGTCGCTACGCCCGTTGGCACTTCCAGGGGATCGCCGAGTCGGTGGCCGAGGGGCTGGCGGTCGGGGAGGAGCTGGGAGGACCGGGCCGGTGAGGTGGCCGGGGGCCCTCGCCGGTCCGACCCCTGGGCAGCGTGCGGCGCGGCGACGGCCACCGATCGCGCCCGTCCCGCAGGGGGTGCCGCGACCGCGGTGGTCGGTCATGGTGCCGACGTGCGACGACGGCGACCTGCTGGTCCACGCCCTGCGATCGGTGCTGGACCAGGGCCTTGGTGCCGACCTGCACCTCGAGGTGATCGACGATGCCTCGCGGACCTGCGATGTCCGGTCGCTCGTCGCGGGGGTGGCCGGCGACCAGGCGGAGGTGACGGTCCACCCGCGGCGCTGGGGCGCGGCGGCCACCTTCACCCACTGCATCCAGCGCGCCCGCGGCGAGCTGGTCCACATCCTCCACGCCGACGACTGGGTGCTCCCGGGCTGCTACGAGGCCTACGACGCCGCCTTGCGCGCCCACCCGGAGGCCGAGGTCGCGGTGGCCCGATCCTGGTTCGTGGATGGCGCCGGGGAGCAGCTCGGGCTCTCCGGCGAGCTCGAGGTCCACGATGGCCTGCTGGTCGATGCGGAGCGCGCCATCGCCATGGACAACCCGGTGAACTTCGTCGGGTTCGTGGTCGCCCGCCGGGCGTACGAGGCGGTCGGCGGCTTCGATCCCGAGCTGCCCCACGCCAACGATTGGGACATGTGGACGCGGCTCGCCCACCGAGGGCCGATCGCCGTGGTCCCCGGCGTGCACGCCTGCTACCGCCGCCACGAGGGTTCGGACACCACGCGCCTCCAGGGGTCGATGGGCTACCTGGCCGACCCGGTCGAGGCGCTGGCGATCATCGCCGAGCGGATCGACGATCCGTCGGTGCGAGCCGAGGTCGTCGGCCACGTGCGCCGCCGCTTCGCCCGTGGCGCGCTCGAGGTCGGCGGCGCAGGCGCTCGCTGGCGAGCACCGCCTCGCGGCCACGAGCGCCGCGTGGGCGGCTCGGCTCGATCCTCGGCGCCCCACGGTGGCGCCGCAGCCGGGCTCGCCGGGCAGGCGGTGCGGAACCGGTTCGCCCGGCCGGGCGCCTAGGTCCCGGCGGTGCCGAGGCCGGCGTCGCAGGCGCGGACGATGGCTTCGGCGCGGGTCGATGCGTGGATCTTGGTGAGGATCGTCGACACGTAGTTGCGGACGGTCTTGTCGCTGAGGAAGAGCCGGGTGGAGATGGCGTGGTTGTCGAGGCCGGCGGCGACCAGGTCGAGCACGTCGAGCTCCCGGGCGGTCAGCTGGGGAACGCCCGGTGGGCCTCGTCGCCGACGGGCGTGGGCTCCACGAGGGCGCCCAGCCGCCGGGCCACCGCCGGGCCGAAGATGGCGTGTCCGGCGTGGGCGGACTCGATCGCCCGCACGATCTCGTCGCGGCGCGCACCCTTGAGGAGGTAGCCCCGGGCGCCGCTGCGGAGGGCGGCGACGACGCTGTCGTCGTCGTCGAACATCGTGAGGACGAGCACGGCGATGTTGGGGGCGGCGTCGACGATGGCCCGGGTGGCGTCGATGCCGTTGGTGCCCGGCATGTTGAGGTCCATCAGCACCACGTCGGGCTGCAGGTCCAATGCGAGGGCCACGGCCTTGTCGCCGTCCGCGGCCGTGGCCACCACCTCGATGCCATCGTCGTCGCCGAGCAGCAGGGTGACGGTCCGCACGAAGCTCGGGTGGTCGTCGGCCACGAGGACCCGCACGGCGCTCACCCCGCGCTCAGCTCGGCCGTCGGGAACCAGGCCACGATCCGGGTCCCGCGCCCGGGCCCGCCGGATATCGAGAACCTCCCGCCGAGCTCGGTGACCCGCTCGCGCATCGAGCGCAGGCCGATGCCAGCACCGGCGGCTTCGCCGATGCCGATGCCATCGTCTTCGACCTCGAGGGCCAGCCCGTCGGTGGCGCGCACGCGCACCGAGCACGAGGACGCCCGGGCGTGGCGGGCCACGTTGGCGAGGGCTTCCAGGGCGACCCGGTAGGCGGCGACCTCGACGGCGGCGGGCAGCGGTCCCAGCTCGGGCGGCGCGTCGACGACCACCTCGAGCGGCGCGTCGGTCCCCGCAGACCGCACCGCCATGGAGGTGGCGTACTCCCGCACGGCGCTCACCAGGCCGAGGTCGTCGAGGGCCGCGGGCCGCAGGTTGTGGACCAGCGCCCGCACGTCGGCGATCGCCGTGTGCAGCTCCTGCTCCAGGTCGTGCAGGAGCGCGGCCAGCTCGGGCTCGTCGCCCAGCCGGTTGGCGCCCGCCTCGATGCCGAGGGCGACGGTGGCGAGCGTGGGCCCGAGCCCGTCGTGCAGGTCGGCGCGGATGCGGCGCCGCTCCTCCTCCCGAGCGTTGAGCAGGACCACCCGGGAGCGTCGCAGCGCCTCGACGAGCGTCAGGTTGTGGGCCAGCACGCCCGCCTGCCGGGCCAGGGTGGCCACGAGGTCCCGCTCGCCGGCGGTGAGCGGCTCGTCTGGCGAGCGCCGGCCGACGACCAGCTGGCCGAGCATGACGCCCTGGTGGGCGAGCGGGAAGGACTCGGATCCCCCCTCGACGAGCTCGCCGGTCTGGCCCACGGTGACCCGCACGCCCTGCTCGCCATCCTCCTCCAGCACCAGCGTCGCGGCGGCGAAGGGGAGGCGGAGCTCCCGGCACACCGTGTCCGTCACCGTCTGGAGCGCCTGCTCGCCGATCGGCGCGGCCTCCAGGCTCGCGCCGAGGGTGCGGAGCACCTCGTAGGGGTCGTCGCGGGAACCGAACAGCCGCCGGGAGGCCCAGCGGTTCACCCGGTCGCGGACCAGCCCCAGGCTGATGGCGACCGCCGCGGCGCCGACGACGGCAGGGACGGCGTCCGACCCGGGGCGCACGGTGGCGACGACCCAGACCGTGGCCAGGTAGAGGGCGGCACCGGCTGCCACCACGGTGGCGTAGACCGTCGCCCGGCGCACGATGACCTGGATGTCGAGCAGCTGGTGGCGCACCACGCCCACGCCGAGGACCACTGGCGCGGCGGCGAGGGCCCAGACCTGGATCGTCGAGTTGGTGTCCACGAGGCCGTTGGGCAGCTGGTGGACCAGGGTGTGGAACAGGTCCACGAGGGTGGGGGCGAGGAGCGCCGTGATCGCGATGGCGAAGCCGCGCTGGCGGCGGCGCTCGGGCTCGGTGGCGCGGAGGGTCGCGACGAGCATCGTGGCCATGCACAGCACGGCGATGAGCAGGTTGGCCTTGGACGTCGTCGGCTCCAGGTCCTCGAGCCAGGCGCGGTAGCCGGTGGCCGGCTGCCCCTGGAAGTACTCGGGGGTCCACACCAGCGAGTGGGCGAGCGCCCAGGCGGCGAGGGTGAGCGATGCTCCCGCCAGGAGCAGCCGCCGCCACCATGTGCGGCCGAAGCCGTCCGGGAACGACAGCGGCACCTGGCCGATCAGCAGGCCCTCGGACAGGATCCACCCGGACACGGCCACGTGGAGGATCCACCGGAACGCGCCCTGCTGCGTGGGGGTGTGCACCATCATCCAGCTGAGGACCGGCACGCCGGCGAACGAGGCCCACGCACTGGCGCCGGCGAGCAGGAGCAGCCACCCGAGCGGGTGCGACGGGCGGCGGCGGGCCACGAAGGCGCCCACCGCCACGGCGCTCACGCCGATGGAGAACTGCGGCCAGGAGTAGGGGTTGGGGTTGTCGGCCCCGGCGGCGAGCGCGGCGACGCCGCAGGCGGCGATGGCGACCGAAGCCACCACCGCCGCCCACCAGAGCACCGTCCCTCCCCTGCGGCGGTCGTCGACCGTCATCACGGCGAGGCTACGACGATCCGGTCAGCTCTGCGGGAAGCCGCAGAGCTCGCCGACGACGCCGCTCGACTTCTGGAGCGCTTCGCCGTCGGCTCCCTGGTTCTTGGCCTCGGCGGCCTTGAACGCGGCCTCGTCGCCCTTCGCCGCGGCCGCCTGGGAGTCGGCCAGGTCCTGGTGCACGGCGTCGAAGTCCGAGATGGTCTGGTCGAGGGCGGCGGCCAGATCGGGGTCGTCGGCGGGCACCTCGACGGCCTTGGCCGCGTCGAGGGCCTGCTGCATGGCGTCGAGCTCCTTCGGCAGGAACGCCGCCCACTCGGCGAGGGTGGGGTCGTCGTTGCCGTTGGCGAAGATGTCGTCGATGTGGGGCTGGTAGCTGCCGACCGCCTTGGCGATCTCGGCGCAGGTCGCGTCCCGGCTGGCGGGGGTGGCGTCGGCCGCCTTGGTGGTGGTCGCCTTGGCCTTGGTCGTGGTCGTGGCGTCGGCGCCGTCGTCGCTGCTCGAGCAGGCGGCGAGGCCCAGCGCGGCGCTGAGCACGATGGCGGCGAGTGCGGTGGTCTTGTGCATGGTGGTCCCTCCCGTTGGTGTCGGTGGCCTGCAGGATCCGGGAACGCCCGTCCCGGGCGCATCGGGCAGCGGTCCCGTCCCGGCGGGACATCTCGCCGGGGCGGGCGAGGTCGCTGGTGGCGGGCCTCGGGCAGGCGTGCCCGCGATCGGCGCGCCGGACGCCCTGCGGCACACCATTGTTCGGTGTTCGTGGCGGCAGGGACCACGAACCTTGCACATCTGACGATGGCGGCGTAGGGTGTGTTCGGTGTTCGTGACGGCACATACGGAGGATCGGGCCGGCCTGGTCGACGAGCTGGTCGACGCCCTGGCCGCGCTCGGCATCGAGGCGTCGGCCGAGGGCGACGTCCTGGTGGCCGACGGCACCCGGCTGGTCCCCCACGTGGTGGGGCGGGCGCACCCGACGCCGGCGGACCTGGGCGCCCTCGTCGGCCAGGACCGCGGCCGCCTGCCGGCGGTCGTGGTGGCCGACCGGATCAGCGAGGCGGGGCGGCGAGCCCTGCGCGACGCCGGGTGGGGCTGGCTCGACCGCCGCGGCCACCTGCGGCTGTGGGCCCCGGGCATCCGCGTCGAGGCACCCTTGCCGGAGGCGGCGGCGTCCAGCGGCCGCACCGGCCCGTCCAACGCGTGGACCACCGTCGGCCTCGAGATCGCGCTGGTCGCGCTCTGGCGGCCCGAGGAGCCGGTCACGGCCCGCCGCGTCGCCGCGGTCACCGGGCGCAGCGTGGGCGCCACCCACGAGCTGATCGGTCGCCTCGTGGAGCTCGGGCTCGTCGGGCCCCGCACCCACCTGCCGCTGCTCCCGGAGCTGTTCTGGGAGGCATCGGCCCACTGGCCCGACGACGGCTGGATCGGCCTGCCCGCATCGCTCGCCGAGGTGGCCGAGCGCGTCGGCGCGGACCAGGTGGTGCGGGTCGACGAGCGGGCCGCTGCCCTCGGCGGGGCGCGCATCGCGGCATCCGGGGACCTGCCGGCGCGCTGCTACCTCCGCAGCTCCGTGGCCCTGCGCCGAGCTCGGGGCCTCGCCGAGAAGGGGGCGCCGACGCGCACCTGGGTCCGGGCGTCGCCGGTGGCCTGGCTGCCGCCGAACCCCGACCACCACCCCGACGACCAGCACCCGTGGCAGGTCGCCCACCCGCTCGTGTGCGCCTTGCGCCTCGCGGCGGACCCGGCCCGAGGGCGCGAGATCGTCGACGCATGGGGCATCGTCCCCTCGGGCCCGGCATGACCGCGGCTCCGGCATCGGCGCGCCTCGTTGGGTCATGCCCCGACCTGGGCGGAGCAGGGGGACGGCGGTGACCGTCGTCCTGTCGGGTCGCGATGGCGGCACCACCCACCGAGAGGTCGAGCTGCTCGCCACCCTCCCAGCCGAGCTGCGCCTGATCGGCGGGCTGGCCGTGATGTGCCGGGTCGGCACGCCCCACCGGGCCACGGTCGACCTCGACGCGGTCACCCGCAACCTCGGCGGGGTGCACGAGCACCTGGCCCACCTCGCCCTCACCGCCCCCGGTGGCGGCCAGTACGGGTTCGCCGGCGGGATGGACCTGGACGTGATCGACGTGGCCCCCGTCCCCGCCGACGAGCTCGTCGGCCAGGGCCCCGCCGCTCACGGACCTCGAGCTCAACGTGGTGGCCCACACCTGGGCGCACGACACCGCCCCCGCGGTGGACATCGTCGCGGTGGACGACGAGACGGGAGCGCGCCTCGCCTCGGCCCCCGGTCGGATGGTGGCCACGGTGGCCGGCATCGTGGCGATGAAGGCCACCACCGTGCCGTTGCGGGCCTCGTCCAAGCCCGAGAAGCGCGCGTCGGACCTCTACGACCTCGGGCGCCTGCTGGTCCGCGGCCACCTCCGCCCCGCCGACGTGGACGCCATGCCCGCGGTGCTCGCCGCGGCGGTCCGGGAGCGGCTCGCCCGCTGGTTCGTCGACGAGGCCGGCCGGGACCGCACCTACCGCGACGTCCGGCGCTTCGACGAGCCGCCGCTGGACCTCGACGACGCCGCCGACGCCGTCGAGGACCTGCTCGATCGCTAGCGCTCCGGCCTGCGGATCAGACCACCTTCGTGGCGTACTCCGACGAGCGCAGGAGCTTGAGGGCGGCCTCAGCGGGGGAGTCGAGCTCGGCCGCCTCCTTGAGGTCCGCGAACATCGAGGTGGGCGGCATCGACCCGAGCATCCCCAGGGTGAGCAGCGTCGGCTGGACCCAGCCCACGAAGTGGCGCTTGCCCTCGCTGGACTCGGAGAACTGGGTCATCACCGAGCCGCGGGACATCCCGTCGTCGAGCTTGGCCACCCAGTGGGCGAGGCCGGCGGCGTCGGGCTGGCGGCCCAGCACGTTCTGGTACACGAGGGTGACGAACGTGGTGTTGGTGGTGTTGCCGTACTTCGTCGTGAACTCGTTCGACGCCGCGAACCTGGCTGACACCTGGTCGAGCTTCATGCCCGCCACCATCTTCTTGCGCCAGTACTCGAAGCCGCCGAGGTCCGGCAGCCGCTTGAAGTAGGCGACGTAGAGGCGCACGAGCGGCGCGCGCTTGGCCGACCAGCTCGAGGAGTTCGCCAGGGCGACCAGCTGGTACGCCGGTGCGCTGCCCGCATTGACCGCGGTGGCGACCCCCGAGGCGGAACCGGTGCCGAAGTGCCCGACGGCGTGCGAGGCGAAGTCGCCGACCGTGCTGAAGGGGCCCAGGTCGGGAGCGCGCCGGAAGAAGACGTCGCGCTGGCCGCTGTCGCCGGTCACCAGGTTGGGGGACTTCGACTCCCACGCGACGACCGTGCCGGTCTGGTCGAGGGCCGGCAGGTACGAGGAGCCGGTGGCGATGGTCCCGGCGCTCGACACGGTGGCGCGCCGGGTCGTGCCGCCCGAGCGCACGTAGATGTGCTCCCAACCGTTCGATCCGCCGGTCACCAGGTTGGTGGCGGTGGACTGCCACGCCACCGTCGACCCGTCGCCGCTGATCGCCGGCGTCACGCTCGCGGCGCTCGGCTGGGCGCCGCCGACCCCGACCGAGGCCCAGGTGGTGGTGCCGAGGTTCCGGTCTCGGACGTAGACATCGGACACGGCGTTGGTGTCGGCGGGGACCAGCTTGGCGTTCGAGGTGAACGCCACCTTCGTGCCGCTGTCGTCGATGCGGCCGTCGAAGGTGTCGCCGGTGCCCTGCCCGTTGGCGTCGGTGAGGCTCACCCGATAGGTGTTGCCGGCCTCGCGGTCTCGCACGAAGACGTCGCGCGAGGCGTTCGAGTCGCTGCCGACGAGGTTGGTCGCCTGGGAGTCGAACGCGACGTGGCGCCCGTCGCTCGACATCGTGGGCCCGTAGCTCACCGCGTTGGCCACCGCTTCCGCGCTCGACACGCTGATGAGCTCGGTCGTGCCCCCGGTCCGGTCGCGCACGAAGATGTCCGACGTGGTGTTGGCATCGGCGCCGAGGTTGGAGGCGGTGGAGCTGAAGGCCACGTAGCGCCCGTTGCTGGAGATGTCGAGCTTGTCGCCGTTGGCCACCGACGGGCTCGAGCCGTTGGACTGCGCCTCCCCGCTCGACACGCTCACCCGTTCGGTGGTGCCGGTCAGCCGGTCCCGGACGAACACGTCGGCCTTGATGTTCGTGTCGCTGGCCACCAGGTTGGTGGCCCAGGACCAGAAGGCGACGTAGCGGCCATCGGGGGTGATGGCCCCGGCGCGAGACGTGTTGTTGCCCTGCACCTCTGCGGTGCTGAGCGAGACCAGCTCCACCTCGTCGGTCCACAGGTCCCGCAGGTAGACGTCCTCCACCGTGTTCGCATCGTTGGGCACGAGGGCCGCAGCGGAGGAGAAGAGCAGGTAGCGCCCGCTGGTGGACAGGGCGGCGTCGCGCGAGTCGCCCGTCGTGGACGCCTCGACGGCGCCTGGCAGGGCTGACCCACGCCCGGTGATGGGGTTGGGCGCGACGGCGCCGGCGGGACGGGTCGGCGCGAGGGCGAGGGCCGAGGCCAGGGCGAGGCCGCTGAGCAGGGTGGCGGTGGTGCGCTTCATGGCCCCAGGATCGGCGCGCGGGGCCGAGCGCGCCTGAGCAACGACTGCTCAATTCCTCCTAGGCATTGCTCAGGCCGAAGTTGAGCAACCGTTGCTCAGGCGCCACCGCTCGGGCGCCCTCACCATGGGGCCATGGCCCGACGACACGCGCCCCCGGTCCCCGGATCGGCCGTCCGCGCCCGGTCGGGCCCTGCCGCGGCCGTGCCCGCATGGGTGGCCATCGGGGGCCTCGCCTGCGCCCCTGCCCCGAGCACCGATCCAGGCCACGGCTCCCCTAGGCTCACCGCCCGATGTCCACGTCCGAGCTCCTCTCGAAGCCGTGGCCCCTCACCGGGCGCCACGAGGCGCTCGACGAGGTCTGCGCGGCCATCGAGGACGGCTGCCCGGCGTACTTCCTGGTCGGCGAGGCCGGCACCGGCAAGACCCGCCTGGCGCGCGAGGTGCTGCGCCGCCTCGCGGAGGACGGCTGGCCCACCGCCGGGGCCACCGCGACCGAATCGGCCCGCACCACGCCGCTCGCCGCCCTCGCCCACCTGGTGCCCTCCGACGCCATCGACGCCCCGCCGCAGCTCTTCGCGGCCACCCGAGACGCGCTCGCCGAGCGCACCGGCGGCCGGCCTCTGGTGCTGCACGTCGACGACGCCCAGCACCTCGACCCCAGCTCGGCGACCCTGCTGGTCAGCCTGGCCGAGGCCGACGCGGTGCGGCTCGTGATCACCATGCGGTCGGGCCTGCGGGTGCCGGACGCCATGGTGGCGCTGCGCGCCGCGGACAACGCCCGCAGCACCACGCTCGGGTCGCTGGACCCGATGGCCATCGACACCCTGCTGCACCGCGTCCTGGGCGGGCCGCTCGACGGCGTGGCCGAGGCCCAGCTGCTCGAGGTCAGCGGCGGCAACCCGCTCTACCTGCGCGAGCTGGTCGTCGGGGCCGTCGCCGACGGCATGCCCGCGAGGTGGCCGGGGTGTGGCGCCTCGAGGGCCGCCTGCCGGCGACCGAGGCCCTGGGCGACCGGGTCCTCGGCCGCGTCGCCACGCTGGACGACTCGGCCCGAGACGCGCTGGAGCTGGTGGCCCTCGGCGAGCCGATCGGCCTGGACCTGCTCGAGACCATGGTCGACCCCCTGGTCCTCGAAGAGCTCGAGCTGCGCGGCCTGATCCGCGTGGACGTGGACCAGCGGCGCCACGACGTGCGCCTCGGCCACCCGGTCTACGGCGAGATCCTCCGGTCTTCGCTCGGGCGGGTCCGCCTCCGGCGCCTGTCGCGCCAGCTCGCCCTCGCGGTGGAGGCGCTCGGCGCCCGGCGCGCCGGCGACGCGGTGCGGATCGTCCGCTGGCAGATCGACGGCGGCCTCTCGCCCGACCCGTCGGTCGTCCTGGCCGGCGCTCGCCTGGCCCGCCACCACCACGACTGGCCCACCGTGACCAGCCTCAGCCGGGCCGCGCTGGACGCGGGCAGCGCCGACGCCGCGGCCCTGCTGGCGGAGGCCCACTTCGAGCTGGGCGAGTTCGACGAGGTGGACGCCATCGCGGCCGCGGCCCTGGCCGATCCGTCGGGCCTGTCGGGCGAGGCCCGCACGCAGCTCCACCGCACCCGGGCCCTCAGCCTGATGTGGGGCCACGACGATCCCGATGCCGGCCTCGCCGAGCTGGACGTCGCCACCGCGGCCGCCACCACCGACGAGGACCGGGACATGCTCCTGTTCGCTCGGGCCGGCCTGCTCGTCTGGTCCGGGCGCGTCGCGGAGGCCGCCGCCCTGGTCGACGGCCTGCTCGAGTCTGCGGACCAGCGGGTGGCGGTGCAGGCCGCCATCGTCGGCGAGCTGATCGCCGCCGCCTGCGGCCCCACCAGCCGGGCGGTCGAGCTGTCCGACGCGTGGTTCGGCGTGCACCTCGCCCTGCCGGACCTGGCCGGGACCAACAACCCTGGCAACCACGTCCTGACCAAGACCGTGGCGCTCAGCCACGCAGGCCGCCTCGACGAGGCGTCCGAGCTGGCCGAGCTGGGCTACGGCGCCTCGGTCGGCAACCGCAGCCTGATCGGCCAGATGTGGTTCGCCCTCGAGCTCGGTCGCATCGCCCTGCTGCGCGGCGACGCCATCACCGCGCAGCGGTGGTTCCGGGAACAGGTCGCGCTGTGCCGCGGCACCGGGCACCGGCGTCCGATCACGCTCGGGCTCAGCGCCCTCGCCGTCGCCGAGGCGCACCGGGGCGATGCCGAGGCCGCGGCAGCCGCCATCGCCGAGATCGACGATGACCCGACCGCCGTGATCCCGCTGTTCGCCGTCGAGTGGGCGCGCGGCCGGGCATGGACCGCAGCATCGGCCGGGGACCCGGAGGCGGCCCGCCGGATCCTCGTGGAGGCTGCGGACGCCACGGAGGCCGACGGCATCACCCTGATGGGCGCCCTCGCCCGGCTCGATGCCCTGCGCCTCGGTGCCACCGACCAGGCGGCCCCGCTCGCCGCGGCCGCCGAGGTGGTCGAGAGCGAGCTGGTCTCGCTGGCGGCGCGGTGGGCGGCGGCGCCGAACGATGCCGCCGAGCTGGAGGTGGTCGCCGATCGGTTCGAAGCGCTCGGCTCGCTCATGTACGCGGCCGAGGCCCTCGCGGCGGCAGCCAACGCCTTGCGCCGCGACGGCGAGCAGCGCAAGGCGGCGGCAGCCGAGGTGCGCGCTGACGCGCTCGTGCGCCGCTGCCGGGGCGCGGCCACCCCCGCGCTCACCACCGTCGACTCCGTGGTGCCGCTCACGCCGCGGGAGCGGGAGATCGCCCTGCTGGTGGCCGATGGCCTCAGCAGCAAGGAGGTCGCCGCGCGCCTGTACCTGTCGGCCCGCACCGTGTCGAACCACCTCCAGAACGCGTACGCCAAGCTCGGGATCTCCAAGCGATCGGAGCTGGCCGAGGCCCTCGGGCGGCTGGGGGACGAGCCGTCGTGACCCCCGAGCAGATCGCCCGCGTGTCTGCCGTCATCGATGCGGTCGGCCGCCACCCCGAGTTCTCCACCGCCTTCTACGACCGGTTGTTCGTCGTCGCGCCGCAGGTGGCGCCGATGTTCGGCGACATCGCCGCCCAGCGCCAGAAGCTCGCCGACGAGCTGGGCGCGATGGTGCAGCTGCTGGGCGACCTGCCGGCGCTTGACCAGCGGGCCCGGGAGCTGGGTGAGCGCCACCGCGGCTACGGCGTGCGCTCCGCCCACTACCGGGTGGCGCGCACGGTGATGGTCGACACCCTCCACGAGGTCCTGGGCGACGAGTTCGGCGCGCAAGACGAGGACGCGTGGAACCGCGCCACCATGCTCATCACGGAGCTGATGCAGACCCGCTGAAGCCCCCTGGGTCGGCCTGGCAACATGGCCCGATGGAGATCAGCTTCACCCACCGGTTCGCCGCCCCCATCGACGAGGTCTGGGCCATGGTCCACGACCCCGCGTCGCACGTCGCCAAGTTCACGCGCATGGGCCACACGGACCTCGAGGTGCTGTCCCAGGAGCAGACGGATCGGTCGCTCGACCTCACCATCCGCCGCCAGGTCGAGATGGAGATCCCGTCGGTGGCGTCCAAGTTCCTCAGCCCCAAGAACACGGTGACCTCCACCGACCACTGGGAGCGCGCCGACGACGGCACGTGCTCGGGGCACTTCTCGGTCGACATCAAGGGCGCGCCGGCGGAGTCCAAGGGCACCACGAAGCTGGTGGCCGACGGCGACGGCACCGCCTACACCGTGGTGCTGGACGTGAAGGTCAAGGTGCCGCTGGTGGGCGACAAGGTCGCCAAGGCCCTCAAGCCGCAGCTCGAGCGCCAGATGCAGGAGGAGTTCGAGGCGGCCGACGCCTGGCTCGCCGGCTAGGCACCGGGAGCTACGGCTCGGGCTGGAGCTCCACCATCCGGTCGGCCTGGGCCGGTGCCCGGGTGGTGTGCCCGTCGGGCCAGGTGACCTCGACGGTGGTCGACGTGGCGGGCCCGAGGCCGAAGTGGAGGTCGGTCGGGTCGCCTGACTCGAACGAGCCCCCGGCGCGCACCGTGCGCTGCTGGCCGTCGGCCAGGCGGACCGTGGCGCCGACGGCGTAGGGGTTCGCCGTGCCCGGCGCGCGCAGCCGCACGCCGAGCCAATGGGACCCGGAGCGGTGGGGCGTGTCGTTTCGGTACAGGACCGGCGCCACGAGGGTGTTGGCGATGAGGACGTCGAGGTCGCCATCGCCGTCGGCGTCGAAGGCCACCGCCGCCTTCCCGTTGGCTCGGTCGCGCACGCCGATCGCGTCGGCGACCTCCGGCCAGGGGCCGTCGCCCGTGTTGACCCACACGCGGGTCGGGTCGTCGGCCGAGTCGTCGCCCGCCTGCAGCGTGGGGTCGGCGCTGTCGCCCTCGGTCCGGTACCGGGCCCCGTTGGCGAGCACCAGGTCGAGGCGGCCGTCCAGGTTCAGGTCCGCGGCGGCGGCACCCCAGCCCCAGGACCCGGACCGCACGCCGTACTGGTCCGTGACGTCGGTGAAGCCGCCGCGCCCGTCGCCGGCGTAGAGCCGGTTGCCGGCCCGGCTGCACGGGTCCGGGGCCTGGCACTCGGGCGTCGCGGCGATGGCCGACACGAACCAGTCGAGGTTGCCGTCGCCGGTGAGGTCGGCGACCGCCGAGCCCATGCCGTTCTGGTCGGTCCCGACGCCGGCGGAGGCGGTCGCGTCGGTGAAGCGACCACCCTGAGCGTTCCGGTAGAGGCGGCTCGTGCAGTAGTCGCCGGTGACCAGCAGGTCCTCCCACCCGTCGCCGTCGACGTCGGCGAACACGGGCTGGAACCCGACGATGCGATCCACGTCGACGCCCGACGCGGCGGTGGCGTCGGTGAACCGGCCGTTGCCGTCGTTGCGGTACAGGCGGCTGAGCGACCCGGGCAGCCCGGCGGGCTGGGGGGCGCCGGCGCGCTCCTTCGCCAGCACGCACGGCTCGAGCCGGCTCGGGTCCATCTTCGAGGGGTCGATGCCGGCGAGCTGCTGCTCGAACGGCGCCTTGTACCACTGGAGGGCGACGAGGTCGAGGTCCCCGTCGTGGTCCCAGTCGTCGAGCGCCGCGCCGAAGCTGGCCGTGCCGGCGAGGCCGGTGCCGGCGATCCCGTCGAGGCCGGCCGCCTTGGTGCCGTCGGTGAAGTGGCCCTTGCCGTCGTTCACCAGGAGCAGCGCGGCACCCCGGCCGGCGCCGGTCAGGAACAGGTCGAGGTCGCCGTCGCCCTCGACGTCGGCCCAGACGGCGGCGGCGTACCCGTTGGCCGGGTCGGTGCCCTGGGCGCCGGCGGCCTTCGCCACGTCGCTGAAGTGGCCCTTGCCGTCGTTGCGCATCAGCCGGTTCGGGAGGCCGACGCGGGTGAGGTACACGTCCTGGTCGCCGTCGCCGTCGTAGTCCGCCACCGCGGCGCCACCGCTCTGGCCGTCGGCGCCGAACGGTGCCTCCTTGGCCTGGGGCGCGTCGAGCCCGGCGGGCTCGGTCACGTCGGTCATGTTGAGCGCGCCCCAGCGGGTGTTGGCCGGCTTGGCCGCGGTCGTGCTGGTGGTGGGCGGCTCGGTCGTGGTGGTCGTGCGCGGCGGCCGGCTGGTGCGGGTGGTGGCAGCGCCTGTGGCGGCCGCCTGCTCCGACGGACCGTCGTCGCCCCCGCGCACGGTGAGCAGCCACGCGCCGGCGAGCAGCGCCAACGCGCCGACGCCCGCGATCACCTGGAGCCGCTTCGACTGCGCCACCATCCCCCCTTCGGAGGGGCCAACCCTAGACTCGCCTCGGATGACGGCCCCGTCGCCCACCGCCGCGCTCGGCCCCTCGGTGACCATCGCGGGACGCCGCTACCCGGTGCTGCTCCCGCGCGTCCAGGACCCGCGCCTGCACGTGGCCGCCACCATCATCACCATCCAGGTGCTGGGTCAGACGGTCCTCGGCTTCGACGTGTCGATCGCGCAGATCCTGATCGCCATCGGCACCGCCGCCGTGCTCGAGCTCGGCATCGTCGCAGCCACCGCCGGGGTGATCGCCTGGCCGGCCAGCGCGCTGCTCACCGGCAACGGGGTGGCCTTGCTCCTGCGGACGCCGGGCACCCAGCACGGCGACTGGTGGAGCACCCAGGGGTGGCAGATCTTCGTCGCCGCCGCGGGCGTGTCGCTGCTGTCCAAGTACGCGATCCGGGTGGGTGACCGGCACCTGTTCAACCCGTCGAACTTCGGGCTCGTGGTCACCTTCCTCGTCTTCGGGTCGCGCTACGCAGATCCGCAGGACCTGTGGTGGGGGCCGTGGCGGCCGGGGCTCGTGCTCGCGGTGGTCGTGATCTTCGTGGGCGGGATCACCCTCAGCGTGCGCCTCCACCTCTTCCCCGTCGCCCTGACCTTCTGGGCCACGTTCGGGACCGGCATCGCCCTGCTGGCCGCCACCGGCCACGCCATCACCGCCCGCTGGCACCTCGGGCCCGTGTCGGGCTGGACCTACTGGTCGGTGCTGGTGTTCTCGCCGGAGATCGCCATCTTCCTCTTCTTCATGATCACCGACCCGAAGACGGCGCCGGAGGGGGCGACGGCCCGCTGGGTGTACGCCGCCGCGGTCGGCGTCCTCGCTGCCGTGCTGTGCGGGCTGCAGACCACGGAGTTCGCCACCAAGGTGTCGCTGCTCGCCGCGCTCACCATCGTGTGCGGTGTGCGGCCCCTGCTCGAGCGCCGCTTCGCCGATCGCACGGTGGCGCCGCGGCGGCTCGTGCCGGTCGGGCTGGCGTCGGTGGCCGCGGTGCTCGTTGCCGGCGCGATCACCCCCGCGCCGGCAGGGACCACGCGCCCCGAGGTCGTGGCGCGCGCCGCAGGGGCACGGCCCGCCGTGGACCTGTTGCCCGGTGCCGTGCCGCCGGTGACCCGGGACGAGGCCGTGCGCGCCGTGCCTGGTGCGATCGATGCGGCGGAGGCCCAGCAGATCGGCCGGGACCTCGTCGAGGACCTGGCCATCGAGGGCGACGCCCTCCGCGCCGGCGACCGATCGATGGCAGCCACCGCCGCGTACGGCCGGCACCTCGCCACGCTGTCGCGCCAGATCGGCCGGACCGAGGGGGGCGACGGCCTGGTGGTCGCGCCGCTGTACGACGTGCGCTCACTGGAGGTGGTCCTGCTGCAGGACCCGGTCAGCCCACAGGCCGTCCCGCAGGTCGGCGTGGTGGCGCGCGGCATGCGCACCGACGTGGCCTACGAGGGCGAGATCATCGCCCGTCAGGAGCGCCACCCGTTCGCCCAGGTGTACCTGGTCACCGAGCTCGGTGGGGCGTACCTGATCGGTCGGGTGCTCCCGCCCACCACCGACATGCGCGTGCGCCGTTAGCGTCCTGCGCCGTGGACCTCGTCGACCTCGACCGCTACCCGATCGGCTCGCCCGAGCTCGTCGCTCGGGCCGCCGCCCAGCTGCGAGGAGGGCGCGTGCGAGCTGCCAGGGTTCCTGACCCCGCTGGGGCTCGAGGCCTGCCTGGCCGGCGCGCACACCTTGGAGGGCACGGCCTTCCGCAGCGAGGGCCATGGCACCGCCTACTTGGAGGCGCCTGACCCCGCCGTGCCCGAGGGCCACCCTCGCGCCCGGCGCTGCCGCTACGCCTCCGGGGTGGTCGCCTACGACCAGTTCGCCGCCAGCTCCCCGATCCGGGCGCTCTACGAGTGGGACCCGTTCCTGGACTTCCTGTCCGCGGTGATGGGCCGCCAGGTGTTCCGGTACGCCGACCCGCTCGGTGCCCTCAACCTCGCGGTGATGACGGCAGGCGACGAGCTCCAGTGGCACTACGACCAGACCGACTTCGTGGTGTCGCTCGCGCTGCAGGCGTCGGACCAGGGCGGGACGTTCGACGTCGTGCCCAAGCTCCGCGCCGACGGCGACGAGCGCTACGACCAGGTGGCGGCAGCGATCGACGGCAGCCACCCCGGGGTGGCCGCTGCCGATGACGCCGGGCACGCTCCTGCTCTTCGCCGGCCCGGTGGTCGCTGCACCGGGTCAGCCCGATCGAGGAGCCACCTCGCGGCTCGTCGTGCTCATGGGGTACGACACGAAGCCCGGCACCCGCTCCACCGAAGGCCTCAGCTCGCCCGCTACGGCCGGACGGCCTCGTGACGGTGCGCCCCGCTGGACCGGCGGCTCGGCCGTGACCGTCCTCGCGGTCTCCCGGCGCCGGCTCGGCGACCTGCCGGAGCTGTGCCGCGCCCTGGGGCAGGTGAAGGTGGCCGCCGCGCTCGCCAACGACGCCCCGGCGCCGCTGCTGGCGATCGCCCGGCGGCTCGCCGACGCCGACCCGGAGCTGCTGGCGGTGCTCGACGCCGACCCGCTGGCCGGCGGCGGTGGCATCGTCGTGCATCGCCAGGTCAACGAGCTGCTCGGCGCTGACGATGCCGGACGCTCCCAATCCACCGCGGACGTCTGCCACACCGCTGCGCGCCTCGCCGTCGGCGCTGCGCTCGACCACCTCGACGGTGCGCTCGGCGCGCTGGAGGTGGCGCTGGCGGGCGCGGCCGAGCGGTTCGGCGACGCGCCCACCCTCGCCCGCACGTGCCTGCAGGACGCCGTGGCGGTGCCGGCCTCGCTGCTCCCCGAGGGCGCGTCGGCGGCGGTGGCCCGCCGTCGTGGGACGCTGGCCGCAGCGCGGGCGCCGTTGGACCTGGTGGTGCTGGGGGCCACCGTGGTCGGGACCGGCGCCGGGGCGCCGGCGACCTACCGGTCCACCGTGGTCGGCCACCTCGGCGTGGCGTGCGGCCGACCCCTCCAGCCCCACCCCTCGCCGGCGAGCGCCCTGCAGCACGGCGACGACCTGCTCGACGTGCTCGGCGCGCTGGAGGCCGCCGCCCTCGTCGTGGCCAAGGTCGCCCAGGACCTGCGGCTGCTGTCGTCCGGGCCAGGAGGCGGCCTCGGCGAGGTCCGCCTGCCCAAGGTGATGGAGGGCTCGACCTTCTTCGCCGCCAAGAACAACCCGGTGGTGCCGGAGACGGCCGTCCAGGCCGCGTCCCTCGCCGCCGGCGCGGCGGCCCAGGGCCGGGCTGCCGCGGCCCGGGCCGAGCTGCACCTGGCCGGCTACGACCTCACGGTCGCCGTCGCCGCTCTGGACGCAGCCGGTGCCCTCGCCGCCGGGACCGAGGCGCTCGCGACCGATGCCGTCGCCGGCATGGAGCTCGACGCCGCTCGGTGCGCCGAGCTCGCCACCTTCGCCACGCCCACCAAGGGAGACCGGCCATGACCCCCGACGACGCGCTGGCCCGCGCCCGAGCCTGGATCGATGGCCAACCCGGTGAGGCCGGGCACGGCCGCTGGGTCCTCGACCCCTCCTCGGCCGAGCCGCTCGCCTGGGTCCGCTACGGCGACGTGGGCACGGCCGTCGCCTCGGCCACCGCCGCCCTCGGCCCATGGCAGGCACTACCCAGGCGGGAGCGGGCGCGCGCCCTGCGCAGGGTGGCGGCGGCGATCGAGGCGCACCGCCACGAGCTGGCCGCCCTGCAGTCGCTCGAGAACGGCAAGCTCTACCGCGAGTCGCTCGAGGACGACCTGCCCGACACCGCCGAGGTGTTCGACTACTACGCCGGCTGGGTCGACAAGCTCCAGGGAGACACCAACCCGGTCGACGGGTCGCTCGTCAACCTCACCGTGCGGGAGCCGGTCGGGGTCTGTGCCCTGGTGGTGCCCTGGAACTTCCCGCTCCTGCTGGCGGCCTGGAAGCTGGCACCCGCCCTCGCCATGGGCAACGCGGTCGTGCTCAAGCCTTCGGAGTTCACGCCGCTCGCCACGCTCCGCATGGTCGAGCTGCTCCGGGCCGAGCTGCCCGACGGGGTGGTGCAGGTGGTGGTCGGCGACGGGGAGGTGGGCCAGGCGCTGGTCTCGCACCCGGGCGTCGCAAAGGTCTCCTTCACCGGCAGCACGGCGGTGGGTCGAGCGATCCTCGGGGCGGTCGCCGCCTCCAACCTCGCCACCGTCACGCTCGAGCTCGGCGGCAACGCCCCCAACATCGTGTTCGGCGACGTGGCCGACCTCGATGCCGTGGTGGACCGCCACGCCCAGGTCCTCTTCTCCCAGAAGGGGGAGAAGTGCACGGAGCCGGCTCGCCTCATCGTCGAGCGCTCGGTGCACGAGGCCGCGGTCGAGCGCCTGGTGGCCCACGCGGAGGGGCTGCGCTGCGGCCACCCCTTCGACCCCGCCGCCACCCAGGGGCCGCAGTGCACGCTGGCCCAGTTCGGTCGGATCCAGCGCCTGGTCGAGGAGGCCGTCGACCACGGCGCCGTCGTGCGCTGCGGGGGATCGGCCGACCCGCTCGCCGCTGAGACCGGTGGCTGGTACCTGCAGGCCACCGTCCTCGACGAGGTGGCCGCCGCCAACCCCGTCGACGCCGAGGAGGTCTTCGGGCCGGTGTGCAAGGTGTCGGTGTTCGACACCGAGGACGAGGCCGTCGCCCTGGCGAACGGCACCCCGTTCGGCCTCGCCGCTGGGGTCAACTCGGGTGACCTCGCACGGGCGCAGCGGGTGGCGGCTCGCCTCGACGCCGGGCAGGTTTTCGTGAACCGCTACGGCTGCTACGACTTCGCCGCCCCCTTCGGCGGCTTCAAGGCGAGCGGTTGGGGCAAGGAGATGGGCCGGGACTCGCTGCTCGCCTACACCCGCACCAAGTCCGTCTGGATCGACACGTCGGGCTGACCCACGTCATGCCCTCGACCCAGCCCGCCAGCGCCGGTCGACCCCGCGGGCGTGCGCGAGGCTGCTCGGGTGCTCCGGCGGGACCTCTCGACGCACGCCCACCGGGCGGGCCTCCAAGCCACCTTCGGGTGGTTCGACGTCGGCCGGCGCGGGCGGCCGGGCGATGCCGTCGGGCGATCGGTCACCGACCTCGCCGGGGTTCCGTTCGACGTCCGCGTCCGCGTCCACGTCCGCAACCGGGTGCACCTCGTGTTCCGCGGGGCGCTCACGGGTGAGCCGCCAGCGGCCACGGGGTGGCTCGCCCCAGACGTCGCGATGCGCGCCTTCGGTTTCGTCGGTGCCGTCTTCGGGACCCTGGGCCTGGGCGCGGTGGCCGTGGGGGTGTGGGTTGTCGGGGTGGCCCACGAGCACGTGGACGTCGTCCCGCTCGCGCTGTGGACGATGGTGTCGGTGGGGTTCTCGGTGGGCTGGGCACGGGCCTACGGCCGTGCCGTCCACGAGGCGGTCGCCGCCATCCTGCGCGAGGCGCCCGACACCGAGGTCCGATGGCGCCCCGGCCTGCGGACGCTCCCCGGCTGGCAGCCGCCGTCGCTGCCCGGCTGAGCCTTGTCCCGATCGGGACCTCGTGCCCTGTCCGACGCCGACCTGGCGTGGGACCATGGCTCCCATGCGCACCCCCCGCACCCGATCCCGTCGCGCCCTCGGCGCGGTCCTCGCCGCCCTCGCCGTCGCGGCGATGGCGCCTGCCGCCGCGGCCTCGGCCGCACCGGCCCGTCCCGCCGCGCCGGCGGCGCCTCGCACCACGTCGTGCCCGGCCCCGGCGGGCAACGCCCGCTACGTGCGGTTCATCTACCTCGAGATCCTGCACCGTTGCCCGGACGCCGGGGCCAGGGCCTTCTGGATCCCGCGCCTCGACGCCGGGCTCGAGCGCTGGCGGTTCGCCGAGGCGGTCGACGCCAGCAACGAGAACCTCGGCAAGAACAACGTCGACCAGCTCTACCCGCTGCTCGTCGGCCGGGCCCCGACGGCGGCGGAGCGCCAGGCCGGGATCGACACCCTGCGCGCCCGGCGCGAGAACGCCACCCTCACCGCCGCCCTGATCTCCTCGGCCGAGGCCTACGCCGCCCACACCTCGGCGGGCACCGTCGCCGAGCGGGATCGGGAGTGGCTGGCCTTCGCCTACAACCGGATGCTGGACCGGGCCCCGGATGCGAACGGCCAAGCCTTCTACCTCGGCTACTTCTCCCCGGCCGGCAGCACCCGGGAGCAGCGCCGGACGGTGGCGATGGGCCTCGAGCGCAGCCGGCCGAACCTGCTGTCGTGGGTGCGGGCCGCCATGTCCGAGGCCCTCGGCCGCACGCCAGACAGCAAGGGCGTCGACTACTGGATGTCCTGGACGGTCACCAAGGGCCAGTGGCAGACCTTCCGGCTGTGGACCACCCTCCTCGCCTCCAACGAGGCCTACCAGCGCTCGCAGCTCCAGCCCGGCTGAGCCACCACGGCGGCCGCCCACGCCGTCTGCCGGCCTGGCTCGGTCCGGCCAGCGCACCGCGGGCCGTGGCGGGTCAGTAGCGCTCGGGCACGAACGTGTAGTGGGCCAGCTTGGGCCGCCGGTAGTCGTCGGCGGGCCGCTTGGGCAGCTCCACGAACGGGCCCGAGGTGAGGTCCTCGTAGGGCACCTGGTCGAGCAGGTGGCTGATGCAGTTGAGCCGGGCCCGTCGCTTGTCGTCCGCGTTGACCACCCACCAGGGCGAGGTGGCGGTGTCGGTGTGGGCGAACATCGTGTCCTTGGCGCGCGAGTAGTCGGCCCAGCGGGTGCGGCTCTCGAGGTCCATCGGGCTGAGCTTCCAGCGCTTCTCGGGGTTGCTGATCCGCTCCTGGAAGCGGCGCTCCTGCTCCTCGTCGCTGACGGAGAACCAGTACTTCACGAGCACGATGCCCGCCCGGATCAGCAGCTCTTCGAACTCGGGGCAGGAGCGCAGGAACTCGTGGTACTCGTCCTCGGTGCAGAACCCCATGACGTGCTCGACGCCGGCGCGGTTGTACCAGGACCGGTCGAACAGGACGATCTCCCCGCCCGACGGCAGCTGCTCGACGTAGCGCTGGAAGTACCACTGGGTGCGCTCGCGCTCGGTGGGCTTGTCGAGGGCGACCACGCGCACGACGCGGGGGTTGGTGCGCTCCACGATCCGCTTGATGGTCCCGCCCTTGCCCGCGGCGTCGCGGCCCTCGAACAGCACGCAGACCTTGAGGCCCTCGTGGCGGACCCACTCCTGCAGCTTCACCAGCTCGCGCTGCAGCCGGGCCAGCTCGGCCTCGTAGGCGCGGGCGTCGAGCTTGGGCTTGCGGTCCGGGACGTGGTCGCCCGGGCGCTTGCGCAGCTCCCTGCTCGCCACCGTCAGCCCGCGAACTTGCCGCTGCGGATCCGCTCGGCGTCCATGAGGGCGAGCTCCTGGGAACCCGACAGCACGATCTCCGGGTCCGGCACGAAGTCCACCGTCGGGTCCCGATCCTCGTAGCCGACCGAGTTCAGGATCACCCGCATGGCGTTGAGCCGGGCCTTGTGCTTGTCCTCGGAGCGGATGATCGTCCACGGCGCATCGGCGGTGCTGGTGCGGCGGAGCATCCGGTGCTTCACCTCGGTGAAGTCGTCCCAGTGCTCCTGGGCCTGGACGTCGATCTCGCTCAGCTTCCACTGGCGGAGCGGGTCGTCGCGGCGCCGCTCGAACCGGCGGGCCTGCTCCTCCTTGGTGACGCTGAAGTACAGCTTCACGAGGATGGTGCCCTGGCGGACCAGGTCCTTCTCGAAGCCGACGACGCCGCGCAGGAAGTTGCGGTACTCCTCGTCGGTGCAGAAGCCGAAGACCGGCTCGACCATCGCCCGGTTGTACCAGGAGCGGTCGAAGAGGACCATCTCCCCGCCGGTGGGGAACTGGGCGACGTACCGCTGGAAGTACCACTGCGCCCGCTGCTCCGCCGTGGGCTTGCCGAGCGCCACCACGCGGTAGTGCTTCTCGTTCATGTAGCGGGTGACCCGCCGGATGGTGCCGCCCTTGCCGGCGGCATCGCGCCCCTCGAACAGCACGATCATGCGCCGCTGGTGGTCCTCCAGGTGGCGCTGCAGCTTGAGCAGCTCGACCTGGAACGGCTTGAGCTCCTCGTCCTCGTCGAGCCGGCGCAGGGCGCGCCGAGCCCGGGCATCGCTCGCCACGTCAGCGCTCGGGGTGCTGGTGGTGGGGGTGGTGGGGCTCGTCGCCGTGGGCGTGCTCGGACACGTGGTCGACGGTGATCTCGTCGGGCTCGATGATCCCGTCGCCGTCGATGTCCACGCCGGTGGCCTCCCACTGGTCGACCACCTCGAGCACGCCGTCGTGGTCGTCGTCGCGCGAGGTGGTGGCGACGATGTCGACGATGTCGACGACGCCGTCGCCGTCGAGGTCCGTGCGGGTGATGGTGACCTCGTCGATCTCGTCCACGACGCTGTCGTGGTCTCGGTCCCGGTAGGTGGTGGTGGTCAGAGCGACGACGTCGGCGCTTCGTCGCCATCGAGGTCGAGCTCCTCCACGGTGACCACCTCGAGGTTGTCACCGCCCTCGTGGCCGGCGTCGTCGACGTGGTGCGTGGTGACCGTGATGGTGGCGTCGATGTCGCCGTCGCCGTCGATGTCCTCGTCGTGCGCGTCGCGGGAGTCGTGGGAGTCGCTCATGGCCCCATTTCAGCACCCACGCGCCGATCGTGCGTAGGGTCCTTCGCCCCTTGGCCCTGCGCCGGGGGGCCGCGACGATGGCCCGCGGCGGAGCGAAGGGGGCAGCGATGGCCGATGCGACGATCCACCACGTGAGCGACTCGGATGCGTTCACGCTCGCGCTCGAGCGCGACCCGGGCCTGCGGGCGACCATCGTGGCGGTGGCGATGCTCGACCGGTCGCCGGACTGGGACCGGTTCGTGGATCGCATGGACCGTGCCACCCGGGAGGCGCCCACGTTCCGGGAGAAGCTCGTCCCTAGCCCGTTCGGCTTGGCGACGCCGCGCTGGGTGCCGGACCCGGACTTCGACCTCTCGTGGCACCTCCGCCGGGTCGAGGTGCGGCGCGGCGGCGGCATCCCCGAGCTGCTCGACATCGCCCGGACGGCGCTGATGGCGGCGTTCGACCACGATCGGCCGCTCTGGGAGTTCACGCTCGTCGAGGGGCTGCCCGACGGCACCGCGGCCCTCGTGCTGAAGGTGCACCACGCCCTGACCGACGGCATCGGTGGCGTGCAGATCGCCGCGCACGTGGTGGACCTGGACCGAGAGGGGCCGGACCTCGGGCCCATGCCCCCGGTCCCGCCGCCCCGCCGCCAGCTCCCGTTCGCCGACGTGGCCGAGGCGATCGGCTACGACGCCCGGCGCACCGCGGACCTGATCGGCGGCGCCCTGCGGGGCACGCCGGGCGCGCTGGTGCGGGCGGTCACCGACCCGCTCGGCTCGGCGTCTCGCGTGGTGCAGGACGCCCAGTCGGTGCTGCGGATGGTGCGGCCGGTCACCGACACCCGGTCGCCGATCATGCGCGAGCGCGGCCTGGGCCGCCACGTCGAGCTGCTCGACGTGCCGCTCGAGGACCTGCGGGCTGCGGCGCACCGCCATGGCGGCACCCTCAACGACGCCTTCCTGGCCGGCATCGCCGGCGGCCTCCGCCGCTACCACGAGCGCCACTGCGCCTGCGTGTGGCAGCTCCGCCTCACCATGCCGATCAGCCTGCGCACGGACGGCGATGCCGAGGGGGGCAACCACATCACCCTCGCCCGCTTCGACCTGCCCGTTGGCATCACCGACCCGACGGTCCGCCTCCAGGCGGTCCACGACATCTGCACCATCCAGCGGCTCGAGCCGGCCATCGAGCACTCCGAGGCCATCGCCGCGGTGCTCAACCTCCTGCCCGTCGGCGTCACCGGCGGGATGCTGCGCCATGTGGACCTGCTCGCCAGCAACGTCCCTGGCTTCGACCTCCCCGTGTACGTGGCCGGCGCCCGGCTCGAGGGCTTCTACGCCTTCGGTGCCACGTTGGGCTCGGCGGCCAACGTGACGCTGATGTCGTACCGGGGCACCTGCCACGTCGGCATCACCACCGACACCCACGCGGTGCCGGACCCCGAGGCGTTCGCCGCCTGCATGGCCGAGGGCTTCGACGAGGTCATCGGCGTGGTGGGCGTCGCCGGCTGACGCACCGGGGCCTGGCCCCAGCCGACGGCTCGGCGCTCAGGTGCTGCGGTCGTCGGTCGGTCGCTCTCGCACCCGCAGGAGGCATGGCCGCTCGGGTGGCAGGCCAGGCTCGATGCCGATGACCTCCACGGCGCCGGTGGCCTCGGCCACGCCCACCGCGATGCCGTGGTGGAGGGCGCACACGGCCTCGGCCTCGCTGGCGACGACCTGGGCGAACGGGCAGGCGTGGAGCTCCACCGCGACGCCGTCGCCGCCGGCCCGGAGGACCGGGGCGAAGCCCTGGCGGTCCATCTCCCGGGCGATGGCGCCGAGGGCTGCGTCCGCGGGGCTGGATCCGGGAGCGGCCTCGACGGTGGCCCCCAGGGCGGCACCGTGGCGCCGGCCGACCGCGAAGGCCCCGTCACCGGTGCGCACGGCCTCGCCGAGCAGGACCGCCAGCTGCTCGTAGGGGTCAGGGGCGCCGGCCCAGCGCGCGGCGGCCCCCGGCGCGGGCACGTACCGCTGGGCGGGCCGGCCCCGGCCGGTGGCCTCGCCAGGTCGGGCGACCACGAGCTCCGCGTCGACGAGCTTGGCGAGGTGCTGGCGCACGGCGCTCGGGTGCACGTCGGCGAGGACTACGAGCTCGGCGACGGTCGGTGGCTCGTCGGCCGTGGCGATGCGCTGGAACAGCAGGTGGCGCGTCGGGTCGCCGAGCGCCCGCGCCTGGCGGCGCATCCGTCCTCGGGGATCGTCCACCTGCACCCACCCATCATGCGCGGTCGAAGGACCCGGTCGGCTCGGGACCTTCGGCCCTTCGCTGCGCCCACATCGCTGCCGAATATCAACAGTGAATAGTAGCGAAATTGGAGGATGTCATGGATGCAGAGCGCAACGACATCGACGATCCGTCGCCGGCAGAGGTGCGGCGGGATAACTGGGTGCTGGCGTGCGCGAGCATCGCCGCCTTCTGCCTGATCGCCTCGGTCGTGGCGGTGGCGATCGCCCTGGGCAGCTCGGGCGATGGCAGCGCCGGGGCGGCGCCCACCACGACGAAGGACGTGGAGGTCGAGCTGGGCGACATGTTCATCAAGCCGGCCAAGATCTCCGTGCCGGCGGGCACGAAGGTCACGTTCCACGTCCGCAACACCGGGGCCATGGCCCACGACTTCAAGGTCGAGGGCAAGCGTGGCGTGGACCTCCTCCAGCCCGGCAAGGCGGGGGAGTTCACCACCGAAGCCCTACAGGCGAGCACGCAGGGCTGGTGCACCGTCCCCGGCCACAAGGCCGCTGGCATGGTGATGGCGATCGCCGTCACCGGCGCGGCGGGCGGAGCTGCGGCCGCCACCGCCCAGGGGGCTCCGGCCAGCGCCGAGCCCACCGGCGCCACCATCGATCCCCAGGCCGTGCCGGCCGACGGGTGGAAGCCCTTCGACCCGACGCTGCGCCCGGCCCCCGGTGGCAAGGAGCACAAGGTCCAGTTCGACGCCACTGAGGTCACCAAGGAGGTCGCCCCCGGCGTGACCCAGAAGCTCTGGACCTTCAACGACCAGGTGCCCGGCCCGATCCTGCGGGGCAAGGTCGGCGACGTGTTCACCGTGACGCTCACCAACAAGGGCACCATGGGCCACTCGATCGACTTCCACGCCTCGAAGGTCGCCTGGAGCGACGAGATGCGCACGATCCAGCCCGGCGAGAGCCTCGTGTACCAGTACCAGGCCAAGTACGCCGGAATCTTCATGTACCACTGCGGCACGGCACCGGCGCTGCACCACATCGGCAACGGCATGTTCGGCGCCATCATCATCGACCCGCCGGACCTGCCGAAGGTCGACCACGAGTACGTGATGGTCCAGTCCGAGCTGTACCTCGGCCCCCAGGGCAAGGAGGGTGACCTGACCAAGATGCAGCACGAAGCCTTCGACGCCGTGGTCTTCAACGGCTACGTGAACCAGTACAAGTTCGCCCCCATCCGGGTGGAGCCCAAGGAGCGGATCCGGGTCTGGGTCCTCGACGCCGGCCCCAACGAGGACTCGTCGTTCCACATCGTCGGGACCGTGTTCGACACGGTCTTCAAGGAGGGCACCAAGGTGCTGTCGCCCGATGCCCGCCAGGGCGGCGCCCAGGCGCTCGACCTCCAGCCGGCCCAGGGCGGCTACGTCGAGTTCAGCTTCGACGAGGAGGGCTTCTACCCCATGGTGACCCACAAGTTCGCCAACGTCGGCAAGGGCGCGATGGGGCTGTTCCAGGCGGGTGACGTGACGATGCCCGAGGGCGCCTCGCACTGACCGCCACCCCCTCGGCGGGGTGGTCCCGGGAGGGCAGGTCCCGGGGCCGCCCCGCTGCGGCGCGCGTCAGGTTCGCGTCAGAGAACTGCCGGATTGCTGTTACGTGCCCCGCACGAACGCGAAACCGGGCCTCCGTACGTTGCCCGCCATGAACAGCTTCCGACTTCCATGGGCCGGGGAGATGGTGGGCACGCCCGCTCTCGCCGGCGTGTCCCACACCACGGCTCCGCCCGGGCGCCGCAGCCTCCTGCGGCGGCACCGCCCCGAGCGGCTGCCGATCAGCGCCCTCAAGCAGCGGGACGTGCAGAAGCGCGTCGGGATCATCTTCCTCGGGAAGGTCCTCGGCCTCATGGCCGCCGCCGGCTTCCTGCTGCTCTTCTACTTCCTCTTCGAGACCGCAGCGGGCGCCTCGCCCGCGGAGGCGGGCCCGAAGG
>JAXLRJ010000030.1:0-29079 GCA_046331115.1 Acidimicrobiales bacterium
GCGGCATCGACGGCGTCGTCGTCCGCCAGGCCCAGCGCCACGAGGCCACGCTCGGTCTTGTGGGCGATGGCGTCGCCGTTGAGCTTCACCACCACCGGGAACTCGAGGTCGGCGGCGGCGTCGACGGCCTCGGCCGGGGTGGCCACCACCCTCTCGGGGGCGAAGGGCACCCCGTGGCGGCCGAGCAGCGCCTTGGAGTCGGCTTCGCTCAGCGTGCGGCGCGTGGTGGGATCAGACATGGCGGCCGAGCCTACCGACCCACCTCGCGCGCCTCGGGAGCGGGACCGTCAGCGCGGCGCCGTCAGGGGGCGGTGGGCGACAGGGCGACGTGGAAGAGGTTCCGCACGTGCTGCAGCCGGGCCTCGAGCGCCTCGGGGCTCATCGGGTCCCGGTCGAGGAGGCTGGCGAGGAACGTGGCTTCGGCGAAGTAGCCGAACATGATCCCGTACCCGGTGATGAGCAGCTGCTCGACGTCCACCCGCCGGAACCGACCGGCATCGATCTCGTGCTCGAACCACCCCATCGCCCGCAGCAGGAACGGGCGCAGCGCAGCACCGAGGTCGATGCCCAGGTTCGCGCCGTCGTCGAGTGCCTCGCGGCTGATGATCCGGATGAACTCCGGGTTCTCCTGGAAGAACCGGAAGCCGGTGGTGATCACCAGGTCGACCTTCTGCCAGCCCTCCAGGCCCCGGCTCACGGCGTCTTCGACCCGGACCGACCACTCCGCGAGCGAGATCGTGAAGACCTCGGAGTAGATCGCCTCCTTCGACGGGAAGTGGTGCAGCAGGCTGGGCCGGCGGATGCCGACCGCCTCGGCGATCTCGTTGAGCGAGGTGCCCTCGTAGCCGTGCTCGGCGAAGCACCGCCGGGCCTCGACGATGATGGCCTCCCGCGTCGAGAGGACCGGTTCGGTGGCGGCCATTGGAACCAGCCTAGGTGGTGGCCGGTACGGTCGGGCCATGGAGATCGTCGCCGCCCTGTTCATCGACAACATCGAGCTGCGCCAGGTCCCCGGGCCGTCGACCCGGATCGACCTGACGGGGGTGCACTTCTCGCAGGCGGCCCCCTCCCCCGCCCCGGTCACCGTGGAGCCCCACCTCGTGGTGCTCGTCCGCTGCGGCACCGACGAGGTCGGTACCGGTGCGCTCGAGACGGTGTACGTGCGCGACGGCGAGCAGGTGGCCCGCAACGTGCAGCCGCTGCAGGTGGAGCCGGGCAAGTTCGCCTACCGCCTCGTGCGAGCCGAGCTGTCGTTCGAGGACTACGGCACGGTCGAGGCCCAGGTGCGCATCGACATGGGTCACGTCACCACGGTGCCGTTCACGCTCCTGCCCCCCGCCGAGGGCTGAGCGTGCCCTTCGCCGCAGCCCTCTCGCAGCACCCGTTGCCGACCCACGCGGTCGGTGAGGTCGTCGGCCAGGTGCTCGACGAGCTCGGCGAGGCGCCGGATGCCGCCCTGGTGTTCGTGACCACCCCCTTCGCCGGGGCGATGGAGGACATCGCCGCCACGATCCGTGCCACGCTTCGCCCCGGGGCGCTGGTGGGCGCCTCGGCGGCGTCCGTCCTGGCCAACGGCCAGGAGGTCGAGCGCGACGCGGCCATCGCCCTGTTCGCGTTGCGGGCGCGCACCGGAGCGACGGGCGCGGCGCGGCCGCGAGCCGTGGGGTTCCGGGCCGCCGAGGAGCCCGACGGCTGGGCGGTGAGCGTCGAGCCCCTGCAGGTCGATGGCCCGGCCACCCTCGTGCTGCTCGCGGACCCGTTCAGCTTCCCCGTCGAGGCGGTGCTCGACGACCTCGTGGCCCGGACCCCCGGGCTGGCCGTGGTGGGCGGCATGGCCTCGGCGGCGACCGGGCCGCGCGGCAACCGGCTCGTGGCCGACGAGGCCGTGCTCGACGCCGGGGCCGTCGGCCTCCTGCTCCCCGGGTGCTTCGACGTGGTGCCCACGGTCTCGCAGGGCTGCCGCCCCGTCGGGCCACCGCTGGTCGTGACGAAGGCCGAGGGCAACCTGATCGACGAGATCGCCGGGACGCCGGCGCTCGACCGGGTCCTCGCCATCGCGGACCAGGTGGCACCTGAGGACCGCATCGCCATGGCCCGGGCGCTGCAGCTCGGGATCGTGCTCGACGAGCGGCGCAGCGAGCCCGACCGCGACGACGTGCTGGTCCGCCCGGTGCTCGGCACCGACCGGGAGCGCCGCGCCATCGCCATCGGCGCCGAGGTGCCCGTCGGCACCTCCGTGCAGTTCCAGGTGCGCGATGCCGCGTCGGCCGACGAGGACCTGCGCGTCCTGCTCGCCGACGTGCAGGGCGGCGCGGCGCTCGTCTTCCCCGGCGTCGGACGCGGCATGGAGTTGTTCGATGCGCCCCACCACGACGCAACGGTCGGGCCGAGGCGCTCGACGGCGCCCGGTGGCCGGCATGTTCTGCGAGGGCGAGATCGCGCCGGTGGCCGGGCGGCACGCGGTCCACGGCATGTCCGTGGGCGTGCTGCTCCTCGGCGACCTCGAGCGCTAGGCGACCTCGAGCGCTTTTCGGCGACCTCGGTGCCGGGCGGGGCTGGGCTCGTGGCGGACGTCGTCAGGGCCAAGGGGCCGGGTCCAGCCCGCGAGCTCGAGCAGGATGCCGTCGGGGTCCTGGAAGTAGAGCGAGCGTGCGCACGAACACGCCGGCGCCGGGCCCGTCGGCCAGCCCGTACTCGCTGTCGTCGTGGTTGGCGATCTCGCTCGTCTCGACCCCAGCGGCGCGCAGCTTGGCCTGGTACTCCTCGAGCTTCTCGGGCGGCACCTGGAAGGCGACGTGGTTCATGGACCCGATGGCGCTAGTGAGCGACCCGCGGTCGGGGCGACAGCCAGGCCCGCTGACCCCAGCGACGGGCTCGGCCGCGTCGGGGAACCAGAAGAAGGCGAGGCTGTCACCACCGCCGCAGTCGAAGAAGAAGTGCTGGCCGAGGCCGAAGGGCAGCTCGATGGTCTTCACGAGGGGCATGCCCAGCACGCCCTCGTAGAAGTCGACGGTCCGGGCCATGTCCCGGCACACGAGGGCCAGGTGGTTGATCCCACCCAGCTCGAACGGCGCGTCGGCCACGACCGGTCAGCCGGCGGCCGGGTCGAGCGATAGGGCCTTCTTCTCCATGAACGCGTCCACGCCCTCGGGGCCGAGCTCACGGCCGAGGCCGGAGTGCTTGTAGCCACCGAACGGGGCGCCGAACGCCATGGCGAAGTGGTTGACGTTGATGGTGCCGGTGCGGATCTGCTTGGCGATCTCGGTGGCCTCGGCCGCATCGGCGCCCCACACGGTGCCGCAGAGGCCGTAGGCGGAGTCGTTGGCGATGCGGATGGCGTCGGGCACGTCGTCGTAGGCGATGACCGACAGCACCGGCCCGAAGATCTCCTCCTGGGCGATCGTCATCTTGTTGTCGACGTCGCCGAACACCGTGGGCTCGACGAACCAGCCCTTCTCCTGGTCCGCAGGACGGCCGCCGCCGGTGGTGACCCGGGCGCCCTCGCTGCGACCGGCCTCGATGAGCCCGAGGATGCGGTCGCGCTGGCGCGAGGCCACGACCGGGCCGATCTGGGTGCCGGGGTCGAGCGGGTCACCGACCACCAGGGCCGACATGGCCTCGGTGATCGCGTCGAGCGTCTCTGCGTACTTGGCGCGCGAGGCGAGGATGCGGGTCTGCGCCACGCACGCCTGGCCGTTGTTCATGACGCCGCAGTCGAGCAGCTGCGGGACCACGGTGGAGAGGTCGGCGCTGTCGAGCAGGATCGCCGCGGACTTGCCGCCGAGCTCCAGGGTGACCGGTCGGAGCAGCGCACCGCACGCGGCGCCGATCTTCATGCCCGCAGCCGTGGAGCCGGTGAAGGTGATCTTGTCGACGAGCGGGTGGGTGACGAGGTACTCGCCGATCTCCCGGCCACCCGGGACGATGCTGAGCACGCCCTTGGGCAGGCCCGCCTCCTCCATGATCTCGGCGAAGGCGTAGGGGTCGAGGGCGGTCTCGGGCGAGGGCTTGAGCACCACCGTGCAGCCGGCCACCACCGCGGGGGCCACCTTCATCACGGCCTCGAACAGCGGCACGTTCCAGGGGATGATGGCGCCGACCACGCCCATGGCCTCCTTGCGGACCACCACCGGGCCGAACATGCCCGGACGGGTCTCCTCGGTGGCGTAGGTCTCGCCGAGGCTGGCGTAGAAGTCGAGCACCATGCTCGGCGCCAGGACCTGGCCGAACATGCCCCAGCCCGAAGGGCTGCCCATCTCGGTGGAGATGAGCTGGGTGAGCTCGTCCATGCGGGCCTGGATGCCCGCCGAGGCCCGGGCGAGGATCTCGCACCGCTCGGCGACGGACCGGGTGGACCAGTCGGTGGTGTCGAACGCCGTCCGAGCCGCCTGCACGGCGAGGTCGATGTCGGCGTTGGTCCCCTCGGGCACCCGTCCGCACACCTCCTCCGTGTAGGGGTTGATGACGTCGATGGTGCCGGTGCCGGCCGGCTTCACCAGCTCGCCGCCGATGTACAGACGATCGTGCTCGATCACGGTTCTGGACCCCCTAGTCCTGGTGGTGCGCCGGGTCACCGGCACAGGTGCGGTCCACGCAGCGTACCGACCTCCTGACGGTCCGTCAGATCGGTGCGGGGCGCGCCATCTCCGGACCGACGTCCGGGAAGGCGCCTGCCGTGGGGTGGGTAGGGTGACGGGCACCATGAGCTCCGACGACCTCGAACAGCGCGCCATCGACACCATCCGCGGCCTGGCCATGGACCTCCCCCAGGCGGCGAACAGCGGCCACCAGGGCACGGCGATGGCCCTCGCCCCCCTGGCCCACGTCCTCTGGACGCGGATCATGCGGTACGACCCCACCGACCCGGAGTGGTTCGACCGCGACCGCTTCGTGCTCTCCGCCGGCCACGCCTCGGTGCTGCTGTACTCCATGCTGCACCTCACCGGCTACGACCTGTCGCTCGACGACCTCAAGGCCTTCCGCCAGTGGGGCTCTCGCACCCCCGGCCACCCCGAGCGCGGCCACACCGCCGGCGTCGAGGTCACGACCGGCCCGCTCGGCCAGGGCGTCGGCAACGGCGTGGGCCTGGGCATCTCGGAGCAGTACCTGCGCACGCTGCTCGGCCCGGAGGCGTGCAACCACCACACCTTCGTCATCTGCGGTGACGGCGACCTCTCCGAGGGCGTCAGCCACGAGGCCGCCTCGCTGGCCGGCCACCTGGGCCTCGGCCGGCTCGTCTACATCTACGACGACAACCACATCACGATCGACGGCCCCACCGAGCTGGCCCTGACCGACGATGCCCCCAAGCGGTTCGAGGCCTACGGCTGGGACGTGCAGGACCTCGGCGAGGCCGCCAACGACCTCGACGTCCTCGAGGCGGCGATCCGCCGGGCGATGGCGGTCGAGGACAAGCCGTCGCTCATCGTCGTGCGCAGCCACATCGCCTACCCGTCGCCCAAGCTCACCGACAGCCCCGCCGCCCACGGCAAGGCGTTCACCGACGAGGAGATCGCCGCCACCAAGGCGGTCATGGGGCTCCCGCCCGACGAGACCTTCCACATCGACGACGAGGTCGCCGCGTACTACCGGGCGGCCGGCGCCCGCGGCGCGGCGGAGCGCACGGCGTGGGAGGAGCGGGTTGCTGCCTTCGCCGGCGATCGGGCCGTTCTCGACGCCGTGCTGGCCGGCGAGGGCCTGCCCGGCTGGGAGGCCGCCCTGCCCACCTTCGAGCCCGGCACCAAGATCGCCACCCGGGTCGCGTCAGGCCAGTGCTTCGCCGCCCTCACCGAGACGGTCCCCGGGCTCATCGGCGGCGGCGCCGACCTGTCCGGCAACACCGGCACCCTCCTGAAGGGCCAGGACCACCTCTCCCGCGAGCACCCGGGTGGCAAGCAGGTCTACTTCGGCATCCGCGAGCACGCCATGGGCGCCATCATGAACGGCATGGCGGCCCACGGCGGCGTGCAGCCCGTCGGCGGCACGTTCTTCGTCTTCTCGGACTACATGCGCCCGCCGGTGCGCCTCGCGGCGCTGGCCCAGCACCAGGTCATCTACAGCTGGACCCACGATTCGGTGGGCGTGGGCGAGGACGGCCCCACCCACCAGCCCGTGGAGCACCTCGCCTCGCTGCGCGCGATGCCCGGCCTGCGCGTCGTGCGCCCGGCCGACGCCAACGAGACGGCCCAGGCCTGGGTCGACGCGCTTCGCCACGCTGGCCCCACGGCCCTCGTGCTGAGCCGCCAGGACCTGCCCGTGCTCGATGGCACGGCCGCCAACCCCGGGGTCACCCGCGGCGCCTACGTCCTGGCCGAGGTCGGGCCCGACGCGCCGGAGCTGCCGGACCTGGTCCTCGTCGGGACCGGCTCGGAGGTCGCGGTCTGCCTGGCGGCCGCCGAGGAGCTCGCCGCCGAGGGCCGCAGCGTGCGCGTGGTGTCCATGCCGTGCTGGGAGGACTTCGACGAGCAGGACGAGGCCTACCAGGCCGAGGTGCTGCCCGGGGAGGTCCCGACCCTCGCCGTCGAGGCTGGCGTCTCGTTCGGCTGGGACCGGTGGGCCGACGACACCGTCGCCATCGATCGCTTCGGCGCCTCGGCACCGGGCAGCACGGTCATGGCGCAGCTCGGCATCGAGCCCGGCAACGTCGCCCGACGGGCCAGGGACCTGCTCGCCGAGACCACCATCGACTGATCCGCGCCGACCGGCGCCTGCCGCACGCAACGCACACGCACGACCGAGGGAGCCGCCATGACCCGACTGCAGGACCTCTACGCCGAGGGTGGGCAGAGCCCCTGGCTCGACAACCTCCGCCGGGACTGGATCCGCGACGGGGAGCTCCAGCGCTGGGTCGACCGCGGCGTGCGCGGCGTCACCTCGAACCCGTCGATCTTCCAGAAGGCCATCGAAGGCCAGGCCGTCTACGACGAGCAGTTCGCCTCGCTGGTCGGCCAAGGCGCATCGGTGACCGACGCCTACTGGGAGCTGGTCACCACCGACATCCGCGACGCCCTCGAGGTGCTCGCCCCCGTCCATGCGGCGTCCAACGGCGTCGACGGCTACGTCTCGGTGGAGGTGGCGCCGGACCTCGCGCACGACACGGCGGGCACGGCGGCAGCGGCCAAGGCGCTGCACGCCCAGCTCGCCGCCCCGAACCTGTACGTCAAGATCCCCGGCACCGCCGCCGGGCTGCCCGCCATCGCCGAGGTGATCGGCGGGGGCGGCTCGGTCAACGTCACGCTCCTGTTCAGCCTGGCCCGCTACGGCGAGGTCATCGACGCCTACCTCGAGGGCCTCGAGACGTGCGACGGTCCGCTCGACCACGTCTCGAGCGTCGCCTCGTTCTTCGTCAGCCGGGTGGACAGCGCCGTCGACAAGGCCCTGGACGAGATCGGTTCGCCGGAGGCGCTGGCGCTCAAGGGCAAGGCCGCGGTGGCCAACGCCCAGCTGGCCTACGAGCTGTTCCTCGAGCGCTTCTCCGGGAAGCGATGGGAGGCGCTCGCCGCCCGGGGCGCCAAGGTGCAGCGCCCGCTGTGGGCGTCGACCTCGACCAAGGACCCCTCCTACCCCGCCACCCTCTACGTGGACACGCTGATCGCGCCGGACACCGTCAACACCATGCCGGAGGGCACGCTGGACGCGTTCGAGGCGCAGGGCACGGTGGCCCGCACGGCTGACGCGGACCTCGCCGGCGCGCACCGGGTCCTCGACGACCTGGCCGAGCTCGGGATCGACCTGGACGCGATCACCGACCGCCTGGAGGACGAGGGCGTCGCCTCGTTCCAGAAGGCGTTCGACGACCTCCTCGGCTCGCTGCAGGCCAAGGCCGACCAGCTCGCGGCGGACACCTGACCTGTGGGGCTGCCCGGCGAGCTCGTGGTGGTGGACGACGTCGCCGACGCGTTCGCGACGGCGGTCATCGACGCGTTCCGCACCCGCCCGATGGACTCGTTCTCGCTCGCCCTCTCGGGTGGCCCCACGGCGCGGCGCTGCTACGAGCGCCTCGCCGAGGTGAGCGGTTCGCAGGTCGACTGGTGGCAGGTGGACGTCTATTGGGGCGACGAGCGCTGCGTCCCACACGACCACGAGGACTCCAACTACCGCCTGGCCCGGGAGGCGCTGCTCGACCGCGTCGGCGCAGCCAACGCCACCCACCTGATGCGCTGCGCCGAGGGCCCCGACCCGTACCAGCTGCGCCTGGGCGACCTCGGCCGCATCGACCTGGTCCACCTCGGCATGGGCGCAGACGGTCACACGGCCTCCTTGTTCCCTGGCTCTGCTGCGCTCGATGCGGATCCGGGTCGGCTCGTCGCCATGAACGAGGATCCCTCCGGCTCCAACCCCTACCGCCGCATGACGCTCACCTTCGCCGGCATCGCCCGGGCCAACCAGGTGGTGGTCACCGTGGCCGGCGCAGCGAAGGCCGAGGCCCTCGCGGCCGTGGCTGCCGGGGCCGACCTCCCTGCGTCGCGCATCCACGCCGATCGGGTGCTGTGGCTCGTCGACGAGGACGCCGCCTCGCTCCTCTGACCGCCCGGGGCTCAGGCCCGCTGGGCGAAGGCGGCCGAGCCCCAGAGGGCGGTGGTGAGCTCCGACATCGGTGCGCCAGCGCTGCGACGGGCCTGCCACCAGGTGAGCTCGTCGCTGCTCGGCGGCCGCAGGACCATGCCGAGGTACGCGACCGCCGCCTGGGTCGCAGCGGCCGTGCGCGCCTTGTGCTCGCTCGACTCGCTGAACTGCACGAGCAGGCCCCGTCGGTCGATGCGCCCATCGGCGAGGCGGCGGGACCAGTAGTCCACCCCCGACGGGTCGCCGGCTCGGCCGAGGACGTTGCGGTACAGGACGGCGACGTAGCCATCGTCGGTGGGGGCCCCGTAGCGCCGGGCGAACTCGCTGCTGGCCAGGAACTGCTGGGCCAGCACGGCGATCGAGGTGCCGCCATCGTGGCGGCGGGTCCAGTACTGGAGGCCGTTGCGATCCGGCAGGCGCCCGAGGGCCGCGAGGTAGAGGCGGGCCACCGGCTCGGCGTGCGCGGCCCCCTGCTCCTCTTCCACCGTCGCGACGAAGGTGCCCGGGGTGAACAGGCCAGCCTCCAGGGCGGCGACCGCCGCCGCTCGCTCCCCAGCGGTCGGCTTGCGGCCGAGGATGTCCCCATAGGCGCGGTCGGCCACGTCCCCGGCGCTCGCCAGCGGCGCCCACCGGGGGTCGGGCGGGCCCGGCGTCGTGGTGGTCGTGGTCGTCGTCGGCGGCTTGGTCGTGGTCGGCGTGGCGTCGGCGTACGTGAGGATCTGCTGGTAGATCGCCAGCACCTTGCTGGCATACGTGGCATCGGTCGCCCAGATCCCGTTGCCGAACTGCTCCCAGGTGGGCGCCTTCCCCTTCGGGCTGACGAGGGTGAAGCGCGGGTCGACCAGCGGGTGGTGGAGCTTCGCGGTGGTCACGGTGGGATCGCCGTAGGCACGGAGGTGCTGGATCTGGGCCCGCACGCCGGTGCGGGCGTCGGCGAACGAGGCGGCGCTGGATCCGCCGTCGACCGCCCCGAGCCCCGAGAAGTTGTTGAACGATGCCGGCACCCGGGTGGAGAAGGTGAAGTACCCGGTCTCGACGATCGACTGCGCGAAGGCGAGGTCGCCGGCGACGCCCTCGTCAGCCCCCTCCTCGATGAAGTAGGTGGCGAGCGCGTCGATCGAGACCGTGGCCTTGGCCACCTTGCCCTTGGATCGGAACCAACCGGCCAGGTCTGCGGCGTCAACCCGTGCGCGCTGCATGACCGGCGTCGTCGTCGCGGCGCCCGCTGGAGGACCGCTGACCGAGACGGCGGCGAGCAGGGTGGACGCGAGGGCGATGGTGCCCAACGCCAGGGCGCTGCGCACCACGCTCCGTGCCGATCGGTCCGATCTCGCCATGCAGGGTCAATCGGCGGGCGCGTCGAAACCTCAAGGAGTGGTGGAGGATCACGCTACGTGGGGACAACCGTCCGACTCAGGTGATCTCGGTGCCGTCGGGGCGGTGGATGTGGAGGTTGCCGGCTGGGTCGCGTTGGACGGTGTAGCCGTGGTTGCGCCATCGGTTGTGCTTCCCGCAGGCGGGTGCCCCGTTGCCAGGGGAGGTACTCCCACCTGATTGCCATGGTTGGAGGTGGTCGGCCTCGCAGCGGTGGACGGGTTGGGTGCAGCCGGGCCAGAAGCAGGTGGTGGCGGTGAGCATGACGGCGAGTCGGGCGGCCCGGTGAAGAGGCGGCCGCGTCGTCCGAGGTCGATCACCACCCCGTCCGCGGTAGACGACGTCGGATGTGCCCGACGAGCAGCGTCGCGGCGACCGCTTCGGTCGGGTCGACGGGTCGTCCGTCGAGGCCCTCGCAGCGGTAGGAGGCGGGGCCGTCGGTGCGGCCGTCTTGGTCATCGTCGCCGTTGGTGCTGGTGTTGGCGAGGTCGCTCCACCAGGTGGCGAGGCGGGGGTCGGCGCCGGGGTCGGTGCCCGTGGAGGTGCGGCGGTGCGTTCGAAGGTGGTCTGGTCGATGCACAGGTTGGTGACGATGCGCTGGCCGGTGCGCGCCGCGAGGGTGTCGGCGGCGTCGGTGAAGATCGCTTCGACGGCATCCATGCGCCGCTGCGCATCCGTGCGCACCAGATCAGACACGGTCGCCGCGTCACCGAGCCGGGCGCGGGCCTCGGCCCAGTCCGCTTCGAGCTCCGCGCACATAGGGCGTCGAACACCTCCGCGGTGACCGTGCCCTGCAACGAGCCGCAACCACCCCACAGCCGGTAGGTGCCGTCGAGGTTCTGGCGGACCTGGAAGTCCCGACGCCGATGATCCCGCTCCGCCTTGGCCCCAGCACCGTCCTCATCCGCGAGGTGCTCCCACCGCGCCAGGTACCGATCGAACTCATCGAACCGCAACCGTTCCGCCACCACCGCGAGCTCGGCGTCGACGGCTTCGAGCTGGTCGCGCACCTGCAGGTTGGCGTGCACCCGGGCGATCCGATCCACCTGGCACACCCCGATCCGCCCCGCCCGAACCCCGCCGCCACCGCTGGCATGCCCGTGAGCATCCGTGCCGCCTTCGACCGACGCCCCGACGCAGCCCCGACGTGTTCCCAGCGAACCCGACCAGGCCACGCGGAGCGGTGCCCATCCTCGGTGTGCAAGCCCCGCACGTCGATGTCTCCCGCAGGTCCACCTGCAGGGCGGCCACGCGCCGGCCGATCACCTCCAACCGGCGCACCACCCCATACGCATCACGACCATCCACCGCCCGCACCCCCACCGCACACGCCGCGCCCAACGCCGCATCGAGCCCCGCCAACACCACCTCCACCTGGGGATCCGCCGCCATGTCCATGCTCATCACACTACGCAGGGGTCTGACAACGAAGACCCCGACACCACCCCAAACACCCACAAACACCGAATCAGACACCCAACGTCCCGAATGAAAGACATACACCGAAAGCGCTCACGAGCCGCTCCCCGACCCACGTGGAGCATCGCATCGAAGGCACGGGGCGGGGGGACGGCCATCGCTCGGGCACGGGACCTTCCGCGCCCTCGCAGCAGGAGCCCAGCCGGTAGCGGGGGGGGACCGGCGGGACCAGCCCGTGTGGCATCCTCGCGTTCCGTGGGGACCAGGGGGGACGGAGCGCACGAGTCGCTCGCCGCGCGGCTGGACGACGTCCGTGGCGCCCTCGACCACCCGGTGCCGGCCGGCGTCGCCCAGCTGGCCATCGATGCGAACGACGGCACCGTCCTCGGCATCAGCCCAGCTGCTCGGCGGCTCCTCGGGCTCGCCCCCGCCGTCGTCGAAGACCTCGTCGATGCCGGGGTCGTCGCCCGTCCGGACCTCGCGCTGCTGCGCGACCGCGTCCTCGCCGCCCTGCGCCTGCCTCCGATCGGCGAGGCGGCGGAAGGTTGGTCGACCCTGCTCCGCATCCATCCGGTCGGAGGACGGAGCCACGAGGTCGAGGTGCACGCGATCCACCACCGCCGGCCCAACATGGGCGCCGAGGTGGTGTGGATCACGGTCATCGACCACGTGGTGCCAGCCCGGCCCAGCCCCGAGCCCGACGCCGCCCCACGACGGTTCGTCAGCATCATGGACCGAGAGGCACGGGTCGTCGGCATCTCCCCCGATGCCTGGGGGGTGTGGGCCGACCCGAGCGCGATGGTCGGGATGCTGACGACCGTGCTCGTCCACCCCGAGGACCTGGCGAGGATCGTCGCCTCCGCGCATGCCATCTACTCGGGCAGCGTGGATCACACCGAGTACACGATCCGAGTCGCGGGCAGCGATGGGCGCTGGATCCCCCTCGCCCTGCGCCTGCACCGGGTGGTCACGGCCGACGGCCACCTGGTGGTGGCCGAGAACCTGCTCGTCGACGGTGACCGCCACCTCATCCCCGACGGTGTCCTGTCCAAGCGAGAGGTCGCCATCGTCCGAGCGCTGTTCGACGGCCTGCGCCCGATCCAGATCGCCGAGCGCGAGGGCGTCGCGCTGAAGACGGTGCGCAACCAGCTCGCCGCCGCCTACCGCAAGCTCGAGGTGAAGGGGCAAGGCGAGCTGCTCGCGACGTACCACCGCCCGGTAGGCTGAGGCCATGGATCGGCGTCCCGCGGGCGACGGGGACCACGGCCGGCGGCGGTAGCCTGCGGCCCATGTCGTCCCTCCCCGCCCTGATGGAGCAGGCGCGCGCCATCCGCGACGCCCAGACGGGGACCAGGATCACCTACTCCCCCAAGGTGTTTATCCCGCTGACGATGCTCTGCCGGGACAAGTGCGGCTACTGCACCTTCGCCCAGCCGCCGGCCCGGCTCGACGCCCCGTTCCTGACCCCCGAGGAGGTGCTCCGGATCGCACGCCGGGGCGCGTCGGCTGGTTGCCACGAAGCACTGTTCACGCTGGGCGAGCGTCCCGAGGAGCGTTACCCGGTGGCCGCCGAGTGGCTCGCCGAGCATGGCTACGCCAGCACGGTCGACTACTTGGTGGCCATGGCCCGGCTCGTGGTCACCGAGACGGGCCTGCTCACCCACGCCAACGCCGGCGCGCTGTACCCCGAGGAGCTCGCCGCCCTCCGGCAGGTGTCCGCGTCGCAGGGGATGATGGTCGAGACCCTGCGGGACGACCTCGACGCCCACCGCGGCAGCCCGGACAAGGTCGCCGCCCGGCGCCTGGCCACGCTGGACGCGGCCGGCGAGCTGGCGATCCCCTTCACCACCGGCATCCTCGTGGGGATCGGCGAGGACCGGGCCGACCGCATCGCCGCCCTCGAGGCGATCGCCGCCAGCCACCACCGCTGGGGCCACGTGCAGGAGGTGATCGTCCAGAACTTCCTGCCCAAGCCGGGCACGGCGATGCACCAGGCGCCGCCCTGCCCCACCGAGGACTTCCTGGAGGCCATCGCGCTGGCCCGCACGATCCTGCCGCCCGAGGTCCACCTCCAGGCCCCACCGAACCTCTCGGATGACTTCGGGGTGCTCATCGACGCCGGCATCGATGATTGGGGCGGGGTCTCGCCGGTCACCGCCGACCACGTCAACCCGGAGCGTCCCTGGCCCGAGCGGGATCGGCTGCGCGAGGTGACCGAGGCGCGAGGCTTCGAGCTGGCGCCGCGCCTCACCATCTACCCGGAGCACGCGAACGATCCCGACCGCTGGTTGGACGACGGCCTGCGCTTCGCGGTCCTCGACCGTTCGGACGCCGAGGGCCTCGGCCGGGACGACCCGGGCGCCGTGCACCCCCAGACCGTGGGCGAGGTCCGCAACGTGGGCGACGGCGCCGAGGTGGTCCTGGTCGGGCGCCGCAGCACCCAGTGGTACGTCGGCCTCGACGCCGACCCGCCCACCCTGGTCCCCGCACCCGGTCGTGCCACGGGCCGCGTCGGCGACGTGCTGGCGGCGGTGCGCCAGGGCGAGGTGCCTGACGAGGAACAGATCACCACCCTGTTCTCGGCTCGCGGCCGCGAGGTCGCGGCGGTCGCCGAGCTCGCCGACGAACTGCGGCAGCGGGCGGTCGGCGACACGGTCACCTGGGTGTCGAACCGCAACATCAACTACACGAACGTCTGCACGTTCAAGTGCCGCTTCTGCGGGTTCTCGAAGGGCCCGCGGTCGCTCAACCTCCGGGGCACGCCGTACCTGCTCACCCTCGACGACATCGCTGGTCGAGCGGCCGAGGCCGCCGCCATGGGTGCCACCGAGGTCTGCCTCCAGGGCGGCATCCACCCCGACTTCGACGGCGACTACTACATCGACGTCACCCGGGCGGTGAAGGACGCCGTGCCGCACATGCACGTCCACGGCTTCACCGCGCTGGAGGTCACCGAGGGTGCACGCCGCCTCGGCGAGCCGCTGGCCGAGTACCTCCGCCGCCTCCAGGACGCCGGGCTGGCCACCCTGCCGGGCACCGCCGCCGAGATCCTCGACGACGAGGTCCGCGCCGTGCTGTGCGCCGACAAGGTCACCACCGACGAGTGGCTGGATGCCCACCGCACCGCCCACTCGGTCGGCCTGCGCTCGAACGTCACGATCATGTTCGGCTCGATCGAGCACCCCCGCTCGTGGGCCCGCCACATCGTCCGCACCCGAGCGCTGCAGGACGAGACCGGCGGCTTCACGGAGTTCGTGCCCCTCCCCTTCGTGCACATGGCCTCGCCGATCTACCTCCAGCACAAGGCACGGCGGGGGCCGACCTGGCGGGAGGTCGTCCTGATGCACGCCGTCGGCCGCATCGCCTACCACGGCTCGATCGACAACATCCAGGCCTCCTGGGTGAAGCTCGGCGTCGCCGGCGTGCGCCAGCTCCTGCAGGCCGGGGTCAACGACCTCGGCGGCACCCTGATCGACGAGAACATCTCGCGCGCCGCCGGCGCCAGCCACGGCCAGGGGATGGATGAGGACGCGTTCCGCTCCCTGGTGGAGCCCCTCGGCCGCCGGCTCGAGCAGCGCACCACGCTCTACGGCCCGGCACCCCAGCCCGCCTGAGCCAGCGTCCAGCCCGCTCCAACGGCCAGCTCCGGGTAGCGTCGACGTCACATCGACGAAAGGCGGCCAAGCCGTGGACCTGCACCCACGCACCACGATCACCCTCGCTGGCGTCGCCGCCTTGCTCGTCGGGATCGGGGCCTTGGCCGTCGCCCCGGCCACGGCGCAGGACCTCGGCCCCACGACCACGGAGGGCTCGTCCACCACGGTGAGCGTGCCGACCACCCCGACCGTGACCGCCGTAGAGACGACGGTGACCGGCGGCGGCGACCTCCCGCTCGGCCCCGTCCAGCCACTCGACCTGACCTACGACGCGGCGGCCCGACAGATCACCATCGTCAACCCCTGCCCCACCGGCGGCGACGACGACAGCCAGCAGGTCACCTACGACCTGTTCCTGGTGTCCAGCACCGGCGAGTCGACCCAGCTCGCCACCAAGGACAGCCCCTACGCCACCGTCCCTGCGGGCCAGTCCGCGACCTACCCGCTCCCAGCCTCGACGGCCCCCGGCAGCTACGAGGTCCTGCTGCAGTGCTCGGCCCTGCCGATCACCATCGAGGTGCCCCGGGAGCAGTTCTCGACCACGATCGAGGTCGAGGCGGCCGCCACCACCGCCGAGCCGACCCCGGCGACGCCCGTCGGCGGTGCGGCGTCCTACACCGGCTGACGCGTCGACCCCGACCGGCGCTCGCCGGCGACCGTGCCGTGCCAGGCTGGACCACCCATGGCGAACGAACCGACCCCTCCTGCCACCGCTGCCCAGGTCGAGCAGCTCCTCGACGCCGCCGGCGTCACCGATGACCGGGACCTGGTGCGCCGGATCGTCGTCGCGGCGCTGGGGATGGCGGCAGACCACGACGAGCGGCTCGACCTGAAGATCACCACCGCCGCGGTCGAGGAGATGCGATCGGCGTACCGCATGTTCGCCCCGTTCCGGGACCATCCCAAGGTGACCGTGTTCGGCTCGGCCCGGACCACCAGCGTCGACCCGCTCTACGCCCAGGCCCACGATCTGGCGGAGGCCATGGCGGCAGCGGGGTGGATGGTCGTCACCGGGGCGGGCCCCGGCATCATGCAGGCCGCCACCGAAGGGGCCGGACGGGACGCGGCGCTCGGGGTGAGCATCCGCCTCCCCTTCGAGCCCCGACCCAACGACGGCCTCGACGAGGCCACGCGCCTGGTCTCCATGAAGTACTTCTTCACGCGCAAGCTCATGCTGGTCAAGGAGTCCCGGGGCTTCGTGTCCATGCCCGGCGGGTTCGGGACCCTCGACGAGACCCTGGAGCTGCTCACGCTCCAGCAGACCGGCAAGGCGGAGCCGGTCCCGATCGTCCTGCTCGACGTCCCCGGCGGCAGCTACTGGCACGGGTTCGAGCGCTTCGTGCGGGACCACCTCGTCACCCGGGGCCTGGTGGCCGACGACGACATGGCGCGCGTGCTGGTGACGGACTCCGTGCCCGCCGCGGTGGCGGAGCTCACCGGCTTCTACCGCAACTACCACTCCCTGCGATGGGTCGGCACCCGGCTCGTGCTTCGGCTGCGCGCCACGCCCACCGACGCGGAGGTGGCCGACCTCGACGAGCGCTTCGCCGGCCTCGTGCGGAGCGGCCACGTCGAGCGCATCGAAGCGACGCCCCCCGAGGTGGCCGACGGGGACCACGTCGAGCTGCCGCGGATCGCCCTCGACCTCGAGCCCGGCAAGGTCGGCGAGCTGCACCGGCTCATCCGGGCCGCCAACGCCCTGGCCTCCGCCCCACCCGCGTAGCGTCCGCCCCGGCGCGCCAGGCCCGCCTGGCATGATCGTGGCCATGGCCGGCGAGTTCGAGGACATCAAGGGACGGCTCGAGGTCATCGCCGAGGAGCTGGCAGACCTCGCCATCGTCCGCCTCCGGGAGTCGATCGACGCCGGTGGCACCGAGTACCCGGTCGACGAGAAGCGCCTCACCCGGGCCCGCCGGGCAGTGGAGAAGGCGATCCACCTGCTCGACGAGCCCGACGACCACGACTGAGCCCAGGCTGGCCAGGCCCGAGACCTCGGCGAAGCCCGTCAGTAGAAGTCGACGAGCACGGGTGGCTCGGCCGGCAGCAGGCGACCCATCGCGTCGAGCGCGTCGACGGGGCCGTGCAGCGAACCGGTCCGTGCGAGCCGCCGAGGCGAGGCGTAGCCCGCCCACCACGCCGACAGGCCGCCGATCGTGCAGCGCACGTCCCCATCGCCGCCGGGGACGGCCGTGGCCCGGCCACCCTCGACCTCCAGGCGCCAGCGCCCCTCGTTCCACGGCGCGACCGGGTCGGCCACTAGCAGGTCGATCCGCCCGCTGGTGCCTGCCGGCCAGCCCCGAGCAGCCATGGCGCCAGCGACGTCGACGAGGCGGACCATCCAGCGGATCTCGGTCTCCACCACGTCCGGCGCGGCGTGCGGAGCGAGCAGCAGGAGGTCATCCTCCGCGGGCCCGATGACGTGCACGTCTGGGGCTTGCGAGCCCGAGGACGCCACGACACGCCACAGGGCCCGGAGGACGTCTGCATCGTCGGCCAGCACCTCGCCGACGTGGATCGAGTAGTCGTAGGGGGGTCGCCCGGGGCCGGAGCCGAACACGGCGTAGCCGAGCACCTCGCCCGTGCGATCCGGATCGTCGACCACGTACAGGAGCGTTCGGCCGAGATCGCGCGGCAGCCGATGGGACCACCACCACTCGTCGCGCTCGAGGGCGCCGTGGCGGGCTGGCGCCGACGCGGCGTAGCAGCGGTGCACGGCATCGATGTCGAGCGCGCTCCCCCGACGGACGTCGACGTGCCGGGACGGTGCGATCGCTGCCAGGTCGCGTGCGGGGAACCGCCGCCGGAGGTAGGACCCGGCCAGCTCGAAGCCCGAGCGGCGGTAGAGCGCCAACGACGCCGGGAAGAGGCCGGCCACGACCTCGCCACGGTCTCGCAGGTCCGGTAGCTGGCCCGCGGTGACCGCCGTGCCGAGGCCTCGCCCCCGCGCCTCGGGCTGCACCGCCACCGGCGAGAAGCCACCGACGCGCACCCGTGCGCCGCCGAACCACTGGCCGAACGAGCGGACGTGGGAGGCGGCGGCAACCTCACCGCGCGGCCCTTCGGCGATGAGCACCCGGTCCGGGTCCATGCTGGCCACCCACGCCTCACGACGGCCTTCGGGCGCGGCGAAGGCGGTGCGGAACAGGTCCCACAGCGCCTCGTCGTCTGCGGCCGTGCCTCGGCGCAGCTGGGGTCCCGTCGGCTCGGCCACCACCAGACGGTAGGCGTCGGGGCGAGGTGCGCGGGCCAGGTATCTTCGCCCGGTGGCCAAGCCCCAAGACCTGCACGAGTGGGTGTCGTTCGACGATCCCGACGAGGACCGGACGTGGGTCTTCGACGTGACCTTCCTCACGAGCCGGTGGCACTGCGTCTTCGGGCAGGGGTGCAAGGGCGTGCTCACCGAGGACTTCAGCCACGCGGCACAGGGCTGCTGCTCCTATGGCGCCCACTTCACCGGCGACGACGACATCGCCCACACCAAGGCCATGGCCGAGCGCCTCACCCCCGAGCAGTGGCAGTTCCGCGACGAGGGCCTCGCCAACGGCATCACCCAGGTCAACGACGAGGGCGAGACCACGACCTACCTCCATGAGGACGCCTGCGTGTTCCTGAACCGTCCGGGCTTCGAGGGCGCCGGCATCGGGTGCGCCTTCCACCACCTGGCCGAGGCCAACGGGCAGCGCCACGTCGACGTGATGCCAGAGGTCTGCTGGCAGCTCCCCCTCCGGCGCATCGACGAGGTGGACGGCCACGGGCACGTGACCTCCACGGTCCGCGAGTGGAAGCGGCGGGACTGGGGCGAGGGCGGTCAGGACTTCCACTGGTGGTGCACCGACGCCCCCGATGCGTTCGACGGCGATCGGCCCGTGTACGAGGAGCTGGGTGCCGAGCTGCAAGCCCTGGTCGGCGACGAGGTGCACGACATCCTCGTGCGCCACCTGCGCAAGCGGCGCAAGCGCCAGGGCACGGAGGTCTACGTCCCCCACCCGGCGACGAGGCGCCCCCGGTGACCGACGCCGAGGCCGTCGTGGTCGCCCTGGTCACCGCGCCCCCCGAGGCGGCCCGGCCCCTCGCCCGAGCGCTGGTCGATTCCCGAGCCGTGGCCTGCGCCAACGTGGTGCCGGCGGTGTGGTCCACCTACAGGTGGGAGGGCCAGGTCGAGGAGGCCGACGAGTCGCTGCTCGTCCTGAAGACCACCCGAGGTCGGCTCGCGGACCTCGAGGTCGTGCTCGACGATGCCCACCCCTACGACATCTACGAGCTCGTGGTGCTGGACGTGGCGGGTGGCAGCGCCGCCTACCTGGCCTGGGTGGCCGGGTCGGTGGCTCCCACCCCCTGAGGGGCCTTCAGCGCTTGAGCCGCCGGCGATCCTGCTCGCGCAGGACCCGCTTGCGGATGCGGATGTTGGCCGGGGTGACCTCGACCAACTCGTCCTCGGCGATGAACTCGATCGCCGTCTCCAGGGTGTGCACCACCGGGGGCGTCAGCTTGATCGCCTCGTCCGACGCGTGGGTGCGGATGTTGGTCTTCTGCTTCTCGCGGATGGCGTTGACGATCATCTCGTCGGGTCGGCTGTTCTCGCCGATCACCATGCCCTCGTACACCGTCTCGCCCGGGCCGACGAACAGGACGCCGCGGGTCTGCAGGTTGTCGAGCGCGTAGCCCGTGGTGGTGCCGGCGCGATCGGCCAGCATGGCGCCGCCCTGGCGGTGGGGCAGGTCGCCCGCCCACGGCATCCAGCCGGCGTGGTGCGTGTGGAGCAGGGCGGTGCCGCGGGTGGCGGTGAGCAGCAAGGACCGGAAGCCGATCAGGCCCCGGGCCGGAGCCTCGAACGTGACGACGGTGCGTCCCGGGTCGCCGGGGCGCATGTCGGTCACCTGCCCCTTGCGGGGAGCAAGGGCCTGGGTGACGGTGCCGACGTGGTCCTCGGGGACGTCCACCACCCCGCGCTCGAGCGGCTCGTGGCGCTTCCCGTCGATGTCCTTCACGATGACCTCGGGCCGGCTGACCTGCAGCTCGTAGCCCTCGCGCCGCATCGTCTCGATCAGCACGGCCAGCTGGAGCTCGCCTCGCCCGGCGACCTCGATGACGTCGGGCGAGTCGGTGTCCTCGAGGCGGATGGACACGTTGCCGAGGACCTCCCGCTCCAGGCGCTCTCGCAGGTGGCGGGAGGTGAGGTAGGTGCCCTCCTTGCCGGCGAGGGGCGAGGTGTTGACGCCGAAGGTCATCCGCAGGACGGGCTCGTCGACGCTGAGGCGCGGCAGCGCCTCGGGGCTCGCCGGGTCGGCGAGGGTGTCGCCGATCTCGACCTCGGGGAAGCCGGCCACCACGAACAGGTCGCCGGCGACCCGCTCGTCGACCTCTTCGCGCCCGATGCCGGTGAAGCCGAGCAGGTTGCTGAGCTTGCGCTCGACCGGGCGGGACCCCTCCTCGACCTCCTCGTCGAGCAGGGCGACCCGCTCGCCTTTGCGCATGGTGCCCCGGACGACCCGACCCACGGCGAGGCGGCCCAGGTAGTCCGACGCGTCGAGGTTCGTGACGATGGCCTGCAACGGGCCGTCGGCGTCGACCGACGGGGGCGGGACGGTGTCCACGATGGCCTGCAGCAGCGGCGTCAGGTCGGCATCGTCGCCGGGCATCCCGATGCCTTCGACGGCCTTGCCATCGCGAGCGACCGCCGAGATGATCGGGAACTCGATGTCCTCGTCGCTGGCCCCGAGGTCCAAGAAGAGCTCGTACACCTCGTCGACGACCTCGTCGGGCCGAGCGTCTGAGCGGTCCACCTTGTTGATGACCAGCACGGCCGGCAGGCCGGCGGCCAGCGCCTTCGACAGCACGTAGCGGGTCTGGGGCAGCGGCCCCTCGGCGGCGTCGACCAGCAGCACCACGCCATCGACCAGGGCCAGCGCCCGCTCGACCTCACCGCCGAAGTCCGCGTGGCCGGGGGTGTCGACCAGGTTGATCTTCGTGTCGCCCCACTGCACGGCGGCGGCCTTGGCGAGGATCGTGATGCCCCGCTCGCGCTCCTGGTCGTTGGAGTCCATCACCCGATCGACCACCGCCTGGTGGGCGCTGAACACGCCGGTGGCGTGCAGGAGGGCGTCGACGAGGGTGGTCTTGCCATGGTCGACGTGCGCGACCAAGGCGACGTTGCGCAAGGAGGTCATGGATTCCGGGGGGGGTGTCGTGGGGGTGCGAGCGGGCGTCAGGCCCAGTCGTCGCCCTCGGGCTGGGGGTCGTCGACCATCGCCAAGCACCAGCTGGCGTGGTCGTGGCCAGGATCGGCGCCGCACTCGGGGCACGAGCGCTCATCCGCGCGGTCGATCAGATCGTTGAACGACGGCTCGGAGGAGCGCTTCAGCGCGCGAGCTTCTTCGAAACGGCGGTGACGACCCTTTTTCATGGGCCAAACTCCCGAAGAGGTGACGGAATCCGAAGGGCGAGTGTACCCGCTGGCCGCGCCGGCGCCGCATCCGGCTCAGGACGGTGGGAGCGCACGGTCTTCCAGCAGGAGGTTGCCGTTGCCGTCGAAGGCCAGCGCCGCCCGCCCCTCGACCAAGCGACGGATCCGGTCGCCGACCAGGTCAGCACGCCAACCGCTGGCCAGGCGCACGTTGGGGTCGCCGGCGAGGAGGCCCTCGATGTCGGCGCGGGTGGCCACCAGCGACGTCTCGATCTCGAGGTCCCGGGCCAGCTGGCTCACCCAGAGGGCCACGAGGGCCACGGCCGGCTTCAGCCGCCGATCCAGCTCCCGGACCTCGGACCGGACGCGGGGCACCGTGGTCCCCCGGGCGGCATCGACCGCCGCAAGGACGGCCTCACCCACCTTGCCCTTGGCGTGGCGCTCGTCGACCCCGCGCACGCGCCGCAGCTCGTCGAGCGTCTTGGGACGGCGCTGGGCGATGCCCACCACCGCCAGGTCCGAGAGGACGAACCGCACGGGCTGGTCCAGCTCAGCTGCCCGACGCTCGCGCCAGGCGGCCACCGATCGGGCGACCGCCGCGACCTCGCCGCGCAGCTGGCGGGCCTCCTTGATGCGCAGCCAGGCCTCGTCGGGGTCGCGCACGATCCGGCCCTTGGCCCGCAGGACCTCGCACTCGTCGAGCGCCCAGCTGAGCCGGCCACGCTCCTCGAGGAGGGCGGTGAGGCGCTCCCGCAGGTCCAGGAGGTGCTCCACGTCGGCCGCGGCGTAGGTCCGCTGGTCGACGCCCAACGGCCGCCGGAGCCAGTCGGTGAGGCGATCGCCCTTGGGGAGGTGCAGGGAGTAGAAGCGCTCGACGAGCGCTGCCAGGCTTGGCAGGGAGTGGCCGACGAACCCGGCGGCGAGCTGGGTGTCGAACAGGCGGCGGGGCAGGGCGCCGCACGCCAGGTCGAGGACCTCCAGGTCCTGGCTGGCTGCGTGCATGACCACCGTGGCCGGCCCCTGGAGCGCCCGGGCGAAGGGGCGCAGGTCGACGGCCAGCGGGTCCACGAGGGCGATCTGGTCGTCCCAGGCGAGCTGGATGAGCGCCAGCTGTGGGAAGTACGTGCGCTCGCGGTGGAACTCGGTGTCGATGGCGAAGGCATCGACTTGGACGAGCTCGTCGACGATCGTGGCCAGCGTGGCGTCGTCCGCGACCCAGCGCGCGACCTCGCCGGCGCCGGGCTCCTTGCCGGGGCTCCCGTCGGCGTCTCGCTCCCAGGCCAACGGCTAGGCGCCCGGCTCGTCGCCGGTCACCACCGGGTGGCCCGCCTCGATCCACGCGAGCGTGCCGCCGGCGATGTTCACCGCGTCGATGCCCTGGCTGCGCAGGTGCTCCGCCGCCCGCATGCTGCGGGCGCCGGAGCGGCAGATGATCAGGACCTCGCCATCGGTCGGGAGCTCGCCGATGCGATCCGGGACCTCGGCCAGCGGGATCAGGGGCGCTCCGGGGACGTGGCCCTCGACGTACTCCTCGGGCTGGCGCACGTCGATCACCGGGGTGCCGGCGGCACGGCGCTCGGCAGCGGTCGCGATGTCGATCTCAGGCACGTCCATGGCCGTCTCCTGGCTGGGGTAGGGCGAGTCTAGGAAGGCGGGCCCCAGGTGAGGGGCCCTGTGGCGTCTTGGCCGGAGGTGCTGGTGCCGTGCAGGTCCTCGGGCGTGTCGATGTCCCGGAGGTCCTGGTGGGTCGCGGGCACGTCGACGACCTCGCCGAGGGCGAACCCGGCGTCCGCACGGCCGCCCCGGACCTCGACGGGCGCCTGCCCACCGACCTCCTCCGGGTAGGGCAGCGAGTCGGGGCGGAGGGCGCCGCTCGACACCAGTCGCTCGAGCTTGGGCCCGGCGGTCGCCCGCCAGGCCGAGGGAAGCGGGTGGCGACGGCCGTCCGGGGTGACCGGCGCGGCAGCCACGACGGCTGGAGGCGCGGCGCGCAGCGCCCCGATCATCCGGTGCACCAGCTCGGCGCCCAGATCGGGGTGTCGCCGCGCGGCGACGACCACGATCAGGTCGGATCGGTCCGCCGGCGTGGTGCGCACGCCCCAGCCCGGTGCCTCCGTCGGCGTCCATCACGGCGGTGGCGATGCCGCCGAGGGCCGAGGCCCGGCCGGCGATCCTCGACCGGGTCCAGCCAGAGGTCGGCGGCAACCGACCGCTCTCCGCCCACCGCCACCACGCTGGCAGCCGGCGGCCAGCAGGGCGTCGGCGACGAGGCGCCCCATCGACGTCCTTGACCCGGATCAGCGCCTTGGTCTGGCCCATCCGGCGGCTCGGGCCGCCGACCAGGACCGCGCCCACCACCGGCCCGCGCCCGCTCACACGACACCCCCGTAGGACGCCGCGGTCCCGCAGCTGTCGCCGTGGTCCCGGACCGCGTCGGCCAGGTCCGCGAAGAGGAACGGATCGACGATCCGGGCATTGAGTACAGGGAGATCATCCAGGTGCAGCCCGCCCTGTTGGCGGTCCAGGTTCCAGCACGATCGTCCATGACGTCACCGATCGCGCCGATGTCGTGCACGTCGAGGCCGAACTCGAACAGCGACATGTCCGGGTCGTGGGCGATCCGCATGCCATCGATCGCCCGGATGCCGTCCTGGAGGCGACGGGTGATGTCGCGGACCACCTCGGCGAGGCGGAGGTAGCCGTCGACGCCCAAGTGGTTGATGGCCGCCCAGGCGCCGGCGATGGGCGCCGCCGAACGCGGTGCCCGCGGTGCCCGAGGCGTACATGCCGCCCGGCCCGCGTCGTACCAGAAGAACTGGTGCTCGAGCAGGTCGCGGCTTCGGTACAGCACCGTGGATGCGCCCTTGAACGTGTAGCCGTACTTGTGCACGTCGGCGGAGATGGAGGTGACCCCTGGGACCCGGAAGTCCCACGGGGGCACGGGCTCCCCGAGGCGCTCCCACCATGGCAGGAGCCACCCGCCCAGGCACGCGTCCGTGTGGAAGAGGATCCCGCGGTCCTGGGCCAGCCCGGCGAGCTGCTCGATCGGGTCGATGACGCCGTAGGGGTAGCAGGGCGCGGAGCCCACCACCAGGCCGGTCCGGTCGGTGATGGCCGCCTCGGTGGCGGCCACGTCCGCCCGACCGTCCGCGCCGACCGGCACGAGCACGTGCTCGACGTCGAGGTACTTGGCCGCCTTGGCGAACGCCGGATGGGCGGTGGCCGGGGTGAGGAGCTGTGGCTCGGCGATCCCCCGCACGGCCCGTGCGTGGTCACGTGCGACCTGGACGGCGAGGAAGATGCTCTCCGTGCCGCCTGAGCTGACCGCGCCGCAGTTGGGCTCGGTGCCGAGCAGCTGGCAAGCCATGGCGATGATGTCGAGCTCCATCTGCAGGACGCTCGGGTACTTGAACGGGTTCAGCGCGTTGTCGTGGAGGTACCGGACGCCCACCTGCTCGATGAGGTCTTCGTGCGCGTGGTCGTCGACGTTGTAGACGAGGCTGAAGGCCCGGCCGCCTCGCCAGTCGATGTCGTCGGCGTGGCGCGCGTCGATCTCTGCGAGCAGCTCGTCGGCCGGACGACCGTGGTCGGGGATGCGTGCGTCGGACGCCATGGCCCGGAAACCTAGCGAATGGTCCGTCCGCCGGGATCGACCGTCTCCGAGCCAGCACAGGAGCCGGCTCGCGGCTGGTGCCCCTGGCACCTTCACCCGCAGGCCCTTCGTGCCGATGGGATGGGGTGACCGTGGTCCACCCCGCCACCCCGGATGCCGCCGCGCCCGCCACTGCGGCGGACCGCCTGTCGTTCGACCAGCGGATCGTGCTGGTGACGGTCGTGCCGATGGTGGTGTTCGCCGGGCTCCGCCTCGCTGGCGGGGCACCCCCGGTGCTGGCCGCGCTCGCGCTCTTCCTCGGTGGCCCCCACGTGCTCGCCACCCTCGGCATGTACGCCGACCGGGAGATCGCGGCGGTGGCTCGCGGCGATCGTTGGAGGTTCGTGACCGGGCCGCTCCTGGTGATCCCCGCCGTGGCCATCGGGTTCGGCCTCACCACGGGGACGCCGGCGCTGTGGCTGCTCACGGCGCTCCTGGCGTGGCAGACCTACCACTTCACCAAGCAGAACCTGGGCATGTTCGCCTTCTGGTGCCGGAGTCGGCGCCTGCCCTCGATGGACGGCTTCGAGCGCCGCTACCTGAAGGCGACCTCGCTCGTGGGGATCGCCGGGATCGTCCGGGCCATGGACGTGCTGCCGACGTGGAACGGCGCGCTGCAGGCGTTCGGCGCCACGCTCATGGTGGTCGGTGCGGCCATCGTGGCCATCCGCCTGCGGGGGCCGCGCCGGTGGGCGATGCTGCTCGCCACGGTGTTCTTCGCCCCGGTCGTCCTGAGCAACGTCGACGTGCTCGGCGCCTCGTTCATCTACCAGTCAGCCCACGGCGCGCAGTACTACCTGATGGTCGGCCACACCATCCGGGCCGATCGCCGGGCCGTCCGACTCACGATCCCCGTCGTCCTCTGCGGCGGCGTCGCCCTCCTCTTCATCACCTCGCCCAGTGCGTTCGCCAACATGCCGTGGCTGTTCGGCCTGGGCAAGGGCATCGTGGCCGCCCACTTCGTCGCCGACGCGAGCCTGTGGCGGCTCGGCAACCCGGAGGTTCGCCGGGTGATGAAGGAACGGTTCGCCTTCTTGTGACCCTCGGCCCGCCGGCCTAGCTGCCCGCTGGGCGGCGGAGGTACACCAGGTCAGTTCCGGGCACGGCCAGCGGCACCCACCCCTGCAGGCACCGCCCACGGGCGTCCTTCACCACGAACGAGGGAGCGACGACCCATCCCTCATGGTGGGCCTCGACCAGCCGGCACAGCTCCTCGGGCGAATCCATCGCCCGCTCGGACTCCCGGTAGCGCTGCCACCAGGCGATGACCGCCGCCGGGGCGAACGGGTGGTTCTTGAAGTCGCCGTAGATCGGGTGCCCGCCGTTGAGGCGCAGGTCCTCCTCTGCTGGCGACACGAGCCCCTCGCCCTCGGGCGGGTGCGCCCGGACCACCGCGACGACGCCGTCGTCGGTCACCGGGTGCCTGATGCTGTCCGCGGTGCGGGCCACGCCGGACACCGCGAGGCCGGCGACCAGCACGACCGCCACCAGCTCACCGACCCGGGCCCGGGCGGCGAGCAGGGCGGCTCCCAGGGCGAACGCCACCGGCACGACCACGATCGACGCCCGCCACGGGAACAGGAGCCGGATGCCCGGGTCGTCGGCGACGATCGCCAGGAGCGACAGGACGAGGGAAAGCCCCGCCGTGGCCAGCATGGCGTCGGCCAGCGCGCGGGCCTCGGTCCCACCGTGGCGACGGGCAAGGACCAGCAGCAGGACGACCACGACGAGCAGCACGGCAGTTGCCGGCTCGAACCAGTGCCCCGGGTTGGCGTGGTGGGGCAGCCGGAAGTCCGCCAGGATCTCGTTCGCTCGTCCGGATCCCGCGCCTCGCGCCGCCCGCAGGGGGGACCGGTTGGCCACCACCCCCGGGATCGAGGCCACGACGGCCACGCCGGCGACCTGCGCGACGGCCTTCGCCCGCCCGGCCCACCCGACCACGCCGGCGGCCCGGGCGAGGGCCAGCCCGCCGGCCAGCACCCACGCGGTGACCAGGTAGGTGGGATGGATGATCCCAGCGACGAACAGGGCGGCGATCCACCACGGCTGGTCCGGGTGGCGGACGGCGAGCACCGCGCCGAGCAGCAGGAGGACCCCGGCGGCGCTGGGCTGGAGGTACTGCTCGGCGCGTACTGCTCGGCCACGCCACCAGGAACGCCCCCGGGGCCGTGAGCCCGGCGACGTGCGCCGTCGTGATGGCGGCGAGCACGTCGCCGAGGATCGGAGCGGCGAGCACCGCCATCGCCGCGGTCCACCACGCCAGGGCACGGGTCGTGCGCAGGAGGGGTCGGGCCGCCAGGAGCAGGCCGGTGAAGAAGCACGATGCGGCCAGCAGCCAGAGGACGTAGATCCCGGCGTGGCCGCCGATCCGCAGCCCGGCCCGGGCCAGCAGCGTGAAGACGGGGGTGGGGTCCGGCGAGCGGGCGAGCCGGTCCTGGCGCAGCAGGCCGCCCTCGTCGGCGACGGCGTGGAGCAGGTAGGTGTTCTGGTTGGCCTGGTAGGCGCTCACCATCCCGGTCGCCGCCACCAGGGCGGCGACCGATCCGACCAGCGCCCACCGGGAGGGGGCGCGCTCCCCCGCCGGCTCCTCGCCGTCGCCCTCGACCGGGTCGGTGGCGACGCCCGGGTCCGCGTCGGCAGGCGTCGGAGGCCTCAGTACTGCTCGAAGTTGCGGCGGAGCTCCCAGTCGGTGACGGCCTTGTTGAAGCTGCGCCACTCCTGCTCGGCCGTGTTGAGGATGTGGTGGTGCACCTCGTCGCCGAAGGCCGCCTTGGCGACCTCCGAGCCGCGGAACAGCTCGATGGCCTCGACGAGCGTCGAGGGGATGTGCTCCACGTCAGGGTCCACGTAGGCGTTGCCCTCGAACGCCTCGCCGGGGTCGAGCTCGTGCTCGATGCCGTACAGGCCAGCCGCGATGACGCCGGCGAACGCGAGGTAGCTGTTGACGTCGGCGCCGGGGATGCGGGACTCGACCCGGTAGCCCTGGCCGTGGCCGACGAGCCGCAGGCCGCAGGTCCGGTTGTCCAGGCCCCACGCCACCGCGGTGGGCGCCCAGGAGTCCGGCTGGAACCGCTTGTAGCTGTTGACCGTGGGGGCGAACAGCAGGGCGAGCTCGCGGGAGGCGTGGACCAGGCCGCCGAGCCAGTGCCGGAAGGTGGGGCTCATGTTGTGGGGGCCCTTCGGGTCCCACATGAGCGACTTCTTGCCCTTCTTGTCCCAGACGCTGGAGTGGATGTGGCAGGACGAGCCGACCTCGGCCATGTCGTACTTGGCCATGAAGGTGAGCGATCGGCCGTGCTGGTCGGCGATCTCCTTGGCGGCGTTCTTGTAGATGGTGTTGCGGTCCGCCATCTCGGTGGCGGTGGCGTAGACCAGGTTGATCTCGTGCTGGCCCTTGCCGGCTTCGCCCTTGGAGAACTCGACGGGCACGCCTGCGGCTTGCAGGCCGAGGCGGATCTGGCGGATGAGGTACTCGTCTCGGGTGGTCTGGAGGATGTGGTAGTCCTCGATCACGTCCGAGTGCGGGGTGAGCTGCTGGTAGCCCTTGGCGGCGGCTTCGGCGTAGGACTCCTTGAACAGGAAGAACTCGAGCTCCGCACCGATGTTGATGGTGAAGCCCATCTCGGCGGCCCGGGCCTCCTGCGCCTTCAGGACCGACCGCGGGGCGACGTCGATGGCCTTGGTCTTGTCGTGCTCGTCGACGACGTCGCACAGGACCAGCGCGGTCTTCTCGAGCCACGGGACGAGGCGGATGGTGCCGAGGTCCGGGACGCAGGAGAAGTCGCCGTAGCCCTGCTCCCAGTTGAAGGCGCGGTAGCCGGGCAGCGGCGTCATCTCGACGTCGACGGCGAGCAGGTAGTTGCAGGCCTCGATGGAGCCGTTGGCGACGGTGTCGAGGAAGAACTCCCCCATGACCCGCTTGCCGACGAGGCGGCCCTGGTTGTCGGGGAAGGCGACGAGGACGGTGTCGATGGACCCGTCGCCGATCATCCCCTTGAGCTGGTCCAGCG
>JAXLRJ010000031.1:0-27245 GCA_046331115.1 Acidimicrobiales bacterium
ACGGGTCTGCACCCGCAGCTTGGCGTCGAGGTTCGACAGGGGCTCGTCCATGAGGAACACGTCGGGGCGGCGCACGATGGCCCGGGCCAGGGCCACCCGCTGGCGCTGGCCGCCCGAGAGCTGGGACGGCTTGCGCTCGAGCAGGTCGTGGAGGTCCAGGGCGTCGGCCGCCTCCTGCACCAGCCGGTCCCGCTCCGGGCCGGGGACCTTGCGGTTCCGCAGCGGGAACTCGATGTTCCGCCGCACGGTCATGTGCGGGTAGAGGGCGTAGCTCTGGAACACCATGGCCACGTCGCGGTCGCGCGCCTCGAGGTCGGTCACGTCCTCGCCGGCGATGGTGATCGTCCCCTCGGTGGCCTGCTCGAGGCCGGCGATCATCCGCAGGGCGGTGGACTTGCCGCACCCCGACGGGCCGAGCAGCACGAGGAACTCGCGATCCGCCACGGCCAGGTCCAGGTGGTCGACGGCGACGGTGTCGCCGAAGCGCTTGGTGACGCCGGCGAGGACCACCTGGTCGGTGCGGACGCCTTCGGGGACATCGGTCACGGGAGGAAACCTACGTGCTCGGGCCGGGCTGGGTAGGGCCGAACGGCCTTCCACTAGGTTGCGGGCCGTGAGCCACTGGCGCCGGTTGGGAGGGGCCTTCGCCCTGCTGGCGGGCGTGGTCGTCGTCGGGACGGTCGGCTACGTGATCCTCGGGTTCTCGTACCTCGACGCCCTCTACCAGACGGTCACCACGGTGGCCACGGTGGGGTTCCGTGAGGTCGAGCCCCTCGACCGCGCCGGCAAGGTGTTCACCATCGTGCTGATCCTCGTGGGCGTCGGTGCGGCGCTCTACGCGTTCAGCGTGCTCATCGAGACCCTCATCGAGGGTCGCCTGCAGGAACTGCTCGGGAGGCGCCGCATGGAGCGGACCATCACCGCACTGTCCGACCACGTGATCGTCTGCGGCTGGGGCCGCGTGGGCCGCGCCATCGCCGCCGAGGTCGCCCAGTCCGGCCGCGGCCTGGTGGTGATCGACCACGACGAGGCGCGCCTGGCCGACTGCCCCCACCCGTCGATCCTCGGCGATGCCACCGAGGACGCCACGCTGCACCAGGCCCAGATCGAGCGGGCCTCGTCGCTGGTGGCCGCGGTCGACCAGGACGCGGCCAACTCGTTCATCACGCTGAGCGCCCGTTCGCTGCGGCCCGACCTGTTCATCGTGGCCCGGGCGCGCAGCGTCGACAGCGAGGAGAAGCTGCGGCGCGCCGGCGCCGACCGGGTGGTCAACCCCCAGCACATCGGCGGCTCGCGCATGGCCGCCTTCGTCCTGCGCCCCCACGTGGCCGAGTTCCTGGACGTGGTCATGCACGAGCAGAACCTGGAGCTGTGCCTCGAGGAGCTCCCGGTCCTGCCGGGATCGCCGCTCGCCGGGGCGACCATCGCGGACAGCCACCTGCGGTCCCGCACGGGCGCGCTCGTCCTCGCCTTGCGCAACTGCGACGGCACCTTCGCCAGCAACCCGCCGCCGGAGACGGCCTTCGAGGCGGGTCAGGTGGTGATCGCCATCGGCACCGAGCCGGAGCTCGCCGCGCTGGGCCGCCTCACGGCCGGGGGCTGAGGCGGAACACCCGGATGTTGCGGTCCGTCCGGGCCTCGTAGGTGTGCATCTGGGGGATCGTGGCGGCGATGGCTGGCCAGAGCCGGGCCTTCTCGTCGTCGTCGAGCACGGCGGCCTCGACCTCGACCTCACGGCCCGGCAGCTGCACGGTGGCGTGGCCGGCGGCCTCCAGGTTGTAGCGCCAGGCGGGGTGGCGCTCCTGGCCCATGGCACTGGCCACGACGAGGTAGTCGTCGCCGTCGCGGTGGTACGCCAGCTGCACCGTGCGGGGCTCGCCGCTCTTGCGGCCCACCACGGTGAGCGAGAGCATCGGCAGGGTCGGGACGCCGGTGGAGGTGAACCGGCCCTTGGACCAGCGCCAGATGATCGGGTCCACCTTGGCGGCGAAGTTGCGCACGAGCCAGCTGCCGGCGCGGGTGGCCGAGAACCGGTTGACCGAGCGTGCGTACCAGCCCACGTCAACCGGCCTCGGCGGCGAAGGCCCGGTCGACGAACTCGGCGAAGGCGGTGACGTCGGGGCGGATGGCGAAGTGCTCGCCCTCCTTGCGGATGTCGAGGCCCGGGCAGAAGAAGCCTTCGGCGCCGACGAAGAAGTGCGGCGAGCCGATGACGCCCCGGGCTCGGCCCTGCTCCCAGTCGTCGACCACCTGTTCGTGGGCAGCCTCGTCGGGCAGCGCCACGCCGTGGGCACCGGCGATGGCCGCCAGCACCTCGGCCTCGGCGACGTCTCGGCCCTCCTCGAAGAGCGCCCACCGCAGGGCCAGCGCCACCGCCTCGCCGACCTCCACCGAGGTGCGGTAGGCGACGGCGGTGAGGGCGAGGGCGGGCAGCGACGTGGCCGGGAAGCGGTCGACGTCGAGGCCGGCGAACAGGTCGGGGGACACCTGGTCTCGCAGCTCGGCGGCCTCGTGGGCGACGAGGTCGGCGGCGAGGGGCACCCCGTTCACGAGCTCGAGCGGCCAGGCCCGCACCACCAGCCGGGGGCCTCCGCCCACCGCGTCCCGGTGGGCGACGAGGCGGCGGAGGCCGGCGTGGGTGAACGGGCAGCAGACGTCGGCGTAGACCTCGATCGTGCGCATCCCGGGATGGTACGGCGCGCACGACCGAGGCCTGAAGGGCCGAAGGTCAGTCGCCGGTGCGGACGGCGGAGACCTCGAACTCCAGGGTGACCTTCTCGCTCACGAGCACGCCGCCCGCCTCGAGCGCGGCGTTCCAGGTGAGGCCCCACTCCTTGCGGTTCACCACGGTCGAGCCCTCGAGGCCGATCCGGGTGCTGCCCCACGGGTCGGTGGCCGGGCCGGACAGCTCGAAGTCGATGGTGACGGGCTTGGTGGTGCCCTTGATCGTGAGGTCGCCGGTGACCTCGAAGTGGCTGTCGCCGGTGGCCTTCACCGAGGTGGCGTGGAAGGTCAGGGTCGGGTGGACCTCGACGTCGAAGAAGTCGGCGCCGCGGACGTGGCCGTCACGGTCGGCGTTGCGGGTGTCGACCGAGGCGGCCTGGATGGTGAGGTCGATGGTCGACAGCTCGGGCTGCTCCTGGTCGAAGCGGCCCGTGCCCTCGAACTCGTTGAACGAGCCGCGGACCTTGGTGACCATGGCGTGGCGGGCGACGAAGCCGATGCGGCTGTGGGTGGGGTCGATGGCGTAGGTGCCGGTCAGGGTGGGGGTCTCGGTGACGGTCATGGGAAGCTCCTCGGGGTCGGGTGAGAGGGGAACGCCCTCTCCAACCGCGATGAAGTTTCAACTATTTCACCTTCAACGGATTTTCTCCGCAGCCCTGGTCAGGCGGCTTGGAGGATGTGCACCCCGCAGGCCGAGCCGAGGCCGATGACGTGGGCCAGGCCGATGCGGGCGCCGTCGATCTGGCGGGGCCCCGCCTCCCGGCGCAGGTGCTGGCAGATCTCCCAGATGTTGGCGATGCCGGTGGCCGACACCGGGTGGCCCTTGGACTCGAGCCCGCCGGACACGTTGACGGGCAGCGACCCGGTGCGGAACGGCGCCCCGGACTCGAAGAAGTCGACCGCGCCGCCCGGCTCGCACAGCATCAGGTTGTCGTAGTGGACGAGCTCGGCGGTGGCGAAGCAGTCGTGGAGCTCCACGAGGTCCAGGTCCTCGGGGCCGAGGCCGGCCTGCTCGTAGGCGATGGACGCGGCGTTGCGGGTGAGGGTGTTGACGTCGAAGAGGACCTGGCACCCCTCCTCGTAGGGGTCCGAGGTCAGCACCGATGCGGCGATCCGCACCGCCCGGCGACGCTGCTCGGCCGACAACGAGGCCAGCCGCTCGCCGGAGACCACCACGGCAGCGGCGGCGCCGTCGCAGTTGGCCGAGCACATCGGGCGGGTGTTCGGGTACGCCACCATCACGTCGCCCATGATCTGCTCGAGGCTGAGCTCCTTCGTGTAGGTGGCCAGCGGGTTGAGCACCGAGTGGGCGTGGTTCTTCTGGCTGATGCGGGCGAACAGCTCCAGCGGCACCCCGGCGTAGGAGTGCTCGTGCAGGTACTGCATGCCGATCTGGGCGAAGGTGCCGGGCATGGTCACCGTGCCGATGCGGCCGTCGGTGGCCGCGATGGCGCCCTGGCGGCCCGACGGCGTCCAGGTGTCGGCGTCCTCCTTGCGGCTGCCGCCCATGAGCAGCCCGGCGCCCGACAGCTTCTCCACGCCGACGGCGAGGCCGATCTCCGCCTCGCCGGCCTTGATCGCCATGATCGCGGTGCGCAGCGCGGTGGCGCCCGTGGCGCACGCGTTCTGCACGTTGTAGACGGGCACGCCGAACTGGCCGATCTGCTTCTGCAGCGTCTGGCCGAAGCCGCCAGGGCCGCCGAGCAGGTTGCCCGCCGCCACCACGTCCACGTCGGACATGGCGACCCCCGCGTCGGCGAGGGCAGCCAGCGCCGCCTCAGCGCCGAGGTCGACGCTGTCCTTGTCCGGGTGCTTGCCGAACTTGGTCATGTTGATCCCGAGGATCCAGATGTCGTCGTGCTTCATGCCGCAGCCTCCTGCGCCTCGATGGGCTCGAACCCGAACCCGACGCCCTCGTCGCCGGCGGCATCGGCGCCGAGCGACGTGGTGGCCAGTCGGACCCGCATGCCGAGGTGGACGTGGTCCACGTCCGGCGGGGTGTTGATGACGTTCGCCTGCACCGTGGTCCCGTCGCAGTCGACGATGGCGGCCACGAACGGCACGTCGATGCCAGGCGCCGCGAAGGTCACGATGGTGAAGGCGGTGACGGTGCCCTCCGTGGGCACCTCGGCGGGGGCGAACGACGTGGCGCCGCACGCCGCGCAGCCGTTGCGACGGCCGAAGAACCGTGCGCCGCACGCGGTGCACTGCTGGGCCACCAGGTGCGGCTCGGGCTCCAGCACCAGGTGATCGACGATCGGGATGCGCGCCACGTGAGTCCCCCCTTGGTCGTGCGAGCGGGTGGATCGTACGCCCAGCGGCACGCCGACGCGGCAGGGCACGCCTGCGGTACGGTGAGCGTTCGAACACCGGCGTCATGTTTCAGGGGGATGCCGGTGCCGACCATCCGGGGGTACGCCGTGGCCGCGACGCTGAAGCGGGCATTCGCTGCGCATGCGTGCTGCTCGCACTCGTCGCGATCGGCGTGCGGCAGCAGCACGAGCACCACCTCGTCCACCACCGCCGCATCCAGCACCCCACCCAAGAAGGGAAAGGGCAGCACGGCCACGCGCAACGTGTTCGCCAAGCGCCCGGGCGTACCCGGCGTGACCGACGAGGACATCAACTACACCGTCATCGGCACCAAGACGAACAACCCGCTCGGGATCTGCATCCTGGACTGCTACCTCGACGGGGTGAAGGCCTACTTCGCCTACCGCAACAGCCAGGGCGGCATCTACGGCCGCAAGCTGAAGGTCAACCACGTCGTCGACGACGAGCTGAGCTCCAACCAGCAGAAGGCGCTCGACGTGATCTCCCAGAAGGATGCCTTCGGGGTGCTGCAGGCCACCCTTTCCTCGCCACCGGCTGGGGGGACCTCGACCAGGCGGGGATCCCCACCTACGTGTGGGGCATCGACTCCCAGAACGCCGCCAACCGCACCCACATCTTCCCGAGCCTCGCCATCCGCTGCGACCTCTGCCCGCGCCCCTCGGTGCCCTACGTGGCGTCCAAGGCCGGCGCGACGCGGGCCGCGAGCCTGGGCTACGGGGTGAGCGAGAACTCCAAGCAGTGCACCAAGGCGGTGGCCAAGGCGTTCGACCTCTACGAGGACGACTCCAAGGTCGAGCTCGCCTACACGAACGACGACCTCGACTACGGCCTGCCCAACGGCATCGGCCCCGAGGTGGCCGCCATGAAGAAGGCGGGCGTCGACTTCATCTCGACCTGCATCGACCTCAACGGCATGAAGACGCTGGCCCAGGAGCTGCACCGCCAGGGCATGGACGACGTGACGCTCTACCACCCCAACTCCTACGACCAGGGCGCCATCCGCGAGGCCGGCTCGCTGTTCGAGGGCGACGTGGTGAGCGTCCAGTTCCGCCCGTTCGAGGACGACGCCAAGGCGACGGCGATGGCCGACTTCCAGCGGTGGATGCGCAAGCAGGGGTCCAAGCCGAGCGAGCTGGCCATGACGGGCTGGATCAACGCCTCGATGGCCTACGACGGGCTGCTGGCCGCTGGCCCCAAGTTCGACCAGCAGGCCGCCGCCGACGGGCTCAACGCCCAGACCGACTACACCGCCGGCGGCCTGCTCGAGCCGATCGACTGGACCAAGGCCCACACCACCTACCGCCCGGACAAGCCCGAGCCCGAGCCGCGCAGCTGCGCCGCGTTCGTGAAGGTCCACAAGGGCAAGCTCGTGCCCTACGAGGACCCGTCCAAGCCCTGGCTGTGCTGGAAGGCCGGCAAGAAGGTGCCGTTCACGCCGACGCCCACGGACTTCTCGTGATCCACGACCTGCTGGGCGGCATCCTCCAAGGGCTCCCGCCCGGCGCGGTCTACGGCCTCATCGCCATCGGCTTCGTCCTGGCCTACAAGACGTCCGGCGTGTTCAACCTCGCGTTCGGCGCCCAGGCCTACGTGTCCGCCGCGCTGTTCTTCCAGGCCCGCACCGCCTGGGGGTGGCCGACCTGGGCGGCGTTCGTGCTGTCGGTCCTGGTGGTGGCCCCAGCCATCGGCCTGGTGCTCGAACGGCTCATCTTCCGCCACCTGCCCACCGACTCGTCGCTGGCCAAGCTGGTGATCGCCATCGGCCTCACCCTGGCCTACCGAACCTGTTCGAGCTGATCGTGGGGTTCGAGCCGGTGCAGGGCAAGACGCCCAGGGGCTGCTCCCCCACGGTGGCACCCTGTACGACCTCTTCGGCATCTACTCGTTCACGCGCGACGAGCTCGGCCTGACCGTGGCGCTGGTGAGCACGCTGCTCCTGAACGCCTGTTCCGCTACACGGCCATGGGCCTGCGGATGCAGGCCGTGGCCGAGAGCCGCGCTGACCGAGCTCAACGGCGCTCCGCGCCGACCGGGTCCGCGTTCCGGCTGGGCGCTGTCGTCGATGTTCCGCCGGCCTCGCCGGCGTGCTCGCGCCCTACAACTTCAACACGCTCCCCTGCGCGGCGACTTCTTCAACCTGGTGGTGGTGGCGGTGGCCGCGGCGGCGTGCAGGCGCACTGGTGAACTGCACGCCCTGCTCGGCGGCCTGGGCCTCGACGCTGATCGCGGTGATCAACACGTTTCCTCCACTACGCCGAGGCCACGCCTGGATCGGCTCGATCCAGGACAACATCACCCCAGCGGTGCCGTTCCCTCGTCCTGTTCGGCCTGGTGACGCTGGCAGCAGCAGCGAAAGCTGGCCGTGCGGGCGATCGCGAGCGGATGGACCCGCTCGCCGGGGGTCGACCCGCCGCCGCCGACGCCCGCAGCCATGGCCCGCGGCCCTGCTCCGCAAGATCACGTGGGTCTTCGGCACACTCCTTCTTCCTGGTGGCGACCTGGGTGGATGCTCACCCGTGCGGACGCCTCCTGGATGTTCCTGATCACCCAGTCGGTGATCCTCTCACGATCTTCCTGTCCATCACGGTCCTCACCGGCTTCGCCGGGCAGATCTCGCTCTGCCAGGGGGCGTTCGCCGCCATCGGCGGGTTCACCGTGTTCCAGCTCGCAGACCGCTGGAACTTCCCGGTACGATGCTCAACCGTCGTGGGGCGCTGCTGGCCGCTGCGGTCGGCGCCGTGCTCGCCCTCCCCCTGGTGCGCCTGGGCCGGGTGTGGGTCGCCATCGCCACCCTCGCGTTCGCCGCGTTCTTCGATGCCGTGGTCGTGAAGCTGCCGTTCGTGGGCGGCGGCAACACCTCGCTCTACCAGGCGCTGCAGGTGCCCCGGCCACGCGGCGTCGGCCGTGTGGGACCTGGCCGACGACACCAAGTTCTTCGTCCTGGCCGTGGTGATCTTCGTGGTGGTCTCCTTCTTCGTCACCCAGGTGAAGCGAGGGACGGTGGGCGCCACGTTCCGGGCGCTGCGCGGCAGCGAGGTGGCAGCCCAGTCCATCGGCATCTCCCCCACCCGGGCCCGGGTCCTGGCCTTCGCCCTGTCGGGGTTCGTGGCCGGCCTGGGCGGCGCGATGCTGAGCATCCAGCAGGAGAACGTCGGCTACGCCGCCAACTTCTGCCGTTCTCCGCCCTGTTCTGGCTGGTGCTCCGTGACCTGCTCGGCGTCCAGACCGTGGAGGGCGCGGCCTACGCCGGGGCCTCGTTCGCCCTCATGGACGCAGTGGTCCTGAAGGGTGCGATCTTCGGCTGGATCCTCCGCAGCCCGGACCGCATCCCGTGGTTCCTGCCCATCTCGCCGAAGTGGCGCTTCGTGCTGTTCGGCCTGACCACCATCACCTACGCCAAGCACCCCGAGGGCCTGGTGGAGAACGGCAAGCGCAACGCCCACGCCCGGATGGAGCGGCTGCTCGCCCGACGCCGCAGCGCCCCACCCCTGCTCGAGGAGGCGGCCACGTGACCGCCGTGCTGGAGGCCAAGGAGATCACCAAGAACTTCGCCGGGATCGTAGCGCTGTCCCGTGAGCCTCCAGTCAGGCGAGGCCGACGGTGGGGCTCATCGGGCCCAACGGCGCCGGCAAGACGACCTTCTTCAACTGCCTCCTCGGGATCTTGCGCCCCGATCGGGGCGGCGTCCTGCTCGACGGCGAGGACGTGAGCGACCTGCCCGTGCACGAGCAGGCCCGGCGCGGCATCGGCCGGACCTTCCAGCGCATCGAGCTGTTCGGCGGCTCGTCGGTGCGCGACCACCTGTTGATCACCGAGCGCATCCGGCGGGGCGACGGCGGGCTCATCCAGGACCTGCTCGGCCGCGGCCGCCCGCAGCCCGACGAGGTCGAGGCCTGCGACGAGGTGCTGGCCCTGCTCGGGCTGCGCGAGCTGACCGACGAGCCGATCGAGCACCTGAGCCTGGGCCAGGCGCCGCCTGGTCGAGGTGGTCGAGCGCTCATGACCCGGCCCCGGGTGCTGCTGCTCGACGAGCCCTCCTCCGGGCTCGACCGCCAGGAGACCGCGCACCTCGCGACCACGCTGCGCACGGTCCAGGACGAGCAGGGCTTCGCCATCTTGCTGGTGGAGCACGACGTGGAGCTGGTGTCGGCGTTCACCGAGCGGTCCTACGTGCTGGACTTCGGCACCCTGATCGCCGAGGGCACCACCCAGGAGGTGCTCGAGAGCCCCGCGGTGCGCCGGGCCTACCTCGGACCAGGAGCCGACGAGTCGTGAGCCCCATCCTCCAGCTGGTCGGGGTCTCGGCGGGCTACGGCCCGTTCCACGCGCTCTTCGACCTGTCCTTCGAGGTCGGCCCGGGCGAGGCGGTGGCCGTGCTCGGCGCCAACGGCGCCGGCAAGACCACCGTGGCGCGGGTGGCGAGCGGCCTGGTGGCGCCCGAGCGCGGCGCGGTGCTGGTCGAGGGCCAGGACCTGACCGGCGCCCAGCCGCACCGGTTCGTGCGTGCGGGGGTGGCCCACGCCACCGAGGGCCGGTCCGTCTTCGCCTCGCTCACGGTGGAGGAGAACCTGCGGCTGTCCTTCCAACGCTCGCTCGGGTCGGGTGGGGTGGCGGGGGCGCTCGCGCAGGTGTACGAGCAGTTCCCGGCGCTGGCGCGGCGGCGGGGGCAGGACGCCGGCGCCCTCTCCGGCGGGGAGCAGCGCATGCTGTCGCTGGCCCGGGTGCTGGTCGAGGCGCCGAAGGTGCTGATCGCGGACGAGCTCTCGCTCGGCCTGGCGCCGATCATCGTCGACGAGATCTACGCGCAGCTCGCCCGCCTGCGCGACGCCGGCTCCTCGCTGCTCATCGTCGAGCAGCACGTGTCGCACGCGCTGGAGCTGTGCGACCGGGCGCTGCTGCTCGAGCACGGCCAGGTGATCTGGGAGGGCACGGCCGACGAGGCCGGCGACCGGGTGGCCTCCAAGATCTTCGAGCACTGAGCCGGCGCGCTACCGGCTCGGGTCGATGGCGACCTTGATCGCCCCGCTGCGCTCCTGGTCCGCGATGGCGAGCAGCGCGTCCTGCCACTGCGACAGGCCGAAGGTGTGGGTCAGCATCCCGGTGAGGTCCACCCGCCCGGCCGCTGCCAGCTCCAGGTAGTGCTCGATGCCGTGCTTGCGCACGCCGTCGACCTCCTCGACCCCGAAGGCGTTGGAGCCCACCCAGGAGATCTCCTTGAAGTAGAGCGGGCTCCACTCCCACCGGCCCGGCGCGTGCACGCCGCTCTTCACGAGGGTGCCCCGGGCCTTGAGCACCCGCACCTCGACCTCGAAGGTCTCGGGCTTGGCGATGGTGTCGTAGGCGACGTCGATGGTGCCCGGGTGGCACATCGGGATGCCCCCGAGGCCCTCCATCGTGGGCTTGAGCCGCCCGCCGGACCATGCCGCGAGCGCCTCCACCATCTCGAGCTGCTCGCCAAGGCGGAACACGGCGTGGGCGCCGAGCTTGCGGACCAGGTCCGCCTGGGCGTCGAAGCGGGCGACGACCCCCACCTCCACGTCGGGGTACAGGGCGCGGAGGATGGCGACGGCGGCGGAGCCGAGCGCGCCCGCGCCCCAGACCAGCGCCCGCCCTCCCGGGGGCGGCGGGTGGCGGGTGACGCTGTGGAGCGAGACCGCGAAGGGGTCGGCGAAGATGGCGTGCTCGTCGTCCACGGCGTCGGGCACGGGGAAGAGCATCGTCGAGTGGGCCGGCATGAGCTCGGCGTAGCCACCGGTGGCGTCGCTCGACACCCCGGTGTGGATGCCAGGGCTGATCGAGCCGTCGGTGAAGCTCCAGCAGAGGCTGTAGTCCCCCGCCTCGCAGGCCGGGCAGATCGGGCTGATGCCCCGGGGCGCGCACGACAGCCACGGGTTGAGCACGACCCGCTGGCCGACCTCGAAGCCCTCGGCCTCCGGGCCCGCGGACTCGACCACCGCGACGACCTCGTGGCCGAGCACCTGCGGGAACGAGCACAGGCCGCTCATGGCCGAGTCGCTGTCGCCCTCGAAGTCCATGAGGATCTGCTTGGAGTCCGAGCCGCAGATGCCCGTGAGCAGCGGGCGCACCACGTACCAGTCCGGGCGCAGCGGCTGCGCGTCGGGCACGTCGACCACCGCGCAGGGCGTCGAGCCCAGGTTCTGCACCAGGCGGTTGGCACCGGGCGGCGGGGTGAACGGCTGCGGCGACGTCCCGAACACGAGGGCCTTCATCGCCGTATTCTGACACTCACGTCACGTTTTCGGGAGCGTCCTTGCAGGTAACGGTCGGCATCGACATCGGCACCACCTCGGTCAAGGCGGTCGCGGCCGACGCCGACGGCAACGTCTTGCGGCGCGCGCGGGTCCCCCACGGTGTGCACAGCCCGGAGGCCGGGAGCTTCGAGCACGACGTGGACCAGGCGTGGCGCCGGGGTCGTGGAGGCGCTCCGGCAGGTGGCCGACGGGCTCGACGTCGCCGCCGTCAACGTGTCGGCCATGGTCCCGTCGCTCGCCGCCGTCGACGCCGAGGGGCATGCCCTGTCCCCTGGCCTGCTCTACGGGGACCGCCGGGGCGAGACGCCGCTCAACGATCCGGACGCCGCGGGCGACCCCGGCGAGCTGCTGGCGTTCCTCGGGTGGCTGGCCGAGCACGCCCCCGACGCGGCTGGCTACTGGCCGGCCCAGGCCGTCGCCAACCACGCCCTCACCGGCATCGGCGCCGTCGACTCCACCACGGCGGTCACCGCCCACCCGCTCCACGACTACACGGCGTGGGACCCTGACCGGGCGGCCGAGGCCGGCGCCACGGTGGAGCAGCTCCCCGCCGTCGTGCCCGGGGTGCAGCCGGTCGGCCGGATCCGCGAGGGCCTGCCCGCTGCCGAAGCTGGTGGGCGGGGGCGCCATCGACGCCCTCGGCGAGCAGGCCGTCGCCGGGGCCGACGAGGTCGGCGACGTGCTGGTGATCTTCGGCGCCACCCTCATCACCTGGTGCGTGCTCGACGAGTGGGCCACCGTGCCCGGGCTGTGGACCCTCCCCCACACCGCGCCGGGCCGGAGCCTCATCGGCGGCCCCTCGACGGCCGGCAGCATGTTCATCGACCGGGTGGACCGCTGGGCGGCTCCGGTCGAGCAGGCCGAGCTCGAGTCGCTCGACCCCGCCGACCTGCCGATCTGGCTGCCCTACGCGCGCGGCGAGCGGTGCCCGCTGCACCGCCGGGACCTGCGGGCCGAGCTGCACGACGCCGCCCTCCACCACGGCCCTGCGGCGATCCGCTGGGCGGCCTACGAGGCGAGCGGGTTCGTGGTGCGCCGGCTGCTCGATCTGGCGGCGCCCGCCGGCGCCGCGCCCACCCGCATCGTCGCCACCGGCGGCGGCACCCGCTCGGAAGGCTGGATGCACGCCATCGCCGACGCCACCGGCCTGCCCGTCGACGTGGTTGCCGTGCCCGAGGGGGCCGCCCTGGGCTCGGCGTTCATGGCCCGCTGCGTCGCCGGCCTGGAGCCGAGCGACTCGCCCTGGGGCCCGTCGATGGCCGACGGCCGCCGCTGGGCCCGCACCAGCCACCGGGTCGAGCCCGACGAGCGCTGGGTGGGCCCCGCCTCGCGCCGCTACGAACGATTCCTCGAGCTGAGCGACGCGGCGGTCAGAGGAACTGGAAGTGCTGGACCTCGACCATGATCGGCAGCCGGTAGCGCACGTAGAACGAGTGGAGGCGCAGGACGCCCACGAAGTCCTCCGACGTCGGCTCGATCAGCTCGACCTCGTCGGGCAGGCGCGCCTTCCACGCCGCGGCGCGCCGGGCCACCTCCTCGAAGTCCGCCACGGTCGACACCGACACGCCGACGTGGTCCATCCGCGGGGCCCGCATCGGCTCGTCTTCGGCGACCAGGAAGAAGAACTGCTCGTGGGTGTGCAGGCCGAGCACCAGCTGCTTGCGGTCCCGGGTCATCTCCACGTGCTCGACGGCACCGAGCAGGTCCCCGTAGAACTCGATGATGTCGGCCCGGCCCTGCTCGTCGAGCGCGTCGGCGGGCAGGGACACCGCGATGTGGTTGAAGCGCGGCGGCTTGGCGAAGGTCGGTCCGGTCACGGTGCCACCAGCACCTTTCCCGCCACCCGGCCCTCGGCGAGGGCGCGCATGGCGTCGAGGATCCCGTCGAGGGGCACGGTGCCCTCCTCCACCAGCAGCTCGGCGGGCAGCTGCGGGAGCAGCGCGAGGGCGGCCTCGAAGCCCCCCTCGTCGTAGGTGTAGGCGCCGGTCACCACCAGCTCGTTGAGCAGGATCCGGTTGGGGTCGAACCGGGGCGGCTCGATCCCGGCACCGACCAGCACCAGCGTGCCGGCCCGGTCGAGCTGGGCGAGGCCCGCCTCCATGGCCGCGGCCTTGCCCGAGCACTCGAGCACGACGTCGTGGGCCCCGGCGACGATGCGGTCGGGCTCCGCGATGGACGGCACCTCCAGGTCCGCTGGCACCAGCACCTCATCCGCGCCCAGCGCCCGGGCCAGCGCCTGGCGGCCGGCGTTCGGCTCGACGCACGTGATGCGGGCCACGCCCATGGTTCGCAGCGCGGCGATGGCCAGCGCACCGATCGGGCCGGCGCCGAGCACGAGCACCCGCTGGCCGGCCACCACCTGGCCGTTGGCGATGGCGTGGAGCGCGACCGCCAACGGCTCGGCGAGCGCCGCGACGCGCGGGTCCAGCCCCTCGGGCAGCGCCAGCAGCTCGGACTCCCGCGTGCGCTTGAAGGTGGCGAAGGCGCCGTCGTACTCGGCGCCCGCCGCGTCGCGCACCTCGCAGATCGAGGGGCGCCCCGCCCGGCAGGTCCGGCAGGTCCCGCACCGCTCGGTGGGCCCGCCGACCACCGCGTCGCCCACGGACCACCGCGCCACGGCGTCGCCCACCGCAACCACCCGGCCCACCCACTCGTGGCCCTCGATCCGCCCGGGTGGCGCCCACCCCTCCAGGACCATGTGCAAGTCGCTCCCGCAGATGCCGCACAGGTCCACGGCCACCAGCACGTCGCCGGGACCGAGCTCGGGCACGGGCACCTCGGCGAGGTCGAGCCGCCCCGGCCCAGCGGTGACCGCGGCGCGCATCGTGGCCGGCGCAGTCACCGGCCCGCCAGGAGGGTGGCGGCCCGGTGGGCCAGCGCGGCGATGGTGAGCGTCGGGTTGTACCCCGTCGAGGTCACGAACACCGATGAGTCGCACACGAGCACGTTGTCGACGTCCCACAGCCGCTGCTCGGGGGACACCACCGAGGTGGCGGGGTCGGCACCCATGCGGGCCGTGCCCATCACGTGCTTGGACGCCGGAGCGATGCCGAGCGGGTTCGCCGAGGCGTGCAGGTCCAGGTCTCCCTGGGGCGGCGAGCAGGCGCTGAACGCCGCCTGGGCGCCGGCGTCGCGCATGATCGCCTCGTGCAGGGGCCCGGCGTAGGCCGACGCCACCAGCTCGTGGCGGTGGGGCGCGTAGGTGACCCGCCCGGCGGGGAAGCCCCACGCGTCTCGGACGGTGGGATCGAGGTCGACCCGGTTGGTGGCCTGGGGCAGGTCCTCGCCCTGCATCGTGAACACCCACATCCGGCGGCGCAGGGCGCTGTCTGCCATGGAGGGCAGGTGGTGCTCGCCGGTGCCGTAGGTGGTGGCCTCCTCGACCGGCATGTGCCCGGAGCCGTGCTCGACCACCCCGCCGCGCACCCAGGGCAGCCCGGCGTCGCGCGCCACCTGCCGCAGCGCCGGCGAGTCGATCATCAGGTCGTCGTGCAGGTGGGTGACGCTGCGGCCCCGGGCACCACCGGTGTCCTGCTCGAAGATGCCGAGCGTGAACGTCTGGTAGTGGTAGGTCAGGTGGCGGCCGACCAGGTCCCCGCCCAGCCCCTGGCGCAGCAGCAGGCGCGGCGTCTCGAACGCCCCGGCGGCCAGCACCACGGCGTGGCGGGCACGGACCTCGCGCACCGCCGGCTCGGGGTGCATGGTGAGGTCCAGGTACCGCACGCCGGTGGCCCGCCGGCCCGTGGCGTCGCGCACGATCTCGGTGACGTAGGACTCCGGCCGCAGCTCGCAGCGCCCGGTGCGCAGCGCCCGCTGGAGCGCTGCGATCGGGTCGCTCTTGGCATCGACCGGGCAGCCGTAGCCGCCGCAGAACCCGCAGTCCGTGCAGGCCGGGCGGCCGTCGGCGGGCACCGAGTTGATGCCGGTGGGCGCTCGGTACGGGTGCAGGCCGGCCCGCTCGGCGGCCGCCGAGGTGATCACGGCCATCGGCATGTCGTCGCCGGCGGGAGCGGGTAGGGCGCAGGCGCCACGCCGCACGGGTTCGCCCTGTCCTCGCCGGCGACGCTGAACAGCTGCTCGACGGCGGTGTAGTGCGGCTCGAGGTCCTCGTAGGCGAGCGGCCAGTCCTCGACCGCCGCGCCCTCGACGGGCCCGCGGGTGCTGCGGAGGCAGAAGTCCTCCTCCAGGAAGCGGGGCAGCTTGGCGTCCGCGTGCACGCCGCCGCCGCCGACCGTGGAGGGCAGGTTGTTGACGTCGCCCACCATCAGCCGGTCGCCGTCGGCCTCGGTGCGGCGGTAGGTCCGCGGCTCGAGGAGCGGGTCCGGCCCGAAGAAGTGGCGCCGGTGCGCGGCGATCTCGTCGTTGGCGAAGTGGCGCAGGGGCTCGTGGGGTGCCTCCAGCGAGATCAGGTGGTTGCGGCCCTTCTCGAGCACCACGACCGACCAGCCCGCGGCGGTGAGCACCTCGGCCACCGTGGCGCCCGCCGGCCCCGAGCCGATGATCACGGCGTCGGCGTCGGCCATCTCGTTCGCCGGGGTGCTCATGCGCCCTCCCCTCGGGCCGGTGGGTGCAGGGGCTCGGGGAAGCCGATGCGGACCCAGCCGGCGCTGCCCCGGTTGCCGCCGTAGGCCGGGTCGCCGTAGGTGGCCTCCGAGGCGTGGACGTGGACCAGCCGAAGGTCGGCCTCGTCCGCGGTGCCGGCGGCGACGCGGTCGTAGGCGGCATGCCAGCCGGCGAGGCGCTCGGCCCAGGCCTGGCGCTCCCACGGCCCCAGCTCGAGCCAGAGGTCCGGGTTGCCGGGGGGTGCCGCCCAGATGCGCGGCGGGTCGTGGTCGAGTGCCGTGAGGAGGCGCTCGACGTAGGTGAGCGCCCCCAGCTCCACCGAGCCGGGGATGGCCGCGTCCAGCGCGGCGGACACCGCGGCCTCCCACTCGGGGGCGAAGGCGGTCACGGGTTCTCCCGCACGAACCGGTAGACGCCGGCCATGTCCCGGTTCACCTTCTCCGGCAGCGGGTGGACCGTGGCCCCCATCGCCCGGGCACCCCAGATGATCTTGGCCGTGCGCTCCACCAGCGCGGCGTTGTGCAGGGCCTTCTCCGGGGTCGACGCGCACGTGACCAGGCCGTGGTTGGCCAGCAGGGCGGCGCCGCGGTCCGCCAGGTGGGCGGCCACCTCGTCGCCCAGCTCCTTGCTGCCCGTGCCCTTGTACTCGCAGCACGGCACGTCGCCGCCGACGTAGACCACGACCTCCTCGATCACCGCCGGGATCGGCTCGTGGGCCAGGGCGAACATCGTGGCGTAGACGGCGTGGGTGTGGATCACGGCGCCGAGCTCCGGGTAGGACCGCAGCGCAGAGAGGTGGAGGTCCTTCTCCGTGGTCGGCGAGCGGTGGCCCTCCAGCGTGGTGCCGTCCATGTCGACGATGACGAGGTCCTCGAGGGTCATCGTGTCGTAGGCCACCGACGAGGGGGTCAGGCAGACCCGGTCGCCGTCGAGGCGACCCGAGATGTTGCCCGACGTGCCCTCGACGAGGCCGTCGGCGAGCATCTTCTTGGCGGCGGCGAGCACCGCCTCGGGCGTGGTGGTGGGGCTGGTCACGAGAGGACCTCCGGGTTGGCGAGGTTGGCCGGCACCTCGCCGGCGAGCAGGGCGACGAGGCCATCGGCGATGGACTGCGTGTGGTTGGCCTCGGTGTCGTAGGTGGCGCCGCCGATGTGCGGGGTGAGCACGACGTTGGACATGGAGCACAGCGGGTGGTCCACGGCGATGTTCTCGCCCTCGAAGTGGTCCAGGCCCGCCGCGCCGAGGTGCCCATCCGCCAGCGCAGCGGTGAGGGCGTCGGTGTCGTGGAGCGCGGCCCGGGCGGTGTTGAGGTAGACGGCCCCCGGCTTCATGCGGGCGATGCGCTCAGCAGAGATGAGCCCGGTGGTCTCCGGGGTCACCGCCGCGTGCATGGACACCACGTCCGCCTCCGCGAGCAGGTCGTCGAGGCTGTGGGTGGCGTCCGGGGCGAACGGGTCCGCCGAGATGACCCGCATGCCCAAGCCGGCGAAGCGCCAGGCCGCGGCCCGCCCGACGGCGCCCAGGCCCACGATGCCGACGGTCTGGCCGTCGAGCTGCCAGGCCCGGAACCGCTGGTAGGGGATGGTGCCGTCGCGGTACACCTGCCCCTCGCGCACGTCCCGGTCAGCAGCCACGACCCGTCGGGTGGCGGCGAACAGCAGGGCGACCGCCAGCTCCGCGACGGCGTCGGCGTTGCGCCCCGGCGCCCGCAGGACCGGGATGCCGGCGGCGGTGGCGCCGGGCAGGTCCACGTTGGTGGGGTCGCCTCGGGTGGAGCCGATCGCCGTGAGGCCCAGCTCGAACACCGGGCCCTTCACCGAGTCGGCCTCGCAGATGAGGATCGTGGCGCCCTCGGCCCGGGCCCGCTCGGCGAGCTGCTCGCTGTTGTAGAGGCGCAGCGGGTGCTGGTCGATCCACGGGTCGACCACGACCTCGCCGATCGCTTGCAGCTGCTCGAGGCCCGGGCCCCGCAGCGGTGCGGTGGAGAAGATGCGGTGGTCGGTCACCTGATGGCTCCCTCGTCCTGTCCGTCGGTCACCCGACCCTGTGCGATCTGCTGCTCGCTCGGCAGCAGCACCACCACCGAGGCCTTGGCCAGGACGGCGTCGTCCTGGTTGGTGAGCGTGACGGCGACGGTGGCGGTGTGGCGGCCGCGCCGGTCGACGTCGGTGGCGGTCACCTCGCCGTTGACGATGGTGGCATCGCCGGTGAACGCCGGGTTGCGGTACTGGGCGCTCGAGCTGAGCACCATGCCCCACTCGCCGGCCCAGCCCGAGGCGTAGTCGAGCACCCAGGCACCCATCGAGGCGCCGTAGCCGTAGCCGCGGGGCATCCCGATGTGCTCGGCCCAGCGGGGCTGGAGGTGGCCTCGCGACGGGCCGTGGTAGGCGCCGTCGGTGAGCTCGGGGTTGACCCGCTCGGTGCGCCGGTCTCCCTCCAGGCCCGCCATCTCCTCGGTGTAGCCGAGCTCGGCGGCCGACAGGTCCGTCGGGCCCTTGCGCGTCGCGCCCCAGGTCGTCATGGGGTAGGCCCGCCACTCGGTGGCGAAGCTGGCCAGGCTGTGCGGCCCGAGGACGTGCTCGGCGAGCCGGTCGCCCACCGCAACGGACTCGTAGGGCCGGGGGTCGTGGCCGAGCGCCTGCACCTGGTCGATGAACGCGAGCTTGCGCTCCTCCAGGGCGGCGAGCTGCTCGTCGCTCCACTCGGGATCGCCCTGGGGCTTGGTGCCGGAGCCCTCGTCCTGCGCGGTGAAGAGCTGCTTCTCCTTGGCCTTGCGCACCCGGTAGCGCACGGCCGTGGACCGCTGGAGGGCGACCCGCTCGCCGCGCTGGTTGATGTAGAGCGTGTCGCCGCGCTGGAAGCAGGTCGGGCCGGCGAACCGGGTCTCGGCCACCTTGTAGTCGTAGGGCATCCGGTGGCAGATCAGGTGGTCGCCGGGGCGGATCCGGGGGCCGAAGAACCACCAGTCGTCGCCGCCGAAGATCAGGTGCGAGCCGGGGATCTTGCCCACCTGGGCGGGCGAGCAGCCGTGGCTCGTGTCGCAGGCCACCGTGAACGACTGCGGCGCGACGAGGCCGCCGAAGCGGCTGGCCGCCGCCCAGTGCTCGTCGAAGTGCAGCGGGTTCGGGTAGTGCATCGCCTGCACCCACCGCCGGATGTCGTTGGTGGCCACCGGCTCCTTCAGCAGGCCGGGCTCCATGGGCACGCCCATGTACCGGTCGAGGTCGCTGGTGTCGAGCTGGTCGAGCTCGGCGTCGTCGGTCATCGTGCTCCCGTGCTGGTGAGGCGGTCCTGGACGAGGGCGAGCAGCTCGGCGTCGCGGACCTTGGTGTCGCTGGTGGTCATGGGGATCTCGCCGTCGGCGAAGAACAGCACCCGCTTGGGCACCTTGTAGGAGGCGATGCGGCCCCGCAGGAAGTCCTGGATGCCGCCCTCGGTGGGCGACGCGCCGTCCGCGGGGACGATGCACGCCACCACCACCTCGTCGAGGCGGGGGTCAGGCACGCCGACGATGCGGCTCAGCTTCACCTCCGCACAGGCGCGCAGCGCCACCTCGACCTCGGCGGGCGAGACGTTGGCGCCGCCGGTCTTGATCATCTCGGTGCGGCGCCCGGAGAAGTGGACGAGCCCGTCCGGGTCGACGTGCCCGGCGTCGCCCGTGTGGAAGAAGCCGTCCGCGTCGAAGGCCTCCTCGGCCGGGCGGCCCAGGTACCCGAGCATCAGGGTGAGCCCCGCCACCGCCAGCTCGCCCTCCTGGCCGGGCGGCAACACCTCGCCGGTCGCCGGGTCCACCACCCGCATCCGGGTGCCCGGCAGGAGCCGGCCTGCCCCGACCTTGGCCTGCTCCCGAGGGGTGCTCGATGGATGGGCACACGCGAACGAGGACGTCTCGGTGAGGCCGTAGCCCACGGGCATGATCCAACCGGGGTCGCCGTGGACCGACGGGTGCCGGGCGTAGGCGGACTTGCCGTACACGCAGGTCATGGCGGACAGGTCCGTGGCCGCCCACTCGGGCCGCTCGGCCAGCGCGGTGGTCTGGTGCGGCAGCGTGTAGGGCTCGGTGACCCGCTCCCGCGCCATGAGCGCCAGGGCGGTGGTGGCGTCGAAGGCCTCCTGGGCGACCCAGCACCCGCCGCCGGCCAGGGTGGCACCGACGGCGGTGCTCAGCCCGGCGGTCCAGAACAGCGGGAGGGCGCTGAACATCCGGGTGCGCTCGTGGCGGCCGAACACCGCGGCCAGCTGCCAGAACTGGAGGCACGGCGACCGGTGGGCGTGCAGCACGCCCTTGGCCTCGCTGGTGGTGCCCGAGCTGAAGATGATGAGCCCCAGGTCGCCGGGCGCGGCGCGCCGGGCCGGGTCGCTGCGCGTCGGCGTCGGTGGCAGCCGATCGGCCCATGCGGCGGTGCCCAGCACGGCCACCCACCGCAGGGCGGGCAGGTCGGCGCGCATGGCCTCGACCTCGTCGCCGAAGCGGCGGTCGCGCATGCGCTCCTGGGTCAGCAGCGCCACCGCGCCCGAGCGGGCCAGCATCGAGCGCAGCTCGTCGGGCGAGGCGAACGTGGACAGCGGGGCAGCCACCCCACCGGCGAGGGCGATGCCGAAGGTGGCGGCCAGCGCCTCGGGCCGGTTGCCCATGAGCACGGCCACGACCGCACCGGGCTCCAGCCCGTCGGCCACCAGCGCCGCGGCCACCCGCTCGGACTGCTCCAGCAGGTCGCGGTAGGTCCAGCGCACGGTCTCGCCGTTGCGCAACGGATCGTCGAGCACCACCGCCTCGGCCTCGCCGAAGCGGGCGGCCACCTCGAGGAGGAAGTCGCCGAGGGTGAGCGCGCCCACCTCGCCCATCGAGCCGAGCGGCGGCCCCTCGAAGGTGGCGCCGTCGCTCACGCCGAGGCCTCCGAGCGGAGCTCGGCCCCGTGGGGGAAGAGCCCGGCGAAGCCGTCGTCGGCGATCGCAGCGGCGAGCTCGGCCGCCGCCCGCTCGGCGCCGAAGGGCAGGCGGAGCAGCGGCTGGGCGGCCCGGGCCAGGACGCTGACGTCGTACTCGTCGCAGACGCCAGCAGCGCCGTGGAGCTGCTGCGCGGCGCGCAGGACGGCCCGCGCCACCTCGCCGGCGGGGAGGCGCAGGGCGAGCACGTCGGCCCGAGCCGCTGCCCGGGCGCCGTCCCACCGCCACAGCGTGAACCCGGCCAGCTCCCGGAGCCCTGCCACCGCGACCGCCGCATCGGCCAGCTGGAACTGCACGGCCTGGAAGGCGGCGAGCGGCTTGCCGAACTGGATGCGCCCGTTGACGTGCTCGACCGCCAGCTCGACGGCCCTGTCCACCGTGCCCAGCACGGTCCAGGCCACGAGCAGCTGCTGCAGGAGGACGTCAGCGGCATCGACCGGGCCCGGCGCCACCGACAGGTCGCACGCGAACGGCCCGAGCTTGGAGCCGAGCAGCCCGCCCGCCCCCGAGGCGATCCCGGCGGGCCCCGCGCCGCCGAGGGGCCCGACCCGCCACTCGGCGAACAGGTCCCCGTGGTCGATGCGGGCGACTGCCGCCGGGGTGGCGGCGGTGGGCCGCCCATCCCGATCCCGGACCAGCGCGGCGGCGAGCGGGTACGGCAGGGCGCCCCGACCAGCGGCCTCGCACAGCGCGGCTGCCGCGGCCAGGGCGACGTCGCCCTGGCGGGGATCGAGGTCGTCGATGCCGAGGGCAGCGAGCGCTGGGGCCACCTCGGCGGCTCGGACGGCGGGATCGTCCTCGGCGCGGCGGAACGCATCCACACCGCCGAGCGCGTCGAACGCCTTCGCTGCTGCGCCGGCCAGCTCGATCGCCTCGTCGGGCAGGACCGGGTTCACACCCGTCCCCCGCCGAGGAGGGCCTTGGCCACGATCATCCGCTGCACCTCGATGGTGCCGGAGGAGACGGTGGCGGCCTGGGCGTAGCGCCAGTGGTCGTCCACCGCGCCGTGGAGGGGTGCCTCGGGCCCTGCCTCCAGGCTCCGCTCGTCGAGCGCCGAGAACAGGACCTCGGCCACCGACTGGTCGCACTGGGTGATGGCGATGCGGGCCGCCGACGCGGCCACGTCGGGCAGGTCGCCTCGCTCCTGGGCGTGCACGGTCCGGTACGCCAGCAGGCGTGCCACCCGGACCTGGACCAGCGCCCGCGCCCACGCCGCGTGCAGCGACGGCGGCAGGTCGGCCCAGTGCGGCGCGAGGGCGGCACCCAGCTCGGACAGCAGCCGCTCGCAGCGCGCGTAGCGGGCGATGCCGACGCGCTCGTGGGCGAGCGCGGTCTTGATGACCGACCAGCCGCCACCGACCTCGCCCAGCACCGCGTCGGCGTCGACCACCACGTCGTCCAAGAACACCTCGTTCAGGTGGTGGGGGCCGAGCATCGACCGGATGGGCACCACCGTGAAGCCGGGCGCGTCCATCGGCAGCAGGAACATCGTGATGCCCTCGTGGCGCTCGCCGGTGCCGACCCGCGCGGCGATGATGCACCAGTCCGCCATCTGGGCGTAGGACGTCCAGATCTTCTGGCCGGTGATCCGCCAGCCCGTGGGGGCTGCAGGGTCGCCCTCGGGCTCGGCCCGGGTGCGCAGCGAGGCCAGGTCCGAGCCGGCCTCGGGCTCGCTGAACCCCTGGCACCAGATCACCTCGCCGGCGGCGATCGGCGGCAGGTGCCGGGCCTTCTGCTCCTCGGTCCCGTAGGCCATCAGCGCCGGGCCCACCCAGTTGAGGCCCATGTACTGCGGGCCCCGCGGCTCGTGGTGCGCCCACATCTCCTCGCGAACCACGGTCTGGTCCCACAGCGAGCCGCCCCCGCCGCCGTAGGCCTCCGGCCACGAGATGGTGAGCAGGCCCTCGGCGGCGAGCAGGCGGCAGAACGCCTTGGTGAGCGCCAGGTCCGCGGGGTCGTCGGTGAACGCGCCGGGGAACCCGTCGGGCAGGTGCGCGGCCATGAGCGCCCGCAGCCGCGCACGCAGGGCGGTCGCCTGCTCGCCCAGGTCCCAATCCATCAGGCGTCCTTCCCCGAAAAGCTGACGCCGATGTTAGTCGCGCCGTCGGAGGTCGGCTCCGGGTGGCTACGGTCCACCCCGATGGGGACGATGCCGAAGGGGACGGTGCCGACGAGGACGGTGCCGACGAGCGTGGCGCGGGTGCTCGACCGGGCGCTGGCGGCCGATCCGGCCAAGGAGGCGCTGGTCACCCGCTCGGCCCGCTGGTCCTACGCGGACCTCGACGCCGCCGCCGACCGCGCCGCGCACGCCCTCGTCGCCCTGGGCGTGGGCCCCGGCGACCGGGTCGGCGCGTCGTTGCCCAACGAGGCCGACGTGGTCGCCGCCTTCCACGGCGCCATGCGACTCGGCGCCGTCTGGGTCGGCGTCAACCGGGCGCTCGCCGGGCCGGAGAAGCGCTACCTCCTCGCCGATTGCGGCGCCACCTTGCTCCTCACCGACGATGAGGTGGGCGACGACCTGCACGGCATCGGCGTGCGGGTCGTGGACCTGGCCACCTGGCGGGCGGCGACGGATGCCGCCCCCGCCTCGCCGTGGAGCGGTCCGGACGTGGACCCCTTCGCCCCCGCCGGCATCGCCTACACGAGCGGCACCACCGGCCACCCCAAGGGCGCCGTGCACAGCCAGTACAACCTGCTGGTGCCAGGAGCCGTGCTCGTCGAGTCCCGGGGGTACGGGCCCGCGCTGCGCAAGGGCGACTGCTTCCCGTTCACGATCCTGAACATGGCGGTCCTGACGACCCTGCTGGTCTCGCAGGCGGGCGGCACGTCGATCGACATGGACCGCATCGACGCCGAAGGGGTGGCCGAGTGGATCAGCACCGAGCGGGTCACCACCTGGAACGGGCCGCCGGCCCTGCTGCACGGCCTGGCCACGATGGACGCCATCGCCCCATCGGACCTGGCATCGCTCGACGAGGTGTGGACCGGCGGCGCCGACTGCCCGGAGGCCATCCGGTCCGCGTTCGAGGCCAAGTTCGGCCTGCCGGTGCTGGCCACCTACGGCCTGTCCGAGGCGCCGACCGTGGTGGCGATCGACCGGCGCGACGGCGCGGACCACCGGGCCGGCGCCTCGGGTCGGCCGCTCCCCCACCTGCGGGTGCGGATCGCCGATCCGAGCGGCGACGAAGGCTCCGGGCAGATCTGCATCTCGGCCGCGGACGACCGGTACCGGCCGATGCTCGGCTACTGGGAGCGGCCCGAGGCGACCGCCGAGGCGCTGGTGGACGGCGAGCTGCGCACCGGCGACGTCGGGTTCCTGGACGACGACGGCTTCCTCCACGTCCGGGATCGGCTCAGCCTGCTGATCATCCGCGGCGGCGCCAACGTCTACCCGGCGGAAGTGGAGCGGGTGTTCGCCGAGGTCCCGGGGGTGGCGGCCAGCGCGGTCCTCGGCGTGCCCGACGAGCGGCTGGGCGAGCGGGTCGTGGCCCTGGTCGAGCCGGCGCCAGGCGTGGAGCTGGACCTCGATGCCGTCCGGGCCCACCTCGCCTCGCAGCTCGCCCGCTACAAGGTGCCCGAGCGGATCGTCGTGGTCGACCGCTTCCCCCGCAACGCCATGGGCAAGATCGTGCGCAAGGACCTGCCCGACCTCCTCGGCTGATCGCCCCCCTCCCCTGATCCCAGGGCCGGTCTGGCACGATGCCCCCATGACCGACCTCCCCTGGACCGGCGATGCCAGCTCGCTGGTCGACGCCTTCCGATCGCGCGAGCGCTCCCCCGTCGAGGAGCTCGAGGCGACGCTCGCCGCCATCGAGCGCTCCGACCTGAACGCCTTCGCCTTCGTGGACCCCGAACGGGCCCGTGCGGCCGCCGCCACCGCCGACGTGTCGCTGCCCTTCGGCGGCGTGCCGATCGGCGTGAAGGAGCTGACCCCGGTCGAGGGCTGGCCCGACACCGAAGCGTCGCTGGTGTTCGCCGGCCGCCGTGCCGTCAAGACGTCGCACCACGTGGGGCGCCTCGTCGAGCGAGGCGGTGTGGTCCCGGTCGGCCAGACCACCGCCAGCGAGTTCGGCGGCCTGAACGTGAGCGTCACCAAGCTGCACGGCGCCACCCACAACCCGTGGGCACGAGGCCGCACCGCCGGCGGCTCCTCCGGCGGCTCGGCAGCGGCGGTGGCGGGCGGGCTCGTCACCTTCGCCACCGGCGGCGACGGCGGCGGCTCGATCCGCATCCCGGCCGCCTACAACGGCCTGCTCGGGATGAAGGGCACGTTCGGCCGCATCACCCGTGGGCCCCGCCCGATGATGCGCCCGAACACCGTGGTGTCGGGCAGCCTGACCCGATCGGTGCGCGACGTGGCCCGCCACTACGACGTGGTGACCGGGTTCGACCGCTGGGACCCCTCCTCCCTGCCGTCGCACGGCCGGTACGAGGCGGAGCTCGGCACCCACGACCTGCGTGGCCTCCGGGTCGCCGTCGTGCCGGACCTCGGAGGCGCGCACCTCGAGGCAGGCATGGCCGAGCACGTCCGCACCCAGGCGGACCTGCTGATCGCCGAGACGGGCATGGTCGAGGTGCCGATGCCCGTCGAGCCACCGAACCTGGCGGCGCAGTGGATGCTCGGCAACCTGGCGCTGCTGCTCGGCAAGCTCGGCGACCGGTGGCCGCGCTGCGCCTCTCAGATGACCGACGAGATGGCGATCGGCCTGATGCTCAGCCAGTCGCTCTACAACCTGGACATGGCGGCGGCCGCGGAGCACATCCGGGCCGACGCCAACGCCGCCATGGCCGCCGCCTTCGACGAGGTGGACCTGATCATCTCGGCCACCAACCCTGGCCCGGCGTTCCCCGCCGAGGCCACCCGCAGCTCCGATGCGGTGAGCTTCATCGACTGGGCCACCTCGTCGAGCGCGGCGCGCCTCGGGTTCCGTGGCCTGCTGTTCGGCACCCGGGTGGCCGGCGCTGTGGCCCCTCGCCTGCCCTCGAAGCTGGTGACGATGGTGACGGAGCGGTTCCCGGACCTGGTGAAGATGGGCGCGCTCACGATCATCTCGAACGTGTACGGCAACCCGGCGGTGTCCATCCCGACCGGCACGATCGACGGGCTCCCGGTCGGCATCCAGGTCCTGGCCGAGCACCACCGCGACGCCTTGCTCCTGGACGTCGCGCACGCGGTCGAGCGCGAGCGCCCGTGGCCCCTCACGGCCCCGAGCGCGATCCAGGTCCCCGCCTGAGGAGCACCGGGGCCGACGGGCACCGAGACCAGCGCGCTGCGGCAGGCCACGCGGAGGGCTGGTCACCGTGTGAGACTGGGCATCGGACGGACGACGGGACGCACCTCGGGGTCCCAAACGATCGGGAGGCCCGATGGCGGCACGGTACCGTCGCAGGTGGTGGCAAGCAGCGGTGGCCGCCGCGCTGGTCGCCACGGTGGCCGTCCACGGCCCACCCGCATCGGCGGCGCCCACCCTGACGGTGCCCACGACCACCGTGGCCGTCGGCGCCACGATCGGGTTCACGGCCACCGAGTGCGCCGGCCAGCCCGGCACCCAGGGGCCGAACATCTACCAGAGCATCTACGCCTGGGTCATCGCCGGCACCGGCGCCGACGCCCGGGCCGGCGAGTTCGCCAAGAAGGTCCCCGGCAGCAACGACCAGTACCAGGTGACCGTCCAGGGCTGGGTAGACCCCGACCAGCCCGCCACCCTCGTGGTGTGGTGCGTGCGGGCCGACTTCTCCACGCCGGACGCCACCTACGAGGTGGTCCACGACTACGGCGACACGCCGCTCGACATCACCGCGCCATCGAGCCCTGCGCCGTCGTTCGCCATCACCGCATCCCGCACCACCGCCTCCACCGGCCAGGTGGTGGTGGTCCAGGGCACCGGCTGCAAGCCCGGTGCCAAGGCGCTCGTGGGCCTCCGGTCGGGCACGGACCTCACGCTGCGCACGAACATCCTCCAGGACAGCGTGATGGTCTACGCGGTGGACGCCGACGCTGCTGGCAAGGTGCGCGTCGAGGTGGAGCTCAACCGCAACTACGGCGAGCCCGGAAGCGACGCCTACGCCCCGCTGCCCACCGGGCCGTACACGATCGTGGCCGGGTGCGAGGGCACGCCGGGAGCCTCCGCCGCGGCGCCGCTGCCGCTCGACGTGCCCACGGCCAACCCGGTCGATTCCCTGACGTTCTCGGCCGAGGCCGGCACGGTCACCGCCACGGGCGAGGGCTGCACCGACGGCCGCAAGGCGCTGGTGACCTTCGTGGGCGCCTGGGGCCCCGACGAGCACGTCGTCGCGACCCCTGCGGCTGACGGCACCTGGTCCGCGCGCCACGTCGACGCCACCAGCTACGTCGTGGTCCGGGCCACCTGCGGCGACCCGCTCGCGACGGGGTTCCGCTACCTC
>JAXLRJ010000032.1:0-26209 GCA_046331115.1 Acidimicrobiales bacterium
ACCTGGTCGCTGACCGCCCCACACGGGCCGGGATCGACCAGACACCCGGGGGCACCCCTGCCTAGGGCGGGGTGGGCGTCAGCAGGTGACGGTGAGGTTGAACGGCGCGTTGATGGCCGGCGCTCCGCTCACGGCCAGGTTGGCGATGCTCACGAACGCCTTGTCGTTCGAGGTGACGGCGGTCGAGTAGTAGAGCGCGGAGCCCTCGGTGCTGACCGCCACCGAGCAGCGGTAGATCTGGCGGTCGAACTGGACCACGTAGTAGCCGGTCCCGATCCGGCCGGCGCTGCGCACGCCGTCGTTCCACTGCACGAGGTCGCCGTTCGAGGACACGTAGGCCGAGAGCGACTCCGTGTAGTAGCCGGTCACGTCGACCACCAGGTCGGTGCTGCTGTTGTACGCCTTGGCCCGCAGCTTGCCGCGGACGGGCAGCGTGGCCCCGGTGGTGATGCCGGCCTTGCCGACCGGGGTCCAGTTCATGACCGTCGCGGTGGGCTCGCTCGTGCCGTAGGCCCAGGCCCGCAGGAACCCGTTGCCCGAGGCCTGCGTGCTGGTGAGCGACACCACCACCGCCGTCGCGGACTCGGGGATGCCGCAGCCACCGGACGTGCCGCCCTGGGCCTCGAACCCGGCCGACCCGGTCACCTGGATGGTCCGCTGCACCCCATCGAGAAGGGGGCCGGCCGTGGCCTTGCGGCTGTCGAACAGGCGGCACGGCGCCACCGAGACGAACTGGGTGGGCGCCACGATCCCGGCGCCACGGGTGGCGCGCGGGCCCTCCGGCGCCGCGGGTCGACGGCTCGAGGCGCCAGCAGCACCCCCCGCCACCAGGGCGGCGGCCACCGCCGCCCCCGCTGCGATCCGCGTCCAACGTGCCATCGGGCCCCTCCTTGCTGCCGGTGCGGGGAACCTACCCCGGTAGCCTCCACGCGATGGGCAACGACATCCCGCTCGGCCGCATCGCCGGCATCAAGGTCGGGATGAGCTTCACCGTGTTCCTGGTGGCCGGCTTCTACGCCTTCGGCCTGGCCGTCTACCGCATCCCCGGTGCCGTCGACGACCTGAGCACCACCGCCTGCTGGGTGGGCGGCGTGCTCGGCGCCATCTGCCTGTTCCTCTCGCTGCTCGTCCACGAGATCGGCCATGCCCTGGTCGCCAAGGAGGAGGGCATCGAGGTCGAGAGCATGGGCCTGACCCTGCTCGGGGGCATCACCCGCATGAAGTCCTCGCCCGTCACCGCCGGCTCGGACTTCCGCATCTCGGTGGTCGGCCCGGTGGCCTCGGCCCTCTGCGGGCTCGTGTTCCTGGTGGCCGCCTTCCTGATCCCGAACACCGGCACCACCGGGATGGTCGGCTACGTCTTCGCCTGGGTCGGTGGCCTGAACCTGCTGCTGGCCGGGCTCAACATGGCCCCGGCCACGCCGCTCGATGGCGGCCGGGTCCTCGCCGCTGCGGTGTGGCACGCCAGCGGCAGCCAGGCCGTGGGCATGATCGCCGCCGCGGTCTCCGGCGTGGTGATCGGCATGGTCGCCGTGGTGCTCGGGCTGCACAGCCTCCTCACCCCGAGCAGCTGGCTGAGCGACTGGGCCTTCTTCCTGCTCGCCGCCGGCGGCTTCATCGCCCTCGGCGCCGGCCAGCAGCTCATCAAGGCGCCGCTGTACCGGGCGCTCGATGGGCTCGTCGCCGCCCAGGCCATGGCGGCGACCCCGCCGTCGGCCCCCAGCTGGGCATCGATCGCGGACTTCCTCCGCTCGAGCACCCCGCGACCCGAGCACCAGGCGTACCCCGTGGTCGGACCGGACGGCCAGGTGTCGGGGCTGCTCACCGCGGCGGCGATCCGGGCGGTCCCGCCCCAGCGCTGGGAGCAGCTGCGGGTCGGCGACCTCGCCTACCCGATCGACCGGCTGACCTTGATCCATGCCGACGAGCCGCTGCTGCCCGCGCTCCAGAAGGTCGAGTCCGGTTCCATCGCCCACGCCCTGGTCGTGGCGGCCGACGGGCGCATCCTCGGCACCCTCGACCCCTCGGCGATCGACCGGGTCATGGCGCAGCGGAAGGCGGGGGCCCAGCCCGCCGCCGTCTAGCGTCGACCCCCATGACCGACGCACTCCCCACCTACCGGCTCGACGAGAACATCGCCGTCATCACCCTCGATGACGGCAAGGCCAACGCGTTCTCCTCCGCGGTGGTCGCGGAGCTCGAGGCCCTCACCGACCGTGCCGAGGCTGACGGAGCCCGAGCGCTGGTCCTGGTGGGGCGCCCCGGGAAGTTCTCGGCCGGGTTCGACCTAGGCGAGATGACCGCGTCGCCCGAGGGCATGCGTGCCCTGGTGGTTGCCGGCGCTCGCTGGTGGATGCGCCTGTACGGCCTGGGCATGCCGACCATCGCGGCCTGCACCGGCCATGCCCTCGCTGGTGGTGCCCTCACGCTGCTGTCGTGCGACCTGCGCATCGGGGCCGACGTCCCGTCCAAGATCGGCCTCACCGAGGTGGCGATCGGCATGACCCTGCCCAAGTTCGGCGTCGAGCTGGCCAGGGAGCGCCTGACCAAGCCGGCGTTCACCGCATCGACCATGGGCGGCCAGGTGTACGACCCCGCCGGTGCGCTCGCCGTCGGCTACCTCGACCGCGTCGTGCCCGAGGCCGAGCTCCTCGACACCGCCATGGCCGAGGCCGGGCGCCTGGCCCAGCTGCGCACCGGCGCCTACGCCGCCACCAAGCGCAACGCGCGCGCCCAGGTCATCGAGCAGGTGCTCGCCGGCCTGGTCGACGACATGGAGCAGATCGAGATCCCGGAGGTCTGACCTCCAGGCCCCCACCATGGCGATCGTCCTCGGCCTCCTCGTCGCGCTCTCCTACGGCTCCGGCGACTTCTTCGGCGGGCTGGCATCCAAGCGCTCCCCCGCGACCTCGGTGGTGGCGCTCTCCTACACGGTGAGCACCGTGCTCGTGGTCGCCGCGCTCGTGGTCTGGACCACCGTCGGTGGGCTGCCGGGCCCAAGCGGCCACGACCTGGCCCTCGGGGCAGCCACGGGCGTCGTGGCACCGGTCGCCCTGGGCTTCCTGTACTGGGGGCTCGCCACGGGCCGCATGAGCGTGGTGGCACCGATCACCGCGGTCGTCGCCGCGATGGTGCCCCTCGCGTGGGGCCTGGCCTTCGGCGAGCGGCCCTCCACCGTCGCCCTGGCCGGCGTGGTCGTCGCCCTCCTGGCGGTCGGGCTCATCTCCGGCGCCCCCGCGCACGAGGACCACCCCGAAGACCTGCCCACCAAGCCCCTCGGGCAGGTGGTCCCCGCCGCGCTGGTGTCGGGCCTCGGGTTCGGCGCCATCTTCGTGCTGCTCGGCAACACCACCGAGGACGCCGGCCTGTGGCCGCTCCTGGTGGCCCGGCCGCTGGCCGTCGTGCTCACGATCCTGGTGGCGGGCGGCCTGGCCCTGCGCGCCGGCGACCCGGCCCGACCGGCCGTGATCCCGATCCGGGCATCGTGGGCCACCGCCGCGGCGGCCGGGGCCCTCGACGTGACCGCCAACGGCATCTACATCACCGCTGCCCACACCGGCCTGCTGTCGATCGTGGCCGTGCTCTCGTCGCTCTACCCCGCCGCCACCGTGGTGCTGGCCCGGGTCGTGCTGGGCGAGCGCCTGCACCGCCTGCAGCTGGCGGGGCTGGCGCTGGCGGCGGCGGGCATCGTCGCCATGGCCGCCGGCTAGGTCGTCGCGCCGTCGGCGGTCAGCGGGGACCGCCGCCGAACCCGACCGGCGCCGAGGGGGGCTGGTCGTCGCCATCGTCGTCGGCCCCGGCGTCGGCCGGCGCGCTCGGCGCGACCGGGCGATCCACGGCAGCGCCACCGAAGCCAGCGGGGGCGGCCGGTGCCGGGCGATCGTCGGCCGCCAGTTCGGGTGCAGCCTCGGGCTCGACCTCCGATGCGGCGCCGGACGCAGCCTCGGCCTCGGGCCCAGCCGCGACCTCGGGCGCCGGTGCTGGTTCGGCGGCCGGCGCGACCGGGTCGACCACATCGCTGGCGGGTGGGGCGCCCGCGTCGGGCGCCTCGGCGTCATCGAGCCCCACGACCTCGGCCTCGCTCGCCTCCTCGCCCGCAGCCTGCGCCTTGGCGGATCGCTTCGACGGCTTGGCCGGCGGCTTGCGCTTGGTGGTGCGGACCACTCCGGCGAGGCGCGACGCGGTGGCGGGGAGCCGGTCGGTGATGTCGGGCATCATCTTGTTGACCTGCGTGCCGATGTCGCCCTCGGCCACGAACACCAGGAGCTGCCCGTAGGCGTCGCCTCGGTCGGCGCGGCGGGTGCGGTCCGGGTCCAGCAGGAACACCCACGACCCGGCAAGGGCCAGGTCCAGCTCGACGCGGCTGCCCACGTTGCCCTTCAGCTTCTCGGCGCCGCCCTCGGGTGCGGCCATGGCCATGGCCGCACCGAACGGGTTGCGGCTCGCCCGGGCGCGGAACACGACGCCGCTGAAGGTGAAGCGCCGGGTGGTGCCGGCGGTGGCGAGGCTGCCGAAGTCCGCGTCGCGCAGCGCCAGGCCACGCGGGTAGTCGCCGTCGATGCGGGAGATGGCGTTGCCGCTCACGGCCACCGGCAGGCTCGCCGCCCGGATGGCGTCGAGCGCCTGGAACCGGGCGGTCACCGAGTTGATGATCAGCAGGGCGACCAACGGGATGCCGAGGCCGGCCACGAGCATCGCCACGGCGAGCAGCAGGCGCCGGGCCTGGTCCACGCCGCGGGCGATCTCGAAGCGGAACGGGATCTCGGTGGTGGTGGGCTTGGCTGCGCCGTCGACCTTCTCGAACACCGTCAACGTGCCCCGCACCGTGCCCGAGCCGCGCCCCGACGGGGCGGCCTCGACGGTGACCGTCAGGCGCTGGCGCGCCGCCACCTTCACGCAGCTCGCCTGGGTGGCGAGCGCCTTGCCGTCGGCGGTCACGACGATGGGCGCCGTGCCCTCCGGCGCGTCAGGGACCTTGGTGGGGCCGAACCACACGCACCCGGGCTTGTCGCCGCCGGTGACGGTGAGCTCGGCCTCGGTGGTGCCATCGCCGGTGAGCGAGGGCATCTTGAGGCTGCCGGGGACGAACTGGATGGAGCCGGCGGGCCGCAGCACGAGGAGCTCGTTGGCCGCCGATTGCGAGAGCACCACCGAGCCGCTCACAGTGGTGACCTTGGCCTCGACGGTGAGGATGAGGGCGTTCGAGGTGGTGTCGGCCGGGGTGGCGTAGGTGCCCTTGAACGGGCCGGTCGGCGGCCCGGTGAGCTTCACCGTGTCGATGGCGCCGGTGACCGGGTTCTGCAGGCGCGCCTCGGCCGAGCTCGAGGCCACGACCTTCGTGGCGTCGGCCCCGCCCGGGATCGAGAGCTTGGCCTCGATCGGCGAGCTGGCCCCCCGGGTGAGCGGGCGCAGCGACGTCACCGTGATCGAGATGTCGCTGAACACGAAGATCTGCAGGGTGGCGTCGGTGCCGGCCTGGTCGCCCTTGGGGGCCTGGATCGACACCCGCCACTGGCCCGACCAGGTGTCGAGGTTGGCGGGGCGCTCCATGCGGATGCTGAGCCCTCGGCCGGCGACGTCGCGTGCGGTCACGGCGACGTCGCCCACCTTGGTGGTGCCCGCCGCGGTGATGTTGGCCACGGCGCCCTTCGGGCCCTCCAGCCGCACCAGGGTCCCCGAGCCCTTGGCGAGGGCCAGGATCTCGGCCTGGCGGAGCGTGTCGTCGAGCGTGAAGGTCCGGGTGCCCTCCTCGCACGGCTCCTTGCCGTCGCACACCTTGACCTGGTCCGAGCCCGGCAGGACGTTGCCCCCGGCCAGGCGGGCACCGATCTCGTTGAAGTGGGCCACGAGCACGTCGATGCCCTCGGCGGGCAGGTATGCGCCCTGCGGACGCTCGGTCTCGGTCCCGCACCGGTAGTCGTCGGCCGTGCCCGCCGAAGCCGCCGCGAGCGGGAGCTGGGCGCGCCGGGTGACGCTGCCGGAGAGGGCGACCGTCAGGAGCGTCACGTCGTCGTTGCGCAGCCGGTCGGCGAGCCCGCCCTTGCGGCACAGGGCCTCGCGCCCGGCGGCCTCCACCCGGGTGACGTTGGCCTGGTTCGTCAGCGGGACGTTCGGCGCGTACGGCTTGGTGAGGCCGAGGCGGTCCTGGTCCTCCTTGGTGGGCCGCACCGCGATGTCGTAGCCACCGTCGGTGAAGAGCAGCACGGCCTTGCAGGGGGCGGCGCCGCCCGCCGCGGTGATCTCGGCGGCCTGGTCGGCCAAGGCTTCCTGGCCGGCGGTGAGGGCGTTGACGAAGTCGGTGTCGATGCCCTTGTTGAGGGTCGAGAACGAGCCCAGGGCGTCGTCGAGCTTCTGCTGGGTGCCGGTGCCCGCCGCGGTCCAGTCCTGCACCAGGCGGTAGTCGTTGGAGAAGGCGGCCATCGCCACCTGGACCTCGGGGGCGGCGGCGCCCTCCGAGCTGGCCAGCGCGGTGAGGCTGTCGAGCGCGCTGCGGGCGGCGTCGATGCGCCGGTTCTCCGGGTCGTTCTGCTTCAGGGAGGCCGACTCGTCGATGAGGAACAGCACGAGCAGCCGCTTCGACCCCTGGACGCAGCCGACCAGGTCGTCGATGGCGGGGTTCTCCGACGGGGTCTTGGGCGCGGTGCCCGATCCCGAGGCTGCGGTGGTGGTCGGCGCGCCTTGCGCCCCGGCCGCCGCGGGCACCGCGGCCACCGCCAGGAAGACGGTCAACAGGGCCGCGGCGGCGCGCAGCACCGCCGCGGGGCCGAGGCGGGCCGTCACGACGCGAGCTCCGTGGCGATGGGCCACACGTGCAGCCCTGCGGCGACCACGGCGGCCACGCCGAGCACGGCGATGGCTGGGGGCAGCAGCGAGCTGGCCTCGTAGTACGGGCTGCGCCGGCGGTCGAGGTCGATGCGCCGGACGAAGCCGATGACCAGGATCGGGATGAGCGCGCCGGTGATGTAGCCCACGACGTGCGCGGCGACGCTGTCGAAGGCGATCAGCGGCAGGCTGACGAGGATCGAGGCGTACCCCAGCCCGAGGATCAGGAGCGGCGGCCCCACCTTGTCGGGCTTCGCGCCACCCTTCGCGCCACGCGGCGCGCTCGTCGTCTTCGACCCCTTCGCCATCCGCTCCCCTGTCGCAGTTGGGACGCCGAGACCCTAGTGGACCGGCTTGGGGGCGCTTAGCTCGGGGAGGTCCAGCGGCGGCCGCAGGACCGGCACCGCAGGGTGGTGGCCTCGGCCACCAGGTCGACGACCACGATCTCGCTGGTGCCGCCGCAGGTGGGGCAGTGGCTGCTCGGCGGGACGACCTTGCCGACCGCGGCCGTCTTCTTGGCCACGGTGCCGGTGAGCAGCCCGGTGCCGGCGGCGAGGCCCTCGGCCTGGGCCAGGTCCGAGTCCGGGCGCAGGGCTTCGCGCCACCGGTTGGACCGCCAGAATCGGGAGCGCTCGGACATGACGCAGGCAGGCTACGCCACGGAGCGCGGTCGTTCTACGGGCCGATGGACCCAATTCGTGGTGATCGGGGCGCTCAGAACACCTCGTCGGGGGGCGGCTCGTCGGCCGGACGGACGAACCGATCGGGGTGCGCGCCCTCGCCGACCAGGTGCAACCGTTCGAACGGCTCGTCCATGCGACCCAGCGCGACCATGCGCCTCCCCTCCGTAGGGCTGAGGACGAACCACCGCCCGTTGCCCGCCAGGTAGAGGGGGCTGCGCCGCTCGAGCCGGCCGAGGCGGCGGGCGTCGGCGCGGCCCACCCGGACCAGGTGCTCCTCGGTCTCACCCTCGGCGATCGCCGCCAGGCGCCGCCGCTTCGGGTAGATCGCCACCATGGTCCAGGGGGTCCACGGCTCGCGGCGCACGATCGACGAGGTGCGGGCGGCCCGCAAGAGGCGGCTGATCCCCAGCCCCACGAGCACCAGGCCGCCCACGAGCGAGCCCACGGCGAGCATCCAGCCCGCTGCCGACATGGGGGTCTCCCCGGCCAGGGTCGCGTCGCCGGGGTCGGCGGGGCGGACGAACGCCGCGACCTTCTCGCCCCGCTCGTAGTCGTTGAACACCAGCATGCGGTGGCGCTGGCGCTCGCCCCCAGCCGGGTACGAGAAGGTGGCCCAGCTCACCCCGGGGATCGGGTGGTCGACCTGGAGCACGATGCCCGAGACCTGGGTGCCGTCGCGCAACAGGTCGTCCTGGTGGCGCTCGGCGCCGTTGATCCGCGTGAAGCCGAGGACCACGAGGACGAGGCCGACGACGAAGGCGACCACGGCGACGATCCACCCGCGCACGACGGCGCGGCGCGTGTCGGGGTCTGCGAGGGCGCCGGGCGACCGCCCGTCGACCGGATCCACCGACGCCACCGGTTCGACCGGCTCCGCCGGCGCCTCCGACTCCATCCCCACGCCGCCATGATGCCCCGTGGCGCCGCCGGGCACCGGGACGCTCAGCGCCTCGGGTCCCGCCGCACCACCAGGCCGTGCTCCTCGGTGACCTTGTGGCCGGTGAGCGTCCGGTCGTCGTGGCGCATGCGCCACGTGAGCAGCCGGCCTCGTGCGGCCGCGACCCGTTCGTCGGATGCCGGGGGATCGAACGTGGGGTGCACCTGGTCGGGGTCCTCGCGGAGGTCGAACGCGATCGAGTCGCCGTTGCCCAGGTGGACGTACTTGTGGTCCCTGCCGCGCACGACGTCGAGGCCGCACTCCTCCATGGTGAGCCCGAGCAGGTCCTCGGCCAGGTGGTCCACCGGGTCTCGGAAGTCCCACTGCCAGTGGGCCTCGGTGCGCCAGTCCGCGGGCGCCTCGTCGCCGTGGAGGAAGGGCTGGAGCTCCCGACCGTCGACCGCCACCGGCACCTCGATGCCGAGCCACGTGCACAGCGTCGGCATCACGTCGACGGACTCGGTGAAGGCGTCGACCGCCTGCCCCCGGGTGGCGTCGGCCTCGGCTCGCGGGTCCACGACGATGAGGGGCACGTGGTAGCTCTCGTCCCACCAACCGAGCTTCTCCACCATCCAGTGGTCGCCCATCATGTCGCCGTGGTCCGCGGTCAGCACCACCAACGTCTCCTCCGCCATGCCGAGCGCCTCCAGGTGCCCGAGGAGCCGGCCGAGCTGGTGGTCGACCTCGGTCATGTTCCCCCAGTAGGCGGCGCGCACGCCCCGGGCCTCGCGCTCGTCGACCGGGCAGCCGACGATGTGGGCACCCGCGGCGTGGAGGGGGTGCTGCGACACCTCCGCCTCCCGGTCGGCCAGGCGGCGGAACGCCGGCCCGTCATCGGGGTCGTAGAGGTCGTGGTAGCCCTCGGGGGCCCGGTACGGCGGGTGGGGCCGGATGTAGGAGACGTGGGCGAACCACGGCTGGTCGTCGGGTCGTCGGTCCAGCCAGTCGATGACCCGCTCCGTGAGGAACGCGGTCTCGGTCTGCTCGGCTGGGAACCGGGACGGGGCCCACGCATGCGGGTGCTCGTCGGCGCCCGGGTACCCGGGGATCGGCTCGAACAGCTCCTCCCACGTGGCCGGGATGGCGTGGCCGTGGCCCTCGAGCCACGACAGCCACGGGCCCATGTTCTTCCAGGTGAGCACCGTCCCCTCGGCGAAGCCCGGCAGCACGCCCTCGTAGTCGTAGAGGCGGGGGTCGGTCGGGTCGCCCACCAGCCGGGGGTCCACGGTGGTGTCCGTGTAGCCGAACAGCGTCGGGTCGTACCCGGCGGCGCGGGCCTCCCGGGCGATGTTCGTGAAGCGGTCGTCGAGCGGGGTCCCGTTGTCGACCGACCGGTGGTGCATCAGGTACAGCCCGGTGTGGAGCGATGCCCGGCTCGGCCCGCAGGGCGCGGTGACCGACCAGTGGTTGGCGAACCGGACGCCCCGCGCGGCGAGGCGGTCGAGGTTCGGGGTGCGCACCACGGGGTGGCCGGCGACGCCCAGGCACTCGCCGCGCCACTGGTCGACCGTGATGAAGAGGACGTTGGCGGCGGGCATCGGAGCCGAACGCTACGCCGACGAGCCGGCCGGGCGGGACGGGTGCAGGGGTGCGCCGCGCGGTGGGGCGGCATCCACGGCGTCAGCCCGCCGGCACCGCGAGCTCGAACCAGACGCGCTTGCCGCCCGAGGGCTCGGGGTCGACCCCATAGGCGGAGCTCAGGCCGTGCACGAGCTGCATGCCCCGGCCGCTCTGGGCGAGCGGGTCGTTGACCTCCCGGCGGCCCGGCAACCGGTCCGAGCCGTCCTGCACCTCCACCCGGATGCGGTCGACACCCGGATCGATCAGCAGCGAGCACGGCGTCCGAGCGTGCAGGACCACGTTGCTCACCAGCTCGCTCACGAGCAGCGCCATGGTGTCGGCCACCTGGGTGGCGCCGGCCCGCTCGAGCACGTCGCTGGACCACCGTCGGGCCAGCGCGACGCTCGCCGGCGTCGGGGACAGCTCGATGGACTCGGACATCGGCACGGGACCGTACCCCCTTCGCGGGCAGCCTTGCCGAGATGACGGCCTTGCGCCCGCACCCGGGGTCGCCTAGGAGCAGGGTCGTGGACGACGACGGATGGCACCGCGTGGTGGTCGAGGTCGACGAGGCCGAGGCGGAGCTCGTCGCCGACCTCCTCTGGCGCGCCGGCGCAGCCGGCATCGAGGAGCAGGCGACGGCCACCGGGGGCGTGCGCCTCCTGGCCGGGCTGGCGACCCGCGCCGAAGGGTCGAGGGCGCTGGCCGCGGTGGTGCGCGCCGGGCACGCCACCGCCCACCTGGAGCCGGTGGTCGACGATGGGCTCGACGGCTGGCGGGCCCATGCGGCCCCCGTGCGCGCCGGCGCGTCCTGGCTCGTGGCGCCGTGGCTGGACGTCCCGCCCCTCGGCCCGGGCGAGCGGGTGGTGTGGCTGGACCCGGCCCGGACGTTCGGCTCGGGGTCGCACCCCACCACCCGGCTGGTGGTGGGGGTGCTGGAGCGGCTCGCCCGGCCCGGCGCCCGCGTCCTCGACGTCGGCTGCGGCAGCGGCGTGCTCGCCATCGTCGCCGCCCTCGGCGGGGCGACCGTCACCGCCATCGACATCGACCCGGGCGCGCCGGCCGCCACCCGGGCCAACGCCGAGCGCAACGGGGTGGCCGATCGGATCGCAGCATCGAACGACGCCCTCGAAGCGGTGCCGGGCAGCTTCGACCTGGTGGCGGCCAACCTGCTGGCACCGGTGGTGGCCGCCCTCGGGCCGGACCTGGTCCGGTGCACGGCCCCCGACGGGACGCTGGTCGTGTCGGGCCTGCTCGGCGACCGCTGGGAGGCCTCGCTCCCCCACCTCGCCCCACTGGCCCCGATCGCCGTCCACGAGGACGACGGCTGGGTGGCCGTGGAGCTGCGTCAGCCCCGGTAGACGTCCGCGCGCCAGCGGCCCGACAGCGGCACCTGGCTGAGGGCGTGCGACGCGGTGAGGAGCCACCACAGCACGTCCTCGTGGTCTGCGCCCGCCGGGGTGGTCACCACGAGGCCCCGCCGTGAGTGGTCGGCCAGCTTCCACCAGCCGTCCGGCAGGGCGAGGCCGTTGCCGGCGAGGCGCTCCAGCGCCCGCGGCCCCGCCCCGTGCTGGACCCCGAGGGTGGCGCGCCCGCCGGCCGCCTCCGGCGCCGTCCACGTGGCCATCGGGATGGGGTCGCCCCGGGCCGAGAAGATCTCGGCGAGCATGCTCCGGTGTGCGACCTCGGCCCCCTCCTCGACCTCGGGCACCAGGTTGATCCAACCCGTCGAGGCCCCTTCCAGCTCGTCCATGACCTCGACCACGGGCGCCAGGTCGTCCTCGTCGACCAGGACCTCCTGGCTCGGCTCGAGCGCCATCAGGACCGGCCCGTGCGGGCGGCCTCGACCGCCGCGTCGAACTCGTCGGTGGACAGCTCGCCGGAGGCTCGGCGCACGACCTTGCCGTCGGCGTCCACCACCACGAAGTATGGGAAGGCGGAGAGCCCGAACTTGCTGGCGGTGCTGCTGGCCTCGTCGTCCTGGAGCACCGGCGCCTCCCAGTGCTCGCGGGCGAGCCACTCGGCCGGCGGGTAGTTCTGGGCGCCGGGCTTGATCGACGTCGAGACGGTGAGGAGCTCGACGTCGTCGGGCATCGGGTGGTCGTCGAGGTGGGAGGCGAGCAGGGGCACCTCGCGCTGGCAGTGCGGGCACCAGTGGGCCACGAACAAGATGACCTTGGCCTTGCCATCGGGCCCGATGGTGATGTCGTTGCCGTCGGCGTCCGTGCCGGTGACCTTCGGGATGGTCATGCCCACCGCCGGGTCCCGATCCTTCGAGGCGTCGTACTGCGGCAGCCAGCCCTCCGGCAGGATCGTCGACGATGTGGAAGGGCTGCTGGAGAAGGGCACCGGCCCCGAGCCGTCGTCGCTGCGCACCCGGGCGAGGACGAGGGCACCGATGCCGGCCACGATGATCACGACGCCGATCACCACCCACACCACCTGGGTGCTGCGCTGGTGCTCCTGCTCGGGGCTGGTCACGGGGTCTCCTCGTTGGGGCGGCGAGGTGGCGGGCGACCGGCGCCAGCGGTCGAGGCCCGACGCTACCCCTGCTGCACCCCACCCCTCGGGCAGGCACCTAGCCGAGCACGGCCCCCTGCAGCCGGTGCAGGGCCCACCAGCCGAACGGGACCGGCAACCAGAAGGTCACGATCCGGAACAGGAACGCGGCGGCCAGGGCATCGGCGGGCGCCACGCCGACGCCGGTCAGCGCTGCGGTCAGCGCGGCCTCGACCGCGCCCACCCCACCAGGGGTCGGCGCGGCGGCGGCCACCGACGAAGCGGTCAGGTAGAGCAGGCCGAGCTGGGCGACCGCCACGTGGAGGTGCAGGGCGGTGCACGTGACGATGAACGCGGCCACCAGGGCCACCTTGCCCACCATCGTCGCCGCGAAGAGGGTCACGAACCGGCTGGGCTGGGCACCGAGGTCGCGCAGCGTCGTCGCCACCTGGCGCCCGGTCGTCTTGACGCGCCGGGCCACCACCCGGCGCCCGAACGGGGTGAACCACACGAGGCCGCTGGCCACCGCCACGACGGCGACGACCACGGCGACCGTGCTCGCCTCCGGCAGGGAGAAGGTCGACCCGGTGCGGCTGCCCGCCCACGCCGCGAACGCGACCAGCACGATCACCTGGCAGATGCCGCTGGCCACGCTCGTGAGCCCCACGCCGGCGGCTGCGCCGCCCATGTCCACCCCCCGCTTCTGGAGGTACCGGATCCGCAGCGCCATGCCGCCGGCGTTGGCCGGCGTGAACCGGTTCAGGAACGACTGGCCCAGCATGACCTCGACGGACTCGTCGTAGGGCAGCCGGCGCGGCACCACCGCCAGCAGGGCGGCGGCCCCGGCGAAGAACGGCAGCGAGGCCAGCACCAACAGGCCGGGCAGGTGCACGAGCGAGGCGCTCGACAGGGCGTGGGCGATGTCCTCCCGGTTCGAGGCGAGCCCGAGCAGCGAGTACACGACGAACACGCCGGCCACGAGCGACGCGACCTGGCGCGGGCCGATCCGCTCGATGTGGGCGAGCTCGTAGGGGACGCCACCGGCGGCCTCCTGCAGCTGGGCCCGGACCAGCGGCAGGATCGCCTTGTTGCCGTGGATGGCGTCCTGCACGTCGCCCGGCAGCGCCAGCGGCTGGACGAACGGCAGCGCAGCGGCGATGTCGCCCGGCTCGAGGACCCGGGCCGCCGCCTCCACGGAACGCTCGGCGCCGACCACCGTGGCCAGGCTGACCACCAGCGATGCCACATCGGCGCCGAGCTGGGGCGGGGTGGCCTGCTGCACCGACCAGCGGAAGTCCGTGACCGTGACGCGGGGTGCGCCCGGCCCCGCGTCGGCGGCGTCGCCGCCGTCGATGCCGAGGGGGTCGACCGTGGTGAGCAGCAGGTGCCGGGCCGTCAGGGCGCGGTGGGCGATCCCCTGGCGCCGGAGGGCCACCAGCTCGCGCCAGGCCGCGTCCAAGACGTCGTCGCCCAGGTCGTCGAGCGGGCACAGGTCGAGGGGCGTGGCGTCCAGGACCTCCGCGGCAAGGAGCCCATCGCCGCCCTCGGTGGCCCCGACCGCGTGCAGCTCCGGGACGGTGGCACCCGCCCGAGCCGCGAGGAGCTGGGCGAACGCCTCCCGCTCCACCATCTGCAGCGGCTGCCAGCTGGGGAGCTCATCGTCGAGGTCCTTCACCCGGAGGAAGCGCAGCGCCCGGTAGAGGACGTCGTCGGACCGCTCCTCCCGGCCGAGGAGCTTCACGAAGGAGCGGTGGCCGGTCGCGGTGGTGGCCAGGAAGGTCTGCTCGTGCTGGGCGCCGACCGGGTACGGCTCGATGTCGACGGCCGCCAGGCCCGCCGTGCGCAGCCCCTCGAGCACGGCCCGCCGCGACGCCGCCCGCCGGGGCGAGCCCAGCGCCGCGAGGGCCGCCGAGCCCACGAGCAGCCCGGCGGAAGCGGTGAGGGCGAGGCTGAGGGGCACGGCCACGCCGCTCAGCACCCGGCACGCGAGCCCGAACAGCACCATCCCGAGGCCGGCGCGGCGCCACCCCTGGGAGAGCACCGGCCCGACCACGACCAGCGCTGCGACCACCGCGGCCACGTACGGCGCCGAAGGGAAGGCCGCGCCGATGACCCAGGACGGCTGCCGCTCGGCCACGAGCAGCCGGCTCGGCACGAGGTCCTCCAGGCGACCGGCGAAGGCGGCCACCAGCGCCGCCGCCACCAGCGCCGCGCCCAGGGCGGTGGCCAGGAGCCGGCGCCGCCGCACCAGCACGGCGAGCAAGGCGATCGGGCCGACGACCGCCAGCACCTGGGTCACCCCGAGGAGCACGTCGCCCGCCCACCGCGGCTGGGCGTCCAGCAGCCGGGCCAGGTTCGCGGTCGATGCCCGCACCTGGCCCGGGTCTTGCACCGCAACCGTCCAGCACGCCGCCAGGACCACGGCGGCGACGGCCAGCCGGAAGATGTCGAGCGGGTGGCGCTGCCAACCCGGCCCGGTCAACAGGTCGTCGTCGGGCTCGGCCCCCCGCTCGTCCACCGCAGGAGTCTGCCCCAGTGCAGACTGGGCCTTCGTGGACACCGACCGCCCCGACGACCCCGGCGACCTGCCGCTCATCGACGTCGCCCCGCTCGTCGCCGGGCTGGGGCGAACCGAGGTGCACCCGGACGAGATCGACGCGGCCCGCCGCATCGACCGGGCGTGCCGCACCAGCGGCTTCTTCTTGGTGACCGGCCACGCCGGCGACCAAGGGGCGCTCGAGGACCTCGACCGCGCGGCCCGCGCCTTCTTCGCCCTCGAGACCGACGACAAGGCCAAGGTGGCCATGGCCACCGGCGGCCGAGCCTGGCGCGGGTGGTTCCCCGAGGGCGGCGAGCTGACCTCCGGCGTCGCCGACCGCAAGGAGGGCCTGTACGTGGGCCGCGACCTTCCGGCCGACGACCCCCGGGTGCTGGCCGGCACGCCCCTGCACGGGCCGAACCGCCTGCCCGACCACCCGCCGGCGCTGCGCCCCGCCATCGACCGGTGGATGGCGGCCATGGAGCAGACCGGCCACGCCCTGGCCCGAGGCGTGTCGCTCGGCCTGGGCCTGGCGCCGGACTGGATGGACCGCCACCTCACGACCGATCCGACGATCCTGTTCCGGATCTTCCGCTACCCCGCAGTGGCCCCCGACGACGTCGGCTGGGGCGTCGGCGAGCACACGGACTACGGCCTGCTCACGCTCCTCGCCCACGACGGCACGCCCGGCCTCGAGGTGTGGAGCGGGGGCCGCTGGATCGAGGTCCCGGCGACGCCGGGGGCGCTGATCGTCAACCTGGGGGACATGCTCGAGCGCATGACCGGGGGCCGCTACCGGTCCACGCCCCACCGCGTCCGCCACGGCATCCCGGGCGGCGAGGACCGCCTCTCGTTCCCGTTCTTCTTCGACCCAGGGTGGGATGCCCGCGTCCAGCCGGTGCCCGACGCCACGTTCGGCCCCGACGACCTGCCCTCCGCCGACGACGACGCCCGGGTGCGCCGCCGCTGGGACGGTGCCGCACCCGATCGGTGGGAGGGCACCTACGGCGCCTACCTCACGGCGAAGGTGGCCAAGGTCTTCCCCCAGCTCGGCGCCGACGTCGGCGTCGGGCCCGGCTGATCGGCCGGCCGTCCTCACCAACCCGGCGCTCGTGCCGACCTTCTCCCCATGTCGTCCGTGGTCGCGCCGCGACCTCACCAGCGCCCGACGGCGCCACCGTGCCCGGCCGCCGTGCCCGAGGCAGCCCGGTGAGGCGTCGCCGTCGACCCCCAGGCTCGCCGGTCGACCCGCTGCCACCGACGCCCGAGGCGCAGGACGCCTGGGCCGACGCGCTCGAGCGGGCCGGCCAGCCGACCCTGGTCGTGGTGCCCGGCACCACCAGCACCACCAGCACCACCAGCACCACCAGCACCACCGAGTCGGCGCCGGCGCGCGCGGCGACCACCGGGCCCAGCCCCGCACCGCTGGCGGCCGTGCCGGACCTGCCCGCCCCCACCCCGATGGACCCCGGCACCGCCGATCCGCCTGACGGCGACGGACGCCCACGGGTGGTCCGCCTCAGCGCCCGCCCGCGCCCCCGCTGAGCCGGGGCCGGCGCCCGCGCCAGGCGGCCGCGGGATCAGCGCAGGCGGGCCTTGGCCTCGCGCTTGGCCGCGACCAGCTCCACCCGCTGCGGGTGGTCCTTGTAGAAGGGGTCGATCGGGAAGCACCCCGAGATCAAGCCGTTGCGCGGCGCGGTGGTGCAGTCGCTGAAGGTCCGACACACCAGCCGCCGCTGGATCGGCTGGCCGGCGAGCACGTCGGCGGGCAGCTCCGGGTACGAGAGCACCATCCGCCCGAGCCCGACCGCGGTGGCGCCGCCGGCGGCCACCACGGCCTGCGCCACGTTGGGCAACCAGTCCTGGAGGTACGAGTACCCCGCCCCCACGACGGCCGTGCCGGGGTGCGCGCGGGCCAGCTCCGCGGTGGCGGCGAGCTGGCGGGCCACGCCGACGAGAGGGTCCTCGGGCGGCTGGTAGCCATCCGAGGGCGGGAAGTACGCCGGCCGCTGGATGTGCGGGTTGTAGTACGGGCTGCCCGCCGTCGTGCACACCAGGCCGATGCCGAGCTCCCCCAGCAGGTCGACGAACGCGTGGGCCTCGGCCAGGTCGATGCCCAGGCCGGTGCCGTCGCCGCCGAAGGCCCACGGGTACGGGCCCTCGCCATCCGGGACGCCGATGCCGCCGGGCCCGGCGGTGAAGGGCCGCAGGTCGAACACGGAGAGCCGCACCCCGATCGCCAGGCCGGGCGCCCGGGTGCGGATGCCATCGACGACCGTCCGCAGGAAGCGGGTGCGCCCGGCGAGGTCCCCGCCGAAGGGGCCGGGCCGGTCTCGTGCGCTCAGCAGCTCGTGGAGCAGGTACCCGTGGCAGTGCTTCACGTCGACGAAGTGGAAGCCCGCCTGCTGGGCGAGCACCGCGGCGGCCACGTACTGATCGGCCAACGCCTCCAGCTCCTCGTCGGCGAAGACCTCGGCGGGGCCGCTGCCGACGCGGGCGTCGAGCTGCGGGTGGGCGTAGGCGGTCCGCGGCGCCGGCCGGTCGACGGGTCGGGCGTAGCGGCCCGAGTGGGTGAGCTGGAGGCCGGCCACCTGGGCCGGGTCGAGCAGCCCCCGCAGGGCGGCGATGTCCTCGACCGTCGACTCGTCGAGGACCAGCTGGTGGGGGTTGGCCCGCCCGTCGGGGCGCACCGCGGTGGCCTCGCCCCAGACGAGGCCGGCCTCGCTGGCAGCGAACCGTCCCCAGCGCCGGCGGACGAGGTCCGTGGGCCGGCCGTCGTCGGTGCCGTCCCAGCCCTCCATCGGGAGCACGGCGAAGCGGTTGGGCACCTCGATGGTGCCGGCCGACGCATCCTCGAAGGCGTACGGCTGGGCCAGCGCGCCCGCCGGGTCGACCTCATCGTCGAGCGGCACCTCGACGCCGAGCTCGGCCAGGCGCGCCCGCAGCTCGGTCGCGGTGGCCAGCCGCTTGACCTGGGGGTAGCGCTCGGTCACGAGGCGTCCCCGACGATGGCGTCGAGCCGCTCGAGGATGTCGGCGAGCACCGCGCGGTCCGACTCGGGGCGGCGCGGCGCACCGGCCGGCGTGGCATCGCTCGATGCCCAGCCCCGCAGCTCGAACGCCATGGCGGCGTCGTGGCGGTACCCGGGGACGGGTGCGCGGAAGGTGAAGTGGCCCAGGTACTGGAGCAGGTCGCTCAGCTCGTAGAACCGGTCGTCGCCGTCGGCCCACCACTGGTCCCGGAGGGCGAACGCCTCGGGCGCGAAGGTCGACAGCCCGAGCAGGTAGTCCGAGCCGTACACGACCATGTCGATCGCCAGGTCGTTGCCGGTGAGGACCAGGAAGTCCGGGCGCTCGGCATCTCGGACGGCAAGGCGATCCCACTCGAGGCGACGGCTGAGCGACGAGTGCTTGGCGCCGATGCAGGTCGAGATGGCGAGCAGCCCCCGGTAGGCGTCGAGCCCGGGGATCCGACCGTAGGGCACGAACATGGGCCCGAGCTCGAACCCGATGAACGCGTCGACCTCAGCGCCGAAGGCCTCCAGGGCCTCCACCCACCCGGCGTCGTCGCGCTCGTTGAGGCCGTGGGACGGGAACACCACCGGGGTGCCGCCGCGGGCCGCGACCTCGTCGGCCTCGTGGACGTAGCGGGCCAGGTCGAAGCCGTCGCCGGGCAGGTCGGCCACGAACGCCCCGGCCACGAAGCTGCCGCCGGTGACCTCGGCCGCCAGGTCCAGCACCCGGGCCTTGTCGGCGTCGCCGAGCAGCTGCACGTAGCCGGTGTCCATGTTGACGGCCGGCGTGAGCCCCGCCGCGGCGGTCCGGGCGATGTGGGCCTCGACCGCCGGCCAGTCGATGGCGCCCTCGGCGGTGTGGGGCAAGAGCACGGCGCTCATGCCGGCGATGCGGCGGCGGGGGCGCACGCGCGCCGGGACGTCGATCGGTGCGTGGTCCATGGCGCGGCTCAGACGGGGACGTCGCCGATGCGGACGTCGTCGAGCGGGGCGAAGGGCGCGTCGGCGTGCACGTAGTGCTTGAACTCCAGCACGTTGCCCGACGGGTCCCGGGACTGCAGCGAGTGGTGCTCGATGCGCTCGCCGGGGAACCGGTGGGCCCGGACGGTGCGCTCGGGGGCCAGGCGGCGCAGGTCCGCCTCGATGCGATCGAGCACGTCCAGATCGACCATGACCCCGAAGTGGCGGGGGTAGATGCCGTGCTGGGGCTCCATGGCAGCCACGCGGTGGGCGACGATCTGGTGCCCGAAGAAGTCGATGATCCCCGCGTGCGGGTTGGTGCGCCCGATGGCGCAGCCAAGGCCTTCGTAGAAGGCGACCGCCTCGTCGACGTCGAGGCAGGGGAACGCGAGGTGGAAGGGCGGGATGGCCGGCGCGGTCACCCGTCCAGCATGCCAGCCGGGTCCACGATGCGCCGACCGCTGACCAGCACGCCCTGGACCCGCACGTACACGTCGCCGCGGCCCACCCAGGGGCGCAGCGGGAGGGCCTGGGCGGTCCGGAGCTCGTCGGGGTCGGTGATCACGTGGGCCGGTCCGGTGACCATGACGCTCCACCCCGTGTGGTTCACCGGGTCCGCGTCGTCGGCTTCCAAGCACAAGATGGTGCCGGCGCTGGCGGCCATGAGCTTGGCCCCGGGGTCGGTGCGGAACACCGGGTCCCGGCCGAGCATGGCGTAGTGGATCGGGAAGATGGCGGGCAGGGCCCCCACCGTGACCGCCACCCGACCGAAGTGGGTGGACGCGAGGAGCCGGAGGCACTCGTGCTCGTCGAGGACGTCTAGACCGAGGTGCTGCACCGGCATGGGCCCATCCTGAGGCCCCGGGTGGCCGGGCCGACAGGGGCGAAGGTCCCTGGGAAGACGTCCGAGGAGAATTCTCGGGACAACGTCATCCGCTCGGCGAGGGTGCTCCGTAGGACGGGCGATCCCACCCCCCACCCCCCTCCGAGGAGGAACGATGCGCAAGTCCCTCACCGCCGCCGCCCTTGCCGCCGCCACCCTGGCGACCGCCCTGGTGGTCGGTGGCTCCACCGGCTCGGCGGCCCCCAAGGCCCCCGCGCCGAGCAAGGTCTACGTGGTCCACGGCCTCCCGCTGGACAACAAGGGCACCAAGGTCGACGTGTACGCCGGTGCCGCCGGTGCGCCCGTCGGCGACGCCGGGCTCATCGCCAACGACTTCACCTTCAAGCAGGTGGCTGGCCCGCTGAGCCTGGCCCCGGCCTCCTACACGGTGTACGTGGCCGCCCCCACCGCGTCGAACGACGGCAAGCTCGCCGCCGACGAGGTGGTCTTCCAGAAGACCCTCGACGTGCCCTCGGGCCTCAACCTGTCGGCCGTCGCCAGCTTCGACGCCGCCGGCAGCCCGACGATCAACGTCTTCGCCAACGACCTGAAGAAGGCCCCGAGCGACGGCGGCCGGATCTCGATCCGCCACGCCGCTGCCGCCCCGGCCGTGAACGTCGACCTCGGGTACTACCCCTGGAGCCGGACCTACAGCTTCTTCGTGAAGCGGGTCGGCCCGGCCACCAACGGCCAGCAGGCTGACGTGACCACCAAGGCCGGTCCCTACGACATCGTGGTCCGGGTGGCGTCCAACGGTGCTCGGGTGAGCGCCGTGCCCCGGTTCCCGGTGAGCGCCGGCAAGCTGACCGCCGTCTACGCGGTGGGCAAGCCCGGTGAGAGCTTCGGCTACGTGGTGCAGACCATCACCCTCTGATCCCTCCCCCCTGGTCCGCACCCACGCTCGGAGGCCCGGCCGCTCGGCCGGGCCTCCGGCGCGCCCGGGCCCCCGTCGGCGCCGTCGCGGGGGTACGGTGCGCGGCGTGACGTGGCAGCACCCGCTCGGGTTCGACGAGTACCAGTACCGGCAGGAGACCACCCCGGCGACGGTGCCCAGGTGCTGGCGGGCGCCGCCGCCGTCGGGGCCACGGCCACCGGCGTCCGCGCCTGGGCCACCCAGGAAGGCGCCCGCCGGTCGGGTGCGATGCTCGGCCCAAGCCGAACCTGAAGAAGCCCGAGGGCACCGACCTGCTCCCGCAGGTCGAGCACATCGTGATCTACATGCAGGAGAACCACTCCTACGACAACTACTTCGGGATGCTGCCCCGGGGCGACGGGTTCACCCTCGATGGGCAGGGCAAGCCGACCAACAGCAACCCGAACGCCAACGGCGATCCGGTCACCGTGTTCCACCAGGAGAGCACCTGCAACGTGATCACCGGCGACCACGGGTGGAACGGCACCCACCGGTCGTGGAACGGCGGGGCCATGGATGGCTTCGCCAAGGCCAGCGGCGACCACGTCATGGGCTACTACGACGACTCGAACCTGCCCTTCTACTGGGACCTGGCCCAGACGTTCCCGATCTGCGACCATGCTGGTTCTCGTCGATGCTCGGGCCCACGCACCCGAACCGGCGGTTCCTGCAGGCCGGCACCTCGGCGGGCATGGTCACCACCGACATGAACGAGGTCCTCGCCCACCCCGAGGCCCCCAACGGCACGATCTGGGACCGGCTCGACGCCCACGGCATCACGTGGAAGGACTACGCGATCGACCTCTGGGACATCCTGCTGTACCCGGGGAGCGACCTGAAGGGCTTCCTCAAGAAGACCGAGGACAACCGGCGGTACTTCAAGGACTTCCTGTCGGACTGCCTCCACGGCACGCTGCCGGCGGTCAGCATCCTGGCGCCCGGCACCAAGGACCAGTACGACGAGGGCTCCCAGGACTCCCAGAACGGCGAGGCGTACAGCTTCGATCATCAACGCCGTGCTGTTCAGCCCGAACTGGGACAAGACAGTGATCTTCTTCACCTACGACGAGCACGGCGGCGGCTACGACCACGTCCCCCCGCCAGCGGCTGCGGTCCCCGACAACATCGCGCCGCGCATCACCGTGCCGCCCGACGAGCCGGGCACGTTCGACCGCTACGGCATCCGGGTGCCGGGCTTCGTGATCTCGCCGTACGCCAAGAAGGACTACGTGTCCCACGTGGTGCACGACCACACGTCGATCCTGAAGTTCATCGAGACGAAGTGGAACCTCCCGGCGATCACCTACCGAGACGCCGCCGACGACCTGCTCGACTGCTTCGACTTCTCGAAGAAGGCGTTCGGTGACCCACCGATGCTCGCCGAGCCCGGCCTGCCCGAAGGCGGCAGCACCTGCCAGCCCCAGCCTCGCCCGCCCGTGAACCCGCGGGTCGTCCCCTCCACGACGACCACGACGACGTCGACCACCACGTCGACGACGACCACGACGGCGCCCTCGGTGGCCAGCCCCGCCAACGCGGTGCCCGGCAGCGTCGCCTACACCGGCTGACCCGAGCGACCCCGGCGGGCACGACTGCCCATCGCCGCCCGGCCCCCCACCGCTCGGCCCTCGCCGCCCGGCCCTCGCCGCCCCGCCCCTCACCGCCCGGCCCCTCACGCGCCGGCGGCTGGGTGGGGCTCAGCAGAGGGTGGGTTGCTCCCACTCGGTGGGGACGTGGTGGGGCGGGTCCCAGGGGTCGGGGTCTGGTGGGCCCGCGGCTGGGTCGCTGGCCTCGGCGCTCGTTGCGCTGCGGCCGCGGTGGATGCCATCGGTCGAGCGGTCGGTCGAGCGGTCGGTCGTGCCGTCGAACGGCCCATTGGAGCCGCGGTCGTCGGATCGGTCGTTGGGTGGGAGGAAGCGTCGTCGTCCGGTGCCCGCTTCGAGGTGCCAGCCGTGGTGGGTCTTGAGCTGGTGGTGGTGCGGGCAGAGCGGGTCGATGTTGTCGAGCTTGGTGCGTGGGTCTTGGGCCCACGGCAGGTTGTGGTCCATCTGGACGGCGACGGTGCGGTTGCAGGCGATGTTCGAGCAGATCGTGCCGGTCCACTCGATCGCGGTGCGCTGGTGGCGTTGAGGCCGCGGCCGAGGTGGGCGACGGTGTGCACGTCACGGCCCTTGGTCACGATCGCGGCGAGGAACGCGGCCACCCATCAACTCCCGCACTGCCGACACCGGCAGGGGCCCGAGCCCGGGGATGTCACAGGCCCCCGGCCACCGTGTGGCCCCGCATGAGGGCTTGCCAGTCGATGCGGATGATCACCTTCACGTTCGACCCACCCGGCAACCGCGACCAGGCCCTGGTCCAGGCGCCGGTGCGCTCGATGCGCCACCGCGGGTCATGTCATCGCCGGTCGAGCCACGCCGCCATCGCCTCCCCCGTCGTCCCGGCCTGACCCTCCTCGGCAGGGCCGGTCGCCTCGGCCCGAGCTTCAGGGCCTTCCCGCCGGTCCCGGCCCTGGGCGTGGTCCCGCCTCCGGCTCCTGTTCCGGTCGCGGCAGCGCCTGTGCCTGAGCCCCCGTTGGGGTGGGGTTGGTGGCGTGGCCGGCTTGGTGGAGGGCGAACGCCATGAACGCGCCGTAGCTGCGGTTCGGCAACGAGTCACGGGTGCCGTCAGGGGCTGGGCGGGCGGTGCGGAACAGGTGCTCGTCCCACGGCCGCACCAGGGCTTCGAGACGCGAGGTCCGGCAGGCGGGGCCGTGGAGGTGGAAGTCGAACGTCCCATCCGGCTCGTCCCGTGCCCACCGGGCCCGACTCCGACGAGCCCGGTCGCGCTTCGACGCTTCATCGGTCGCCGCGGCCTCGCTAAGGCGGCCTTCTCCTTCAACCTGGCGGTGGTGTCGTTCTCCGCCGAATCGAGCAACTCGCCTGTCCTCAGCCGAAGGATCCGCCTCGGCGGCGTCGGTGATCGCGTCCGCTTGGGTCGGCGACACCTTGCCCTTCGTCATCGCATCCTTGGTCTTCGGACGCTTCTCCGCCCGCTTCCCCAACGACAACAACCCCGACGCCTCGCGCACCGACACCCCCAACTGCGCCGCCAACCAGTCCGCCGCGGTCGCATGTCCCTTGCCGCGCCACAGCTCGGTCTTCGCCACCCGCACCGCCGAGAACACCAACACCGTGGTCAACGCCTTGTCCGCCACCGCCAAGTCCTCCACCACCCCCAACGCCTGCTCGGCAGACAGGACCGCAGGATCGAGGTCCTGGGCCAACTGCAACACCGCCATCCGCACGTTCGTCGTCGCCGCCGTCATGCCCACCACCCTACCGAACACATGTTCGAGCGGCAACCCCAACCACCGAAAAGTCCGAATCCACCCCCAAATGTCCGAATCGACCCCACATGTCCGAATCCACACCGACATGTCCGGATCAGGATCGAGATCCCCGAACCCCGGTCGAGACGGGGACGTGGAGGGCACGCGGCGCAGGAGGGGCCACCACGGATCCGCGCTTGGGGCAGCGCCAGGGCCGCGCCACTGGCGGGCGCAGACCGACGAACACGACCATCGCCACCACCGTGACCGAGACCTGGCCCCGCATGCGCCCGGCCCGCCGAGGGCCCGCGCGCCGGTTCAGACCATCCAGGGGGCGGGGTAGTCGTCGGCGCGCAGCAGGGCGTCGGTGCCGCCGTCGCACACGAGGACGGACCCGCAGAAGAAGCGGGCGTCCGGGCCGAGCAGGAACGCCACCACGCCGGCGAGGTCCTCGGGCCGGCCGGGACCGCCCGTGGGGATCGGGAAGGCGTCGACGAACTGGCCGATGGTCGGGTCGTGGCGGGTGGCGTCGAGCATCGGCGTCTCGACGGCGCCGGGGGCGACCACGTTGAGCGCGATGCCGGCTCCGGCCCAACCTTCGCCCGTGGCGTGGCGGCGGCACCAGCGAGCGAGGGCGAGCTTGGTGGCGGGATACGTGGCGAGGGCGCCGACCTCGTCGGCGGAGGTGCGGGCCGCGGCTTCGTCGCCGGCGAGCAGGAGCTCCACGAGGCCGAGCGGGACGCCGGGCTGGACGAGCGTGGAGTTGGAGCTGATGGCGACGGCGGCCGGGCGGTCGCCGGCGGCGAGGAGCGGCCGGAGCCCATCGAGCATGGCGATGGTGCCGAAGTGGTTGACCGAGGCGAGGAGGCTGCCGGGCCGGTCGGTGAGCCCGGCGACGCCCGCCCAGGTGACGAGCCCGTCGATGGCGCCGTCGGCGAGCCGGCCGACGGCGTCGATGGCCGAGGCGCGCCCCTCGGGCGTGGCCAGGTCGGCCACGACGTCGGCGTCGCGCTGGTCGACTCCGATGACGCGCAGGCCGTCGGCGCGCAGGCGAGCCGCGGTGGCGGCACCCATCCCCGATGCCGAGCCGGTGATCACGATGGTCCTGGTGCGATCGGTCATGCGGCACCCTCCTGGTGCGACGGGGCGACCAGCACGCAGCGGGTCCCCGAGTAGATGGTGGGCATGCACTTGTTGCAGTGCACGCAGAGCCCTTCGGCGGCGGTGCCGGCGGCCATCCGCCGGACGAGGTCCGGCTCGCGCAGGAGCGCCCGGCCCATCGCCGCGAACTGGAAGCCCTCGGCCATCGCCGCCTGCACCGTCTCGACCTTGTTGATGCCCCCGAGCAGGATCAGCGGCATCGAGAGCTCGGCTCGGAACTGGCGTGCGAACGGCAAGAAGAAGGCCTCTTCGAAGGGGAGGAACGGGAAGATCCGCTTCCCGAAGAGCTTCACGCCCAACCCGACGACGGGCCCTTGGGCTTCGGCGAACTCCTGCAGCGGCACGTCGCCGCGGAAGAAGTACATGCCGTTCAGCAGGGAGCTGCCGCCGGTGAGCTCGAGGGCGTCGAGGTGGCCGTCGGCCTCGAGCATCTTGGCGACGGGGATGCTCTCGTCGAGCCAGAGGCCCTTCGGGACGCCGTCGGCCATGTTGAGCTTGGCGATCACGGCGACGTGGTCGCCGGCGGCGCGGCGGACGGCCTCGACGACCCGCCGCGGGAACGTGGCCCGTCGTTCGATCGAGCCGCCGAGCTCGTCGGTGCGCTTGTTGAGGTTGGGGCTGAGGAACGAGCTGAGCAGGTAGTTGTGCCCCAGGTGCACCTCGATCACGTCGAAGCCGGCGTCGGTCACCACTCGGGCCGCCTGCTCGAAGTCCGCCACCACGCCATCGAGGTCCTGCTTGGTGGCGCCCTTGACGACGCCCATGGCGGCGGGGCTGAGCCGGGTCGACGGGGCCAAGCTCGGGTTGCGGCGGTTGTGCGCCTGGGCCACCAGGCCGGCGTGGCCGAGCTGGGCGGAGATGGCCGCCCCCTCGGCATGGACCGCGTCGGCGAGGCGAGCCAGGTCTGCGGTGAGCTCGGGCCGCATCAC
>JAXLRJ010000033.1:0-26181 GCA_046331115.1 Acidimicrobiales bacterium
CACCACCCCGCCCCCCGAGGTCGCCAGCGATGCCTGATCCAACCACCACCGTGCTCGTCGTCGAAGACGAGGACAGCTTCATCGACGCCCTGACCGTCGGGCTGGCCCGCGAGGGCTTCCGGGTCCAGGTCGCGCGCGACGGCGCCCAGGCGCTGGACCTGTTCGACGCCGTCGACCCGGACCTCGTGCTGCTCGACGTGATGCTCCCGAAGGTGTCGGGGATCGACGTCTGCCGCGAGATCCGCACCCGCTCCAAGGTGCCGATCATCATGGTCACGGCCAAGGCCTCCGAGATCGACACCGTGGTCGGCCTCGAGGTCGGTGCCGACGACTACGTGGCCAAGCCCTATCGGCTCCGCGAGCTGGTGGCCCGGATGCGCGCGGTGCTGCGCCGGGCGCCGGCCGGCGAGGGCGCGCCCGTCGGGGCGGAGGAGGGTGAGGTGCTCGAGGTGGGCGATGTGGCCCTCGACCCATCCCGCCACGAGGTGGTGGTCCGGGGCGAGGAGGTCGCCCTGCCCCTGAAGGAGTTCGAGCTCCTCCACCTGCTCCTCGAGAACGCGGGTCGGGTGCTGAGCCGGGACCTGCTGATCGACCGGATCTGGGGCCACGACTACGTGGGCGACACCAAGACGCTCGACGTCCACGTGAAGCGCCTCCGGGCCAAGGTCGAGGACGACCCGTCGGCACCGACCCGGATCGTCACCATCCGGGGCCTCGGCTACAAGTACGAGGTGCCCAAGCGCCCCCGCGCCTGATGCCACCCCACCCGGGGCCCAGCGGGGCGCTCCTACCATGGGCGGGGTGAGCGACCCCCGCGCCACCACGGGCCACCGCCCAGCAACGCCTGAGGGGGCGCGCGCGTTCACGGTGACGCCCTTCCAGCGCCTGGCCCGCACGCACGTCGCCAACGCCATGGCCGACGCCATGATCGCCGCGACCCTGGCGGACTCGATCTTCTTCTCGCTGCCCGCCGACGACGCCCGCTCGCCGGTGGTCCGGTACCTGATCATCACGATGCTGCCGTTCGCGTTCATCGCGCCGCTCGTGGGGCCGCTGATCGACCGGCTGAAGGGTGGCCACCGCTTCGTGGTGATCGGCAGCAGCATCGCCCGGGCGGTCCTCTGCTACTTGCTCATCGGCCAGATCGACGAGGGCGGCCCGACGTTCTTCCTGCTGGCCCTGTGCATCCTGGTGGCCCAACGGGCGTACCTGGTGGCCAGGGCCGCGCTCGTGCCCACCGTGGTGGGCTCGGACGACGAGCTGATCGAGGCCAACTCGAAGCTGGCAGTCATCGGTGGCCTCTCCGCGTTCGTCGGCGTGCTGCCCGCCGCCATCTTCCTGAAGTTGTTCGGCGCGCCCTGGGCGCTGGGCCTGGCCGCCATCACCTACGCGACCTCCGCCGTGCTCGGCCTGCGGATCCCCGGCACCCGGGTGGCCACCGAGAAGCCCGACCGGGCCGAGCGCCACGAGCTGCGCGGCGCCGGCATCGTGCTGGCCGGCTCGGCCATGGGCCTCCTGCGGATGTGCGTGGGCTTCCTGACCCTGCTGATCGCGTTCGACTTCCGGGGTGGGGACCGCAAGCCCTGGGAGTTCGCCGTCGTCGCTGGGGTGAGCGTGCTGAGCCAGCTGGTCGGCTCGGCGCTGGCCCCCCGGCTCAAGGCCCTGACCAGCGAGGAGAACATCCTCACCGCGTCGCTCGGCCTGGTGGTGGTCGGCACCTTCGGCGCGCTGTTCCTCGGCGAGGTGCTCGGTGCGTGCATCGTCGGCGCGTGCGTCGGCTTCGCTTCGGGCACCGGGAAGATGGCGTTCGACTCGATCCTCCAGCGCGACGCCCCGGACGCCAACCGGGGCCGCTCCTTCGCCCGGTTCGAGACCAAGTTCCAGGTGATGTACGTCCTCGGGTCGTTCATCCCCGTGGCCATCGCCACCGGTGCCAAGGCCGGGTTCGCGGTCCTCCTGGCCGTGTCGATCTTCGCCTTCGCGTCCTACATCGTCGGTCGCCTCGCCTACGCCCACCGCCTGGGCACCCGCCGCAACGCGGCCACCAAGGCCGCCGTCGAGATCGAGGAGCGCGTCGCGGAGGTGACCGGCGAGGTGAAGGGCCGGCTCACCGCCGGTCCCCGGTCGGTGCTGGGCCGCCTGCGCGCCGGGCGCGGCGAGCCCGACCGAGGGGCGGAGGGCGCAGGCGACGACCCGACGGTGGTCGTCGAGCCCGAGCTGGCTCCGGTGGTGGTGGAGCCCAGCGGACCGGACCCGTGGGAGCCGCCGACCGAGCCGGGCCCGCCGGACTACCTGGAGGACCTGGACCCGGCGGTCACCAACCCGTACCCGTGGTCGTCGGGGCCCGACGACCCGACCCGCCCCGAGCCGCCGACGCGGCCCTGAGCCTCAGCCGGGGCCGAGGGGCAGGTCGATCCGAGCCAGCCACAGCCCGGGCGCATCCACCTCGTTGGGCGTGGGCAGGACCTCGGCGGAGCTCCAGAGCCGGGCGAGGCCGTCCTCGCCGGCGCGCTCGACGACCCCGCGCACGAAGGCGGACCCACGCTCGAAGTGGGCCTGCGTGAGCTCGAGGCCGAGCAGCCGCTCGACGAAGCGATCCTCGGCGGACGCCTCGACCCGACGCCGGCGCAGCGCCTCGGTGATCTGGGCGTAGGAGCCGACCAGCCCGTGGCCGATCTGGTCCATCACGTGGTCCACGTAGCCCGACAGGACCGACACCAGCGCGTCCAGGCGGGGCAGCAGGTCCTGCTGGGCCGGGGAGCGCACGGCGCCCAGGATCACGTCCGGGTCGCCCATGACCTCCTGGAACCGTGCCATCGGATCGGTGCTCGACGGGTCGAGCTCGAGCTCGCCGAGCTTGGAGCCCAGCGCGTCCGGATCCGACTCGAACGCCCCGGCGTAGGCCATGAGCAGCTCGTCGAGCCGGGCCCGCACGTGGGGCAGGCCGAGCACCGAGTGCAGCGCGATCTGCTGGAGGCACACCCACAGGCGCAGGTCGTCGCCATCCATCGACCAGTCCTGGGCGAACGCCTCCACGTTGGGGGCGATGACGAGCAGCTCGTCGGACGGGGGGCGGGGGATGGGCAGGTCGAACAGGCCGAAGTTGCGCGTGGCCAGGTGCCCGACGAGCGAGCCCGTCGTCATGCCGAGCAGCATCGGGCTGAGCAGGCCCATGATCTGGCCGAGCCACGCTTCGGTGGGGTCGCCGCCCTCGGCGGGGTCGAACGGGGTCGGTGCGGCGCCGGGATCTGCGGCCGGGGGGTGCAGGGCGGTCGCCATGCGCTCCACGATCGGGCGGTAGGCGTCCAGCGTTGCCAGCGCCCACTGGGTGCGGGTGACGGGCACCACGCTCACCGACCGCCCGGTGGTGGAGGTGGACAGCCCGGTGGCCTGGGCGACCTGCAGGTCTGCGACCCGCGCGAGCTGCTCGTACCGCACCCGCTCCAGCGGATCGACGTTGGGCTCGCTCTCGCCGCCGGTGGCGATCGAGACCGCGAGCTGGCGGGCGCCGTCCCACTGGACCGCCCCCTGGGAGCCGAGCATCTTCAGCAGGTCGCCGAAGAAGGGCATGCCCTCGAACGGGTTCTGGCCGGACGACATGGGGCCATCGTACGGGCCGGTGTGGCGTTCCGTGGCAGCGGGCGGGCATGCTCGGGGGGTGGCGCAGCTGACGGGTCGGGTGGTGGTGACGGGCGCGGCCGGTTCCCTCGGGCGCCGGGTGGCCCGCCTCCTGCGCGAGCAGCCGGGCGTGGACGAGGTGGTGGCGGTGGACCTGCGCGAGGCCGCCGGCGTCACGCCCGCCGACCTGGTCACCGCCGACCTGCGCCGCCTGTTCGCCGGGGCCGAGGCCATCGTCCACCTCGCATCGGCGTTCGGCCCTGCGGTCGAGGGGCCCGAGGTGGACGGCGCCGTCGACGTGGCCATGGCCCGACGGGTCCTCGACGCCGCCGGTGCGGTCGGGGCCACCAAGGTCGTGCTGCTCTCGTCGGCCACGGTCTACGGGCCGTGGGCCAACAACTCCGTGCCGCTGACCGAGGAGGCGCCGCTGCGCCCCCACCCCGACCTGGCCTACGCCGTGCAGCTGGGCGAGGTCGAGCGCCTCGCCGCCGACTGGGCGGCCGACCACCCCGACGTGGTCGTCACCCGCCTCCGCCCTGCACCCGTGGTCGAGGACGGCCGGGGCGGGTGGCTGGCTCGGGCGCTCGATGGCGCCGCCGACGTTCCCACCGCCGAGGAGGTGCCAGCCCAGTACCTGCACGTCGACGACCTGGCTGCCGCGGTGCTCACCGTCCTCGAGGCCGGCCTCGATGGGCCGGTCAACGTGGCACCGACCGGGTGGCTCACCCCCACCCAGCGCCGAGACCTCGACCTCGTGCCACGGCTGCGCCTCCCCGAGGCGATCGCCCTCAAGATCGCCGCCTGGCGCTGGCGGCTCCGGCTCGCGCCGACCCCGCCCGGGGTGCTGCCCTACGTCCGCCACCCGTGGGTGGTGGCCAACGATCGGCTCGTGGCCGCCGGTTGGGCCGAGACCTCCTCCAACGAGGAGGCCTACGTGGTCGGCCACGACCCGAGCCTGCTCGAGCAGATCTCGCCGAGCCGCCGCCAGGAGCTCGCGCTCGGAGCCATGGTCGGCGTCGGTGCCGCCGCGGTGGCCGGCGGCGTCGCGCTGTGGCGGCTGCGCCGCCGACGCGCCCGCTGACCAACCGCTGATCAGCCGCCGAGGGTGCAGGTCGCGGTCAGCGACTCGGTGCCCGGCGCCACGTCACCTCGACCCGCTCGCCCGGCTGCCAGCGCCGCAGGGCGGTGACCAGCGCGCTGGCGTCGAGGGTGGCGTGGCCGTCGACCTCGGTGATGACGTCGTCGGGTCGCAGGCCAGCAGTGGCGGCCGGCGAGCCGGGGGTGACCTGGGTCAGGCGGGCCCCACCGGCCACGTCGAGCAGCCGTGCCTGCGCAGGGGAGAGGTCCACGGCGCGCACCCCGAGCCAGGCCCGGCGCACGGCGCCGTCGCCGCGCAGGTCCCGAGCCGCCGCCATGGCGGTGTCGGCCGGTGCCACCACGGCCAACCCGTCGGCGTCGGCGGCGGCCACCACGACGCCGACCACGTGGCCGTGCCCGTCGACCACCACCGCACCGACCGCGCCGTCGGGCACGGCGCGGTCGAGGAGGAGGGCGTCGTGGAGCACCAGCGGCGGCACGGTGGCCCGGTCACCGACCGTGCCGATGGCGGCGGTGACCGTGCGCGGCGCGGTGGCGCCCGAGGACGGCCGACCTGCAGCGATCACGGCGACGGTGGTGCCGACGTCCGGTGCGGCGGTCCGGACGTCGAGCGGCGTGCCGCTCGGATCGGCGACGCACGACGGAGACGCCGGTGGCCGGGTCGCTGCCGACGACGGTGGCCGGCGCCGGCGCCTCGCCGTCTCGGGCGACGGTGATGGCGTCGGACGGGTCGCCGCCGAGCAAGGGCGTGGCGACGAGCAGCGCGCCCTGCTCGTCGAGCCACACGCCGGTGCCGCTCGTCCACTGGTCGTCGTGGCCGACCTGGACGCGCGCCAGGGACGGCGCCAGGGTGGCGGCCAGCTCGGCGGTCGACGTGCGCGAGGGCGCGAAGGATGCGGCGGCGGTGCGGGCCTCGGTGGTGCGCACCGAGGTGGCGTCGTGGACCACCCGGGTCGGGCGGGCCAGCCACATGACGCCGACGGCGACCACCGCGCCGGCCAGGGCGGCGCTGGCCAGGGCCACGGCGGCCATGCCCCGACGGCGGGCCGGCGGCGCTGGGGCCGTGGACCAGGCGGACGGCGGCGGGGTGCCCTGCCGAGCTCGGAGGGGTGCCGCCACAGGCGGTCGTCGGGCGGAGGACCGCTCGGGCGCGGCCCGTCCTCCTCGTTCCCCTCCTCGGACGTCATGAGGGGCACGCTACCGATGGATGCGTGCGGGTGGGCCGCGCCCTCCCCGCCTACGATGACCTCCATGACCGCGGCCGCCGACCCCGAGCTGGCGCCGCCTGCGGGGGAGGACTGGCTGGCGTGCACGCCCGGTCCGCTCGATCCCGGGGTGGCGTCGCGCTGGGTCGTGCGCCCCGACACCGGGGCGGCGGTGACCTTCACCGGGACCGCTCGGGACCACGCCGGAGACCGCACCGGCGTCCACCTCCTCGAGTACGAGGCCTACGACGAGCAGGTGGTCCCCGTCCTCGGCCGGGTGGCGGCGGCCCTGCGCGACCGGTTCCCTGAGGTGGGCCGCGTCGTGCTGTGGCACCGGACCGGCGCACTGGAGGTCACGGAGGTCGCGGTGGTCGTGTCGGTCTCCGCGCCGCACCGCGACGCGGCGTTCGAGGCGGCGCGGTGGGGCATCGACGAGGTCAAGGCGACCGCACCGATCTGGAAGCGCGAGCACTGGGCCGACGGCCACGACGACTGGGGCCGCTGCGACCACCGCCACGGCCACGACGTGCACGGCCTCCACGAGCGGCGGGTGGGCGCACCGTGAAGATCTTCGCGTTCATCCTCGTGCCGATCCTCGTGGTCACGGCGTACGCCCTGTACCAGTGGTTCCGGAACCGCCAGCCGTCCTCCGTCGAGTCCGGCATCGACGCCTTCCGCCGGGAGATGTCCGCCCTGTCGCCCGAGCGCGCACCGGTGAACCGCCGGCCCGAGTGGCCCCGACCCACGGACCCAGCGCCGTCGGGCACGGTCTCGATCAGCGACCCGGCTGGCGTCGCGGCGGCGCCGGCCGTCGAGCCCGATCCCGAGCCTGAGCCGGTGGCCCCGCCGCGCGCCGAGCCTGCCCCCGAGCGCCGCCCGGCGCCCGACGCGGGTCGCAGCGGCCCCCGCCGCCCCGGTGCGCCGGACCAGGGGGCGCGCTGATGGCCCGGGACCTCGCGATCGACCTCGGCACCGCCAACACCCTGGTGTACGCCAAGGGCCAGGGCATCGTGCTGAACGAGCCGACGGTGATCGCGCTCAACCAGCAGACCGGCGACGTGCTGGCGATGGGCCACGAGGCGTGGCAGATGATCGGCCGGACCCCCGGCTACATCGTGGCCGTGCGCCCGCTGCGCCAGGGTGCGATCACGGACTTCGACGTCACCCAGCGCATGATCCGGCTGCTCCTGCAGCGCGCCGGCGTCTCCAAGTTCAACCGCCCGCGCGTCGTGATCTGCGTGCCGTCGGCCATCACCGAGGTGGAGCGGCGGGCGGTCACCGAGGCAGCCCGCCGGGCCGGCGCGGCCGACGCCCAGCTCATCGAGCAGCCGATGGCGGCGGCGCTCGGCGCCTACCTGCCGGTCAACGAGCCGGTGGCCAACATGGTGGTCGACGTGGGCGGTGGCACATCGGAGACCGCCCTCATCAGCCTGGGCGGCGTGGTGGCGCTGCAGGCCGTGCGCGTCGGCTCCTTCGACATCGACGCGGCCATCCAGACCTTCATCCGGCGGGAGTACGGCATCGCCATCGGCGAGCGCACCGCAGAGGAGATCAAGGTCGCCATCGGATCGGCCTGGCCGGTCCAGGACGACGTCAAGGCCGAGGTCCGGGGCCGGGACCTGATGAGCGGCCTGCCCAAGACGGTGATCCTGTCGCCCCAGGAGGTGCGGGAGGCCATCGCCGAGCCGGTGGGCGCGATCGTCGACAGCGTCGTCGCCTGCTTGGGCGAGGCGCCACCGGAGCTGGCCCACGACCTGATCGTGCGGGGCATGCACCTGGTCGGCGGTGGCGGGATGCTGAAGGGCCTCGCCCACCGCCTCGCCGAGGAGACCGAGATCCCGGTCACCCTCGTCGACCAGCCGCTCGAGGCCGTGGTGCTCGGCGCCGGTCGGTGCGTCGAGGCGTACGACCAACTGCGCGTCATGTTCATGGGCGCGCGCTGACGCTCGACCCCTGCGACTGGCGGTTCGTCGGGCGGTCGGCCCGCCGGCCCTCCCCGGCTGGCTAGTGTGACCGCCAGCACATCGAGGGACCGGTGTGCGTTCGGGACGAAAGGCATGCCGAGGTCGTGGCCCTCCTCGACGTACGCGACATCGTGGTGCGCTTCGGTGGCGTGGTCGCGCTCGACGGCCTGAGCTTCGACGTGGGCGAGGGCGAGATCTGCGCCCTCATCGGCCCGAACGGCGCCGGCAAGACCACGCTCTTCAACGTGGTGAGCCGCCTCTACGAGGCGCAGGAGGGCCACGCCACCTTCGACGGCAAGGACCTCCTGGCCATGGCGCCCCACGAGATCGCCCGCGCCGGGGTGGCCCGCACGTTCCAGAACCTGGCGCTGTTCCCGGCGCTCAGCGTCCTGGACAACGTGGTGGTGGGCGCCCACACGGAGGGCACGGTGGGCTTCGGCCGCTCGATGCTGCGCCTCGGCGCGGCCAAGGAGGAGCGCCGGATCCGCGAGGACTGCCGGTCCATCCTGGAGCGGCTCTCGCTCGGCCACCTCGCCGACCAGCCGGCGGTCGGGTTGCCGTTCGGCACCTTGAAGCGCCTCGAGTTCGCCCGGGCGCTGGCGTCGCACCCGAAGCTGCTGCTGCTCGACGAGCCGGCCAACGGGCTCACCCACGGCGAGGTCGACGAGCTGGGCGAGACCATCCGGGAGATCCGCGACCAGTTCGACCTCACCGTGTTGCTGGTCGAGCACCACATGTCGATGGTCATGGCGATCTCGGACATGGTCGTGGTGATGGACTTCGGGCGGAAGATCGCCGAGGGCACGCCCGCCGAGGTCCGCAACGACCCGAAGGTCATCGAGGCCTACCTGGGGACGGCCGTCTGATGCTGCTCGAGCTCCGAGGCGTGTCGGGTGGCTACGGCGCCGTGACCGTGCTGCGAGACCTCAGCTTCGGCGTCGACGAGGGCGAGGTCGGTGTGGTGCTGGGCGCCAACGGCGCCGGCAAGACCACCACGCTGCGCGCCATCTGCGGGATGCTCGAGGACCTGTCGGGCGAGGTGCTCTTCGATGGCGAGCCGATCACCGGGCGAGCCCCGGAGGCCATCGCCCGAGGCGGCATCGCCCACGTGCCCCAGGGCCGCGGCACGTTCAGCGACCTCACCGTGGACGAGAACCTGCGCCTCGGCGCCATCACCCGCCGTGATGGCGACGTCGAGGCGGACCTGGCCAAGTGGTACTCCGTGTTCCCCCGGCTGGCCGAGCGGCGCAAGCAGGCCGCCGGATCGATGTCGGGCGGCGAGCAGCAGATGCTCGCCATCGCTCGGGCCCTGATGAGCCGGCCACGGGTGCTGCTGCTCGACCAGCCCTCGCTCGGCCTGGCGCCGCTCATCACCCGGGACGTGTTCCAGCGGCTCGGCGAGATCAACCGCAACGAGGGGCTGACGATGCTGATCGTCGAGCAGAACGCCGGCCTGGCGCTGGAGATCGCCCAGCGCGGCTACGTGCTCGAGACCGGGAGCCTGGTCCTCTCCGGCACGGCCGAGGAGCTCGGCGCCAACGAAGACGTGCGGAAGGCGTACCTGGGGTTCTGATGCAGCTCTTCCTGGACCAGCTCATGAACGGCATCGGGGCCGGGGTGATCTACGCCTCCGTGGCCCTCGCCCTGGTGCTGATCTACCGGACCACCGGCCTGCTCAACTTCGCCCAGGGCGAGATGGCGCTGTTCTCCACGTTCGTCACCTGGTGGCTCACCGACCACGGCTGGCCCATCTGGCCGGCCCTGTTCGGCTCCATGGCCTTCTCGTTCGTGGCCGGCGCCCTGATCGAACGGGTCATCATCCGTCCGGTCGAGGGATCGAAGAACCCGCTCAACGTGGTCATCGTGACCCTGGGCCTGTTCCTCGCCCTCAACGCGCTGTGCCAGCTCATCTTCATCAAGCCCGGCCAAGAGGCGCTGCGCATGCCGATGCTCTTCCCGCGCGGGAAGATCACGCTGCCCGGCCCGTTGCACGAGGGGGACTGGGCCCACTTCGGGATCCCCAAGGTCATCGTCGGCCAGTGCGTCGTGCTCGCGCTCATGTGCCTGTTCCTCTGGGTGCTGCTGCAGAAGACCAAGGTCGGCTTGTCGCTGCGGGCGGTGGCCTCCAACCCGGAGTCGTCCCGCCTCGTCGGCATCAGCCCGGGCCGGATGCTGATGCTCGGCTGGGGGCTCGCCGCCATGATCGGCGCCGTCGCCGGGACCATGGCCGCCAGCCGGGGCACGGGCGGCTTCGACTCCTCGCTGATGCAGCAGATCCTCGTCTACTCGTTCGCGGCGGCGGCGCTCGGCGGCTTCGACAGCCCGCTCGGCGCCGTGGTCGGCGGCTTGGTGGTCGGCGTGGCCAACTCGTTGACCATCCAGTACGTCGGCTTCCTGGAGGGGATCGAGCTGGTGGTGCCCCTCGGGATCATCTTCGTGGTGCTGCTGGTGCGGCCCAACGGCTTGTTCGGGCGCACGGCCGTGGAGCGGGTGTGATGGCCGCCGGGCGCCGCAAGGTCGTGTGGTGGAAGGTGGTCGTGGGCGTCGTGCTCGCGGCCATCGCCCTGGCCCTGCCCTACGGCAACAACGTCGAGTACAACACGATCTTCTGCCAGGTGATGTACCTGGCCGTCGCAGCCATGGGGCTCAACCTGCTCACCGGCTTCAACGGCCAGGTGTCGCTCGGCCACGGCGCCTTCTTCGGCATCGGCGCCTTCACGGCGGCGATCTTGGTGGTGGACCACGGCTGGCCCATCGAGGCCACGTTCCCGGTGGCGGCCCTGCTGGCCGCTGGGGTGGGCGTGCTCGTCGGGTTCCCGGCCCTGCGGGTGAAGGGGCTGTACCTCGCGCTGCTCACCCTCGGCTTGTCGGTGCTGTTCCCGCTCGTGGTCCAGAAGTACGTGAAGGGCCCCGGTGGCGTCCCCCTGCTGCAGCCCAAGGCCAACCAGGTCTCGTCGCTCATCGCCGGCATGCCCGACGACATCTACCGGTACTACGTGTGCCTCGGGATCCTGGTGCTCGTGTTCGTGCTGGCCTGGAACCTGGCTCGCAGCCGGTCGGGCCGGGCGATGATCGCCGTGCGGGACCAGGAGACGGCGGCGTCCACGGTGGGCGTCAACGTGGCGAGCGTGAAGGTGGCGAGCTTCGCCATCTCTGCCGCCTACGCCGGCCTGGCCGGGGCCATGTCCACCTACATCGATCGCACCGCGGACGCGTCGAACCCGATCATCTACTTCCAGCGCTCGATCGAGTTCCTGATCGCCGTGGTGATCGGCGGCGCGGCCACCATCGCCGGCCCGCTGCTCGGCTCGATGCTGCTGGTGGCCATCCGCCGCCGGACCGCCGGCACCGAGGCCATGGCCCCCGCCATCTTGGGCGCCACGCTCATCATCGTGGTGTACGTGCTGCCCGACGGCGTGGTGGGTGGGTATCGACGGTTGGTGGCTCGCCTCAACCGTCGGACCGAGCCCGTCCTGCCGCCACCTGGGCTGCCGCCCGACGACCTGATCGCCAACGCCGGACCATCGACCACCTAGGAGGTCACCGTGCATCCCACATCCACCCACCGTCCCCGTCGGAGGTGGTCCTTCGCCCTGCTGCTCGCGGTCGTGGCACTGCTGGCCGCGTCCTGCTCGGGGCGCAGCGACAGCAGCAGCTCCTCGTCCTCGGACAAGGGCAGCTCGGGCAGCAGCGGCTCGAGCAGCTCGGGCGAGGTCGTCAACCCCGATGACTGCGCGAGCTACGACGGCACCGCAGGGGTGAGCGGCGACACCATCACCCTGGCGTCGTCGTTCCCGCAGTCGGGCCTCACGGCTGCCTTCGCGCAGATCTCGAAGGGCTACAAGGCGTACTTCGCCAAGGTGAACGCCGACGGCGGCGTCGAGGTCGCCGGCAAGAAGTACAAGATCGAGGTCGTCGACAAGGACGACGAGTACACGCCGGCCAAGACCGTCCAGAACATCAACGAGGAGGTCGGCGCCGACGGCTCCAAGGCGTTCGCCGTCTTCAACGTGGTGGGCACGGCCAACAACGTGGCCGTCCGCGCCAGCCTCGGCGACAACTGCGTGCCGAACGTGTTCGCCGCCACCGGCTCGCCGGTGTGGGGCAACGTCGACTACCCGTGGACGATCGGCTCCACGCTGGCTCCCTACACCGTGGAGGCCAAGGCGTTCGCCGACTACCTGAAGGACAACAAGCCCAACGCCAAGGTGGCGATGCTCGTCCAGGACGATGACTTCGGGAAGGCCTACGAGGAGGGCTTCAAGAAGCAGGTCGAGGGCAGCGACATCACCGTCGTCCAGGTGAAGAGCTACAAGCCGGGCAACGACAACGTGGACTCGCAGGTGACGAGCCTCGCCGCCTCCGGCGCCGACACGTTCTTCAACGGTGCGACCCTGCTGGCGTGCCCCAACGCCCTGAAGGCGGCCCAGACCGCCAACTGGGATGCCACCACGTTCGTGTCGGGCACCTGCATCTCCAAGACGCTCATGGGCATCGCCGGCGACGCCGCCGACAAGGTGTTCGCCACCACGAACATCAAGGACCCGATGAACCCGGCGTTCAAGGACGACGAGGCCATGCAGGAGTACCGCGACACCCTCGCCCAGTACGGCGCCAAGGACGTGGACCCCGACAACGGCATCGTGGCCTACGGCTACACGCAGGCGGCCCTGCTCGTCGAGATCCTGGGCATGCTGCCGAAGCTCGACCGGGCGACGCTGATGAACCAGATGTACGACCTGAAGGACGTGACCGGCGGCCTGCTGATCGACGGCGTGAAGGTCAACACCTCGACCGAGGACCGGTTCCTCACCGAGGACGTCCAGATGATCCAGTACGACGCGGCCAACAAGTACTTCACCAACGTGGGCCCGGTGCTGGACTTCGACGGGACGACGCCGGACATCACGCCGAAGGACCTGATCAACAGCTGATCGGGCGCTGACCGCCGTCAGGCAGGTGCGGGGCCACCCCGCACGACGTTCGTGAGGGCCTCGAGGTCAATGACGACCTCGAGGCCCTCACGCGTCCGGAGCCAGTCGAGGTTGCGGCGCTGGAGGTCGTCGGCGTCGTCGTAGCGGTTGAGGAAGATCACGGTGCGGTGGCCGCGCAGCGCGGCCAGGGAGAGCTTGACGGCGTTGATGGTGCCCAGGGCGGCGTCGGCCACCAGCACCACCAGGTCGGGCCGGAGCCGCTCGGCGACGGTGACGGCGTCGCCGTCGGTGCCGATGGGGGAGCGCGGCCCGCCGACGGTCTCGAGCCAGCCCACGTCGACGGCCGGATCGGGCCAGGACAGCTCGGCGAGCAGGTCGTCCACGGTTGGCGCGGCGAGGCCGAGGGCGTCGGCAGCCATCGGCGGCGCCATGGCCACGGTGTAGGTCCGGTGGGCGGGGCAGACCTCGTCGGGGGCCTCGCCCGAGCCGCCCGCCAGCACCTCGGCGTCGGAGGGCCCGGGGTCGCCGGCGTCGGCGGACTGCGCCGGCTTGCGGGCGGCGACGGTGGTGCCCTCGGCGCGCAGGCGGGCGAGGACCTCACCGCCCACCCACGTCTTGCCGATGTCGGTGGCGGTGCCGGCGACGAGCACGAGGCGACGGGGCCGGGTCATGGGAGGGCGCCGATCTCGGCGAGCGCGTCGAGCAGCCGGGCGACGTCGTCGTCGGTGTGGGCGGCGGAGAAGGTGACGCGCAGGCGGCTCGACCCGGGGGCGACGGTGGGCGGGCGGATGGCCGGCACCCACAGGCCCCGTTCGAGCAGGGCGGCGGAGGCGGCGACGGCATCGTCCTCGCTGCCGAGGACGATGGGCACGATGGGCGAGGGGTGGCCGGGGCGGAGCCGGTCGACGTGGCGGCGGAGCCGGGCGCGCAGCTCGTCGCCCTCGGGGGAGCGGACGATGCGCAGCGCGGCGAGCCCGGCGGCCGCGTCGGCGGGGCTGGAGCCGGTGGTGAAGATCTGGCTGCGCGCCGCGTTGACGAGCAGGTCGGCCACCCGCTCCGAGCAGGCGGCGAACCCGCCGAGGGAGCCGAGGGCCTTCGAGAGCGTGCCGACGCGGACCACCTCGATGCCGTCGAACCAGCCGGGCTCGGGATCGGGGCCGAGGACCGCGTGGGCCTCGTCGAGGACGAGCAGGGCGCCGAAGCGGCGGCACCGGTCCGCGAGGGCGCGCAGGTTGGCGGCGTGGCCGTCCATGGAGAACACGGTGTCGGTGACGACCAGGCACGGCTGCGCCGACGCCCATGAGAGGAGGTCCCCGAGCTCCCGCATGTCCGAGTGCGGGTAGACCGACACGTCGGCGCGGGCGAGGCGGGTGCCGTCGATGATCGAGGCGTGGTTGAGCTCGTCCGAGGCGATCCGCACGTCGGGGCCGCCGAGGGTGGTGAGCACCCCGAGGTTGGCGGCGTAGCCGGTGGGGAAGAGCACGGCGCGCTCGGTGCCCTTCCAGGCGGCGATCTCGCGCTCGAGGTCGTGGTGCACGGGTCGGTCGCCGGTGACGAGGCGGGAGGCGCCGGCACCGGTGCCCCAGCGGTCGAGGGCGTCGTGGGCGGCGGCGATGACCGCCGGGTGCGCGGTGAGCCCCAGGTAGTCGTTGGAGGCGAACGAGAGCACGTCTCGTTCGCTGGGGCCGTCGGGCCCGGCGACGACCAGGGTGCCGTGGGGGCCGAGGGCATCGAACGAGCGGTGGGCGCGCCACCGGCCCTGGTCTCGGATGGCGGCGAGCTCGCCGTTCAGCCAGCGGCTCCAGTCGCCCCGCGCCCGGGTCACGGGCGGCAGACCTCGTCGATGGCCTGGGCGAGGACGTCGACGATCCGCGCCACCTCGTCCTCGGTGGAGGTGAGGATCGGCATCAAGACGATGACGTCGCCGAGCGGGCGGATGAGGACCCCGCGGTCCACGCAGGCGGCGGTGACCCGGCGGCCCCAGCGCAGGTCGTCGGCCGGGGGCGCGAGCTCGATGCCGATCATGAGGCCGTGACGGCGCACGTCGGCCACCGCGGCAAGGGGCTCGATGCGCTCGGCGAGGAGCGTGCCGAGCTGGCGGGCCCGGGCGTCGACGTTGGCGAGCACGTCCCACTCGTCGAACAGCTCGAGGTGGCGCAGCGCGACGGCCGCGGCGAGGGCGTTCCCGCTGAAGGAGTGCCCGTGGTAGAAGGTCCGCTCCGAGAGGTCGGGCCCGAGGAACGCCTCCCAGACCCGCTGGCTGGCGACGGTGGCGGCCATGGGGAGGTAGCCACCGGTGAGGCCCTTGCCGATCACCATGAGGTCGGGCTGCACGCCGTCGCACTGCTCGGTGGCGAAGAGGGTGCCGGTGCGGCCGAAGCCGGTGGCGACCTCGTCGTGGATCAGCAGCACGTCGTGGCGGGCGGCAGCTGCGGCCACCCGGGCCACCGCCTCGGGCGAGGCGAGCACCATGCCCGCTGCGCCCTGGACGAGGGGCTCGAGCACGACGGCGGCCAGCTCGTTGGCGTGGTCGGCGATCAGCTGCTCGGCCTGCTCGACGGCGCCGGGGTCGCCGAGGCTGGGGCAGCGCAGCACGGGGAAGCGCAGCGGGTCGTAGACGTCGGTCCCGAAGCCACCGTCGCCCACGGCGAGCGATCCGATGGTGTCGCCGTGGTAGGCGCCGCCGAAGGCGAGGTAGGAGGTCCGCCCGGCGATGCCCTGGTTGGTCCAGAACTGGAAGGCGATCTTGAGGGCCTGCTCGACGGCGGCGGCGCCGTCGGAGGCGAACAGGAAGCGCGGGCGGTCGACCGGCACCCGGGGGGCGAGGGCCTCGGCCAGCTCGATCACGGTCCGGTTGCCGTTGCCGAGCAGGGTGGTGTGGGCGACCTTGGCGAGCTGGTCGCGCAGCGCCTGGTCCAGTTCGGGGACGGCGTGGCCGAGGGTCGTGACCCAGAGGGAGGAGATGGCGTCGAGGTAGCGGCGGCCCTCGACGTCGATGACCTCCCGGCCCTCGGCGCGCTCCACGATCACCGGCCGGTTGTCGGCGTAGGTGGCCATCTGCGTGAAGCCGTGCCACACGGTGGCGACGTCGCGCTCGATCCACTGCTCCAGGTCTGCCACGGGGGACGACGCTAGTGCTGGGTCAGGTCTTCGGCCGCCTGGCGGACCTGCCAGTCGCGGTCGTCGAGGGCGCGCGCCAGGGCGGCGTCGACCTCCTCGCCCTCGAACGGGGCGAGGGCGAGCACGGCGCGGCGTCGCACGGTGGCCTTGTCGCCGCAGGCGGCGAGGATGGCGGGCAGGCCGCTCGGGTCGCCGAGCGAGCCGAGGGCAGCGACCGCAGCCTCTCGGACGAGGGCGTCGGGGGCCTCGGTGGCCAGGCGGGCGAGGGCGGCCACGGCGCCCGGCTCCGCGGGGCTGCGCTCGCCGCTCGCCCAGGCGGCCACCTCCACGACGGTCTCGTCGGGGTCGTCGAGCAGCGGGAGGATCGCCACCGCGGCGGCCGGTCCGCCGCCTCCCAGGTCGGCCACGACCTCGAGCGCCCGTCGGCGGACCTGGGGGTCGGCGTCGGCGAGAGCCGCCCGCAGGTCGTCGGCCTGCACGTCGCCGAGGCGGGCGAGGGCGCCGAGGGCGGTGGCCCGGACACTTGAGTTGACGTCGGACAAATGTTCACGCACCGTGGCGAGATCGCCGGTGTGGCCGGCGATGGCGACCGTTCGCCGACGCCGCGAGGCGTCCGCTAGCGTGCCCTCAGACACCGGTGCGGGAGGGGTCGTGGCTGGTAGCAAGCGTCAAGAGCAGGCGGCAGCGACCCAGCAGCAGCTGCTCGATGCGGCCCGAACACTGTTCACCGAGCGTGGTTACCAGGGGACCTCGGTCGCGGCGATCACGGATGCGGCCAACACAGCGCACGGGACCTTCTACCTGTACTTCCGCAACAAGGAAGATGCGTTCACCCAGCTCATGGCCTCGGCCATGGAGGAACTGTACCGGCTGACCCTGACGCAGCTGGAGCCTGGCGAGCCTCGCCGGGACCCGCAGGTGGTGCGGGAGCGGGTGGCCCTCTACCTCCGGACCGCCCAGGCGCACGGACGGCTGCTGCGGGCGCTGCTGGAGCCGATCCTGGTCAGCCCGAGGATCGAGGCCAGCTGGTTGGAGCTGCGTGGCCGGTTCCAGGGGCGATCGCCGAGCGGCTGCGGTCCTACCAGGCGCTCGGCGAGTTCCAGGGCGCGACCCTGAGCTGGTGGCCGCGGCGCTCGTCGGGATGATCGAGTGGCTCGCGTTCACCCGGGCCGCGTTCGGCGTGCCGGGGCCCGAGGAGGTCACCGACGAACTGGTCGACACCGTCGCTGACCTGTGGGGCCGCGGTGGGGGTCGGTCCCGGCACCCGCTGAGGCGCCCGGCCCTCGACCATCGGCGGGCGGCGCATCGGCGACGATTCGTCGACGATTCGTCGCCGATGGCGGGGGCGCTGACCTGGGCGGACGGCCCGGCGGCGGGGCTGCGCGCCGATTCGACGACCTCCGTGGCAGGCTTTCGCCCCGTGCCAGCCGCCCCGCCCGAGGCCACCCCGCCGATCCGACCGAGCCTCGTGGCTCGGGCGCGCCCGTCGAACCGGACGGGGCCGTCGAATTCGCCGGATCCGGCGAATCCAGCGAATCGGTCGGATCCGGCGAATCGGTCGGATCGAGCGAATCGGTCGAACCGGCTGGGGGAGCGGCGGGCGCCCGACCGGCCCCGGGGCCGCGCACCTCTCGGCTGTGGCGGTTCACCGCACCGGTGCTGGCGGTGCTCGTCCTGGCGGTCGTGTTCGTCGGGGCGAAGCGCCTGCCCTACGTGATGTTCTCGCCTGGTGGCGCCCGCGCCGTCGAGCCGCTCATCACCGTCCGCCAGCGACCCGGCGGACCGAAGGTCCACGTCGAGCGCCCCACCGACGACCTGCTCTACGTGACCGTCTCGCAGATCATGGAGCCGAGCGGCGCGCTCACCGCGTACGGCTGGCTGGACGACACCACCCAGGTCGAGCCGGCCAAGCCCTACCTGGGCACCCAGTCCAGCGACCAGAACCGCAAGCTCAACCTGCAGATGATGACGGACTCGCAGGACAAGGCCCGCAAGGTGGCGCTCGAGCGGCTCGGGTACGACGTGAAGACCAAGTACGTGGGCGCCTTCCTCGACGACGTCGATCCCACCTACCCGGCGGCCAAGGTGCTCTCGCCGGGCATGACCGTCGTCGCCATCGACGGGAAGCGGGTCCGCACCGTCGACGACCTGGTCGATGCCATCCGGGCCAAGCAGCCCGGCGACGAGGTCGAGGTCACCGTGGTGCCCCTCGGCCAGCGCACCCCGAAGACGGTCACCACCCGCCTGGGCCGCCGCGAAGCCCCCGACGAGCGCGACATCGCCGCCCTCGGCGTCTCCCCGGAGACCCGGGCCACCTTCGAGCTGCCCGTCGACATCGACATCGACACCGGCCAGGTCGGCGGCCCCTCGGCGGGCCTCGCCTTCACCCTGGCCATCCTCGACCGGCTCACGCCCGGCAGCCTCACCGGCGGCAAGAAGGTCGCGGTCACGGGCACCATCGAGCTCGACGGCTCGGTCGGCCCCGTCGGCGGCGTCGACCACAAGACCGAGGCGGCGGTCCGCCAGGGCGCCGAGCTGTTCCTGGTGCCGCCCGACGAGTACGACATGGCGAAGAAGGCCGCCAGGGGCCGCATCCGCATCGAGGCCGTGTCCTCGCTCGACGAGGCGCTCGCGGCCCTCGAGGCCAACGGCGGGGACCCCCTCCCGGCCAAGGCCGGCGCCGGCGCCTGACCCCGCCCGGCGTTCCCGAGGCTCCCCGAACGGCGAGGCCCGCGGCCGTACCATCGAGGGGGTGACCCCCGACGCCTCCGACCGCCCGATGCCCGATCCCGACGAGATCGCCGGCCGCTCGTTCACCAAGACCCGCAAGGGCTACGAGGTCGACGAGGTCAGGGCCTACCTGGTCTCGATCGCCGCCCAGGTCCGTGAGGCCCGCCTCGCGTCCGACGCCGCCAACCGTCGCCTCGCAGAGCTCGAGCGCCGGGGCACCGACCCCCGGGACCTCGACGAGGCCGCCGTCACCCAGCTCCTCGGCGAGGAGACCGCCCGCGTCCTCGAGACCGCCCGCCAGGCCGCCGCCGACATCCGCACCCGCGCCGAGGAGGCCGCCGCCGAGCTCGAGGCCACCTCCACCGCCGCCGCCGCCCAGGTCCGCGCCGACGCCGACCAGTACGCCGAGGCCACCCGCTCCACCGCCGACGAGTACGCCCAGCAGGTCCGCACCGCCGCCGACGAGGAGGTGGCCGAGCAGCGCCGCGTGGCTGCGGAGGAGGCCGCCGCCCTGCGCGGCGCGGCCGAGACCATCCTCGCGGAGCGCACCGACGAGGCCGAGGCCGCTGCTGCCACCATCCGCGAGGAAGCCGACACCTACGCCGCCCAGGTCCGCGGCGACGCCGACACCTACGTGGCCGAGGTGCGCACCGGCGCCGACATCTACAGCTCCAACGCCCGAGAGGCCGCCGACGAGTACGCCAAGGGCACCCGCGCCGGTGCCGACGAGTACGCCGCCAACCGGATCGCTGCCTCCGACGACGAGGTGGCCGCCATCATCGAGGCCGCCAAGGAACAGGGCCGAGGCATGGTCGAGGAAGCCCGCACCTACCGGGAGCGGGTCATCGCCGACCTCGCCGACCGGCGCCGCGTCGCCCGCGCCCAGCTCGACCAGCTCGCCGCCACCCGCGACGCCCTGGCCGTCACGCTCACCGACGTGGCCGGCCGCATCGAGGCGTCGCACAAGTCCCTGGCCGACACCGTCGTCGACCCCAAGTCGCTCGGCGACGTCGCCACCGACCGCGCCGCACTTGCCGACCCCGAGCCCATGCCCGAGCTCCAGCCCGCCGCGCCATCCCCGGTCGACACCGACCCCCAGCCGGAGCCGGAGGCCGAGCCGGAGCCCGAGCCGGAGCCGGAGCCCGAGCCCACGGATGAGGCGGAGCCGGAGCCGGAGCCCGAGCCAGAGCCCCAGATGGAGGCGGACGACGCCGACGCAGCCGAGGGCTTGGACGAGGTGGCCGACGGTGACGGCGCCGAGGACCCGGCCGCGGCGATCTTCGCCCACCTCAAGGCCGACGTCGCCGCGCCCGGCGCCGAGGCGCTGGAGGAGGGCGACGCCGCCGACCAGCTCGCCGCCGAGGACGCCGCCGAGGACGCCGCCGAGGACGTCGCCGAGGAGGTCGCCGAGGACGTCGACGATGCAGCGGACGCGGGAGACGCCGACGAGGGCGGGCCCGAGGTCGAGGCCAGCGCCGACCAGGACCTGCTCGACAGGCGCGACGCCGCCACCGACGAGCTCGAGCGCCAGCTCGCCCGCCGCCTCAAGCGCGTCCTGTCGGACGAGCAGAACGAGGCGCTGGACCGGCTCCGGCGCGCCAAGGGCGCGCCGTCGGCCGACGAGGTCCTCCTCGCCGAAGGCGAGCACCTCGGCCGCTACCACGCGGCCGCCCTCGAGGACCTGGTGGTGGCCGAGCGCAGCGGCGCCGGCTTCTTCGGCCCCGCGCCCCGCCGATCGGCCGACGTCGGCGACGTGGCCCACGAGTTCGCCACCGAGCTCGTCCGCCAGCTGCGCGGCCGCCTGGAAGCCGCCTTCGACGATGGTGGCGACGAGGCCGAGGTGAGCGAGCGCATCCGCGCCTGCTACCGGGAGTGGAAGACCCAGCGGATCGCCGAGGTCGCCGCCCACTACGTGCTGGTGGCGTTCAACCGGGGCGTGGCCGAGGCGGCCGCCGACGGCAGCTCGTCGCGGTGGCTCGTCGACGACGGCGGGGCCCCCTGCCCGGACTGCGACGACAACGCCCTGGCCGGCGGCGTGGCGAAGGGCGAGGCGTTCCCCACGGGCGACTACCACCCGCCGGCGCACCCGGGCTGCCGCTGCTTCGCCGTCCCCGCCTGACCTCGTCGCTCCCGGCGCCGGTCGGGGCCTCGGGGGGCGAGCCGAAGATCGGAGGGGTGGCCGGTACGCTCTGCGGCCATGCGCCCCCAGCCGGACCAGCCCCGTCGGCCGTCGCGCCGCGAGCGCAAGGCCGTCCGCCGGTCCACCGGCCGGGGCCGGACCATCCTGATCGCCGTCCTGGCCATCGCCGTGGTGCTGCTGATGTCGCTGCGGGGGATCGCGTCCTTCTACACGGACTACCTCTGGTTCCGCTCGATCGGCCGCTCGCAGGTGTGGTCGCAGATGCTCACCACCAAGGCGGTGCTGACGCTGATCGGCGGCGTCACGTTCTTCGTCCTGTGCTGGGGCAACCTGCTGATCGCCGAGCGGCTGGCACCGGTGTTCCGGCCGTCGTCGGGCGATGACGACCTGATCGAGCGCTACCACGAGGCCGTCGGGCGCCGGGCCTGGCTCGTGCGGCTGCTCGTCGCCCTGTTCATGGCGCTCATCGTCGGCGTGAGCCTCGGCACCGCCTGGAACGAGTGGCTGCTCTACGCCAACCGAGTGTCGTTCGGCCAGCAGGACGCCACGTTCCACACCGACATCGGGTTCTACGTCTTCCAGCTGCCGTTCCTCACGGCCTTCTCGTCGTGGCTGTTCTCGTCGCTGGTCGTGATCTTCGCCATCACCGTCCTCGCCCACGTCGTGAACGGGGGCATCCGGTTCCACACCCAGCTCGACCGGGTGACCCCACAGGTGAAGGCCCACCTGTCGGTGCTGCTCGGCCTGCTGGCGCTGGTGCAGGTCGGCCGGTACTGGCTGAGCCGCTACGAGCTCACGTTCTCGGTGCGCGGCACGGTCGACGGCGCCACGTACACCGATGCCAACGTGAAGCTGCGGGCCATCTACCTGCTGATGCTGATCGCCCTGTTCGCCTTCGGCCTGTTCATCGCCAACATCTGGCGGCGGGGCTGGGTGCTGCCGGTGCTGGCGGTCGGGCTGTGGGCGCTGGTCGGCGTGGTCGCTGGCGTCATGGTGCCGGCGCTCGTGCAGCGGGTGCGGGTGCAGCCCACCGAGTCGTCTCGGGAACGGCCCTACATCGTCAACAACATCGAGGCCACCAGGGACGCGTACGGGCTCGGTGGGGTGGAGACCCTGGACTACGACTGGACGGCCCGCCTGAGCGCCGGTGCCCTGGCCGACAACCTCGGCACGATGGCGAACATCCGGCTCTGGGACCCCGCCACCATGGCCTCGAGCTTCCAGACCAAGCAGGAGTTCAAGTCCTTCTACGAGATCACCGACGTCGACGTGGACCGCTACTCGGTCGACGGGAAGATGACCCCGGTGATGATCGCGGCGCGAGACCTGGACAGCTCCGGCATCCAGGACCCGACCTGGGAGTCCACCCACCTCACCTACACGCACGGCTACGGGGTGGTGGCCGCCGCCGCCAACGACCAGACGACCCCGTCGGGCAACCCCAAGCTGCTCGCCAAGGACATCCCGGTCACCGTGTCGTCCGACGGCCTGCCGAAGATCACCGAGGGCCGGATCTACTTCGGCGAGAACAAGACGGGCTACGTGATCGTCAACGCCGACGGCCAGGAGCCCACCGCCCGGGACGAAGCCACCAAGTACACCGGCCAGGACGGCGTCACCCTCGGCGACGGCGCCAGCGGCTTCCTGCGCAAGGCCGCCTTCTCGCTGCGCTTCGGCGACATCGACCCGATGGTGTCGGCCAGCATCACCCCCGAGTCGCGCGTGATCATGCAGCGCGACGTGCGGGCCCGCCTCGACGCCGTCGCCCCGTTCCTCGCCTACGACCACGACCCGTACATGGTGATCTCGAAGGGCGGCCGGCTGAAGTTCGTGGTCGACGCCTACACGACCACCCGCAACTACCCGAACGCCCAGCGGGCCGACACGGGTGGCCTGGACTCGAGCTCAGGGCTCTACGCCCGCTCGTTCAACTACGCCCGCAACTCGGTGAAGGCCGTGGTCGACGCCTACGACGGCACCGTCCACCTGTACGTGGTGGACGCCAAGGACCCGCTCATCCGGGCCTACCAGAAGGCGTTCCCCGGCATGTTCGAGCCCGCGGACCGCATCCCGGCGTCGATCCGCCCGCACCTGCGCTACCCCGAGGACCTGTTCACGGTGCAGACCCAGATGTGGGCCAAGTACCACGTCGACGACCCGGTCGACTTCTACAACAGCCGTGACGCGTGGGGCGTGCCGGAGGCGGTCGGCACCAAGCAGAAGTCGTCGGCCGGGCCGATCAGCCTCGGCCCCGACGGCCAGAAGCTCACCACCGGCGACCGCTACCCGGCCCAGTACACGCTGATGCAGCTGCCGGACCAGGACCAGGCGTCGTTCGTCTTGATGCGCCCGTACGTGAACGCTCAGGACACCGGGGCCGGCTCCAGCCAGAACCAGATGCGGGCGTTCATCGTGGCGTCGAGCGATCCGCGGACCTACGGCCAGCTCCGCACCTACGTGGTGGCCGGGACGGACCTGCCCGGCGGCCCGCAGACCGCGGCCGCCGACATGGCCGCGGACTCCGCGGTGGCCAACGAGGTGAAGTCCCAGTGCACCGACAAGACCGTGTGCACCTTCACGTCGCCGGTCATCGTGCCGGTGGGCGACTCGCTGCTGTACGTGCAGTCCTTCATGGTGCAGGGCACCAAGGAGGGCGCCCCGCAGGTGAAGCACGTGATCGTCAACTACCGCCGCCCCGACGGCGAGTCGCCCGTCGCCATCGACACCACCCTCTACGGGGCGCTCGTCCAGCTGTTCGGCGACCGGGTGCCCACCCAGATCAGCGGTGGCGCCACCGAGGCGCCGATCGTCAACCCGACGATCCCCGAGGGCAGCGGCTCCGGGACGGGCGAGCTGAGCCAGCAGGAGAGCGACCTGATCGACCAGCTGGTGCAGGCGTTCGACGACGCCGACGACGCGGCGCGCCGTGGCGACCAGGTCGGCTACGCCGAGAACATCGAGAAGGCCCAGCAGCTGGCTGAGCGCCTCCAGGAGCTGCGGGCCAAGGCCCGGCGCGAGCAGAAGGACTCGACGGGCACCACCCGCAACGGCGCCTCGTCGTCGTCCTCATCGTCGACGACCACCACCACCACCTCGGTGCCGCCGACCACCACCACGACCGCCGCGACCACCACGACCACGTCGGCAGGCGCCTGACGCCACGGCAGACTGGTCCCATGAGGATCGGTCTGGAAGCCAGCCAGCAGCGGATGTCGTGGGACGAGCTCGTCTCGAAGGTGCGGTACGCGGAGGACGCCGGGTTCGACGGCTGGTGGGGGTTCGACCACTTCCAGCCCATGTACGGCGAGGGGCCCGGCGAGTGCTTCGAGGGCTACGCCACGATCGCCGCGCTGAGCGGGCTCACCTCGCGCCTGCGCCTCGGCCTGCTCGTCTCTGGCGTCACGTACCGGCACCCGTCGATCCTGGCGGCCGAGGCCATCACCATCGACCGCGTCGGCCGGCCGGCTCGAGCTGTCGCTCGGCTCGGCCTGGTTCGACCCCGGCGAGCACCAGGCCCTCGGCATCGACTTCCCCGGCACCGGGAGGGCCCGGCTGGACATGCTCGACGAGGCGCTCGCCATCCTGGACGGGCTGATGACCACGGACGGCTTCTCGTTCGACGGGGAGCACTGGCGGCTCCAGGACGCCGTGCACCGCGCCCGTGCAGCAGCCCCGGATCCCGCTGTGGGTGGCGGCCACCGGCGAGAAGCGCGGGCTGCCGATCGCGGCGAGGTGGGCCGACGCCTGGCACTCCTTCGGCGGACCCGACGTGATGGGCCCCCGCTCCGACCTGCTCAGCCGCATGGCCGAGGACGCCGGCCAGGACCCGGCCGCGATCCTGCGCTCGGCACCCTCGACCTGTCCCGATCACCAGGACGAGGTGAAGGCCACCGCAGAGGCCTACCGGGAGCTCGGCTTCGGGTACCTGATCTGCGGGTGGCCGAGCGAGGGGCAGGCCCACCTGGACCACTTCGTGGAGCACCTGCTGCCCGAGCTCACCGCCGACTGATCGGCGGGCGCGGGCGGCGGCCCGCACCGGCCCGTCGGTTCTGCTCCGGCGGTGGCGGCTGGGTAGGTTCCACCCCCATGAGCAAGACCAACCCGGGCAACTTCTTCGAGGACTTCAAGCTGGGCCAGGTGATCGAGCACGCCACGCCGCGCACGATCACCGAGGGCGACCGGGCCGTGTACGGCTCGCTGTACCCGACGCGCTTCGCCATCCCGTCCTCGGCGTCGTTCGCCGCCGCGTGCGGCCTGTCGCCGGCACCGGTCGAGGAGCTGATCGCCTTCCACATCGCCTTCGGCAAGACCGTGCCGGACGTGTCGCTCAACGCCGTCGCCAACCTGGGCTACGCCGAGTGCCGGTTCCACCGTCCGCTCGTCCCCGGTGACACGCTGCGCACCAGCTCCGAGGTGATCGGGCTGAAGGAGAACTCGAACGGCAAGTCCGGTGTGGTCTACGTCCGCTCGACCGCCACGGACCAGGACGGGGCCGTCGCCATCGACTGGGCCCGCTGGGTGATGGTCCACAAGCGGGACCACTCGGCGCCTGCGCCCGAGACCACGGTGCCCGAGCTGGCCAAGGCCGTCGCCGCCGAGGACCTGGTGATCCCGGCCGGGCTCGACTTCACGTCCTACGACTTCGCCGCCGCCGGCGAGCCCCACCGCTGGGGCGACTACGAGGTGGGGGAGAAGATCGACCACGTCGACGGCGTCACCCTGACCGACGCCGAGCACATGATGGCCACCCGCCTGTGGCAGAACACCGCCAAAGTCCACTTCAACACCGAGGCCCGCCCCGACGGCGCCCGCCTCATCTACGGCGGCCACATCATCTCGATGGCCCGCGCGCTGTCGTTCAACGGCCTGGCCAACGCCCAGCTGCTCGCCGCGGTCAACGCCGGGGCCCACACCTCCCCGGCCTTCGCCGGCGACACCGTGTACGCCTGGTCCGAGGTGCTCGACAAGGCCGAGACCCCGGCCCCCGGTGTGGGCGCCCTGCGGCTCCGCCTGGTGGCCACCAAGGGTCGCGACGAGTCGATGACGCTGCGCGGCGAGGACGGCAAGTACGCCCCCGGCGTGCTGCTGGACCTCGACGTGTGGGCTCTCATCCCGCGCTAGCGGGTCGGTGCCCCCTCGGGGTAGGTGGCGGCCAGCAACTGGATCCACGCCTCGTCGGCCAGCGGGTCGGCGGGGCGGTCCACCGCGTGACCCCGGGCCCGGAGGTCGGCGGCGAAGGCATCGGTGACGGCGTCGAGGTCGAGGTCGTCGGTGCCGGCGTCGGCCAGCGCCGCCGCGGCGGCGTCGGCGAAGACGTCGGCCTTCCACGACACGGTGACCCGCACCTCGTCGTCGGCGAAGGCGCACACGGC
>JAXLRJ010000034.1:0-25485 GCA_046331115.1 Acidimicrobiales bacterium
CACCAGCAGACCCCAACGACGATCCCGACCCGACGACCTCATCGGACCCCTCCCTCTCGCACCACGCAGCAGGCGCAGCGGGGGACATCATTGCATGGTCAACGACGGGCGGTCGTCCCAGGCTGGACCGTGTCCTGGCCCGGGTTGGATGGGATCGTGGGGGTCAGCCGTCGAGGCGAGCCACCCCGTCACCGTCGAGGTCGGCCAGGGCCACCGATCGGCCGGCCGCGGCCATGATCAGCGCCTCCGCCGTGCCCCGCACGGTCGGCCCGGCGCCGTGGGACCAGTCGACGTCGGTCGCCTCGAGGCGCAGGCCGTGGACCCGCTTCGCCGGGGCGAACATGGGCCCCTTGAGCGACACCGCAGCCTCCAACGCGGGCCGCAGCCGTCCTTCGTCGGTCGGCGGCGTCATCCCGAGGGGTCGCCGGATGTCCTGCTCGTGGACGAAGTGGTCCAAGAAGCCCTCCTTCTTCGGGATGAGCTTCGTGATGCCCTTCGTGACGTGGCCCTCTGCCACCGCCCGCCAGCGCTGGCGCAGCTCGTCGGGAGCCAGCGATGCGGCGAGCTCCTTGGACTTCTCGAAGGACCCCTTGTCCACGTTGCCCTTGTAGGTGAGGACGAGCCCGAGCATCTGCGGCATCGGCGTCGTGTGGCCCAGCAGCATGTGGCCGATCACGTCCCGCACCGCCCAGCCCTCGCACAGCGACGGGTGGACGAGGTCGGCGTCGTCGATCTCGTCCAGCAGGTCGGCGAGCCTCACCGACTGCTCCCACACCAGGTCCGTCCACTCGTAGCCCATGGCCCACCTCCCGTCGTCGTGCCCCAACTCCACCACAGTGGCGCCTCGCCTGCTCGCCTGAGGGCCGCCGAGGAGGCTCGTCGAGGCGCACGCCGGACGTCCGCCCCAGAAGGGGCCGGTGGGATCCGCGATCCTCGGCCTCGCTGGCATCAGCCCAGCAACGTGCGCCGGGCGTCCTTCATCAGCAAGACGAGGTGGAGATCGTCCGTGGGGCTGGGGAGCAGCTCAGGGATGAGGTGGAGGTAGAAGTCCCTGGCCTCGTTCGTCTCGGCGTGGATGAGCAGCCCCCGACAGCCGATGTCCTCGCTGAGCCCGACGAGCCGGGCGATGGCATCGGCGAGCAGGCCCGCCCCGAGGCCGCGTCCCTCGTGGTCCACGTGGACACCCAGGCGAGCGAGGAGTGCCATGGGTTGGGGGTACCTCCCAGCCCCCTTGCGATGACGAGGAGGTGCGTCATCGATCCGGATCTGCGCCATGCACCAGGCGTAGTAGGCGACGACGTCGCGGCTCCCGGTCGGGGTCGACACGAAGGTGCGCGTGGAGCTGGAAGCAGACGACTGCTGGGCGTGGTTCTGGAGCCAGGTCGTCTGCTCCGTCGACCTGCAGGTGAAGTCCTCGAGCCGGTGGCCAGGTGCGAGGGGCCGGGGAGCTCGGTAGCGGGTCACTCAGCGAAGGGGGACGGGCGTGCCATCAGCCTTCGCAGCCCGGCGAGCTCCTTCGCCGAGCGGCGGTTGATCCGGTCCCACTCAGCCGCGGCCTCTGAGCCCAGGGTGAACTGGTCGCGGTCCGCGAGGACGCGGCGAGCTGCCTCGGTGAGCTGCTCCACCACGAAGCTGGTCAGGTCGGTGCCGGAGGCTTCGGCCGCCCGGTCGATCAGGTCGCGCTCCTGCGTCGTCGTCCGGACCTCCAAGCGCCGGTCGCGCGTCCTGGTCGTCGCTGCCATCTCAGGTGCCTCCAGTGGTGTCCGGCCATTGTACGGCCACATGGGCACCGTCGGCAACCGTTGCCCCAGCCCGCTGCACCTCTCAGGACAGGTAGGGAACGGTGTGCAACGCTCGTCTGGTGCGCACGGAGGGCGGGGATCTGGCAGTCAGCTTCACGCTGACGGCGAGGGAGTGGCGAGCGGGCTTCATTCGTCAGTTCCGTCGCTCGCTCGTCGGGATGGTCCTGCCGGTCCTCGGGATGCTCGGCATCGTGGTGGGAGCAGTGACCGGGCTGTCGGACCTGATCTACTTCGGCGTCAGTTGCTTCCTCCTCCTCGGGCTGCTGTTCCTGCTGGCGTCCAGGGTCCAGGCGAAGCTCGGGGACAGGGTGCAGACCATGGCCTTCAACGCGCAGGGCGTCTACCTGGCGGACGGCGAGGCTGAGACCCGTTCGGCGTGGTCGCTGTTCAACCGCTTCGACGAGACGTCAGATCTGTTCCTGCTCAGGTTGCGGAACAACAGGGTCGTCCTGGTGCCGAAGCGCGCGTTCGATTCGGCGCTTGAGGTCGATGACTTCCGCACCCTCGCTCGGTCCGCGTTGTCCGCTCCCTGACGCTCCCAGCTCACGACCGGCGGTCGACGGGGAGAACCACGCCACGCGCCGGGAGTCGCTGCCCGGGCCCGATCGCGTCGCGACGGCCTCGTACGATGCACGTCGTCGCCGGACGGGTGCGCAGCGCGAGGCGTCGCGCCACGTTCCCTTCCGGCCCTGCCCCCGTAGCTCAGCTGGATAGAGCACCGGACTTCTAATCCGATGGTCGTTGGTTCGAATCCAACCGGGGGCGCTCAGCGGTACTGGGCGATGGCCTGGGTGGCGGTGGGGACGTAGGTGCCGCCGAACTTGATGGCGTGGACCACGAGCGGGGCGATCTGGTGGAGCGCGACCCGGTCCTGCCAACCATCGGCCAACGGGAACGCCTCGTGGTAGGCCGCGAAGCAATCGGCCCCGTACCCGCCGAACAACCGCATCATGGCCAGGTCGAACTCTCGGTGCCCGCCGTGGGCGGCGGGATCGATCAGCCAGCTCCGTCCGTCTCGGTCCACCAGGCGGTTGCCCGCCCAGAGGTCGCCGTGGAGCCGTGCGGCCGGCTCCGGCGGGCCACCGACCTCCGCCAGCCTGCCCGCAAGGTGCTCGAGCCCGGCGATCGCCGCGTCGGGCAGGGCGCCGCGATCCCGTGCGATCGCGGCGAGGGGCGCGAGGCGCTGCGCCCCGTAGAGGTCTGGCCATGAGTCGCAGGGCTCGTTCGGCACGCCGAGGCTGCCGGTGCGACGCCGGTCTTCGCGGCCGAAGCAGGGCGCGCCGCTGCGGTGGAGCGCCGCGAGCGCCCGCCCAAGGTCGACCTCCGTCGACGCCGTCCCTCGTCCTTCGTCGATCCACTCGAGCACGAGGTGGCGCTCGCCGACGAGCAGCACCTCGGGGACCGCCACGGCCTCGCTCGCGCGCAGCCAGGCGAGCCCGGCCGCCTCCGTCGCGAAGAAGTCCGGCCTCGGCCGCTGGTGGGTCTTGGCGAAGACCGTGCGCCCGTCGCCCAGGTCGCAGCGGAACGCCTCGGCCACGTCGCCGCCCTGCACGCGGCGCATGGCGACGACGGACGCGCCCAAGCCGGCCTCCACGGCGGAGGCCAGCGTTGGGTGGGGGAGGGTCATGCCGCGAGGTTACGAGTGAGCTCGGAGCCGTCGGGCCGGTAGACGTGCAGCGTCCCGTCTGGCCCGCGGATGACGGTGAAGCCGTGCTCCTTGAGGCGGTTGTGGCTGCCGCAGAAGGGGCCGGCGTTGGCTTGGTCCGTGGGCCCCTCTCGCGCCCACGGATGGAGGTGGTCCACCTGGCACCGGCTCGTGGGAGCAGCGCACCCGGGCCAGGCGCAGTGGGCGCCCCCGAGCAGTGCGGCCAAGCGGGCCGGTCCGGCGAACAGCCGCGTGCGCCGGCCGAGGTCGATGGTGACGCCGTCGACCCCGTGGACCGCCCGGCGCACGTGGCCGAGCAGGGCGCGCGCCGTGGCCTCGGTGGGATCCACGGCCTGCCCGTCGATGGTCTCGCACCGGAACGCGGCGCGGCCGGCATCGGACCGCGGGCCCGGGTCCAATCCCGCCAGACGGGCCGACTCCCGCTCGAACGTCTCCAGGTCCATGACGATGACCGTCTCCACCGTGGAGCCCCCGGGCGCGCCGGCGCGGGCGGTGGCAGCGGAGCGGACCATGGCCATGTGCGCGTCGGCCCGGATCTGCTGGGGCGTGCGCTGCAGGTCTGCGACGGAGGCGCCCTGGCCGGCCCGGGCCCGCGCCGAGGCCCATTCGGCCTCCCATTCCGCGGCGACGAACGCAGCGAAGACCGCGCTGGCCTCCGCGCCATCGCTCGAGCCGAGCGTCGTGGTCCAGGTCCAGGCGCCCGAGGGGCCCTGGACCATCCGGCTGTTGCGCCGATGGTGGTCGTGCTCGGCGCGCTGGCGGGCGCCGTCCTCATCGGCGAGGCGCTCCCAATCGCGCAGGAAGCGGTCCAGGTCCGCGAAGCCCATCAGCTCCGCCAGCGTGGCGAGGTGCTCGTCGATCTCCGCCAACGCGCCGCGCACCCGCGGGTTGGCCCAGGTCCGGCCGATGCGGGCGACCTGGGCGACCCCGATGCGCCCCGCAGCGAACCGGCCTGCGACCTCGGGAAGCGCCCGGAGGGCGCGCCCCGAGCGCGTCCATCGGCTCACCTCTGCGCCGGATGCGTTGGCGTGGTAGCCGACCTGCGCGGCGCCCGAGCGGAAGCCGTCGGCCATCGACCATCCGTGGTCCTCGGCAGCGGTCACGAGCCGGACCACCTGGGCCTCGACGCGGCTGCGTAGGCACCCGAGCTCCCGGGCGACGACCGCGGCCTGTGCCCCGTCGGCGGCAAGCGCACCGGCCGACGCGAGCGCGTCGAGGGCGGCGCGCGCCTGGTCGATCGCTGCCTGCACCTCCGAGTGGTCCGCCGCCGATGCCATGTCACCACCCTAGGGAGGGGGTGTGACAGTCGATCCCTTTCGATCCTCGATGTCCGATTCCATGCACATCCGGTGCTCGGACGGTGGAGGGGATCAGTCGTGCGACATGGCGTCGATGGCGACCGTGATCGAGAGGATCAGGGCCGGATCGACGTTGGGTGAGATCTCGACGCCGTAGGTGTCGCGCACGCGGAACCAGCGCTTGGACACCTCGGCGACCTTGTGGCCGCCCTGCTCGATCTCGTACTCGTGGTCCGTGATGCGGCCGTGGGCCTCGAGGTCGTCGCCGCCGTTGAACTCGATGTGGAACCGGTCCCGGACGGACACGATCTTCTTCTTCACGATCGCCTCGTGGCCGTGGCACTCGATCTTGATGGCGTCGCGGACGCTCAGCTTGCGCTCGCGGATCTTGGCGACCTCGCTGCCGTTGCGGTCCTCAAGGATCCAGGTGTCGCGGATGCGGAGGGCCTTGCCGTTGACCTTGTAGGTCTTCTCCCCGTTGGAGTCCTCGATCCAGTAGTCGTCGCCGAAGGCGATGAGCTTCTCCCGCATCTGGTAGTGCACCGGTCCGCCACCGTCGCGGTTCCTCAGCAAGCCCATGGTCGTTTCCCTCCTGGTCGTCGGACGACCGACGATATCCCCCTAGCCTCCCGCCATGGACCACCTGCCGCTGCGCCCGCCCGGACCTGCCGACGATGCCGCCACCGCGGCCATCGTCGCCCACGCCGGGGTCCGTGCCCGGGTGGCCGACCTGCTGGCGGGCATCGACGAGGCCGAGGCAGCCGCCACCGTCGTGCCGGCCTGCCCGGCCTGGAGCGTCACCGACACCCTCGCCCACGTGGTCGGCGTCTGCATCGACATCGTGGACGGCAACATCGGCGACGACGTCGGCACGGCAGCCTGGGCTGACAGCCACGTGGACCGCTTCGCATCGCTCGGCGTCGCCGGGCTCCTCGACCGCTGGACCGCGACGGGCCCGGTGATCGACTCCCTCGCCGGCATGCTGCCCGGCCAGATCGCCTCGCAGTTCTGCTTCGACGCCACCACCCACGAGCACGACCTGCGCGGCGCGCTCGGTCGACCCGGCGGGCGCGACAGCGATGCCGTCGAGGTCGGCCTGCGGTTCATGGAGGGTGCGCTGGACGACGCCGTGCGCCGGGCCGGGCTCGCGCCCGTCGTCCTCGTCACCGGCCAGGACCGCGTCGTGGTCGGCGCCCCGGGAGGCCCAGGGGACGTCGGCGGGCTCGCCATCGATGACCTCGCCACCCTCGAGGCCACCCGGTTCGACCTGCTCCGATCGATCGGTGGTCGCCGATCCGTCGCGCAGGTGGAGGCGTTGGCGTGGAGCACGGACCCAGCGCCCTACACGTCCCTGTTCCGGATCGGGCCGCTCAGCCCGCCGGACGACGACCTGGTGGAGTGATCGGGGCGTTCGCCGCCTGCATCCGGGCCGCCCCCAGCCAGTAGCGTTCTGCGCCGGAAGTGGAGGCCTGCGTGGAGCGGGTCAGGGGGAGCTGACATGAACGGTCCACGTCCCAGACGCCTGCGTGCCGCCGTCGCCGCGTCGACGGCGGCGCTGCTGGTCGCCACCGGCCTGTTCCTGCTCCCGACCGCCCCCACTGCCGCCGCCGGCTCGTTCACGGCCAAGGGGTCGATCGAGCAGGTGTACACCTACGGGCACCCGGCCGGATCGACCGTCGAACTGCTCGACGGCAGCGGCACGGTCCTGCAGTCCGGCACCGCCGACACCCAGGGCGCCAAGCTCTTCCGCGACCTCGCCCCCGGTCCCGGCTACCAGGTCCGTGAGGGCGGCACCACGGTCAGCGGCCTCACCGTGCTCGACCCGAACGTGCACCCCGACCAGTCGTTCTACGAGGCGACCCGGGGCACCCTGACCTCGGGCTACCAGTACCTGACCACCCGGGACGGCACGAAGCTCTCGATCAACGTCACGTTCCCGAACGACGGCAGCTCCGGGCCCTGGCCGGTGGTCGTCGACTACAGCGGGTACGACCCGTCCCAGCCCGGCCAGACGCCCCAGGAAGCGGCGTTCTACCCGTACCTGGGCTACGTGGTGGTGGGCGTCAACCTCCGGGGCACCACCTGCTCGGGCGGTGCGTTCTGGTTCTTCGAGGACGCGGTGCGCACCGACGGCTACGACGTCATCGAGACCCTCGCCCACCAGAGCTGGTCGAACGGCAACGTCGGCATGGTCGGCATCTCGTACTCGGGCTACAGCCAGATGCCGGTGGCGGCGACGCACCCGCCGCACCTGCGGGCCATCACGCCGCTCTCGCCGTTCTCCGACGGCTACCGGGGCATCCTCTACCCGGGTGGCATCCTCAACCAGGGCTTCGCCCTCAACTGGGCGCTCGAGCGCGAGGCCGACGCGAAGCCCTCGGCGCACACGTGGGTCAAGAACCGCATCTCCGGCGGGGACACCACCTGCCAGCAGAACCAGGTGATGCGGCTGCAGAGCCAGAAGCTGAGCGCGGAGATCGTCGACGGCCGCTTCGACGAGCCGCAGTACGCGTACCTGAGCCCAGGCAACTTCGCGTCCCAGATCGAGGTGCCGACCTTCCTCGAGACCCAATGGCAGGACGAGCAGACCGGCGGCTACGGCGCCGAGGTCGCGACCATCCTCCAGCAGCGCGGCACGAAGGTCCACGCCATCTTCACCAACGGCACCCACGTGGACTCGCTGGGCCCCGAGGTGTTCATGAAGGTGGCAGCGTTCGTCGACCTCTACGTCGGCCAACGATTGCCCGGCCGCGAGGGGAACGGGTGGTACCAGAACGGGGTCGCCGACGCGCTCGGCCCGCTCTTCGGGACCACCATCACCTCGGTCCCGTTCGCCTTCCCGGTGTTCTCCACCCTCGCCGAGGGGCTCACCTGGTACGAGGCGCAGGACCCGATCGAGATCCGCTGGGAGAACGGCGGCGTGGCGGGCAAGGAGGGCCAGCCCTACGCCACCATCACCTCGACGCACAAGACCTGGCCCCCGAGCACCGTGAAGCCCGAGCGCTGGTACCTCCAGCCCGACGGCGCGCTGGCCAAGACCGCCCCGACGGTCGCTGACGGTGACGCTCGCGGCCGCTCCTCCTACACCTACGACCCCACGTCCAAGCGGTCCAAGACCTTCGACGGATCGACCGACGCGATGTGGACCTCGCACCCCAACGTGCACTGGAACCCGCTGGCGGAGGGCAAGGCCCTGAGCTTCACGACGCCGGCGTTCACCGGCAAGACCCCCTACGCCGGCGGGGGCAGCGCCGACCTGTGGCTGCGCTCGACTGCGGCGGACACGGACCTCGAGGTGACCCTGACGGAGGTGCGGCCCGACGGCAAGGAGGTCTACATCCAGAGCGGGTGGCAGCGGGCCAGCCGTCGGGCGCTCGACCCGGCCAAGAGCACAGCCATCCGCCCGTGGCCGACCTACCAGGCCGGCGATGCCGCGCCGCTGCCCGCCGGGCAGTTCGTGCCCGTGCGGGTCGAGATCTTCCCGTTCGCCCACCTGTTCCGCGCTGGGTCGAAGCTGCGGGTCAACATCGAGGCGCCGGGCGGCAACCAGCCGTTCTGGGAGTTCGCCGACATCGCCGGGACGGCCACGAACGAGATCGCCCACTCGGCCGGCATGCCCTCCAGCGTGCTGCTGCCGGCGATGCCCGACGGCCGCCTCAACTTCTACGCCCCGTCCGCCGCGCCCTCCTGCGCCGTCGCCGGGGTGACCACCCAGTCGCAGTCGATGCGCAACCAGCCCTGCCGCGACTACCTGCCGGACCGCAAGCCCACCGGCGTCGCCGCCGCGCTCCAGGGCAACCAGGTGCAGCTGTCGTGGCAGGCCCCGCCGGTGTGGGCGTCGGGCCCGGCGCTGACCGGGTACCGGATCACCGTCGCCCCGACGGGCCAGGTGGTCGACGTCGATGGGACCGCCACCACCGCCACCGTGCCGCTCGGCACCACGGGCGGGCCGGTGAGCTTCACCGTGGCCGCCCGCTACGGCGCCACCGTCGCCCCCGCCTCAGACGCGTCGCCCACCATCACGGTGCCGACGCCGACGAGCGTCACCGCCAAGGCTGGCGACGCCAGCGCCAGCGTGACCTGGAAGGCGCCGACGAGCCCTGGGGCCACCGTCACCGGCTACCAGGTGACGCCCTACGTGGGGTCGACGGCCCAGGCTCCGACGACGTTCGCCTCGACGGCGACCACCCAGACGGTGACCGGCCTCACCAACGGCACGGCCTATTCGTTCCGCGTCGCAGCGATCTACGGATCCGTCGGCGCATCCTCGACGGGGTCGGACCCGCTCGTGGTGGGCGCCCCCGGCGCACCCGGGTTCCTCACGGTCACGCCCGCGAGCAAGCAGGCCACGATCAAGTGGTGGGCGCCATCGACCAACGGCGCGCCGATCACCAGCTACACCATCACCCCCTACATCGGCTCGGTCGCGCAGGCGCCGGTCACGTTCAACTCGGCAGCGAACCAGCAGACGGTGACCGGCCTCACCAACGGCACGACCTACACCTTCGCCGTGGCCGCCACGAACAGCCGGGGCACCGGCGCCGCGGGGACCACGTCCGCCGTCGTGGTCAACCCGACGCCGCCGCTCGCGCCGACGAGCGTCACGGCGAAGTCCGCCAACGGCTCGGCGGTCCTCGCGTGGAAGGCCCCGACGTCCGATGGCGGCTCGCCCATCACCGGCTACGTCGTGCGCCCGACCGCGGGCGGCGTTGCCCAGGCGCCGATCACCTTCAACTCCACCGCCACGACCCAGACCGTGACCGGCCTCACCAACGGCACCGGCTACACGTTCACCGTGGCCGCGGTGAACGCGATGGGGGAAGGCACCTCGTCGAGCGCGTCGGCCGCCCTCGTCGTGGGCACGCCGGGCACGCCCGGCTTCCTCTCCGTGGTGCCGGGCAACAAGCAGGCCACCGTGAAGTGGTGGGCGCCCTCGGGGAACGGCGCCCCGATCACGAGCTACGTGATCACGCCGTACATCGGGTCGGTCGCCCAGGCACCCGTGACCTTCGCCAACAGCGCCAACAGCCAGGTGGTCACCGGCCTCACCAACGGAACCACCTACACGTTCTCGGTCGTCGCCGTGAACGCCTTCGGCCCTGGCCCTGCCGCAATGTCGCCCGCTGCGCTCGTGAGCCCCACCGCACCGGGTGCGCCGTCGAGCGTCTCGGCGAAGTCTGGCAACGGCTCGGCCACCGTGTCGTGGAAGGCCCCGGCCAGCGACGGTGGCTCCCCGGTCACGGGCTACCGCGTCACGCCCTACCTCGGCGGCGTGGCCCAGCCCGCCGTGGACTTCGCCTCCACGACGACCACCCAGCTCGTGAGCGGCCTGACCAACGGCGGCAGCTACACGTTCACCGTCCAGGCCACCAACGCCATCGGCACCGGCGCAGCCTCGCCGGCATCGAGCGCGCTCGTCGTCGGCACGCCCTCCACGCCTGGGTTCATCACCGTGGTGGCTGGGGCCGGGCAGGTCACGGTGAAGTGGTGGGCGCCCGCACCGAACGGCGCGCCGATCACGAGCTACGTGATCACGCCCTACGTCGGTGCCACCGCGCAGGCGCCCCGCACGTTCGCCAGCAGCGCGAACACCCAGGTGGTGACCGGCCTGACCCCCGGCACGACCTACACGTTCCTCGTCGTCGCGGTGAACGCCTACGGGCCGAGCCCCGGCGGCAAGAGCCCGGCCGCCACACCGACCTGATCGCCGTCCGGGCCTTGTACCTGTACAACGCCCGGCCCAGCAGGTACCGTCAACCACGGTGCGTGATCGGGAGGGCAGGCGAGCACGGTCCGTAGCGGCGTGGCTCCTCGCGCTGGCAGCGACCGTGGTGGTGGTGGCGGGGCCGCGCCCGGCCTCGGCGAGCGTCGCACCGGCCCACTTCCAGAACGCCCCGATCGCCAGCTGGCGGCTCGACGGGGTGGGGTGGACGACCGCGATCTCGGGCGGGACCCTCTACGTCGGCGGCCAGTTCACCACCGTGACCAGCCCCGACGGCACGATGGCGTTCCCCCGAGCCAACCTCGCCGCGTTCGACCTGCAGACGGGCGCGATCCTGCCCGCCTTCCGGGCCGACACCAACGGCGCCGTCCGTGCCCTCGCCGTCGACGGCTCCCGCCTGTACGTGGGTGGGTCCTTCACGCAGGTCGCGGGCACCAGCCGGAGCCGGCTCGCCGCCGTCGACGCCACCACGGGCGCCCTCGTCGCCGGGTGGGCACCCTCGGCCAACAGCAACGTGTACGCCCTCGTCGCCTCCGGCACCCGCCTCTACGTCGGCGGTTCGTTCTCGACCATCGCCGGCACCGCCCGCAGCCGGGCGGCGGCCCTCAACCTGGCTGATGGATCGCTGACCTCGTTCGCGCCCACCTTCGACAGCACGGTGAACGCGCTGGCCGTCGCTCCGGACGGCGCGCTCTACGCCGGTGGCGGGTTCACCAAGGTGAACGGCACGACCTCGACCTGGATGGCCAGGGTCACGAGCGCCGGCGCGCTCGACCCCGTGGCGTGGACGCTGGCGGGGCCGCCCAGCGACATCGAGGTGGATGCCACGGGCACGCGGGTCGCCGTCTCCGAGACCGGCGTGGGCAACCAGGGCACCTGGCTCGACGCCGCGTCCGGTCGAGCGCTGTGGCACCAGCGGTGCGACGGCGATGCCCAGGCGATCCACATCGTCGACGGCTCGGTGTTCACCGGCTTCCACGAGGCCTGCGACGGCGACACCACCCAGCGGCTCGCAGGCAACGACAGCGACGACGGCTCACGGGACTACGACCTGCACCCCACCTTCGACCGGTTCTGGGGCATCCGAGCCCTCGACGGCGATGCCAACCGCCTGGTCGTGGCGGGCGACTTCAACCTCGTCGGCGGGGTGGCCGTCTCCGGCTTCGCGATCCTGCCCGCGCTGGCCGTGCCGGCCAGCCCGATCACCGTGCGCGGGGGAGCGTCGTGGCGCTACCAGGACGGCACCGCGCCCGTGCCGGCCGGCTGGCAGCAGCCCGGCTTCGACGATCGGGCTTGGCCATCGGGGCGGGCCCAGCTCGGCTACGGCGACGGGGACGAGGCAACGGTGCTGCCCACCGGGGCGCTCGGGAGCAAGCCGATCACGTCGTACTACCGCACCACGTTCGACGCCACCGAGCTGCCCGCGACGCTGACCCTGCGCCTGGTCGCCGACGACGGGGCGGTCGTCTACGTGAACGGCGTCGAGGTCGTGCGAGACAACATGCCCTCGGGCACGATCACCTCGTCCACGCGCGCTGCCTCGGGTCGCTCGGGCACGGCCGAGAACCAGGTGCGGACGTTCGCGCTGGCACCCTCCGCCGTCGTGGTCGGCACCAACACGATCGCGGTGGAGGTCCACCAGGACGCTCCCAGCTCGAGCGACCTCTCGTTCCTCGCCGCGCTCGCGTCGACCGCCGTACCAGCGACGACCACGACCACCACCGAGGCCACGACCACGACGTCCTCCACGACGACCGTCGACCCGACGACCACGACGACGATCGATCCGACGACGACCACCTCGGTGGATCCGACGACGACCACGACGACGCTGGACCCGACGACGACCACGACGACCCTGGACCCGACGACGACCACGACGACCCTGGACCCGACGACGACGACCACCTCGGTGGATCCGACGACGACCACGACGACGTTGGATCCGACGACGACGACCACGATCGCCGACCCCACGACCACGACGACGACATTGGATCCGACGACGACCACGACGACGCTGGATCCGACGACGACCACGACGGCGCCGACCACCACGACCACGGCGGCGCCGACCACCACGACCACGACGGTCCCGCCGCCCCCGCCACCCCTCTACCAGGAGGGCTTCGGCCTCGCCGACGGCTCGGCGTGGCCGGGCTGGTCGACGTCCGCCGCGTCCGGGTCGATCGCCGTCGACGCCGGGACGGGACGGCTCGCCGTCGACGACGTGGCCAACGCCTACGCACGGGCCCAGCTGACGAGCCTCGTGCCGGTGACCGACTCGGACACGACGCTCTCGTACCAGTGGTCGTCCACCAGCGCAGCGGCCACTTTCAACCTCTACGTGCGGGGGTCGGGCGGGTGGCTGAACGCCTATCGCCCGAGGACGGGCTACGGCATCGAGGTGGCGAGCAACTCGGGGACCGCGTACCTGCGCAAGGTCGTGAACGGCACCACCACCACCGTGCTCACCGTCACCGGCGCCCAGCCGATCACGACGGGGAAGCGGTGGGTGCGGGTGCGCGTCGTCGGATCCACCGTGCAGTTCAAGGTCTGGGCCGATGGCCAGGCGCAGCCAGCCGCCTGGGCCGGCTCGATCACCGACGCCGGGGTGGCCGGCAGCGGCACGATCTTCACGTCGATCGTGCGCAACGGCGCCAACGTCGGCGCCAAGGCGGTGCGGATCGACGATGTCCGCATCGACGCTCCCTGACCCGGACCGTTTGGGGGCATGCCTGCACCGCGGCAATGATGCAGGGACACGTGCGAAGGAGCTTTCGTGACTGATCCCGCGGTGACCATCGACGAGGCCCGCACCGCAGCCCGGCTGGCGCTGCTGGCGCTGCTCGAGGGCAACCGTCGCTTCGCCGAAGGCTCCATGGCCCCCCGCACGATGGGGGAGGCCGAGCGCGCCGCGCTGCTGGAGGGCCAGGAGCCCATCGCCGTCCTGCTCGGTTGCGTGGACTCCCGCGTCCCGCCGGAGGTGGTGCTGGACCAGGGGGTCGGCGACCTGCTCACCGTGCGGACGGCCGGGCAGTCCCTGGCCGGGGTGGCGCTGGGCAGCATCGAGTTCGGTGTCCGGGTGCTCGGGATCCCGCTCGTCGTGGTGATGGGCCACACCGGCTGCGGCGCCGTGCTCGCGGCGCTGACCGACGACCACGCCGACGGCCACCTCGGCGAGCTCACCGGCGAGGTCGCCGACCGCCTCGCCCAGGTGGTCGGCGAGGACCCGGTGCGCGCCACCGGCGCCAACCTGGCGGCCACGGTGGACGTGCTCCGCTCGCTCGGGACGCTGGTCACGCCGGCGGGCCACCACGCGTTCGTGGTGGGTGCGCTCTACGACATGGCCACCGGGCGCCTCGAGGTGTCCGACGACGCGGGGCTGCTGGAGGCCTAGCGGCCGGACCGGTTCAGGCCCAGGGAGAGAACGTGGCGGGGCCGGGGGTGCCGGCGGGCGCCGCGAACGCCGCCGGCGGGCCCGACATGGCCGCCTGGGCCCGGCGCTCCAGGATCGCCCGCACCTGGTGCACGACCACCGGGACCTCGACGTGGCGCATGCACGCGTTGTCGGCGCAGGAGGTGCGGCGGTCGTTGGCGGCGTGCATGCACGGGCTGCAGGGGATCCCCGCCCAGATCCCGTGGGCCCGTTCGCCGACCACCCCGAACGCCTCGGGCGACTCGGGGCCGAAGAGCGTCACCACGTCGATCGGGGTGAGCCCGGCGAGGTGGGCGGCCACGCTGTTGTGGGTCACGAGCACGTCGGCGCGGTGGTAGAGGGCGAGCTGCTGGCGGACCGACAGCTTCCCCGCCACGCTCGCGCACCGGTCCGAGCCGACGAGGCGGGCGAGGTCCTCGGCGTGCTGGGCCTCGGGCGGGGTGCCGGTGACCAGCACGACCAGGTCCTTGAAGTGGGTGAGCAGCTTGCGGGTCAGCTCCACGTACCGGTCGTCGGGCCAGCGACGCAGGCCGACCGCATCACCCATGTTCGGGTCGATCAGCATCACGAGCGGGTCCCGGCGGTGGCGGAGGATGTGGCTGGCGATGTCCTCGACCTGGGCGGACTCGACGGGGGAGGGGAGCGCGAGCGGCGCGGGCACGAGCGGTGCCGGCGGCCGGTCGATGGCCGGGAGGTCCTCGGGCGCCTCGGACAGCACGTCGACGATGGCGAGGAAGGCCAGGCTGGCGTGCAGCACCGGGTTCGGGGCGACCCGGTGGGTCATGAGGTCCCCGCGCTGGGGCCCCGTGCCCTTCGGGCTGTGCAGGCCGGCTCGGCGGCGTGCGCCGCTCATCGCCACGAGGGCGGCGCTGCGGTGCGAGGAGAACGACAGGTCGACGGCCGCATCGACCTTCGCCTTGCGGGCGATGCGTGCAGCGGCGCGCACGTCGCGCCAGATCTCGCCGTTGGAGCCCGACCGCAGCTCGATCACGTTCTCCGGCGGGATGATGCGCAGCTCGTCGACCACGAACCGGTCGACGACGTCGACGGCCACGTACACGTTGTCCCGGCCGGCGAGCTCGACGGCCCGGCGCAGCGCGGGGGCGGCCTGCACGGTCAGGCCGGGGTCGCCGAGGCGCGCGACGAGGATGCGCTGGGGCCGGCCCTCGCCGCCGTCGCGGATGAGCCGGAGCCGCCGCATCCAGGTGAGGGCTCGACAGATCGGGCGGCCGAACCGGGCTTCCGCGGCGCGCCGAGCCTCGAGGTCGACAGGCGGAGCGTGCGGGGGCGCGGGCTGGGGCGCAGTCACCCTGGGCCGATCGGCCCAGGATCGCAGAAGTTGAGCGGAGCGGGTGACGGGAATCGAACCCGCATAGCCAGCTTGGAAGCTCATTGGGAGCGGTCACGGGCGGAACATCGCGCACCTCAATGGGAGCAGTCTGTCCAAGGGAACGGCTGCGCAATCGTCCCGAGCAGGGCAGAGCGCGCCATCGACTCGCGCTCACCGGTCGTCGAGGGACACTCAAAGGTCGGTCGGCCCAGCCGCCCGACCCGGCTGGCGAGCGCGACGCCCACACGGCCGTGAGGCTGGCTGATGCTCTGCTCTGCGCCAGCGGGTGAGCCGATCGGCAACGCGGAGGTGAAGGCTGCTCAGAGCCCGGTGGTGCTGACGCCGTACTCCGCCTGTGCCTGGGTGAAACCCTCGTACACAAGCTGTTGCACGAGCCCGCTCCTGGAGAACGCCGACGAATCCAGGTAGTCCGCGGCCATCCTCGCGGCCTGTTGGTTCCAGTCGACGTTGAGGCCGTCCACGGCCCAAACGGCGTCTCCGTTGGAGAATCCCTCGTACTCAAGCTGCGAGATCAGACCAGTGCGCGAGAAGGCCGACGAGTTGAGGTAGTCCTGGGCCATCGCTTTGGCGTTCTGCTGGCTGACCGTTCCTCGAGCAGCCTCTTCCTCGGCACGGCGCTGCTCCTCTTCCTGCCTGCGACGTTCCTCTTCCTGCCGTCGTTTGTTCTCGATGGCCGCCCGGCGAGCATCGGTGCACTGGCGAGCTCTTTGGAGCACCTCATCCGGACTCCCGTAGGGACGCCAGGAGATGTTGTACCTGATGGACGGATCGGTGCCGCTGGCCACCGAGGCAGCGCAAGCCCGCTCGATCTCCGCTCCCATCTCCTGCAACGCCTGGAGCTTGGCGATGGTCGTCGTGGTGGTGGGTGCCGTCGTCGTGGTGACCTTCGCACGAGCAGTGCTCGAACTCGGCTCGTTTTGGGCCGACCTGCCGCCACTGGCTCCGCAGCCCACGAGCGCCAGTGCCAGCGCCGCGCCGATGAACCTGCGCATCTCGTCCCTCCCGTTGCATCCGCCGTGCTCCACCGATTTCGGCCGAGAGCTTACGCATGGTGACCGAGATGTGCTTGGGGAGCCTGGTTCCCTCTGACGACCACAAGCCAGGGCCCGTAGCGGGAGGGCCGGAGCCGCACCGCGCCGATGCCTGCTTCGCTGACGGCCGCGGTTGCGCGAGCTTCACCAGTTCCTCGGGCCCCGTTCCATCGGGGCCCGAGCTCGTAGGCGCCCGGCCTGAACTCCCGAATTGCCCGCATCAGTCGAAAACGAGGTTGACCCCGGCCGAAGAGCCGAGGTCAACCGAGAAGCGGGCTAAAGGCCCCAGAGGGCCCACACCCGATGCAAAGACCCTATCGGCGTCGTTGGCGGATGATCAACCACCGTTCCACGAGCCGTGTTCGTACAGAGCGATGCTGTGGTGCTCCGAGCGCCAGCTCTCCGACTCCTCGGGCATGCCCAGCGTGGCTCGGACGTGGGCCGCAAGTTGGTCCTTGTGCCCGCCAGCCTTCGCCAGCCCGAGGTCGCGCCTGAAGCCGAACGCGACGCCGGCAGTGAGCAGGTCGACGAGTTGCAGCCCGTCGGTCGATCTGCTGTCCAGCTGGCAGATGGACGCGACCGCCAGGCGGCGTAGCCGACGGTTCACAGCCTCCCGAATCGTCTGCTCGAGCAGGATCTCGCCCGGCGTGTCGTAGATGTCGGCGAGCACGGTCACGATCTCGTCTGTCGCGACATGAGCCGACACCAACTGCTCGGCCAACTTGGCGTAGGCGTCCCACTGCGTGCCGAACCGTTCGATGGGGTCGGCAATCGTTCGGTCCGCGACGAAGCAGAAGAACTGGGCCTTCGGGTCACTCATCAGGCAATCGACGACCTCGGAGTAGAACTCGACGTGACTGCGTGACCGGGTCCGGGTGAACTTGATCTCGCCGTATCGATGGCGGAGATCCCGCACTCGCCGAATCTGGCGCAGTACAGCGGCCGGGTCAGAGAGCTTCAGGCAGCCGATGGCGAAGATTCGATCGCCTGATACCGACCCAGTCTCATCCAGGAAGGCGACTGCGGTGGGGTGATCGCGCTGCAGGTACGGGAGCGTGCCGCTCACCCGCCGCTTCCGATTCGACCCGCGTGACGCCATGGGGCGAGAACTCTAGGTGCCGGGGCGTGAGATGCTCACGCGATGGGCCTTGCAGGCGGGGTTGGCCAATACAGCGAGCCGTGGCTTCGGAATCAGCTGCTGACCTGCGAGAGCGGGTGACGGGAATCGAACCCGCATAGCCAGCTTGGAAGGCTGGAGCTCTACCATTGAGCTACACCCGCGAGGGGGCATCACCGTACCGGGGCGCCCGATCAGGGCACGAACACGATCTCCGAGTCGCTCTTGAACTGGAGCTTGCCGCCCTCGAACCGCTGGAAGCGGCCGCCGGCGGTGCCGGGCGGGTCCAGCTCCGACAACGGGTAGCCGAGGCTGCCGGTGGGCCCGCCGTAGGTGTCGAGGTAGGCCGTGAGGATGGCGCCGTGGACCTCGAAGCCGTCGGTGGTGGTGCTGGCGTAGATCCGGCCCTGCTCGAAGGTGGCGTAGGTGCCGCGCCCGTCGCCGACCGCGGTGGGCTCGGAGGTGGGGTACTTCAGGTAGCCGCCCTCGTGGCCGTTGGCCAGGTAGCGGTCGAGGACCTTGCCCCACAGCGCGTGGGCGCCGGTGGTGGGCGAGTACCAGATGAACCCGTGCTCGAACCACTGGGCCTTGCCGCGGCGGTCGTCGCAGGGCGTGAGGTCCGTGATGGGGTAGCCGAGGGTGCCGTGGACCCCCGCGAGCGATTCGTGGAGGGTGAACACGGCGCCGTGGATCTCGGTCACCCGGCTGCCCTGCACGTAGATGCGGCCCTTCTCGTAGTTCTGGTAGCGGCTCGCCTTGTCGCTGGAGGTGCGGACCGCTGCGATCGGGTAGCCGAGGGTGCCGTGGACGCCGCCCAGGGCTTCGTGCTTGGCGAAGTACGGGGCGGGCACCGTGAACACCCCCGCCGAGCCGCGGTCGTAGATGCGGCCGTGCTCGAAGTTCGAGTACCGGCTCTTCTTGTCCGACGAGGTGCGGGTGTCCGACGTGGGGTACTTGAGGATCCCGTTCACGCCGGCCTGCTTGCCGAACTCCGTGAGGATCGGCCCGTGGACCTCGTGGGCGCCGGTGGTGGGCGTCCAGTAGATGTTGCCGTGCTGGTAGCGCCGCACCCGGCCCCGCTTGTCGGCGTTGGCCTTCTCCTCGGCGATGGGCGGGCCGAGGAAGCCCGCGGTGCCGCCGAGCTCGGCGTACTTCTTGGCGATCGCGGTGCCGCAGTCGGTGGTGAGGCAAGGGGCGCCGTGGTTGACCGTGTTGTTGTCGGTCGCGGAGCTGGTGGTGCAGCTCGGGTCGTACTTCCACGGCGGCGTGCACGTGGCGACCCGGCACACCACCGGGCCGTAGCAGGCGATCTCCGTGTGGCACTGGCCGTACCGGAACTGGTTGCAGCACGTGCGCCGGCCGTCGCAGGAATCCCCGGCGCACCGGCAGCTGCACTGGGTCGGGCAGGTGGCGTTGCAGTCGATGATGTAGCGGGCGGCCCCGCAGCAGTAGGCGGCGTTGTCAGCCTTCCACCACCCGGCCACGAAGCTGTTGGGCGGGCACACGTTGCGGCCGCCCATGATCGTGCAGCAGAACGCGGTCCAGCCGTCGCCGCAGGTCCCGCACACGTAGCCGTAGGCGGTGCCCGGCTTCATCAGGAAGTCGATCGGCCCGACGGCGAGCGCGGAGCCCACGACCGCGGTGCGGGTGAGGAACGAGCGTCGGCTGGTGCTGCGGCCGAGCAGCTTGCTCGCCTTCATCGCCAGGCGCTGGGTGAACGTGGCGGTGCCGATCGGGTCGTGGTTGACCGGATCGCGGTGGATGCCGTCGTCGGCCAGGTCCAGGGTGGCGGTCATCGGGGCGAGATCCTCGTGGCGGCGAGCGTGGCGTTGGCGGACGGCAGGACGCGGGCGGCGGCCGACTGCTTGCCGAGCACGGCGTAGCAGCAGAAGGCCCGGTCGGCCTCGGTGAACCAGATCTGGCAGCCCGCCTGGCCCGGGAGGGTCCGCTGGAGCGCCGAGCTGGAGAACATGCTCGGGGTGAGCTTGGTGGGCAGGCCCTGGCGGGCGAAGAGCTCGGTGCCGACGCACTCGGGCCCGTACTCGAACAGGACGATCATCACGTGGCCCGGCCCCATCAGGTCGACGGCGCCCGAGCCGAAGTCGCCCCGCTGCTCGGGCAGGGCGAAGTTGGCGAGGTGGACGATGGGATGGGTGACCTCGCCCGGATCGCCGATGGCCCGGGTGCTGGCGCTGGGCTGGATGCGCACGCCGATGCGGCCCTCCCAGCCGGGCGGGAGGTCGGTCTCGATGCCGTGCGCCTGGAGCTTCATGACCGCCCCATCATCGCGGATCGGCCGGAGGCGCGACGGCCGGCCCGACCCCATCGCCACCGTCGTGGCGGTGGTCGTGGTCGCCGTGGTCGTGCGCCCCCTCGTCGGCGGCTGCGGCGTAGAGGCTCGCATCCCCGGGCAGGACGCCGGCGGCGGCGAGCTCTCGGTCGATGCGCTCCTCACGGGCCTGGTCGGCGTCGGGCTTCGCCACCTGGTGGTCGGCCAGCGCCGAGGTCAGGCCGCTGTCGACAGTGGCCTGCGAGAGCAGCGCCTGGACCTGGTCCCAGTCGGGCCCTGTGCCCTCGCCCCGCACGCGGCCCGACGGGCCGTGCACGTAGACGAAGTACGGCGATCCGGGCACGTCGTAGTCCGCGTATGCCTCGGTCGACATCACCGTGGGGAAGGCGCTGGGCGCCAGGCTCGCCACCGTGGATGGGCTCTCGTCGCGCGGGCCCTTGGTGACGATGACCAGGCGGGTGCCGGACGGGAGCTTCAGCTTCCGGGGCTTGCGGAAGGCGTCCCAGAACTTCTGGCACGTGATGCAGCCGCTGGAGAGGAAGGCGACGATGGTGTCGTGCTCCACGCCGGTGATGCGCACCGACAGCGCTTCGGTGCCGCCGGCGTTGACCCCGACCAGGTCCGCCGATCCACCGAAGTGCTCGCGGTCGGGCGGGGCGGGCACCTGGGGCATCACCTGGAAGTCGTCGCGCGAGGTGATCGGCGTCGGCGCTGGCGTCGCCGGTCGGCCACGGGGCGGGGGTGCCGTCCCGTCCTCGTCGAGGCCGGCGCCGAGCTCGTGGAGGCGCTTCAGGATCTCCGCGTGGCTGCGGAGCAGGCCGGCCACCAGCAGGGCCAGCACGGCCACCACCAGGCCCAGCAGGACGACGAGGGCAGTCACGAGGCAGCTCCCTGGGTCTTCACCGCCGCCTGGAGCTCCGGCAGCAAGGTGAGGGTGAGGTAGGCGGCCCACGCCAGCAGCGCGGTCAGCCCGTAGAACGGCACCCCTGCCCAGGGCGTGTCGGAGGCGGCCTGGCCCAGGCCACCGGTCGTTGGCGGCTGCCGCAGCGCACAGCGCAGCGGCGACCAGGTCGACGACGACGTGGATGGCGCCCACCGGGGCGCTCGAGGCCCCGAAGCACCCGCACGGCGCACTGCGCCGCGGGTGCGCCGCGAGCAGCGCGGCGAAGCCGGCGAAGCCCAGGTACGCCAGGGCGACCAGCCCAGCCGCGATCGGCCCACCGACGGCGAGGGCCGCGACCGCGATGGCCACCTCGGCCACGCCGAGGGCCCGGACTGCCATCGCCTGGCTCGGCAGGCCGGCCCGCTGCAGCGCGACGCGGGTGGAGGCCGGGGTCGCCACCTTCACCGCCCCTGCGGCGAGCAGCAGGAGCGCAGCGGCGAACAGGGGACCAGCGAAGGGCGACACCGGACCGCACCGTACTCGCCGCTCGAGGCCGACGGCCGGGGCGGGCGCGGCTGGTCGGCCGTCAGCGGGGCAGCAGCCCCTCGACGTCGGCGCCGTCGGCCCAGGCCGCGAGGTGGTCCGCACCCCGCACCGCCTGGTCGAGCGATCCGCCGCGGCGTGGTGGTGTGGTCCAGGTACACGCCGGAGGTGGTCTCGGTCGTGCCGGGCATGGCCGCCAGCGTTGCGCCCGCTTGAGCCGGCGACGAACAGGGACGCGCCAGGTGGATGCGGCGGTGCGCGCCGTCGGCCGGCCCGGGTCAGGCGGATGTAGGAGGGCGGCGTCCCGGTGCCCTGGCGCGCGGCGGGCAGGTGCGTGACCAGCCGGTGTCGGCCATGTGGGCCAACAAGCCGCGCGCCTGGCAGCCCGGGTCGTAGGCCTCGAACCGCTGGAGCATGGCTTCCAGGCCTCGGTGCCCCGTGTTGCAGGCTCGCGGGCCGGCGCCCGTCGGCGCCCGTCCTCGAGCACCCCGAGGCGCTTGAGCGACGTCGCCAGGTCTGCGATCCAGGCCTCCTCGGCCCCCTCCGCCCTCAGCCACTGGTGGCCGCTCAGGTAGATCCGCCACCCTCCGGTGATCGGCGTCTCGTCGAGGAGGACGGGGAGGATGGACACCTCGTCGGCGCGGGCGATCTCGAGCTCGGCGCGGCAGTACCGGGACCCCATCGAGTGCGCCGACGCCAGGAACACCACGACCCGGGCGCGGGTGACGCCGGCCTCCAGGGCATCGGCGTAGTCCTCGGCGGGCGGGATGTCCCGAGGAGCGATCCAGCACGGCGCCCCGTTGCTCTCCAACCCGTACGCCACGCGCTGGGCCAGCTCCGCGTCGTGCTTGCTGTGGCTGATGAAGGCGTGCGGCACCCGGCGGACGCTAGGTCGCCGGGGCGTGGCGCGCTGCGGCGATCGCCGCTCGCTGCGCGTCGTCGAGTGGCTTGATCGCCTCGCGGATCGTCACCCCCGAGGCGATCGCCGCCCGGGGCAGCAGCCACTCGAACACCATGTCGGGGCGCCGCCGGCCGGTGTCGCGGAGGATCCAGCCGATGGCCTTGCGCACGAAGAACTCGGGCTCGGTCCAGCACGCGTCGGCGTAGCGGCAGAAGCGCTCCCAGTCGCCGCCGCCGGCGCGCAGGGGGCGCAGGAGGGCGAGCATCGAGGCTCGGCGCAGCCAGAAGTCCGCGTCGCGGTTCCACCGGTCGAGCACCGCACCCGTGGCCTCGGGGTGCGCGACGGCGAGCGGCCCCACCACGTCGGGCGCCAGCACGTCGACGAGCGCCCACGTCCGTGCCTCGCGCAGCAGCCGCTCCACCAGGACGAGGTCATCGGGGGAGAGCACCACGACGTGGAGGGCGAGCACCTGGCACGCGGCGAGGCGCCGCTCGTGGACGGGCGCCCGCCAGAGCTGGTCGGCGACCCCGACGACGAGGTCGTGGTCCGGTCGGGACCTGGTGGTGAGCGCCGCCTTCACGATCGCCCGCACCTCGGGGACGGTGACGCCCCAGAACTCGAGGTCGCTCTTCAGGTAGGCCCGCTGCTCCGGCGCCCGCGCCGGATCCCCTGCGGCCCGCAGCGCCTCGACGATCGCCACGACGACCTGCTCGATGGTCGGTGCGCCGTCCACGAGGGGCAACGTACCGGCGGCACGCTCGATGGCCCCTACGGTCGGTCGGTCGGTCGGTCGGTGCGGTGGAGGTGCTGACGCCGCCGACGACCCTGTCGGTGCTGGCTGCGGGCTACGCGCCCGTGCTCCACCCCACCGCGCTCGCCTAGGCGCGGGTGCGCCGTTCGGCCGCGGGCACCTCTGGTCGGCCGCGGAACAGCGCCTCGATCGCCGCAGCCACCTCCCGCGCCTCGTCCACGGACTCGATCGCCCGGTTCGTCCCCAGCGCGCCGTGCAGCTCGGCGGGCTCGATGGCGAAGAACTCCTCGATGCCCTCGTCGCCCATGTGGAAGCGCAGCTGCGGCTGCCGCCGATCGAGCAGCTTGACCCAGAAGAGGTACCGCCCGAAGTGCGACGGCGGAGCGACCATCACGCCGTGGGTCATCGGGCGCAGGGCGAGCCCGACCCCCTCGCACGCGTCGAGGATCAGCTGGAGCTGCTCGTCCAGGTCGAGCGCCCGGGCGCGCTCGACGATCTCGTCCAGCGTCAGGCGCCTCCGCGGCTCGGCCTCGCCGTCGGCCGGCTCGGCTGGCGCCACCGCTGCTGGCGGCGTCGCGGCCGCTTCGGTGCCCCGGGTCCGCATCTCCGCCAGCGCCGGCAGGAGCTCGGTCGCCACGAAGTCCCAGTGCTCCACGCCGGTCGCGCAGCGCAGGTTGGGCTCGGCGCCGCCTCGGCTCCCCGGCTCCACGGCGGTCAGGAGGGCGCGGACCGCGTCGGCATCGTCGCCGCGGCCTTCCTTGATGAGCGGCTTGAGGTCGAGGGCAAGCACGTCCCACTGGGGGTAGAGGCGAGCCAGGGTGCAGCCATCCACCACGACCGACCGCGAGCTCTTCCCGGTGAGGTACGACGCTCCGGGCGAGCTGCACCACCCGCGGAGCAGCTCATCCAACGCTCGGGCCTCGTCGGTCCCAGCGGACAGGAGCTCCTCGAACCTCGCGGTGGCAGCCTTCGCTGCTGGGGCCTCCGGGGCCGCTTCCATTGCGCGCCCTTCCTGCTCGAGGAAGGCCTCGAGTGCGGCGCGGAGGCGCTCCCCTCGGTCGATGAGCCACCCGATGAGCCGGGGGTGGCCGGTCACCTCGGTGACCGAGCCTCGCTCGGTGTCCTGGATCCGGCACTCGTGGCGGTTCGGCAGCTCGAGCCATTCGAGGGCGGCGCCGTAGGCCGCCTCGATCTGGGGCTTCGCCGCGAGCAGGCGCTGGAAGATCTCCGTGTTGCGGGTCGCATCGCCCGAGTCGATCGCCAGGTCGTGGCCGATCGAGCCGCCCTTGCGGAAGATCGGCATGATCATGGTCCCGGGGATGGGGCTGGGCTGGGTCATCCAGTTCTTGTCCGGCACCACCCGGGTCTTGGTCCACTCGGGGTGGGCGGCCCGCACCTGCTCGAGGTACTCGCCCCAGAAGGCGCGGTACAGGTCGCTGCGGGCCTGGCGCGGCGCCCTCGTCGGCGGCACGGGGACGGGCTCGACGGGCGCTGGCGGCGGGCCGACGACGCCGGGGGGCAGGGCGCGTGCGAGCTGCTCGACCCAGGCCTCGCCGTCGGGCTGCGAGGCGAGCCACTGCAGGCCGGCGAAGTAGTACCGCAGCTCGGCGGGCACCGCGCAGTCGTCGACCCGCACGGGGATGACCTGCACCCGAGCGTTCATGGCGAGCTCGAGCTCGCGGGCGCAGTGGACCGAGCCCGCCGAGTGCTCGGTCAGGAGGAACACGAGCGCCTCCGCCTCCTCGACCGCCTCCACGAGCGCCGCGGCGTAGCGGGCGCCGTGCGGGACGTCGCGCGACGAGATCCAGCACCGGGCACCCCGAGCCTCGAGGCCCTCCACGACGCGGTCCGCCATGCCCTGGTCCAACGACGAGTAGCTGATGAACGCGTGGGTCAAGGCCTGCGACTGTAGATGCGGCCGCTTGCGGGCGGGGCGGCTCAGCCGGCGCGGGTGGGGCGCACCTGGAGGTCGCCGCCGCAGTTGGGGCAGCGGCCTGCGAGGTCGCCGTCGGCGCAGGTCGCGCACCAGGTGCACTCGAACGAGCAGATCCGGGCATCGGCCGAGCCGGCGGGCAGGGCGGTGCCGCAGCGCTCGCACGCGGCCTTCATCTCCAACATGGCGGCACCGTACCGGCGGCGCCGGTCGGCCGGAAGGACGGATGCCTGACGATCTTGGCCGGTAGCCTGCGCCGCCATGCCGTCGGACCTCGCCCTCAAGGCCATGAACACCGCCCACCGGATCGTGCTCAAGCTCTCGTTCGGGAAGGTGGGGTGGAGCGCGAGCGGGATGAAGGTCCTGGAGCTCACGACCACCGGTCGCAAGAGCGGCCAGCCCCGGTCGGTGATGCTGACCTCGCCCCACCAGGACGGCGACACGGTCGTCATCGTGGCGTCGCGGGGCGGCGACGACCACCACCCGGCTTGGTTCCTCAACCTGCAGGCCGACCCGGACGTGCAGGTCGCCCTCGCCGGCGCACCGGCCGCGCCCTACGTGGCGCACGTGGCCACGAGCGAGGAGCGCGCCGAGCTGTGGCCCACCATCACGGCCAAGCACGACAACTACGCCGGCTACCAGTCGAAGACCGAACGGGAGATCCCGCTCGTGCTGCTCACGCCGAAGGGCTGAACGCGGTGGGCGCGGGCATCAGCGTGGTGCGGGCCGCCGACGTGGACGTCGCGCTCGCGCCGTTG
>JAXLRJ010000035.1:0-25384 GCA_046331115.1 Acidimicrobiales bacterium
CGGCGGAAGCGAGATCGCTCCTGATCCGGTGATCGAGGACGGCGACGTGGTCGACGAGATGGACGAAGAGCGCGGCTCGCTCCTGAAGTTCCTCTCCACCGTCAAGCCCTGACAGTAGCGTCGCAGGGATGTCAGATCCCGTGGCGCTCTTCCTCTTCGGCCTGTTCGGCCTGGCAGTCGGCTCGTTCCTCAACGTCTTGATCGTGCGGGTGCCGGCAGGGGAGTCGCTCCTCTCGCCGCCGTCGAAGTGCCCGCTGTGCGAGAGCCCGATCGCGCCGAAGGACAACATCCCGGTCCTGTCCTGGCTGCTCCTGAAGGGTCGCTGCCGCCACTGCGGCGAGCCGATCCCCGCCGGCTACCCGCTGGTGGAGGCCGGGAGCATGGTGCTGTGGCTGCTGGCCGCGATCTCGTTCCCGCAGGTGGCGGTGGCGCTGCCGTTCGCGCTGCTGTTCTCCGTGCTGCTCGCCCTCTCGGTCATCGACCTCGAGCTGTACATCCTCCCGAACCGCATCACCTACCCGTCGATCGCGGCGTCGCTCGTCGCCATCCCGCTCGTGGCCCTCCTGGTCGCCGACGACCCCAAGCAGGCGATCCTCGGGGCCGTGCTCGGCGCGGTGATCTTCGCCGGCATCCTCGGGGTCACCCTGGTCGCCTGGTTGCTGTTGATGAAGAAGGAGGGCATGGGCCTGGGCGACGTGAAGCTCGCGGTGCTGCTCGGCCTCTGGCTGGGCTTCCTGGACCCGATCCTCCCGGTCATCGCGCTGATCGCATCGAGCCTGATCGGCCTGGTGGTCGGGGTGGCGATCCTGCTCGTGCGGCGGGCGTCGAAGCCGTTCCCGTTCGGGCCCTGGCTCGCCATCGGCTCGGTGCTCGTCATCGTGTTCGCCGGCCCGATCCTCGACTTCTACAGCTCCACCGCGTCGGTCGAGCTGGCGGCGGCGAGCGCCCGAAGCGCTTCGTCTGCGCTGCACCTCGCCCGGTAGGTTGGCCGCCGTGATCCGCTACCTCACCGCCGGCGAGTCCCACGGGCGCGCCCTCGTCGTCATCGTCGAGGGCCTGCCGGCGGGCCTGGAGGTCACCGCCGAGGACGTGGCCGGCGAGCTGGCCCGCCGCCGGCTGGGCTACGGCCGGGGGCCGCGCATGCGCTTCGAGCAGGACCAGGTCACCCTGGTCGGTGGGGTGCGCCACGGGCGGACGCTGGGCTCGCCCGTCGCCATCGAGATCGCCAACACCGAGTGGGACCGCAACCCGGACAAGTGGCAGAAGGAGATGTCGCCCGAGGCCGAGGACGGCCCGACGGCATCGCCGCTCACGCAGATCCGCCCCGGCCACGCGGACCTCGCCGGCATGCAGAAGTACGGCTTCACCGACGCCCGAGACGTGCTCGAGCGGGCTTCGGCCCGGGAGACCGCGGCCCGGGTCGCCGCCGGCACCCTCGCCAAGAAGCTCTTGGGTGCGCTCGGCGTGCAGATCGTGTCCCACGTGGTGCAGATGGGCGGGGCCCGGGCCACCGGTGGCGAGCGCCCCGGCCCCGGGGACCTGGCCCGGGTGGACGAGAACGAGGTCCGCTGCCTGGACCTCGACGCCGCGGCCGCCATGGTCGCCGAGATCAAGGAGGCCTCCAAGGAGGGGGACTCGCTCGGCGGCGTGGTCGAGGCCATCGCCTACGGGGTGCCGGTCGGCCTCGGGTCCCACGTCCACTGGGACCGCAAGCTGGACGGCGCGCTGGCCCGGGCGGTCATGAGCATCCAGGCCGTGAAGGGCGTCGAGATCGGCGACGGCTTCGAGGTCGCCGGTCGGCGGGGGAGCGCCGCGCACGACCCCGTGTCGTGGACCGAGGGCGACGGCTACCAGCGCACCGGCAACCTGGCCGGTGGCGTCGAGGGCGGCATCTCCACCGGGGAGCCGGTCGTGGTGCGCGCCGCCATGAAGCCGCTGGCCACCCTCAACCGGCCCACCCTCGCCACGGTGGACACCGCCACCAAGGAGCCGGGCGTCAGCTTCAAGGAGCGCACCGACGTCACCGCCGTGCCCGCGCTGGGCGTGGTGGTCGAGCACATGGTGGCCCTGGTCCTGGCCGACGAGGCCGCTCGCAAGTTCGGCGGCGACTCGGTCGACGAGCTCGTCCGCAACCACCGCAGCTTCCTCGACGCCCTCGCCCGAGGGCCCGTCGGTGCCTGACGGGGCCCCACGTCCCGGCGCCCACGTGGTGCTCGTGGGGCTGATGGGCGCCGGCAAGACCACGGTGGGCCGCAAGGTGGCACGCCTGCTGGGCCGCGCCTTCGTCGATGCCGACGAGGAGCTGGAGGCCAGGTCGGGGCGGACGGTTGCCACGTGGTTCGCCGAAGATGGCGAGGCCGGCTTCCGCGGCGCGGAGCGCGACCTGCTCGCGGACCTGTTGGCCGGCACCGAGCCGATCGTGGTGGGCGCCGGTGGCGGGGTCGTGGTGACCGAGGCCAACCGCGAGCGGCTCCGGGCCGATGACGTCGCCGTCGTGTACCTCCACGGCGAGCCGGCCTTCCTCGCGTCCCGGGTCCAGGCCAAGCCCCATCGGCCCCTGCTGGACGACGACCCGGCCGCCGTGCTCGGCGCCATGTACCACCAGCGCGACGGCTGGTACCGGGCGGTCGCCGACGCCGTCGTCGAGGTCCGACCGGCCCACGAGGCCGGGCCCAAGCCGAAGTGGCGCCTGGCCGACCAGGTCGTCGACGCCATCGAGGCGCTCGGCGTGGCGTCGCGCGTCGAGGAGGTCCCCACGTGATCGAGCTCACCGTCCCGCTCGGGGACCGCAGCTACCCGGTGCTGGTGGGCGCCGGCGCCCGCCACCGCCTGCTGGAGGTGCTGCCCGTCGGCGTGCAGCGCGCCGCGGTCGTGACCCAGGCCTCGATCCCCGTCACCGTCGACCCCGGGGTGGACCACCAGGTGTTCACGATGCCTGAGGGGGAGCACGGCAAGGACCTCGGCACCATCGAGGACCTCTGCCGGGACTGGGCGCGCTGGGGCCTCAACCGGGGCGACTGCGTCATCGCCGTCGGCGGCGGCGTGGTGACCGACACCGCTGGCTTCGCTGCGGCCGTGTACCACCGTGGGATCCCGGTGGTGCACGTGGCCACCACGCTGCTGGGGCAGATCGATGCGGCCATCGGGGGCAAGACCGGGGTGAACCTCCCCGAGGGCAAGAACCTGGTGGGCGCCTTCTGGCAGCCCGACGCCGTGCTGTGCGACATCGAGGTGCTCGAGACGCTCCCGCCCCGGGAGTACCGCAACGGGCTGGGCGAGATGGCCAAGTACGCGTTCCTCGGCGTCGACGACCTGCCGGACCTGCCCCTGGACGAGGCGGTGGCCGCCTGCGTGCGCTGCAAGGCCGACGTGGTGGGCTCCGACGAGCGGGAGTCGGGCCGGCGGGCGATCCTGAACTACGGCCACACCCTCGGCCACGCCCTCGAGACCGCTGGCGGCTACGACCTGCGCCACGGCGAGGCGGTGGCCATCGGGCTGATCTACGCCGCCGAGTTGGCCTGCCGGATGGGTCGCATCGGGCGCAGCCGCGTCGACGAGCACCGCCGCGTGGTGGGCGGCTACGACCTGCCCATGTCCCTGCCCGCAGGATCGGACCCGGAGGCCCTGGTCGACCTGTTCTCCCGGGACAAGAAGGCCGTCGCCGGCGTGACCTTCGTGCTCGACGGCCCCGATGGCGTGGAGCCGGTCCGCGTGGAGGACCGCACGCTCCTGCTCGACGCGTTCGACGGGCTGCGCTGAGGGCGCAGGTTCCGCAGCCGCTGCCCCCGCATCGGCAACGATGGGGGCCATGCCTGCGCCGCTCGTGCTCCTGCTGTCGGGGCCGAACCTCAACCTGCTCGGCGAGCGGGACCCTGCCGTGTACGGCACGGCCACCCTCGCCGACCACGTGGCCACCGCCACCACCGCGGCGGAGGCGCACGGGCTGGCCCTCGAGCACCTGCAGTCGAACCACGAGGGCGTGCTGGTGGACGCCATCCAAGGGGCGCGGGGCCGGTGCGCGGCCATCGTGATCAACCCCGGCGCCCTCACCCACTACGCCTGGTCCCTGCACGACGCGCTCGATGCCTTCGACGGGCCCATCGTCGAGCTGCACATCTCGGACCCCAAGGCCCGCGAGCCCTGGCGGCACCTCTCGGTGGTGGAGCCGGTGGCCACGGCCACCATCGCCGGCAAGGGCGGCGACGGCTACCGGCTTGCCATCGACGCCGTGGCCGAGGCGCTGGGCCGATGAGCGAGCCGGTGGAGCCCTTCGCCCCGATGGAGGTGGCCGAGCGGACCGTGCGCCTGCGCGAGGCCATGGCGGACGCCGAGGTGCCGGCCCTGCTGGTCACCAACCTCACCAACATCCGCTACCTCACCGGCTTCACCGGGTCAGCGGCGCTCCTGGTGGTCACCGAGCAGGGCCTGACCTTCGTGACCGACGGCCGCTACGGCCAGCAGTCGGCCGACCAGCTCGCGGCCGCGGGGGTCGACGCCGACCTCCAGGTCTCGTCGACCGAGCAGCGCGCCATCGTGGCGGGGGCGGTCGCCGCGGCCGGCGTGGCGCGGGTCGGGCTGGAGGCGGACGCGGTGACCTGGGCCGCCCAGCGGACCTACGCCGAGACCTGGTTCCCCTCGCTCGAGCTGGTCCCCACCACTGGCCTGGTCGCCCGCCTGCGGGTGGTCAAGGACGATGGCGAGCTGGATCGGCTCGCCGCCGCCGCGTCGATCGCCGACGCCGCCCTGGCCGAGGTGCGCCCCCTCCTGTGCGAGGGGCCGACCGAGGTCGAGTTCGGCCTGGCCCTCGACGCCGCCATGCGCCAGCTCGGCGCTGACGACGTGAGCTTCGAGACGATCGTGGCCTCGGGCCCCAACGGGGCAAAGCCCCACCACCGCCCCGGGGACCGTCCGATCGGCGAGGGCGACCTGGTGGTGCTGGACTTCGGCGCCCTGGTGGACGGGTACCACTCGGACATGACCCGGACCGTGGCCGTCGGCGACACCTCGCCCACCCAGCAGCGGATGTGGGACGTGGTCCTCGAAGCCCAGGCGGCCGGCGTGGCGGCGGTGGCGGCCCAGGTCGAGGCGCGCGACGTCGACGCGGCGTGCCGTCGGGTCATCGACGCCGCCGGCTGGGGCGATGCGTTCCTGCACGGCACCGGCCACGGCGTCGGGCTCGACATCCACGAGGACCCCCGGGTGGCCCACACCTCCACTGCTACGCTCGTCGACCGCTGCGTGGTCACCGTCGAGCCGGGCGTCTACCTCCCCGAGCACGGAGGTGTGCGCATCGAGGACACCGTGGTCGTCACCCCCGACGGCTGCCGACCGCTCACCCTCACCCCGAAGATCGCCGCCGTCTGACGCGGCCCCGCACCTTGCACCCGAAGGAACCGACATGGCCATCACCACCAACGACCTGAAGAACGGCATGAGCCTCAACCTCCCCGAGGGCCTGTACCAGGTGGTCGAGTTCCAGCACGTGAAGCCCGGCAAGGGCGGCGCCTTCGTCCGCACCACGCTGCGCAACGTGCGCACCGGCGCCCAGCTCGAGAAGACGTTCCGTGCCGGCGAGAAGGTCGAGCAGGCCAAGATCGACAAGCGCGAGATGCAGTACCTCTACAACGACGGCACGGACTACGTGTTCATGGATGCCGAGACCTACGAGCAGCTGAACGTGGCGCCCGCCGCCCTCGGCTCCGCGGTCGACTACCTGCGGGAGACCGACTCCGTCGTCCTGCAGATGTACGGCGACGAGATCGTCGGCGTCGACCTCCCCGCCGCCGTAGAGCTCACGGTCGCCGAGACCGAGCCCGGCGTGCAGGGCGACCGCGTGTCGGGTGCCCGCAAGCCGGCCACCCTCGAGACCGGCAAGGTCATCCAGGTGCCGCTGTTCGTCAACGTCGGCGACAAGCTGAAGGTCGACACCCGCACCGGCGACTACATCACCCGCGCCTAGGCCGTGACCCCGGTGACCGACACCCCCGACCTGCCCTTCCTCCCACCCGAGCTCGCCCTCGGCGACGACGACGTCGTGGCGTCGGTCGAGGAGGTCGAGGTGGAGCTGGCCCCCGAGCCGGAGGCCGAGCGCAGCTCGGGCTTCGACGGCATCGGCACGCGCCGGGAGGCGCGCGAACGAGCCTTGGCGCTGCTGTACGAGGCCGAGGCCAAGGGCATCCGCCCCGCCGCCCAGGTGCTCGACGACCTCCCGCTGCCCGCCGAGCCCTACGCGGCCGAGCTGGTGGTGGGCGTGAGCGACCACCAGGGCGAGATCGACGAGCTGCTCGGGCGGTTCTCGGTGGGGTGGACGGTCGAGCGCATGCCGGTGGTCGACCGGACGCTGCTGCGCCTGGCCACCTTCGAGCTGGGCCACACCGACGTCCCGGTCGGGGTCTGCATCTCGGAGGCGGTCGAGCTGGCCAAGCGCTACTCGACCGACGACTCCCACGTGTTCGTGAACGGGCTCCTGTCCCGCCTGGCCATCGAGCTGCGGCCGGAGGGGTGAGCGTGCGGGGCGAGGGGTGGGCCGAGCCGTGGGTGTTCCCGCTGCCGTGGCCGCCGCTCGCGGACCTCGACGCGCAGGTCGGGCTGCGGCCCTGGGGCGCGGGGGAGGGCGACGCCGACACGCTCGCGGCGGCCTGGCAGGACCCTGAGGTCGCCCGGTGGACGGCGGTCCCACCCGACACCTCGGTCGAGTCGGCTCGCCGCTGGATCCGCGGGGAGGAGTCCCGGCGGGCCCAGGGCCTGGCGATGGACCTCGTGATCAGCCCGCTCCGCGATGCCCGCATCGTGCTCGGCGAGGTCGGCCTGGTGGTCATCGAGCCGGAGAAGCGCTGGGCCGAGATCGGCTACTGGCTCGCCGCCGAGGCCCGGGGCGCCGGGCGGGCCAGCGCCGCCACGAAGGCCTTCGCCGGCTGGGCGCTGCGCGAGCTCCCGATCGACCGCCTCGTCGCCCGCACCCGCCCCGACAACCCCAAGGCCGGTGCGGTGGCCGAGCGCGCCGGGCTGGCGCGCGCCGGCGAGCTCGACGACGGCACGATCGTGTGGGTGCTGGACCGCCCGGGTCGCCGCTGAGCCCAGGCCGCCGCGCCTGGTAGCCTGTGCGTCTGACCGTGAAGCGGGTCCGGTGAGGCCCAGACGGACAGGAAGCGAGCCGACATGGCCGAACGTGAACGCAGGCAGGCGCCCCCCTACGGGGGCGTCTTCGCGCCGAGGACGCGGGTCATGGACCGCGACGACCTCCAGCGGGCCATCTGGCGCATGGCCCACGAGATCATCGAGGCCAACCAGGGGGTCGAGGAGGTCCTGCTGGTCGGCCTGCAGACCGGGGGCGTGGCCATCAGCGAGGCCCTCGCCGGGGCCTTGCGGACCATCACCGAGGTGGAGGTGCCGATCGGCACCCTCGACGTCGCCTTCTACCGGGACGACATCGGCCTGCGGCCGGTGCTGCCCGAGGCGGTCACGGACATCCCCTGGTCGCTCGACGGGCGGACGGTCGTGCTCTGCGACGACGTGCTCTTCACCGGCCGCACGATCCGGGCCGCCTTGAACGCCCTGTCGGACTACGGGCGGCCACGAGCGGTGCAGCTGGCGGTGATGATCGACCGGGGCCACCGGGAGCTGCCGATCCGGCCCGACTACGTGGGCAAGAACCTTCCGACGCGGCGCGACGAGGTGGTCGACGTCCACGACGACGGGGTCGACCTCGGCGAGATGGTCCGATGAGCGACCAGGTCCGGCACCTCCTCGACATCGAGGACATCGGCGGGCGCAGCGGCATCGACGAGGTGATGCGCCTCTCGGACGCCTTCGTCGAGGTCTCCGAGCGTCCCATCCCCCGGGTGCCGGCGCTGCGCGGCAAGACCGTCGCCTGGCTCTTCTACGAGGACAGCACCCGGACCAGGCTGTCCTTCGAGACGGCGGCGAAGCGCCTCTCGGCCGACACCATGAACTTCTCGGTGAGCTCCTCGTCGGTGAAGAAGGGCGAGTCGCTCCGCGACACGGCGCGGACCATCGAAGCCATGGGCATCGACGCCATCGTCGTGCGGCACGCGTCGGCGGGCGCGCCCCACCGGATCGCCCGCTGGGTCGACGCCGCGGTGGTGAACGCCGGCGACGGCTGGCACCAGCACCCGACCCAGGCCCTGCTCGACTGCTACACGATCCGCCAGAAGCTCGGTTCCCTCGAGGGGCGCCACATCGCGATCATCGGCGACATCAAGCACAGCCGGGTCGCCCGCTCGGACGTGTGGGCCTTCACCACCATGGGTGCCCGGGTCACCCTGGTCGCGCCACCCACGCTGCTGCCCCCGAGCGTCGAGGGCTGGCCGGTCGAGGTCAGCCACGACCTCGACGCGGTCCTCCCCACCGTGGACGTCGCCTACCTGCTGCGGATGCAGCGCGAACGCATGAGCTCGGGGCTCCTCCCGTCGCTGCGGGAGTACACGGCCTGCTACGGCCTGACCAACCGCCGGGTCGACCTGCTGGCCGACGACGCCATCGTGATGCACCCCGGCCCCATGAACCGCGGCGTCGAGATCGCCGCCGAGGTGGCGGACCTCCCCCGATCCATGATCCTCGACCAGGTGCGCAACGGCGTCGCCGTGCGCATGGCCGTCCTCTACCTGCTCCTCGGGGCCGGCACCGGCCTGGTGCCCGGCGGCGTGGAGCCGACCAACGAACAGGAGCCCGTCCGTGCCTGAGCCCCATGCCATCGTCCTGAAGGGCGGCACGGTCATCGACGCCACCGGCGAGCGCACGGCCGACGTGGTCGTGGCCGACGGCCGGGTGGTGGCGGTCGGCCCCGACCTGTCCGCCGATCGCGCGCTCGATGCCTCGGGCTGCATCGTCGCCCCCGGCCTGGTGGACATCCACACCCACCTGCGCGAGCCGGGCAAGGAGGAGGCCGAGACGGTCGAGACCGGGGCCCGCGGCGCAGCCCTCGGCGGCTACACGGCGGTGCTCGCCATGCCGAACACCACCCCGGCCATCGATTCGGCCGCGGTCGTCCAGCAGGTCCTGGACCTCGGCCGCACCGCGCCCTGCGACGTGTACGTCTCCGGGGCGATCACCGTCGGCCGGGCGGGGGAGCAGCTGGCCCCGATGGCGGAGATGGCGGCGCTCGGCGTGCGGGTGTTCACCGACGACGGCGCCGGCGTCCAGGACAACATGCTGATGCGCCGGGCCATGGAGTACGCCCACGGGCTCGGGGTCACCCTCGCCCAGCACTGCGAGGACGACGCCCTCTGCGGCGGCGGCCACATGCACGAGGGGGAGTGGTCGGCCCGCCTCGGGATCCCCGGCCAGCCAGCCGAGGCCGAGGAGCTCATGGTGATGCGCGACATCGCCCTGGCCCGGCTGACCGGGTGCCGCATCCACTTCCAGCACATGAGCACCGCTCGCTCGGTCGCCATGATCCGCGACGCGGTCGCCGCCGGGCTCCCGGTCACCGCCGAGGCGACGCCGCACCACTTCACCCTCACCGACGCCTCCTGCGCCTCCTATGACCCGGTGTTCAAGGTCAACCCGCCGCTGCGGACGGCGGCCGACGTCGCGGCCGTCAAGGCCGGCCTGGCCGACGGCACCATCGGCATCATCGCCACGGACCACGCCCCCCACGCGGCCGAGACCAAGGAGCTGCCCTTCGACCAGGCGCCACCCGGGATGCTCGGCCTGGAGACCCGCCCTGGCCTCGCCCTCGACGAGCTCGACCTTCCCATCGCCCAGGTCATCGCCGCGCTGAGCTGGCGGCCTGCGGTGATCGGCGCCGGCGGGCCCACGGTCGGCCGATCGCGGCCCGGCGGGCGGCCAGCCTCTGCGTCATCGACCCCGAGGTGGAGTGGACGGTGGACGGCGCCGCCATGGCCGGCCGATCCACCAGCACGCCTACCAGGGCCGCACGCTGCGGGGCCGGGTGCGCCGCACCGTGCTGCGGCGAGCCGGTGGTCATCGCCGGCGAGGCCCAGCGCCAGCACCACCTCGGACAGACCGCGCCGGGGCCGGTCGCTGGTACCTTGCGCCCGATGGAGGCCGACGACCTCGTCTGCCGGGCAGGCCGCGGTGCTGAGCGTGGTGATCCCGGCGTTCGACGAGGCCAAGAGCATCGAGTGGACCCTGCGCGCCATGGGCGAGGGCCTCGATGCGGTCCGGGAGTCCGGGTCGGTCGGCCGCTGCGAGATCGTGGTGGTCGACGACCACTCGACGGACGGCACGTGGGAGGTGCTCCAGGCCGCCGCCGAGGCGCCGGGCTCGTCGGTGCGCCCGGTCCGCAACACCGAGCCGCAGGGCCTCGGCTCGGCCATCCGCTTCGGCTTGGCCCACGCCACGGGCGACCTGGTCCTCTACACGGACGCCGACCTGCCGTTCGATCCGGTCGAGATCCCGCGCCTGATCGGCGCGATGCGCCGCTACGAGGCCGACATCGTCTGCGGCTACCGCCTCGACCGGACCGTCGAGGGCACCCGGCGGGCGGTCCAGTCCCACGCCTACAACCTGTTGGCGCGTGCGGTGCTGCCCATCCGGGTGCGCGACGTGAACTTCGCCTGCAAGCTGCTGCGCCGCCGAGCCCTCGACGCGGTGCTGCCCGAGCTGCGCAGCGTCGGTCCGTTCATCGACGCCGAGCTCGTCGCCCGGTTCGCCCACCACGACCTGCGCATCGTGCAGGTCGGCGTGGACTACTTCCCCCGCTTCGACATGGCCTCCACCCTCGGCGGTGCGTCGGCCACGATCGAGATCCTCCGGGAGGCGTCCACGATGGTCGACGAGCTGCGCCGCCGGCGATGACGGGCGACCGCCTGGTGGTCACGGCGGACGACTACGGCCTGACCGACGCCACCTGCCGGGCGATCCTGCAGGCCCACCACCGGGGCGTGGTCACCGCCACGTCGGTGCTCGCCGTGGTCCCGGACCTCGAGGCCCGGCTGGCGCTGCTCGACGATGCGCCGGACCTCTCGGTCGGCGTGCACCTCGCCGTGGTGGGGGAGGACCCGCCGCTCCTCACGGCCAGGGAGGTGCCGACCCTCGTGGACCGCCACGGCCGGTTCCGGCGCTCGTGGCGTGAGCTGCTCCCGCGCCTCGCCCTCGGCCGGGTGGACCTCGAGGACCTCCGCCGCGAGCTCGGAGCCCAGCTCGAGCGGGTCGCGGCCGCCCGGCCGCCCACGCACCTGGACACGCACCAGCACATCCACCTCTGGCCGAGCGTCGGGGAGCTCGTCGTCGACCTCGCGCTCCGCCACGGCATCGGCGCGGTGCGGGTGCCGCGGTCGGCGTCATCCGGGTTGCGCGGACGGGGGATCGCGCGGCTGGCCGACCGGCTCGCCGCCCGGGCCGGTGCTGCGGGCCTGGCCACCACGGCCCGGTTCCGGGGCCTCGACGAGGCCGGCGGGTGGAACGCCCCGAAGCTCGTGGCGGCGCTCGAGGACCTCGCCCGCGGCAGTGGCTCGGTGGAGGTCAACCTGCACCCGGGGGCGGCCACCGATGCCGAGCGGGACCGCTACGGCTGGGGCTACCACTGGAGCGACGAGCTGGCCGCGGCGACCGACCCCCGGGTCCGCAGCGCCGTCGAGCGGCTCGGGTTCGAGCTGGTCGGCCGGTGACGCGGCCCGAGCGGCCGTTGGGCTGGTACGCCTCGGCTGACGTCCGCACCAGGCTGCACGTCGCCCTGCGCTGGGCCACCGCCCCCTTCGGGCCGATCGAAGACCTGCTGCCGGCTCGTGGCCGGATCCTGGACTGGGGCTGTGGGCACGGGCTCCTGTCGGTGTGGCTCGCTGCGGGCTCGCCCGATCGGACCGTGGAGGGCGTCGACCTCGACGCCGACAAGCTCGAGCTGGCGACGGGCGGCGACCGCGGCCGGCGTCGCCGACCGGGTCGCCTTCCGCCAGGTCGAGCCGGGGGAAGCGCCCGAGGGGCGCTGGGATGCGATCGTGATCGATGACGTCCTGTACCTCCTGGACCCCGTCGACCAGGAGGCCCTGGTGCGGGCGGCTGCCCGGTCGCTGGCGCCGGGCGGCACGCTCGTGGCCAAGGAGATGGACCACGCCCCACGTTGGAAGCACCTCGCCACCCGCGGCCAGGAGGTGCTGGCCGTCCGCGTCGCGCGGGTGACCCACACCTCTGGCCCGCTGCACGCCGCCCCGACGCCATCGCAGATGGCGGCATGGATGGCCGAGGAGGGCCTCGGCGTGCGCGAGCTGCGCCTCGATCGGGGCTACCACGTGCCCCACGCTGCGGCCGTCGGCCGACGTGCGCCGGGCCCGCCCCTGGGTGGTACATTGCCCATCTGACCGTGAAGTGGGTCCAGCGAGGCCCACACGGACAGGAGAACCGCAATGGCACAACCCGCTTCGCCGTACGAGCCCCCATCCGGGGGCTTTCTTTTTGCCCGGGCGCACCTCGCCGCCGGGACCGGGGAGGTCGCGTCGTGACGATCCGAGACGCGCTCCTGGTGCTGAGCGACGGCACCACCTTCGAGGGCGAGGCCATCGGCGCGGTGCCGCCGACGGGCATCGCCACCGGGGAGGTCGTGTTCAACACCGTCCTGTCCGGCTACCAGGAGGTCCTGTCGGACCCGAGCTACGCGGGCCAGATCATCACCTTCACGTACCCGCACATCGGGAACTACGGCGTCAACGCCACCGACGACGAGTCTCGGCGGCCCCACTGCCGTGGGGTCGTGGTGCGAGACCTCGCCCGGCGCCGCTCCAACTGGCGGGCCACCGAGGACATCGACGCCTGGCTGGCGCGCCACGGCGTCCCGGGCATCGGCGGGATCGACACCCGTCGGCTGACCCGCCACATCCGCGACGCCGGCGCGATGCCGGGGGCGTTCGGGGCGCTGGGCACCGCTCCGGACGGGTCCACCGTCGACGAGGCCGCCCTCCGGGCCGCCGCCGCGGCCGAGCCCGGCACCGACGGGGTCGACCTGGTCTCCCAGGTCACGACCCCCGAGGCCTACACCGTCGAGGGTGGGCCGTTCCGGGTCGTCGCCTTCGACTTCGGCATCAAGACCACCATCGTGCGCCACCTCTCGGGCCTGGCCACGGTGGAGGTGGTGCCGGCCACCACCACGGCCGACGAGGTCCTCGGGCGCGAGCCCGACGGCGTGTTCCTCTCCAACGGGCCCGGCGACCCCGCGACCGTGCCCTACGCGGTCGACGCCATCGGCCAGATGCTGGGCCAGGTGCCCATCTTCGGCATCTGCCTCGGCCACCAGCTGCTGTCGACCGCGCTGGGGGGCAGCACCACCAAGCTGCCCTTCGGCCACCACGGCGGCAACCATCCCGTGCGGCGGCTGCGGGACGGCTCGGTCGAGATCACCAGCCAGAACCACAACTTCGCGGTGGCCGAGGGCTCGCTGCCCAACGCCGAGGTCACCCACGTCAACCTGAACGATGGCGTCATCGAGGGCATCCGAGCCCTCGACGTGCCGGCCTTCTCGGTCCAGCACCACCCCGAGGCCGGGCCCGGCCCGCACGACGCCAGCTACCTCTTCGACGAGTTCGCGGACCTGATGCGATCCGTCGGCGCCGGCAAGGGAGGGGCGGCCTGATGCCCAAGCGCACCGACATCGAGTCGATCCTGATCATCGGGTCCGGTCCGATCGTGATCGGCCAGGCCTGCGAGTTCGACTACTCCGGCACCCAGGCGTGCCGGGTGCTGCGCGAGGAGGGCTACCGGGTCATCCTGGCCAACTCGAACCCGGCCACGATCATGACCGACCCCGACTTCGCGGACGCCACCTACGTCGAACCGCTGGTCGCCGAGGTGCTCGAGAAGATCCTCGACGTCGAACGGCCCGACGCCGTGCTGCCCACCCTGGGCGGCCAGACCGCGCTCAACCTGGCCATGGAGCTGTCGGAGTCCGGAGCGCTCGAACGTCGCGGCATCGAGCTGATCGGCGCGGACGCCGAGGCGATCGCCACCGCCGAGGACCGGGAGCGGTTCAAGGAGGCGATGATCGAGATCGGGCTGAAGGTGCCGCCGTCGGGCGTCGCCGCACCGCCGGCCGAGCTGAAGGGCGCCCCGAAGGGCGACCTGGTGGCCGCGGCCATGGTGGAGGCCCGGCGCGTGGTCGCCGACATCGGCCTGCCGGTCGTGATCCGCCCCGCCTACATCCTGGGCGGGAAGGGCACCGGCATCGCCTCGACCCCCGAGGAGTTCGAGAAGGTCGCCAGCTACGGCCTCGACGCCAGCCCCATCACCGAGATCCTCATCGAGAAGAGCATCGCGGGGTGGAAGGAGTACGAGCTCGAGGTCATGCGCGACCGGGCGGACAACTGCGTGATCATCTGCTCCATCGAGAACGTGGACCCGATGGGCGTCCACACCGGCGACTCCATCACCGTCGCGCCGGCCCAGACCCTGTCAGACGTCGAGTACCAGGCCATGCGGGACGCCGCCTTCGCCTGCCTGCGCCGCGTCGGCGTCGAGACCGGCGGCTCCAACGTGCAGTTCGCGCTGGACCCGACCAACGGCGACATGGTCGTCATCGAGATGAACCCCCGCGTGAGCCGCAGCTCGGCCCTGGCGTCCAAGGCCACCGGCTTCCCGATCGCCAAGATCGCGGCCCGCCTGGCGGTCGGCTACACGCTCGACGAGATCCCCAACGACATCACCAAGAAGACGCCGGCGAGCTTCGAGCCCACGATCGACTACGTGGTCACCAAGGTGCCGCGGTGGGCGTTCGAGAAGTTCCCCGGGCAACGGGCGGTGCTCGGCACCCAGATGCAGTCCGTCGGCGAGGCGATGGCGATCGGTCGGACCTTCCCGGAGTCGCTGCAGAAGGCGCTGCGGTCGCTCGAGCAGGGCCGCTACGGCCTCAACTGCGACCCCGGCGAGGTCGCCTACGACGAGCTGTCCGACGACGACCTGGTGGCGGCGGCCTCGATCGGCACCCCCGAGCGGCCGTTCCAGCTCGAGGCCGCGATCCGGCGAGGGATCTCGCTCGAGCGCATCTACGAGGAGACCAAGGTCGACCCCTGGTTCCTCGACCAGATGAGCCAGATCACCGAGGAGCGGGCCGCCCTCGCCGAGGTCGGCCTGGCCGGGATGTCGCCCCGGGCCTGGAAGCGGGCCAAGCGCCTCGGGTTCGGTGACGCCCAGCTGGCCCACCTCTGGGGCACCACCGAGCGAGAGGTGCGCAGCGCCCGCCTCGCGGCCGGGGTCCGGGCCACGTTCAAGACCGTCGACACCTGCGGTGCCGAGTTCGAGGCCGAGACGCCGTACCACTACTCGACCTACGAGGACGAGGACGAGGTCCGCCCCAGCGACCGCCCCAAGGTCTTGATCCTCGGTTCGGGCCCGAACCGCATCGGCCAGGGGATCGAGTTCGACTACTGCTGCGTCCACGCCAGCTTCTCGCTGCGCGATGCCGGCTTCGAGACGATCATGCTCAACTGCAACCCCGAGACCGTGTCGACGGACTACGACACCTCGGATCGGCTGTACTTCGAGCCCCTCACCTACGAAGACGTGATGAACGTCATCGAGGGGGAGCAGGCCTCGGGCGACCTGCGCGGCGTGATCGTCTCGCTCGGGGGCCAGACGCCGCTGAAGCTGAGCGGCCAGATCCCCCAGGAGCTCGTCCTCGGCACCTCGCCCCGGTCGATCGACCTGGCCGAGGACCGCGAGGGCTGGAACGCCCTGTGCGCCCAGCTCGGCATCCCCCAGCCTCCGGGCGGGACCGCGACCACCTTCGAAGCGGCCCAGGCGATCGCCGCTGAGGTCGGCTATCCGGTGCTGGTCCGCCCGTCGTACGTGCTGGGCGGCCGGGCCATGGAGATCGTCTACGACGACGAGCAGCTGGCCGCGGCCATGGCTCAGCTCGCCGGCTTCGGCTCGCTCGGCCGGGAGGGCGGCCTGTCCGCCGAGCGCCCCGTCCTGGTCGACCGGTTCCTCGAGGACGCCACCGAGGTCGACGTCGACGCCATCCGCGACGCCACCGGCGACGCGATCATCGGTGGGGTCATGGAGCACGTCGAGGAAGCCGGGGTGCACTCGGGTGACTCCGCCTGCGCCATCCCGCCGTACTCGCTCAGCGCCGAGACCGTGGCCACCATCGAGGCCCACACCCGGGCCATCGCCGAGGCGCTCGACGTCCGCGGCCTGATCAACGTGCAGTACGCGGTCCGCGACGGCGAGGTGTTCGTCATCGAGGCCAACCCCCGCGCCAGCCGGACCGTGCCGTTCGTGGCCAAGGCCACCGGCGTGCCGCTGGTGAAGGTGGCCAGCCGGGTGATGCTCGGCGCCACCCTCGACGAGTTGCGCGCCGAGGGGCTCCTGCGCCCCGGCTCGACCGACGGGCACGTGGCGGTGAAGGAGGCGGTGCTGCCCTTCAACCGCTTCCCCGACGCGGACCGGGTCCTCGGCCCGGAGATGCGCTCCACCGGCGAGGTCATGGGGATCGACCGGTCCTTCGGCCTCGCCTTCGCGAAGAGCCAGATCGCGGCAGGGGACCGGCTCCCCGAGGGTGGCCGGGTCTTCTTCTCGCTCGCGGACCGGGACAAGCCCGCTGGGGTCCGGGCCGCCCAGCGCTACCACGAGCTCGGCTTCGAGCTGGTGGCCACCGCCGGCACCGCCGACGCGCTGGAGGCGGCGGGGGTCCCGGTGGCCCAGCGCCTGGCCAAGCTCGGTGACGACGGTGCAGGCGGGGGTGGGCCCACCGCCGGTGGACCCTCATCGAGGCCGGCCAGATCGAACTGGTGGTCAACAGCCCGCGCGGCCGAGGCCGCGGGCCGACGGCGCCTACATCCGCTCCGCCGCGGGGATCGCCGGGATCCCATGCCTCACGACCGTGGCCGCCGCCCTGGCCGCCGCCGACGGCATGCACGACTGGGCCACCCACGACCTGCAGGTGAAGCCGCTCCAGGAGTTCCACTGATCGTGGGGCGGCGCCGGATCGCCACCATCCCGGCGCTGCCCACGCGCGTGGGATCGGTCGAGCTGCGCAACCCGGTGCTCACCGCCTCGGGCACCTCGGGCCACGGGGCGGAGCTCGCTCCCTACGTGGACCTCGCTGGCCTCGGGGCGGTGGTGTGCAAGTCCGTCGCCGCCGACCCCTGGCCGGGGAACCCCGCGCCGCGGGTGCACGAGGCCACCGCTGGGATGCTGAACGCCGTCGGCCTCCAGGGGCGCGGCGTCGCGGCCTGGCTGGCCGACGACCTGCCGCCGCTGCTCGCCACCGGCGCCACGGTCGTCGCCTCCATCTGGGGCCGTTCCGTCGACGACTACCGCCGGGCCGCCGACCTGCTGGCCGACGCGCCAGCCGGCGTGGTGGCCGTCGAGGTGAACCTGAGCTGCCCCAACGTGGAGGATCGCTCGGGGATGTTCGCCCACTCGGCCGAGGCCACCGAGGTGGCCATGGCGGCCACCGCCGGCTGCGGCCGCCCCCGCTGGGCCAAGCTGAGCCCCAACGCCGGCGACATCGTGCCGATCGTCGATGCGGCCATGCGCGGTGGCGCCGAGGCCGTCACGTTGGTCAACACCGTGATGGGGATGGCCATCGACCCCGCCACCCGCACCTACCGGCTGGGCAACGGGGGCGGCGGCCTGTCGGGCCCGGCGATCCACCCGGTCGCCGTGCGGATCGTGCACGACGTGGCCGCGGCCCGCCCCGCCGTCCCGATCGTGGGCGTGGGCGGCGTCACCGACGCCGAGGGTGCGGCGGAGCTGCTGGTGGCCGGCGCCGCCGCGGTCCAGGTGGGCACGGCGACCTTCGCCGACCCCCGGGCTCCGGGACAGGTGGCCGCCGGGCTGGTTGACTGGTGCCGCCGCCACGGGATCCCCGACGTGGCCGAACTGATCGGAGCGATGCATGGACACGACCGCGGACGCTGAGGCCCCGCTGGTGGACGCCGACCACGACGTGCGGCGCCGCCTGGCGCTCGTCTTGGACCTCGACGACCTGGTCGCCGCCCGGCGCCTGGCCCAGACGCTCCGGCCGTGGTTCGGCGTGGTCAAGGTCGGCCTCGAGCTGTACAGCGCGTCGGGCCCGGACGCGATCGAGACGATGGTCGAGCTCGGCTACGAGGTGTTCGTCGACCTGAAGCTCCACGACATCCCGACCACGGTGGGCAAGGCCTCCCGGGTGCTCGGCTCGCTCGGCGCCTCCTACAGCACCATGCACGCGTTCGGTGGGGTCGACATGCTCCAGGCCGGCGTCGAGGGGCTCAAGCAGGGCGCGGCGGACGCGGGCCTGCCCGAGCCGTGCGCCCTCGCGGTGACCGTGCTCACGTCGGACTCGGGGGCGCCGCCCCACATCCTGCCCAAGCGGGTGGCCCTCGCCATCGAGGCTGGGTGCGGCGGGATCGTGTGCGCGGTCGAAGATGCGCGCGAGGCCCGGCAGATGGGCCCGCGCCTCACGATCGTCACGCCAGGCATCCGCCCGGCCGGCGCGCCGACCCACGACCAGGCCCGCGCCGCCACGCCCCAGGAGGCGTTCGATGCCGGCGCCGACCTCCTCGTGATCGGTCGGGCGGTCACCCAGGCCGACGACCCGGTGGTGGCCGCGTCGCTCCTGGTGGAGTCCATCACCCTCTGATCGCGCCGGTCCGGTGTGACCGATGACGCATCATCCCCCTTTTCGCTGTTCAGGCAGGGGTAGGTTTTCGCCATGGCACAACCCCCGTCACTCACCCCCGAGCAGCGTGCAGCTGCTCTCGAGAAGGCTGCGGCCGCCCGCAAGGCCCGTGCAGAGCTGAAGGAACGCCTGAAGCTCGGCAGCGTCACCCTTGCGGAGGTCCTGACCCAGGCCGACACCGACGACCTCGTCGGCAAGACCAAGGTCCTGGCCGTGCTGGAGTCCCTGCCCGGCGTGGGCAAGGTGAAGGCTCGCCGCACCATGGACGAGATCGGCATCGCCGACAACCGCAAGCTGCGGGGCCTCGGCAAGCAGCAGCGCGAAGCGCTGCTCGCCGCCTTCTCCTGACCGCGTGCTGATCACCCTGTCGGGCTTGCCCGGCTCGGGGACCAGCACCGTCGCTCGCTCCGTCGCGGCCCGGCTGGGCCTCGACCACGTCGACGGCGGGACCGTGTTCCGGACGCTGGCGTCCGAGCACGGATCGACCTTGGCCGAGTTCGCCCGCATCGCCGAAGCCGACGACTCCATCGACCGCGCCCTCGACGACCGCCTGCTGGAGCGGGCACGTGCGGGCGCGGTGGTCCTGGAGTCGCGCCTCGCCGGCTGGCTCGTGACGCGCGGCTCCGTGCCGGCCCTGCGCGTCTGGATCGCCTGCGACGAGCGGGAGCGGGCGCGCCGCGTCGGGGGTCGGGATGGCCACGACGAAGGGGCGGCGCTGGCCGCCAACCAGGAGCGGGAGGCCTCGGAGCGGACCCGTTACCTGGGCTACTACGCCATCGACCTCACGGACCTGTCGATCTACGACCTGGTCCTGGACTCGACGGCCACCGGCCCCGACGATCTCGTCGCCCAGATCGTGGCCGCCGCCGGGGCGTGAGCCGCTCGGGTCACCCGCCGCCCTTCTGCTGCTTCTGGAGCTGCTCGTTGTAGTCGTCGATGCACTTCTGCGGGGCGGCGAAGGCATCGGCGGCCGCCGGCTTCCCCGACAGGCTCGCCACGAGGCCGGTGAGCACCATGTCCGTGGTCACCGCCCCGTCGATGCAGTCCTTGACCGACTGGGGCATCGACGGATCGCTGGTGTACTGGGCCACCGCAGCCGTGCGGACGTCGATGCCACAGGTGCCGAACGCCTTCGCCATGGCTTCGGCCTGCTTGGTGGTGATGTCGAGCTGCTCGAGGCCGCCCTGCATCTTGGGCACGTCCTCGGGCCGGATGCCCTTCTTGGCGAACGCCTCGACGCCGATGATGTCCACCCACCGGGGGGCGAGGCAGTCAGCGGCCTTCTTGGCGTCGGACTCGGCGAGGCCGCTCGACGCCTTGATCATGGGGGTCATGGCGTCGACGTACGCCTGCTTGCCGCCCTCGATGGTCTCGGGGTCGATGGGCTTGGCGGTGGTGGTGGGCTGGCCGGACGCCGAGGTCGTGGTGGTGCGGTCGCCCTTGCCCTTGGACGAGCCCTCGGAGCTGCTGGAGCTGCATCCAGCCACCAGCACGGCGGTGGCGACGAGGACGGCCGCCCCCAGGGCCCGGCGGCGGGGGAGCGGGGGCGACGGACGGGTCGAGGGGTGGGCCATGGCGAGACCCTACCGACCGTCTCGCCGTCGGGGGTGGCGGGTTGGTAGCCTTGACGGGCCTTCGCACGCAGCGCGACCGACCAAGGACAGTGGACCCGAGATGACCTGGCAGCACGAGACGATGATGAACCCGCCGATCGAGGAGCTCCTCACGCGGGCCGACTCCAAGTTCCGCCTGGTCACGCTGGGTGCCAAGCGGGCCCGGCAGATCAACTCGTACTTCGGCCAGCTCGGCGACACCTCGGGCCACCTGGTCCCGCCGCAGGTCACCTCGGTCGCCCGCAAGCCCCTGTCGATCGCGTTCGAGGAGATCGCCGCCGACAAGATCGAGGCGGTCGACATCGATCCCGACGCTGCCGCCGCCGAGGCCCAGGCTGCCGCCGACGCGGCGGCCGCCCAGGGCGAGGACGCCTGAGCCCCCTGGGCCCGCGCTGATCGCATGTTGCAGGGTCAGCGCATCGTCCTCGGCGTGACCGGGGGGATCGCCGCCTACAAGGCGGTCGAGGTCTGCCGTCGGCTGGTGGACGCCGGCGCCCACGTGGCGCCGATCATGACCGGCGGCGCTCGCCACTTCATCGGCGAGACCACGCTGTCGGCCCTGGCGAGCGAACCGGTCCAGACCTCCCTGTGGGACGAGGACAGCCCGATCCCGCACACGCGGCTGGGCCAGGGCGCAGACCTGGTGCTCGTGTGCCCGGCCACGGCCCGCCTCCTGTCGGACTACGCCGCCGGCCGTTCGGCCGACCTGCTCACCGCCACGCTGCTCGCCACCCGGGCGCCGGTCGTGGTCTGCCCGGCGATGCACACCGAGATGTGGGAGCACCCGGCGGTCCAGGACAACCTGGCCACGCTGCGGGCGCGAGGGGTCCACGTGGTGGCGCCCGAGGCGGGTCGCCTCGCCGGCGGCGACGTCGGCCACGGCCGCCTGGCAGACCCGGCCTCCATCGTGGCGGCGGTCGACGCCGCACTGTCGCTGCCGGACCTCCGGGGGCTCCGCGTGGTGGTCACCGCCGGTGGCACGCGGGAGGCGATCGACCCCGTCCGGTTCATCGGCAACCGGTCGTCGGGCAAGCAGGGGACCGCCCTCGCGCTGGCTGCGCTGCGCCGTGGCGCCGAGGTGGCGCTCGTCACCACCGTGGACGCCCCGACCCTGCCCGGCCTGGAGGTCGTCCGGGTCACGACCGCGGCCGAGATGCGCGAGGCCGTCCACGCCCGGGCCCCGGAGGCCGATGTGGTGGTCATGGCAGCGGCGGTGGCGGACTTCCGCCCGGTCCAGGTGGCCGCGGAGAAGATCAAGAAGGCCGGAGGGGTCCCCGAGATCCGCCTCGAGCCGACCGAGGACATCCTCGCCGAGCTCGGTGCGGCCAAGCCCGTGGGCCAGACCCTCGTGGGCTTCGCCGCCGAGACCACCGACGTGGCGGCCAACGCGCAGGACAAGCTGGCCCGCAAGGGCGCCGACCTGCTGGTGGCCAACGACGTCTCGGCGCCGGGCGCCGGCTTCGAGCACGACACCAACGCGGTGGTGGTCTACGGCCCCACCGGGGTGGTGGCCGAGGTGGGCCTCGCCGACAAGGCCACCGTCGCAGATCGGGTGTTCGACGCTGTGGTGTCGCACCGTCTATCGTCAAGCGTTCGCTGAAAGCCCAAATCCCGACCATCTAGGTCAACAAACAAGAACCCAGGCAACCAAGCCCCTGGCTACAAGGAGCACCACGTGAGTCGTTGGACCTTCACCTCGGAGTCGGTGACGGAGGGCCATCCCGACAAGATGGCCGACCAGATCTCCGACGCCGTCCTCGACGCGATCCTCGCCGAGGACCCGATGGCCCGCGTGGCGTGCGAGACCCTCGTGACCACCGGCCTGGTCGTGGTCGCCGGCGAGATCACCACGTCGGCCTACGTCGAGTTCCCGAAGATCGTGCGCGAGACCATCAACGGCATCGGCTTCGACAACGCGTCGTCGGGCTTCGACGGCAACACCTGCGGTGTGGTCACCTCGATCGACCCGCAGTCGCCCGACATCGCCCAGGGCGTCGACACCGCCATGGAGACCCGCACCGGCACCGCCGGCGAGGACGAGCTCAACAGCCAGGGCGCCGGCGACCAGGGCATGATGTTCGGGTACGCCTGCAACGAGACCGAAGACCTCATGCCGCTGCCGATCTGGCTGGCGCACAAGCTCTCGGCCCGCATCGCCGAGGTCCGCAAGGCCGGGATCCTCCCGTACCTGCGCCCCGACGCCAAGACCCAGGTCACCGTCGACTACGAGGGCAACACCCCGGTCCGCCTGCGCACCGTGCTGATCTCCACCCAGCACCAGCCCGGCATCGACGCCGAGACCACCATCAAGCCCGACCTCATCGAGCACGTGATCCGTCCGTCGCTGCCGGCCCAGTTCGCCGACGACGACTTCACCGTCCTCGTGAACCCGACCGGCAAGTTCGAGCTGGGCGGCCCCCACGCCGACTGCGGCCTCACCGGCCGCAAGATCATCGTCGACACCTACGGCGGCATGGCCCGCCACGGCGGCGGCGCGTTCTCCGGCAAGGACCCGTCCAAGGTGGACCGCTCCGCTGCCTACGCCGGCCGCTGGGTCGCCAAGAACCTGGTCGCCGCCGGCGTGGCCGACCGGGCCGAGGTCCAGGTGGCCTACGCCATCGGCGTCGCCCACCCCGTGTCGCTGCTGGTGGACACCTTCGGCACCGCCAAGGTCGACGAGGCCAAGATCGTGCCCGCCGTCCAGGAGATCTTCGACCTGCGCCCCGGCGCGATCCTCCGGGACCTCGACCTGCGCCGGCCGATCTACCAGAAGACCGCGGCGTACGGGCACTTCGGCCGCAACGACCCGGACTTCACCTGGGAGCAGGCCACCCGCGCCGATGCCCTGAAGTCGGCCCTCGGCCTCTGACCCAGCCGCACCGGACGCTCACGGAGGGCGGGCCTCGTGCCCGCCCTCCGTCGCGCCCGGACTGTGCGATGGTGGGCCCGTGAGCGGGGAGGCCGACGTCGAGCGCATCGTGCGGGTGCTGCCCGACGTCGTCGGCATCGACAAGGAGTTCGACTACCTCGTGCCCGCCGGCGTCGAGGTCCGCGTGGGCGACGTCGTGCGCATCGACCTCCACGGGCGGCGCGTGGGCGCCTGGGTCGTGGCCCTCGACGTGGTCCCCGAGGCCGGCGTGGCGCTCAAGCCGCTCGCCAAGGTGAGCGGGCGCGGGCCAGCGCCCGAGCTGATCGACCTGGCCGGGTGGGCGGCCGACCGGTGGCTCGGTCGACGCGCCCACCTGCTGCGCACCGCCAGCCCACCGGGCGTGGTCCGGAGCGTGGCCCTGCCCGCCCCGCGCGCCTCGGCGGTCGCGCCGACCGACGACCCGGTCCTGCGCCAGGCGCTCGACCACCACCGGGCCGTCGTGCGCCTCGGGCCCGGGGCGGACCGCTATCCGTTCGTGCGGGCGGCCTGCGAGGGCGACACGCCGCCGGGGCACCAGGTCCTGGTGCTGTGCCCCTCGGTGGCCGAGGCGGTGGCGCTCGCCGGCCGGCTCCGCCGCGACGGGGTGGCGGTGGCCCTCGCCGCCCACGACCGGCCCGGTGCCGCCGCGGCTGGCGAGTGGGCCCGAGCGGCGTCAGGTGCGGCGCGGGCGGTGGTCGGCGCACGGGCCGCGGCGTGGGCGCCGGCCCCGCACCTCGGCCGGGTGGTGGTGCTCGACGAGCACGACGAGGCGTACCAACAGGAGCAGGCCCCCACCTGGAACGCCCGGGACGTGGCCGTCGAGCGGGCCCGACGGGCCGGAGCGCCATGTGCCCTCGTGTCCCCGTGCCCGTCGCTCGAGGCGCTGGCATGGGGCCAGGTGGTGGCGGCGCCCCGCGCCGTCGAGCGGGAGGCGTGGCCCTGGGTCGACGTCGTCGACCAGCGCGAGCTCGACCCGGCGCTCGGGCCGCTGTTCTCGCCCCGGCTGGTCGACGCGCTGCGCAGCGGTGGGCGGGTGCTGTGCATCCTCAACCGGACGGGTCGGGCGAGGTTGCTCGCGTGCTCTGCGTGCCGGGCCATCGCCCGCTGCGAGCGGTGCGATGCCGCGGTGTCGCTCGAGGCTGGTGATCCGGACGTGGCCACGGTGGACGAGCTGGCCTGCGGACGGTGCGGCACCCGGCGCATCCCGGTCTGCCTGGCGTGCGGCGCCCACCGGTTCAAGAACCTGCGCCTGGGCGTGAGCCGGGCGCGCGAGGAGCTCGAGGTGCTGGCCGGCGAGCCGGTCGTCGAGGTCACCGCCGCGTCCGATGCCGCGGACCCCTTGGCGCACCGCCGGATCGCCATCGGCACGGAGGCGCTGCTGCACCGGGTGCACGCGGCCGAGGTCGTGGCCTTCCTCGACTTCGACCAGGAGCTGCTGTCGCTGCGCTACCGCGCCGCCGAAGAGGCGCTCGCCCTGGTGGCCCGGGCCGGACGGATCGTCCGGCGGGCCGCAGCCCGCCAGGAGGGCGCCACGTCGCTCGCCGACCGGCGCGGCCGCGTCCTGGTCCAGACCAGGTCCCCCGACCATCCGGTCCTGGTGGCAGCCACCCAGGCCGATCCGGAGCGCCTGGTGGCGAGCGAGCAGCCGATGCGCTCGGCGCTCGGCCTCCCGCCGACCCGGGCGATGGCCCGCGTCTCGGGCGACGGCGCGGCCGAGCTGGTGGCGGCGCTCGGCCAGCCGCTCGGGGTGTCCGTGCAGGGGCCGCGCGACGGCGCCTGGCGGGTGCTCGCGACCGACCACGGGGTGCTGAGCGAGGTCCTGCGCTCGGTGCCGCGGCCCGCTGCCCGGGTGCGGATCGAGGTCGACCCGCTCCGCGCCTAGCGAGCCACGGCGAGCAGCTCGCCTCGGTGCACCGCGACGGCGTGGCCGGTGAGGGTGACCCGATCGGCCGCCACCTCCACGTCCATCTCGCCGCGGCGCGCCGATGCCTGGAGGCAGCGGAAGGTGCGGCGTCCCGTCCGCTCGGCGAGCCACGGGCCGATCGCGCAGTGAGCCGACCCGGTGACCGGGTCCTCGTCGATCCCCGCGGCCGGCACGAAGGTCCGACAGACCGAGTCGTAGCCGCTGCGGCGCTCGCTGGCATCGTCCGCGACGAGCACGACGTGGCCCCCGAGGGCCATCACCAGAGCACGGTCGGGTGCGGCCGCCTCCACGTCCTGGGGCGACGCGGCCTCGACGAGGGCCCAGCCCCCGCCCTCCCAGGCGCCGCGCACCTCGGGCGTGCCGAG
>JAXLRJ010000036.1:0-24051 GCA_046331115.1 Acidimicrobiales bacterium
TGTCGATCCTCGCCGTCTACTACCTGGGCCCGAAGGTGCCCGTCGCCGGCCACGGCATGATGCACACCTTCTCGATCCCGACGCTGTCGGCGTGGCACGGCAAGGACCTGGTGCACGGCACCGCGGTGCTGATCTTCGCCGGCTTCTTCATGGGCTTCGGCATCAAGGTGCCGATGTTCCCGTTCCACACCTGGCTGCCCGACGCCCACACCCAGGCGCCCACCCAGGGCTCGGTGATCCTGGCCGCCGTGCTCCTGAAGCTCGGCACCTATGGCTTCGTGCGCATCGCCGTGCCGATCCTGCCCGAGGGCGCCAAGACCTGGGCACCGGTCATCGGCCTGCTGGCGGTCATCGGCATCATCTACGGCGCCCTCGGCTGCCTCGCCCAGACCGACATGAAGCGGCTCATCGCCTTCTCGTCGGTGGCCCACATGGGCTACGTGATGCTGGGCATCGCCACCCTGACGCCCTTCGGCATCAACGCCGCCATCTTCGGCATGGTCGCCCACGGCCTCATCACCGGCATGCTCTTCTTCCTGGCCGGCTCGGTGAAGGACCGCTTCCACACCCTGGAGATCAAGCGGCTCGGCGGCCTGCTCCTGCAGGCCCCCCGCATGGGCTGGCTGCTCGGCTTCACCGCCATGGCCTCGCTCGGCCTGCCCGGCCTCGCCGGGTTCTGGGGCGAGTTCCCCGCCATCCTCTCCGCCTACCAGCCCGCCGCCGGCCTCAACACCGAGCTGTTCCGGGTCTTCATGGTGGTCGCCGCCATCGGCACCGTGTTCGCCGCCGGCTACCTCCTCTGGCTCCTGCAGCGGGTGGCCTTCGGCACGCCCACCGAGGAGTTCGAGGGCGAGCACATCCACGACATGCACCTCACCGACTACATCGCCTGGGTGCCGATGGTCGTGCTGATCGTGGTGCTCGGCATCTTCCCGAACATCATCTTCCACGTCACCAACGCTGCCGTGGTCCGCAGCCTCATCCACATCGGTAGCTGATCGTGCTCGCGTCCCTGCTCGCCTCCGCCTCGGGCTTCCAGAGCCCCCACATCGACTGGCACGCGCTCGCGCCGCTGGTCGTGGTGGTGGCCACGATCGTGGTGGCCCTCCTGGTGGACGTCACCACCAGCGAGCAGTCGCGCTGGACCGCATCGTCGATCGCCGGCCTCGGCATGCTCGTGGCGCTGATCCCGATCATCACCCTGGCCCAGGACGGCACCACGCGGTCGATGTTCGGCGGCACCTTCGTCGTGGACGACTTCTCGCTGGTGCTCTCGGCGCTCTTCCTGGTCGCCGGCTACGTCACCGTGCTGCTGTCCACCAACTACGTGGCCGAGCGGGACCTGGCCGAGGGCGAGTACTACCTGCTCGTCCTCTCGGCGGTGTTCGGCATGATGGTCATGGCCTCGGCCCGTGACCTGATCGGCATCTTCATCGCCCTGGAGATGCTGTCCATCCCGGCCTACCTGCTCGCCGGCTGGCGCAAGAACCACCGCACCGGCAACGAGGCCGGCATGAAGTACTACCTGATGGGCGTGTTCGCCAGCGCGGTCATGCTCTACGGCATGTCGCTGATCTTCGGCGGCACCGGCACCACGGTCCTCACCGAGATCGGGGCCAAGCTCCAGGGCGACATCTCCTCGAGCCCCATCGCCGTGCTCGGCGTGGTGTTCGTGCTGGTCGGGTTCGCCTTCAAGGTGTCCGCCGTGCCGTTCCAGAACTGGGCGCCGGACACCTACGAGGGCGCGCCCACCCCGGTCACCGCCTTCTTGTCGGTCGCCTCCAAGACCGCCGGCTTCGTGGCGATCATGGAGCTGGTCTTCATCGGCTTCTACAACCAGGACCGCACCATCCGGCTGCTGTTCTTCGTGCTGGCGGCGCTCACCATGTCGGTCGGCAACGCCATCGCCCTGCGCCAGACCAACATCGTGCGCCTGTTCGCCTACTCGTCGGTGGCCCAGGCCGGCTTCATGCTGGCGCCGCTGGCGGTGTTCGGCTCGGCCCTCGGCACCGGCGGCGTGCCCGGCAACTCGGCGCGGATCGTCACCTCGATCATCACCTACGCCATCATCTACACGATCACCAACCTGGGTGCCTTCGCCGTGATCATCGCGGTGTCCCGGAAGGTGGGCAGTGGCGAGATCAAGAGCTGGGCCGGCCTGTGGAACTACGCGCCGGGCCTGGCGATGGCCATGGCCGTGTTCCTGTTCTCCCTGGCCGGCATCCCGCCGGCAGCGGGCTGGTGGGCCAAGTTCGGCGTCTTCCAGGCGGTGGTCGGCGGGCACACCCCGCTCGGCTACGCCATGGGCGTGATCATGGCCATCAACTCGGTCGTGGCCCTCGGCTACTACCTGGGGATCATGCGGGTCATGTTCTTCGAGGACGTGCCCGATGGGGACACCGCGCCGGTCCGCGCCGGTGCCGCTCGGTGCCATCGTCACCGTGGCCGCCCTCGCCGCCATCTTCTTCGGCGTGCTGCCGGCCTGGATCAACGACCTGGCCAGCAGCGCGAGCACCGCCCTCACCGCAGGGCGCTGACCCCGGGTGGGCGAGCTCGAGCGCCTGCTCGTCTCGCACATCGCCGAGGCAGGGCCGATCGGCTTCGACGAGCTCCAGGCCCACGCCCTCTACGCGCCCGGCCACGGCTTCTACGCCACCGGCGGCGGCGCCGGGCGGCGACGGGACTTCCTGACCAGCCCGGAGGTCGGGCCGCTGTTCGGTGCCGTGATCGCCAACGCCCTCGATGCCTGGTGGGGCGAGCTCGGCCGGCCCGAGCACCTCCCCGTCGTGGAGGCGGGGGCCGGGCCGGGCACGTTGGCCCGTGCGATCCTCGCCGCCGAGCCCGCGTGCGGCGCCGCGCTCGACCTGGTCCTCGTCGAGGTCGGCCGGCCGCAGTGGTCGACGCACCCCGATGGCGTCCGCACCGTCGACGAGCTGCCCGGTGCCGGCGAGCTCGGCCCCGGGCCCGTCGTCGTCCTCGCCAACGAGCTGCTCGACAACCTGCCGACCGCCGTGGCCGAGCGCACCCCAGGCGGGTGGGCCGAGGTCGTCGTGGACGTGGTCGATGGCCGGCTCGCGCTGGGATCCCGGCCGCTCGAGGTCCCGCAGCAGCGCTGGTGCGAGGAACGGGCGCCCGAAGCGGCGGTCGGTGCCCGGATCCCGGTCCAGGCCGAGGCCGCAGGCTGGCTGGCCGATGCCCTCGTGCTGGCGGCGGGTGGCCGGGTCGTCGTCATCGACTACGCCCGCACCACCGCGGAGATGTCCGAGGCGGGATGGGAGGCGTGGCTGCGCACCTACGCCCGTCACGGTCGGGCGGCGGGGCCGCTCGAGGACCTGGGCGGCTGCGACATCACCGCCGACGTGGCGATCGACCAGCTCGCGCTCGTCCGCCCGCCCGACTCGGTGCGGTCGCAGGCCGATTTCCTCCGGGCCCACGGGATCGACGCGCTGGTCGCCGAAGGCGACGAGCGCTGGGCCCGCGATGGCCTGGCCGGCGGCCTGGACGCCATCGCCGGGCGCAGCCGCCGCACCGAGGCCGCCGCGCTCCTGGACCCCGCCGGGCTGGGCGGGTTCACGGTGGCGGAGTGGGTGGGCTGACGTACGCTGCCCGCGTGCGCCGCCACCCCGCTCCCTCGCCCTGCTCCTGGTCCCGGCCCTCGTGCTCGTCGCCGCCGCCTGCTCGTCGAGCTCGAGCGACGGCAAGGCCGACCAAGGCGCCACGACGTCGGCCCCGGCGTCGACCACCGTCCCGGCCAAGGCCGACCCGGCCTACGAGGAGATGGGGCCCGACCAGGTGGGCACCCTCACCCTGGCGCTCGACGACGGCCGACGGGTGGTGGTCTGGTACCCGGCCGCGGCCTCGGCGGCCGACCAGCCGAAGGAGACCTTCGACATCGCCAGCCTGCTGGCCCCGGCCCTCCAGGCGAAGATCCCGGCCGACCTGCGACCCCAGTACGAGATCGACGCCCACCCCGGCGCAGACCCGGCCACCGACGGGCCCTACCCGGTCGTCTTGTTCAGCCACGGGTTCGCCGGGTTCCCCGAGCAGTCCGCCGACCTCGTCACGCACCTGGCGTCCTGGGGCTTCGTCGTCGTGGCACCGGACCACGTCGAGCGCAGCCTGAGCGGCCTGCTCGGCACCGCCGCCCAGGGCGTGCCCAAGCGCGAGGACACCGAGGTGCTGGCCTCCTCCCTCGATGCCGCCGTGGCCGAGGCCAAGGCCGTCGATTCGCCGCTGCACGACCTGCTCGACCTGTCCAAGGTCGCGGTCACCGGCCACTCGGCCGGCGCCGGCGCCGCCTACCTGCTCGCGGCCAAGGACCCCCGCATCAAGGCCTTCATCAGCTACTCGCTCGGCGACGGACGTCGCGGGCCGAACGAGGCCGCGCCCAAGCTCCCTATCCCCAAGGTCCCAGGCATGGTGATGCTCGGGACCGAGGACGGCATCATCGAGCCGTCGACCACCAAGCGGGTCTACCGGAACATGGAGCCGCCGAAGTACCTCGTGCAGATCAGCGGTGCCGGCCACCTGGTGTTCTCGGACATCTGCCTCATCGGCAAGGGCGACGGCGGCCTGCTGGCGCTGGCCGACCAGGCGGGGATCGACCTGCCCGCCAACCTCAAGGTGCTGGCCAGCGATGGGTGCGAGGAGGACAAGCTGGACCCGTCGAAGGCGTTCGGCGCCATCGACCACTTCAGCGTGGCGTTCCTGCGCTACGAGCTGGGCATCGACCCCGAGCCCGTTGGGATGGACCAGGCCACCGCGGCCTCGTTCGTGCCGACGAAGGTGCGCTTCAGCGGGGAGGCAGGCCCGCCACCGGCGGCAGCACCGACCACGGGAAGTTGATCCACGCGTCGGTCTGCTTCCAGCAGTAGTCCGGCGCGATCACCGAATGGCTCTTGTGGTACAGCACCGCGGTGCGGGCCTCGGCCACGTGCTGGGCCAGCACCTCGCGGACCAGGCGAAGCGTGTGGCCCGTGTCCGCCACGTCGTCGACGACCAGCACGTTCAGGCCGGTCACGTCCACCAGCTGCAGGCTCGGCGGGAGGACGACGGGCACGTCCAGGCGCTCGTCGACGCCGGTGTAGAACTCGACGTTGATCGTGCCGCAGTTCTTCGCGCCCAGGGCGTAGGCCAGCGCCCCCGCCAGGGTGAGCCCGCCACGGGCCACGGCGACCACGATGTCGGGCCGCCAGCCGTCGGCGGCCACCGTCTCCGCGAGCTCGCGGGTGGCGTCGCCGAAGACCGACCAGGTGAGCTCCTCGCGGTCGGGGGCGTCGGTGGCATCGGTGGGGTTCACGCTGGTCATGGGCCCAAAGCGTGCCACAGGTTCGGGGGCACCCGTGTCGCTAGGGTTGCGCCGCGCCGGTGCGGCACCCGCCGCCGCACCGCAGGGGAAGCGAGGAGCACACCATGAGCGATCCGGTCGAGCCCGCGGGGGCCACCATCGAGGACTTCCTGCTCGAGGATCGGATGTTCCCACCGCCGGAGGCCTTCAAGGCGCAGGCGCTGGTGGCGTCGAACGCCCTCCACGACGAGGCCGCCGAGGACTACCAGGGCTTCTGGGCCCGCCAGGCAGCAGAGCTGCTCACCTGGCAGCAGGACTGGGACCAGGTCCTGGACTGGCAGCTCCCGTTCGCCAAGTGGTTCGTCGGTGGCAAGCTCAACGTGTCGGAGAACTGCCTGGACCGCCACGTGGCTGCTGGCATCGGCGACCGCGTCGCCTACCACTGGGAGGGCGAGCCGGGCGACACCCGGACCATCACCTACGCGGAGCTCCTCACCGAGGTCGAGCGCCTCGCCAACGTGCTGAAGGGCCTTGGCGTGGGCAAGGGCGACCGCGTCGCCATCTACCTGCCGATGATCCCGGAGCTGCCGGCATCGCTGCTCGCCTGTGCCCGCATCGGTGCCGCCCACTCGGTCGTGTTCGGCGGCTTCTCGGCGGACTCCCTGGCCGATCGCATCAACGACGCCGAGTGCAAGGTCGTGATCACGGCCGACGGTGGCTGGCGGCGGGGGAAGCCCGGCCTGCTCAAGCCCACGGTGGACGTGGCCGTGGCCAACTGCCCGTCGGTCACCGACGTCATCGTGGTGGACCGCATCGCCTCCTCGGGCGGCGAGGCGCCGATCGACTGGATCGACGGCCGGGACCACTGGTACCACGACCTCATGGCCGACGCCGAGGCGTCGTGCCCGCCCCAGGCGATGGACAGCGAGGACCTCCTCTTCCTCCTGTACACGTCAGGCACCACGGGCAAGCCCAAGGGCATCATGCACACCACCGGCGGGTACCTGACGCAGGCCACGTTCACGCACAAGTACGTGTTCGACCTGCACCCCGAGACCGACGTCTACTGGTGCACCGCAGACGTCGGCTGGGTCACCGGCCACAGCTACGTGGTGTACGGCCCGCTCAGCAACGGCGCCACCTCCGTGCTCTACGAGGGCACGCCCGACACGCCCGGCAAGGACCGGTTCTGGGACCTGGTCCAGAAGTACGGCATCACGATCCTCTACACGGCGCCCACCGCCATCCGGACCTTCATGAAGTGGGGCGACCAGGAGCCGGCCAAGCACGACCTCTCGTCGCTGCGGGTGCTCGGCTCGGTCGGCGAGCCCATCAACCCCGAGGCGTGGATGTGGTACCACGAGCACATCGGTGCCAGCCGCTGCCCGATCGTCGACACCTGGTGGCAGACCGAGACCGGGGCGATCATGATCTCGCCGCTCCCCGGCGCCACCACCACGAAGCCCGGCTCGGCCACCTTCCCGATGCCGGGCATCGGCGCCGAGCTGGTGGACGACGAGGGCCACGTGGTCGAGCGGGGCGGTGGCTACCTGACGCTGACCCAGCCGTGGCCCTCCATGCTGCGCGGCATCTGGGGCGACCCGGAGCGCTACCGCGACACGTACTGGTCTCGCTTCGACGGGCGGTACTTCGCCGGCGACGGCGCCAAGATCGACGACGACGGCTACCTGTGGGTGCTCGGCCGCGTCGACGACGTGATGAACGTGTCGGGTCACCGCATCTCCACCACCGAGGTCGAGTCGGCGCTGGTGGACAACCAGATGGTGGCCGAGGCCGCCGTGGTCGGCGCCAAGGATGACACCACCGGTCAGGCCATCGTGGCGTTCGTGACCCTGAAGGGGCAGGTCGAGGCCAGCCCCGCGGTGGGGGAGGAGCTGCGCAAGCACGTGGCCGACAAGATCGGCCCGATCAGCCGACCGAAGGCCATCATCTTCACCGACGACCTCCCCAAGACCCGATCCGGCAAGATCATGCGCCGGCTGCTGCGGGACGTGGCCGAGGGCCGCGAGCTGGGGGACACCACCACGCTGGCCGACCCCAACGTGGTGGAGGAGATCCGCAACCGCGCCGCCACCAACACCAAGGACGACTGACCCGTCGCAGCGTCGCCGCGTCGCCGTGGGGGCGGCGCACGTGTGACGCCTGGCTCCAACCGCCCGCCCGGGCGCTTACGGCCGCTTTCGCGCGCGATCCGTACCGTGCCCTGCGATGCGGAACAACGCCAAGACCGCCCTGATCCTCGCCGCCATCGGCATGCTGCTCGTCCTCGTGGGCGGTGCGGTCGCCGGCAGCAGCGGCGCGCTGATCGGCCTGGTGATCGGCTTGGCGTTCGTCGGCGGCTCGTACTGGTTCAGCGACCGCCTGGCCTTGCGCTCGGCGCGGGCCGTCGAGGTGACCGCGGAGCAGATGCCCCGGTACCACGCGATCGTGGCCGACCTGGCCCAGCGCGCCGAGATCCCGATGCCGCGCCTGTACGTGTCGCCCGACCCCCAGCCCAACGCCTTCGCCACGGGCCGCAGCCCGGAGCACGCGGCGGTCTGCGTCAACCAGGGGATCCTCGACGTGCTCACCTGGGAGGAGCTGCAAGGCGTGCTGGCCCACGAGCTCAGCCACGTGCGCAACCGCGACATCCTGATCGGCTCGGTCGCCGCTGCGGTGGCGATGGGCATCACCATGCTCGCCCGGGTCGCGATGTGGGGCGCCATGTTCGGTGGTGGCGGCGGCAACCGTGACCGCGACAACGGCATCGGCGCCCTCGCCTTGGCCATCCTCGCCCCGATCGCCGCCATGTTCCTGCAGATGGCGCTCAGCCGCAGCCGGGAGTACGAGGCGGACCGCAGCGGCGCTCGGCTGCTCGGCACCGGCGAGCCCCTGGCTCGGGCCCTCGAGAAGCTCGACGCCGGCACCCGGGCCGTGGCGCCCCAGACGGTGAGCCCGGCCCAGGCCGGGGCCTACATCGCCAACCCGTTCAACGGGTGGAAGACGGACTTCGCCGTCTCCACCCACCCGCCCATGTCGGATCGCATCGCCCGGCTCCGCTCGGGCGAGTGGCAGCGGTAGCCCACCGCAGCCCACCTTCGGGGCGGCGGTGTTCCCGCCACCGTCGCCCCATCCACGGCAGTGCCTCCGCCCCTCCTCTCCCGCATGGGGCGGGGGCGCTGTCGTGCCAGCTCTGGGCGGCCGCCGCGTGGAGGCGGGTCAGTCGCGGAAGTTGTTGAACTGCAGCGGCACGGAGAAGTCGTGCTCCTTCAGGGCCGCGATCACGGCCTGGAGGTCGTCGCGCTTCTTGCCGGTGACCCGCAGCTGGTCGCCCTGGGTCTGGGACTGGATCCCCTTGAGCCCGAGCTCCTTGATGAACTTGTTGAGCTCGCGGGCCTTGTCCGAGGAGATGCCGGCCACGATGGCGGCCTGCTGGCGGACCGTGCCGCCCGACGCGTCCTCGACCTTGCCGTAGTCGATCGACTTGAGCGACACCTTGCGCTTCACGAACTTCTCCTCCAGGAGCGTCCGCAGCGCGATCAGCCGGTCCTCGGAGGCGGTCGCCATCTTGATGGCATCGTCGACGAGCTCGATCGTGGTGTTGGTGCCCTTGAAGTCGTAGCGGTTGCCGACCTCCCGGGCGGCCTGGTCCACGGCGTTGCGGACCTCCTGCATGTCGACCTCGGAGACAACATCGAAGCTGGGCATGGGCGGCAGGTTACCGCTGCAGCCTCGGGCCGATCCGGTTGTCCCGACCTGGGCGGGAGGCGCTAGGTTTGCTGCTCCCTGGGTCGGTGCCCGAGTGGCCAAAGGGAACGGGCTGTAAACCCGTCGGCTCACGCCTACGTTGGTTCAAATCCAACCCGGCCCACCAGGTGAAGCCCCGCCTCGATGGCGGGGCTTCGTCGCGCTCGGATCCCCGCGCGACCTCCGTGGTGGTGGGTCGATGGTCGGAGCTCAGCGTTCGCCAGGTCGTTGCGGGTGGACCGCCAGGCGACCATCGGGGAACGTCGGGGCCAGCATCGAGGTGGCCTCGGAGCTCGGCACAGATGCGCGAGACCTCCGGCTTCGAGATCCCCGACCCGACACCGAGAGCGGCATCCAGGTCGTCGACCTTGCCGGGCGACACGCCGTGCACCCGCGCCTCCGTCACCACCACCGAACGAGGCCTGGTCGATGCCGGTGGCGTTCGAGGTGCGACGGGAAGAAGCTGGCAGCCCATTAGCATCGTGGTCGGCGGCCTTCGGCGGCTGGGCGGACTCGTCTTGGGTGGCCCAGGACGTGTCGGCCGAGGGGGGTGCTCGATGCTGTTCCTGGTGACCCTGAACGTTGCGTTGATCGGAACGACCGTCATGCTGACCATTCGGGGCGAGTACCTCTTGGGACTCGTGTTTGCCATCCTGAGTCTTGCGACGGTGTTCGCAACACATGCGCTTCGTCAGAGGTTCGGTAGGTAGCCAACCTGTTGCACGAGCGGCGGGACACGCGAGGTGCACATCTTGCTGCAGAGGAGATCACCGCTCTTCCAGAGCAGACTGCGCGGCTGGCAGCCGACGGGCTCGGCGGGGCAGCTTCCACCCGCCTACCGACCGTCCCATGCACAGCGCGGCAGTCCCCAGCTGCGTTCATGGTGTCGGCAAACTGAAGACGTCCGGTGGATGAGCCGGAGATCGGAGGGGTCACGGACGTGAGCTCCAATCCTGAACCGAAGCTCACCGACTTCAGTTGGTCAGGCTTCCTCGGGCTGCTCGTCGTTGGGGTTCTCGTGATCCTGTCATTGGTGCTGGTCGACCTCGTGTGCGGTTCCCTCGGAACATCCGATGGCACCGCAGCCTGGGTGCGCACGATCGTCGCGTGCTTGGTGGGATTCAGCGGCCTCAACGTCCTGCACCGGCGGCGATGGGGCCGGTCGGGTCGATCGAGCCGAGGCATGGAGTAGGCATCGGGCTCCCCGAGGCAAGTCCGATCGAGGGCCCCCGATGTGCCTCGTGAACGGGGCAAGCCAGCCACGAGGCTCTGCGTGCCCTTCGTAGGGCTCGGCCTCGCCCGAGCGCCACGCGGCCACGGTCGCACAGTTGAAGCCCCGCCGTCGGCGGGGCTTCGTCGCGCTCGGGCTCAGGCGACGGGGCCGACGAGCGAGGCGCCCCAGGCCTCGGCGCGCGCCAGCTCGCCCTCGAGCAGCTCGTTCTGGCGGTCCACCAGGAAGCTGGCGTGGTCTGACAGCAGCGGCCAGCCGTCGTGGCGGAGCCGCTTGGAGATGGCGTGGCCGGCGCTGCCCGTGATGAGGCGAGGGCCGTCGACGCGGGTGTCGAAGGCGGCGGCCTGCGCGTCGTCGTGGGGGCGCACCAGTGCCTCGAGCCACTCCCGGAGCACCTGGCCATGGGCCTGCTCGTCGATCGCGTGCTCGGGTCGGTGCTGCTGCTCGACCCGCTCGTGCTCCTGGGCGACGCCGCCCTCCATGGTGCTCTCCCGTGCCATGCCGTGGGGGTGGGGGGCCCCCCCCACCACCAGGAGGTCGATGGCGGCCACGAGGTCGGGCAGGGCACCGTCGACTGGCACCACCTCGACGACGACGTCGGGTGCAGAGGCCAGGCCCCTCCCGATCGCCTCGGCGATGGCGTGGGTGTTGCCGAAGACCGACTCGTAGACCACCAGTGCTCGCATGGCTGCCTCCTCCGCGTCCGCAGGCGCGGGCCTGCACCTCGACGCTACGACGGCGCTCGACGGCCCGACAGGGCCGAACGTCCAGGCCCCGGCGTCAGCAGGAGGTCAGACGGCGAGGTCGGTGCTGCTCGGGCGAGCCTTGGAGGTGGTGCCCGTGGAGATCGCCGGCTCGACGAGGGCGACCTCGCCGGTGAGGGCCTCGAGGCGGGCCCACGACGCCACCTCGTCCTGGTTCGTCAGCAGGATGACCTGCGGCGAGCCGGCCGTGCGGCTGAGCAGCTCCATGAGGGTGAGCTTCGTGGCCGGCTCGACCTCGGTGAACGGGTCGTCGAGGATGAGCGGCAGGCTCTCGGACCCGCTGCCCAGCGTCCGGAGCCGGCTCAGGTGGGTGATCAGCGACTGGGCCAGCGCCATGGTCTCGTCGTCGAGGCGGGGGGCGGTGGTCGACACCTGGCCCAGCGTGGCGAGCTCCTTGCGGAGGCGGGCCGCCGTCTCGATCTGTTCGTGGTGCGACAGGGCCCACTCGACGCTCACGTCGCCGGCCACCTGCGTCCAGCGCATCGCAGCGGCCCGGTGGTCCTCGGCCACGGCCAGGCGGCGCCGGCGTGCCTCGGTGTCGTCCATCATCTGGTCGACCCGGCCGACCACGTAGCCGAGGTACGAGTCCACGCCGGCGTCGGCCAGCGCGCTCTGCTCCTGGCGCTGCACGGCCTCCACCCGGGCCCGGAAGATGAACGCCATCAGGATCGTCACCAGGCCGATGGCCAGGATCGGCACGGCCATGCCGGGCTTGACCAGCGCCACGGGCAGCGCCGCCAGCAGCGAGGCTGCGCACACCATCGACGCGTCGCGGCGCAGGCGGCGGTGCTGCTCGAGCGCCTCTTCCAGGGAGTGGTGGTGGTGCTCGATGCGGGCCACGAGCTCGGCGTCGGCCTCGCTGGCGCGGGTCTCGTCGCCGATGGCCTTCATCTCGTCCTCGGTGATGCGGACGCGGGCGGCGGTGGACCACAGCTCGGTCTGGTCCAGCTCGGAGAGGCGCTTGATGTCCTCGTCGCGCATGGCGCCGAGCTCCAGGCCCTCCCGGTCGAGGTGCAGCGAGCGGTCGGCCTCCTGCTCGGCCACGCCGAAGCGGCCGAGGACGTCGATGCGCCCGTCAGGGCCGCGGAACTCCTCGCTCACGTCGGTCCCGCTGGTCAGGTCGATGACCCGGTGCCCGCCCTGGGCCGGGCGCAGGATCGCCAGGCGCCGGCCACGGTCGTCGGCGACCTCCAGGTTGACCCCGGTGCGGTTGCGGCACAGCCCGCCCACCAGCTCCGCCACCAGGCCCTTGCGGGCGCCCGCATCCACGCCGGACACCACCGTGAGCCTGGGGTGGAAGCTCAACGAGAACGTCGTCGAGCCCTGCTCGAGGACGAGGCGGGTGTACTGCACCGCGAACCATCGGCAGCGCCGGCGCGGAGTTGAGGGATTCGATGGGCCGTTCGGCCCATTCGATCTGGCTTTCGTCCCGCTGGGGGGCGGTGGCTATGCTGACCCGTCGGTCCAGCACCCCTCGGGCGCAGGTCGCACGCCTCCTTAGCTCAGTCGGCAGAGCGCTTCCATGGTAAGGAAGAGGTCGTGGGTTCGATTCCCACAGGAGGCTCGCAAGCCAGTCCTGGCGGCGTAGCTCAGTTGGTCAGAGCACTCGGCTCATAATCGAGTTGTCACCGGTTCGAACCCGGTCGCCGCTACCACTGTCGGCCTCCGAACCCCGGAGGACGGCGTCAACCAACCCAGCATCCCGAGGGAGCAACCACCGCCATGGGCAAGGAAAAGTTCGAGCGCAACAAGCCGCACCTGAACATCGGCACGATGGGTCACATCGACCATGGCAAGACCACGCTGACTGCGGCGATCACCAAGACGTTGCACGATGCGGATCCGTCGACGGCGTTCACGCCGTTCGACATGATCGACAAGGCGCCTGAGGAGCGGCAGCGCGGGATCACGATCAACATCTCGCACGTGGAGTACGAGACGGCGAACCGTCACTATGCGCACGTGGACATGCCGGGTCACGCTGACTACATCAAGAACATGATCACGGGTGCGGCGCAGGTGGATGGGGCGATCTTGGTGGTGGCGGCCACTGATGGTCCGATGCCGCAGACGCGTGAGCATGTGCTGTTGGCTCGTCAGGTGGGTGTGCCGTCGATCGTGGTCGCGTTGAACAAGTGCGACATGGTCGATGATGAGGAGCTGTTGGAGCTGGTGGAGATGGAGGTCCGCGAGCTGCTGACGGAGTACGAGTTCCCGGGTGATGACACGCCGGTGGTTCGGGTGTCTGCGCTCAAGGCGCTCGAGGGTGATGCGGATGCTGCGGCTGGTGTGCTGGAGCTGATGGAGCAGGTGGATGCGTTCGTGCCGGAGCCGGTGCGTGACATCGACAAGCCGTTCTTGATGCCGATCGAGGATGTGTTCTCGATCACGGGTCGTGGCACGGTGGTGACCGGCAAGGTGGAGCAGGGTCAGATCCACACCGGTGACGAGGTGGAGATCGTGGGTCTGAAGGACACGCAGAAGACGACGTGCACGGGTGTGGAGATGTTCCGCAAGCTGCTCGATGAGGGTCAGGCTGGGGACAACATCGGTGCGCTGCTGCGTGGCACGAAGAAGGAAGAGGTGGAGCGGGGCCAGGTGCTGTGCAAGCCGGGCAGCATCACGCCGCACACGCACTTCGAGGGTGAGGTGTACGTGTTGACCAAGGAGGAGGGTGGCCGTCACAAGCCGTTCTTCGCGAACTACCGGCCGCAGTTCTTCTTCCGGACGACCGATGTGACCGGGACGATCTCGCTGCCTGAGGGCACGGAGATGTGCATGCCTGGTGACAACACGCAGATGACCGTGGAGCTCATCGCTCCGATCGCCATGGACGAGGGCCTGCGGTTCGCCATCCGTGAGGGTGGCCGCACCGTCGGCGCCGGCCGCGTCACCAAGATCATCAAGTGACCGGCGGGGCCGGGCGCCCCGCACCGATCTGCCCGAAGGGGCGCCTCCGGGCGCCCCTTCGTCGCGCTCAGGACCGGGTCAGCCGGTGGAGCACGACCTCGGTCAGGCCGAGCTGCGCCCCGCAGCCGCATCACGTCGCCACGAGCGGCGGTCGAGCGGTAGTCCGCCACCAGCAACGAGCCGCCGTCCTCCGGCACCACGGCCGTGAGCGCGGTGTCGCCGCGGGACGGCAGGTCCAGGACGTGCTCGAGCGCCAGGCGGTCCGGGTCGATCTCGTAGAGCGCCGATCGCTTCCGGGTCAGCGACCACACCGCCTGGTCGACCCGCATGGCCATGGCGCCCGGCACCCAGCCTGGGGCATGGGGGTACCGGCCCCCGAACGCCACCTGGCGGCGGGCGAACAGGTGGGGCCGCCCGTCCCAGAGGAGCAGGTTGGGCGAGTCCGGCTTGCGCTCGAAGGGCACCACCGTGGCATGGGCCTGTGCGAGGTGGTCGGCGTCGGGGAACAGCAGGAGGTCGCCGCCGCGGCGCGACGGGCCCTCGTTGCGGGTGACGCCCACGATCCGCCCGTCGGGGAGCTCGACCAGCTCGCACTCGCAGCCGCCGACGTGCAGGTCGACCGGGTCGCCCCAGATCTCGAGGTCGTCGGACCAGCGGACCTCCACGACGGGATCGATGGGCAGGGGGCCGTACATCCGCTCGCCGCCGCGGTAGGTGAGCATCGCCCACCGCCCGGCGATCCGGCGGATCCGCCACGGGACGATGTCGGCGCCGAGCCACGGCTCCGGCGTGCTCCACGGGCTGTCGCGCAGCTCCATGCGCTGCACGCCGCCGGGCTGGAACCGCTTCGGGTCCGAGCCGAGCGTCATGAACGCCAGGACCAGCCGCTCCCCGTCGACCACGAAGCGCGGCTCGCGGACGTCGGTGCCGAGCGCGACGGTGGCGTCGTGGCGCCACGGTCCGTCCGGACCGGGGGCCGAGGCCACCTCGAGCCGGGCGGCGGCCGAGGCGAAGTGGCTGGGCGCGGTCCGCCAGACCAGGTGCAGCCGATCGCCGAATCGGGCCATGTCGAGGTTGTTGTTGGCCGGCAGGCACCGGACGTCGACGGCGGCCGGCCCCGGCACGAGCGGACCGAGCTCGTCGACCTGGATCTCGTCGCCCGCAGCCACGGGTGTGTTCTAGCAGCGGTCCGGGTGCGATCATGGCGCCGTGGCTTCGGGAGGGGCGGATGGGGCGAGCAGCGCCGGCTCCGGCGCGCCCACCGTGCTGCACATCCGTGAGCCGAGGGTGGAGGGGCAGCGGCTGGTGGTGTCTTGGGCCGTCGAGCCCGATCCGGGGCTGTGGCGGGCGAGCTCGTTCGAGCTGTGCTTCCCGCCGGCGATCGACCTGGCGGGCCTCCCGCCCCGGCTCGCCTGGACCGTCGCCCTGCTCTGCCTGCACCCCACCTGGGCCCTGCTCGGCGACGGCCGGGTCGAGCTCCCGGTCGCCCTCGGGCCGGGCGAGGCCGAGGTCTGGCTCCGCCTGGTCGATGCCATCGTCGACACGCACGACCGCACCGCCGCCGCCCACGCCGCGGCCGAGGGACGCTCCTGGCCGGCGCGACCGGGACGGCGGGTGGCGCTCGTCGAGGGTGATCAGCCCATCGCCGCTGCTCCCGTTGGCCCGGAGCCAGGCGTCGGGCCGACCGCGGAGGTGGTGGCCGCGTTCAGCGGTGGGAAGGACGGGCTGCTCCAGGTGGCGCTGCTCGCCGAGCTGGGCATCCCCACCGTGGCCGTGGCCGTCACGTCGCCGCTCCCGGATCGGGACGACCAGCGCACGGCCCGCCGGGCCGAGGTGCTGCGCGAGCTGCCCGAGCGCCTGCCGGTCGAGCTGGTCGAGGTCCGCTCGGACCTGCGAGCGCTGGTGGACAACGACGCGCCCGCCCGCCTCGGCTGGCACATCTCGGTGTGCGAGATGACCGACACCCACCTCTACGTCGCGGCCTGCCTGGTGGCGGCGTGGGCGCGTGGCGCCGGCCAGGTGGTCCTGGCGTCGGAGGCCGAGGTCCAGGAGAACGTCGAGGTCGACGGCGTCGTGGTGCAGCACCCCCACCTCATGTACTCGGCGGCCACCCAGCAGGTGGTGTCGGCGCTCACCGCCTCGTCCGGCATCGCCGTCGGGTCGCTCACCTACCCACTGCCGTCGGGCCTGGTGCAGCGCATGCTGTGGCACCGCTACCCGCAGGTGCGGGACCTGCAGTACTCGTGCTGGCGGGTGCGCGACGGCGAGGCGGAGTGCAGCGAGTGCAGCCAGTGCCTGCGCATCGCCGTGGCTGCGCTCGCCGCCGGTGGGTCTCCGGCCGAGATGGGCATCGACGTCGATCGCCTGTTCCGCGCCCAGCAGGGCTGGCGGCCCGGCGGCAAGCCCGAGCTCGGCCTGCCCGACGACGCCGTCCGCCGATCGCTGCACGACCAGGTGGTGCGGAACCTGGCGGCCGTGGACCCGGCGGAGGCCGCTCGGACCCTTGGCCTCCACCGGTTCGCCTCGACGGTCCGCAGCTACGGCCGGCTGCGCCGCAGCGTCCTGGCCGTGGCCTCGCCGACGCCCGAGCCGGGTTGGCGGGCGGGCTACCTCCGCCTCGTCCCGCCGACGGTCGCCGAGCGGGTCGGCGCGATCTGCGACGAGGCCTTCCCCCGTGCCGCGGAAGCCACGTACCTGCCCGCGCTCGAGCGGACCGAGCGGCTGGTGGGCGCCGCGCTCGAGCCCTTGGCCACGACCCCTCGAGGAGCCCTGCCGTGATCGAGCCCCACCAGCTCACCGCCGACGAGATGGCGTCCATCGCCCACCTCGTGCCCGGGCCGGAGCCGGAGCTGCGCGCGCCCAGCTCGTCGGCGGGGGAGTGGGTGCCCGACCGGCCCCTGCGCGTGTGCGAGCCCGGCCTGGGCGAGGCCGAGCGCCGGCTGGTGCTCGAGGCGCTCGATGCGAACTGGATCTCCTCCGCTGGGCCCTTCGTGGCGCAGTTCGAGGAGGCGTTCGCCGCAGCGGTGGGCTGCCGCCACGGCGTGGCGTGCTCCAGCGGCACGGCCGCGCTGCACCTGGCGCTCGGCGCCGCGGGCATCGGTGCCGGCGACGAGGTGATCATCCCGACCTTCACGATGGTGGCCACGGCCAACGCGGTGCGGTTCCTCGGCGCCACCCCGGTGCTGGTCGACTCGGAGCCGCGGACCGGCAACCTCGACGTCACCCAGGTGGCGTCGGCCATCACGCCCCGGACCCGAGCCATCGTGCCGGTCCACGTGTACGGGCACCCCGTCGACATGGACCCGCTCCGGGCCCTCGCCGAGGAGCACGGCATCGACCTCATCGAGGACGCCGCCGAGGCCCACGGCGCCCGCTACCGGGACCGGCCGGTGGGCAGCCTCGGCCGGGCGGCCGCCTTCTCGTTCTTCGCCAACAAGGTCCTCACCACCGGCGAGGGCGGCATGGTCACCACGGACGACGCCGAGCTGGCGGCGCGGGCCCGGGAGCTGCGCGACCTGGCCTTCAGCAGCGAGCGCCACTTCTGGCACCGGTCCGTCGCGTTCAACTACCGGATGACCAACCTGCAGGCCGCCGTCGGCCTGGCCCAGGTCGGTCGGTTCGACGAGCTGGTCGGCCGCCGCCGGTCGAACGCCGAGCGGTACGCCGCGGCGCTCGCCGACGTGGCCGGCCTGCACCTGCCGGTCGAGGAGCCCTGGGCCCACAACGTGTTCTGGATGGTCGGGATCACCTTGGACGACGGGTTCGGTTGCACCCGGGACGAGCTGCGCGAGCGCCTGGCCGCCCGTGGCATCGAGACCCGCACCTACTTCGTCCCGATGCACCTCCAGCCCGCCTACTTCCACGCCCACCGCGGCGAGCGGTACCCGGTGGCCGAGGAGCTGGGTCGGACCGGGCTCTACCTGCCGTCGGGGCCGGAGCTGTCCGACGACGACGTGGCCTTCGTGGCCCGTGAGGTGCGCCGGGCCCAGGCCGGCCGGTGAGCGACGAGCGCCCGCTGCTCGTCCTGGTGGCTGGCAAGGACCCGCTCGACGAGCCCGGAGGCGGCCACTCGTCCTACGTGGTGGCCCACGCGCTGGCCGCCTCGGCGGCGGGCTGGTACCCCGTCGTGCTCGCCGTCGGGCCGAGCGACCGCACCCGGGAGGAGCCCTACGGGACCATCCACCGGGTGCGCACCCCATACCGCCCGATCCGCCAGCTCATGGTCCCCGGCCACCGGCGCGTGCTGGCCCGGGCGCTGGTCGAGCTGGCGGGCGACCGTCCCGTGCTCGCCCACGCGTTCGGCGCGTGGGGTGCCGGCGCGGTGGACGGGGTCGCGCAGCTGCGCGCCTCGGGTCGCCTCGCTCCGGCGGTGGCGGCGATCAGCTCCTACACCACCTACCGGGAGGAGCACGCGTCGCTCGTGCGTGGTGCCGGGGACGAGCCGCTCCTCGAGCAGGCCCGCTACCGGGCGCAAGCCCTCTGGGCCTCGACGGTGGTCGACCGAGCCGAGCGCGACGCCTACCGCCGCGCCGATCGGGTCTGGGCCAACTACGAGGCCATCCGCGCCCTCGTCCACCGCTGCCACGGCGACGACGTGCGCGTGGACCTGGTCCCGTACGGGCCCGAGTCCGCGTTCGCGCCCATCCCACCACCGTCGCCGGAGCCGCCTGAGGTCGCGGCGCTGGCCCCGGCGGAGGGCCCGCTCGTCACGTGCGTCGCCCGCCACCACTCCCGCAAGGGCGTCGATGTGCTGATCGATGCCCTCGCCCTGCTGCGCGAGCGCGACGTGGCGTTCCGCGCCGCGCTGGTCGGCGGCGGCCCGCTGCTGGATGCGCACCGTCGACGGGTCGAGCACCTGGGGCTGGCCGGCCAGGTGGCGGTGCCCGGCCTCGTGGCGGACACCGCGCCGTGGGTGCAGGCCGCCGACGTCTACGTCCAGCCGTCGCGGGAGGAGCAGTCGGGCGCGCTGGCCCTGCTCGAGGCCCAGCGCCTTGGCATCGCCGTGGTGGCGAGCGCGGTCGATGGCATCCCGGAGGACGTGACCGACGGGGAGACCGGCCTGCTGGTCCCACCCGGCGACGCCGGCGCCCTCGCCGAGGCCCTGGTCGCGCTCCTCGCGGGCCCGGAGCGCCGGGGTCGCCTGGCCGAGGCCGGGCGGGCCCGCTTCGAGGAGCGCTTCGCCGCCGCGCCGTTCGCCGCCGGCCTGGCCGCCGCCTACGCGGACCTCGGCTTCGCCCCGTAGCCGGCAGGGCCCTGCCCGGTACGGTGCGGGCGTGGCCGACGCGACAGGGGCAAGCGGGGCGCGGGGCGACGCGACCGGACGTGCGCCGGCCACCGCGCCCGACGCCGAGGGGGGCCATGGCTGGGCCGGCCGCCACCCCGGGGCGACGCTGGTGGCTGCGGCCACGTTCTGGGCCGGTGGCGGGCTCATCGGCCGCGCCGCCCCCATGTCGGGGACGCAGATCGCCTTCTGGCGATCGCTGTTCGGGGCCGTGCTCTACCAGTCGGTGCTCCGAGCGAGGGGCCAGCGCTTCCGGGTCGCGCACCTGCGCACCTCGCTGGTCGGCGGGCTCGGCTTCGGGCTCTCGGTCGCCTTCCTGTTCGTGGCGTACAAGTCGACCACGCTGATCTCCGCCAACGTGATCGGGTGCCTCCAGCCCCTGGTGCTCGGCTTCATCGACCACCGGGGCGGGCGCCGCCTCGGGCGGGTCCTGTGGGCGGCCACGAGCGCCGCGGTGGCCGGCACGATCCTCGTGGTGGTCGGCTCCAGCGACCAGACCGGGACGTGGAGCCTGCGCGGGGACCTGTTCGCCCTCGCCGGCACGGGCTGCAACGTGGTCTACGTCCTCGGCACCAAGCACGCCCGGCGGACCCTCGGCTCGCTCACCTACCAGGCCTCGATGCTCTGGGTCGCTGCGGTGGTCACGCTCCCGGTGGCCTGGGCCACCACCCACGGCCACCTCGCCCCTGCCGGCGGGGGGCTCGCCTGGGCGCTCGCCCTGGTGGCCGTCGGCGGCACCGGCCACCTGTTGTTCACGGCCGCCCAGCGCCACGTGTCGGTGGCGGCGTCCTCCGCCATCCTGCTGCTTGAGGTCGTCCTCGTGGCCATCGGCGCCGCCATCCTCTTCGACCAGCCGATCGGCGCCCTCCAGGCGTTGGGCATGGCGGTGGTGGCCGTTGCGGTCGGGGTCTGGCTGGCCCGCTCCACCGAGGTGTCGGGCGCGCTCGAGGCCCAGAGCGAGCCGGTCCCCGGCCAGGGCTGACCGGGCGCGGCGGGTCAGCCGGCGAGGGGGAGGCGGCCCTTGGGCCCCTTGCGCCCGCGGGTCACGATCACCACGACGGCGCCCGCGCCGGCGGCGGTGGCGGCGGCGGCGATCCCGCCGATGTAGGCCGCGCGCTTGCCGGTGAGGGCGGCGCGCACGGCGCTGCGCTCGCCGACCGTCTCGACCCGGGCCAGCACGCCCGTGACGAGCCCCGCCGGCGGTGCCGCCGTGGTGGCGCGCAGCGTGCGCATGGCCCGGAGGAGCTTGCGGTACTGGGCCAGCTCGGCCTGGCAGCGCAGGCAGTGCTCGACGTGGCGGCGGTCTGCCCGGTCGAGGCGGGTGGTGCCGTCGACCACGCCGGGCAGCAGGTCGGCCAGCTCCTCGCAGGTGGAGGTGCCGCGGTCGCGGATGCGCTCAGACAGCACGGGCCACCGCCTCGTCGGCCTCGCTGGGCGCGACCTCCCCGGGGAGCGGGAAGACCTGGGTGCGCAGGCGCCGGCGGGCCCGGTGGAGGCGCACCTTGGCGGCCGACTCCGAGATCCCGAGCTCCTCGGCGATCTCGGCGTGGTTCAGGTCGTAGATGTCGCGCAGGACCACCACCGCCCGCAGCCGCGGGGGCAGCTCGGCGATGGCCACCTCGAGCCGTTGCCGCAGGAGCGCCGCGTCGGCGGCCAGGGCCGGGTCGTGGTCGGGCTTGTGGTCGGCCACGTCCACCTCCTCGTCCAGCTCGTCGTGGCGGTGCCGGCGGCGTCGGCCCAGCTGGGTGGAGGCGCAGTTGGCGGTGATGCGGTAGAGCCAGGTGGAGAACTGGGCGTCGCCGCGGAACCGGCCGATGGACCGGTAGGCCCGCAGGTAGACGTCTTGGACCAGGTCCCGGGCATCGTCCTCGTCCGACACCAGGCGCTTGGCCAAGGCGAAGGTGTCCGAGGCGGTGCGCCGGACGAGCTCGCCGAAGGCGGCGCCGTCGCCGCTGCGGGCCGCGTCGACCAGCAGGTCGATCGGGGCCGTCTCGGGGTGCTCGAGCCGCATCGTGGCCTCAGACCCCGCCGCGCCCCGGGTGGTTACGCGCTCGGTCCCCGCCTCCAGGACCTCCTCGGCCTCGGGCGCCTCGCCGCCTTCCACCCGCCCAGCGTGCCACGTGGCATCGCCCCTGGTCACCTCGGGTGCGCGGGAACGCGAATTGGCCCCTCCCCGGGGACGGCCTAAGGTGGTCGGCCGAGCAGAACCCGAGGGCAGTAGCTCAATTGGTAGAGCACCGGTCTCCAAAACCGGCGGTTGCGGGTTCGAGTCCCTCCTGCCCTGCTTCAAGATCCAGTCCACTGACGCGCCGAGGCCAGCCATGGCGATGAACCGAGAGCAGAAGCGCCTGATGCAGCGCCAGGGAGACCTGGACGCAGAGGGCAACGCCAAGGCCGGCAAGCGTCGGCCCGCGCCTTCTCCCACGGCGCCCCGCGAGCCTCGGACCAAGCCCCGCCAGTTCGTGCGGGAGGTCAACGCCGAGCTCCGCAAGGTGGCGTGGCCCACCCGCAAGGAGACCATCAGCCTCTCGGGCATCGTGCTGGTCTTCCTGATCCTCATGACCGCGCTGATCGCTGCGCTCGACTGGGTCTTCACCAAGTCCGTGCTCTGGATCATCAACCAGTAACCGGTGCCAACCCCATGACCTTCGACGATTCCATCGACCCCACCACCGACGACGCCACGGCCGACCAGGCCGTCGCCGTCGACGACGCCCCGATCGAGGCGCCGGCCGACGAGGCCCCTGCGGGCGACGCCCCGGCCGCCGAGGACGTGCCCGCCGAGGCGCCGCCCACCATCGATCCCGAGACCGGCGAGATCCTGGAGCCGGCCGCGGTCGACGCCGAGGACCTCGTCGTCGAGGCTGCCGTGGTGGTGGACAACCCGGCGGACCGGCCCGGCAAGTGGTTCGTGGTCCACACCCAGTCGGGCTACGAGAAGAAGGTCAAGCAGAACCTTGAGGCCCGCACCCAGTCCATGAACATGGAGGGGCGCATCCACGAGGTGGTGATCCCCATGGAGGAGGTCATCGAGTTCAAGGGCGGCAAGAAGGTGGTCGCCCAGAAGAAGATGTTCCCGGGCTACCTCCTGGTGCGCTGCTTCCTCGACGACGACTCGTGGTACGTGATCCGCAACACCCCGGGCGTGACCGGCTTCGTCGGCCAGGGCACCAAGCCCTCGCCGCTGCGGCGCCGCGAGGTCGAGAAGTTCCTCGGCGTCAAGATCGAGGGCGACGAGGCCGCTCCGACCCGCGCGGCCCGTCCCCGCCACGAGTTCGAGGTCTCCGAGACCGTCCGCGTCAAGGAAGGCCCGTTCGCGGACTTCAGCGGCGAGATCGTGGAGATCGACGAGGAGAAGCTCAAGGTCAAGGTGCTCGTCAACATCTTCGGCCGTGAGACCCCGGTCGAGCTCGACTTCTCTCAGGTGGCGAAGCTCTAGGCCGCGCGCCTACCCTCGTCCGTCCCCAATCTTTCGGTAGGAGCTAAGGAACACCCATGGCCAAGAAGAAGGTCAAGGCCGTCGTCAAGATCCAGATCCCTGCGGGCCAGGCCACCCCGGCCCCGCCCGTCGGCACCGCGCTCGGCCCGCACGGCGTGGCGATCATGGACTTCTGCAAGGCCTACAACGCTCAGACCGAGGCGAACCGGGGCACCATCATCCCGGTCGAGATCACGATCTTCGAGGATCGCTCCTTCACCTTCATCACCAAGACGCCTCCGGCGCCGGTGCTGCTGCGCGAGGCCGCCGGCCTCGACAAGGCGTCCTCGAACCCCGGCAAGGAGGTGGCGGGCTCCGTCACCGCGGCGCAGATCGAAGAGATCGCCAAGACCAAGCTGCCGGACCTGAACGCCAACGACCTCGAGGCCGCCAAGAAGATCATCGAGGGCACCGCCCGCTCGATGGGCCTCACCGTCGCCTGATCGCCTCGGCGATCTCGCGCACCTGATCCACCAACCAACGGCTCGACCGGGACGACCTCGCCCGGCGGCCAGACCACACGAGGGAGCCAACCATGGCGAAGGGCAAGAAGTACACCGACGCGGTGAAGCGCTACGACACCGATGCGCTGCACGGCGTGACCGAGGCGCTGGAGCTGGTCAAGCGCCTGGCATCGGCCAAGTTCGACGAGACCGTCGAGCTGGTCGTGCGCCTCGGGGTCGATCCCCGCAAGGCCGACCAGATGGTGCGCGGCACCGTGGCCCTGCCCTCGGGCACGGGCAAGGACGTGCGCATCGCCGTGTTCGCGGCCGGCGAGGCGGCCACCGCCGCCCGTGAGGCCGGCGCCGAGTTCGTGGGCGCCGACGACCTCGCCGCCGAGGTCGAGGGCGGCATGCTGGACTTCGACCTGGCCATCGCCACCCCGGACCAGATGCCCACCGTCGGTCGCCTCGGCCGGGTGCTCGGCCCCCGCGGCCTCATGCCCAACCCCAAGACGGGCACCGTCACCGCGGATGTGGCCAAGGCCGTCGCCGAGTTCAAGGGCGGCAAGGTCGAGTACCGCACCGACCGCTACGGCAACGTCCACGTGCCGATCGGCAAGGCCAGCTTCTCACCCGAGCAGCTCGAGGAGAACTTCCGCGCCGTGCTCGACGAGCTCCAGCGCGCCAAGCCCGCCTCGGCCAAGGGTCGCTACCTGAAGAAGATCGTCGTGTCCTCCACGATGGGGCCCGGCATCAAGGTGGACGCCAACCGCCTCCGCCCGGAGGTCCCCGCCGCTTAGGTGGGACGGGCGGCCAGCCACTAGGGTTGGACGCTCACAACCTGCAGTCGTGCCGAAGACCTCTGGTCGACCCCCGGGTCGAGAATGGGAGCCCCTCCCGCCAGACGAGG
>JAXLRJ010000037.1:0-21958 GCA_046331115.1 Acidimicrobiales bacterium
CAGCTGATCCAGGACGTCTCCGACGACATCTTGGGCTACGGCCCGATCGACCGGCTGCTGAAGGACGAGGACATCTCCGAGGTCATGGTCAACGGACCGAACTCGGTGTACGTGGAGCGCTCCGGCAAGGTCGAGAAGACCACGGCCAGCTTCGTGGACGAGACCCACCTCCGTCGGATCATCGACAAGATCGTGGGCCAGGTCGGCCGGCGCATCGACGAGGCCCAGCCCCTCTGCGACGCCCGCCTCCCCGACGGCTCCCGCGTCAACGCGGTGATCCACCCGCTCGCCGTCGGCGGCCCCTTCCTCACCATCCGGAAGTTCTCCAAGGACCCGTACCAGATCGACGACCTGATCCGGTTCGGCACCCTGAACGCCGCCTCGGCCCGCCTGCTGCAGGCCATGGTCGTCGGCAAGCTGAACATCCTCGTGGCCGGCGGCACCGGCACCGGCAAGACCACGACGCTCAACGTGCTCTCCTCGTTCATCCCCGCAGATGAGCGCATCATCACGGTGGAGGACGCCAAGGAGCTCCAGCTGCACCAGGACCACGTCCTGGCGCTGGAGGCCCGGCCCCCGAACATCGAGGGCAAGGGCCAGATCACGATCCGCGACCTGGTCAAGAACACCCTCCGCATGCGGCCCGACCGCATCGTGGTCGGGGAGTGCCGCGCCGGCGAGGCCCTGGACATGCTCCAGGCCATGAACACCGGCCACGACGGGTCGCTCACCACGATCCACGCCAACACCCCTCGAGACACGCTGTCCCGCCTCGAGACCCTGGTGCTGATGGCGGGCTTCGACCTGCCGGTGCGAGCCATCCGGGAGCAGATCGCGTCGGCCATCGACTGCATCGTGCAGCTGACCCGCCTCCGCGACGGCACCCGCCGCATCACCCACATCACCGAGATCCAGGGCATGGAGGGTGACGTGATCACCCTGCAGGACGTGTTCCTCTTCGACTTCGGCATGGGCGTGGACGAGCACGGACGGTTCCGCGGCCACCTGAAGGCCACCGGCGTCCGCCCGAAGTTCGCCGAGAAGCTCGCCGACCAGGGCATCCGCCTCGGCCCCGAGGTGTTCCAGCCGGAGGCGTTCGCCAAGCGCGGCTCGGGGGCCTGGTGATGCGCAGCCGGGGACGCCTGGGGCTGGCCGCGGCCGTCCTGGCTTCGCTGGGCGCCCTGCTCGTCGGGCCGATGGCCGCCGCCCAGAGCTCGAGCGAGAACATGCTCGCGATCCGCGGCATCGACGCCACCAACCGCGACGCCGTCAAGGTGACGTTCCTCTACACCGGTGAACCCGAGGACCTGAAGGCCCTGGCGATCCGTGAGGACGGCGCCACCAAGGAGGTCACCGACCTCACGAACCTCCGCAAGACCGACGAGCGCCTCGGCACCGTCTACGTCGTGGACCTCTCGGGCTCGATGGAGAAGAAGGGCGGCCTCACCGCCGTCAAGAAGGGCATGCAGGACGTCGTCGACAACCTGCCCGAGGGCGACGAGATGGCCATCGTGTCGTTCAGCGACGCGGCCGTCACCGAGTCAGGGTTCACCGACGACAAGGCCCAGCTGCGCGACGCGATCGACGCGATGGCGGCGCCCCGCGACGGCAAGCGCGCCACGTGGGACGGCCTGCGCCGCGCCACCAAGCTCTTCGCCACCCGCGACGACCTCCAGCCGAACCTGGTGCTGGTGAGCAACGGCAAGGACGACGCCTCGACCTCGACGCTCGAGAGCGCCCGCGCCTCGATCATCAGCTCGGGCGCCGCCCTGTTCACGGTGGAGCTCGACAACGGCGAGGGCGCCGACACCGCCGCCTACAAGACGATCATGGACCGCACCGGCGGCGCGTCGTTCCAGGGCACCGGCACCGACGGCACCCAGCAGGCGTTCACCGACCTCAACGCCACCATGCAGAGCCAGTACGTGGCCACGTACCCGTCGACGGCCCGCCAGGGCCAGGTCGACGTGTCGGTCGGCGTCGGCAGCCTCGAGCGCCAGGCCTCCTACGTGGCCGGCGCCTCGGTGCAGGGCGCCGGGGTCACCCAGGTGGTCGCTCCGCCGAAGCCGTTCGGCCCGGCGTGGATGCGTGGCAAGGCCGGCGGTGCGCTGGCCCTCGCCCTGGTCGGCCTGGCGGTCGGCCTGGGTGCGTTCGCCGCCGTGTCGCTGGTGACCGCCGGCGACGAGAGCCTGAACGCCGTGCTGCGCCCGTACGCCGAGGGCCCGGTCAACCCCGAGGACCACGACGCCGCCCTCGCCCAGACCGCGCTGCTCCAGCGGGCCGTCGAGCTCACCGAGGAGTTCGCCGAGCGCCAGGGCTTCCTGGTCAAGGTCGAGCGCGCCCTCGAGCGGGCGGACCTGCCGCTGCGGGCGGCTGAGGCGCTGTTCTTCTACCTGGCCGGTGCGATCCTGCTCACCCTCCTGGCGTTCACCCTCGCCGGCTTCATGGGCGGGTTCGTCCTGGGCCTGGTGGCGCTGCTGCTCCCGCCGGCGTTCGTGAACTTCAAGGCCGCCCGCCGCGGCAAGAAGTTCGAGTCGGCCCTGCCCGACACGCTCCAGCTGCTCTCGGGCTCGCTGCGGGCCGGCTACTCGCTGCCCAGGGCGTCGAGGCCGTGTCCAAGGAAGTCGAGGACCCGATGGGCAAGGAGCTGCGCCGGGTCATCACCGAGGCCTGCCCGGCCGTGAGGTCGGCATTGCCCTCGACGCCGTCTCCGAGCGGATGGGCAGCGCCGACTTCGCCTGGGCCGTCATGGCCATCCGCATCCAGCGCGAGGTCGGCGGCAACCTGTCGGAGCTGCTCCTCACCGTGTCCGACACGATGGTCCACCGCGAGCGCCTCCGCCGGGACATCGCCGGGCTCACCGCCGAAGGCAAGATGTCCGCCATGATCCTCGGCCTGCTGCCGCTGGGTCTCGGCGCCTTCATGTGGCTGTCCAACCCCGAGTACATGGGCCCGCTGGGCAGCACCACGCTCGGCCACGTCCTGCTGGGCGCCGCCACCGTCTCCCTCCTCATCGGGTTCGCCTGGATGAAGAAGATCATCAACATCGAGATCTGAGGCCGCCATGTTGATCCCCGCACTCGCGCTCCTCGCCATCGCCGTCGGCGTCGGCATCTGGGCGGTCCTCGCCACCGCCGACGAGAAGGCCACCGTCCGCGCCTCGCTCCGCCAGCTCGACGGCTACGAGGTGGACAACGTCCGAGACCAGGAGCTGCTCCGGCCCCTGAGCGAGCGGGCCGTCGCCCCCGTCATGGAGCGGCTGGTCACGTTCGGCAAGCGGTTCAGCCCCGACGGCTACAGCGAGAAGGTCCGGGGCCGCCTCCAGGCATCCGGCAACAACTCCCACGAGGCCGTGGACCGGTTCATCGCCATCAAGGTGGTGGGCGTGGCCCTGGTGCCCGTCGCCATCATCTTGGTGTTCGGCGTGCTGCACATGAAGGGGATGATGGGCCTGATCGTGGGCGCCCTCCTCGGTGCGGTCCTGGTGTTCGGCCCCGACGCGATCCTCAACCGCCGGGTGGAGGAGCGCCAACACGACATCAAGACCAAGCTCCCCGACGTGCTGGACCTCCTCGTCATCTCGGTGGAGGCCGGCCTCGGCTTCGAGCAGGCCCTCGACCGCACCGTGTCGTCGGTGCCCGGCGCCCTGACCCAGGAGTTCGCCCGCATGCTGGGCGAGGTGCGCGCCGGTGCCAGCCGTGCCCAGGCCATGCGGGCCATGGAGAAGCGCACCGACGTGCCCGAGCTGCGCTCGTTCGTGCTGGCCATCCTCCAGGCCGACACCTTCGGCGTGTCGATCGGCCGGGTGCTGCGGGCCCAGGCCGACGAGATGCGCATCAAGCGCCGCCAGGCCGCCCAGGAGAAGGCGCAGAAGGCGCCGGTGAAGATGATGATCCCGATGGTGTTCTGCGTGTTCCCCGCGCTGTTCGTCGTGGTCATCGGCCCCGCCATCATCAACATCACCCGCTCCTTCTGACCCACGGGCCAAGCTGATGGTCGTGGATGACGCGACGGACCTCGACGAGCGCGCCCCGGCCGCCGACGAGCCCGAGGGCGACGGTGCCGCTGCGGGCGACGACGGCGGCGTCGAGGCCACCGACGGCGGTCCCGGTGGGGTCTCGCTCAACCAGGTCGTCGGCCTGCTGCTGGCCATCGTCGGGCTCCGCATCGGCCTGGACTCGCTGCACGACAACAGCTTCTTCACCCACCTCGCCACCGGCCGCTGGATCCTCGACCACCACTCGATCCCGCGCCGCGACATCTACTCCTTCACCGCCCACGGGCACCCGTGGACCGTCCAGAGCTGGGGAGCGTCGGTCATCTACGCCCTCACCCAACGGGTGGCGGGCGACGTCGGCCTGCGGGCCCTGGTCGCGGCCTGCACCACCGCCATGGCGGTGCTGGTCTGGCGCCTGACCAGCCGGGCCGAGGGCCTGGTGGGCCGGCTGGCCATCGCCGTGCCCGCCATCGCCGTGGGCGCCTCGCTCTGGGTGGAGCGCCCGCTCATCTTCAGCCTGCTGTTCCTCATGGCGGTGCTGTTCGCCGTCGAGGACCGGCTGGATCCCCGCTGGCTGCTCCCGATCATGTGGTGCTGGGTCAACGTCCACGGCTCGTTCCCCATCGGACCGCACATCGTGGCGTTCGGCTTCGGCCGGCTGCTGACCGAGAGCGTGCCCCCGGGTGGAGCTGCGGGCCCTGGGCTGGGGCTGCCGCGCGGCACGGTCCTGGCGGCCTGGTCTCGCCGGTCGGGCCCTGCCTGCCGTGCTCCCCGTGCAGCTGCTCCAGCGGCGCGAGGCGTTCAGCCAGACGTCGAGCGGCAGCCGCCGCACTGGGACGATCAGTCAGCGGTTCTTCGCGCTCCAGCTCGCCCTGGCCGTCGTGCTGATCCCCTGGCGGAGCCGTCGGTGGCGCAACATCGTGCCGGTGGTGCTGTTCGCCGCCATGTCGCTGCAGGAGCTCAAGCGGCAACATCGTCCACGCCAGCCTCACCTTCATCCCGCCGATGGCCATCGCTGCAGATGCGGGCTGGGCCGCATCGACGGGAGCCGGCCCTGCCGATCTTGCGCCCTGTCCGCTGGGCGCTGGTCGCCGTGGTGGTGGTGGGCCGCCCTGCTCGCCACGCCGAACTACGACCTGCAGGACTATCCGGTGAAGGCCTTCCACCTGGATGCAGGCGAACGGCCTGCTGGACTGCGACGACCGGGTCGTGAGCCGGACTTCGTGGGCAACTACTGGGAGCTGCGCTACGGCCCTGACCAGGTCCGGGTCTTCATGGAGATCGGGTCGACATGTACCTGATCCGCGACATCGCGGACTACACGACCCTGCCGACCCGAAGGGCGACTACGGCAAGGTCCTCGAGCGGCCGGTGCCACGGCCGTGCTCGTGCATCGACACGGACGCCACCAGCCCGGCCAAGCGCCCTTCGCCCGCTGGCTGAGGACCCGGCCAACGGCTGGAAGGTCGTGCACCAGAGATGCCGCGACGGTGGGCGGTCCCCGCGGGCTCGGAGCGGCGTCGGGCGGTTGAGGCCAGCATGGCCTCATGCAGGAACCTGGACGTCCTGCCGATGACCTTAGGAGACATCCCTGAGGCTGGCCACCCCATGCGACACAACCATCCCTCCCTCCGCATGCCTGCCCCCTCCGCTCGTCGACGGGGTGAGCGAGGGGCCGGCCTCGTGGAGTACGCGATGCTCATGGCCCTCATCGCCGTGGTGGTGTTCAGCGCCGTGTCGTTCTTCGGCTCGAGCGCTGGCGCCGGCTTCGGCCACTCCAAGACGTGCATCGAGGCCGCCTACAACGGCACCCTGGGCAGCTCCTGCCCGTCCACCTCCACGCCCTGATCGCCGGGTGCGAGCGCGGCGCCGCCACGGCGTCCGTGCTGCCGCCGGACGAGGGACGTCAGCTGAGGCGGACGATGCCCATGCGGACCGCCTGCAGGACGGCCTGCGTGCGGTCCCGAGCGTCGAGCTTGTGGTAGATCGACGCGAGGTGGTTCTTCACCGTCTTCTGGCTGATGTAGAGGCGCTCGGCGACCTCTGGCGTGGAGCAGCCGTCCGCGATGAGCTGCAGCACCTCGACCTCCCGCTTGGTGACCACGCGGTCCGAGTCGTCCTCGGGGGCGCCCGGGTCCAGGCGGCGGACCTCGTCGAGCATCGCGGTGGCGAGCTCGGGGGAGAGGGTCGATTCGTCGTTGGCTGCCATGCGCACGGCCTCCGCGATCTCGTCGGTCGAGCAGTCCTTCACCAGGTACCCCGATGCGCCGGCGCGCAGCGCCTCGGAGATGACGCTCTGGTCTGCGTGCATGGTGAGCATCACGACCCGGATCTCGGGGTGGCGCTGGTGGATGCGCCGGGTGGCCTCCACGCCGTCGACGTCGGGCATGGTGACGTCCATCAAGATGACGTCCGGCAGCAGCGAGTCGGCGAGGCGCACGGCCTCGTCGCCGTCCGAGGCCTCGCCGACGACGTCGAAGCCCTCGTCGGTCAGGGAGCGGCGCAGCCCTTCGCGGAGCATGCGATGGTCGTCGGCGAGCATCAGGCGGATGGCCATGGCGCCATCCTTCCACAGGCAACTAGCCGATGGGGCGGACCTCGCAGCGCACGGTGGTGCCCACGCCGGGGGTGCCGCTGATGTCGAGCGTGGCCCCGATCGAGGCGGCGCGCTCGCGCATGCCGACGATGCCGTAGCTGTCGAGCCGCCCGGCGCGCGAGGTGGGGAAGCCGATGCCGTCGTCGGCGACGAGCAGCAGGGCCCGGCTGCCGTCGGCGTGCCAGGTGACGACCACCTTCGTGGCCTGCGCGTGGCGCTCCACGTTGGTCACCGCCTCCTGGGCGATGCGCCACAGCTCCCGCTCCTGCAGCAGCGGCAGCCGCCCGGTGGCCTGCAGGTCCAGCCGGGTCTCGAGGCCGCTGCGCGCCGCCACCCGGTCCAGGAACTCCTGCAGGGTGGAGGGCACGTCCTTGCTGTCCGTGACGTCGGTGCGCAGGTCGTAGAGGGTGTCGCGGACCTCGCCGATGACGCCGCGCACGTCGTTGCGGAGCTGGCCGAGCTGGTCGCTCACGGGCTTGCCCTGGCCGTCGGCCTTCACGATGCGGTCGAGCTCGAAGGCCAGGTAGGCGAGCGATTGGCCGATGCGGTCGTGGAGGTCCCGGGCGATGCGGGTGCGCTCCTCGTCGGCGCCGACCGTGCGCAGCCGGGCGAACCAGCGCGCGTTGTCGACGGCCAGGGCGGCGGGCTCGACGAAGCCGCTCAGCAGCTCGGCGTCGCGCTGCTCGAAGTGGTCGGGGTCCCGGTGCTCGAGCGACACGAAGCCGACCACCGCCTCGCGGGCGAGGAGGGCGGCGTAGAGCCCGGAGGTCATGTCGTCGCCGACGCCGCCACCGACCCGGGCGAGCGTGCCCTCCATGACCGGCTGGCGGATCTCCAAGGCCGAGCGCAGCGGCGCAGGGAGGTCGCCGGTGCGGTAGGTGGTCACCGGGCGGGGCCCGTCCCAGCGCACGACCTCCCAGGTCTCGTCGGTCTCGTCGAGCAGCAGCACCTGCGCGCTGTCGAACGTGAACAGGTCCCGGAGCCGGCCCATCGTGGTGTCGAGGACCTCCTCGAGGTCGAGCGACGCGGGGAGGGACTGGGCCACGCGGTGCAGCGAGTACAGGAGCGTGTTGGCGTCGGCGAGGCGGCCGAGGCGGTCCAGGGCTAGCGAGTGGGCCCGGTCGGCCTCGCCGGTGACGCGCCGGGCGTAGCCGGCGATCAGGGCCACGAGGATGAGCTCCACCGTCCACTGGGCGGTGGTCCGCAGGTCCTCGACGGTGGCGCCGTCCTGGACGAGGAACGGCAGGCCGATGGCCAGGCAGGCGGTGATGCTGACGCGCAGGGCGAAGGCGAAGCCCCGGGCGAAGCCGGCCACCATCACCGCGGTGATGAGGGCGAAGATGAACGGCGACTCCCAGTAGCCGGTGGCCGCCACCGCCAGGATGTGGAAGCCGACCTCGCCGAGCACCCGGGCCAGCGACGCGGTGTCGTCGGTGTACCGCACCGGGCGGACGATCCGGTACACGTTGTACCCGACGATCAGGAAGCACCACCCGACCACCCAGAGGTTGCCCTCGGCGAACGCCGGGCTGGCCAGGGCGACCGACACGGCGGTGGTGCCGCCGCGGATGCCGAGGATGGCGGGCCGGAACGGCGCCACCTGGTCCGTGCGCACGTCGGTGACGACCGGCTCGGTGGCCTGGAGGTCGTCGGTGGGCTCGACGAGCGACACCTCGGTCGTGGCGGACATCGGCGCCAGGCTACGACGCTTCCGGCTCGCTGGGGAGGTCCTACGTTGGTGCGATGCTGCTGATCGGGTTGACGGGGGGCATCGGCTCCGGGAAGTCCACGGTGTCGGCGATGCTCGCCGAGCGCGGGGCCGTGGTGATCGACGCGGACGCCATCGTCCACGAGCTCCAAGCGCCGGGCCAGCCGGTGCTCGCCGCCATGGTGGAGCGGTTCGGCCCGGAGATCCTGGACGAGCAGGGTTGCCTGCGCCGCCAGGCCGTGGCCGACATCGTCTTCAACGACCCGGTTGCCCTCGCCGACCTCGGCGCCATCGTGCACCCGGCGGTCGGCGAGGAGATCGAGCGCCGCCTCGCGGAGCAGGTCGGCACGGACCGGGTCGTGATCCTGGACGTCCCGCTGCTGGTGGAGTCGGGCCGCTCGGACATGGCCGGGCTGCTCGTGGTCGACGTGGACCCGGAGCTCGCCATCGAGCGGCTCGTGGCCCACCGCGGCTTCTCGGAGGCCGATGCCCGGGCCCGGGTCGCTCGCCAGGCCTCTCGGGAGGAGCGGGTCGCCAAGGCCGACGTGGTGATCGACAACTCGGGCGACCTGGCCTCCCTGCGCCGCCAGGTGGACGAGGCGTGGCGGTGGATCGAGGACCGTCGCGCCCTCGAGGGCTCCTAGGCCGCCTCGCCTCCGGCTGCGCCCGGGGTACGGTCCACGGACCACCGAACCAGGGGAGAAGCCGTGGCACAGCAGGTCCGGGCCGTCGTGGCCCGCAGCAAGGGAGCACCCGTCACCGTCGAGACCATCGAGGTCCCGGATCCCGGCCCGGGTGAGGCGCTCGTGGCCGTGCAGGCCTGCGGGGTGTGCCACACGGACCTGCACTACCGGGAGGGCGCCATCAACGACGACTTCCCGTTCCTGCTCGGTCACGAGGCCGCCGGCGTGGTCGAGGCCGTGGGCCCCGACGTCACGGACCTCGCGCCCGGCGACTTCGTCGTCCTCAACTGGCGGGCCGTGTGCGGCACCTGCCGGTCGTGCAAGCGCGGACGCCCGCAGTACTGCTTCTCCACGTTCAACGCCGTCCAGAAGATGACGCTCGATGGCGTCGCCCTGTCGCCGGCGCTGGGGATCGGCGCGTTCGCCGAGAAGACGCTCGTCGCCGCAGGCCAGGCCACCAAGGTGGACCCGGCCGCCCGGCCCGAGGCGGTCGGCCTGCTCGGCTGCGGCGTGATGGCCGGCCTCGGCGCCGCCATGTTCACCGGCGAGGTCGGCCCCGGCGACAGCGTGGCCGTCTTCGGCTGCGGGGGCGTGGGCGACGCGGCCATCGCCGGTGCCCGCCTGGCCGGCGCGTCCAAGGTGATCGCGGTGGACCTCGATGCCCGCAAGCTGGAGCTGGCCCGGGAGTTCGGCGCCACCCACACCGTCCTCGCGTCCGAGGTGGACCCGGTCGAGGCCATCCGTGACCTCACCGACGGCAACGGGGCCGACGTGTGCATCGAGGCGGTCGGCAACCCCAAGGTGATGGAGCAGGCGTTCTACGCCCGGGACCTCGCCGGCACCCTCGTGCAGGTGGGCGTGCCCGACCCGTCGATGCGCATCGACCTCCCGATGATCGAGTTCTTCGGACGGGGCGGGCGCCTCAAGCCGTCCTGGTACGGGGACTGCCTGCCCAGCCGGGACTTCCCGATGCTCGTCGACCTGTACCTCCAGGGCCGCTTGGACCTCGACCGCTTCGTGAGCGAGACCATCTCGCTCGACCAGGTGGAGGAGGCGTTCCACCGCATGGAGCGCGGCGAGGTGCTGCGCTCGGTGGTCGTGATCGGCGACCGGACGGTCGGCTGATGGGCCGGCGCGTCGAGCGGGTCGTCACCCACGGCACGTTCTCGATCGACGGCGAGGACTTCGCCGTCGACAACAACATCTGGCTGGTCGGCGACGACCAGGAGGTGCTGGTGATCGATGCGGCCCACGAGGCAGGCCCGATCGCGGACGCCGTCGCGGGGCGCCGCGTCGTGGCGATCGTGTGCACGCACGGCCACAACGACCACATCAACGCGGCGGTCGAGCTGGCCGAGCGGGTGGGTGCCCCGATCTGGCTGCACCCGGACGACACGATGCTCTGGGAGGTGGTCGAGCCGGACCGCACGGTCGATGCGCCGCTGGCCGACGGCCAGGAGATCGCGGTGGCGGGCACGACGATGCGGGTGCTGCACACGCCGGGCCACAGCCCGGGCGGCTGCTGCCTCCACCTCGCCGAGGACGGTGTGCTGTTCTCCGGTGACACGCTCTTCAACGGCGGGCCCGGCGCCACCGGCCGGTCGTTCTCGGACCGCGACACCATCGTGCGCAGCATCCGCGAGCGGCTCCTGCCGCTGCCGCCGGAGACCGTGGTCCACACCGGCCACGGCGACGACACCACGATCGGCGCCGAGGCCCCCGGCCTCGCCTGACCCGGGTCGGCTCGGGCCGTCAGCCTTCGATGGCTTGGTCTCGCGCCCAGCGGTAGTCGGCCTTGCCGGCGGGGGAGCGGACCAGGGCGTCACGGCGGACGAACGCCTTCGGGAGCTTGTAGCGGGCGATGTGCTTGACCGCCTCGTCGAGCAGCTCCTGGTCGGTGGCCTCGGCGCCCTCGGCGAGCTGGACGATGGCGACGACCTCCGAGCCCCACTGCTCGCTGGGGCGGCCCACCACGATCACGTCGTAGATGGCGGGGTGGTGGGCCAGGGCCTGCTCGACCTCCTCGGCGAAGATCTTCTCGCCACCGGAGTTGATGGTGACCGAGTCCCGGCCGAGCAGCTCGATGATGCCGTCGGCCCGCCAGATGGCCCGGTCGCCGGGGACGGCGTAGCGAGTGCCGTCGATGACCGGGAACGTGGCCGCCGTCTTGGCGGCATCGCCCAGGTAGCCGAGCGGGACGTGGCCGCGCTGGGCGAGCCAGCCCACGTCCGGGTCGCCGGGCGACAGCTCCCGGGCCAGGTCCTCGGACACCACCGACGTCTCCGGGCCGGGCTGGAACACGCCGGTGGCCGCCGCGCCCTTCATGGACGTGTGGCCCATCTGCGCCCCGGTCTCCGAGCTCCCCACCGCGTCCAGCACGATCGCGTGCGGGGCGTGCTCGAGGAAGCGCTCCTTCAGCGTCGAGCTCAGGGCTGCGCCCCCCGAGACCAGCGCCAGCAGGCCCGACAGGTCGTAGTCGTGGGCGTCGAGCTCGTCGATCAGCGGACGGCCCATGGCGTCGCCGACGATCTGCAGGGTGAGCACCCGGTGGCGCTGCACCGTCTCCCAGACGTCCGATGGGACGAGCTTCTTCGCCTCGGTCGGGAACGTGACCGTGTTGCCGTTGGTGAAGGCCGTGAACGTCGCCCACTGGGCGGCACCGTGCATGAGCGGGGCCGCCGACATCATGCAGGCCCCGCCGTTGCGCGACGCCTCCACCACAGCGTCGAGGTCCGGGAACGCCTCGGCGGCGCCGAAGGGCCGCCCGCCCATGGCGCTGATGAAGATGTCGTGCTGGCGCCACAGCACGCCCTTGGGCATGCCGGTGGTGCCACCCGTGTAGAGGATGTAGAGGTCGTCGGGCGACCAAGCCAGGTCCGGCCGCTCCGGGGACGAGGCGGCGAGGAGGTGCTCGTACTCCACGGCGTCGGGCAGGATCGGGTTGCCGGAGTCGTCGGGGACCTGCACGAGGAGCTGCACGGACGGCAGGTGGGGGAGCACCTCCTGGAGCACCGGGGCGAAGGCCGAGTGGAACACCACGACCTTGGCCTGCGAGTTCTCGAGGAGGTACCGGAGCTCCTCGGCCACGTAGCGGTAGTTCACGTTGAACGGTGCGCACCGGGCCTTGAACGCACCCAGCATCGCTTCCAGGTACTCGTTGCCGTTGTGGAGGTAGAGCGCCACGTGGTCCTGGCCGGACTCGTGGCCACCGAGGTCGGCCCGCTCGTGGCGGGCGCCGTAGCCCCGGTCGGCGAGCGCGTTGGCGAACCGGCGGGTGCGATCGGTGACCTCGGCGTAGGTCCAGGTGCGGTCGCCCCACACCACCGCCGGGCGGTCGGGGTTGGCGGCCGCCACCGCCTCGTGCACCTCGGCCAGGTTGTACTCGCTCGTCGACATGGGGGCCGAGCGTAGCGATGGAAGGTCACCACCGGGTTTGTTCTGGCACTACGCTCCGTGACGGCCGCGGGCGAGGGCAACGGTGGCCGGGAGGAAGCTCGATGAAGGTCTCGGAGCTCGCAGCAGAGCTGGAGGTGCCTGCGTCTGCCGTGCTGGAGCAGTGCCAGCGCTTCGGCATCGACGCGTCGTGGGCGGGTGCCGAGCTGAGCGGCACCGACGTGGTGATCCTGCGCGCCGAGCTCGCCGGCGTCGACGAGCCGCTCGACCTCACCCCGGCCGATGGCGACGCTGCGGCAGCGACCGCGGCGGCCGAAGCGGAGGCGGAGGCCGAGGCCATGGGCGCCGGCCGATGCCAGCCCCGCCGGATCCACCGAGGCGCCCGATGCTCCCGATGGTCCGGCCACGCCCGAGGCGCCCGCCGCACCGGAGCCGGCAACCCCGGCGCCGGAGGCGCGGCCCCTGCCACCGACCGCCGTCGGGTCGATGCCGGACCTGATCGACGAGGTCACGCCAGAGCCCGAGCCAGAGCCGATCCCCGGGCCCGACGGTGGCACCAAGTTCGCGGGCAGCCGCCCGGCGGTCGACCAGACCCTCGGCCCCCGGCGCATCCCGCCTCGCCAGCCGCCGGAGAAGCGCCGGTTCGACGTCGCCGTGCGCAACACCGCCGGCGCCCTCGTGGTCGGGCTCCTCGCCTTCGGTGGGAGCAACCTCACCGACAACCCGGCCATCGTGATCGGGCTGTGGGTGCTCGCCGTGGCCGCCCTGCTCGTGGCGCTCTTCCAGGCGAACCGGGCGCGGGTGCACATCACCACCCACCCCGAGCGGCTCCGGGGCCTCTGGCTCACCGCCGGCATGGCCGTCCTGTCCGTCGTCGGCCTGCTCGCCATCGGCATCGGCACCCTCGTGGCGCTGGGCGACGGTCCCGCTTCGGATGCGCCCGCCGACCTTGGTGACCTCCAGTCCGTGCAGGTAGCCCGGTGGACCAACCTGCGGATCCGCCGCATCGCCGACAACGACTGGAAGACCCCCGCCAAGGACGCCGGCACCTGCTGGGGTGCGGACACCAAGCACACCCGCGAGGTACCCGACCGCGTCGAGTCCGAGACCCACGAGGTGAGCTGCGACGACGGCCACACCGAAGAGGTGCCGATCGTGTTCGCGGTGAACCGCGACGCGGACGCTGCCTACCCGGGGGTGGACGGCCTGCTGGTGGCGGCCCGCACCAAGTGCGCACCGCTCGTGCGTCGGATCGGCCAGACCAAGGCTGGCAAGGGCGTGGCCATCCGCCTCAGCGCCGAGTACCCCACCGAGAAGGGCTGGGAGGCCGGCGACCACGACGTGGCCTGCGTCCTCATCACCGCCTCCCGCAAGGGCCAGCTCGCCCCCTGACCGGCGTCGGCGCCGGTCGGCGCGACGGCCTGGCGGTCCGCAGGGTCAGGGCTCGGCCGGTGCGCCCGCGAGCGCGGTGGCCGCCGCCCAGTCCAGGTCGACCTTGCCCGACGGGCGCCGCACGACGGCATCCGTGACCACCACCCGCCGGGGGACCTTGTAGTCCGCCAGCTGCTGGCGGCAGTGCCGGTCCAGGTCGTCGAGGTCCACCTGGCGCCCGTCGCGCACCGCGACCACGGCGGCGACGCGCTCGCCGAAGCGCTCGTCGAGGATGCCGACGACGACCGTCGAAGACGTCGGGATGGCCCTTCAAGACCATCTCGACCTCCTCGGGGAAGACCTTCTCGCCACCGGTGTTGATCGACGAGGCGCCCCGGCCGAGCAGCGTGATCGAGCCGTCGGCCTCGACGCGGGCCAGGTCGCCGGGGATCGCCCAGCGGTGGCCGTGGAGCTCCACGAACGTGTCCGCGCTGCGCTCGGGGTCGCCGTGGTAGCCGAGCGGGATGTGGCCGCGGCGGGCGAGGCGGCCGACCACGCCGCTGCCGGGCGGCGCGGGGCGGCCGGCGTCGTCGAGCACGGTGGTGTCCTCGTCGACGTGGAACCGGGGGAGCGTGCCGGGGGCCTGGCCCGCCCACACCGGCATCTGGCCTTGCCCCCCGGTCTCCGAGGTGCCGTAGCCATCGACGACGACGATCCACGGCAGGCCCTCGAGCAGGGCGGCGCGCACGGCCGGGGACAGGATCGCCCCGCCCGACAGCAGCACCAGCAGGTCGTCGAGGGGCCAGCGGTCCGGTTCGGCCTCGAGGGCGTCGGCGAGCGGCCGGCCGAAGGCGTCGCCGACGATGACGAGGATCGTGGCCCGCTCGGCATCGGCGAGGTCCCACAGGCGCGCTGCGTCGAAGGTGGGGGAGGTGTCGATGATGACCGTGCCGCCGTGCAGCAGCGTCGACAGCGCCACCCAGTGCGCGGTGCCGTGGGTGAACGGCGAGGCCGGCAGGCAGCGGGTGCGGCCCTCGAGGGCCCGCTCGACCACCTCGTCGGGGTCCGCCACGGGGTCGCCTCCGGGGTTGCCACCGCCGAGCGCGGCGAAGAGCAGGTCCTCGTGGCGCCACACGACCCCCTTGGGGAGGCCGGTGGTGCCGCCGGTGTAGAGCAGGTAGCGGTCGTCGCCGCTGCGCCCAGGCACGGCGAGCGGCCCGGCGGGCTGGGCGGCCAGCACGTCCTCGTAGTCCTGGCCCCGCACGATCGCGCTGGGTCGCTGCGGATGGCTCGCCAGCGCCGCCTCGACCCGCTCGGTCAGGTCGTCGTCGTGGATCACGACCGTCGGGGCCGCGTCCTCCAGGAGGTACCGCAGCTCGGCGATGGTGTAGCGGGTGTTGACGTTCACCGGCACGGCGCGCAGCTTGAAGGCAGCGAGCATCCCCTCCAGGTACTCGTTGCCGTTGCGCAGCGCGAGCGCCACGCGGTCGCCGGGGCCGACGCCTCGATCGGCCAGCGCTCGGGCCAGCTGGTCGACCCGGGCGTCCAGTTCGGCGAAGGTCAGGCGGACCGGCCCGGCGACCACGGCAGGTCGCTCGGCCACGGCCGCGGCGACGCCCTCGAAGAGGTCCCCCAGGTTCCAGCTGCCCACCGGGGCAAGGTACCGAGCGGGCGGTCGCGGCCAGAAATCCCTGAGATCGTGCCCAGGTTGGCACGATGGTGCCATGACCCCGAGCGACCACCCCGAGGGCGGCACGGCACGGCCGGAGCTGCGCACCCCCAAGCTCGGCCCCTCCCTGGGCCGCCACCGACGACCGATGGGCCGCCACCACTACGAGGAGCACGCCGGCCACCGGGCCTCCTGGCTGCGCGCTGGGGTGCTGGGTGCCAACGACGGCCTGCTCTCGACCTCGGCCCTCCTCGTGGGCGTGGCCTCGGCGTCGGCGGACCGGTCGATCCTCCTGGCCACCGGGGTTGCTGCGCTCGTGGCCGGCGCCAGCTCGATGGCGATCGGCGAGTACAGCTCCGTGTCGTCGCAGCGCGACGCCGAGCGCGCGGACCTCGCGGTCGAGGCGGAGGAGCTGCGGACCCTGCCCGGCCCAGAGCTGGCCGAGCTGGCGGCCATCTACCGCAAGCGCGGCCTGTCGCCGGAGCTGGCCCGCCAGGTGGCCGAGGCGCTCACCGAGCACGACGCCCTCACCGCCCACGCCCGTGACGAGCTGGGCATCGATCCCGACGACCTGGCCCGGCCGCTCGAGGCCTCCGTCGTGTCGGCCGGGTCGTTCGCGCTGGGCGCGCTGCTGCCGATCCTGGTGGTGCTGGCCGTGTCGACCGGCGTCCGGGTTGGCGCCGTCGTGGTCAGCGCCCTCGTCGGCCTCGGCCTGCTCGGCGCCATCGGGGCGCGCCTCGGTGGCGCGCCGCCGCTGCGCCCGGCCATGCGGGTGCTGCTCGGCGGCACCGCCGCGATGGTGATCTCGTGGGTGGTCGGTCAGGCCTTCAACGTCAGCGTGGCCTGACCGCCGACCTCACTCGTAGTAGCGGAACACGAACCTCGCTCACGCACGAGGGCTTGGCCGCGCCCTCGCACTCGAACGTGAAGGTCATGTACACCTGCGCGCCGCCGGGGATGTCCTCGACGTTGGTGAGCTGCGCGCCGAGGCGGAGCTTGGCGCCGACCGGCACCGGCGAGGGGAAGCGCACCTTCTCGCAGCCGTAGTTGACGCCCATCTTGATGCCCTCGACCCGCATGATCTCCGGGGCCAGGAGGGGGCCCAGCGACAGGGTGAGGTAGCCGTGGGCGATGGGGCCGCCGAAGGGGCTCTCGGCCTTGGCGCGCTCGGGATCGACGTGGATCCACTGGTGGTCGCCGGTGGCGTCGGCGAACGTGTTCACCCGTTCCTGGGTGATCTCGATGTAGTCGGAGTAGCCGAGGTGCTGGCCGACGAGCTCCTTGAGCCCGGCGATGCCCTGAATCACGGTGGTCATGGCCACAGCATGTCTGACGGGTCGTCAGGGGGTGAAACCGGCGCCGCTCAGGAGTCCCGCATCCGCTTGCTCAGCTCCTGGAGGCGGGTCTTCTCGTAGGGCGTCAGCGAGTCGATGCCCGACTCGCTGATGCGGTCGAGCAGCACGTCGAGCTCGGCCTGCTCCAGCGGGGTCGGCCCGCTCGTGGGCTGCCACGGCCCGGCCACCACGTCGGCGCCCGACCCCTTGGCGCCCTTGCCGCGAGGGCGCTTGCGCTTCTGCTTGGGCCGGGCGCTGCCGATCTCGCCGTAGGGCGACGGAGGCGGGCCCGACAGGGCCTTCACGCGGGGGATGAACTCCAGCACGTCGAGCATCCCGCGCTGGCGGGCACCGAACAGCCCGACCACGCCCACCAGGAACGAGAGCAGCAGCTGCGCCCAGGCCCGCGCCGCGATCATCTGGAGCGCGTCGACGCCCACGATCACGGCGGCGAAGACCCAGGCGGGGATCCCGAACATGAACCGGGCGTTGGGGTTGTCGAGGGCGAAGATGACGAGCATCCCCAGCGTCAGCAGGGAGAGCCCGGCCGAGTAGGCCGACCACTGGTAGGTGGTCTCGGCGTTGCGGACCCCGATGAGCGACACCACCGCGGCGGGCAGCACGGTCATCGCCAGCACCAGCCAGGTGTAGGGCTTGCGGCCGATCTGCTCTTCGACCATGTGGCCGAACCACCAGAAGAACACGAGGCCCAGCACCTCCCAGATGGAGGGGACCGTCACCAGGGGCCAGGTGAACAGGCGCCAGACCTCGCCGGAGCGCACCGCGGCCGAGGAGAAGGCGAAGTTGAAGACGAACGACGGGCTGATGGCGTAGAGGAACATCGACACGACGCCGCACAGCACGAGCAGGGCGGTGGTGGTGACGTCGATGTTGCCGAGGCGGAACCAGCCGTCGCGGCGCCGCGGCTCGGGGAGGGAGAACGCGTAGCGACCGGACATGGGGGCGAGGATAGCGGTGGGCCCCCCGGGCCCCGGTGGCGTGGTGCTCCGACGGTCCGGTCGATCGGCCCGCCATGATGGCCGGGCGCACGGTGCCCGACGATGGAGGAGGTGACGTGGACGACGACCTCGCGGGGGTGGTGCTCGCCGCCGGAGCCGGCGCGCGCCTCGCCCCGCTCACCCGCCACCTGCCCAAGCCGCTGTGCCCGGTCGGGGGGCGACCGCTAGTGGACCTGGCGCTCGATCGCCTCGACGGGCTCGTGGGGGCGGTGGCGGTGAACCTCCACCACGGTGCCGCCCTCCTGGACGCCTACCTGCCGGCGCACGTCCACCGGTCCTTCGAGGAGCCCGAGGCCCTGGGCACCGCCGGCGCCATCGGCCACCTCCGCCCGTGGATCGACGGGCGGGGCGTCCTCGTCACCAACGGCGACACGTGGCTCGGCCCCGCCGGCTCGGGCAGCCAGGGCACGGCCGGGATCGACCTGGCGGGCTTCGTCGCGGGGTGGGACCGCGAGCGCGTGCGCCTCCTGTGCGTCGAGGATGCGGCCAGGGGGGACTTCGGGTCGATGCGCTACTGCGGTTGCGCGCTCCTCCCGCCCCGGGTCGTCGCCGAGCTGCCTGCCACACCGTGGGGCCTCTACGAAGCGTCGTGGCGCCACGAGGCGGCGGCGGGGCGCCTCGACCTCGTGCGGGCCGAGGCTGCCTTCGTGGACTGCGGGACCCCGGCCGACTACCTCCGGGCGAACCTGGCGGCGTCGGGCGGCGCCTCGGTCGTGGGCCCGGTGCCGTCGTCGAGCCGGGGCGCGGCTCGAGCGGTCGGTGGTGTGGGCCGGGGCCATCGTGGGCAGTGGGGAGCGGCTCGTCGGCGCGGTGCGCACCCCGTGGAGCACCGTGCTCGTGCGGACCGCCTGACCGCCTGGCCGCCTCGCCACGAAGCGGAGTGGCCCCATCACGCAGCGTCGGCGCGCCTACCCTGGTCCGGGCCGCACCGACGGCCCCCTCCCTCGCATGGCACACCGTCCCCTCCGCCCCCTGCTCGTGGCCCTGGCCGCGCTCCTGGTCCTCGGCCTCCTGCCCGGTCGGGCCACGGCCGGACCGGCCGACGAGCCCCTGCCCCCGGGCTTCACCGACGGCGTCCCGGTCGGCGGCGACGCCGGGCCCGTCGATGGGGGCAACGCCACCACCGGGGGGACGTCGGGCGATGCGACGACGTCGTCGGAGGCGACCACCTCGGCGTCGGGCACCAAGTACTTCGGCCAGGGGCCGTGGGAGGCGATCTCCGCCTCGGTGGCGGCGACGTCGCGGCCCTGCTCGATGTCCGACTCCGGGCTCAAGGCCATGGTCGTGGCCCCAGTGTTCAAGGAGTCTTCAGCGGCCACCAGCCCGTCGTCGGCCCCTGCGCCCATGACCCTCTCCCGCTACGACGAGTGGACGGGGACCTACGGCGACACGGGCGGCCGCAACGCCAACTACGGCCTCTACGCCTTCCGCAACCCCAAGACCTCCTACAAGCGGGCGTTCTGGCACCCCGGCATCGGCATCTGGCAGTACGACACCGCCGGCGTCGGCGCCCCGTTCACCGCCATCGAGCGCATGGACGTGCGGGTGGTCTCCGCCGACGTCGCCGCCGGCATGGCCCGCCGCTACTGCTCGCCCTCCAGCTACCTGATCGGCCACGGCGCCCCCTTCACCGACCAGGAGCGCCGCAACTCGGCGTGGGCGCCGTGGGGCTACCCGTGCACGCTGTGCGAGCGCGAGTTCCAGGCGATGTACGGGGCCTCGCCCAAGTTCTCCAACGTCTCGCTCGTGTCGGGCATCTCCGCCACCGGCGGGGCCAAGCGGCGCAGCTGCACCCTGCCCGGCTCCTCGACCGCGCTCACGTGCTGGTACATCGACCCGTCCGTCGGCACGATCGAGGGCGCCACCGGCTGGGCCACGCTCGACCCCACCGGCGGCAGCAGCTCGTCGGTCGCGCCCACGCCGCTCGCCTACCCCTTCTACGTGGTGGAGCGCAACGGTCGGGAGGAGCGCCACTGGCTCCGCGCCGACACCGGCTACGGCATCGACATCTCCGGCACCCGCCAGCTCGGCAAGAACGACCGGCCCGACAGCGACCAGGCCGGGTCGGGCATCACCTGGTCCTCCTCGTCGGGGCTCTGCGACCTCACCACCGGGCGCGGCTCGTGCGTGCCGGTCCCGCCCTCGGGCGTGTCGTCCAGCGCGATCTCCGTCGGGGGGAGCTACCGGCCGATCGCCCTCGATGCCAACGACGACGGCAAGGGCGACGTGCTCTGGTACGGCCCCGGCTCGGCCCCGACGTCTTGTGGTTCGGCGGTGGCGGCGGCAACTTCCTGGCCGCCAAGGTCAGCATCAACGCCACCTACGACACCGTCCTGCCCTCGACGTCGACGGCGACGGCGCCGACGACGTCCTCTGGTACTCCCGCAGCAGCGGGGCCGGCTACCTCTGGCATGCGGACGGGACCGGCCGCCACACCGCCATCCGCCTGCGCTCCTCGCCCGGGCTGCGGCCCCTGGTCGTCGATCGCGACGGCGACGGCCGAGATGAGGTGTTCTGGTACGGGCCGGGCAAGGCCACCGACGCCTGGGCGGTCTGGAACGGCACGGGCTTCACTGCCAGCAGCCGGACCGTGAGCGGCAGCTTCCTGCCCTTCGTCGGCGACTTCGACGGCAACGGCACCCAGGACATCTTCTGGTACGCCCCCGGCTCCGGCGTCGACCACGTCTGGCTCCACCGCAAGGCCGGCGGCGTCACCGACGTCACGGTCACGGTCGGGGGCAGCTACGTCCCCCTCGTCGGCGACTACGACGGCGACGGCGCCGACGACGTGTTCTGGTACGCCCCGGGCACCGCGCCCGACGCCCTGTGGTGGGGCGGGCACACCTTCACGCGCACCAGCACCACGGTGAGCAGCTCCTACCTGCCGGTCGTGGCAGACCTCCAGGGCGACGGCCGCGACGACCTGCTCTGGTACGCGCCCGGCCCGGCGCGCGACCCGTGGTGGCGCTGGAGCTCGGGGCGGGCCGTCAGCGGCAGCGAGGTCGATGCCGATGGCCAGCAGCGGGCCCTCGTCGGGGGCTTCAGCGCGGGCGGGCGCGACGGCATCGCCTGGTACGCGGCAGGACCGACCCCCGACGTCGTCTGGTGGCGCTGAGCGATCCGTGCTGGCGCGGCCTCGGCGGACCGCTCCCTAGCGGGGGCGGGGTGGCGCCACCGGCGTCGCACTCGGGGGGCGACTGGCGTGGTGGGCGCGCAGCTGGCCGCAGGCGGCGTCGATGTCGGTGCCGCGGGTGCGCCGGACCGTGGCGTTGATCCCGAGCTCCTCGAGCAGCCGGGCGAAGGCCCGCACCCGCTCGGGCGCCGAGCCCCGCACCGGGTAGCCGGGGGTCGGGTTCAGCGGGATCAGGTTCACGTGGGCGCCGAGGGGTCGGGCATAGGCCGCCAGCTCCTCGGCGTGGCGGTCCGTGTCGTTGACGCCGTCGATGAGCGCCCACTCGAACGAGATGCGCCGCCGGGTGGCTGCCAGGTAGCGATGGCAGGCGTGGGCGAGCTCGGCCAGCGGGTAGCGCCGGTTCACCGGCACCAGCTCGTCGCGCTCGGCGTCGTTGGCCACGTGCAGCGAGATGGCGAGGTTCACGGGGAGCCGCTCGGCGGCGAGGCGGTCGATGCCCGGCACGATGCCGACCGTGGAGACGGTGAGGTGGCGCGCCCCGAGGCCGAGGTCGTCGTGGATGCGCTCGACGGCCGACCACGTCCGGTCGTAGTTGGCGAACGGCTCGCCCATCCCCATGAACACCACGTTGGACAGCCGCTTGCCAGCCTCGGCCGACCGACGCCGGGCCCGGACCACCTGCTCCACGATCTCGCCGGTGGAGAGGTGCCGGTCGAAGCCGGCCTGGCCGGTGGCGCAGAAGCCGCACGCCATCGCGCAGCCGGCCTGCGACGAGACGCACACGGTGGTGCGGTCCGGGTAGTGCATCAGGACCGTCTCCACCTGGCGCCCGTCGTGGAGCGTCCAGAGCCACTTGACCGTCTCGCCGTCGTCGCTGCGCGACTCGGCGGCGGGGGCGAGCGCCGGCACCAGCAGGTCGGCCAGCCGGGCCCGGAGGGCCTTGGGCAGGTTGGTCCACTCCTCGGGGTCGGTCCCGTGGTCGTGCAGGCCCTCCCACACCTGGTCGATGCGGTAGCGGGGCTGGTCGGCGAGGAGCTCGGCCAACTCGTCGCGGG
>JAXLRJ010000038.1:0-17033 GCA_046331115.1 Acidimicrobiales bacterium
GCCGCTGCACACGCTGCGCGCCGACATCGACTACGGCTTCCGCGAGGCCCGCACCACCGCCGGTCGCATCGGCGTGAAGGTGTGGATCTACAAGGGCGACATCCTGCCCTACAAGGCGCAGACCGAGGACAAGATCAGCCGTGAGGCCGCCATGGCCGTCGGCGAGACCTCGGGCGATGCCGCCCCGGCCAAGGTCGTGTCGTCCTCGCGGCGCCGCGCCGAGGCCACCCCGGTGGACCCCACCTCGGTGAGCGACGCCACCGAGGATGCCAAGCCGCTCGTCGCTGAGGCCGACCCCGAGATCGAGAAGCTCCTCGAAGAGGAAGAGGCCATCGAGCGCTCGGTGCGGGACCACCACGAGACCCCGCACTTCCGTCCTGGGGATGGTGACTGACATGTTGATGCCCCGCAAGGTCAAGCACCGCAAGCACCACCGCGGGCGGATGACCGGCAACGCCAAGGGCGGCACCGCCGTCACCCACGGCGAGTACGGCATCCAGGCCCTCGAGCCGGGCTGGATCTCTGCCCGCCAGATCGAGGCCGCCCGTATCGCCATGACCCGCCACATCAAGCGTGGCGGCAAGGTGTGGATCAAGGTCTTCCCCGACAAGCCCATCACCGAGAAGCCCGCCGAGACCCGCATGGGCTCGGGCAAGGGCAACCCGGAGCGCTGGGTCGCCGTGGTGAAGCCCGGCCGGATCATGTTCGAGCTCAGCTACCACGACCCGGAGATCGCCCGGGCCGCCATGGAGCGGGCCATCCAGAAGCTGCCGATCAAGGCCAAGTTCGTGACCCGCGAGGAGGGGTTCTGATGGCGAAGACCACCACCACCGCCGCCGACCTCGACACCGCCACGATCCGCGAGCGCCTCGCCGAGGAGAAGGACCGGCTGTTCAAGCTGCGGGTCCAGTCCGCCACCGGCACGCTCGAGAACACCGCTGGCCTGCGCAAGGCCCGCAAGGAGATCGCCCGCTACGAGACCGAGCTGCGGGCCCGGGAGATCGAGGCCGCCGAGGCCCTCGCCCAGGAGGAGGAGGCCTGATGGCCGACGAGAGCACCACCGAGCGCAACGACCGCAAGGTGCGCGAGGGGCACGTCACGTCCAACGCCATGGACAAGACCGCCGTGGTCACCGTGACCACCCGCAAGCCCCACCCGCGCTACCGCAAGACGATGGCCCGCACCACCAAGCTGTACGTCCACGACGAGGAGAACACCCTCAACGTGGGCGACCGGGTGCGCGTCGCCGAGACCCGCCCGCTCTCGAAGCAGAAGCGCTGGCGGATCGTGGAGATCCTGGAGCGTGCACGGTGATCCAGCAGGAGACGCGGCTTCGGGTCGCAGACAACAGCGGTGCGAAGGAGGTGCTGTGCATCAAGGTGCTCGGCGGCTCCCGTCGTCGCTACGCCAGCATCGGTGACGTCTTCGTCGCCACCGTCAAGGACGCCATCCCCGGCGCCGGCGTGAAGAAGGGCGACGTCGTCAAGTGCGTCGTCGTGCGCGTCAAGAAGGAGAAGCGCCGTCCGGACGGCAGCTACATCCGCTTCGACGAGAACGCGGCCGTGCTGATCAACGACCAGCAGCAGCCCCGTGGCACCCGCATCTTCGGCCCCGTCGGCCGTGAGCTGCGCGACAAGAAGTTCATGCGCATCGTGTCGCTGGCCCCGGAGGTGCTGTGACCATGAGCGGATTGAAGATCAAGAAGGGCGATCGCGTCGTCGTGCTGTCCGGCAAGGACGCCGGCAAGGAGGGCGAGGTCACCAAGGCGCTGCCCAAGGACGGCAAGGTCGTCGTCGAGGGCGTCAACACCGTGAAGCGCCACCAGAAGGCCCGCACGGCGACCGAGTCGGGCGGCATCAAGGACATCGACAAGCCGATCCCGGTCAGCAACGTGGCCGTGATCAGCCCCTCCGACGGCAAGCCGACCCGTGTCGGCTACAAGGTCGTCGACGGCAAGAAGGTGCGCGTCTGCAAGCGCACGGGGGTGGAGCTCCCATGACCACGACCACCGAGATCCCTCGCCTCAAGGCGAAGTACAACGACCAGATCCGCGACCAGCTCCAGCAGCAGCTGGGCCTGGGCAACGTGATGCAGGTGCCCCGCCTCGAGAAGATCGTGGTGAACATGGGCGTCGGCGGCGCCGTCGGCCAGGCCTCCCTGCTCGAGCACGCGGTCACCGACCTCACCCTGATCACCGGCCAGAAGCCGGTCATCACCCGGGCCAAGAAGTCGATCGCCGGCTTCAAGCTCCGCGAGGGCAACGCCATCGGCGCCAAGGTCACCCTCCGCGGCGACCGGATGTGGGAGTTCCTCGATCGGCTGATCGCCCTGGCGATCCCCCGCATCCGGGACTTCCGCGGCCTGCCGGCCAACAGCTTCGACGGCCGTGGCAACTACACGTTCGGCGTCACCGAGCAGCTCATCTTCCCCGAGATCGACTACGACAAGATCGATCAGACCCGAGGCATGGACATCACGATCGTGACCACCGCCCGTACCAACGCCGAAGGCAAGGCCCTCCTCGACGCCTTCGGCTTCCCGTTCAAGCGCGAAGGGCAGGCCAACTGATGGCGAAGAAGGCTCTGATCAACAAGGCCAACCGCAAGCCCAAGTTCAAGGTGCGCGGCTACACCCGGTGCCAGAAGTGCGGCCGTCCGCACTCCGTGTACCGCAAGTTCAACCTGTGCCGCATCTGCTTGCGCGACATGGCCCACGCCGGGGAGATCCCGGGCGTGACCAAGGCGAGCTGGTGAGGAGGATCGACGCATGACCATGACCGACCCCATCGCCGACATGCTGACCCGGGTTCGCAACGCGAACACGGCCATGCACGACGAGGTGAAGATGCCGTCCTCCAAGAAGAAGGAGGCCCTCGCCGCCATCCTGAAGAAGGAGGGCTACATCGAGGACTACGCGGTGACCGACAACGGTGACCGCCCCGGCTCGACCCTCACCGTCACCCTCAAGTACTCGCCGGAGCGCGTCCGCACCATCTCGGGCCTCCGCCGCGTGTCGAAGCCCGGCCTCCGGGTGTACAAGCCGGCCAACGAGGTCCCCCGGGTCCTCGGCGGTCTCGGCGTCGCCGTCGTCTCGACCAGCCAGGGCCTGATGACCGACCGCGAGGCGCGCAAGCGCAACGTGGGCGGCGAAGTCCTGTGCTTCGTCTGGTAGGAGCTCGAGATGTCCCGCATCGGTAAGTCCCCCATCCCCGTGCCCTCCGGCGTCGAGGTGAAGGTCGATGACCGCCACCTCACCGTCAAGGGCCCCAAGGGCACCCTCGAGCGCGACCTGCCCGGCGTCATCACCGTGCGCCAGGAGGGCGAGGAGCTGCTCGTCGAGCGCCCCGATGACGAGCGCCAGAACCGAGCCATGCACGGCCTGGTCCGCTCGCTCGTGAACAACATGGTGGTCGGCGTGACCGAGGGCTTCACCAAGGAGCTCGAGATCATCGGCGTCGGCTACCGCGCCACCGCCAAGGGCCCCGACACCCTCGACCTGGCCCTCGGCTACAGCCACCCCATCGAGGTCAAGGCCCCCGCCGGCATCACCTTCGAGGTCCCGTCGCCGAACCGCATCGACGTCAAGGGCACCGACAAGGAGGTCGTCGGCCAGGTCGCCGCCGACATCCGCAAGCTGCGCAAGCCCGAGCCCTACAAGGGCAAGGGCGTGCGCTACCTGGGCGAGCACGTCGCCCGCAAGGCCGGGAAGTCCGGGAAGTAGGAACGATGAGCGATTCAGCGAAGCAGAAGCGCGAAGCCCGCATCCGCCGCCACCGGCGCGTGCGCAAGAAGGTGCGGGGCACCGCCGAGCGTCCCCGCCTGGCCGTGTTCCGGTCCAACAAGCACATCACCGCGCAGATCATCGACGACCGCGCCGGCCGCACGCTGGCCGCTGCGTCCACCACCGAGGCCGCCATCAGCGGCAACGGGGGCAACGTGGCCGCCGCCGAGAAGGTCGGCGAGCTCGTCGCCGAGCGGGCCAAGGCCGCCGGCATCACCACCGTGGTGTTCGACCGCGGCGGCAACCTGTACCACGGCCGCATCGCGGCGCTCGCCGAAGCCGCCCGCAAGGGTGGACTGGAGTTCTGATGGCTACCCCGAACAACAACGACGCCCAGCTGCGCGAGTCGCGCGTCATCAACATCAACCGCGTCGCCAAGGTCGTGAAGGGCGGTCGCCGCTTCTCGTTCACCGCCCTCGTGGTGATCGGCGACGGCGCCGGCCGGGTCGGCCTGGGCTACGGCAAGGCGAAGGAGGTGCCCCTCGCCATCCAGAAGGGCACCGAGGAGGCTCGCAAGAACCTCTTCTCCGTGCCGCTCGCCGGGTCCACCATCACCCACCCCACCATCGGCGTGATGGGTGCCGGCCGCGTGATGCTCAAGCCCGCTGCCCCCGGCACTGGCGTGATCGCCGGCGGCGCCGCCCGCGCCATCCTCGAGGAGGCCGGGATCCACGACGTGCTCTGCAAGTCGCTCGGCTCCGCCAACCACATCAACGTGGCCCGCGCCACCATCGCCGGGCTCAAGTCCCTGAAGCGCCCCGACGAGGTCGCCCGCCTGCGCGGCCTGTCGCCGGAGGAGTTCGTCCCCAAGGGCCTGCTCGACGCGTACAACGAGTCCGAGCGCGGCCCGGTCACCTTCGAAGAGGTGAAGTGACATGGCGTCGCTCAAGGTCACCCAGACCCGGTCCACCATCGGTTCCAAGCCCAAGCAGCGCGGCACCATGCGCGCCCTCGGGCTCCGTGGCATCGGCCAGTCCAACACCCTGCCCGACCGTCCCGAGATCCGCGGGATGATCGCCCGGGTGCCGCACCTCATCACCGTGGAGGAGGTCGACGCCTGATGAAGGTCCACGACCTGCAGCCCGCAGCGGGCTCCAACCGATCGTCCAAGCGCGTCGGCCGAGGCATCGGCGGCAAGGGCGGCAAGACCGCCGGCCGCGGCACCAAGGGCCAGAAGGCGCGCGGCCAGGTCCCCCTCAACTTCGAGGGTGGCCAGATGCCGCTGCACATGCGGGTGCCGAAGCTGAAGGGCTTCACCAACCCGTTCCGCGTCGAGTACCAGGGCATCAACCTCGACACCCTGGACGCCAGCGGCCTCGATGAGATCACCCCCGAGTCGCTGCTCGGCAAGGGCCTCGTCGGCAAGTCGTCGCTCGTGAAGGTGCTCGGCCGCGGCGAGATCACCCGCAAGGTCACCGTGAAGGCCCACGCCTTCTCGAAGTCCGCCGAGGAAGCCATCACCGCCGCGGGCGGTACGGTGGAGCGCCTGCCCCTCCCGTGGGGCGAGCGTCGCCCGCCCGCCAAGGGCAACCAGTTCACCAACCGCTGACCCTCGGCCCCACGGGCCGCGCCGATCGCCGATCAGGAGCGCGAGTTGTCGACCCTGCGCAACGTCTTCAAGATCCCGGAGCTGCGGAACAAGGTCTTGTTCACGCTGCTCATGATCGCCCTGTACCGGCTCGGTGCCCACATCCCGGTGCCGGGCATCGACCTGGGCCAGATCAAGGAGCTCGAGGACAAGGCGGGCTCGAGCGGCGTGCTCAACCTGCTCCAGACCTTCTCGGGCGGCGCCATCACCCAGTTCGCGGTGTTCGCGCTCGGGATCATGCCGTACATCACGGCCTCGATCATCATGCAGATCCTCGCGGTGGTGATCCCCAAGCTCGAGCAGTGGCAGGAGCAGGGGGCGGTCGGCCAGCGCAAGATCACCCAGTGGACCCGGTACCTCGGCGTCGGCATCGCCCTGCTGCAGGCCACCGGCATCACCTACCTGTTCCACACCGGTGGCGGTGGCTTCGGCTCCCGGGTGAACACCGGCGGCCTCGACGTCTTCGGCGACAACTACAACAGCGCCCGCTTCGCCCTGGTGGTGCTGACCCTCACCACCGGCTTCGCCATGCTGATGTGGTTCGGTGAGGTCATCACCCAGCGCGGCGTCGGCAACGGCATGTCGCTGCTGATCTTCGCCTCGGTCGTCAGCCAGCTGCCGCGGAACTTCATCACCGTGCAGCAGGAGAAGAACACCGCCGTCATGATCGGCGTCGGGCTCATGTTCGTGGTGCTGATGGTCGGCATCGTGTTCGTCGAGCAGGGCGTGCGCCGGATCCCGGTCCAGTTCGCCAAGCGCCAGGTCGGCCGCAAGATGTACGGCGGCCAGAGCACCTACATCCCGCTCAAGGTCAACGGCGCCGGCGTGATCTCGATCATCTTCGCCAGCTCGGTGCTCTACCTGCCGGTGATCATCGCCCAGATCCTCCCGGTCGGTGACGCCACCGCCGAGAACCCGAACTGGGCCTACGACGTGCAGCAGTGGATCGACACCCACCTGACCCGGTCGACCTCGCCGTTCTACCTGACCGTCTACGGCTTCCTGATCATCGTGTTCGCCTACTTCTACACGGCGATCCAGTTCGACCCGCACAAGCAGGCGGACCAGATCCGCAAGCAGGGCGGCTACATCCCCGGCATCAAGCCCGGCTACCAGACCGAGCGCTACCTGGGGAAGATCCTCTCCCGCATCACGCTCCCCGGTGCCCTCTTCGTCGCCAGCATCGCCCTGATCCCCGCCTTCGTGCTCGGCAAGATCCTCGGCAACACCGCCAGCAGCCAGCGCCTCGGCTTCTTCGGCATCTCGATCCTCATCGCCGTCGGCGTGGCGCTCGAGACCGTGAAGCAGATCGACGGCCAGCTGATGATGCGCAACTACGAGGGCTTCCTCAACACGAAGACGCCGAAGCCCAAGACCACGCGGTAGCGCTATGGCTGACGGTGTTCGACTCGTGATGCTCGGCCGCCAAGGCGCGGGCAAGGGGACCCAGGCCATCCGCCTGGCCCAGCACTTCGTGGTGCCCCACATCTCCACCGGCGACATGCTCCGTGCTGCCGTGGCCGCCGGCACCGAGTTCGGCCTGCGGGCCAAGGAGGTCATGGACGCGGGCGGCCTGGTCTCCGACGAGATCATGGTCGGCGTCGTCGACGAGCGGCTCAACGAGTCCGACACGACCAGCCGCGGCTACATCCTCGACGGCTTCCCCCGCACGGTGCCCCAGGGCGAGTCCCTGGAGGCGATCACCGCCGAGCGCCCGCTCGACGTGGTGGTCAACCTCGAGGTGCCAGAGTCCGTGGTGGTCGAGCGCATCACCAAGCGGCGGGTCTGCCGGACCTGCGGGCACATCTACTCGGTGGACGCCCCGCCCAAGGAAGGGTGGATCTGCGACGTCGACGGCGGCGAGGTCGTCCAGCGCGCGGATGACACGGTCGATGCCGTGCGCAAGCGCCTCGACCTCTACGCGGCCGAGACCCTGCCGCTCGTGCCGTTCTACGCCGAGCGGGGCCTGCTGGTGGAGGTCGACGGCCTCGGCTCCACCGACGAGGTGTTCGCCCGGCTGCTCGACGCCGTCTCCGCCCGCACCCGCTGAGGCCCGCGTGCTCTTCTCGCGGACGGCCGCGGTCCGCACCCCCGACCAGATCGCCGTGATGCGCCGCGCCGGGCGGGTCGTCGCCGAGATGCACGAGCGGATCCGCGCCGCGATCGTGCCCGGGGCCACCACCGGCGAGCTCGACCGCATCGCCCGCCAGGTGCTCGCCGACCGCGGCGCCACCTCCAACTTCCTCGGCTACGGCCACCCGCCCTACCCGGCGGTGATCTGCGCCTCGCCCAACTCGATGGTGGTCCACGGCGTGCCGAGCGACGCCGTTGTCCTCCAGGAGGGCGACATCGTCTCGATCGACTGCGGCGCCATCATCGATGGCTGGCACGGCGACGCCGCCTTCACCGCCCCGGTCGGCGAGGTCGACCCGGAGGCCCTGCGGCTCATCGAGGTCACCGAGGCGGCGCTGGCCGCCGGGATCGCCGCCATGGTCGAGGGCAACCGCATCGGCGACATCGGCCATGCGGTCGAGTCCGTGGCCGTGGCCGCGGGGATGGGCGTCGTCGACGGCTACACCGGCCACGCCATCGGCCAGGCCATGCACGAGGCGCCCAACGTGCCCAACCAGGGCAACGCCGGCACCGGCGCCAAGCTCAAGGTCGGCAACGTGCTGGCCATCGAGCCCATGCTCGTGCTCGGCGACACCCGCACCGACGTGCTCGACGACGACTGGAGCGTGGTCACCCGCGACGGCCGCTGGGCGGCCCACGCGGAGCACACGATCGCCATCGGTCCCGACGGCCCCGAGGTGCTCACCGTGCCCTGAGCAAATGCACGCACGGCCAGTCCAGGTGTGGTAGGGCCTCAACTTGGACGACGAGGGGTCGCGCGTTACGATTGTCCTTCGGCCCGTGCTGCCGTCGCGCTCTTGGCGCGTGGCCGCCAGCCGCGTTCGACGGTTCTACCAGGAGATTTCCGCTGCCCAAGCCCAAGGAAGATGCGATCGTCCTCGAGGGGACCGTGCTCGAAGCGCAGAAGAACGCGATGTTTCGCGTGGAGCTGGAGAACGGGCACGAGGTCCTCGCGCACATCTCCGGGAAGATGCGCATGCACTACATCCGGATCCTCCCTGGCGACCGGGTCCAGGTCGAGCTCACGCCCTACGACCTGACCCGCGGCCGGATCACCTACCGCTACAAGTAACCACCTCCTGCCAGAAGCAAGGCACCCATGAAGGTCCAACCCAGCGTCAAACCCATCTGCGAGCACTGCAAGGTGATCCGCCGCCACGGGCGCGTGCAGGTCATCTGCTCGTCCAATCCCCGCCACAAGCAGAGGCAAGGCTGATCCATGGCACGTATCGCCGGCGTCGACATCCCGCGAGAGAAGCGGCTCGTCATCTCCCTCACCTACGTGTACGGCATCGGCCGTACCACGGCCTCGCAGATCTGCGAGGCGACCGGGATCGATGAGAGCACCCGCACCCGTGATCTCACCGATGAGGAGATCAACAAGATCCGGGCCTACATCGACCAGAACCTGAAGGTCGAGGGCGATCTGAAGCGCGAGGTCCAGCAGGACATCAAGCGGAAGATGGAGATCGGTTCCTACCAGGGCCTGCGCCACCGCAAGGGCCTCCCCGTGCGCGGGCAGCGCACCCACACCAACGCTCGGACCCGCAAGGGCCCGAAGAAGACCGTCGCCGGCAAGAAGAAGGTCAGGAAGTAATGGCGAAGCCGAAGGCGGGTGGCCGACGCCCCCGCAAGCGCGAGCGCAAGAACGTCACCTACGGGGTGGCGCACATCAAGAGCTCGTTCAACAACACGATCGTGTCCATCACGGACCAGGAGGGCAACGTGATCTCCTGGGCCTCGGCCGGCAACGTCGGGTTCAAGGGCTCTCGCAAGTCCACCCCGTATGCCGCCCAGATGGCTGCCGAGCAGGCCGCCCGCCGCGCCATGGAGCACGGCGTGCGCAAGGTCGACGTGATGGTCAAGGGCCCCGGCTCCGGTCGTGAGACCGCCATCCGTTCCATCCAGAACACCGGCATCGAGGTCACGGGCATCAAGGACGTGACCCCGGTCCCCCACAACGGCTGCCGCCCGCCCAAGCGGCGCCGGGTCTGAGGGAGGAACCATGGCTCGCTACACCGGCCCCAAGGTCAAGATCTCGCGCCGCCTCGGCGTGAACATCTACGAGAACGACAAGGGCTCCAAGGCCCTCAACAAGCGCCCCTACCCTCCGGGCGAGCACGGTCGCAGCCGTCGGCGCCAGCCGTCGGAGTACCTGCTCCAGCTCCAGGAGAAGCAGAAGGCCAAGTACATCTACGGCGTCCTCGAGCGGCAGTTCTCCAACCTCTACAAGGAGGCCAGCCGCCAGAAGGGCGTCACCGGCGAGAACCTGCTCCGCATGCTGGAGCAGCGCCTCGACAACATCGTCTTCCGTGCCGGTTGGGCCTCCACCCGGCCGCAGGCTCGCCAGTTCGTGAGCCACGGCATGGTGAACGTCAACGGCAAGCGCGTGGACATCCCGAGCTACCGGGTGCGCAAGGGTGACGTGATCTCGCTGCGCGACAAGAGCCGCCAGATGATCGTGATCCGCCACAACATGGACACGCTCGACCGGCTCAAGCCGGCGTGGATCGAGGTGGGCGACGGCGGCTTCCAGGTCACCGTCACCGAGCTGCCCGTCCGCGAGCAGATCGACGTGCCCGTCCGCGAGCAGCTCATCGTCGAGCTCTACTCCAAGTAGTCCACCCAACCGTCCCCCATCACGCACGCAGAACACCCCGAGGAAGGCATTCCATGCTGGTCATTCAGCGCCCCACGGTCGAGGCAGTCGGCGAGGAGGAGAACAACCGCCAGAAGTTCTCCATCAGCCCGCTCGAGCCCGGCTTCGGCCACACGCTCGGCAACTCGCTGCGCCGCACCCTGCTGTCGTCGATCCCCGGCGCCGCCATCACTGCGGTTCGCTTCGACGACGCCCTGCACGAGTTCGACACCATCACCGGGATCACCGAGGACGTCACCGACATCATCCTCAACCTGAAGGACCTGGTGCTGACCTCGGTCTCCGACGAGCCGGTCACGCTGCGCATCGACGTGCGCGGCCCGGCCAAGGTCACCGGTGCCGACATCCAGACCACGGCGGACGTGGAGGTGCTCAACACCGAGCAGCCCATCGCCACCCTCAACGAGAAGGCCCGCCTCGCGCTGGACCTGACCATCGAGCGCGGCCGCGGCTACCTGTCCGCCGACCGCGACAAGGGCAACAACACCATCGGGGTCATCCCGGTGGACGCCATCTTCTCGCCGGTGCGTCGCGTCACCTTCCTGGTGGAGCCCACCCGCGTCGAGATGGACACCAACTACGACCGGCTCGTGCTGGACGTCGAGACCGACGGCTCCATCACGCCGCGCGACGCCGTCGCCTCCGCCGGTGACACCCTCGCCAAGCTCGTCCAGCTCGTGGCCGAGATGAGCGAGGAGCCCCCGACCCTCGAGCTGGGGGAGACCAGCGCCGCCATGGCGTCGTCGCCCGAGCTCGAGATGCCGATCGAAGACCTCGACCTCTCCGAGCGTCCCCGCAACTGCCTCAAGCGCGCCCAGGTCAACACCGTGGGCGAGCTGCTGCGCAAGAGCGAGGACGACCTCCTGGCCATCACCAACTTCGGCCAGAAGTCCCTCGACGAGGTCAAGGAGAAGCTGAACGAGCGGGGCCTCGCGCTCCGCGGGATGGAGTGACATGCCTGCCACCCCGAAGAAGGGACGTCGCTTCGGCGGCTCGGCGCAGCACCAGCGGCTCATGATGGCCAACCTGGTGTCCTCGCTGATCGCCGCCGAGGGGATCACCACCACCGAGGCCAAGGCCAAGGCCCTGCGCCCGGTGGCGGAGAAGATGATCACCAAGGCCAAGAAGGGCGGCCTGCACAACCACCGCCAGGTGGTGGCCTACCTGAACGACAAGGAGATCGCGGCCAAGCTGTTCGACGAGGTCGGCCCGCGCTACGCGGACCGCAACGGCGGCTACACCCGCATCCTGAAGCTCGGCCCGCGCCACGGCGACAACGCGCCGATGGCTCGCATCGAGCTGGTCTGAGCCTCGGGCCCACGGGCCCGCCGGATCCGATGGAAGGCCCGCTGCGGCGGGCCTTCGTCGCGCCTGGGCTCAGACGAGGGGCGCGGCGTCGAGGGCCCGGAGCTTGTCGGGGTTGCGGATCGTGAAGATCCGCTGCACCAGCCCGTCGGCCACCTCGAACACCACCGCCATGGTCGCCGCGCCGTCGTCGACCAGGACCATGGCCGGCTCGCCGTTGAGCGGGCGCAGCACCACCTCGCTGGTGGGCAGCCGGCGCTTGGTCAGGTTGGCGGCGAAGCGGGGGATCCGCTCGGCGACGATCGGGTGGCGGGCCGCCTTGTGGTCGGCGCCGCCGTCGGAGATCGCCAGCGCATCGTCGGCCAGCAGCGACACCAGGGCATCGAGGTCGCCGACCTCGGCGGCCGTCATGAACGCCACCGCCACCTCCCAGGCCTCCTGGTCGGTGGGGGCGTAGCGGGCCCGGCCATCGCGCACCCGAGCGCGCGCCCGCGAGGCCACCTGCCGGCACGCCTCCGGGGACCGGCCGACCGTGGCCGAGATCTCGTCGAAGGGCACGCCGAACACGTCGGCCAGCAGGAACACGACCCGCTCGGTCGGCCCGAGGCGCTCCAGCACCGCCAAGAAGCCGAGCGTGACGCTCTCGGCCAGCTCCGCGTGCTCGGCGGGATCGGCAGCGACCGCCGTCGGCTCGGGGAGCCACGGCCCCACGTAGGCCTCCCGCTGGTGGCGGGCGGACTTCAGGTGGTCGAGGGCGAGCCGGCTCGTGACCGTGGTGAGCCAGGCGGCCGGCCGCTCGATGGCGTCGCGGTCCGCCCCGCACCACCGCAGCCATGCCTCCTGGACCAGGTCCTCGGCCGTGGTCCGGGACCCGGTGATCCGGTAGGCCAGGCCGACGAGGCGCGCCCGCTCGGGCTCGAAGCCCTCGGTGGCGTCGTGGACGGCGGTGGTCATGCCGCGACCATCGTGGCCGATCGGGCCGCGGCCTGCCGCCCGGCAGCCACGGCGCTCGCCGCCACCGCGTCGAGCAGCAGGCCGGTCGGGCCGACCCAGTCGCCGACCACCAGCACCCCGGGGTGCTCCGCCACCACGACCGCCGGGCGCCCGGCGAGGCCACCCTCGGACGCCAGGGGATCCGCCGGTGACCACCATCGGCGCGAGGGAGCGCTCCTCCTCGACGTGGCCGGCCAGGCCACCTGCTCGGCCAGCGCCTGCAGCCAGGCGGTCGGCCGCCGGCTCGGAGCTGGCCGAGGAGCCCACGTAGCGCATGGCGTGGACCACGAAGCGGCCCTCGGGCGCCAGGTCTGCGGGCGGGCAGTGGACGGACAGGTACAGCGGCTCGTCCAGCCCGAGCACGAAGCCATGGTCCGGCAGGCGGTCCACCCCGAGCTCGAGGCAGGCGGCCCGAGCAGCCACGGCTCGGCCCCAGCTGGCGGGACGCCCGCCGAGCAGCGCAGCAGCAGCCTCGGGGCCACCCGTGGCGAGCACCACGGCTCGGGCCGGGAGGGTGGTGCCGTCGACCTCGACCTCCAACGGCCCATCGCCCGTCGAGCGCACGGCGCCGACGGTGGCGGTGCGGACCTCGACCCCAGCGGTGCGCACCAGGGTGGCCAGCTGGTCCACGATCGACTGGAAGCCGCCATCCAGGTAGCGGACGCCCTTGGTCGTGGCCAGGTGGGCGTTGGCCAGGGCGGCCTGGGCCGACAGGAGGCCGGGGTCGTCCACGTAGGTCGAGACCCGCACCAGCGCCTCGACCATCAGCCGCAGGGCCCCGTCGGCTCGGACGCCGTCGAGCCACTCGGCGACCGACACGTCGGCGGGCACCTTGTCCGCGCCTCGCAGGAGCGGGCCCATCACCTGGGCGGCCCGGGCCTTCTGGCGCAGCGTGAACAGCGGAGAGCGCAGCACCCCGGCGGCGCCGCCCGGCATCGGGTGCAGTTCGCCGTCGAGGACCACTGCAGGGGCCCGGCGCCCGGGCGGGCCGCCTCGGGTGACGTCGACCCCGGCCTCCGCCAGCAGCCGCTCGGCCGGGCCGCCGACGTAGAGCGCCCTCGGCCCTCGGTTGAACCGGAACCCGCCACGCTCGTCGACCCGGGCTCGGCCGCCGAGCGGGTGCGGCTCCACCAGCACCACGTCCTCCGCGCCCGTGCGCGCCGCGGCCAGGGCCGCCAGCAGGCCACCGACGCCACCTCCGACCACCACCACGCCTGCCGTCGACCGTCCCATCGCCTCGCTCCTCTCGGGGGACGGGCCCGGTGCCCGTCGTCGGTGGACCTGACGAGCGGAGGCCCGTCGATGTGACAGGTACCCTCCGGGACATGACCCTGTTCGAGCCCGAGGAGCCCGCCACCGCGGCGCCAGGCGCCTCCCAGCGGGTGCGGCTCGTGGTGGCCTACGACGGCGCGCCGTACCACGGCTTCGCCCGCAACGAGGGCGTCCCGACGGTCGCCGACGCGCTCGGTGCCGCGCTGGCTCGGGTGCTCGGCCAGGAGGTGGAGCTCACCTGTGCCGGTCGCACGGACAAGGGCGTGCACGCCCGTGGCCAGGTCGTGACCTTCGACGTGCCGTCGCCGGTGGAGGACCTGGACGGGCTGGCCCGCTCGCTCAACCACCTGTGCGGCTCGACCATCGCGGTGATCGCCGCCGACGTGGTGCCCGACGACTTCGACGCCCGGTTCTCGGCCACCGCCCGCCGCTACCGGTACCTGGTGCACAACCGCCTCGCCCCCGACCCGTTCTCGGCCCGCTCGGCCTGGCACGTGGAGCGCCCGCTCCTGCTGCCCGCGATGGTCCTGGCCTGCGACGCCCTCATCGGCGAGCACGACTTCGCCTCGTTCTGTCGTCGCCCCAAGCGGCGCGACGGCGAGCAGGCCAGCCTGGTCCGACGGGTCACCGAGGCCACCTGGCACGACGACGGCGACGGGCGGCTGCGCTTCGAGATCGAGGCCTCCAGCTTCTGCCACCAGATGGTCCGCTCGATCGTGGGGACGATGGTCGACGTCGGGCGGGGCAAGCGGCGACCCGGGGACCTCCTCGGCATCATCCGTGCGGCTGACCGCAACGCGGCCGGCGAGCCGGCACCGCCCCACGGGCTCACGCTCTGGACCGTGCGGTACCCGGGCTGGTCCACCGACGAGGCCTACGCCGCCGCCACCTAGCGCGCTGCGGGCCGGTCGCGCCCCGGCACGACCCCGGCCACGTTGACGGCCCGGCGGCCCAGCCGCGACGCTTGCCGCCATGTCGATCGCCCTGCACTGGTTCCTCCCGACCAACGGGGATGGTCGGCGCCTCGTCGAGCCGCGGCTCCCGGAGCCGGGGACGGCCGGAGGCCAGCGCCCCGCCACCTTCGGCTACCTGACCCAGATCGTGCTGGCGGCCGAGTCGTTCGGCTTCGAGGGCGCGCTGACGCCGACAGGCCCGTGGTGCGACGACGCCTGGGTCACCACCGCGGCGCTGGCCCAGCGCACCGAGCGCCTGAAGTTCCTGGTGGCGTTCCGTCCCGGCGCCATGTCGCCCACCCTCTCGGCCCAGATGGCCGCCACGCACCAGTTCCACACCGGTGGGCGGCTCGCCATGAACGTGGTGACGGGCGGCGACACCAAGGAGCAGCACGCCTACGGCGACTGGCTCGACAAGGAGGGCCGCTACGAGCGCTGCGGCGAGTTCCTGGAGATCGTCCGAGGCCTGTGGGCCGGTGGCACCGTGGACTTCGAGGGCAAGCACCTCCACGTGGAGGGGGGCGCCATCGGCCGGGTCCCCGACCCGATCCCAGAGATCTTCTTCGGTGGCTCGTCGCCCGCCGCCCTCGACGTGGCCGCCCGCCACGTGGACGCCTACCTCACGTGGGGCGAGCCGCCCGCGCAGGTGGCCGAGAAGATCGGCGCCGTCTGCGAGCTCGCCGCCGGCTACGGCCGCACGCTGCGCTACGGCATCCGCCTCCACGTCGTCAGCCGCGACACCGCCGCCGAGGCCTGGGCGGCGGCCGAGAAGCTCCTCGACGGCATCTCCGAGGAGGAGATCGCCAAGGTGCACGCCCGCATGGCCACGACCGAGTCCGAGGGCCAGCGGCGCATGCTCGAGCTCCACGGCGGCAGCCGGGCGAACCTCGAGGTCTCGCCGAACCTGTGGGCCGGCGTCGGCCTCGCCCGTGGCGGTGCCGGCACCGCGCTGGTCGGCAGCCACGAGGAGGTCGCGGACCGCATCGCGGAGTACGCGGCGATCGGGCTCGACGAGTTCATCCTCTCCGGCTACCCGCACCTCGAAGAGCTGTACTGGTTCGGCGAGGGCGTGATGCCGATCCTGGAGCAGCGCGGCATCTGGAAGCGCCCGGCCGGCCTGGCCGAGGGCATGCGCACGGGCTCGATCGACGCCGGTGGCGTGTCGTTCGGCGTGGTGCCCGACCCCAAGCGCTGAGCCGGGTGGGCCGCCCGGACGCCTAGGCCTCGGTGGCGGCGGGCGGGTGGAGCGTGTAGCTGAGGGCGCCGCTCGGGCAGGTGTCGATGGTGGCGGCGATCGCCGCGGCGGTGGCCCCCGTGGGGTCCACCCAGGGCGTCGCCTTGGGGTCGAACACGTCGGGCGACCCGGCGACGCAGCGCCCCGAGTGCTGGCAGCGCGCCGAGTCCCAGTGGATGGTGATGCCGTCGCCGTGGTAGTCCCTGGTGGCCATCGCCGCAGGGTAGCGACATCCACCCCTGATCGCGACCGAGGTGCTAGGCGCCCCTATTTGCCCTGGCCGCGGCGGGGGCCGTAACCTCTCCCTTCGGCCCGAAGCCGCCTCTGGCGCGGCTCGTCCCACCGATTCGCTCATCCAAGGAACCGACGCGTGCCCACCTACAGCCCCAAAGCCTCCGAGATCGACCGCAACTGGCTGATCATCGACGCCGATGGCCTGGTGCTCGGGCGTCTGGCCACCGAGGTCGCCGCCATCCTGCGCGGCAAGCACAAGCCCATCTACTCGCCCCACATCGACACGGGCGACCACGTGGTCATCATCAACGCCGACAAGGTCGTGCTCACCTCCAACAAGGCCGAGCAGAAGAAGGTGTACCGGCACTCCGGGTTCCCCGGTGGCCTCAAGGAGCGCACCTTCGCCGACTTCCTGGCCAAGAAGCCCGAGGATGCGGTGCGCAGCTCCATCCGGGGCATGCTCCCGAAGAACCGCCTCGGCCGCGCCCAGCTCAAGAAGCTGAAGGTGTACGCCGGCCCCAACCATCCGCATGCCGCTCAGAAGCCCGAGGTGCTCGAGTTGGCCCACGCCCGCCGCAGCGCGTAGGAGATCATCCCGTGACCAAGCCCCTGGTGCAGTCGACCGGTCGCCGCAAGGAGGCCGTGGCTCGTGTCCGCCTTCGCAACGGCGAGGGCAAGATCACCATCAACGGCCGTGAGCTGGAGGACTACTTCCCCAACCCCACGCACCGGATGATCCTGTCGGAGCCGCTCCGGCTCACCCAGACCGACGAGGTCTACGACGTGGACGCCACCATCGATGGCGGCGGCGTGACCGGCCAGGCCGGCGCCCTGCGCCTCGCCATCGCCCGGGCCCTGATCGAGCTGGACCCCGAGCTGCGC
>JAXLRJ010000039.1:0-15961 GCA_046331115.1 Acidimicrobiales bacterium
GTGCCCGAGGCGTTCTGGGTGGCCGAGCTGGTCCGCGAGCAGCTCCTCTACGTGACCCGAGACGAGGTCCCGCACTCGGTCGCCACCCGCGTCACCGAGTGGGAGTGGCCCCGCATCCGCGTCGAGATCCTGGTCGAGCGGGAATCCCAGAAGGGGATCGTGATCGGCAAGAAGGGCAGCGTGCTCAAGCAGGTCGGCACCAACGTCCGCAAGCAGCTCCCGCCCGGCGCCTTCATCGAGCTGTTCGTGAAGGTCGACAAGGACTGGCAGCGCCGCCCCAAGGCCCTCGAGCGCCTCGGCTACTGAGCGTCGGCCGCCAACCGGAGGTTGCCGGCCGAACTTGGTGCTGCAAGTGACCTGTGAGGTCAGTTTCGGCACCAAGTTCGAGCAGCGGGCGGTCAGGCGGTGGCGGGGGAGGTGAGCTGGCGGAGGAAGGCCTCGGCCTCGGCGCGGTCCCTGGTGCGGGGGAACGGGGGGAGGGCCCGGACCAGGTCCCACCGGTAGCTCTTGGCGGTGGCCAGGCGGGGGTCCAGCACGGCGACGACGCCGCGATCGTCCCGGGTGCGGATCAGCCGGCCGACGCCCTGGGCGAGCATCATCGCGGTGCGAGGCAGGTCGATGGTCCGGAACGCCTTGGCCCGGGCCTGCTCCCGGCGGGCCTGCAGCAGCGGCTCGTCGGGGCGGGGGAACGGCAGGCGGTCGATCGCCACCAGCGACAGCGTGCGGCCGGGCACATCGATGCCCTGCCAGAAGCCCATGGTGGCGAACAGGCTGGCGGACTCGTCCGACGAGAACGCCTCGACCAGCGCCGGCTTGGGCAGGTCGCGCTGGCTGAGCAGCGGGCCGGGCAGCTTGCCCCGCAGCGCCTCCACCGCCCGGTCCATGGACCGGTAGCTGGTGAACAGGGCGAGCGTGCGCCCACCCGCCGCGCCGATCAGCGCCTCCAGCTCCTGGTGCACCGCCGGGTCGAACGCCTCGCTGCGCGGCTCGGGCATGTGGGCGGCGCAGTAGAGGAGGCCGTGGTGCTCGTAGTCGAACGGGCTGCCCACGTCGAGGTCGTCGTGGTCGTCGGCCTCCAGCCCGACCCGGGTGGCGAGCCCCGCCGGCAAGGTCGCGCTGGTGAGCACCGTGGTGGTCTCGTCCCACAGCCGGTCGCGCAGCAGCTCGGCCACGTCCAGGGGTGCCACGCACAGGCGGGGGGAGCCGGCGGGCCCTTCCACCCACGCCACCGAGGTGGCGGGCACGTCGGCCGCGCCCATCACGTCGACCATGACCGCGCTCACCAGCTGGACGGCTCGCTCCTTGCGGACCTTGACGTCGTCGGGGGCGCTGTCGGGGATGTTGCGCAGCGCCGCCGCCACCCGGTCCAGCCGGGAGCGGATGAGGGCGAGCGCATCGGCGATCTCCGCGGGCAGCGCGCCCTTCAGCCGTCGGTCGACGTGCTCGGCCAGCACCGCGGCGAGGAGGTTGCCGCTCGTCTCCACATCGTCGACCGCTGCCGGGTCGTCGAGGATGGCCCGGACCGTGCGGGCCAGGTTCGTGAACCGGCCGGCACCGAGCTCGAACCCGCACGTGTCCGACACCACGTCTTCGAGCTGGTGGGCCTCGTCGACCACCACCAGGTCGTGCTCGGGCAGGATCGCCCCGGCGGCCGACAGGTCCAGGCCGAGCAGGTGCAGGTTGACCACCACCACGTCGGCATCGGCGGCCTTGCGGCGGGCTGCCTCGGCGAAGCACGTCTCGCCCATCGGGCACTTGCGGGCACCCGGGCACTCCTGGGCGGACACGCTCACGGCGGCCCACGCCTGGTGCGACGGCTCGGCGGCCAGCTCGGCCCGGTCACCGGAGGTGGTGGTGGCCGCCCAGAGCTTCAGGGCCGACAGCTCGGTGGGGGAGGCCCGCTCGGCGAGCCCGTCGAGCGCCAGCTGGCCGGCACCGGACAGCTCTTCGATGCGCTGGCGGCACACGTAGTTGGACCGGCCCTTCAGGACCGCGAACTCGAACGGGTGGTCGAGGTGCTCGGCCAGGAACGGCAGGTCCTTGCCGGCGAGCTGGTCCTGGAGGGCCTTGGTGGCAGTGGCCACGATCGTGCGGCGGTTGGCCAGGATCGCGGGCACCAGGTACGCCCAGCTCTTGCCGGTGCCGGTGCCGGCCTGCACGAGCAGGTGGCGCTTCTGGTCGATGGCGGCACCGACAGCGATCGCCATCTGCTCCTGGGGCTCCCGCCGCTCGCCCCCCCCCGCCTCGGGCAGGCGCCCGCGGGCCGGAGCGACGCGGGCGGGGGGGGGGCTCTGGCGAGGGTACCCACCGGCCCCCGCCGGTCGATGGCCTCCGGTCAGGCGGGACGCGCCGCCAGGGCGGCCTCGTCGAGGGCGGTGCCGCCGCGGGTGGCGGCGACGGGCTCGACGCCGGGCAGGCGGGGCACCTGGATCGGCACCGCGACGCTGCCGTGGGCGGCTTCGTGGCGGACCGCGTTGAGGGTGGAGGCGTACACGAGCAGGCGGGCGAACAGCGCGATCCACGCCAGCAGGGCGAACACCGTGCCGATCGAGCCCCACAGGGCGGTCGAGTGCGCCACCATCCGCGGGACGACCACGGTGCCGACGAGCCGCAGCACCTCGAAGCCGGCCGCTGCCACCAGCGCCCCCGGCACGAGCGGCCGCCACCCGACCCGACGGGTGCCCAGGCCCCAGAACATCCAGACGAACAGGGCGGCCTCGATGGCCAGGCCGAACAGCACCGAGGCGCCCGCCGCGAGCGGCGCCGGGACCCCCGAGGGCAGGTCGTTCAGCACCCCGCCCATCGCCAGCGCGAGCGCGAACCCAACCGTCGCCACCGCCAGCCAGGCCATGCCGACGAGCCGGTCCTTGATGCCTTCTGACCGCTCCTGCCAGGGGATGCGGATGGCCTGCTGGAGCGCGACGGCGACGGCGGACCCGGCCCACGCCAGGCCGAGCAGGCCGATGATCGAGGCGGCCTGACGGCTGTCCGCGGCGCGCTGGATCGACGAGGTGACGATCTCCGCGCCAGGCCCGGTCAAGCCGAGGGCATCGATGACGTTGGCGGCGAGCTCGTCGTCGTTGGCGGCCACGAAGCCGATGGCCGCGATCACCACCAGCAGCAGCAGGAAGATGGCCAGGAACAGGGTGACGGTGACCGCCGAGGCGGCGAACCCACCGTTGACCTCGCCCACCCGGTCCTGCACGTCCAGGGCCCGGCCCATCCACGGCCAGCGGGCACCGAACCGGCGCAGTCGTCGCTTCATCGGATCCACCTGCGGTCGGTCTCGGCGCCCCGAGGCGCCTGCCGCCAGACGGTAGGTTGCGCCTGTGGACCTGACCGGCATCGACCCCAAGCGCATCCCTCGTCACGTGGCGGCGGTGATGGACGGGAACGGTCGGTGGGCTACCCAGCGTGGGCTCAAGCGAACCGAAGGGCACGGCGGGGAGCAGGCGCTGTTCGACACGCTCGACGGCGCCATCGAGCTCGGCCTGGACTGGTTCACCGTCTCGCGTTCAGCACCGAGAACTGGAAGCGCCCGCCCGACGAGGTCCGCTACCTGATGGGCTTCAACAAGGGCATCCTGGACCGCCACGCGGAGGACCTGCACTCGCGCAACGTGCGCATCCAGTTCATCGGTCGGCGGGATTGGCGGGTGCCCCGCGGGGTGATGGGCCGCATCGAGTGGGCCGAGGACCTCACCCGCAACAACACGGGCCTCACGTTCACGATCGCCTTCAACTACGGCGGCCGGGCCGAGATCATCGACGCGGTCAAGCAGCTCGTGGCCGACGGGGTGCCCGCCGACAAGGTCGACGAGAAGGCCATCCGGGCCCGCCTGTACGACCCGCAGATGCCGGATCCGGAGCTGATGATCCGCACCTCCGGCGAGTTCCGGATCTCCAACTACCTGCTGTGGGAGCTGGCCTACAGCGAGCTGGTGTTCACCGATGTCCTCTGGCCGGACTTCCGCAAGCAGCACCTGGCCGACGCCATCCGGGAGTACCAGGCCCGCGAGCGCCGCTTCGGCAAGGTGTCGGCCCAGGTCAAGGTCTCGAAGCGCTAGCGCCGTGACGCTCTACCGGGACCACGGGATCGCCCTGCGGACCCACAAGCTCGGCGAGGCCGATCGGATCGTCTCGTTCATGACCGAGCGCCACGGCAAGGTGCGCGCCGTGGCCAAGGGCGTGCGCAAGACCAAGTCCAAGTTCGGCGCCCGCCTGGAGCCGCCCACGCACGTGGCCCTGCAGCTCTACGAGGGGCGGGAGCTCGACATCGTCACCCAGGCGGAGGCGGTGGACCACTTCCGGGCCATCCGGGAGGACCTGGATCGCCTGACGCGGGCGGTCACGATGCTCGAGGCCGTGGACCAGCTGGCCCTCGAGCGCGAGCCCAACCCGGATCTGTACCGGATGCTGCTCGGGGCGCTGCGGGCGCTAGCGGACCAGAACAGCCCGCTCGTGGTGGCCGGCTTCCACTGGAAGGTCCTGGCTCTGGAGGGGTTCCGCCCGATCGTCGAGCACTGCGCGGTGTGCGAGGAGGCCGACGGCCTGATGGCGTTCGACGCGGAGGTGGGCGGCCTGCTCTGCACCGACCACCGTCAGGGCACCCGCGTCTCGCCCGACGCCGTGCGCCTGCTCCAGGACATCCTCGGCGGCCGGCTGGCGTCCGCGCTGGCCGAGCCGGCGTCGCCCGCCACCCACGAGGTCGACCACCTTGCCACCCGGGCCATGGAGCACCACCTCGAGCGGCGCCTGCGCTCGGTCGGCCTGCTCGACAAGGGCTGAGCTCTCCGGCGGCAGCAGCGGGCGGCGAGCGCTACTGGTCGACGGGGAGCCAGGCCTGCTGGGCGTCGTCCCAGCGGAACCACACGCCGCTGCCCTGGTCGTAGCGGACGTAGGCGTTGCGGGCCGGGTCCCAGGCGGGGGCGTCGATGCCGCCGCCCTCTTCGAGGCTGAGCGCCGGGCCCGTGGTGGCCGGGCCCCAACCGCCGAACTGGTCGTGGGTGCGGCGGATCACCACGCCGGGCACGTGCAGCGGGCGGCCCATCGCGCTGCGGTGCACGACGAGCGTCCCGGCCGCCATGTCGCCCAGGCGGCGGTGGCCCTTGCTGTTGTACGCCGTGATGAGGCCGGGGAGCCCGCAGCACGCGAGGTCGACGATCATGACCAGCCAGCGGACGAAGTTGCGCAGCACCCCGGCGTGGATCCCTTCGCCCAGCGCCACGCGCAACCCGAACAGCCGTTTGCCGACGCTGGCACCCGTCAGCCCCTGCAGCAGGACGGCGTTCAGGAACGTGGTCCCGTAGAAGAACAGGGCGAGCGAGCCCTGGAGGTCCGTCGCCTGGCCGCTGGTGAGGACGTAGGCGGTGTCGCCGAGCACGAAGCACTTCCCGCCGGTCACCTGGATGGCCTGGCCGCCGTTGAGGTCCGGGTCGCTGCCGCCGTAGCCCGGCGTGATCGGGTCGACGCTGATGCCACGGTTGACGGCGCTGCACACGGGCGGCTCGCCGGCCGAGGCGTCGAGCTTGAGGTAGGCGTGGCTGCCGAAGGCGCTGAACAGCACGAGGGCGATCGCGGTGGCCAGGACCGAGTCGACGATGAAGGCCCCGATGCGCGACGTCATCACGTCGGTCGGGTCCGACAGGGCTCCTCCGAAGGCGGTCACGGCGCCAAGTGTGGCCCATCCGGGCCGGTCGGTGGCGCGGCCGGCGGCGCCGGGGAAGGGGCTGGTGGGTAGGCCGCTGGCGGGTAGGGGGCTGGTGGGTAGGGCGCCGGTGGGTAGGGCGGCGGGGTGCTGCCGTAGGGCGGGTACCCGTAGCCGCCGTAGGGCGGGGGTGGGGGCTCGGGCACCGTGAGCCCGGCGACCAGGATCGGCGCGCCCACGTCGGCCTTCCCGACCACCAGGGTGTTGGCGAGCATGTCGCCGATGCGCCGGTGGCCCTTGGTGACGCAGATCAGGATGATGCCGATCAGCCCGCCCTCGGCGCGGAAGCACAGCCACCGGACGAGCTGGCGCCAGAAGCCGGCGATCGACCCGTCGGGGCGCACCACCCGCACCCCGGTGCACAGCTTGCCGATCGATCCGCCGGTGATCCGCTGGAGCACCACCTCGTTCAGGAGGGCCGGCACGAGGAGCACGACCTGGAGCAGGAGCATGGCTCGCACCAGGCCACTGGCCTCCACGTAGTAGGCACCGTCGCCGACGGGCACGCAGAAGCCGCGGTCGTTGCGGTGGCCATCCTGGACCGGGTCGGGCCGCGGCGCGCTGGGGCCGTCGGCGTCGGCGTAGTTGTCGTAGGGGCCGGTGCCGTTGAACCGGTCGCAGCGGTCGAGCGCCGCTGCGTTCGACGGGGTGTCGACCCGGTCCCAGGCCGTGGGGGCCACGATCAGCACCGCGACCGGGATGAGCAGCAGGCCGAGCAGGGCGTCGATGATCGCGGCGCCGAACCGGCGGCCGAGGACGTCGGTGGGGTCGCGCAGCGGCGCCGTGGGGATCACGCCTGGTCGATCGGCTTCCACTCGTTGGCGTGCTCGTCCCACTGCACCCACCGCTCCCTCGGGGCGTCCCACTGGATGTAGGTGTCGCGGGCCTCGTCCCAGATCGGTCCCTGGCGCTCCGCCGGCGGGGGCGTGGCCGGGGTGGCGGGCCCCTCCGGCGGGTGCGACGGCGGTCGCCAGGCGGCACCGGGGCCGGCGGCACCGGGCTCGGCGGGCGTGCCCCACCCGCCGACCGACGGATCGCCCGGCGGCGGGTAGGTGGGAGGCCCGGGCGGGCCGTAGCCGGGGGCACCGGGGCCAGGCGGGGCCCAGCTCGCGCCGGGAGCGCCCCAGGTGGGCACGGTGACGCCGGGGATCTGCGGCGGGACGCCGACGTCCTGCTTGCGCACGACGAACGTCCCAGCCGCGAAGTCGCCGATGCGGCGGTGCCCCTTGGTGACGAACGCCACGACGAGGTCCACCACGACCAGGAAGCAGCACATCACCAGGACGATGATCAGCAGGAACCACCGCATGGCCATCCACCCCGGTCCTGCCCGCTGGCCGTCGGCTCGGATGACCCGGAGGCCGACCATCAGCTTGCCGATCGCGGCGCCGGTCAGGCTCTGGAGCACCACCAGGTCGAGGAGGGTGAAGATGCTGAACAGGGCGACGATCTGCACGCTGATGCGATCCGATCGGGCCTGCGGGACGTACTTGATCTCGTCGCCCCAGAGGAAGCAGATGTCAGCGTCCACGGTGGTCCGCTCGCTGGCCGAGGTGGTGAAGTCCGACCGGCAGCGGTACTGCGAGGCGGACTTGGTGACCAGCTGCGACGACATGTTGGGAGCGACGGCCAGGACCGCGAGGCCGAAGCACAGGGCCATGTCGACGAGGAACGCCAGGATGCGCCGGCCCATCACCTTGGTGGGGTCGTAGGGCACCGTGGGGTAGGCCGTCACCTGGCGAACAGTAGCGACCGCCCCCGGTAGGGTGGCTCACCATGTCTGACCCGGCCCCCGACCCCCAGCTCTTCGACAAGGTCGTCAACCTCACCAAGCGGCGCGGCTTCGTCTTCCCCTCCGCCGAGATCTACGGCGGCTTCCGCTCCACCTACGACTACGGGCCCGTGGGCGTGCTGATGCTGCGCAACGTGAAGGACGCCTGGTGGCGCTCCATGGTGCAGCTCCGCCACGACGTCGTGGGCCTGGACGCCGCGATCCTGTCGCCGCCCGCGGTGTGGGAGGCCTCGGGCCACCTCGCCAACTTCACGGACCCGCTGGTCGACTGCAAGAACTGCAAGGAGCGGTTCCGCCTCGACAAGCTGGAGGACCCGCACACGTGCCCGAACTGCGGCGAGAAGGACTCCTTCACGGAGGCCCGGCAGTTCAACCTGATGTTCAAGACCCATGCGGGCCCGGTCGAGGGCGCGGGCCACGACGTCTACCTGCGGCCGGAGACGGCCCAGGGCATGTTCACGAACTTCGCCAACGTGGCCCTGGCCACCCGCAAGAAGCCGCCGTTCGGCATCGCGCAGATCGGCAAGTCGTTCCGCAACGAGATCACGCCGGGCAACTTCGTGTTCCGCACCCGTGAGTTCGAGCAGATGGAGATGGAGTTCTTCGTCCCGCCGGACGAGGCGCTGCAGTGGTACGAGTACTGGCGCAACGAGCGCTTCCAGTGGTACCTGGACCTCGGCATGCCCCGGGAGCTGATCCGCCTCCGCGACCACGAGCCCGACGAGCTCAGCCACTACTCCTCGGGCACCGCGGACGTGGAGTTCCTGTTCCCGTGGGGCTGGGACGAGCTCGAGGGCATCGCCAACCGCGGCAGCTACGACCTCACCGCCCACGCCACTGCCAGCGGCGAGAAGCTCGACCACTTCGACCAGGCCACCGGCGAGCGCTACACGCCCCACGTGATCGAGCCGGCGGCCGGTGCCACCCGCACGATGATGGCGTTCCTCATGGCTGCCTACGACGAGGAGGAGGTGCGCGGCGAGACCCGCCTGGTGCTGCACCTGCACCCCCGCCTGGCGCCCTTCAAGGTGGCCGTGCTGCCGCTGTCGAAGAAGCCGGAGCTGACCGGACCCGCCCAGGAGCTGCTCGCCCAGCTGCAGCCGCACTGGATGTGCGACTACGACGAGACCCAGAACATCGGCAAGCGCTACCGCCGCCAGGACGAGCTCGGCACCCCGCTGTGCATCACGTTCGACTTCGACAGCCTGGAGGACCACGCGGTCACGATCCGCGAGCGGGACTCCATGGAGCAGGTGCGGGTGCCGATCGACCAGGTGGTCGACACGGTGCGGGCCAAGCTCGGCTTCTGAGCCGGCGAAATGCTCGGCCGGCCTGCGGGCCGGTGGGCTAGACACGCCCGCCATGGCCGAGGACTGGCGCGAGCTGAACCGAGCGTGGTGGGACGAGCGCGTGCCGCTGCACGTGACCTCCGAGCTCTACGACGTGGACGGCTTCAAGGCGGGCCGTGACACGGTGGAGCCATTCGAGCTGCGCCTGGCCGGCGATGTGGCCGGCCTGCGCATGGCGCACCTCCAGTGCCACTTCGGCCTGGACTCGATGGGGTGGGCGCGCCACGGCGCGTCGGTCGTGGGCCTGGACTTCTCGCAGCCGGCCGTGGACGCCGCCAACGGGCTCGCTGCCGAGCTCGGGCTCGATGCCCGGTTCGTGTGCGCCGACGTCTACGACGCGGTCGACGCGCTCGGCGGCGAGCAGTTCGACCTCGTCTACACGGGCCTCGGCGCCCTGAACTGGCTCCCGGACCTGGAGCGCTGGGCCGACGTCGTGGCGGCGCTCGTCTGCCCCGGTGGACGGCTGCTGCTGTCGGAGTTCCACCCGTTCAGCCACGTCTTCGCGGATGCGGACCGCACGGTGGAGTTCGACTACTTCAGCGACGAGCCCTTCGTGTGGCACGACGCCGGCAGCTACGCCGCGGGCGAGGCGGCCACGGAGCACAACTCGACCATCGAGCACCAGCACGGTGTGGGCAAGATCCTGACCGCGATCCTCGGCCGTGGCCTGCGGCTCACGGCGTTCGAGGAGCACGACCACACGCTGTTCGCCCGCTGGCCGGACCTCGTCCGAGCGGACGACGGCACGTTCCACCTGCCGGCCGGCGAGCCGCGCCTCCCGCTCATGTTCGCCCTGGTGGCCGAGAAGCCGGCCTGATCGGACCCGGCCGCCGTGGGGCCCGACGGGTGCCCACGGCGCATCCCATCGGGTGAGCCGCCCGCGCCGTACACTGGGCGGACCGGGAGGGAGTATCCCTCGCAGCCGCAACGTCAGCACGGTGCCCCCACGGCACCCGGGGCGGCTGGTCCCAGCTTTGGGGCGGAGAGACTTCCGGCTGAGGACACCGATCCACCGTCAGCCGGAGCTTCCCCATGCACGCCCTCCTCCTCGCCGAGTCGAGCAGCCGATCGGAGCACTTCGCCAGCTTCGACGTGCACCCGTGGCAGTGGGCGCTGTTCATCGGCCTGATCGCGGCGCTGATCATCGCCGACCTGCTGATCGTGCACCGCGAGGCGCACGAGATCACGTTCAAGGAAGCCGGCATCGAGTCCGCGGTGTGGATCGCCATCGGCCTGTCGTTCACCGGCGTCATGTTCTGGTGGCACGGCAGCCAGGCGGCGGGGGAGTACCTGTCGGGCTACCTGATCGAGAAGTCGCTCTCGATCGACAACGTCTTCGTCTGGGCCGTGATCTTCAGCTACTTCGCGGTGCCGAAGGCGTACCAGTTCCGCGTCCTGTTCTGGGGCATCTTCGGTGCCCTGGTCCTGCGCGCCATCTTCATCTTCGCCGGCGTCGCGCTGATCGAGACCTTCGAGTGGGTGCTCGCCATCTTCGGCCTGGTGCTCCTCTACTCGGCGTGGAAGATCGCCACCCACGACGACGCCGAGGTGCACCCCGAGCACAACCCGGTGCTCAGGTTGGTGCGTCGGTTCATCCCATCCACCAGCGAGTACGACGGCCAGAAGCTGTTCACCATCGAGAACGGCAAGCGGCTGGCCACGCCGCTGCTGGCCGTGCTGGTGATGGTGGAGACCACCGACGTGGTGTTCGCCGTGGACTCGATCCCCGCGATCCTCGCCGTGTCCCACGAGCAGTTCATCGTGTTCAGCTCGAACGCCTTCGCGATCCTCGGCCTGCGATCCCTGTACTTCCTCCTGAACGGCATGCAGGACAAGTTCCGGTACCTCAACATCGGGCTCGGCGTGATCCTCGCGTTCGTCGGGCTCAAGATGCTCGCCAGCTTCTTCTTCGGCCTGCACCCGCCCACCTGGACGTCGCTCGTCGTCATCACCGTGCTGCTGGCGATCACGATGGTGGCGTCGCTGTGGGCCGATCGGCGAGACCACGCGCAGGGCGGAGCCGCCTGAACGGTGGCGCTGCCGGGCCGGGCGGACGGAACGCCCCGGCGCACTGGTACCGTCCGCCCGCATGGGCATCCTCGACGAAGACGTGCAGCGCGTCCGCGAGTCTGCCGACATCGTCCAGGTGATCTCCGCCCACACGCAGCTGAAGAAGCAGGGTGCGAACTGGACGGGCCTGTGCCCGTTCCACGGCGAGAAGTCGCCGTCGTTCTCGGTGAACCCCGACAAGGGCGTCTTCTACTGCTTCGGGTGCCAGGCCAAGGGCGACGTGATCTCGTTCGTCCGCGACATCGACCACCTCGACTTCCAGGGCGCGGTCGAGTTCCTGGCCGCCAAGTCCGGCATCGCCCTGCGCTACGCGGACCGCAACGAGGGCGAGCGGCGGGAGGCCCGAGGCAAGCTCCGCGAGGCCATGGAGGCGGCCGTCGAGTGGTACCACCAGCGGCTCCTCACCGGTGACGATGCCGGCGCCGCCCGGCGGTACCTGCGCGAGCGCGGCTTCGACGGCGAGACGGTCCGCCGCTACAAGATCGGCTGGGCGCCCGACGACTGGGACCAGCTCGTCAAGGCCCTGCCGTTCTCGCCGAAGGTGCTGCGCGACGCTGGCCTCGGCCGGGAGAGCAAGCGCGGGGGCACGAACGACTTCTTCCGGGCCCGCGTGCTGTTCCCGATCTTCGACCCGCAGGGCGACCCCATCGGCTTCGGTGGGCGCATGCTCCCCGGCGGCCGCCCGCCGAAGTACCAGAACACACCGGAGACGGCGCTGTACCGCAAGAGCAAGGTCCTCTACGGCTTGAACTGGGCCAAGGACGAGGCGGTGCGGGCCAACCAGGTGATCATCTGCGAGGGCTACACGGACGTGATCGGCTTCGCCCAGGTCGGGCTCGCTCGCGCGGTGGCCACCTGCGGCACGGCGCTCACCGACGAGCACGTGCGCATCCTGCAGCGCTTCGCCCCGAAGCTCGTGCTGGCCTTCGATCCCGATGCCGCCGGGCAGGCCGCCGCCGACCGGGTGTACGAGTGGGAGCGCAAGCACGAGGTCGAGGTCGAGGTGGCCGCGCTGCCGCCCGGCGGCGACCCTGCCGACCTCGCCCGGTCGAACCCCGATGCGCTGCGCGCCTCGGTGGAGCACGCGCAGCCGTTCCTCGGCTTCCGGATCGACCGGATCCTGGCGGCGGCAGACCTGCGCACGCCCGAGGGGCGGGGCCGCGCCGCCGAGGTGGCGCTGGCGGCGGTGGCCGAGCACCCCAACGAGTTCGTGCGGGACCAGTACGTGATGGCCATCGCGGATCGCTGCCACCTCGATCCCGATCGGCTCCGGGCATCGCTGCGCTCGGGCGGCGGGCGCCCCCGGGTGCGGGTCCAGCAGGAGGCGTGCGCCCCGAGCGGGCCGAGACGCCGGCCATCAACGCGCTGCGGCTCGCGATCGCCTCGCCCGACGAGGTGCTGCCGCAGCTCCGCGCCGTGCTGTTCGACGAGCCGCTGCACCGCGCCGCGTTCCTCGCCTTGGCATCGGCGGGGGGCGACCTCCACCGGGCGGTCGAAGAGGCGGACCCGCTCGTGGGCGAGCTGCTGTCGCGCCTCGCGGTGGAAGAGTCCGACGCGGACCCCGCCGACGTGCGCCGCCTGCTGCTGCGCGACGTCGCCCTCCGCCAGCTCGACGACCTCCAGGCCGATGCCCGCACCTCGGACGACTTCGCCGCCTACGCCCAGACGATCGGTTGGCTGAAGAACTCGATCGAGGCGGTCGGGCCGGACGCTCCTCCCGATCCGGGAGGCGAGGAGGAGTTGCTAGCGTGGCTGGCGCAACGGGGGGAGGAGGTCCAAGCGTGAACGAGATTGCTGCTGCCTCCACCTCCGACCCCACCGCGTGGGACGAGCTCATCGCTCGCGCCAAGTCCGACGGCTCGCTGACGATCACGCAGGCCGAGGTGCTCGAGGTCGTCGAGATCGACGTCGAGCACTTCGATCGGGAGCTCGACGCGATCCGCACCGTCCTCGCCGACCACGGGATCACCATCGACGAGGAGCACGTCCTCGACGACGACGAGGCCGCCGAGGAAGAGGCCCGTCGCGCTGCCGCGCACGTGGCCGAGGTGCTCGCCGACCCGCTCGGCGGCATCGACGTCGCCGCCGAGGAGGGCGACGGGCGCCGGCGGCTCAAGCTGGTGAAGGCCCCGCGTGCCTCAGACCGCTCGAGCGGAGGCGGCTCGGCGGACCCGGTGCGGGTGTACCTGAAGGAGATCGGGCGGGTCCCGCTGCTCACGGGCCCCGAAGAGGTGTCGCTGGCCAAGCGCATCGAGGCCGGCGGCCAGGCAGCTGACCGGCTCGCGGACCTGGAGGCGGCCGGGCGCATCGACGAGCTCGACGTCGCGGACCGGCGCCGCCTCGAGCGCACCGCCCGGGATGGCGAGCGGGCCAAGAGCGACCTGATCCAGGCCAACCTGCGCCTCGTCGTGTCGATCGCCAAGCGCTACGTCGGTCGGGGCATGCACCTCCTGGACCTGATCCAGGAAGGCAACCTCGGCCTGATGCGTGCGGTCGAGAAGTTCGACTACACGAAGGGCTTCAAGTTCTCCACCTACGCCACGTGGTGGATCCGCCAGGCCATCACCCGGGCCATCGCGGACCAGGCGCGCACGATCCGCATCCCGGTGCACATGGTGGAGAGCATCAACAAGGTGCACCGGATCCAGCGCCAGATGATGCAGGAGCTCGAGCGGGAGCCCACGATCGAGGAACTGGCGGAGAAGGTCGACATGACCCCCGAGCGGGTGCGGGAGATCATGCGGATCAGCCAGGATCCGCTGTCGCTGGACTCCCCGGTCGGCGAGACCGATGACTCGCAGCTGTCGGACTTCATCGAGGACACCCAGGCCGACGCCCCCGCCGAGATGGCTGCTCGCAACATGCTGGGCAAGGCCGTGGTCGAGGCGCTGTCGGAGCTGAGCGACCGGGAGAAGGAGGTCGTGCGCCTGCGCTTCGGCCTCGACGACGGCCAGGCCCGCACCCTCGAAGAGGTGGGCAAGGAGTTCGGCGTCACCCGGGAGCGCATCCGCCAGATCGAGGCGAAGACCCTGGCGAAGCTCCGCAACCCCAACCGCAGCCAGAAGCTGCGGGACTACCTCGACGGCGACTGACCGCGAGCACCGGGGCCCAGCAGGGCACGGGCGGCTGCCGCGACCATTGGGGTTCGCGCTGCTCGCGCGCTCGCTGCTAGGTTGACCCTCCGCCTTCGGGGGTAGCTCAGCTGGCAGAGCAGCTGACTGTTAATCAGCGGGTCGTGGGTTCGAGCCCCACCCCCCGAGCCACGGAACGCCAGGCCACACGGCCTGGCGTTCGCCGTTCGGGGGCCCTAGGTCGTACGGTTCGTTTCGCCCCATCGGCGGGGCTGCGACGGATGCACGAAGTTAACGTCGTTCATGGCAGGGAGGTTGCACGGGTGGGAACGAGTGCACGAGCCGCGGGCGGGCGAGTCGTCCGGTGGTTCTACAGGAGCGGGCACCGTGAGGCCCTCACCGCGCACCTGTGCCCCGTCGTCGGTGCCATGACCGGCGTGGTCGTGGACGTGGGAGGCGGTCGGGACTCCCCGCTGGCCGCCCACACCGCCCGCAACACCACCCACATCCGGGTGGACCTGAGCCACGAGTTCGGCCCTGACGTCCAAGCCGACGGCGCGGCGCTGCCCTTCGCCGAGGGCTCGGTCGACTGCGTGGTGATGTCCGAGGTGCTCGAGCACGTGCCCCGCCCGGGCGACCTGATCGCGGAGGCGCTGCGGGTGCTGAAGCCGGGCGGCGCGTTCGCCGGCTCGGTGCCGTTCCTGGCGCAGGGCTACCACGCCGACCCCCACGACTACTACCGCTACACCCACCAGGGGCTCTGGTACCTGCTCGACGGCTTCGAGCAGGTGGACGTGCGGCCCCACGGCAACGCGCTTGGCGTGGCCTGGCGCATGGTGTTCTCCAAGTTCCGGTTCCTGGTGCCGCTCAACCCGCTGCTGCGCCAGATCTCTCGCCACACGGACCCGGAGCACGCCGAGGGCTACACCTTCGTGGCCCGCAAGCCCGCAGCCTCCTGAGGGCCGCCTCCTGAGGGGCGCCTCCCGGCGGGCGTCGATCCGGTACCGGCCTGGGTAGGGTCCCGGCGATGGCCCCCCGACCCATGTTCCCCCTCGGCTCGGTGCTGCTCCCGGGCATGGTGCTCCCGCTGCACGTGTTCGAGGAGCGCTACCGGCGGTTGGTCGGCGACTGCTTGGCCGGGGACCGGTCCTTCGGGGTCACGTTGATCGAGCGGGGGAGCGAGGTCGGCGGCGGCGACATCCGGGCCATGGCAGGGACCATGGCCGAGATCGTGCAGGCCGAAGAGCTCCCCGACGGCCGGTGGCAGGTGGTGGCGGTCGGCCGGTCGCGCCTGCGGGTGCGCGAGTGGCTGCCGGATGGGGCCTACCCGCAGGCCGAGGTCGAGGACTGGCCCGACGAGCCGGCGCCGGACCGAGCAGCGCTGCGGGGCGCCTACGACGCGAGGGTGGAGGCGCTCGAGCGCATCTTGGCGCTGATCGCCGAGCTCGGCGTCGAGGTCCCGGACCTCGCCCTCAGCCACGACCCCGCCGAGGGCAGCTTCCAGATCGCGGTGCTGGCCCCCCTCGGCGCGCTGGACCGCCAGCGGATCCTCGTCGCCCCCGGGGCAGCGGACCGCCTCGCCCTCTTGGAGGAGATGCTCGAGGACCAGGAGCTCATGCTCCGCGCCCGCCTCGAGGGCTAGCCGGATCGAGGCTGGCCGCTCCACCTGCCCGCCTACGATCCCTCTGGGGCGGTAGCTCAATGGTCAGAGCAGGGGACTCATAATCCCTGGGTTGTGGGTTCGATCCCCACCCGCCCCACTACAGCTCGTCGAGCCAGATGGGCGCCCGCTCCAGTAGGTAGGCGGAGACCTGGTGGCAGCGGTCGAGCGTGTCGCACAGCAGGTCCTGCTGGCCGACGTACACGTGCGATAGGGCCACCTCGACCCGGGCGACGATGCTCACGGTCCGGTCGGCGCCGTCGGTCACCGAGGCGAACGAGTCGATGGCCGACACCTCGAGCGGCAGGTCCGG
>JAXLRJ010000040.1:0-13803 GCA_046331115.1 Acidimicrobiales bacterium
GGTTGTCGAGGGTGCGGTGGCTGCCTCGGAGCACCCGGAGCGTCCCGTTCTCGACGGTGGCGTCCTCGAGCGGACACCAGATGTTGAGCGAACGCCGCTCGGGCTCCTCGACGAAGGTCCAGTCCTGGTGGACCACCATCGCCGTGTCGGGTCCGGGCTCCTTGGCGAAGAAGTTGGCGACGACCGGGCGGAGGTTGCGCAGCGTGCGGTCGACCGCCGGGGCGAAGGCGTCGGCGATCGCCTCGAAGGTCGCCTCCCGGTAGGCCACGTCCTCGCTGGCGCTCGTGTAGTGCGACCCGAACCCGGCGGGGACGTGGCGGTGGAACACCTCCCGCAGGTGGCGGACTGCGGGGTCGTCGAGGAACGGGATGGCGACCAGCCCGTCTCGGTCGAACGCCTCTTGGAGGTCGGGATCGACGAACTCGGCGCCGCTCATCGGTCCTCCCCGATCCGCCGCCCGGCGAGTGCGGTCAGCGGGTCGTGGCGCTCGACGACGTCGACCCGGCGAGGGTCGGGCGGGGCGCCGCCCCACCGCCACGCCTCGAAGAACTCGTCGTCGACCTCGAGGCGCTCCACCCGTCCGTCGTCCCGCAACCGGTAGTGCACCAGCGGCGCCGCCGAGGGGACCACGGCCACGTTCACGGCGGGCCGTGGGGCGGCGCCGAGGTTGGGCCCCGACCAGTGGATCACCTGGTGGAAGTAGATGATCGCCTGGCCGGCGCGGGCGTCGATGCGGTGGTGGTCGGCGGGGTCGGTGTGCTCGGTGATGCGACCCACCAGGTCTTGGTCGGGGAAGTCCGGGCTGCCGCGGTGGGCGCCGTCGGTCAGGCGGTGGCTGCCCCGCAGGCAGCACAGGGCGCCGTTGTCCTGGTCGGTGTCCACCAGCGGGATCCAGGCCGACACCGAGCGGTGCACGGCCTCGTCGACGAGGGCCCAGTCGAGGTGGGCGGGCTGGGCGCTGGCCGCGTCCGGCCACTTGACCATGAAGAACCCACCGATGAGCCGGTGCGGGTGCAGAAGGGCGGCGAGCGGTCCGGCGACCTCGGCCCGCACCGCGTCCACCATCGTCGCCTTGTACCCGACGTCGGTAGCGTGGTTGGCGGCGAAGAACCCCGCACGGGTCGGATGGTCGAGGTCGTCGAACAGGGCGCGCAGCCGGTCGACGGCGGGGCGGTCGAGCAGGTCGACGACCACGTACCCGTCCCGTTCGAGGCGATCCTCGAGGGCGGGGTCGACGAAGGTGGCCGACGGGCTCATCGCGGGGCTCCTCCCGCCGAGCCCGCCGCCGGCACGGCCGCCTCGAACGTGGCCCGGTCGACCGCCGGGAACCGCGGGGCGAAGGTGCCGAGCGATCGCAGGCCGGTGGGCCGCTCGTGCAGGTCGAAGCGGGTGTAGAAGCGCGGATCGGCGGCGAACCGCTCGACCATCCCGTCGGCCCGCAGGTGGTGGTGGACCAGTTCGGCCTCCCGGGGGAGGAACACGAGCACGGCGGTGAGCCGGTCGGCGGTGCTGCGGTTGGCGGTGCTGCGGTGGGCGAGGCGCGGGTCGGTGACCACCACGGTCCCCGCCGGGGCGTCCACGCTGCGGAAGCGGTCCTCGAGGAGATCGGCCGGGAGGTCCCGCAGGGGCGACGGGAACGACGGGGTGCCGCGGGGCCCTGCCACCAGGCGATGGCTCCCGGGGAGGTAGGACAGCGTGCCGCGCTCGTCGTCGACGTCGCTCAGCGCCACCCACACCACCAGCGCCCGCCCGTCCTCCGGATCGGTGAAGCTGAGGTCGTGGTGGAAGCCCATCCCCCCGCCGCCGGCGCGCTGGGCGATCACCACCCCGAACAGGAACTCGGCGTCGTCGGCCAGCAGGCGGCCCACCGCGGGGGCGACGATCCGGCCCACCGCCTCGGAGACCGCGGCGCGATAGCCCACGTCCGGGCTGGCGCTGGAGAAGTGGAGGTCTTCGCGGGCCGTGGGCAGGAGGGCGGACAGCGCCGCACGGGCCGCCGCCAGCACGTCCGGACCGACGGCGCCGATCTCGGCACAGCCGGTGGCCTGGAGCCGGGCACGGTGGCCGGGATCTCGGATCACGACGCCGCCCGCGACCCGGCGCCGGCCGCAGGGCGCCGCATCGGGCAGGCGGAAGGCACCCGACGAGCGTACCGCTGGAGGCGGTTCGGAGGCACGGTGCTAGCCTCCGAGGCGATGGGCGCTCCCGTCGAGTTGCGGGCGCGGCCGGGTCGATCGGGGGGCACTCCTGCGAGCCCGGTGTGCCGGGCCGCCCACGGGTCGATGTACTTCGACACCCGAGGCAAGGTGCGGGCGTGCTGCCAGAACCGTGGCGGCTACCTCGGCGACGTCACCACGCAGACCCTGCGGGAGATCTGGGACGGCGCCGAGGCGGAGGAGATGCGGCGCAACCTGGCCGAGGGACGGTTCCCCTCCGCGTGCAGCTTCTGCGCGTGGCAGGTCCGCGAGCGCGACGACGACGTGCTCTTCGCCCGCTCGTTCGAGCACCTCCCCGAGCCGGCGCCACGGCGCTGGCCGGCGCAGATGGAGTTCGCCCTGTCGAACACCTGCAACCTCCGGTGCGTCATGTGCAGCGGCGACTACTCCTCGGCCATCCGCAGCCGGCGGGAGGGTCGCCCGCCGGTGCCCGAGGTGTACCAGGAGCGGTTCTTCGCCGAGCTCGAAGGGTTCCTCCCGCACCTCGAGCACGCCAAGTTCTACGGTGGCGAGCCGCTGCTCGGCCGCGAGCCGCTCCGGGTGCTCGAGATGCTGGCCGAGCTGGCCGCGCCGCCCCAGGTGGTCATCACCACCAACGGCACCATCCGATCCCGGCGGGTGGAGGACCTGCTCCGCCGCCTGCGCCCCCACGTCGTGGTGTCGCTCGACGGGCTCTCCGCCGGCTCCTTCGACCGGATCCGGGTGGGCGCCCGGGTGGACGACGTCCTCGACTCGATCGTCCGCTACCGAGAGCTCCTCGGTCCGGGCCAGCTCTCCCTGGCCACGTGCCTGATGGTCGAGAACCACCACGAGTTCGTGGACCTGCTGGCGCTGTCGTCGTCGTGGGAGTGGACATCGGGGTGAACGTCGTCCACCACCCGCTGCCCAACAGCCTCTACCACCTGCCGGCGGCGCGGCTGGCGGCGGTGGTCGACGGCCTCGAGCATCGGCGGGCCGAGGTGCCCGCCGACCGGCGAGAGCCTTCGAGGGCCACCTGGCCTCGCCCACCCGAGCCGAGGGCCTCGCCCGCCGCGATCCGGCGGTGGTGGCCGGCCACGACCTGCCGATCGCCCAGTACCTCGTCCACGCCGACCGCACGAGCCGCTGGGGCTGGCTCCCGTTCGCCGAGCTGGTCGCCGATCGGCCCCTCCCGAGGAGCCGCCACCGCCGGCCCGAGGGCTCGACGTCGAGGTCGGCGTCGACGGCGTCGTGCAGGTGGTCGACGGACCGCTGGTGCCGCCCGGCCTCGGCGGGCTCGACGGCAGCCCGGTGGAGGATCTCCAAGACGCCATCATCCTCCGCTACGGCGCGCTGGAGGGCTGGGCCCACCTCCGGGGCCCGGGCGAGCCCGAACACCTCCGCGTCCGGCCCGGCGGCGTCGGGGACCCCTCGCTCGAACTGGCGATCATCGCCCGCCGCGACGCCGAGGGCGGCTCCTCGGGGCCCGCTACCGACTCGAGCTCGACGGCACCGGGATGCTCCGGTTCGCCCACCGCCCCGGCCTCGGATGATGCCGATGATCGAGTTCCACGAGGTCACCAAGCGCTACCGGCTGGGGACCGAGCGGGGAACACCTGGGCCATCTGCCCTGGCGGTGACCCCGCCGGGGCCGGCTGGTCACCGTGCTCGACGACGTGTCCTTCACCGCCGAACCGGGTGACCGCCTCGGCATCGTGGGGCCGAACGGCGCCGGCAAGAGCACGCCCTGCGCCTGATGGCCCACATCTCGACCCCTCGTCGGGTTACGTGCGCACCCGCGGGCGCATCGCCGCCATGTTGGAGCTCGGCACCGCGTTCCACCCGGACCTGACCGGGCGGGACAACGTCTACTTCGCCGGGTCGCTGATCGGGATCAGCCGCCAGGAGATCGCCGCCCGCTACGACGAGATCGTGGACTTCGCCGGCCTCGACGGTTCATGGACACGCCGGCTCAAGCGCTACTCGAGCGGGATGGCCGCCCGGCTCGGCTTCTCGGTGGCGATGACCGTGGACGCCGACATCCTGCTGATCGACGAGGCGCTCGGCGTCGGCGACCAGGACTTCCAGCGGCGCTCGATCGCCCGCATCGGCCAGCTCTGCCGACGGCGCGACGGTGGTGATCGTCTCCCACAACCTCGCCGCCCTGCCGAAGCTGTGCTCGTCGGCCATCCACCTCGAGGCCGGTCGGGTCATCGAGATGGGCTCGGCCGAGGAGGTGCTGCGGCGCTACGCCGGCGAGGACCCGGGGCCCGTCGGGGCGGCGGAGGTGACGGTGGTCGACCTCGGCGAGATGCACCTCGACGTCGAGCGGATCGAGTCGGCCGGACGGTTCGTCGCCACCTGCCGGGTCGCGCTCGACGGGCCGATCGTCGACGGTCGGCTCCTGCTCCGGGCGCTCGACATCGACGGGAACGTGGTGGGTGAGTACCCCTGCCCCTCCGAGACCGCCCAGCTCGATCGGCCGGGAGAGCTGCTGATCACCGCCCGGGTGAACTGGTTCCCGCTCATCGCCGGTCGGTACCGCATCGACGCGGTCGTCGAGGACGAGGGCGAGACGGTGGCCTCGGCGTCGAAGCACCTGGAGGTCTACGGCGACTCGGGGTCCCGGTCGGCCCGAGCGCTCCTGGCCGAGGTGCGGGACCTCGCCATCAGCAGCCAGGTCCACTGGACGGTCGATGCGGCCTGACGCCGATCCGGCCGCCGGTGCGACCGCCGATCAGACGACGTCGGCCATGCGGCGCTCGACCGAGCGGAGGTACCAGAGGGCGACGAGGACCAGCACCCCGTTGACCACGAGCTGGACCGCCAGGAGCCCCCAGGGCGGCCAGGTCCCCCGCAGGACCACATCGCGCACGCCTTCCACGGTCACCGCCAGCGGGTTGACGTGGTTGATCCACGCCACCCGGGCCGGGAGCTTCTCGGCCGGGTACATGATCGGCGAGCCCAGGAACAGGAGCTGGCTCACCATCGGCACGAGGTAGGTCAGGTCGCGCACGAACACGGCGAGGGTGCACAGCAGCAGGGTCAGCCACACCGTGAAGAGCACGATCAGCAGGAGGACGGCGGGCAGCGCCACCACCGTGGCCTGGAGGTGGATGCCCTGGGCGATCGACACCACCACCAGGATCCCGAGCATCACCCCGAGGTCGACGAAGCTGACCGTCAGCGTGGAGAGGGGCACGATCTCGCGGGGGAAGGACGCCTTGGTCAGGATCGAGGCGTTGTCGGAGAGGATGCTGCACGCCCCGAGGCCGGTGGCCAGGTAGCGGAACACCATGATCGAGGCGACGATGAACGCGAGGTAGGGCAGGCCGCCGCCGTCGACGCCGAGGATGGCGTAGAAGACGATGCCGTTCACCAGCACGATCGAGAGCGGCTGCCAGATGCTCCACACCGCCCGCAGGGCGCTCTGGCTGTAGCGGGCGTGGAAGTCGCGCCGGGCCCAGCTCCAGAGGACCGGCCAGTACCCGTGGCGCAGGAGGGGGCGGACCTGTCGGGAGTCGTAGACGTGATCCCAGCGGGCGGGGGATCGACCCGTCTCAGCCATCGGACGGCACGAGGATCGGCCCCGCGTACTCGATCATCGGATGGAGGCGGTCGTCGAAGCGCTCCGACGCCGCCTCGTCGTAGCGCTCGGCGTAGGGATGGTCGGCCCACAGGCGGTCGTCGCCGTCGAGGAAGAAGAGGAGCAGCCCGCAGCGCGTCGCCCGGCCGGCGTTGGCGACCGATCCGTGCCAGGCCAAGCCGTCGTGGAAGTGCACGGTGCCGCGCTCCATGGTGGCGTACTCGACCGGGAGCGGGCCCCGACCGACCACCTCGAGGGGCTCGTCGAGCGCAGGAGCGGGCAGGTCGGCGAGGGCCTCGGTGGCGTCGCCCCAGCGGTGGCTGCCGGGCACGAGGGCCATCGCTCCGTCGGCCGGCCGGGCCACGTCGGTGAGGGCGACCCAGGCCGCGGTGCCCCGGGATCCGGCCCGGACCGGGAGGTAGACGAGGTCCTGGTGCCACCCGTGGGCGCTGCCGACCAGGGGCGGCTTGTAGAAGAAGCCGTCCTGCCACAGCCGGAACCGGCGGCGCCCCGTGAGCTGGTGGAGCGCCCGCGCCAGCTCGGGGCGGTCGAGGAGGTCGCGGAACGCCGGCTCGACGGCCCACACGTTCTTGAGGTGGGCGAGGGGGCGGCCGTCCAGGCCCATGTCGAACACCGCCGCGTGGTGCGGATGGGCGGGGTCGGCCACGATGCGATCGACGGTGGCGAGCAGCGCGTCGGCGTCTTCGGGGGCGAGCAGTCGCCCGCCCTGGACGAACCCGTCCCGGCGGTAGCGAGCGACGGCCGCCTGGTCCACCAGGTCGGTCACGGCGCGGACCACGCCCGCGGGCCGACCGGAGACCACATGGACCCGACGATACTGTCGACGCTCGACCAGCCGGCCAACGGGAGTTCGGGGGAAGGACCGCGATGCCTGGGCGCTGCCGTGGGGCCGCCGCCGCCCTCCTGGTGCTGCTGGTGTCGGCCACGGTCGGATGCGGCAGCTCCGGGGAATCGGCGAGGGCGACCACCACCACGTCGACTGCGTCGACCACGTCGCCGGCGGAGGCCGTGCGGTCACCGGTCGTCGGTGAGCGGGCCACGATCCGGTACCCCGACCACGGCCGACCGCCGTTCCCCACCGTCGTCCTGGTCCACGGCGGCGCCTTCACCGAGGGTGACCGCGACGACCCCCACCTCGACGTCGTGGGGGCCCGCTTCCGGGCCGCGGGATACGCCACCGCCTCGGTCGACTACCGCCTCGGCACCGGGATCCCCGCCGAGCTGGCCCGCTACCGCGAGACCACCGGCACCGACTACTCCTGCGATCCGGACCTGCCGGCGACCGGGGCGGAGGCGCCCGACGATCCGGGTGGGCCGGGACGGCCCTGCCTCGTCTACCTCCGGGTGATCGCCGATGCCTCCGAGGACCTCCACGCGGCCTTGGCCGACCTCCGGCGCGATGGGCCACGGCTCGACCTGCGCACCGACCGCCTGGCGCTGTACGGGGAGTCGGCCGGGTCGACCCTGGTGATCGGGGCGGCGGTGGACCCCGGCGAGGCGGGCGGGGTAGTGGCGGTGGTCGGCGTCGCCTCCGGCGCTCAGGTGCCCGCAGGTCGCAGCACGGCCAAGGTGCTGCTGGTCACCTACGCGGACGCCGCGGTCGAGCTGCCCGACCTCGTCGGGCCGAACCAGCAGGCGGTCCTCCGGGAGGACGTGGCGGCGCTGCGAGATCGCGGTGCCGAAGCGGACCTGTTGGAGCTCCCCGGCCGCGGCCACGTGCCGGAAGCGGGGACGGCCGACCTCGACCTGTTGATCGAGCGCTCGGTGCAGCTCTACCGACGGGCCGGCCTGGGCGGGGGCTGACCCGCCGCGCCATCGGTGGTCGACCAGCTCCGCGGATCGGCCGCCAGGTCCTCGTCGAGGAAGAAGCGCTCGGTCACCGGCACCGCTCGCACGCGATCGTCGTCTCCCCACACGTGGACCAGGAGCGGCGCGTCGATCGGGAGGAGCCCGACGTTGATCGCCACCCGGGGGTGCGCGCCCCGGTTTGGCCCGGAGCGGTGGGGGAGGCGGTGGTCGTAGAGCACCGCCCGGCCCGCCGCCAGCACGAGGGGACCGGAGGGTCGCCCCCCGGCCCCACGGCAGGCGGCCAGCGCCACCTCGTGGGGCGGATGGGTCTCGGTGAAGCGGCCCTGCCCGCCCCGGTCCGGAGGGGCACCTCGGTGGCCGCCCGTCAGCACCTCGAGGGAGCCGTCGCTCGGGCCGACGTCCTGGAGCGGGATCCACGCGCTGAGCGACCGCCACCGCCGCTCGTCGGTGATCGACGGGTCGAGGTGCCAGTGGAGGTCGGATGCCTCTCCGGGCGCCTTGATGATCGCCGAGGTGGCGACGATCCGATGGTCGGGCACCGCGCCCTCGAGCGCGGCGCCGACCGCCTCGGCGATCGCGCCGTGCAGCACCTGCCGCTCCGCCGGGGCCAGCCGGTGGTCGGTGAAGGTGGTGGCGTTCGGATCGGGGACGAGGTCGAGCACCACCGTGCGGAGCGCAGCAGCCTCCGCGGCACCGAGCACCTCGAGGACGACGTGGCCGTCGACGTCGAGCGCCGCGGCGGCGGTCTGGTGGATCGCGTCCTCCCGGGGTGGAGCGGCCATCCTGGGGACCGGCACGTCGAGCACCGAGGAGGACCGTGGCCGTCGAGGATCGTACGCCGTCGAACCTGCTCGGGACCGTGGAGGCGCAGGGCTGGACGACCGTTCGCCTGCTCGATCCCGCCGAGGTCGACCAGCTCCGCGCCGCCTACGCGACGCTCGGCGTCGACGCCGGGCTCGGCTGCCAGCCCACCACGATCCACCCGGACGCCGGCGTGCGGCAGGGGGCGCGCGATCGCATCCGGGGGATCCTCGAACCGGCCGTCCGCCGCCTCCTGCCGGAACACCGCTGCGTCGTCGCCGCCTTCGTCCCCAAGGGCGTCGGGCCCGACTCGGCGATGCCCGCGCATCGCGACTGGAGCACGTGCGACGAGGAGCGCTTCCTGCCGGTGGAGGTCTGGACCCCCCTCACCGCGGCGGGAGCGGCCGAGGGCGGCCTCTACGTCGTGCCGGGGAGCCACCGTTCGGCCCCGCCCCGGCGCGGCAGCGGGATGGGCCTCGACGAGACGGCGCCGGGCGCCGTCGAACGACCGCCGGCGGACGGCGACCACCTGGTCGTCGAGGTCGGGCAGGGCGAGGCGATCGTGTTCCACCCGGGGCTCCTGCACGGGAGCGGACCGAACGCCGGGCCGGGACCGCGCGTCGCGGTGATCTCCACGTTCCAGCCGGTGGACGCGCCGCTGCGCCACTACGCCCGCCACGACGACGGGACCGAGGTCGCCTTCGAGGTCGACGAGGACTTCTACGTGTCCGGCTTCCGGCCCGGCGACCCGGTGCCGGGCCGGATCGTCGACGACGAGCGGGGCTCGGCCGGCCCGCTCCGCTAGTTCCAGTAGTAGATGCGGTCGCCCGGGCCGGAGAGGGTGGCGAACCCGCCGACGGTCACCCGAGGACGGTCGCCGACCACGTCGGCCACCTTGTGCCAGATGCGGCCGCCGTTGAACAGGATCATGTCGCCGGGTCCCGGATCCAGGTAGGCCTTCGGGTACGCCTCGAGGCGGGCGTCGCGCAGCGGGGACATGAACTCGCGGTCGAAGCCGTCGGGGGTCTCGGTCCACGCCAGGTCGTACATGATCAGCTCGCCGCCCTCGTCGGGCCGCTGGGTCAGCACGAAGTAGCTGAGGGCGTCGGTGGTCCGGGCGATCGAGCGAAGGTGGTCGTAGCTCTCGTAGGACTCGACGAACTCGTTGCCGGTGTGGGCGCGGTAGCCGCCGGCCAGCGCATCGAGGACCCGGACCGTGGCCGGGAGGTAGGAGCGTCCGTCCTCGGCCGGGAGGCCGACGGGCCGGCCCCCGCCGACCCGGCGCAGCACGTCCTCGACGCGCTCCTCGAAGGAGAACCCGAACAGCTCGTCGAGGCGGCGCCTGGTCCCCTCGGCGGCGGCGAGGTAGCCGACGCGGTCGGGCAGGCCGAGCAGGGAGGTCCCCAGGAGCCGGCCCCCCACGTTGGCGTGGAGCTCGGCGGCCAGCGCCCGGTCGGTGAAGGCGGCGGCCTCGTCGGGGGTGAGGACCCCGCGGATGAGGAACCCGTCGTGGTCGCCCCGGTGGACCTGGGCGAAGCCGTCGGGATGGGCGTCGAGGTCGGCGACCGACACGTCGGACCAGCGTCGGAGCACCCGCTCGTCGGCGTGGGTCCGCTCGACCCGGTGCCGAGCCCGCAGGGCCCCGGCGAGCGCGTCGAGCGCACCCTCGTCGCCGGCCTCGGCCGCAGCGATGCACGCCGCCAGATCCGGATCGTCGACCGCGTTCATGCCGCACTCCAGTCGGTGGTGCCGGTGGCGATGCGGGCCACCCGACGGGCGTTGGGATCGGTGGCCACCGGGATCGAGGCGTCGTGGCCGTAGAAGTAGTCGTCGGGCAACTCGTACACGTCGACCTCGCCATCGGCCTGGCGGATGTAGTGGATGAGCGGCGCCTCGACCGGGATGGCCGGGACGTTGACCGCCCAGCGCCGGCGGTCGCCCTGGTTCGGCGGGGATCCGTGGGCGAGGCGGTGCTCGTAGAGCAGGGCCTGCCCGGCCCGCATGCGCAGCGGTCGGCGGGTGCCGCCGCAGCGGGTGGTCACCTCGTCCTCCGACGGGAAGAGCAGGCCCTGGATCTCCACGCCGCCTCGGACGATCGGGATCTCCTGGTGGGACCCCTCGATCACGGTGAACGCGCCGTTGTGCTCGTCCACGTCGGTGAGCGGGCACCAGGCGCTGATCGAGGTGAACCGACGCTCGTCCACCAGCGCCGGGTCGGCATGCCAGATGCGGCGCCCGGCGTCGCCCGGCAGCTTGAGCACGAACAGGCTGGCGGCCAGGCGGTACCGGTCGAGCAGGCCGAGCAGGGGCGGGCCCACGACCTCGCCGATGCCCCGCTCGACCCGAGCCCGAGCCTCGGGGTCGGTGATCATGTTGGAGAAGACGAGCCCCTCGTGGTCGTCGCCGATCGACGGGTCCAAGAGGTCGTGGAGGCGCTGCACCTGCTCGGCGGCGAGGAAGTCGTCCACCACGACGTACCCATCACGTTGGATGGCGGCGTCGAGTTCGGGATCGAGGAAGGCTCGTCGACGCTCCGTCGTCTGGGTGCCCATGGCGGCGAGGGTACTTCGGTGCCTCGGAGGGGACGATTCCGGGCGGCTAGGGCAGGAAGCCGGCGACCGCCCGCACGACCTCGAACGCCTCGGCGGCCCGCAGGCCCGTCTGGACCCCGTGGTGGACGGCGAGCGCCCGGATGGCGTCGGCCCGACGGGCGAGCGGCGCGATGGCCACCTCGCGCTCGTAACAGGTGTACGCCTCGATCTTGGCGTCGAGGGTGTCGGCCACGTCGACGAAGTAGTCGGCCCGGAACCGCCGCCCGTTCCAGAAGGCGTCGGCCGCCACCTCGCAGGCCAGGATCGAGGTGGGGCGAGCGGTCGGTCGGCCGACGATCCGGGCGACCTCGGCGGTGATCCGGTGATCGGCGTTCAGGTCCGCGTCGCTGTGGGTGATGATCAGGTCCGGCTCGAGCTCGAGGGCGAAGACGGCGTTCGACAGGTCGGTGGCGGTCGACCGCTCGAGCTGCTGGTCCGGGTAGCCGAGGAGGATCGCCGGCGGGACCCCCAGGCGGGCGCAGGCCTCGGCGCAGCTCGCCCGGTTGTCGAGGACCTCGCCGCCGCGTGCGGTGACCAGCCCGTCGGTCAGGAGGACGATCTGGACGTCCCACCCGGTGGCGGCGAGGTGGGCGATGGTGCCGCCGCACCCGAGCGACTCGTCGTCCGCATGCGCGAGCAAGACGACGGCGGATCTTGGGCGGGTCACGACCGGCTTGTCTAGCACCGCGGCCGTGCGGTGAGGCTCGCCGGAACGGGCCTAGCGGGCCCGGAACGAGGTCCAGGTCGTGGTGCCTTGGCCGAGGTCGACGGTGGCCAGGCGGTCGGTCTGCGGCGCATCGATGACGGTCGTGGTGCCGTCGGGCCAGCGGATCTCGGCCCGGGCCGCGGTGGCCGTGCCGAGGCCGACCAGGAGCCGCCGATCCGAGCCGGTGTCAAGGCGGACCCACGCCGTCCGCACCGTTCCGTTCGAGTCGGTGACCCGGACCCGGGCCCCCACCGCGTCTCGGTTGACCCGCCGGCCGTCGCCCCGCAGATCGAACCCGATGCGGTGGTTGCCGGGGCCGGTCTCGGCCCGGTTGTGCAGGAGGGCGTAGCCGTTGCCGAGCGATCCGGACACGACGTCGGGCCAGCCGTCGTCGTCGTAGTCGGCCACGGCGTTGCCGTAGTGCGGCGGGGGCTGGAGGTCGGAGGCGCCGACCGAGACGACCTCGAACGACCCGTCCTCGCGCTGGCGCAGCACCCGGTTGTTGTCGGTCCTGCGTTCGGTCTCCTCGGCGACCGCGAACGGGGCCCGGATCGCCTCTTCGGGCAGGTCGGTCCGCCCGTCGAGGATCGCCTGGCGCTCGGTGCTCGTGCTCGGGTCGCCCCGGGTGGTGCCGATGCGGCGCATGAGGAGGGCATCGGAGAACCCGACCGAGGTGAACACGTCGAGCCGTCCATCGTTGTCGACGTCGAGGGCGTTGGCCCCCCAGGTCCACTCGCCGAGGTCGGCGTTGCGCTCGCCGGCCAGGTCCCGATAGCCGTCCCCCTGGTTCACGAGGAGCGCGGTCGGGCTGCCGATGATGCCCGTGTTGGTCAGGAACACGTCCGGTCGTCCGGTCCCCGAGAAGTCGCCGACGGCGGCGCCCATGAAGTCGGCCCGCTGGCCGGCGCCGGCCTCGATGGTCACGTCGGTGAAGCACCAGTGGTCGCAGCCGGCGCCGTCGTTGCGGAGCAGCACGTTGCCCGGCGCGATCCCGTCGGGGAGGTCGTCGTGCTCGGCGTCGCGGTCAGGTTGCTTCGAGAACGCCCGGGTGTCGTTGACGATCAGCAGGTCGGCGTCGCCGTCGTCGTCGTAGTCGGTCCAGGTCCCGAGGAAGGCCTTGCTGCGGATGCCCTGGCCGTCGCCGAGGGCCGCGGTCGCGTCCTCGAACCGACCCCCGCCGAGGTTGTGGAACAGGCGGCCCTGGCCCAGGCCGAACGGCGGGCGGTTCTGGAGCGAGCAGGGCTGGCAGCCGTAGTTGGCGAGGAACAGGTCGAGCAGGCCGTCGCCGTCGTAGTCGGCCCAGCCGGCGCCGAAGCCCTTGCCGTCGTCGTCGATGCCGGACGTGGCCGTGACGTCGACGAAGGCGGTGCCGCCGTCGTTGCGGTAGAGGTGCGGCCCGGTGGTGGTCAGCACCAGGAGCCACGGCCGGCCGCCGTTGTCGACGTCGACGAAGCTCGCCGTCCCGCTGCCGCCGCCGGGGAGCGACGGCGGGTCGGCGAGCGCGGCCGGCGCGGGGACGAAGGTCCCCTCGGGGGTGCCCAGGAACAGGCGGTTCGGGCCGGTCTGGTCGGTCAGGAAGAGGTCGAGGATGCCGTCTCCGTCCACGTCGGCCCAGGCCTGGCCGCTGCCGTAGTAGGCCTCCGCCGCGTTGAGGAGGTCGAACACGCTCGCCTGGTCCCAGTAGCCGGGGGTGGGTTCGGGCAGGTCCTCCCCGTGGAGCGAGCCGGTGTCGAAGCGCAGGCCGGCGTCGTCGGTCACGTCGGTGAAGAGGGGGAGCTGGCCGGGTTGGGATCCCTCGTCGACGACCGTGCCGAAGTGCAGGCCCTCGGCCACCTCGGTCCACGGCACCGTGGGCGTCTCGACGGTGGGCAGGAGGTCTCCCGAGGTGTCCCCGGCGAGCACGAACCGTCCGTCCCGCTGGCCGAGGACGAACGTGGCCGAGAACGGCTGGGGTGCCGCCCGATCGGTCTCGCGGTCGCGGAGCCACGTCACGGCGGTGGTGGTGCCGGTGACCGCCACGCCGAGCACGGGGAGCGACTGGGGCGACGGCCGGCCGCCGACGAGGACGATGGTGGCCCGGTCGAGCTGGTGGGTGGTCACGGTGACCGGGTCGCC
>JAXLRJ010000041.1:0-11110 GCA_046331115.1 Acidimicrobiales bacterium
CCCTCCCGCCAGACGAGGTGGACGAACCTTCGTCTCTCTCACTGGGTGTTCGCATGCCTGCGGACACCCAGTTCGCATTCCAGACCGACAAGAGAGAGAGGAGGTGCCCATGGAGAACCCCCGCCCGGAGAAGGTCGCGGTGGTCGACGAGGTCCGAGCCAAGCTCGAGGGATCGTCCGCCGCCGTGCTCACCGAGTACCGGGGCCTCAACGTGGCCGCCACCGCCGAGCTGCGCCGCGCCCTGCGCGACGCGGGTGGCGAGTACAAGATCTACAAGAACACCCTGGTGCGGATCGCCGCCCGGGACCTGGGCCTGGAGATCGACGAGCTGCTCACCGGCCCCACGGCCATCGCGTTCACCGACTCGGACGCGGTCACCGTCGCCAAGGCGCTCAACGACTTCGCCAAGGCCAACCCGGCCCTGGTGGTCAAGGGCGGCCTCCTCGGCGACAAGGTGATCGACGAGGCGGGCGTGAAGGCCCTCGCCGACCTCGAGCCCCGCGAGGTGCTCCTCGCCAAGCTCGCCGGCCTCATGGCTGCTCCCATGCAGCAGATGGCCAACCTCCTCGAGGCCCTGCCGCGGAACTTCGCGTACGGCCTCAAGGCCCTCATCGACCAGGGCGGCGCTCCCGGCGCCCCGGCCGATGCCCCCGCTCCCGCTGCCGAGGAGGCCCCCGAGGCCGCCCCGGAGGCGGAGGCGACCGATACCGAGGCAGAGGCGCCCGCCGCTGCTGACGACACCGCAGAGGCTCCCGCCGCTGCAGCCGACACCGACACCGACCAGGCCGCGGAGTCGGCCGACACCGAACAGGAGAGCTGACCAATGGCTACCCAGGAAGAGATCCTCGATTCCATCGCCAACCTGACCGTCCTCGAGCTGAGCGAGCTGCTCAAGGCGTTCGAGGAGAAGTTCGGCGTGACCGCCGCTGCCCCGGCCGCCGTGGCCGTGGCCGCCGCCCCCGGTGCTGCCGGTGGCGACGCCGGTGGCGCCGACGAGCAGGACGAGTTCGACGTGATCCTCACCGCCGCTGGCGAGAAGAAGATCAACGTCATCAAGGAGGTGCGCGCCCTCACCAACCTCGGTCTCAAGGAGGCCAAGGAGCTGGTGGACAACGCCCCCAAGCCGATCCTGGAGAAGGCCTCCAAGGAGGACGCCCAGAAGGCCAAGGAGGCCCTCGAGGGCGCCGGCGCCACCGTCGAGCTCAAGTAGCACCGGGCGGGCCTGCCCGCTCCACGCTCTGCACTGCGGCCGCTGCCTCCGGGCAGCGGCCGCTGCGCGTCCCGGCCCTTGACCGGGCGACGGGCCAGACCTATCGTCACTAGGCACAAAGGCTTTCTGGAGCGGTCGCCAGCACCCACGGCCGGCAACGAGAGGTGTGGCGATGGGTGGATGGCGTTCGCGCGTGGCGAGGGTCGGCGTGGTGTCGTTGCTGGCTGCTGGGGCCTTGTCGGGCTGCGTGCTCGCCGAAGGTGACCAGTACGTGGCCCAGCCCTACCTGGTCACGGCTGGCCTGCACGTGACCTTGAAGGTGGGCCCCACGGACCTCCTCCACTGGGCGTCGGACAGCATCAAGGCGGGCGATGACATCGATGCCATGTCAGGAGCCGCGGCGGGCTCGATGTGCCATGCGACGACTACGAGGCGACGCGGTACCTCGGTGACCGATGTGCCTATCGGCTCCTGCGCGCCACGAAGGTGTCGGGGTCGCTCCAGTCCGCCTACTGGACCGAGGTGACGTCCTGGGATGAGTTCGATGACTTCCGAACCGACTCGATGGCGAAGACGCGCCCTCGTGGTGAGCACGATCCGCTCTACCGCTCTTGCCTCCACGTCACCTTCACGTACATCGACCCGATGTCGATCAACTGGACGTGGCGCCCTGCCTTGGACCTCCATTGCTGATGGTCACGGCCCGGCAGATGGCAGGTGCGGCGGCCCTGATGGCGCTGCTCGCGCTGGGCATGGCGTGTGGGCATGGCGAGGAGACCCGCCTCGACGAGCGTTGGGCCCACCAGCAGGTCGATCGCATCGGAGCGATCGAGCCTGGGCCGTGCCGAGCGATCTCCCCAGAGGTGGTTGCATCGCTGGTCGGGTCGACCGCGTCGCGGTCCGGTCCCACCGAGGCATTCGTCGAGGTGTCCTGTCGCTGGTCAGGTCCGGGAGCACAGGTCCAGGTTCGGTACTCCGCGGTGCCGCGGGCGATGCAACCACAGTTCACCGCCGGCGACGTCGTTGGCCGTGGCCACAACCCGGGCTACAGGTGGGTCCTGCGGCCGGTGCCAGGCTCGCTCGACCGTCGGGCGGGGTGCACCTTCTTCGCTCAGGGCGAGCAGGTCGGCCTCTACGTCGAGCTCGGCACCCACCGGCGACACCCAGGAGCCTGCGGGCTGGTGCAGCGTGCTGGCATCGCCGCCGCATCGTCCGTGTTCCGGTGAGCGGGCACCTTGGGGCGGGCCATGGCCCACCCGTGGTGACGAGGTTCCGGACCCGGATCCTGGGGGGCGTCCAACCCCCAGGGTTGTGAGGAGCAGTCGCAGGGGATCGAGCGCTGGAGCGATTCGGCCAGGTCAGCTCTGGCGGTCGAGCTCCTTGGCGATGCGGTGGCCGGAGCGGATGGCTGACTCCATGTAGCCGGCGAGCGCCTCGGTGTGCTCGCCGGCGAAGCGGATGCGCCCGGTGCCGGACCGGATGACCGGCCAGAACGGGAGCACCTGGCCGGGGCGAGGCGCCGCGTACCCGCCGCCCGTGTACCGCTCGTTGGCCCAGGCCATGGTGGCCTGGTGGCGGGCGTCCTGGTCCGGTGCATCGGGATAGGTCTCGGCGAACTGCTCGCGCACCGAGGCGACGCGCTCGGCGTCGCCCTGGGCCGCCGCGGCCTCCGCCGCGTCGCCGGCCATGAACGCCGTCAGCAGGCCGGGGCCGTCGGGGTCGCCGTAGGAGTCGGTGGGCGACCAGGCGATGCCGTAGGGCTGGTCGCTGACCGTGAAGCCCGACAGCTCGCCTGCCTCGTCGTCGTTCCAGAACCGTTCGCGGTACTGGACGATGACCTTGGCCGCAGGGCCGAGGTCGAGGCCTGCGATGGCATCGGCCACGTCGGTCGGCAGCGGCGGGTCGAACGCCACGCGCCGCAGCGGCACGAACGGGCAGGCGAGCACCAGCCAGTCGGCCTCGTAGGTCTGGCCCCCTGCGGTGACGGTCACGCCGTCGCCGCCGTGCACGACCTTGGTGACGGGCGCCTTGAGGACGACCACATCACCAAGCTCGTCGGCCATGGCCTTCGGCAGCCGGTCGTTGCCGCCGTGGACCCGCATGGCCTCGACGCCGCTGTCGCTGATGTCGGTGCCCACGGCCCACTGCTGGGCGAGGAACAGCATCGAGACGTCCGAGGGCTCCGCGTTGTACTCGCCCCGGTTGTCGCTGTCGACCAGGAAGCGGGCCTCGGGGATGAGCTCTAGCGTGTCGACCCAGTCGGCGATCGACATCTGGTCCCAGGCCTCGGCCTTGGGGTGGTCCTCGGGGTGGAGCGGGTCGACGTCGGCGGTGAGCTCGTCGAGCGCGTCGTAGAACCGCTCGTAGTCCTGGCCGACCTTGCCGCCCTGCTGGGCGACGAACTCGCTGGTCCTGCCTCGGAAGCCGGCCCGCTCGGTGAGCCCGTCGAGGATCTTGTTGGCCGGTCGGGCCTCGGTCTGGAGGTCGAAGCGCGAGAGCATCTTCAACATGGCGGCGTGGTCGACGTCGATCGACTCGCCGCCCGCCTCGGCGTGGAGCCCGCCGGTGAAGGCCTCGCCGCGGATCGTGTGCACTCGGCCGCCGGCAGTCGCAGGCCTCGAGGACGGTGACGTCCCACCCGGCCTCGACCAGGTCCAGCGCGGCGGTCAGCCCAGCGAGGCCGGCCCCGACCACGATGGCGCTTCGGCTCGAGCCGCCCGAGCCGTCCCCGCCGGCGTCGCCCTCGTCGGTGCTGCCGTCAGACGACCCGGCCGACGACCCGGCGCACGCGGCGAGCCCGAGCGCGGCACCGCCGGCCAGCACCGCCCGTCGACTGATCCCACCCGTCATGGCTGCGCACCCTAACGGCGCCCGCCCGACCCACGGGCCGCGCACGGGCCGCTGGGCGGGCTCAGGCCTTGGCGATGGCGAAGCTGGCGTCGACCCCGTCGAGCGCGACGGCGATCGGCTCGGTGGTGTCCACGTAGAGGACCTCGGTGGCCAGCACGCTGTCCGCCAGCTGGCGCTCGTTGGCCTCCACCATGGCCCGCTGCTCGGGGGCGAGCCCGAGCGTGAGCGAGATGCGATCGGTGACCTCCAGGCCGAGGTCCTTCCGTGCCGCCTGCACCGCGCGGACCAGGTCCCGGGTCACGCCCTCGGCGTGGAGCTCGGGCGTCACGTTGGTGTCCAGGGCGACGACCAGCCCGGTGTCGATGGTCCGCCCCTCGGGGTCCACGTAGCGGACCGGCGCCGCGGCCAGGTCCTCCGCGGTCTGGAGCACCAGCTCGTACTCGCCGTCCGCGAGCGCGTGGCCGCCGACGACCACGGTGCCGTCGTCGGCCCGTGACCAGTCGCCGTCCTTGGCTGCCTTGATGACCGTCTGGACGTCCTTGCCCAACCGTGGCCCCAGGGCCCGCGGGTTGGGGCGGACCACCTCGGTGCCGTACGCCGTGCGGTCCTCGGCGATGACGACGGACTTCACGTTCAGCTCGCCGGCCACGAGGTGGGCGAAGGGCTCGAGCGCCTTAGCCCGCTCGCCGGCGATGGCGAGCGACGGCAGGGGCAGTCGGCTGCGTAGCTTGCGCTCCTCGCGGAGGCCGAGCGCGGTGGAGCACACGGCTCGGACCTCGTCCATGGCCCGGACCAGCTCGGGGTCCGCCGGCAGGGACTCGGCCGCGGGCCAGTCGGTGAGGTGGACCGACCGCTCGCCGGTGAGACCGTGGTGGATGCCCTCGGCGAGCATCGGCAACAGGGGCGCCACCACCTTCGTGAGGGTGACGAGCACCGTGTAGAGCGTGTCGAAGGCGTCGACCTTGTCGGCCGAGGCGTCGGCGCCCGCACCAGGGGCCCAGAAGCGCTCCCGGGAGGACCGGATGTACCAGTTGTTGAGCGCGTCCAGGTAGGCGGTGATCTGGTTGCAGGCGCCGGCCAGGTCGTAGGCGTCCATGGCCGCGGTGACCTCGTCGACCAGCTCCCGGGTCTTGGCCAGCAGGTACCGGTCGAGCTCGCCGGTGGCGTCGGTCCGGAACGAGGCCCGGTGGCCGTCCGCGTTGGCGTACAGCGTGAAGAAGTGGAAGGCGTTCCAGATGGGGTTGAGCACCAGCCGGACCACGTCCGCGATGCCCGAGCCGTCGGCCGCGATCTTGAGGTCGCCGCCGCGCAGGATCGGCGAGCTCATCAGGTACCAGCGCAGGGCATCGGACCCGATGGTCTCCATGACCTCTTCGGGGTCCGGGTAGTTGCGGAGCTTCTTGGAGAGCTTGCGCCCCTCCGAGTCGAGCACCACGCCGTGGCAGATGACGTTGGTGAACGCCGGCCGGTCGAACAGGGCGACCGACAGGACGTGCAGCGTGTAGAACCAGCCGCGCGTCTGGGCGATGTACTCGACGATGAAGTCCGCCGGCGCGTGGGTGTCGAACCAGTCCTTGTTCTCGAACGGGTAGTGCACCTGGGCGTAGGGCATGGAGCCGGACTCGAACCAGCAGTCGAGGACCTCGGTGACCCGGCGCATCGTGCTCTGGCCGGTGGGATCGTCGGGGTTCGGCCGGGTGAGCTCGTCCACCTCGGGGCGGTGGAGGCTCGCCGGGCGCACGCCGAAGTCCCGCTCGATCTCGTCGAGCGAGCCGTACACGTCGGTGCGCGGGTAGGCGGGGTCGTCGCTGACCCACACCGGGATCGGCGCGCCCCAGAAGCGGTTGCGGGAGATCGACCAGTCCCGGGCGCCGGCCAGCCACTTGCCGAAGGCGCCGTCACGGACGTGGCCGGGGATCCAGTTGATCTCGTCGTTGCAGGCGAGCAGCCGGTCGGTGAGGTCCGTGACCCGCACGTACCAGGACTGCATGGCGCGGTAGATGATCGGCGTGTCCGTGCGCCAGCAGTGCGGGTAGTTGTGGTCGTAGGTCTCGTGGCGCAGCACCCGGCCCTGGGCCTTGAGGTGGCGGATCACGTCCGGGTTGGCCTCGAACACGTTGACGCCGGCCCACTCGACGACCTCGTCGGTGAAGCGACCCTTCTCGTCGACGGGCACCACCAGCGAGATGCCGGCGGCCTCGCACACGCGCTGGTCGTCCTCGCCGAAGCCGGGGGCGAGGTGCACCACGCCGGTGCCCTCCTCGGTGTCGATGAAGTCGCCGGCCAGGATGCGGAAGCTGTCCGCGTTGTCGGCGAAGTAGTCGAACAGCGGCCGGTAGGTGCGGCCCACGAGGTCCGACCCCTTCAGCGTGGCGACCTGGTCGAGCTCGCCTAGCTCGGCGGCGTAGCGCTCGAGCACGGCGGCGCCGATCACGTAGTGGCCGCCATCGTGGGCGACCACCGTGTAGTCCAGGTCCGGCCCGACGGCCAGGGCGAGGTTCGACGGCAGCGTCCACGGCGTGGTGGTCCAGGCGAGGATCTGCAGCGGCCCGGGGTCGCCGTCCACCGGGTCCAGGTCGAACGCCACGGTGATGGCCGGGTCCTGGCGAGGCCGGGTGGCGTCGTCGAGGCGGATCTCGAAGTTCGACAGCGGGGTCTCGGCCCCCCAGCTGTAGGGCATCACCCGGTACGCCTGGTAGATCAGGCCCTTGTCCCACAGCTGCTTGAAGGCCCACATGACGCTCTCCATGTAGGGGAGGTCCATGGTCTTGTAGTCGTGCTCGAAGTCCACCCAGCGGGCCTGGCGGGTGACGTAGCGCTCCCACTCGCTCGTGTACCGCAGCACCGAGGCCTGGCAGTACTCGTTGAAGTTGGCGATGCCGAACTCGGTGATGGCCTTGTGGCCCTGGATGCCGAGCTCCTGCTCGGCGGCCATCTCGGCGGGCAGGCCGTGGCAGTCCCAGCCGAACCGGCGCTCGACCCGGTGGCCCCGCATGGTCTGGTACCGAGGGACGACGTCCTTGACGTAGCCGGTGAGCAGGTGGCCGTAGTGGGGGAGGCCGTTGGCGAACGGCGGGCCGTCGTAGAAGACGTACTCGTCGTCGGCGGGCCGCTGCTCCACGGACGCCTCGAAGGTGGCGTCGGCGGCCCAGGACTCCAGGATCGCCCGCTCCAGGGCCGGGTAGTCCGCCCGGCTCGGGACCTTGGGGTAGGGCGTCTGGTCGTCGGTGCTCACGGCCGACGAGCCTACCGACCACCCCCCGGCGCCCCCGAAGCGAGATCGGGGCTTCCGGCCCTGCAGCCTGCCCGTCGATGGCCCTACCGTGGGAGGGCGGCGCTCGACGAGGAGGTTCGCCATGGCCCTGGCGGTGGAGGCCCAGCAGCTGGTCAAGGTGTTCGGGACCACGCGCGCCCTCGACGGGCTCGACCTGGCCGTGGCCGAAGGCGAGGTGCACGGGTTCCTCGGCCCCAACGGCGCGGGCAAGTCCACGACGCTGCGCGTCCTGCTCGGCATGGCGCGCGCCGACGGCGGCACGGCCCGCCTGCTCGGCGGCGACCCGTGGTCGGACGCGGTGGCCCTCCACCGGCGCATCGCCTACGTGCCCGGCGACGTGGCGCTGTGGCCCAACCTCACCGGCGGCGAGATCATCGACCTGCTCGGGCGGATGCGCGGCTCGCTCGACGCGGCCCGGCGCGACGCCCTGATCGAGTGGTTCTCGCTCGATCCCACCAAGAAGGGCCGTTCGTACTCCAAGGGCAACCGTCAGAAGGTGGCGCTGGTGGCCGCGCTGGCCTCGGACGCGGAGCTGCTCCTGCTCGACGAGCCGACCTCGGGCCTCGACCCGCTGATGGAGGCGGCGTTCCGCGACTGCCTGGCCGAGATCCGCCACGCCGGCCGGACCGTGCTGCTCTCGTCGCACATCCTCTCGGAGGTCGAAGCGGTGTGCGAGCGGGTGACGATCATCCGGGAGGGACGCACGGTGGAGACCGGCGCGCTGGCGGAGCTGCGCCACCTCACGCACGTCACGATCGACGCCGAGCTCGCCGGGCCGGTGCCCGACCTCTCGGGCCTTGCCGGCGTCCACGAGGTGCAGGTCGAGGGCCAGCGCGTCCGCTGCCAGGTCGATCCTGCGTCGCTCGACGCCGTGCTGCGGGCCCTCACCGCCGTGGGGGTGCGGTCGCTCGAGAGCCGGCCGCCCACGCTCGAGGAGCTGTTCCTCCGCTTCTACGGCACCGGCGCCTGATGGACGAGCTGGCCGGCACGGGCCGGCTCCTGCGCCTCGGGCTCCGCCGGGACCGGGTCCTGATCTCGGCGTGGACGCTGGGGTTCGTGGCCATGGCCGGCGTGTCGTCTGCGGCCACCATCGACCTGTACCCGAAGGAGGGCCCCCGGGTGCAGGCCGCCAACGCCATCAACGGGTCCAAGGCCCTGGTGGCCCTGTACGGGAAGATCTACGACCCCACCTCGATCGGGGCCGTGTCGATGATCAAGATGGGGGGCTTCGGGGCCGTGTTCGTCGCCCTCCTCGCTGCCTCGATCGTGGTGCGCCACACCCGGGCCGACGAGGAGTCCGGGCGCGCGGAGCTCGTGGCGGCCACGCCCACCGGCCGCCTGGCGCCACTGGCCGCCGCGCTCGGCGTGGCGGTGGTCGCGATGGCCGTCCTCGGCGCGCTGACCGCCGCGGTGCTGGTGGCGACCGGCCTCGATGCCGAGGGCTCGCTGGCCTTCGGCGCCGCGTGGGCCGGGGTCGGCATCGCGTTCGCCGCCATCGCTGCGGTCGCAGCCCAGGTGGCATCGACGGGTCGGGCAGCCACCGCCACCTCTGCTGCGGTGCTGGCCGTCACCTACGTGCTGCGAGCGGCGGGCGACACCGCCGGCGCGGGCGGCCCGACGTGGCTCAGCTGGCTCTCGCCCATCGGGTGGGGCCAGCAGTTCCGACCGTTCGCCGGCAACCGGTGGTGGGTCCTCGGGATCACCCTGGCCTTCGCCGTCGCCACCTCGGCCGTCGCGTTCACGCTCGCCGCCCGCCGGGACCTGGGCGCCGGCCTCTTCGGCGACCGCGCCGGGCGCCCCACCGCCTCGGCCTCCTTGTCGGGCCCGCTCGGGCTGGCCGCCCGGCTGCACCGGGGGGCCGTGCTCGGCTGGGCCATCGGCTTCGCCGCCATCGGTGTCCTGATGGGCGGGCTGGCGTCGAGCGTGGCGGACTTCATCAACAACGACAGCACGCGCGAGTACTTCCAGAAGCTGGGCGGCGCGTCCGCCATCACCGACGCCTACCTCTCGTCGGTCCTGGTCATCGCGGCGATCGTGGCCTCCGCCTTCGGCATCCAGATCGTGGCGCGCCTGCGCGCGGAGGAGGCTGGTGGCCGGGCCGAGCCGGTGCTGGCCACGGCCACGTCCCGGGCCCGCTGGGCCGGGGGCCACCTGGTGTTCGCGCTTGGCGGACCGGTCGTGCTGCTCGCCCTGGCCGGGATGGCGGCCGGGGTCGCCCACGCCGCCACCGAGCACGATGCCGGCCAGGTGCCGCGGCTGGTCGGGTCCGCGTTGGTGCGCGCCCCGGCCGCGTGGGTCGTGGTGGCCGCCGTGTTGGCCCTCTTCGGCCTGGCCCCTCGAGCGGTGGGTGCCGGGTGGGGGATCCTGGCCTTCGTGGTCCTGCTGGGCGAGCTCGGCCCGCTGCTGGAGCTGCCCCAGCCCGTGATGGACCTCTCGCCGTTCACCCACGTCCCGCTGCTCCCCGGCGCCACCTTCGCGGTGCTCCCGCTCGTGCTCCTGACCCTGGTGGCTGCCGGGCTCGGCGGGCTCGGCCTGTGGGGCCTGCACCGGCGCGACGTCGGCTGACCCGGCGACGCAGCGCGAGGATGGGCCCGTGCGGCACGTGCGCTTCGACGTCGCGACCCTGGCGGTCGAGCAGGTGCCCGTCCCGCTGAAGGCGGCCTACCTCCTGGTGGCCGAGCAGGAGGGCGCCCCCGAGCTCCAGTGGGAGTGCGTGGCCTACGGCCTCCACGATGCGCCCATCGCCGAGGGCCGCTACCTGGTCGAGATCGTGGCGCTCGACGGCAGGGAGCTCTCCGGGCCGGCTGTCCTCGTGCGCTCGGTCCAGGGGGCCCACGTGCTGCGCGGCGACGGCCCGCTCATGGGCGTCGGCGCCGAGGATCTCCGATGACCTTCTTCGCCCAGACGGGCTTCGTCCTGGCCCTCGTCGGCGGGCTCGGGTGGGGGAGCAGCCGCTTCAACACCCGGTTCCGGCGCGACGACGAGGTCTGGCAGCGGGCGCTGCAGCGCAACGTGGCGGTGTGCAAGGGCTTGCTCACCACGGGCGGGCTGCTGATCGGCGTGGCCGTGGTCCTGGCGGTGCTGGCCGCCATCTTCTGAGCGAGACCGTCGGCGGCGCTAGAGGAACGAGAGCAGCGCCGCGAAGAACGCCACGAACGCCACGATGGCGGCGACGAGCCACCACCACAAGGCCACCGTGACCTCGAGCCACAGGCGCCGCAGGCGCATCGGCGTGAACGGCACCAGCAGGTCGTGGCGCTTGGGGTCGGGCTGCGCCAGCCCGATGACCGCGCTGATCATCCGGCCCGAGCGCACCGCGCGCCGCACGCGACCGATCCCCGAGCCGCTGCCCCCGCCTCGCCCACGGCGTCCGGTCGCCTTGCGGGCGACGATCGTCCGGGCCAGCCGGTGGAGCTCCGGGCTGCCCTTGGCCCGCAGCGCCAGGTCCCGTGCCTGGTCGATGGTGTCGGCCGGGCGGGCGATCGCCTTGGCCAGCGCTCCGGTGTGGCGGGCGATGAGCACCGCCAGCACCACGAGGGGCCCGCCCACCAGGACCAGGACGGCCGTGGCGCCGGGGTCGCCCCGCACGGCGATGCCCCCGAACGCGATGACGGCGAGGCCGGTGGCGGCGGCGAGCGCGCAGACGAGCCAGATCAGGTGCCGCAGCGCTCGGACGACTGCGGCGAAGCGGGCCGGACCGCCGCGCGCGAGCGCGGCGGTCCGGCCCGCGTCGCCGCAGTCGTCCGAGCGCGGCGGCACCTGATCTGGCTCGGCTG
>JAXLRJ010000042.1:0-9186 GCA_046331115.1 Acidimicrobiales bacterium
ACCACGAGCTCACCCGCCGAGGCGAGCGGGCCACCATCGTCGTGGCCACCTCCGGCGACACCGGCTCGGCCGCCATCGAGGCGTGCCGCGGCAGGGCGAGCCTGGACATCGTCGTCCTGCATCCGGCGGGCCGGGTCAGCGACGTCCAGCGCAAGCAGATGACCACCGTCGACGAGCCCAACGTCCACAACGTGGCCGTCGAGGGCACCTTCGACGACTGCCAGGACCTGGTGAAGGCGATGTTCGCCGACGTCGGCTTCCGGGACGCCATCGGCCTGTCGGCCATGAACTCGATCAACTGGGCCCGGGTGATGGCGCAGGTCGTCTACTACGTGACCTCAGCCCGAACGGTGGGCGCCGGCGACCCGGTGGCCTTCTCGGTGCCCACCGGCAACTTCGGCAACGTGTTCGCCGGCTGGGTTGCCCGCCGCACCGGCACCCCGATCAGCCAGCTCGTGGTCGGCTCCAACAGCAACGACATCCTCACCCGTTGGCTGGGGTCGGGCGTGATGGAGAAGACGGGCGTCCACCCGACCATCAGCCCGAGCATGGACATCCAGGTGTCGTCCAACGCCGAGCGCCTCCTGTTCGAGCTCTACGACCGCAACCCGCTCCTGCTGGCCGATCGCATGGCCGAGTTCCGAGACACCGGTCGGGTCGAGACCGGCGACACCCGCCTCGCCTCGGTCACCGAGGTCTTCGACGGCGCGGCCTTCGACGACGACGCCACCCGCGCCGAGATCCGCCGCACCTACGAGGCCACCGGGGTGGTGCTCGACCCCCACTCCGCGGTGGGCGTGGCTGCGGCGCGCGCGGCCCGCCGCAGCGCCGACGTGCCGATGATCTGCCTGGCCACCGCCCACCCGGCGAAGTTCCCGGACGCGGTGGAGGACGCCATCGGCATCCGGCCCGACCTGCCCGAGCACCTCGCGGACCTCTTCGACCGCCAGGAGCGCTTCGACGTGCTGCCGGCAGACCTCGCCACGCTCCAGGCCCACATCCGCGCCGTCACCGGGCACTGACCCCGGCGTGCGACTGGTCCCGGCGCGGCGGGTCAGGTGAGCTGCGCGCCGATGGCGTCGAGGAGCTCGTCGTACTCGTCGAGCGCCGGGAGCTGCGGGAACTCGGCCTGCACGTTGGCGGGCGAGTGGAACAGGAACCCGGCGTCGGCGGCCAGCAGCATGGTGGTGTCGTTGTAGGAGTCGCCGGCGGCGATCACCCGGTAGTTGAGGCCCTGCAGCGCCCGCACCGCGTTGCGCTTGGGGTCCTCCATCCGGAGGCGGTAGCCGACGATCCGATCCTCCTCGACCACCAGCCGGTGGCACCAGATGGCGGGCCACCCGAGCTGGCGCATGAGCGGGGCCGCGAACTGCTCGAACGTGTCCGACAGGATCACCACCTGCGTCCGCTCGCGCAGCGCGTCGAGGAACGCCTTGGCGCCGGGCAGCGGCGCCAGCCCGCCGATCACGTCCTGGATCACCGACATCGTCAGGCCGTGCTCGGCCATCAGGTCCAGCCGGTACTGCATGAGTACGTCGTAGTCGGGCTCCTCCCGGGTGGTCCGGCGCAGGGCCTCGATGCCGGTGCGCTCGGCCACGGCGATCCAGATCTCCGGGACCAGCACCCCCTCGAGGTCCAGGCAGACGATGGACTGGGTGCGCTCGGGCGCCGAGGTGGCCGGATCGGTCATGGCCGACAGCTTCGCCGCGCCGGCCGCACCCGGGCGAACCGGCCCTCCCCGGTTCGTCGCCGGTCGGGCCGCTCGCTACGATGTCCGCCGGTCCCGTCGCACCACAGGTGCCCGGGCTCCGGATCTCCGGGCTTCCTCGCGACGCCGCGGTCCTGTCGCTCCGACGTGCCGCCTGGCGTGCGAGGCCTGCCCACCCCCCACCACCGCGCTCTCGAAAGGGCCCGACATGACCCAGCACGCCACGACCGCCGAGGCCGCCCGATGAGCGCCCCGGGGTTCGACATCTCGCTGCTCGAGGGCAAGGACCGCTCCGAGTTGGCCGCCATCGCCGAGCAGTTGGGCGAGAAGCCCGGCGCCCGCGCCAAGAAGGCCGACATCGTGGCGCTGATCATGCGCCTGGTCGGCGCCGACCCCGCCGACGCCCCCGCCGGTGACGCCCCGGCCGCGCCCGACGCGCCGGCGCAGGACGAGGCCGAGGCCCCCGCCGAGGCGGAGGCTGACGGCGAGGCGGCCGCCGACACGGCCGGCGGGGCCGACGAGGGCGCGGACGAGCCCGCCACCGAGCCGGCTGCGGAGGGCAGCGACGGCGCCGACGGTGGGGCTGACGACGGCGACCAGGACCACGACGACCACGGCGGCGAGCAGGGCGGCGCGGGCAACGACGACATCGAGCCGGGCAACCGCCGCCGTCGCCGCCGGGGCCGGGACCGCAACCGCGAGGACGAGCAGGTCCAGATCGAGCCCGTCGAGGTCGAGGGGATGGTCGAGCTGCGCGACGAGGGCTACGGCTTCTTGCGCGTGGACCACTGGCGCCCGAACCGTGAGGACGCCTACGTCTCGGTCAAGCAGGTCCGCCAGTTCGGGCTGCGCACCGGCGACATCGTGCGGGGCAAGAGCCGCGCCGCCAACCGCAACGAGCGCAACCCCGCGCTGATCCAGGTCGACCGGGTGAACGGCCACGAGGCCCACAACCAGCCCGCCCGCCCCCGGTTCGGCGAGCTGACGCCGGTGTTCCCGACCGAGCCGCTCGGCCTCGAGGTGGCCGACGACCCGGGCAACCTGATCGTGCGGGCCATCGACCTGTTCGCCCCGCTCGGCAAGGGCTCGCGAGCGCTCGTCGCCGCGCCGCCGCACTCGGGCAAGACCACGGTGCTCAAGCAGCTGGTCCGGTCGATCGAGGTCAACCAGCCCGACGTCGACCTGTTCGTGGTGCTGCTCGACGAGCGCCCCGAAGAGGTCACCGACATGGCCCGCTGGGTGCTGCGCGGCGTCGTGGTCGGCTCCACGTTCGATCGTCCTGCGGAGGACCACACCTCGGTCGCCGAGCTGGTGATCGCTCGGGCGAAGCGCCTGGTCGAGCAGGGCCGCGACGTGGTGGTCGTGCTCGATGGCCTGACGAGCCTCACCCGCGCCTACAACGCCACCGTGGCGGCCAGCGGCCGCGACCTCGGCGCCGGGCTGGACGCGGCGGCGATCTTCCCGGCGAAGCGGGCCTTCGGCGCCGCCCGCAACACCGAGGAGGCCGGCTCGCTCACCGTGGTGGCCACCGCGGCCATGGCCGACGGCAGCCTGCTCGACGAGGTCATCTTCGAGGAGTTCGACGGCACCGCGAACGTCCAGCTCACCCTGGACCGCCGCCTGGCCGAGCGCCGGGTCGTGCCGGCCATCGACGTCGACCGGTCGAGCACCCGCCACGAGGACGAGCTGCGAGATCGGGACACCGTCGCCGCGGCCGATGCGCTGCGCCGGCGGCTCGGCGCCCGCCGGGACGAGGCCGGCTCGAACGATGCCGCGGTGGAGCTGCTCGTCGAGCTGCTCGGCCGCCACGCCACCAACGCCGCGCTCCTGGGCGACGCCGGTCGGGAATAGGCCAGCGTTGATCCATTTGGAACCCCGAACCGCAAACGCGAGAATGGAAGCACCATGAAGGCCGACATCCATCCCGACTACGTGGAGACGCAGGTGCGCTGCTCCTGCGGCAACACGTTCACCACGCGCTCCACGCAGGCCGAGATCTCGGTGGAGCTCTGCAACGAGTGCCACCCCTTCTACACCGGCAAGCAGAAGCTGGTGGACACCGGCGGCCGTATCTACGGTTTCGAGCGCCGGTACGGCAAGCGCTCCAAGTAGCCCCCACGACCTCGTGCCGATTCCGCCAGCCCGGCTGGCGGAATCGCCGCGTCCGGACCCCATGACCATCGATCCCGACCGTCGCGCCGCACTGCTCGCCGCCCAGCTCCGCGCCGGCGCCGGACCGGTGGGGTGCTGAGGCCGTGGAGGGCGCGGCCACGGGGGCTTCCCGACGGCGCCACCTCCTCGCGGCAGACCGCCACCGGGGCTGGGTGCTGGTCGGCGACGACGGCGCCCGCCGCCTCGGCGCGGCGCTGGCCTGGGCCGCGCGAGCCGGCGCCGACGAGGTCGACGTGTGCGTCCCCGACGCCACCACCGCCGCCGTGCTGGCCCGGCGCGCCGCGCTGTTCGCGACCCCAGCCGGCGTGTGGGTCGCCGACGGGCGGGCCTCGGTCGCCGCCACCCCCGCGCCGCCCGGGACCGATCCGGCCCCGCCGCCGGAGGCCGAGCTCTACCGCCCGGTCCTCTTGGAGGCCGGGTGCGAGGTCGTGGTCGAGGGTGGCCACCTCATCGGCGAGGTCAACGGCCTGGAGGTGGCCCGCGTGGTCGTGGACCCCGAGTCCGGGCCGCGGGTGGAGAGCGGCGTCGGCCGCTTCGACCGAGAGGTCGGGGCGATGATGTTCAAGGAGCTGGCCGAGGTCGACGCCCTCGCCCGCACGGTCGAGCTCGTGGCGTCCATCCGCACCCCCGGCGCCGAGCGCCACCCCCTCAACCAGCTCGTGCCCGAGCGCTGGCTGCGCGCCGTGCTGGTCCGCCGCCCGGAGCTCGTGGGTGCCGCCCACCTGGCTCCGGTCGGCTCCGCCGTGCCCCGGGCCAACCTCAAGGACGTGGGCGTCGCCACCGCCGTCGGGAAAGACGCCGAGGGTCGGCCGCTCGTGGTGACCTGCTCGACCGGGGTGGACCTGGAGCTGGTGCCGTCGGCCGCGGACGATCGGCTCGCCCACGCCCCCGACGCGCGGCTCCTGCTGGCCGTGCCCGGCCGCGACGCCCTGCCCGTCACCACCGAGCTGGCCCACCACCTGGCGCTGCCGGCCGAGGTCGTCGCCATCGATGACGGGTGGGAGCACCTCGCCATGCGGAGGGCCGGCTGATGCTGGACCGGCTGGGGGCGCTCGAGCGCGAGTTCACCGAGGTGGAGGCGCGCCTGGCGGACCCCGCGGTCTTCTCGGACCAGGCCCGGTACCGGGAGCTGGCCAAGCGCCACAAGGAGCTCGACGCCATCGTCACCCGCTCCCGGGAGCTGCGCCAGCGCACCGAGGACGCCGCGACCGCGCGCGAGATGCTCACCGAGCTGAGCGGCGACGACCGCGAGCTCATGCGGACCGAGGTCTCCGAGGCGGACGCCGACGTGGCCCGCCTCACCGCCGAGCTGGAGGTCCTGCTCCTCCCGAAGGACCCCAACGACGGGCGCAACGTGATCGTCGAGATCCGCGGCGCCGAGGGGGGCGAGGAGGCCAACCTCTTCGCGCGGGACCTGTTCCAGATGTACCAGGGGTTCGCTCAGCGCCAGGGGTGGAAGCTCGAGGTGCTCAACGTCGACCCGTCGGACATGGGTGGCTACAACGAGATCACCTTCCAGCTCGCCGGCGACAGCGCCTGGACCCGCATGAAGCACGAGGCCGGGCCCCACCGGGTGCAGCGGGTGCCGGTGACCGAGAGCCAGGGCCGCATCCACACGTCGTCCGCCACCGTGACCGTGCTCCCCGAGGCCGACGAGGTCGAGGTCGACATCGACCCCAACGATCTGCAGATCGACGTGTACCGCTCGTCGGGCCCCGGCGGGCAGTCCGTGAACACCACGGACTCGGCCGTGCGCATCACCCACAAGCCCACCGGCATCGTGGTGTCGATGCAGGACCAGAAGAGCCAGCTGCAGAACAAGGCGAAGGCGCTGGTGGTCTTGAAGTCCCGGCTGCTGAAGGCCGAGCAGGACCGCCACGCGGCGGAGCTGTCCGATGCCCGCAAGGACCAGGTCGGCGGCGGTGGGCGATCGGAGAAGGTGCGCACCTACAACTTCAAGGAGAACCGGGTGTCGGACCACCGCATCGGGCTCACCATCTACAAGCTCGACAAGGTGCTGGCCGGTGAGCTCGACGAGATCAGCGATGCGCTGGTGCAGGACGAGCAGGCCCGGCGGCTGACCGAGGACGCATGACCTCGGACCGATCGGAGCCCGACCCGGCCGACGGCACCATCAGCTGGCGGGAGCTGCGCGCCGAGGCGGAGGCGAGCCTGGCCGAAGCCGTGCGGCTCGGGCGCATCGACGCCACCGACGCGGCGCTCGAGGCGCGGTGGATCTGCGAGGAGGCCAGCGGCATCGAGGGGGCCGAGTGGGTGCTCGGGCAGGATGCGCCCGCCACCGTCCGCGGGGTCGCCCGCCTCGATGCCATGGTCGGGCGGCGCTGCGCCGGCGAGCCGGTCCAGCACGTCCTCGGCCACTGGCCCTTCCGCACCCTGGACCTCCTCGTCGATGGTCGGGCGCTCATCCCCCGCCCGGAGACCGAGCAGGTGGTGGAGGTGGCGATCGCTGAGCTCGACCGAGTGGTGGCCGGTCGGCCCGCCGGCCATCGCGCCGTGGTCGCGGACCTCGGCACCGGCACGGGCGCGATCGCCCTGTCGATCGCGGTCGAGCGACCCGGCACCGAGGTGTGGGCCACCGATCGCTCGCCCGAGGCACTCGCCCTCGCCCGTGCCAACCTCGCGGCCCTGGGCATGGCCGGGACCCGGGTCCGCGTCGTCCAGGGCGACTGGTACGCCGCCCTGGGCCCGGAGCTGCGCGGCGCGCTCGACCTGGTGGTGTCCAACCCGCCCTACGTGGCTGCAGACGAGGACCTGGCCCGCTCGGTGCTCGACTGGGAGCCCCACGAGGCCCTCGTGCCGGGCCCTACGGGTCTCGAGGCCTACGAGGTGCTGCTGGCCGGAGCGGCGGACTGGCTCGCGCCCGGGGGAGCGGTGGTCCTCGAGATCGGTGCCACGCAGGCTGACGCGGTGGCCGCGCTCGCCGTGGCCGCTGGCCTCGGATCGGTGGGCGTGGCCCAGGACCTCGCCGGGCTGGACCGGACGGTCGTCGCCCGCCGCGGCGCCGTCCCGTAGTCTCGTGGAGATGTCGACGGCCGAAGGCTCGGTGATCGATGCGGCGGACGAAGGCGCAGTCGCGGCCGCAGCGGCCGTGCTCGCCAGCGGCGGGACCGTGCTGCTCCCCACCGACACCGTCTACGGCGTGGCCGCCCTCCCGGTGCTGCCGGGGGCGACGCGCCAGCTCTTCGAGCTGAAGGATCGGAACAGCGCCCAGCCCATCGCCGTGCTCGTGGCCGACATCGACCAGGCGCTGGAGCTCGTCGAGGACCCGTCGGAGGCCGTCGCTCGCTGGATGGCCACCCTGTGGCCCGGCCCGCTGACCCTGGTGCTGCCCCGCTCGGCGGAGGCGCGCTCGATGGACCTGGGCGGCGAAGCCGACACGATCGGGGTCCGCTGCCCGGACCACCCCTTCGTCCGGGCCCTGGCCGCCGAGGTCGGGCCCATCGCCACCACCAGCGCCAACCGGTCTGGCGAGCCCACGCCCACGTCGGCGGCCGAGGCCGCCGCCGCGCTGGTCGGCGAGGTGGACCTGGTGGTCGACGGTGGCCCGGCCGGCACGCTGGCCAGCAGCGTCGTCGACGCGTCGCTGGCCACCTGGCAGCTCCTGCGCGAGGGCGCGGTGTCCGCCGAGCAGCTCCACGCGGCGGCCCAGGGCTGATGGCCGCACCTGCCGCTTCGCACGGGGGGCGCGGCGCCGGTCATGCTGGCGGGGTGACCACGAAGATCGGCTTCGCCATCATCCTGTGCGGTGTGGCCCTGCTGTCCGCCCGGGCGCTCAACTGGATGGACGTCGAGGCCGCCGACATCGTGTCGGTGCTGATGATCGTGGTGGGCGCCCTGGCGGTGGCGATCGACGGCGAAGAGGCCGACGACTCCACCAACCCTCGCCGTCGCAACGACTGACCGGTCGCCCGTCGCCGCCTCGCCCGCGCACCCGGCGCGACCGTTTCCCGTCGGCGCCTCTTCAGTCTCGAGACGGCTGCACGGTCTGGGCGGGACGAGGCTCAGGCGAAGTGGAAGGTCCCGTCCGGGGTGAGCCGGCCGGGGGCGCCGGCGGTCTCCTCGGACAGGAACCGGGCCATGGCGTCGGGGTCCGAGGTGCCGCCCCAGGCCCGTCGGCCGTCGGCCAGCAGGGTGGCGACCACGGCCCGCTCGGGCGCCGACTCCCGGTCGTGGACCACCACTGCCGACTCCACCTCGACCGGCCCATCGACCTCGAGGGCGAGGGTGCGCGATGGGGTGGCATCGACCTCGGGCTGGAGGTCGGCGTGGCGCCACGGCTGGGGTGGGGGCGTGGTGCTGTAGATCCCGAACGCGTGCTTGGTGAGGTAGCCGCCGTTGGCGGTGACCAGGCCGAGGGACCCGGCGTCGGCGCGCAGGCGGTCGACCATCGCGGCGATCGAGTGGCTCACGTAGTCATTCCAGGGGCCACCGCCGAACGACAGGCCGCCCGTGACGGTGAGCGGGCGGTCCGTGCCGAGGCCGAGCTCGTCGGCGGCGATCTGCACGGCGCTCGGGAAGCACGAGTAGACGTCGATGTGGGCGAGGTCGTCGGGGCCGATGCCGGCGAGGTCGAACGCGGCCCGGCCGGCGATGCCGATGGCCGGGGCGGCGCCGAGCGACCAGCGCTCCGAGGTGAACCAGTGCTCGTGGGCGGCGGTGCCCGCCCAGGGGAACACCCACCGATCGGTGGCGATGCCGAGGGCGCGGGCCCGCTCGACCGAGGTCACCACGAAGCACGCCGCCTGCTCCACGGCGTTGTTGGCGTTCATGACCTTCGTGTAGGGGAACCCCACCATGCGGTTGCGGGGCGAGGGCTCGCGGATCTCCTCGGCCGTCCACGGCGTGCGGATCCAGGCGTGCGGGTTCTCGACGGCCACGGCGCTGAAGCCGGCGTAGAGCGCGGCGAGGCGGTCGCGGTGCTCGTCGATCGACCAGCCCTGGCGTGCTCGCCAGGCGTTCTCGAACAGGGCGTAGACCGTGGCAGGCAGGATGACGCCGCGCGAGGCCTCACCCTCGCTGAACAGGGGCAGCGAGTTGGCGACCACCTCGGTGGGGGCGACGTCGTCGGGCTGGTCGGTCCACGGCAGCCGCACGCCCTGGGCGCGCGCCGCCTGGCGGGTCCGCCACACCTCGGCACCACCGATCAGCCAGGCGTCGGACTCGCCGCGCTGGATCTCGTCGCAGGCCCGACCGAGGAGGAGCTGCGGGTAGTTGCCGCCGTCGTCGGTGGCGATGGTGCGGCGCGGGGCCATGCCCAGCTCGGTGGCCACGAGCGCGGCCGGGTC
>JAXLRJ010000043.1:0-9034 GCA_046331115.1 Acidimicrobiales bacterium
CCATCAGATGCCATCGGGTAGAGGTCGAACGGCGGTCCGGCCCGGTTGCTGGCGAATGCAATGCGCCCGTTCTGGCCCGGCACGGTCGCGTTGACGCGCTGTGTGCCGGCCATGCCGATGGCCAGGACCACGGCGACGACGGACACGAGCCCCCTGAGGCGTCGTCGCCCATCCCGCCGGAGGCAGCGTGGGGTCTGCCCCTCCTCCCCGGTCATGGGGAGAGGTTGGGTCCGGCTCCGGCTGCAGGGCGTGCGCCCGTCCTTGGACGCGACGGCCGTCATCCGATGAGGTCGAGGTCGGTCTCCTCGGGCGATCTGGTGGCATGCGAGACCGAGCCGGGACGTGGCCAGAGCCTTGGGTGGGGGCGGTGCGATGGTGAGTCGGCCTGTAGGCGGGGGTACGTCGGTGCCGACCCGCTGACCTGCGGATTCGGCCCGAATCGGCCTCTGACCTGCGGTTTCACCTACTCAGCAGTTGCCGACGTTTCGGGCCGTTTCTCAACCTCTTGAGGACAGTTTGAGGACTGCTGAGGACCGACGGCGCGGTCACGGCACGGCGACAGCAGCCCAGTCCCCCGGCGCCGTCACACCGGCCTGTCATCCTGGCGGCATGGGCACCTCGAGACACCGGGTCATCATCGGCAGCGGCGCCATCTGCCTCTCCTGCGAGGTGCTCGCCGCCACCACAGGGGGGGGGACGTGCCTCTCGCCGCAGTGCGCACCTCATCGGCAAGCCGTCGAGGATGGCAGCGACCAGGTGCCGCCGCCCGCACCGGGGCCGGTGGGCGGCGCCGTCGTCGTGACGATCACGTCGACGTCAGCGGTGACGACGGTTCTCGGCGGCCAGGGCGTCTAGGCGGTCCGCGGCCGGTGCTCGCGGATGCCGTGGGCGACCATCGAGCTGCGCACGTCCACCTCGGTTGCAGCCCAGCTCCGCGGCGATGGCCCGCACCGTGGCGCCGTCGGTGAGGTAGCGGTGGCGCAGCCAGTCGGCATCGGCGAGGCGGGCGTCGAGGTCGGCGGCGCTGCGGTCGCGGATGGTCGAGGGCGCCTCAATGGGCCCCGGGCTGACCGGCCAATGGCGGCGGGGGCGGAGGGATTGGCGCAGTCACACCCGCAACTAGCGGAGGCCGCCCGGCTTGCGACTGGTCGACAACAAACGTCTTAGCCGCCATGTCGCCCACCCTGCGATGCCCCTTCGATGACGTCATCACGAGTAGGCCGACCGGAATGAACAGAATGGTGATCCAGTCCACCCACCCGGCGACCACTCGCCACGCTGCCAACGGCACGCCCGGCGGGTTGCCCTGGTAGTTGACGCATTGAAGGTTCATGACCTTCAGGCCGAGTGTCCTCCCAGTCAATCCTCGAGCAACCACGAACATCCCGATCCCATAAAGGATGAGGATGAGGAACGAAGCCACCTGTGCCCCAAACGCACCGTTGTTCTGGTAGGTCGTCTTCCCGTTCTTGATGACCGCCGTGGTCGGCCCAGGGAAGGCCGCAACCGGCGCGACGATCACCGCCCAGTAGACGACTACGTCGATGAAGAACGCCGCTATCCGGCGGCCGGTAACCGCGGTCGGATCAGCCGAATCCCCAGCAGTCATTATCGCCTCCCACCAAACCGCCCTCAATGGCGCTGGCGACGATACAGGAGCCAGGAGGTGCGGCGCTCCTTGCGTCGGTCACGGGCTCCCTCTGGCGCTCCCCCTGCTCGAGGTCGCCGGAGAGACACCTGGGCCCCGGCGCCGCTGGGGCGCCGGGGCCGGGTGAGGTGACGACGCGGGGCGTACCCTCCCCGCGTCGTCGGGGGCGGCGCCCGGGGCGGGCGGCGGGGAGTTCGGGACCCACCGCCCGCGCGCCGGGCACCTGTCGAACGGCCCGGGTGATCCAAGCCCGGGGCCGCTCGCGTGCTGTTGCGCCGATCAGGCGGTGCCCCCGCGGAACATGGCCTGCGCGTAGGGGTCGGTCATGCGCTGATCGGCCCTCAGGACCACCCTGTAGTCCGTCATGTCTGACGAGAAGGACGCGTCTCGGCTGAACTCGAACCGGTAGGGCGCCTCGCGGTAGATGAACCCGCGGCTGAGGTCACCGAACGCGACCGAGCAGACGCCGGTGCCGCAGGCCGGGATCGACACGTCCGTGGACACGGGCGAGCCGAGAATCGTGTCGGGCACGCCGGCCCGCAGGCTCGGCTCGAGCAGGTATCTGCCATACGAGTCCTTCAGGCGGCGCACCCACGACAGGGTGCTGTCGTGCATGAGGAACCAGCCGTTGCGCCGGTACGGGGCCGTCACGCTGTGCTGCAACCTGATCAGCTCGTCGGCCGAGGGCAGGCCGGTGGCGCCGTTCTGACCCGTGAGGCCGGTGGCGGCGGCGTGGAACACCCCTTCAGGCTCACCCGAGCCGGTGCCGTTCACGAGCTTGGGGTTGAGGGCGTAGCCGATGGCCCAGCCGGCCTCCTGGGCGATGAAGCCCCGCACGTCCACCGCCGAGTCCTCGAGCAGCTCGTTGCTGAGGCTCAGGACCTTCGCGAACTTCACGGGCGTCGACGTGACGCGCCGCAGCACCGGATCCGACTCGGGGATGGCCGAGCCCTCCGACACCTTCGTGGCGGTGCCGTAGGTGGTGCTGATCGGGATGTCGATGGGGCGACCGTCGCTGGTCGGCAGCCGGCGGATGTTGGTCGACAGGACGCCGGAGGACTCGACCAGGGCGGTGACCATCTCGCTGAGCATGTCGGTGGGGACGATGGCGTTGGAACCCGAGGTCGTGTAGAGGTCGCGCAGCTCGATGGTGTGGGAGCCGTCGCGGTCGACGCGCACGGTCACGTTGCGGGTGTCGAGGTCGAAGCTGCCGCCATTGCGGACGAGGTCGAGGAAGGCCGCGGCGCCTCGGGACTCGGTCATGCCGGTGCTGGCCGGCTGGACGAACGGCGCCGCCGGGGCCCGGAAGGTGTCGGCCTCCATCCGGCGGATCTCGGCGTCGAGGCGGTCGATCTCGGCGTTCAGGCGCTTGAACTGCTGCGTCTCGTTGCCGTCGATGCACCGCTTCGCGGCGTTGGCGTTGTCGATGATGGCGCGGGCCTGCGCGTAGGCGGTGGCCCGGTCGGCCTTGAGGCGCTCGATGGCGCCGTGGGTGTAGGACACGGAAGTCTCCAAGGGGTCCCGGCGCGCGCCGCAGAGGGCTGCGCCGTGTGGTCAGGGGGACCGGCCTCGGCTGAGCGGCAGTCGCCGGCGAGGGCCGGCGGGCTCGGCTACGAAAGTCGGGCGGGCCATTCGGCGGGGTGGCGGTCGCACACTCGGCGGCGTGGCGGTCCTGGCGGGCTGCCGGTCGCACCCTCGAGGGGGTCGATGGCGGCGTGGCCTGGCCGCTGCGCCGTCGGGGCGATGCTCCGGCGACAAAGGGCGTCCGGCATCAGTCTATGCCCCTAGGGGGTACCGGTACAAGGACCATCTCCGCCCATGTCGGCCTCGATGGCGTCGAACAGCTGGCGGCGGCGCTGCTGCTCGTCGCCGGCGGCCACGGCGACGTCGAGGACGAACCTGGCCGCCTTCTTCCGGTCCTGCTCGGCGATCACGCGGGCCAGCCGGGTCAGGGCCGTGGTGACCACGATGAGGTCGAAGTCGTCGAGGTCGACCAGGGCGACGGTGTCGGTGGTCATCGGGGGTTCCTCCATCGGAAGGCGGGCGGTCGAGGCTTGTACGGGTCGGTGCCGGCGGCGGCGTGGTGGTCCAGCCACGCCCGGCGCCACTGCCGGTTGGCGACGATCTGGGCGTGCTCGACGGCGTCGGCGTCGGTGGCTGCGGCCAGCTCGGCCGGCGCGTCAGCCAGTCCTCCACCACCGCAGCGGCCAGGCGGGCGTCGAGGTCGACGGGCTCGGGCTCGGGGGCAGGCCGGCGCCTCACGACGCCACCACGTTGTAGGGCCGCCGGGCGGCGCCTCTGCGCTGCGGCTGCTCGCCCTCCTCGTCGGGCACCCGCAGGCTCGCCACAAGGCGGGCCAGGACGAGGCGCAGCTGGCGGGCCTCCACGAGGGCGGGGTGGACCTTGGGGCCCTGCGGCGTGTCGACCATCGACCCGGCGTCGGCCACGACGGCGGCGAGGGCGTCGAGCTGGTCGACGGTGCGCACGGCCTCGCGCAGGAGCGCCAGCTCGTGCTCGGCGAGGTCGAAGTCGGCCGTCACGGAGCGCCAGAGGCGCCGGCCGGACGGTCCGGTCCCGGCTGGCGCCGGCGGGGGCTTGGTGGTCATCGGGGGGGCTCCTGGGGGGTCGTGGCGGGCTCGTGGCGGGGGTGGGGCTCGTGCGATTCAGGGGTCAGGCGGCCCGAGTTAGCTGCCGGGCTGTTGAGGCGTCGGCGAGGTGGGAAAAGGCGGGGGTCATGCAACTAACTCCGAAGTCGAGAGCTGGGCGGCGTAGGGCTGGCGCTCGGCGTGAAAGACCAGGGGTCATCGGCCGCGCCGCTTCTTGGCGCAGGCTCGGCGCTCGGCCTCGCGCTCCTTCTCGAGGTCCCGGCGGCGGGCTCGACGGCGCAGGGCCGAGCGCGAGCGGCGGGGGCTGTTGCCGGACTGTCGGGGCATGGTCACGCTTCCTTCGGTCGGGGGTGGCGGTGGCGCTCGGCGAGCAGCACGAGGGCGGCGAGGCGGGCCACGAGGTCGGCCTCGTCGGTGGACCGCAGCAGCGCCCTCGTGCCGATGTGGACGAGGGCGCGGGCCTCGGCCAGGTCGAGGGCGACGAGGGGCGCGGGCCGGGTCATCGCTCGGCCTCGCTGCGTCGGAAGGTCGGAAGGTTCCGACGGCGGGGGTGGCGCGAGCGGTCGCGGTCGAAGTCGACCACAACGCTGTGACCTGCATAGATAGATAGATTGAACGGACTCGGGGTGTCGCAGAGCCCCGGGCGCTGTCGGAAGCTCCGACATTCCGACACTTCGGGGTTCATGCCGGCCTCGATTCGCCGGGCCAGTAGCGGCCGTCGCGCTCGGTGATCCACCCGGCGTCGACGGCTGCGGCGGTGATGGCCTCGACGCTGACGAGGGCCCGATGCTTCGATGCCACGGCGCGGCCCAGGCACCGCGCCGGGCAGCCGTCGCAGGTGCCGGCCTCGGCGTGCTTGTGGACCGCTCGGGCGGCCGAGCGCGACGCGCTCGCCATCGCTCTGGCCTCGGCGGCGTCCTCGGCGGCGACGGTGGTGCGGGCGGCGCGCAGGGCGTGCCGGCGGTCGGCCCGGTCGTGGCGCTGCGCCTCGAGGGCGTCGAGGTGCCGGCGCAGGTGGTCGGCGACCTCGTCGCTGGCGGCGCTGACGAGGCCGGCGAGGTGCCAGTCGTGCTCGGTGAGGTCGAGCCCGTGGCCGTCGAGGGAGGCGAGCAGCGCGGCGACCTTCAGGCGGCGCAGGCGCCAGTGCGCCGGCCGGTCGTCCTGGCCGGCCTGGGCGGCGATGTGGCCGGCGCGCACCTCGGCGGCGACCGCTGGCGCCACGGTGATGCCGGCGCGGCGGTAGCCGGTGCGGATGCCGGCGTCGGCGTCGGCCAGCTCGGAGGGCGTCGGCGGTGACCAGTCGAGGGCGCCGGGCCAGTCGATGCCATCGGGCGGCGGTGGCGCCCAGGCCGAGCACCACAAGATGCGCTCGGCGGTGCCGGTGCCGTCGGGGATGACGAGGGCCCCGGCATGGTCCGGCTGGATGGCGGTCGTGATGCCGTAGACGTAGGCGGCGCCGGGGACGTTGCGGCGCCGCTCGGCCGACGCATTCGAGGCGCCGAGGGTGCCGTGGGACCACGCGGTGCGGAGGGTGGCCGACAGGGTCGACCCGGAGCGGGATGCGAGGTCGGTCAGCATCGTGCCCTCGTCGATGGTGACCACGACGTTGTGGCGCACCTGGCGGCGCACCTTGACGGGCTTGCCGGTGGCAGGGTCGTCCTCGGTCACCATGCCGTACAGCAGCTCGACGAAGCCCTCGCCAGAGCCGGGCGGTGCGTCGTCGACGAGGTCGAGGCCGGCGGGCACCTCGACCAGCTCGGCGGCGATGCCGGCGGCCGATGACTTCGCCGCGCCAGGCGGGCCGGCGAGGGCGACCCACAACGTCAGGCCGGCCCAGCGGGCGACGATGGGCGGCAGCTCGACGACGTGAGGCGTGCAGGCGGCGACACGGGCCAGCACGGCGCCGAGCACCGCCTCGGGCGACACGAGCCGCGACCATGCGGCGCGACGGATGCGCTCGAGGGCCGGCGAGGCGGTCCACAGCTCATCGGGCAGCCGGCCGACGGTCAGCACCGCCGGGCCGGCTTCGGCGGCGGCGGCCTGGTCGGCGTCGGCGTCGGGAAGGCCGCCGATGTAGCGGTCGACGGCCTCGGCCTCGGCCTGGCGGTCGGCGGCGAGCTGGGCACGCTTGGAACCTCGAGCACCGCCGGTCTTGGCCTTGTCGATGGCGCGGGCCACCTCGTCGTCGATGCGGTCGCCTCGGCCGTCATCGCCGGGGCCGTACTTCGACACGGTCGGCGCGTGCCGGTGGGCGGCGTCCACGATGGCGGCGTCGTCGTATCCCCACTCGTACATGGCGGCGACGAGGGCGTAGGACTGCCCTGAGCGGTCCTCGCCGGCCGGCTCGGCGAGCAGCCGGGCGATGTGGGCCGGGTAGTCGCCGGTCGGCCTCGAGGTCGGTGCCGGGGCGAGGCTCGGCGGCTTCGGCTTGCCCGGCAGCAGCTCGTCGAGGTTGTCGGGGCTCAGGCCGGCCACGGCGCACCGCCCTCGGGCCATACGAGGGCCGGCGCCCTGTGGTCGAAAACGAACGGCTTGCGGTTGTAGGTGCCCGGCACGCGGAGCAGGGCGTTCTCCGCCCACTTGTGGTCGCCGTCGAGCAGCACGCGCAGCCGACGGTTCAGGCCGGCCACCTCGTCTGGTTCGTACCAGCCGTCAAGGGCGACGTAGACGTGGCGGCCGGTGCCCGAGTGCACGGTGAAGGTGTCGCCGAGGGTGCCGACGGCGGCGGACCGCTCGGCGGTCCACTCGCCGTCCACGTCGACCCAGCACCACGAGCCACCGGCGCCAGCGCCCTTCTTGGCGCTCCTGGCGGTGCGCAGCATCGGCGTGACGTACACGTCGAGCGCCTGGCCGGCGAGGTCGACGGCCGCAGAGGCGAAGTCGTCGGCCTCGGCGGGCCAGGCGAAGAAGTGGTGGGCGAAGTCGCGGTGTGCGTACTTGCCGGCCTCGTTGACGTGGGGCCGGCCGGTGGCGATGCACGCCGTGCCCTTGTGGTCGCCCCAAAGCCGGCGGCCGTACTCGAGGGCCCAGCCGCGCCGGGCGTCGGCGTCGGCGGCCACGGTGTCGACGTTTTCAGGACTGAACACGTCGCGCACGAGGTCGGCGCTCATGCCGCCACCCCCGAGGGCGTGCAGCTCGGGCAGAACCCGAGGCCGATCAGCCGGACGCGACCGACGAGGAAGCCGGCGCCGCGCGTCGGGTGCATCGTGGCCGTCGTGCCGCTGAGGGTCGGGATGGGGCAGGCGAAGCCCACCTCGGCGTCGTCGGCCTCGCAGCCGTCACCGACGTGCTCTACCGCCCACGCGTGGCGCTCGGTGTGCGCCAGGGCGCAGTCGCCGCACATGAGCCCTGCGGCGGGGTGCTGGGCACAGGCGACGGCGACGGGTGCGCCGTCGGCCAGGTGGGAGCAGATGAGCACCGGCGGGCTCGACAGCTCGGCGGCGACCCTGGCCACGATGGCGTCGAGGGCGGGCCACGGGTCGGGGCGGCGCCCGGTGACAGGCGAGGGGGTCGGGGGTAGTCTCATGGGGCGTCCTTTCGCCGGCCCGCCCTTCCGGTTGCCCCAGGGGCGGGCCGGTGCGCGTCGGGGGTCAGGCGGTCCGGCCGGCGGCGTCGAGCCTGCTCGGTGATCCACGTCGACGCCGGCGCGCGGTAGCGGACATGGCGGCCGACGCGGATGCCGGCGGGTCCGGTGCCCTTGTGGCGCCAGCCGTAGATCGAGGACACGGGCACGCCGAGGTACTCGGCGAGCTCGTCCGGGCTGAAGAAGTCGGCCATTGCTTGCCTCCGTCGTCGGGGGGTCGTTGACGTTGGCCACTGTGCGCCATAGCCTCCACTCTTGTGGATCTACAACGCGAACAAGCAAGGGTCAGCCAGACCGACGAAGACCGATGGGCCGAGGGCCTGCCGGTGTGTGGCTGGGAGATGGCTGAGGCCGACTGGGGCAAGCGCCAGGTGACGCAGATGTGGGCGACGACGCCGCACCCGACGGTCGCCGGCCTCATGGTGCGGATGCTGCTCGGCAACGAGGACGGCGTGGTCAGCGTGCGTCGGATCGAGCTGGTGCTGGACGAGGCTGAACCGCTGACGGACTCGCCGACGCTCAAGGCGCTCCGGTGGGGTCGCGTCGGCGAGCGGATCATCGGCGACATCAAGGTGGGCGCCACCGCTGAGCCTCACGGCCCCTTCGGCTCGTGGGCCAACAGCTTCATGGCGATTCCACGCGTCGGCCGAGGACGACGGCCGGATCGGCCCTACGCCGAGGTCGCGGCCCGCTACGTCGCCGCCCTCGAGGCCGACCCTCGCGCGCCGATCCGCCACATGCTCGAAACGGAGGGCATCGAGGCCGGCGGCATCGAGACGGAGTCGAGCCTGCGGGCGAAGCTCAACAAGGCCCGCGTGCGGGGGCTGCTGACGAAGGCGCCGGCCGGCAAGCCGGGCGGGGAACTGACGGACAAGGCCCGGCGGCTGCTCGGGATGGAGGACTGACATGGCCAGCATCGACAAGCGACCCAACGGCCGGTGGCGGGCCCGCTACCGCGACCACGAGGGGAAGCAGCACGCCCGCCACTTCGAGCGCAAGACCGACGCGCAGCGGTGGCTCGACAAGATCGGTGGCGAGCTGGTGACGGGTGACTACGTCGACCCCAACGCGGGCCGGGTCACCTTCGGCGAGTACGCCGAGCGGTGGCGCGTCGCTCAGGTGCACCGGGCGACGACGGCGGCGCAGGTCGAGACGCACCTGCGCCGGCACGCCTATCCCGAGCTGGGCGACAAGCAA
>JAXLRJ010000044.1:0-5929 GCA_046331115.1 Acidimicrobiales bacterium
CCAACCTGTCTGCGGGATCGTGTCGGCCGCCGAGGAGGCGGCAAAGGAGGCGTGTGTGGTCGGGAGCGACGAGTCGGCGACCATCGACGAGTGGCTCACGACCCACAACGCGTTGACCGGCGAGCCGCGCGACGGCGGCTGTTCGTGGTCCGGCCCTCGGCCTCGATGGGCCGGCGCCAGCCTGACGAGAGAGGTCGAGGTGCCGGCGAGGCCAGGACTCGCTACCCGTCGACCGCCTCGGGGTAGCCGGCGGCGCGGAGCGCCTCGCGGAGGGCGGTGACCGCGGCGAGGCGGGCGGCGGCGGTGACGTCGTGGTCGGCGTTGCGGAAGTCGAGGTCGGCTTCGGTCTGGATCGGGACGACGTGGAGGTGGGCGTGGGGGACCTCCAGGCCGGCCACGATCAGGCCGACCCGGGTGGGGGAGAAGGCGGCCATCTGGGCCCGGCCGATCGACTGCGCCACCTGGAACAGGTGGGCGACGAGGTCGGCGTCGAGGTCGAGCCAATGGTCGACCTCCTCGATCGGGACCACGAGCACGTGGCCGGGGGTCAGCGGGGCGATCGTGTCGAAGGCGACGCAGCGGTCGTCGCGCCAGACGAGGTTGCCGGGCAGGTCGCCCTCGATGATGCGGGTGAAGATCGTGGCCATCACCGGAGCCTAAGGAGCGGTGCGGAGCCGAGTGGCGGCCCCTCGCCGTCGGGGTGGTCGCCGCCTCAGGCGGACGCCCGCACCCCGATGATGGCGGCGGCCGTCGCGCGCCCGCGGGCGCGCCGGCGGACCTCCCGGAGCGGGCGAGGAGCGGTCGGTAGGCTCCGGCCGTGAGCACCGAGTCGCCCGCCGTCGAGGCCGCTGCGCCCGCGCCGAACCGGCTGCTCACCGTGCCGAACGTGATCTCGATCGTGCGCCTCTGCTGCCTGCCGGTGTTCGTCTACCTGCTCTTCGGGCGCCACAACCGGGCCGCCGCGGCGTGGCTGTTGGCCGCCCTCGGCGCCACCGACTGGATCGACGGCTACATCGCCCGCCACTTCGACCAGGTCTCCGAGCTCGGCAAGATCCTCGATCCGGTGGCCGACCGGCTGCTGTTCTTCGTCGGCGGCGGGGCGATCCTGATCGACGGCTCGGTGCCCACCTGGTTCGCGGTGGCCGTGCTGGTGCGGGAGGTGGTGGTCGGCGCCACCACCGTGGTCCTCGGCCTGATGGGCGCCCGGCGGGTGGACGTGACCTGGGTGGGCAAGGCCGGCACCTTCGCCCTGATGGTGGCCTTCCCCCTGTTCCTCGCCTCGCACTCCACCCTCGGCTGGCACCACCTGGCCGGGATCCTCGCCTGGGTGGCGGGCCTGCCCGGCCTGGTGCTCAGCTACATCGCCTGGGCGCGCTACGCCCCCCTCGGCCTCCAAGCCCTCCGCGACGGACGGGCCGACCGGGCGGCGGCGGCCGCCAACCCCACCGCCCCCTGACCACGCCGGCCGCCGACCACGCGGGGCAGCTGGGGTCGGTCGGGGCCGTCGCCGCCCCGGGTAGGTTCGGATCCATGAAGGCCGTGATCATGGCGGGCGGGGAGGGCACCCGACTCCGTCCGCTCACGTCGAACTGCCCGAAGCCGATGCTGCCGCTGGCCAACCGGCCGATGATGGAGCACATCATCGGCCTGCTCCGCCGCCACGGCATCGAGGAGGTGGTGGTCACCGTCGCCTTCCTGGCCAACCAGATCCGCACGTACTTCGGCGACGGGTCCGAGTTCGGGGTGCGGATGGTCTACGCCACCGAGGACCAGCCGCTCGGCACCGCCGGCTCGGTGCGCAACGCCCGAGACGAGCTCACCGAGCGCTTCCTCGTCATCTCCGGCGACGTCCTCACCGACATCGACCTCGGCGAGATCATCGCCTTCCACGACCAGCAGGGCGCGCTGGCCACCATCGGCCTGGCGGCGGTCGAGAACCCCCTCGAGTTCGGGATCGTGATCACCAAGGAGGACGGCTCGATCGAGCGCTTCCTGGAGAAGCCCACGTGGGGCCAGGTGTTCAGCGACACGATCAACACCGGGATCTTCGTGCTCGAACCGGAGATCTTCGACTTCATCCCCGAGGGTCGTCCGGTCGACTTCTCCGGTGAGGTGTTCCCCGCGCTGCTCGACGCCGGCAAGCCGCTCTACGGCCACGTCGCCGGCGGGTACTGGGAAGACGTCGGCACCCTCGAGTCCTACGTCTCGGCCCACAAGGACGTGATGGACGGGCGGGTCCAGGTGGACGTGCCCGGCTTCGAGATGGGCCGTGGCGTGTGGCTGGGGGAGGGGGCCGACGTGCACCCCGACGCCACCATCGACGGGTTCGCGGTGATCGGCGAGAACTGCCGGGTCGAGGCCGGGGCCCGGATCGGCGACTACTCGGTGCTCGGCAGCAGCGTGCGGGTGCGCGGCGGCGCCGACATCGAGCGCAGCGTCGTCCACGACAACGTGTACCTGGGGGAGGGGGCGACGCTCCGCGGTGCGGTGGTCGGAAGGTCGAGCGACCTGCGCCGCGGCGCTCGTTGCGACGACGGCTCGGTGCTCGGCGACGAGTGCTTCGTCGGCCCCGACGCCCGGGTGGCCGCCGGGGTCAAGGTGTACCCGTTCAAGACCGTCGAGGCCGGCGCCGTCGTCAACTCGTCGATCATCTGGGAGTCCAAGGGCGCCCGCAGCCTGTTCGGTCGCCACGGCGTGAACGGCCTGGCCAACGTCGACGTCACCCCGGAGCTGGCCACCCGGGTGGCGATGGCGTTCGGGACGACCTTGCGCAAGGGGTCGACGGTCATCACCTCGCGCGACTCGTCGCGCTCGGCCCGCATGCTCAAGCGGGCGTTCATGGCCGGGCTCAACGCCAGCGGCGTGGACGTGCTCGACCTCGAGGTGGCCTCGGTCCCGGTCACCCGCTTCCTCACCCGCCAGCCGATCGCCGCCGCCGGGGCCACCATCCGCCTGGTCGACGGCGACCCGCAGTCGGTGGTCATCCGCTTCTTCGACGGCGCCGGCATCGACATCACCGCCGACGCCCAGCGCAAGATCGAACGGCTGTTCGGGCGCGAGGACTACCGGCGGGTGCTGGCCGGCGAGATCGGCGACATCGGGTTCCCGCCCCGCGCCCTGGAGCACTACACCGCCGCCCTCGGCGAGACCGTCGACCTGGCCGTGGTCCGAGACGCCCGCTTCAAGCTCGTGGTCGACTACGGCTACGGCGCCACCGCGTTCGTGCTCCCCAACGTCCTCGCCAAGCTCGGCGCCGACGTGCTGGGGGTCAACCCCTACGCGTCCACCCGCGAGCGGATCGCCGTCGACAAGGACGAGGCCACCGCCCAGGTCTCCCGGCTCGTCACCGCGTCCGGCGCCCACCTCGGCGCCCTGCTCGACGCCGATGGGGAGCACCTCACCCTGGTGGACGGCCAGGGCCACGTCCTCACCGACGCCGAGGCCCGGCTGGCCTTCGTGGCCCTCGTCTCCGGCCACCTGCTCGGGGACCGCATCGCCCTGCCGGTCAACACCACCACCGCGGCCGAGCGCCTCGCCGCCGCCCACGACGTGGCCGTCCAGCGCACCAAGACCTCCACCGCGGCGCTGATGGCGGCGGCCAGCGAGCCCGGCGTGGGCTTCGCGGCCAGCGACGACGGCGGCTTCATCCTCCCGGGCTTCCTGCCCGCCTTCGACGCCGCCGCCGCGCTGGTGAAGCTGCTCGAGCTCCTGGCCCGCAACGGCACCACCCTGGCCGAGGTCCGCGAGGGCCTGCCTCGGGTGCACCTCGCCCACCAGACGGTGGTGACGCCCTGGGAGCAGAAGGGGCTGGTGATGCGGACGCTGGTCGAGCTGAGCAAGGACCGCCGCCTCGAGCTGATCGACGGCGTGAAGGTGCTCCACGACGACGGGTGGGTCCTCGCGCTGCCCGACCCCGAGGAGCCGATCACCCACATCTGGGCCGAGGGTCCCGACCACGCCGCGTCCACCTCGCTGGCCCAGGAGTACGTGCGCCGCATCCGCCAGACGTTGCGCTGAGCCCGCACAACGCCACCGCCGCCGGCCCGGGACCGGCCGGTTCCGGGGTGGGATAGCCTCCGGCCATGCACGTCCCCGACGATCTCCGGTACTCGACCGACCACGAGTGGATCCGGGTCGACGGCAACCGGATCCGCATCGGCATCACCGACTACGCCCAGGACGCGCTGGGCGACGTGGTGTTCGTGCAGGTCCCCGAGGTGGGGGCCAGCGTCGACGGCGGCCAGGGGGTGAGCGAGGTCGAGAGCACCAAGTCGGTGTCCGACATCTACGCCCCGGTCGCCGGCACGATCGTCGAGGTCAACGCCGATCTCGAGACCGCCCCCGAGCGCATCAACGCCGACCCCTACGGGGAAGGCTGGATCTGCGATCTCGAGGTGGCCGACGTCGCCTCGCTGGACGCCCTGCTCGACGCGGAGGCCTACCGCAAGCTGATCGAGGGATGACCGACGTCTTCTGCGGCAACTGCGGCCATCGCAACGTCGCGGGCTCCAACTTCTGCTCGTCGTGCGGCCAGCCGCTCGAACGGCCGGCCGACGAGCCGGCCACGATCACGTTCCTGCTCGACCCCCAGGCCGGCGCCGAGGAGATCGTGGTCGACCTCGCCGAGGTCGGCCCCGGCGGGATCCTGGTGGCCACCCGCGGTCCCAACGCCGGCTCGGAGTTCGCCCTGGACCACGTGCTCACCACCGCTGGGCGCCACCCCGACTCCGACATCTTCCTGGACGACGTCACGGTGTCGCGCCGCCACGTCGAGGTCGAGCGCACCACCGCCGGGTACCTGGTCCGCGACGTCGGTTCGCTCAACGGCACCTACCTCAACGGCCACCTCATCGAAGGCGACCAGCCGCTGGCCAACGGCGACGAGCTCCAGGTCGGCCTGTTCAAGCTGGTCTTCGTGGCCGGGACCGAGAGCTGAGCCCGTGGTCGACGCCCACCTCTCGATCGGCGAGGTGCTCGCCCTGCTCCAGGACGAGTTCCCCGACGTCACCATCTCGAAGATCCGCTTCCTCGAGAGCCAGGGCCTCATCGACCCCGAGCGCACCCCCTCGGGGTACCGGAAGTTCTACCGGGCCGACATCGACCGGCTGCGGTGGATCCTCGTGCAGCAGCGCGAGCACTTCCTGCCGCTCAAGGTGATCAAGGACCGCCTCGAGGCCAGCGACGGCGTTCCCACCGACGACCTCGTCCCGGCCGGCGCCGCCGCCCCCGATCGGATCGAGACGGCGGCGGTGGAAGCCGACGCGGCCGGCGCCCGCCCGCCGGCCGCCGCCGCCGAGCCCGCCTCGTCGGCCCGCCCGTCCACCGCCGACGCCACCCCGGCGCCGGCCGCCGCGCCCACCGTGCGGGCGTCGATGCCCGCGGGCGAGGCGCCCCGCCAGCAGCCGATCTGGATGGCCGACGTGGCCGCCAGCCGCACCCGGGGCAGCGCGTCGGAGGCCGACGCCCGCCCCAAGCCCACCGTCCGCCTCGACGGCGGCCCCACCGAGATCAGCCTGACCGCCGCCGAGCTGTGCGAGACCGCCGGCATCACCGCCGAGGCGCTGCGGGAGCTCGAGCGCTTCGGCCTGCTCTCCAGCCGCTCGCTCGGCGCCGACGCCTACTTCGACGGCGACGCCCTCCTGATCGCCACCAAGTCCGCACCGTTCCTGGCCCGGGGGATCGACGCCCGCCACCTGCGGATGTTCAAGGTGGCCGCCGAGCGCGAGGCCGGGGTGCTCGAGCAGGTGGCGATGCCGCTGCTCAAGCAGCGCAACCCCGAGGCCCGTCGCCAGGCCGTCGCCGCGGTCGAGGATCTGGCCGACCTCGGCCACGACCTGCGAGCGGCCCTCCTCCGGGCCAACCTGCGCCGGCACTTCGACCGCGCCTGAGCCGGGGATCCCGGTGGCCGAGGGCGCGCCTCCCGAACTGG
>JAXLRJ010000045.1:0-5459 GCA_046331115.1 Acidimicrobiales bacterium
ATCCACTTCTGAGAGCCCACGCGCTGCACCACGGCGGAGGGCGATGCTAGCGCCGGACGCGTGGCAAAGCCAACCCGGGACCTGGGGAGATCCTGGGTGGGCGTGGGATTTCGGCAGACGGTAAACCTGGCCGGCCCGAGGGTCAAGGATTTCGTGGGGCACGGCGCCCGGCGCAGCGGTTGCGTAGCGTGACGGCCATGACGTCCCCGACGCGCTCCCTCCTGCGGTGCACGGCCCTGGCCGCCACGCTGCTGCTCGCCGCCTGCTCGTCCGGGTCCGGGGGCGGCGCCCCGACCACCGGGTCCACCACCCCGGCGACCACGGCACCCAAGCCGATCGACACCACGCCGCCGTCGAAGCCGCTGGCCGACCAGGCAGCGCCCAGCGCCATCAACGGGCTCGTGGTGCAGGGCTCCACGCTGTGGATCGCCAGCATCAAGGACGACGTGGTCCTGCAGGTCGACCGCACGACCGGCGAGATCCTCCGGCGGGTCGACACCGAGGGCGCCGGCCCCGACGACGTGGCGGTGGCGCCCGACGGCTCGGTGTGGACGACCGGCTTCGGCAACGGCGACCTGGGCCGCATCGCCGGGGACCGCTACCAGGTCGAGGCCCACATGCAGGCGGGCATCAACCCCATCGAGTTCGGGCCCAAGGGCCAGCTCTACGTCGGCACCTACGGCCCCGGTGGCACGCTCTACCGGGTCAAGGTCGGCCAGGGTGGCGAGCAGACCACGCCGGTCATCGTGGCGACCGACCTGGACGACATCAACGCCTTCGGCGTCACGCCCGATGGCCTGATCGTGGCCCCCACCGGCGGCGTGGCCGGCCCCGGCGGCGCCATCGGCATCGACGTGCCGTCGGCCGGCGAGGGCGTGGTGACCACCCTGGCGAGCGGGCTCGACGCCACCGCGGCCGGCGCCACCGACGCCAAGGGCGTCCCCTACGTGCTCGGCAACCTGTCGGGCAAGGTGTACCGGGTCGACCCCGAGGCGAAGACGGCCAAGGTCTGGAAGACGGTCCCGACGGGGGCGCCGTTCGACAACATGGCCTTCGCCCCCGACGGCACGCTCTACCTGTCGAGCTTCACCGCCCCGAAGGTCACGGTGGTCGCACCTGACGGCTCGGTGTCGCAGATCGACATCGGCACCCCGGCCACCTAGTCACCCACCCGGGTCGGACGCGCCGTCTCGAACCCACACGTCGACCCCCGTCGACGTCGTGAACGTGCGGTGGTAGTGCGACTCGAACCACGGCCACGCCCAGGAGAGGTGCCAGCGCCCGCGCGGACCGACGATCACCGTCGGGCAGGTCGCAAGTGCACGCCGGAACAGGGCCTGGGTCGCGGGCGCGTCGAAGCCCTCGTCCCCCCGACCCGATCGGACCGCCTCGATCAGCCCCGCGACGAACGGATCGGTGACCAGGCGACCGGACTGGTCAGGGTCCGGCAGCCGATCGCCGACGAGCAGCCAGCCGGCCTCGAACGACAGGATGCAACCCCGGTGGCCCTTGACGAAGCCACCGATCTCCGCCGCCGTCTGATCACGACCCAGCGCCACGGCCCGGTCCATCCGCACCATGGTCGCCGCAGCGGCCACAAGCAGCAGGACCCCCAGGGCCCGAGCGACCCGAACGGCGGTCGGATGCCCAGGCTGGACCTGCCGAGCCCAGGCGAGCGACCGATGCACCCCCCACGCGAGCAGCAGCGCGGCCGGGGCAGCGAGGTGGGCGTTGTACTGCGGGTCGTGATCTCGGCCGAGGTACAGCGCCAGCGCCACCGAGGCGAACCAGGTGACGACGAATCGGCCGTAGCGATCGCGCACCCCCCGGTCGAGCATCGCCGCGACGGCCGCGGCGAGCGCCGCCACGGGGAACAGGAGGAACCCCACGTTGTCGAGCGCCACGGTGCCAGGGACGAGCCGGGCCAACCGTTCCAGCGAGAGGAGGGGCACCTGGGCAGGCGGCCTGGCGACCTGGAACCACAGGACCTGCTCGACGAAGCCGCCAGGAGCGCGGACGGCCATCGGCAACGTCACGACGGCGAAGGCCGCAAGGCCCACGAGGACGACCCGTCCGACGGTGCGCACCCTCGCGCCCCTTGGCGCGGTGGCGAGCATCGGCACGACGAGCAGCGGGGCGACGAGCTTGGTGGCACAGGCGAGCCCGAACGCCACACCGGTGCGCCAGCTCCGGCGGCGGTCTGCCGCTTCGAGGTCGGTGCCCTGCCCGTCGCCATCGTCGGGTGGGGCCAGTGGAGGACCGGGATCGAGCCAGCACCAGGCGGTGGTGAGCGCGAACAGGTTCACCAGCGGCTCGGTGACCATGTTCCGGTTGGCGACCACCACCGAAGCCGTCAGCCCGTAGCCGACGACCGCCGCGACCGCCGGCCACGGCGACGTGTGCCTGGCAGCCAAGCGCCCCACCAGCCACAGGCCCAGGAGGCCGATCGAGAAGACCAAGCACCGGCCGATGCCGAAGGCGAGCTGCGGGCCGAACAGGGTGGACGGGAGCAAGAGGTAGAAGAGCATCGGCGGGTGCACCGCGATGTAGTCCCGGTACATGACGTTCCCATGCACGAGGAGCTCGGCCGCCGAGAGGTAGGCGCCCTCGTCGAAGTTCAGCGGGTGCTCCATGACCCCGATGCCGAAGAAGCACGCGGCCTGGAACACGCCGACGAGGGCGGTGGCGATCCCGACCGGGCCGACGCGACCGCGGCGGGCCACCTCCGGCTCGGGCTCGTCACCCACGGCGCAGCCGGACGAGCCCGAGGAGGTGGTGCCAGGCGATGCCCGGGAGCTTGGAGGCGCGGTAGACGCGCGTCTCGCCGTCGAGGCGTTCTCGGTGCACCACCGGCACCCAGCCGACCCGCACGCCCGCGTGCCTCAGGCGGATGTGGAACTCCCACCAGTACCCCTGGGGCAGGACGGGATCGGCGCCCGCGGCCCGGCGAACCGTGTCGCCGTCGCCCAACACGTACGGGCAGCTGGGGTCCGGAAGGTCCACCCCGTGGAGCACCCGCACGAGGAGGCGGACCGACGTCGACATGGCTCGGCGCACCCAGGGGTCGCGGCGGGGGACGCGCGCTCCGACGACCACCACCAGGTCGTCCGGGGCGTCCAGCAGGCGCCCGAGGTCGTTGGGATCGCACTGCCCATCGCCGTCGACGCAGCAGACGATCGCAGCCGACGTGGCCCGGATCCCATCGACCACGGCGCGCGAGTAGCCCTTGCGCTCGGTCCCGATGAGCGGCTCCACCTCGCCCGACGAGGCAAGTGCCCTGAGCACGTCGGCGGTCCCATCGGTCGATCCGTCCTCGCACGCGAGGATGCGCAGTGGCACCCCCAGGCGCTCGGCCTCGGCTCGCCACTCGGCGATGGTCGCGGCCGCGGTCGTGGCCTCCTGGTGGAACGGCACGACCAGGTCGACGCCTGAGGCGGCGGCTCGGCGCCGCCATCCTGGATCGAGGCCAGCCACCTCGGTCACCTGGACCGGAGCCACTCGACGGTCTGCGCGAGACCGTCGACGAGCGCCGTCGACGGCTCCCAACCGAAGGCTTCCCGCAGCTTGGCGGTGTCGGGCACCCGGACCCGGGCACCGACCGGCTTGGAGCGGTCGTGGTGCAGCGTGCTCGGCCGCCAACCGACCTCGGCGAAGATCGCTTCGCACAGCTCATCGATGGACACCGTCTCAGCAGCGCCGACGTTGAAGACCTCGAACCCGGTGGTCGTGGCGCACAGGCAGAGCCCGGTCACGATGTCATCGACGTGGGTGAAGGACCGGCGCTGCTTCCCGTCGCCCCAGATCAGGAAGGGATCTTCCCGGGCGAGCGCCCGGAGGGCGAGCGCGACGAGTGCGTGCGACTCCTCTTCGCGCGGCCCGTAGGCGTTGAACAAGCGCGCTGCGGTGGCGTGGAACGCCTGCTCCTTCACGAACGCAGCCAGCTGCAGCTCCGTGTAGAGCTTCGCCCAGCCGTACTCGCCGTCGGCGAAGGCGCGCCCGGCCACGTCGAACCCGGCGTCTCGCTCGGCGAGCGCCCCGTCGACCCCCGACCCCTCGTGCAGGTCGATCGGGTAGGCGCACGCCGAGCTCGCGAACACGACGTTGTCGACGCCCGAGGCGGCTGCAGCTCTGAGCACCACCGCATCGAGTGCCACGTTGGTGGCACATGCCACGGGGTGCGAATCGATGTAGCCGCGCCCCCCATGGCGCGCCGCCAGGTGGAACACCGCACTCGCACCGGAGCAGGCCCGCTCGGCGACGCCCGGCAGGGAGGCGTCGGCCTGGTGCAGCTCGATGCGTCCCTGACAGGCCTCGAGGTTGTCCAGGCGGCCCGACGACAGGTCATCGACGACCACGACCGAGGCGCCGGCGGCCACGAGCCGCTCCACCAGGTGCGATCCGATGAACGATGCACCACCGAGCACGACAGCGCGCCGCCCGCCGAAGCGCGCACCGATCACCCCGTCGATCCCTGTCGGGTCGCCAACCACGTCGTCCCCTCCCCGTGCGCTCGAAGCCCGACGATAGTCAGGGTCGCCGTCCCTGCTGCCAGAATCGACGAGGTGCCCACGTCGATCGAGGACCCCGCCGACCCACGGATCGAGGAGTTCCTCGGCCTGCGCGACCACGAGCTGCGTCGGCGCCGGGAGGCGCCCGGTGGCGACATGGCCGGCGTGTTCATCGCCGAGGGGGACCTGGTGCTGGAGCGCGCGGTGCGCGCCGGCTATCGGCTCCGCTCCGTGCTGGTGGACGCCACCCGCACCCTGCCGCTGCCCGACGTCGTCGGCCCCGAGGTCCCCGTGTACGCGGCCAGCGAGGCCGTCGTGCTCCGGATCACCGGCATGGCGATGCACCGGGGGCTGATCGCCTCGCTCGACCGGGGGCCGGACCGGCCGCTGGCCGAGGTGCTGGCCGGCGCGACGCGCATCGTCGTGCTCGAGAACGTGAACAACCCGACGAACCTCGGGGTCATCGCCCGCTCCGCCATGGGGCTCGGCGCCGATGCCCTGGTGCTGGATCCCTCCTGCTGCGACCCGCTCTACCGACGGGCCTCACGCGTCTCCATGGGCGAGGTGTTCGCCCTCCCCTGGGCGCGCGCCGGGCGCTTCCCGGCGGGGCTGGCCCCGATCGTCGATGCCGGCTTCTCGTTGCTGGCGCTCACGCCGGACCCGGCCGCCGAGGCCATCGACGACGTGGTGCTCGCACCCGACGACAAGGTCGCCCTGGTGTTGGGCGCCGAAGGCCCCGGGCTCACCGACGAGACGATGGCGCAGGTCGACCGCCGGGTGCGGATCCCCCTCCACGGCGGCGTCGACTCCCTCAACGTCGGTGCTGCGGCGGCGATCGCCTGCTACGTGCTGGGCCGAGGGCGACCGTGAGCGAGCCCGGGCTGCCGCCACCGCCGGGCGACCCCGCGGCCGAGGCCGTCGCGCTGGAGGACCTCGCCGTCGTGGCCGCCC
>JAXLRJ010000046.1:0-4956 GCA_046331115.1 Acidimicrobiales bacterium
GCGGCCCTTCACCAGGAACATGGCGGAGGAGATGCCCGCCTCCGATCCGGCCGACACCTCGTCGAGCTCGACGTCGAAGCCGCGCCGCTCCGCCCAGCGCAGGTACATGCGCAGGAGCATGTTCGCCCAGTCCTGGGCGTCGGCGCCGCCCTCACCGGCCTGGATCTCGCAGATCACGTCGTTCTCGTCGTGCTCGCCGGTGAACAGCGACCGCAGCTCCAGGGCGGCGAAGTCCGCAGCGATGGCCAGCAGCGACGCCTCGATCTCCTCGGCCACCGAGTCGTCGCCCTCCTCGCGAGCCAGCTCGGCGAGCATCTCGGCGTCGTCGATGCGCTCGCCGAGGGCGTCGTAGCGCTCGAGGTCATCCGACACGGCGGCTAGCTCGCCGGTGACCTGGCGCGCCCGATCGGCGTCGTCCCAGAGGTCGGGGCGCGACGCCTCGGTCTCCAGCTGGGGCCTCCGGGCCCGCAGCTCGTCGATCTTGAGGTACTGGGCGGCCTCGGTGTGGCGCTTGCGCAGGGCGCTGATGTCGTCGCTGACGTCTCGCATGGTCCCCCGATCCTGCCCGATGGCGGGCGGAGGCGTGGAACGGGATGCCTCGACGCTGCGGGCGACGGCCGGCCAACTGGTTGACTGGCCCCGTGGACCGCACCGGGCCTCCCATGTTCCTGTTCGACGGGGACTGCGCCTTCTGCTCGGCGTGCGCCCGCTGGATGGCCGCCCACATCCCCGGGCCGACCGCCATCCGAGCCTGGCAGCAGACGGACCTCGCGCCCCTGGGCGTGACCGAGGCCGAGGCCGACGAGGCGGTGGTGATGGTGGACGTCGCGCTCGAGCGGCTCCACGGCCCGGAGGCGATCGCGGCCCTGCTGGGCAGCTCCACCTCGCGGACCTGGCGGCTGCTCGGCACGCTCCTCGCCCTGCGCCCGGTGCTGGTGCTCGCGTGGCCGACCTACCGCCTGGTCGCAAGGCACCGCGACCGGATGCCCGGTGGCACGCCCCAGTGCGCGCTGCCCGCGGCCGAGCGGGGCGGCCACCTCGGCGGTCCGTCGAGCTAATTCCCTGCGCAGGCGCGCCGCCCGTTCCGTAGCGTGGCAGCCCCATGGCGAACCACTCCCCTGCCGACGCGCGCCTGCTCGCGAGCTACCTCCGCCCTGAGCGGCGGCCGCTCGCCGCGCTCGTCGCGGTGCTGGTGGTGGCCATGCTGCTGCCGCTCGCCGGGCCACTGCTGATCGGCTGGTTCGTCAACGCGGCGCTCGACGGCGCCTCCGCTTCGCAGCTGGCGGTCCTCGGCGGGCTGTTCCTGGCCGCCACCCTCACGGGCGACGCGCTGCAGCTGGTCGTCACCTGGTACTCGGTGCGCCTCGCGTGGCGGGTCGGCAACCGACTGCGGGTGGACCTGTGCCGCCATGCGCTGTCGCTGGACCTCGACTGGCACGGCGAGCACAGCGCCGGGCAGCTGATCGAGCGGATCGATGGCGACATCGACGCCGTCACCCGGTTCGCCTCCATGGCGGTCCTGCAGCTCGCCGGCAACGCCGTCCTCGTCGTCGGCGTCCTGGTGATCACTGCGTTCATCGACTGGCGGGCCTGCCTCGTCATCGCCGTCACCGTGGGGCTGGCGGTGCTGGCCCTCGCCAAGATGCGCACGGCCGCGGTCCCCCACTACGACGCCGAGCGAGAGGTCCAGGCCAAGCTCTACGGCGACCTCGAGGAGCGCCTCGGCGGCCTCGAGGACCTGCGGGCCAACGGCGCCGGCGCCTGGGCCGTCCAGAAGCTGCACGAGCACTCGGCCCGCTGGTGGCGCACGTGCCGGCGAGCGGCGGCCTGGGGCGATGCCGGGCTCACCCTCGCGGGGGGCGTGTTCGCCCTGGGCTCGGTCGCCGTCCTCGGGCTCAGCGCCTGGCAGTGCCGCCAGGGCGCGTTGAGCGTGGGTGCCGTGCTCACGCTGCTGCGGTTCTCCCAGATGGTGTCGGACCCGCTGTGGAAGGTGGCCGAGCAGCTGTCGGAGGCCCAGAAGGCGATCGCCGGCGCCCGGCGGGCCGGCCGGCTGCTCGCCGAGCAGTCCGCGCTCCCGGACGGCAGCGCCGAGCTGGCCGACGGGCCCCTGTCCGTGCAGTTCGATGGGGTCTCCTTCGGGTACGGCACCGGCACCGACGTGCTCCACGAGGTGGCCTTCGCGCTGCCCGCGGGCAGCACGGTCGGCGTCGTCGGCCGCACCGGGTCGGGCAAGACCACCGTGGGCCGCTTGATCGCCCGCCTGTGGGACGTCGAGTCCGGTGCGGTGCTCGTGGGCGGCCATGACGTGCGGCACCTGGCTGCGGCGGACCTCCGCCGCCGCATCGGCGTGGTCACCCAGGACGTGGAGCTGTTCCGGGCGAGCGTGCGGGACAACCTCACCGTGTTCGGTGCCCACGACGCCGACGACGCCGAGCTGGTCGCCGCGCTGGAGGCGGTCGGGCTCGGCCACTGGCTCGGGTCGCTGCCGGCCGGCCTGGACCAGCACCTCGAGGGCGACACCGAGCTGTCGGCGGGCGAGGGCCAGCGGCTCTCGTTCGCGCGCCTGCTGCTCGCCGACCCCGGGCTGGTGATCCTGGACGAGGCGTCGTCGCGCTTGGACCCGGCCACAGAAGAGCGCCTCATCGCCGCCACCGAGCGCCTGCTCGCCGGGCGCACGGCGGTGATCATCGCCCACCGCCTCAGCACCCTCGACCGCGTCGACCACATCCTGGTGCTCGACCACGGCCGGGTCGTGGAGTGGGGCGGGCGCGACGACCTCGCCGCGGACTCGTCCTCGCGCTTCTACGCCCTGCTGGCCGCCGGGCGCGCCACCGCGGGAGCCGGCCGATGAGCGCCGCCCACCCCGAGGCCGAGCCCGACACCGAGCGCGCCACCCGGTTCGCCTGGCGGCTGCTGAAGGCGGACCCGATCACCTGGGGCATCTCCCTGGTCCTGTGGGTCGCGTTCTTCACCATGCCGCTGCCCGCCGGCCTGATCCTGCGCGCCATCCTGGACCAGCTCCCGTCGGGCGACGGCGCTCCCCTCCCGCTGCTCCTGGCCGCCTATGCCGGCTTCGAGGTCGGGCGGTGGGCGATCCTCCAGCCCGCCATCGTCCAGTGGCACGGCGCCTGGGTGTTCTGGCACACGGTGCCCCGGGTCAACGCCCTGCGCTCGCTCGGCCAGGACCCCGGCCCGGTGACCGGCCGGCTCCCCGGCTCGCCCGGCGAGGCGGTGAGCCGCTTCCGCGACGACGCCCGCGACGTGGCCCTCGTGCTCGACGTGTGGCTGGACATGGGAGCGGCCTTCCTGGCCACCGCCTCGGGCGTGGTGGTGCTGTTCCTCATCTCGCCGCCCGCAGCGGTGGCCATCGTGTCGCCCGTGCTGGTGGTCCTGGCCATCGGCCACGTGCTCGCCGGACGGCTCCGGCGCTGGCGCCATGCCGAGCGGGAGGCCACCGCCAAGGTCACCGGCTTCGTCGGTGACTCGTTCGACGCCATCGCCACGGTCAAGACCAGCGCGGCAGAGCCAGCCGTGCTCGATCGCTTCGAGCGCCTCGGCCACGACCGGGCCGGTTCCGCGCGCCTCGACCAGGTGGGCACCCAGCTGGCCCAGACGCTTGGCGGCATCACCGCCAACATCGGCCTGGGCCTGGCGCTGGTGGTGGTGGCGCCGGCCATGAGCCGCGGCGAGCTGTCCGTGGGCGACGTCGGCCTGTTCACGGCCTACGCCACGGTGGTGGCCGGGCTCCCTCGCATCACCGCCCGCTGGTCCGCGTTCCAGCGCCAGGGCGACGTATCGGGTGCCCGGCTCGGGCGGCTGATGCCAGGCCACGACGCCGACCTCGCGTCCGCCAAGGTCACCACCTGGCTGCGCAGCGGCCCCCCACCGTTCGAGCCGGTGCGGCCCACGTTGCCGTCGCAGCGCACGGGCCACGATCGCCTCCACCACCTCGGCATCCGCGGCCTCGGCGTGAGGCTCGACGGCACCGAGCAGCTGCACGACATCGACCTCGACGTGGCGCGAGGCCAGTTCGTGGTGGTCACCGGGCCGGTGGGGGCCGGCAAGTCCGTGCTGCTGCGCGCCCTGCTGGGCCTGGTGCCCCGCCACGCCGGGTCCATCACCTGGAACGGCACCGAGGTCCCCGACCCCTCGGTCCACTTCGTCCCGCCGCGGGCGGCCTACGTGCCCCAGGTGCCACGCCTCTTCTCGGAGCCCTTGGCCGACACGGTGCTGCTGGGACACCACCCCGACGGGTTGGCCGCCGCGCTCGAGCGGGCGCGCCTCGACGACGACCTGGCCCAGATGCCCGAGGGGGCAGCCACGTTGGTGGGGCCGAAGGGGGTGCGCCTGTCGGGCGGCCAGGTCCAGCGCACGGCCACGGCTCGGGCGCTCGTGCGCCTGCCGGAGCTGCTGGTGGTGGACGACCTGTCGAGCGCCCTCGACGTGGCCACCGAGGCCGAGGTGTGGGACGGCCTGCTCGCCGATCGCTCCACCACCCTCACGGTGATCGCCGTGAGCCACCGGCCCCGGGTGCTCGATCGGGCCGACCAGGTCATCGAGCTCGACGGCGGTCGGCGGGCCTGACCCTCCCGCAGCGACCAGGCCCAGCCGATCGCCGTCAGGCCTTGATGCCCCGCCAGTCGTTGCCCAGGCGGTGCTCCCACGGCAGCAGGGGCCGTGGCAGGCCCATGTCGGCACGGGCCCAAGGCAGGCGGCGCTGGGTGCCCGTGACCGTGGTGCGTTTCTCGGTGGGCATCATCGGGCGGTTCGCGCCGAAGCCGGGGATCCACTTCCAGGCATAGAGGTTCTTGTCGTCGGTCATGGCAACGACCGTACGGACGGCGCTTTCCGGCCAGGTTGCCCCGATGTGGAAGCTCCGTTGCTGGTGCCTGACCCGTGTCTGACCTGGAGGTCGACCGAAGGTCGGATGCTCAGCTCAGGAGCCGTGGCACTGCT
>JAXLRJ010000047.1:0-4913 GCA_046331115.1 Acidimicrobiales bacterium
GTGGCCCATGTGGGCACCGATCACCGTGAGCGTCGGGAAGTCGATCAGCACGTCCTCGAGCAGCACCGGATCCTGGCAGCGCGAGCGGACCTGCGGGCCGGGGATGCCCACGTTGATCGACACCGGGATGCCCAGCTCGGCGGCGGTGGCGTACACGGGGTAGTAGAGGCGGTGGTTGAGGTCGTACTGCTCCACGAGGGGCGTGACCCGAGCCAGCACGAACGCCGGGTGCTGGGCCAGCTCCCGCAAGCGGGCCACGTTGGCGAGCGGCTTGGACGCCTTGTCGACGGCGGCCGACACCAGGAACCGGCCCGGGTGCTCCTCCGCGATGGCCAGGAAGTCCTCGGCTGCGTAGCCGCCCTTGCGATGGGCCCGCTCGGGGTCAGACAGCCCGGCCGTGAGGACGCCCGTGCGGATGCCCGCCTCGTCCATGGCGGCCAGGAGGGACTCGACCGTGGGGCCCTTGGCCAGGTCTGGGCCGAAGAGCTGCAGCACCCCCTTCTGGGAGTCCTGCGCGGTCCACTTGGAGGCGAACGCTTCGGGGAAGATGTTCACCCATGCATCGATGATCGGCTGGCCAGATCCGGTGTCCCCCATGGGGCCGGACGCTAGCTGACACGAGCGTTAGATGAGGCGTAGGCTGACCCCATGACGGATCTCGGCTTCCAGCCCTTCGATGCAGATCACCACTACTACGAGGCCGAGGACGCCTTCACCCGCCACATCGACCCGAAGATGGCCAAGCGGTGCATGCAGTGGGCCGAGATCGGTGGCAAGAAGCGCCTCCTGGTGGGCGGCAAGGTCAACAAGTTCATCCCGAACCCCACCTTCGACCCGATCGCGGCGCCCGGCTCGCTCGAGGACTACTTCCGAGGCCGCAACACCGAGGGCCTGGACCTCAAGACCATGTTCGGCGAGCTCGACCCGATCGCCGAGCACCCGCCCTACCGCGACCGTGCCGCCCGGGTCCGCCAGCTCGACGAGCAGGGCCTGGCGGGGGCGCTGCTGTTCCCCACCCTGGGCGTGGGCATGCAGGAAGCCCTGCGCCGAGACATCCCGGCGCTGCACGCCGCGTTCAGCGCCTTCAACAGCTGGCTCGACGACGACTGGGGCTTCGACCGTGGCGACGGCCGCCTCTACGCCGCACCGATGATCACCTTCGCCGACCCGACCAAGGCCGAAGCCGAGGTGCAGCGGGTCCTCGATGCCGGCGCACGGGTCCTAGTCACCATCCCCGGCCCGATCCCCGACGGCGAGGAGGGCTACTGCTCGCCTGGCCATCCCAAGTACGACCGGGTCTGGGGGCTGATCGCCGAGTCCGGGGTGCCGATGGTGCTCCACGCCGGGCTGTCGGGGGTGAGCCACTACGGCAAGTTCTGGCGCAACGCCCCTGCGGGCGAGGGCGGCGGCGGCTTCGAGGGCTTCAAGCACGCCGCCTTCCCGTTGGTGGCGTTCGCCGACCGGGGCATCTCCGACACCCTCGCCGCCATGGTGTGCCACGGCCTGCTCGAGCGGTTCCCGGCGCTGCGCATCGCGTCCATCGAGAACGGCGCCATGTGGGTACCCGAACCTCCTGCGCAACCTGCACGACGCCCACGGCAAGATGCCCTTCGCCTTCAAGGAGCACCCGGTGGAGCAGTTCCGCCGCCAGGTCTGGATCTCCCCGTACTACGAAGACGACATGGCCCGCCTGCGCGGCGCGGTCGGGATCGAGCGGCTGATGTTCGGCTCGAACTTCCCTCACCGAGGGCCTGCTGGACCAGTGGCCTTCGTGAAGGACATCCCGAGTTCGACGCCGCGGAGACCAAGGCCGTGATGCGCGACAGCGTGCTCGAGTTCCTCGGCCTCACCGCGTGACCCCTCCGCCCGGCGACTTCGATCCCGAGGCGGTCAAGGCCAAGTACCTGGCCGAGCGGGACAAGCGGCTGGTGCCCGGGCGCGCCGACATCCGAGACCTCGACTAACACGACGACCCGGCTTCGCCCGCTACCGGGCGAGGCCGTTCACCCCGATGGCCGAGCGGGACCCGGTGGTCACCGACGTCGAGGTCGCCATCTTGGGAGGTGGCATCGCCGGGATGCTCGCGGTGGAGCTGCGCAAGGCCGGCGTGGACGACGTCCGCATCATCGACCAGGCGGGGGGGCCTGGGCGGCACCTGGTACTGGAACCGCTACCCCGGCGTGATGTGCGACATCGAGTCCTACATCTACCTGCCGATGCTCGAGGAGCTCCAGTACGTACCAGCTTACCGGTGCGCGTTCGGCGATGAGATCCTGGCCCACCCAGGCCATCGGCGACCGCTACGACCTGTGCCGTGGCGCCCTGTTCCACACCGGCATCACCCGCGCCGAGTGGGACGACGATGCCGGGCGCTGGCGCATCGAGACCGACCGGGGCGACCGCCTCGCCGCCCGGTGGTACGTGGTGGCCGCGGGGATCCTCAACCTGCTGAAGCTGCCGGCCATCGAGGGCATGGAGGACTTCGCCGGGCACAGCTTCCACTCGGCGCGCTGGGACTACGCCTACACCGGCGGCGGGCCCGGCGAGGCGATGACCGAGCTCGGCGGCAAGGTCGTGGGGGTGATGGGCACCGGTGCCACGGGCATCCAGTGCGTCGGGCCGCTGGCCGACGCGGCCGAGCACGTCTACGTGTTCCAGCGCACGCCCTCGGCCATCGGCGAGCGGGGCAACCGACCCACCGACCCGGCCTTCGCCCAGGGGCTCGAGCCGGGCTGGCAGCAGGCCCGCATGGACAACTTCCAGGCGGTGATGCTCGGCCGGCCCGTCGAGGAGGACCTCACCGACGACGGCTGGACCCACCACTACGCCCGGGTGCAGAACCCGCCGCGCAAGCAGCCCGACGAGACCTTCCCCGAGTGGATGGAGCGGGTCGAGGCGCTCGACTACGAGATCATGGAAGCCCACCGGGACCGGGTGGCCTCCCTCGTGTCCGACCCCGAGGCGGCCGAGGCGCTCAAGCCCTGGTACCGCTACGTGTGCAAGCGGCCCTGCTTCCACGACGAGTACCTGCTGGCGTTCAACCGGCCCAACGTGACGCTGGTGCCCTGCCCGGCGGGCATCGAGCGCATCACCGAGCAAGGGCCGGTGGTCGACGGCCGCACCTACGACCTGGACTGCCTCGTGTACGCCACCGGCTTCGAGGCTGAGCTCACGCCCCTCTACCGCCGCGCCGGCCACGACATCGTGGGCCGCGGGGGCAAGACCCTGGCGGAGGACTGGGCCGAGGGCGCCTCCAGCCTCTACGGGATGATGGTCCGCGGCTTCCCCAACCTGTTCGCCATGCCGGCGCCGGGCCAGCAGGCGGTGGTCACGGTCAACTACACGCAGCTCGCGGTGCTGGGCGCCGAGGTGGTGGGCCGGACGATCGGCGCGCTGGTGGAGCGGGGGGTCGAGCGCTTCGAGGTCAGCGAGGCGGCCGAGGCCGCGTGGACCGAGAAGATCGTGGCGTCCTTCGTGGACCCGAGCTTCGTGATGGCGGCGTGCACGCCGTCGCGCATCAACAACGAGGGCCACCCCGAGCTGCTCAACCCCCGCAGCAGCAACTACGAGCGCGGCCTGGGCGACTTCTTCGGCTACCGGGACCTGCTCCGCGCGTGGCTCGACGAGGGCACGTTCGAGGGGCTCGAGCTGACGTGAGCACAGCGGGCGGCGACGACCGACCGGTCGTGGTGGTCACCGGCGGCGGTGGCGGCATCGGCGCCGCAGTGGCCACGGAGCTGGGCCGGCGCGGCGCCCACGTGGTGACCGTGGACCCCACCGGTCGTGGTGGTCACCGGCGGCGGTGGCGGCATCGGCGCCGCAGTGGCCACGGAGCTGGGCCGACGCGGCGCCCACGTGGTGACCGTGGACCCCCTGGTGTCGGTGGACGGCACCGAGCAGCTCCCGGCACCCGAAGAGACCACCGCCGGGCGCATCGTCGCTGCCGGCGGCAGCGCCGAGGCGTCCACCGCCTCGGTCACCGACGCCGAGGCGATGGCGGAGCTGTTCGACCGGCTGGCCACCGAGCGGGGCCGGGTCGACGGCGTGGTCAACGTGGCCGGCATCACCCGCCCCACGGGCTTCGCCAAGGGAACGGCCGAGGACTGGGGCGCGGTGCTGTCGGTCCACCTCGACGGCTACGTCAACGTGCTGTCCGCCGCGCTCTCCCACATGGCGGCGGCCGGACGCGGCGCCATCGTGGGCGTCACCTCCGGCAGCGGGTGGCGGGCGGCCGATGCTGGGGCGTACTCCGCCGCCAAGCGGGCCGTCGCCTCGCTCACGTGGGAGCTGGGCCGGGTCGCCCCCGAGGGCGTGGCCGTCAACGCCATCTCCCCCATCGCGATGACCCGGATGGTGACCGCCGCGCTCGGGCGCGCCGGCGGTGGGGCGGCCGCCAAGCCGGGCGGCTCCTCGAAGACGGGTGGCCTGTCGCTGGCGGGCATGCCGGCACCCGAGGACCTGGCGCCGCTCGCCGCCCACCTGGCCGAGGAGGGCGCCGCGGGCCTGCGCGGCCAGATCCTGTTCGCCGGTGGCTCGGAGGTGGCCGTCGTCGAGCCGCCGAAGCTGCTCGAGGTGGTCCGCACCGCTGGCGCCGGCTCGATCGACGCCGTCCTCGACACCGTGCTCCCCGCCTTCGCCGCGGCCGAGGCCGCGCAAGCCACCACCGGAGGCGCCAACCCCCGGTTCGGCGGCCTGTACGGAGGTGAGCCGGGGGCACCCGAGCCGGCCGAGGCCCGCGTGCTGGTGGCGACCGACCGGCCAGAGCTCGGGCGCGCGCTGGCCGCACGCCTCACTGCCACGGGTGCCAGCGTCGAGGTGACCAGCGCCCTCGATCCCAGCGGCCTGGAGCTCGGCGGGGTCGATGCGATCGTGCTGGCGCCGAGCCACGTCGCCGGGGTCGGGACCGGGTGGGG
>JAXLRJ010000048.1:0-4449 GCA_046331115.1 Acidimicrobiales bacterium
GCCGTCGCACCGCCCGCGGGTTGCCGCCCACCACGATGACCCGGCCCAGGTGCTGCAGGGCATGGCTGCCCCAGTACCACATGTAGAACGGGTGCACGCCGTGGTAGGCGTAGCTGGTGCGGTACAGGTGGCGGTACCACTCGTCCTCGGCGAAGGACTTCTCGTAGCGCTGCTCGATCTCGATCGGGTCGGTGGTGTCGGACAGCACCTGGTCGAAGAAGTCGATGTAGCTCGGGTGGTGCACCGGGTGGAACTCCCACGGTGTTGGATGGCTCATGATCAGCACGCCGCCCTCGCGCACGAGCGGCCTGCCCCGGTAGAGGTTGAAGAAGTAGCCGAGCCCGAGGCACATCACCAGGATCGGGTTCATCACCGAGTTCACGTTGTAGGGGCAGATGTAGGGCAGGCCCATGGTGAGGATGTCGGTCTGGCCCTGCACCGGCACGATGTGCTGGCGGTAGACGTGCTCGGTGGTCACCTTGTGCACCGACTCGACGTCGCCGCACTGCACCGAGGTCATCTCGTAGGGCGCCTCCCACGACGAGAACACCTTGCGCCTCGCCGAGGACGGCATCGCCTTGAGCCCCGCCTGCATCGCCAGGAACGAGCCGCGGTCCTTGGTGTTCCACTCCCACTCGCGCTTCTGCAGGAACGACAGCGGCCCGCTGGTGCCGAAGCTGTTGTTGTTGACCGTCGTCTCGATCTGGAAGATCTTCGGGCCGGACTGTCGGATCACCTTGCCCATGCGCCAGTTCGACGAGTGCAGCTCCGAGCGGTGCTGGTCCATGAAGGACTTCGACGCCTGCATCGTGCGGACGTTGTGGTGGTGGCGCAGCGCCGTGTAGCCCGACAGGCCGGTGGCGGTGGACTTCCACCCGCCGTCCATCGACACCAGGTTGATGTTGACGTACACGAGCAGGTCGCTCTCCGCCGCCCGGCGGTTCATCTGCACGTCCTCGCCGTGGGGCGTGGTGCCGAGGATGACCATCCCCTCGGGGTCCTCGGCGTCGTGGTTGTAGAGCTTGCCGCTGGGCGCGAAGGCGTCGTACACCCGGTCGCCGACGGCGTGGCGCAGCTCGGCCTCGGTCATGCGGCGGTGCAGGGCGAGGGCGGCGATCAGGTGGACGTCGTCGACGCCGGCGGTGGCGGCCATGTCCAGCACGGCCTCGATCACCCGCTGGCGGATGTCGGGCCGCTTCATGGGCGGCAGCGGGAGCGACACGTCGTCGAAGGCGATGGTGAGCTTCATGCCCGCCTTCAGCAGCGTGGGCAGGGGCTGGCTGTCGCCGACCGGCTCGAGCAGGGCGCGCTGGATGGCGGCGTCGACGTCCTCGAGCGGCTCGAGCGGCTCGGCCGGGTAGATGACCCGGCTGCGGTCCGCGGGCAGCTTCTCGAGGCGGAAGCCCTCGCCGTGGTGGAAGAGGATGGGTGGGGTGGACGAGTCGACGTCCAGCACGAAGCCGGGGCGTGGCATCAGGAGGCATCCTCCGGGCGGGGGCGCGACATGAGCTCGACGCGCCACGGGGGCGGGGTCTCGGCGCCCTCGTCGACCCACAGGTCGACCGAGGAGCGGATCTTGCGGTCTTCGACGATGGCGCGCTGGGCGCACAGGCTGAGCTGGCCGTCGAGGCGGACCTCGACCCAGGCGAGCACCTCGGCCTTGTCGGCCAGCACCTTCTTCACCTCGATGTGCCAGTCGCCGGGGTAGTGCTGGTTGACCTCGATGAAGGCATCGGCGCCGATGAAGCGCTCGCGGGTGGCGGGCCACACCACGGCGACGTCGTCGGCGAGCAGGGTGCGGGCGCCGGCCCAGTCGCGTGCCTCCATCCGCTCCCAGAAGGTGCGGACCACGGCGGCGGCCTTGCGGGGGGACCCGGCCATCAGCGGGCGCCCTTGCGAAGGTCGAACGCCACCTTCACCGCACCGCGGGCGCCGGCGTTGGCGGCGTGGTCGATGGCCTCGGCGTAGCGCGACAGGGGATAGGTGGCGCTCACCAGCCGACCGAGGTCGTGGGCGCCCGCCAGCTCGATCGCCCGCTCGAAGTCCGGCCGGGTGTACGCGTAGCAGCCGGCGATCGACGTCTCCCGGTGCCACAGGCCGGTGAGGTCCAGCCCCACGTGGCCGGGCATGCCCACGAGCAGGACCTGCCCGCCGGGGGCCACCACCTGCAGGGCCTGGGCCAGGCTGTTTCCCCTGGAGCCAGGACGCGGCCGACCACGAGGTCCACGCCGTCGGTGAGCGGCCCTCGCCCTGCACCCAGGCGCCGTGAGGCTGCGCACGATGCGGGCGAGCGATCGGGGCGACGCCACCCTGGTCGGCGCCGAGCGCCTTGGCCAGGGCGTGCTGGTGGGGTGCTTGGCGGTGGCGACGATGGTGCCGGCCGCGCCCCTGCGCGCAGCGGCCAGGGTCAGCAGGCCGAGGGTGCCGAGCCGATGATGGCCACCTGGTTCCGGGGCGCTCCGCCGGCCGCCACCTTGTGGGCGGCGTGCACGGCGCACGCGGTGGGCTCGACCATCACCGCTGCCTCGTCGGACAGGCCGTCGGGCACGGCGAGCAGCTGCGAGGGGTGCGCCACCATCTCCTGGGACCAGCCGCCCCCGGTGTCGCTGCAGAACCCGCTCTGGAGGCCGGGCTCGAGGTGGCCGAAGGCGATGCGCCCGCAGTGGTTGGTCCGGCCCACCGCGCAGGCCGAGCACACCGGCTCGATGCCCCGGGTCACGCAGGACAGGACCGGGATGAGCACGGCACGAGATCCGTCGTCCAGGTCGCCGATCACCTCGTGGCCCGGGGTGAACGGGAACGAGACGATGGGCTCGAAGTACCGGCTCGAGTGCCCGTCGATGGTGGACAGGTCCGAGCCGCAGATGCCGGCCAGGCGGGGGCGCAGGCGCACCCACTCGTCGGTGGGCAGCGCCGGTTCGTCGACGTCGCTCAGCTTCAGGGGCCCGACGGTGGCGCCCTTGCCGGGGACCAGGCGGCCGGCCACGCCGGCGGCCGCGTACTTGGCGGCCTTGCGGGAGAACACCAGCGCCTTCACCGGGGTGCCGCCTTGGTGACCTGGCGGCGGGGCGCCAGCGGGAGCAGCGGCGGCGAGAAGCCGGGGGCCTTCGCCCACTGCTCGATGAGCCAGCCCCGCTTGCGGGCGATGGACGCCAGGCGGGTCTCGGGGTTCACGGCGACCGGGAAGCCCACGACCTCCAGCATCGGGAGGTCGTTCGAGGAGTCCGCGTAGGCCACGCACTCGGCCAGGTCGATGTCGTGGGCGGCGGCGTAGTCGTAGAGCGCGGAGGCCCGGCTCTCGCCGGTGGGCGGCACGTCGACCATCTGGCCGAGGTAGCGGCCGTCGGCGTCGACGGCGAGCGACGCCGAGACGATGTCGTCGAACAGCGGCTTGAGCGGTTCGACCACGAAGTCCAGGGCGCCGGTGATCAGCACGGTGCGGTGGCCGAGGGCCCGGTGCTCGCGCACCCGGCGGATGGCGGCCGGGAAGCTCTTGGTGAGGATCAGGTGCGAGAGCATCTCGGCCGAGTCCTCGCGGACCTGGTCGACCGGTGCGCCCTCGTAGCGCCGGTAGAAGGAGCGCAGGAAGTCGCTGCGGTCCGCCCGGTCCATCTTGAGCAGCGTCGGCGCCTCGCCGATGAGCTTGGCGGCCAGGCGCACCTTGTCGTCGCGGTCGAGGCGACGGCTGGCCAGCCAGGCGTAGCTGGTGACCACGTTGGACGCGATGAGCGTGTTCTCCAGGTCGAAGGCGGCCATCTGGCGGTCCGGCGAGAGCACCTGGCGGCGCAGCCGGGCCGAGCGGCCCTCGGCGCGGCCCTTCTTGCCGTCGGTGCGGACCCGGGCGTGCTCCACCACGGACGGGAGGTGGATCTGGTGGACGTAGTGGTCCCAGTCCACGATCCGGGGGTCCATGCAGAACTCGGCGGCGTCCGGCCCCTCGAGCGATGCCTGGAGCGCCAGCAGGTGGTCGACGCCGTAGATGGCCTCGCACGCCGTGTAGGCCCCGTACAGCTCCACGTAGGTGAGGGCTCGTCCGACAGTGTCGCGCTGCTCCTCGACCTTGGCGGACCAGGCGGCCTGCTTGCCCCGGAGGGGGAGCGAGCCGATGACCTTCTCCGTGCGCTCGAGCAGCGCCTTGGCCCGCTCGAGCTGGCCCTGCACCTGGTTGCGGCTGGTGTAGCCCCAGTCCGGCACGGCGATGGGCTGGCCGGACGCGTCGTACAGCGGGTGCTCGGCGAACCAGGACTGGACGAGGTCCACCAGCCGCTCGTACTTGAGCGGGTTGGCGCTGCCGCTGGCCACCTGGGTGATGTCTGGCGAGCCGTCGGCGTTGGCCGGCCCACGGGCGGCGACCGCCACGATCGCGCCGACCACGAGGTCCACGGGGATCACGTCGACCGTGCCCTCGGGCACGCCGGGGAACTCCTTCAGCAGCCCGCGGGCGTAGGA
>JAXLRJ010000049.1:0-2648 GCA_046331115.1 Acidimicrobiales bacterium
CGGCAGGCAGGGCCAACCTGTGGGGCACGGTGCCCGTCGTGGCCCAGATGCAGTCTGAAGGCGGTGCGGCGGGCGCCCTGCACGGAGCGCTCCAGACCGGCGGTCTGGCGACCAGCGTCACGGCATCGCAGGGGCTCCTGCTGATGATCCCGAACCTGTACAAGATCGCCGGCGAGCTGACCCCGTTCTGCCTCCACGTGGCGGCTCGCACCGTGGCCACCCATGCGCTGTCGATCTTCGGTGACCACTCCGACGTGATGGCCGTCCGCCAGACGGGCTTCGCCCTCCTGGCCTCCGGCTCGCCGCAGGAGGCGCAGGACCTGGCGGCCATCGCCCATGCCGCGACCCTCGATGCGCGGGTGCCCTTCCTGCACTTCTTCGACGGGTTCCGCACCAGCCACGAGATCCAGAAGCTCGAGGTGGTGGGCGACGAGGTCCTGCGGGAGCTGGTCCCCGTCGATGCCGTGGCGCGCCACCGTGCCCGGCGGCTCTCGCCGGAGGCTCCGGTCGTGCGGGGAACCGCGGCCAACCCCGACACCTTCTTCCAGGCGCGAGAGGCCGCCAACCCGTTCCACGACGCCTGCCCGGGCGTGGTGGAACGGGCGATGGACCGGTTCGGCGCGCTCACCGGTCGGCGCTACCGGTTGTTCGACTACGTGGGTGCCCCCGACGCCGAGCGGGTGGTGGTGATGATGGGCTCGGGCGCAGAGTGCGCCCACGAGACGGTGGAGCGCCTCCAGGCTGCCGGCGAGAAGGTCGGCGTCGTCAAGGTCCGCCTGTACCGGCCGTTCTCCGTCCAGCACCTGATCGAGGCCCTCCCGACCACCGTCGCCTCCGTGGCCGTGCTCGACCGCACGAAGGAGCCGGGCAGCGTTGGCGAGCCCCTCCTGGTGGACGTGACCGCAGCGCTCGTGGAGGCGGTGGCGTCGGGCCGCCTCGCCGCCCTGCCTCGGATCATCGGTGGCCGCTACGGGCTGTCGTCCAAGGCCTTCACCCCTGCGATGGCTCGGGCCGTGTTCGCCGAGCTGGCCGCCGGCGAGCCTCGCCGCCGGTTCACGGTGGGCATCCAAGACGATGTCACCGGGCTGTCGCTCCCGCTCGACGACCTCCAGGACGTCGAGGCCGACGACGTGTCGACGGCGGTGTTCTACGGGCTGGGCGCCGACGGCACCGTCAGCTCCAACAAGGCCGCGATCCGCATCATCGGTGACACCACGGACCTGTGGTGCCAGGGCCACTTCGTCTACGACTCGAAGAAGTCCGGCTCCACCACGGTGTCCCACCTGCGGTTCGGGCCCCGTCCCATCCGTTCCACCTACGAGATCCAGCGGGCCGGCTTCGTCGCCGTCCACGACCCCGAGGCGCTGGACCGGCGCGACGTCCTCGACGTGGCCGCGCCCGGTGCCACGATCCTGCTCAACAGCCCTGTGCCCGCAGACGAGCTGTGGGACCGCCTGCCGCGGACCGCCGCCCAGCAGGTGATCGTTGACCGCGGCTGTCGCCTGTGGACCATCGACGCTGCCAGGGTGGCCGAGGCCAACGGGCTGGGTCGACGGGTGAACACGATCATGTCGACCTGCTTCTTCGCCTTGGCCGGGGTCCTGCCCGGGCGGAGGCGATCGCCAGGAGTCTGTCGAGGCCACCTGGGGCAAGCGGGGCCCGGAGGTGGTGCGTCGCAACGTGGCGGCCATCGATGCCGCGCTCGACGAGTTGCACGAGGTGCCCGTCGGGGTGGTCGGTTCCTCCCTGCGCGTGCGTCCCGCCGTCCCGGAGGGAGCGCCGGACTTCGTCCAGCGGGTCACCCGGCTGATGCTGGAGGGGCGTGGGGACCTCCTGCCCGTGAGCGCCTTCCCGCCCGACGGCACCTGGCCCACGGGGACCAGCCGGTTCGAGAAGCGATCGATCGCCGCAGACATCCCGATCTGGGAGCCGGACCTCTGCATCCAGTGCAACCGGTGCTCGATGATCTGCCCCCACGCCGCCATCCGCACCAAGGCCTTCGAGCCCGCAGCCATCGAAGGCGATCCGGCGGGCCTGACCCCCATCCCCGAGGCGCACACCGCGGACCTCGCGGGCCGCTCGTTCCTGGTCCAGGTGTCGCCCGACGATTGCACGGGCTGCACGCTCTGCGTCGAGGTCTGCCCGGCGAAGGACCGATCCCAGCCCAAGCGCAAGGCCCTGAACATGGCCCCGGTCAGCGAGCGCCAGGACCGGGAGCGGGCCAAGTGGGCCGCGTTCGAGCGCATCCCCGACCTGCCCCGCCAGCAGATACCGCTCCTGTCGCGGACCGTGCCGCTGCTGCCGCCGCTGTTCGAGTTCTCCGGCGCGTGCTCGGGCTGTGGCGAGACGCCCTACCTGCGGTTGCTCACCCAGCTGTTCGGCGACCGGCTGGTGGTGGCCAACGCCACGGGCTGCTCGTCGATCTACGGGGGCAACCTGCCGACCACCCCGTGGACCGTCGATGCCGACGGTCGAGGCCCGGCGTGGAGCAACTCGCTGTTCGAGGACAACGCCGAGTTCGGCTTCGGCATGCGGCTCGGGATCGACGCGCTCGCGGCTCGAGCTCGCCTGCTCCTGCATCGCCTCGCAGACCTCGTCGCGCCGGCGCTGCTCGCCGAGCTCGACGGACCTGCGGAGGCCGACGCGGC
>JAXLRJ010000050.1:0-2562 GCA_046331115.1 Acidimicrobiales bacterium
GCGATCGCCGGATGCGTGCTGCTCGCCCTCGGCGCGGTCGCCGCCAGCGGAGCCGCCGGCCTCCGTCCCGGCGCCCGGTCCACCCCGCCCACGCGGGCGGCCCACGGAACGGGCGTGACCGCGTCCGCAGGGCTCGTTGCCATCTCGCCCTGCCGGGCGTTCGACAGCCGATCGGCGACTGCAGGCCCGCTCACCCCCGGGTCGACCCGGGCCGTGCAGATCACCGGCTCGACGGGCTTCGCCACCCAGGGCGGCAAGGCCACGGGCTGCGGCATCCCCGACGACGCCACGGCCATCGCCGTGTCGATCACCGCAACGAGGGCCACCGGCAGCGGCTACCTCCACGCCTGGCCCCACGGCACCACCGAGCCCAAGGCCACGGTCCTGAACTGGTCGACCACGGGCAACGGCGGGACCACCACCGGCGCCACGCTCGCCACCGCCAGCCAGCTGGACCTGCGCGCGTTCGGCAACCAGACGGACCTCGTGCTCGACGTGACCGGGTACTACGTGGAGCCGATGGTGGCGTCGGTGTCCGCGGACGGGAGCCTGATCACCGCGTCGGGAGGGATCACCTCCTCGTCCTACGCGGAGGGCCTCTACACGCTGCAGACCACGAGGACCCTGGACGGCTGCAACGCCGTCGCCAACACCAACGTCAACGTGACCTACACCGCCAACGCGACCGCGAGCGGCACCACGATCAAGGTGTTCGTGCACCTGACGACCGGCACCACCCCGGCGGCACAGAACTTCACCGTGTCCGTCCAGTGCTGAGCCCCCGGGCCTGCCCCGGCTGAAGCGCAGGCCGGCTCACCACATCTCAAGCCGGGGTGCCGGTCCAGCGGGCCACGCCGCTGAACACCGCCATGCCGCCGGTCGCTTCGGTGAACGACGGCACGAACGTGCCGGTCACCTCGTCGCAGCTGCTCTCCTCCACCGTGAGGGCGGTGGAGGTCGGGTGGGTCTCGTCGATCGGGACCTGGGTGCTGAAGCCGCTGACGGTGACGGAGATCTGGCCGCTGATCGTGCCGGTGCCCGACAGGACCGGCTTGGCCGCGGTGCCCGCCACCGTGCCACCGCCCTTGCCGGACATGGAGTCGATGGTGCCCTTGCCACCCTGCACCTCGATCGTGCCCGACGACGAGAAGTCGAAGGTCCAGGTGCCGGAGGTGACCTTGCCCTTGGCGACGGTGATGGTCATCTGACCGCCGCCGGTGCTGGTGATCGCACCCGACGCCTGGGTGGGGCTCCCATCGACGTCGCGCTCGACGTCGCCCGTCCAGGTCCCGTCGGGGATCACGCCCTCGGCCAGGCCGGCGCACTCGTCGACCTTGGTCGTCGTGGTGGCCTTCGGCTTCTGCTCGGGCTCGGTGTGGGAGATCACGGTGCCGGTCGCCGCGCTGGACGTGCCGAGCATGGTGGCCATCTCGTCGAAGATCGGCTGGGTGATGATGCCGAAGACGGCCGAGGCGATCTGGCCGGCCACGCCGGGGATCGAGCCGGTGAGCAGGGTCTGCAGGAGGGCCTGCATGTCCTTCACCTGGGTCCGCTCGACCTCGATGGTGACGGCGGTCGTGTGCGGCACCGGGGTGCCCTCCGCGGCCGCCTCCTTGCTCTCGGTCTTGGTGGTGAAGCGCAGCGATGCGGTGTCGTCGGCCCCGACCACGTCGTCGGTCTCGATGTCCGTGCCGACCTCGTCGATCCCGATCGGCTTCCAGGTGATCTTCGAGCCCTTGGCGGTGGTCGGGTCGGGCAGGTCCACGCCAGCCTGCTTGGCGCAGTCGACGACGCCGGCGGTGAACGGCTCGGAGCCCGCCGTGTCGACCGTGGCGACGATCTTCGCCGGGTTGCCGCTTCCAGGGTCGATGCCGTAGTCCACCGGCGAGGGCTGCTGCTCGCCGGTGACGCTCCACGGGCGCAGCAGCGCCGCGACCATCGAGAGGGTGCCGGCGATCGCGAGGCCGGTCTTGACCACCGCCACGATCGGGGCGGTGAGCGTGGCCACCACCTGCTTGCCGGCCTCGACGGCGAGGTCGACCACGGTGTTCCAGATCTCGCCGAGGATCCCGGTGATCCCGCCACCGCTGGTGTCGACCTTCAGGGCGTCCACCATGGTCTGGATCACGCTGTCGACCCAGCCCGAGAGCGTGGAGCACACCCCGGTGGCCTCGTCGGCCAGGGCGAGCGGCCGAGCCGCAGGCGCCAGGGCCGCCACGCCCACGAGCGCGGTGCCCCGCGCCGGGGCCTGACGAGCGCCCTTCGGGCCGGTGCCCTCCTTGGCCACGTCGTTGGCGAACAGCCCGAGCACGACGTCGGGGAACACCAGCGCGCTGCTCTGGGCCCACGGCTGCTCGCCCATGACCCGGCGAGCGAGCTTCGCCCCCGGGGTGTCGCCGGCCTTCACGTAGGCCGCGACCACGAGGCTGAACGGGGCACCGCCCATGTCGCCGTCGACCAGCGCATCGAGCTGGGCGCCGGTGGTGCCGGTGTGGTCCCGGGTCTCGAGCGCCAGCACGGCGACCTGATCGGCCAGGTAGCGCAGCGGCCCGGCGTCGGTGA
>JAXLRJ010000051.1:0-2403 GCA_046331115.1 Acidimicrobiales bacterium
TCGCCGAACGGCTGGCCGCTCGCCCCGGTGTCGACCTCCGTCTGTTCGCGGTGTCCTGGCGGGGGCGCGACGACCTGCGCGTCCTCGCCCCGGCCGGGGCGAGCGTGGTGCGGCGACCCCTGGCCGCCCGGCCGCTGCGGGCGGCCTGGCTGCGCTGCGAGCAGCCGCCGATCGAGTGGCTGGCCGGCGCCACCGACGTGGTCCACGGCCCCAACTTCGTGGTCCCGCCCGCTCGGCGGGCGGCCCGGGTGGTCACGGTGCACGACCTCACGGTGGTCCGCTACCCCGAGCTCTGCACCGCTGACACCCTGCAGTACCCGGCCCTGCTGCGGCGGGCGGTCGCCCATGGCGCCTGGGTGCACACGGTGTCCGAGCACGTCGCCGAGGAGGTGCGCGACTGGCTCGACGTGCCCGCCCAGCGGGTGGTCGCCGTCCCCAACGGGATCACCCCCGTCGTCGGCGGCGACGCCGCCGAGGGCCGCCGCCTCGCCGGACGCGACCGGTACGTGCTGGCCCTGGGCACCATCGAGCCCCGCAAGGACTTCCCCACCCTGGTGGAGGCCTTCGACGAGCTGGCCGCGGAGGACGCGGAGCTCGGCCTGGTGATCGCCGGGCCCGAGGGCTGGGGCGAGGCCGACCTGGCCGACGCCCTGCGCCACGCCCACCACGCCGACCGGATCACCCGGCTCGGGTTCGTCGAGCCGGCCGTGCGGGCCTCGCTGCTGCGGGGCGCCGCCGCCTTCGCCTACCCCTCGGTCTACGAGGGCTTCGGCCTGCCCCCGCTGGAGGCGATGAGCGCGGACGTGCCGGTGGTGGTGACCGCAGCCGGCGCCGTCCCCGAGGTGGTGGGCGACGCCGCCCGCATCGTTCCCATCGGCGACCCTGCCGCCTTGGCCGGGGCGCTCGCCGAGCTGCTCACCGACGAGGCGGCTGCCGGGCGCCTGGTGGCCGCCGGCCGGGCCCGGGTGGCACGGTTCTCGTGGGACGCCACCGTCGACGGCCTCGTCGACCTGTACCACCGGGCCGCCGAGCCGGGCTGACCGTTCCCGGGGCGCCCTGGGGCACCGGGCGAAGCGACCACGTCGGCGTCTCCTACACTCCCCCAGAGCAGCGGTCGCGCGGTCGAGCCCGAGTCGCCGGCGACCACGACGAAGGGGGCCCGAGCCATGAAGGCGCTCGTCACCGGCGCGGAGGGGTTCGTCGGACGTCACCTCACCGCCCACCTCGAGGCCAACGGCGACACCGTCGTCGGCGTCGACCGGGCCGACGGCCCCGACCTGCTCGACGCCGCCGGGATCCGCGAGCTCATCCTCGACACCGCCCCGGACGCCGTCTACCACCTCGGTGGCTACAGCGACGTCGGCGGCTCGTGGTCGGCGCCCCACGACACCTTCCGGGTGAACGCCGACGGCACGCTGAACGTGCTGCTCGCCAGCGTCGAGGCCCAGGTCGGCCGCGTCCTCGTCATCAGCAGCGCCGACGTCTACGGCAGGGTCACGCTCGGCGAGCTGCCGCTGACCGAGGAGAGCCCGCTGCGGCCGGTGAGCCCGTACGCGGCCTCCAAGATCGCCGCCGACTACCTCGCGCTGCAGGCCTGGCTCGGGTACCGCCTCGAGGTCATGCGGGTGCGGGCCTTCAACCACCTGGGCCCTGGCCAGACCAACCGCTTCGTCGCCCCGGCCCTCGCCGAGCGCATCGCCCTCAACGAGCTCGAGGGTCGTGAGGTCGTGCCCGTCGGCAACCTGACGCCGCGGCGCGACTTCACCGACGTGCGCGACGTCGTGCGCGCCTACCGGCTGCTGGTCGAGCACGGCGAGCCGGGCGAGGCCTACAACGTGTGCACCGGCACCGACCTGGCCATCTCCGAGCTGGCCGACCGGCTGGTGGCCATGGCCCACCGACCCATGCGGCTCGAGGAGGACCAGGCCCTGCAGCGGCCCGTCGACGTGCCGGTGCTGCGCGGCGACTACACGAAGCTGCACAAGGCCACCGACTGGGAGCCCGAGATCGACATCATCGAAGGCACGCTGCGCGACATCCTCGACGAGTGGCGCCAGCGGGTGGGCCGCTGACCGGCGTGCTGGCCGCCGATCCGCGTCGGCTCAGCGCGCCAGGGCGGCGTCGAGGGCGGCGCCGACGCGGCGGGCCGCATCGGCGAGGGCGTCGCGCTCACGGCGGTCGTGGCTCTGCTCGACGAGCAGGCCGATGCGGCTCTGCCACTGCTGGAGCACCGGCACGGCCAGCGACGGCGCCACCACGTCGCACCAGCCGAGGTCGTTGTCGAGCAGGGCCAGGGCCAGCTCGACCTCGGTGTGGCGGGCGGCCACGAGCGGGAGGCGCTCGGCCTTGCCCCGCGGGTACTTGGTGCCGGCGACCAGCTCGTGGGGTTCGAGCTTGAACACG
>JAXLRJ010000052.1:0-1949 GCA_046331115.1 Acidimicrobiales bacterium
CCCGACCCGGCGGGGGGGGTGGTCGGGGGGGGCGCCGGGCGCCCCCCCCTCGACCTGGCGTAGCGCTCGTCAGTCCCCGGCGACGGGGGCGGTGACGATCTTGAAGTCGCTCGGGTCGTCGCCGGGGGCGATCACGAAGATCTCCACCCGCTTGCCGGCGGCGACGTCGACGGTGTCGCTGGCCTTGGCGGCGCCCAGGTCGCAGGTGGTCAGCAGGTTGCTGTCGGGGGCGACGAGGATCTGGATCTGGTGGCTGCCGGCCGAGACGAGGTACGGGACGGCGTTGCCGTTGGCGATGCTCTCCACCGAGCCACCCGCCGAGTTCTCCGGGTCGCGGCGCTTGGGGCACTTCCCGTCGACCGCGAGGGTGAAGTCGAGGGCGCTGCGGTCGGTCTCGGCGCCGCGGGCGTTGGCGAGCAGCAGGCCCTGCGACGGGTCGGCCACCTGCGAGGGCACGGGGGCCAGGTTGCCGGTGCCGTCCTCCATGATCTCCTGGTAGATGGGTTGGTCCTTGGCCTGGTCGTCGAACGCGTTGCCGGTGCCGATGACCACCGTCCGCTGGGTGCCCTTCTCGTAGCCGGCGTTGGAGGTGGCCTGGCCGTTGATGTCCTGGCTGGAGCCGCTGGTGCTGCGCTCCTTCTCGCCGGCCTCGAAGATGTAGAGGTTGCCGGAGTCGCCGTAGCCCTTCGGCTTGACGTAGTCCGACACCTGGCCGTACTCGAGGCCCTCGATCACCGGGTCGTCGGACGTGCCCGGGTTCGGGGTGTCGTAGACGTCGAGGGTCATCGGCGTGCCGCCGGGCGCGAACGCGTTGACGACGCGGACCTTGCCGGTCGGCGAGCCCGACGAGCTCGAGCCGTCAGGGACCGAGAGGGTGGAGCCCGAGCCGGTGGGCGGGGTGGAGCCCTTGCTGCTGGTGGTGGTGGCGCTGCTTTCGCTCCCGCCGTCTCCGCCGCAGGCGGCCAGCACGCTCGCCGCCGCCAGGGCGAGCGCGACCGCGCCCATGCCTCGAACCTTCGTCATGTCGCACCTCTTCGGGGTGTGGTGGATGGATGGCTGGGCTGCAGGGGCGACGCTAACGCGCGGTCGAGGGCGCCGTGGGCGTGAAGCGCACCGGCATCGACTCGTAGCCGCTGACGAAGTTGGCGGGGCGACGCGCCGGTTCGGCCAGGTCCACCAGCTCGAGGTCGGGCAGCCGGTCGAGGAGCTCCTCGAACATGACGCGGAGCTCGAGGCGGGCCAGGCTGTTGCCCAGGCAGAAGTGGGTGCCGAAGCCGAACGCGACGTGGTCGTTCGGGGTCCGGGCCAGGTCGAAGGCGTGCGGGTCGGCGAACACCGCCTCGTCCCGGTTGGCCGAGGGGTAGAGGAGCAGCACGTTGTCGCCCTCGCGGATCTGCTGGCCGCCGACCTCGACGTCGCGGGTGGCGGTCCGGTTCATGTTCTTGATCGGGGTGACCCACCGCAGCATCTCCTCGACCGCGGTGGGCATGAGCGAGCGGTCGGCGCGCAGCCGCTCCCACCGGTCGCGGTCCACGAGCAGCTGGTAGGCGCCGCCGGAGATCACGTGGCGGGTGGTCTCGTCGCCGCCGATGAGGATGAGCAGCGACTCGTCGATCAGCTCCTGCTGGTCGAGCCGGTCGCCGTCGACCTCGGCGTGGCAGAGGATGCTCATCAGGTCCTCACCGGCCGGGCTCGCCCGGCGGTCCGCGATGACCCGGGTGATGTACTCGGTGTACCCGATGAACGCGAGCGTGGCCGGCTCGAGGGTGGACGGGTCGCCGGTGAGGGCGGAGAGCATGACGTCGCTCCACTCGAGCAGCTGCGCCCGGTCCTCCGGGGCGACGCCCAGGTCGTTGGCGATGAGGATCAGCGGGAGCCAGGCAGCGATGTCGGTGACGAAGTCGCACTCGCCGCGCTCGCAGACGGCGTCGATGATCTCGGTGCAGGTG
>JAXLRJ010000053.1:0-1516 GCA_046331115.1 Acidimicrobiales bacterium
ATGGTGGTGCGGATCACGTTGTTGTACGGGTCGAGCGCGGTGAGCGACACGCCCGAGGTCTGGCAGTGGGTGCGCAACATGAGCGACTTGGGGTTCTTGGGCTCGAACTCGCTCATGGCCCGGTGCCACAGGATGCGAGCGGCGCGCAGCTTGGCGATCTCCATGAAGAAGTCCATGCCGATGGCGAAGAAGAAGCTGAGGCGGCCGGCGAACTTGTCGACGTCGAGGCCCTGGGCCAGGGCGGCGCGCACGTACTCCTTGCCATCCGCGATGGTGAAGGCCAGCTCCTGCTCGGCCGTCGCGCCCGCCTCCTGCATGTGGTACCCGGAGATCGAGATCGAGTTCCACTTCGGCATGTGCTCGGACGTGTAGCTGATGATGTCGGCCACGATCCGCATGCTCGGCTCGGGCGGGTAGATGTAGGTGTTGCGGACCATGAACTCCTTGAGGATGTCGTTCTGGATGGTCCCGGCCAGCTGCTCCTGGCTGACGCCCTGCTCCTCGGCGGCCACCACGAACGAGGCCAGCACCGGCAGCACCGCGCCGTTCATGGTCATCGACACCGACATCTGGTCCAGCGGGATGCCGTCGAAGAGGATCTTCATGTCCTCGACGGAGTCGATCGCCACGCCGGCCTTGCCGACGTCGCCCACCACGCGGGGGTGGTCCGAGTCGTAGCCCCGGTGGGTGGCGAGGTCGAACGCCACCGACACGCCCTGCTGGCCGGCCGCCAGGTTGCGGCGGTAGAAGGCGTTGGACTCCTCGGCGGTGGAGAAGCCGGCGTACTGGCGGATCGTCCACGGCCGGTTGGCGTACATCGTGGCCCGGACGCCGCGGGTGAACGGCGCGAAGCCCGGCAGCGTGTCGGTGTCGAGCCCCTCCACGTCCGCCGCCGTGTACAGCGGCTTCACCTCGATGCCCTCCGGGCGGGTCCGGGTGAGGTCGTGGGGGCTGCGGCCCTTGAGGTCCTTGGAGGCCAGGGCCTCCCAGTCGGCGAGGGTCGGATCGTCGCTCATCGCCGGCCAGCCTACGGTCCGCCTCTCGTGGCGCCCCAATGCACCTGACGGCCCGTCAGGCCATCCGGGCGGACCTCAGCAGGTCCCGGCGTTCCGCAGGAAGATCTCGGTGACGTAGTAGGTCCGACCGCTCTTGGCGACGCCCGTGCCGATGCGGTGCCAGCCGCCCAGGATGTTGGCCTTGTGCGGCGGCGAGTTCATGAACGCAGTGTGGATGTCGGCCAGGTTCGGGCCGAGGCCGACGTTCTCGCCGTAGCGGCACCACCCGCTGACGCCCGAGGTGTCGAGCTTCGTGCCCCCGCCGGTGTGCTCGAGCTTGCCGGTGCGGGCCATGTGCTCGGCCCAGGCCTGGGCCTTGCTGGAGGCAGCCGAGTCCACCTTCAGGGTGGCGAGGCGGGCCGACCGGCGGGCGCTGTTGACGGCATCCACGTCGGTCTGCTGGTTGGCCGAGATGCAGCCGGCGAGGAGCAGCGTGGCGAAGGCCACCGCGAGCAGGCCCA
>JAXLRJ010000054.1:0-2050 GCA_046331115.1 Acidimicrobiales bacterium
TCGCCGACTCGCTACGCCTGGCCGACGGCGAGCACGCCGCCGACGCCCTGGCCGCGGTCGCCGCCGTTGCGCTGAAGCGGGCGGCGTCCTTCGGGCGGGCGCCGGTGAGCCACGACGTGACGGCGGCCGTGTCGGCGCTCGGGCTCGACATCTCGCCGCCCACCGGCGACGCGGCCGAGCGTCGTCGCCTCGCGTTGGAGGAGGCGCATCACCCGCACTTCTACAAGAAGCTGCGCGCCATCGCCGATGCCGTCCCCGCCGAGCTGCTCCACCAGCCGCTCGCCGCGGTGACCACGGCGCCGGCGGTCACCTGGTACTGAGCGCCCGGAGCGCGGGCGCCGCCGGTCAGGCTCGGATGTCGACCGGGGTGCCGAGGAACAGCGTGTCATGGAGCCGCTGGATGACGTCGTCGGGCATGCGGATGCATCCGTTCGACGCCGCTGAGCCCACCAGTTCGGGCCGGTTGGTGCCGTGCATCGCGATGACGGGCACGCCGCCGGAGAACTCGTCGAGCGCCTGCGAGTAGCCCGACAGTGGGAGGATCCAGGGGCCGTAGGCGGAGCCGCGGTATTTCTCCTCGACGTCGGTGAGGTAGAGACGACCGAGCGGGGTGGGGGTGCTGTCCTTGCCCACGACGACCTTGGTCTCGACGATCAGGGTCGATCCGGCCCAGGCCCGCAGCACGCGGTCGCTGACGTCGACCTCGACGTGCGTGTCGATGGTCGAGCGGTTGACGTCCGACGCCCTGATCCAGCCCTGCAGCCCGTTGGGACGGATGGGCATGTGGACCCGGAGCCACTCGCCGTGGTCCTCGGTGACGATGAACGTGAGCGGGTTGCCCCAGGGCGTGGGGTTGTCGAACTCCCAGCCGGTGGCCGTGGCACGACGGCCCTTGACCGGGGCGGCGACGGTGGGGATGGCGGGCGCGTTGGCCCGCTCGGGCGACGTCTGCGGAACCATCGACGCGAGCTGCGCTCCGGCGGCCGCAGCCCGTGGGTCGACCTTCGCGCCGGCGGGCGGGGCGGCGAACACCTCGATCATCGGGAGCGCGGCGGTCGCGACGTCGGTGCGGGTGGGGTCGACGGTGAGCGGGGGGAGCGTCGTGGTGGGGGCGGTGGTGGTGCTCGACGTGGTCGTGGTGGCGCGAGCAATGGGTTGCTCGTCGTCGCCGGACGCCATCGCGACGGCGCCGATGGCGGCGGCGAGCAGCACGATGGTGACCCCGGCGGCGAGCCCCAGCCGGCCCCGCGATCTCATGCCGGCCAGCATACGGGCGGGGCTGCCCGTTGCGGTCGGCGGCCCTGGATACCCTGGTCCGGTGAAGAGGCGGCGGCGCTGGCCCCGGGCACTGCTGGCGATAGCTCTCGCGTTCGTCGTGTACGTCGTGTTCACCGCCGCGCAAGTCTTTGCTGCCGACGACTGGGACCACACCCAGCCGGCCGACGCCGCCGTCGTCCTGGGCGCCGCGCAGTACAACGGACGTCCGAGCGGGGCGTTCCGCGGCCGCCTCGACCGGGCCCAGCGGCTCTACCAGCAGGGGGTCGTGCCTCAGATCGTCCTCACCGGCGCGGGCCAGCAGGGCGACCGGTTCACCGAGGCGTACGCCGGGCTGAAGTACCTGCGGAAGCAGGGGATCCCTGAGCGCGACCTGATCGTGGTGAGCACCGGTACCAGCACGTGGGAGTCGTTGGCCGCGTCGTTCCGTGTGCTGCGGCGGCGGGGGATCGACCGTGTGCTGCTCGTGTCGGATCCGTACCACTCGTACCGCCTGGAGGCGACGGCGCACGAGGTGGGGTTCGACGGGTCGGTGTCGCCCACGGCCCGTGTGTCCTCCACGGGCGAGCTGTTCCGCGAGTCCATGCTCGTAGCCGCCGGCCGCATCGTCGGCTATCGCCGACTGGTGCACCTGCTGGACTCGTAGCGCGCTCGTTGCCTGACGACCCTGGCACGGGCTCGGGAAGTGGTTCGCCGGTCCGGAGGGGTCCGGCTACAGTGTCGATGCTCTCCGGGGCCCTGGCGCTCGTCGCCCGAGCCACGGAGGACCACCTTT